>NZ_BMPI01000013.1:175277-207677 GCF_014647515.1 Dactylosporangium sucinum | reverse complement strand
AGTGTGGGAGAGTAGGACGCCGCCGGACAAACTTTCCTTCAGGGGCCCACCGATTCCGGTGGGCCCCTGAAGCGTTTCCTGGGAATGCCGCACAACACCCTGGACGAGGGACTTAGCCGGCGCTGCTACGCTGCGCCGATGGCCGAACCCTCTGGGCTGTTTCGATCGACGGACGAGCACGAGGACGAGGAGCGCGAGGAAGCGCCGCGTTCTGGGCTACCGATCAAGCGGATCGCAATCGTCTGCGCCGCCATCGCCGGGGTGGCGGTGCTGGTGTCGGGCATCGTGTACGGGCCGACCGTGCTCCGGGTGCTCCAGCAGAGCGACGTCGAGCTGCGGTCGCCGGACCAGGTGGGGGCGTTCACGCTCGACAAGAGCGACGACGCGAAGGACACCGCGGAGTACGTCCGCGACGCCATCGCCACCGAGGTGAACCTCGACGCCAGCGTCGGCCTCATCTACAAGGACCAGGCCGGCAGCGTCATCCTCGTGGCGGGCACCGCGCGGGTCTGGAAGCCCGAGGAGTCGCTCAAGGACGCGTTCGCGGTGGTGGCCGACGACAGCGGCGGCGTAGGCAACGTCCACGACGTCCCGGCCGGCGACCTCGGCGGCACGGTCCGCTGCGGCGTCACCACCACCCAGGACGGCGACCTCACGGTCTGCGGCTGGGCCGACAACGGCTCCGTCGGCGTGGCCCTCCTGCCGGGCCGCCAGCCGGCCGACGCCGCCAAGACCATCCTCGACCTCCGCCAGGCCGTCGAACACCGCCCCTGACCCCTGTGGCCGGGGGAGCGGGCACGACCCGCGCCGGGAACGAACGGCTGAGCGGCGAGACGGTCGCGCCGACGCCGAAGGACCCGCGGTCGGGTTCAGCTGTGCGGAGTGCGGAACCGCGCCGCCGAAAGCGGGGCGCCAGAGCTCAGGGCAGCCGCGCGACAAGACCGCGCAACAAGACCGCGCAACAAGGGCGCGCGACAAGAGCGCGCAGCGCACGAGGCCGGTCGTTGCCCGACGGCGGCGACCGGCCCGGAGCGCGGTCAGCGGTTCTGGACGACGTCCCTGATGTCGCGGAACAGGGCCGCGGACTCCGGCGCCCCGCGGTTGACGAAGACGCCGACGCCCAGGCTGCCGTGGTCGGCCCACGCGCACACCGTCATGTTGATCTCCGAGCTCGTGCCCTCGGCGCACCGCAGCTTGCCGCCCCACTTGCCGGCGTCGTACTCGGTGGGGCTGCCGATCGTGTCCGAGCCGCTCGAGAAGCCCTTGAAGGCCTTGTCCAGCTCCGAGGCCGGGCTGAGGATCGTCGAGGTGGCGGCCACCAGGATCACGGGCTTCTGCTCGTTGCCGTCGGCGTAGATGCCGGCCGCGACCTGGTCGACCGTGTCGAGGTCGTTGCGCAGGTCGGACTCCAGGGAGTCGGCCAGCTGCTGCATCGTGTCCGAGTCCTGCTTCTGCAGGCCGCCGGGGAGCGTCGCCGGGGCCGACACCGTGGCGCCGGCCTCGGAGAACACCGGGTAGAGGAAGACGCAGGCGGCGATCGCGCACACCAGGAAGACGCCGCCGACGATGCTCAGCGTGACCTTCAGGGCGCTGGCCTTCTTCGGCGGCGCGGACGGCACCATCGGCGGCGGCGCCGGGTAGGCCGGCCCCGGCCCGTATCCGGGCGGCACGACCGGCGGCGGGCCCACGGGCGCGGGTGCCTGGTAGGCGGCCGGCGGATAGGCCGGAGCGGGCGGCGGAGGCTGCTGATAGCCGGGTGGCGGCCCGTACGCCGGGGCGTCCGCAGGCGGTGGCGGCGGCGTGCCGAACTCGGGCGCGAGGTCATACGACATCGGCTGGAACGGCTGGGAACGCGGCTCGTCGTCCGGCGGGCGGGGCGGGTAGGTCACCGTCGATCAGTCTCCTGAGTGAGGGGGCACTGGCGAGCGTAGACCCCCCGTGCGACAGTTCTAGACTTTGCGTGTGACGGATACTCCACTGACGAGCGAGGCAACCCCCGGCGGGGCCCCGGCGCTCTCGGCTCAGTACGCGCCCGGTGACGTCGAGCAGCGGCGGTATGAGCAATGGGTAGCCGACGGCCTCTTCCAGGCGGACGCGAAGAGCGACCGCCCGCCGTTCACGATTGTGCTGCCGCCCCCGAACGTCACCGGGTCGCTGCACATCGGCCACGCCCTGGACCACACCGTCCAGGACTCGCTGGCCCGCCGGCGGCGCATGCAGGGGTATGAGACGCTCTGGCTCCCCGGCATGGACCACGCCGGCATCGCCACGCAGAACGTGGTCGAGCGGCAGTTGGCGGGCGAGGGCCTGTCGCGCCACGACCTCGGCCGGGAGGCGTTCGTCGAGCGCGTCTGGCAGTGGAAGGCCGAGTCCGGCGGCAAGATCCTCGGGCAGATGACCCGGCTCGGCGACTCCGTCGACTGGAGCCGCGAGCGGTTCACGATGGACGAGGGCCTGTCCCGCGCCGTGCTCACCATCTTCAAGCGGCTGTTCGAGGACGACCTCATCTACCGGGCCGAGCGCATCATCAACTGGTGCCCGCGCTGCCTCACCGCGCTGAGCGACATCGAGGTCGAGCACTCCGACGACGACGGCGAGCTGGTCTCGATCCGCTACGGCGACGGCGACGGCGCGATCGTCGTGGCCACCACCCGGGCGGAGACCATGCTCGGCGACACGGCGGTGGCCGTGCACCCCGACGACGAGCGGTATCGGCACCTGGTCGGCACCGAGGTCGAGCTGCCGCTGACCGGGCGGCGGATCCCGATCGTCGCCGACGAGCACGTCGACCCGGCGTTCGGCACCGGTGCGGTCAAGGTCACGCCGGCGCACGACCCCAACGACTTCGAGATCGGCCAGCGGCACCACCTGCCCAACCTGACGATCATGGACGAGCACGGCGTGATCACCGTGCACGGGCCGTTCCTGGGTCTCGACCGCTTCGAGGCCCGGCCGGCGGTCGTCGCCGCGCTGCGGGCCGAGGGGCGCATCGTCGCCGAGAAGCGGCCCTACGTGCACGCCGTCGGGCACTGCCAGCGGTGCAGCACGACGGTCGAGCCGCGGCTGTCGCTGCAGTGGTTCGTGCGCACCGGCCCGCTCGCGAAGGCGGCCGGCGACGCCGTGCGCGACGGGCGGGTGCGGGTCGAGCCCCAGGAGCTCACCAAGCGGTACTTCGGGTGGGTCGACAACATGCACGACTGGTGCATCTCGCGGCAGCTGTGGTGGGGGCACCGCATCCCGGTCTGGTATGGGCCGGAGGGCCAGGTCGTCTGCGTCGGACCCGACGAGGAGGCCCCGAGCGGCCCGGGCTGGACCCAGGATCCCGACGTCCTCGACACCTGGTTCTCCTCGGCGCTGTGGCCGTTCTCCACGCTCGGCTGGCCCGACCAGACCGCCGACCTGGCGAAGTTCTACCCCACGAGCGTGCTCGTCACGGGGTACGACATCCTCTTCTTCTGGGTCGCCCGCATGATGATGTTCGGGCTCTACGCCATGGACGGCCGCCAGCCGTTCGACGTGATCATGCTGCACGGCATGGTCCGCGACCAGTACGGCAAGAAGATGTCGAAGTCGTTCGGCAACGTCGTCGACCCGCTGGACTGGATCGAGCGCTTCGGCGCCGACGCCACCCGCTTCACGCTGGCCCGCGGCGCCAACCCGGGCGCGGACGTGCCGGTCAGCGAGGACTGGGTGCAGGGCGCCCGGAACTTCTGCAACAAGCTGTGGAACGCCACGCGCTACGGGCTGAGCAACGGCGCCACGCTCGCCGGCGAGCTGCCCGCGCAGGAGGAGCTCACCACGGTCGACCGGTGGGTCCTGTCCCGGCTGCAGCACGTGATCGGCGAGGTCGACGAGCAGTTCGAGGCGTTCGAGCTGGCCAAGGTCTGCGACACGCTGTACCACTTCGCCTGGGACGACGTCTGCGACTGGTACCTGGAGCTGACCAAGCCGGTGCTGTCCGGCACCGACGAGGCCGCCAAGGAACGCACCCGCCGCGTCCTCGGCCACGTGCTCGACCGCCTGCTGCGGCTGCTCCACCCGATCATGCCGTTCGTGACCGAGGAGCTCTGGACCACGCTCACCGGCGACCGCACCGTCGTGCGCGCCGCGTGGCCGGTGGCCGACGAGTCGCGGATCGACGACGCGGCCGAGGCGGAGCTGGCCAACCTGCAGCGGGTCGTCACCGAGGTCCGCCGGTTCCGGGCCGACCAGGGCGTCAAGCCGTCGCAGCGGGTCGTGGCCCGGCTCGACGGCCTCGCCGGGGCCGGTCTGACGGCGCACGAGGGCCTGATCCGCTCGCTGGCCCGGCTCGACGCGGCCGGCGACGACTTCGCCGCGACGGCGAAGCTGGCGGTCGGCGTCGGCGTGACCGTCGAGCTCGACACCCGTGGCGCGATCGACGTTGCGGCCGAGCGGGCCCGGCTCACGAAGGACAAGGCGGCGGCGGAGAAGGAGGCCGAGCAGTGCCGGGCCAAGCTCGGCAATCCCGCCTTCACCGACAAGGCCCCCGAGCCCGTGGTGGCGAAGATCCGCCAGCGCCTGGCGGCCGCCGAGGCCGACCTGGCCCGGATCGCCGCCCAGCTGGACGCGCTGTGACCGGTCCGGAGCGAAGCGGAGGGGCCGGTCACCGGGAGGCTCAGCACGAAAGGCATGCGGCATGACCACGTTCTCGGAGGTTGATCAGGCCCTGCTGGGGCGGGGGTTCACCCGCATGGTCTTCGACCTCTCGCGGATCGAGGCGCTGCTCGATTCGCTCGGCAGCCCGCAGCGCGCGTATCCGGCGATCCACCTCACCGGGACCAACGGCAAGACGTCGACGGCCCGGATGATCGACTCGCTGCTGCGCGCGCACGGGCTGCGCACCGGGCGGTACACCAGCCCGCACCTGCAGAGCATCACCGAGCGGATCAGCATCGAGGGCGAGCCGATCAGCGAGGAGCGGTTCGTCGAGGTGTACGAGGAGGTCGCGCCGCTCGCCGAGTACCTCGACGCGCGCAGCGACGAGCCCCTCTCGTACTTCGACATGACCACGGCGATGGCGTTCGCCGCGTTCGCCGACGCGCCGGTCGACGTGGCCGTGGTCGAGGTCGGGCTCGGCGGCGCCGACGACAGCACCAACGTGCTGCAGGCGCAGACCACGGTCATCACCCCGATCGGCCTCGACCACACCGAGTGGCTCGGCGACACCATCGAGGACATCGCGCTGGCCAAGGCCGGCATCGTCCACAAGGGCTCGACGCTCATCTGCGCGCTGCAGCCCGAGGAGGCGATGCGCCCGATCCTGGAGCGCTGCGCGGAGGTCGGCGCGACGATCGCCCGCGAGGGCCGCGAGTTCGGCGTGGTGCAGCGCGACCTCGCCGTCGGCGGGCAGGTGCTCACCCTGCAGGGCCTGTCCGGCGTCTACGAGGGGATCTTCCTGCCGCTGCACGGCGAGCACCAGGCGCAGAACGCCGCGCTCGCGCTCGCGGCCGTCGAGGCGTTCCTCGGCGCCGGCACCGAGCGGTCGCTCAGCGCCGAGGCCGTCCGCGACGGGTTCGCGGGCGCGACCTCGCCGGGCCGGCTGGAGCGCGTCCGCAACTCGCCGCCGATCCTGCTCGACGCCGCGCACAACGCGGCCGGCATGCGGGCCACGGTCAAGGCGCTGACCGGGGAGTTCGCGTTCGCCGGCCTGGTCGCGGTCGTCGCGGCGCTCGCCGACAAGGACGTCGAGGGCATGCTGGAGCTGCTGGAGCCGATCACCGAGAGCATCGTCGTCACCCGCAACAGCTCGCCGCGGGCCATGTCGGCGGCGCAGCTGGGCGCGCTCGCCGAGGAGGTCTTCGGCCCCGACCGGGTCCACGTGGTAGCGGCGTTCCCCGACGCGATCGACACCGCCGTGACGCTCGCCGAGTCCGACAACGCGGTGCCCGGCACGGTCGGCATCCTCATCACGGGCTCGGTCGTGACCGTCGCCGACGCCCGCGGGCTGCTGAAGCGATGAGCACCCCCGGCCTGAAGAACCCGGGCGCGGCCGTCCGCGGCGTCGGCGCGGCCGCCCTCGCCGTCGAGGGCGTCGTGCTGCTGCTCGCCCTGCTGCCGCTGGCCAAGCTCGGCGACGGCGGCAACACCGCCGCCATCTGGACCTGCGTGGCCCTCGCGGTGGTCTGCTTCGTGCTCTGCGGCCTGCTCAAGCGGGCCTGGGCGTGGTGGGCCGGGCTGGCCGTGCAGGTCGCGCTGCTCGTCGGCGGCGCGCTGCACTGGGCGCTCCTGGCGCTCGGCATCGTCTTCGGGCTGACCTGGCTCTACGTGTTGTACGTCCGGAGCTCGGTCTACGCGAACAAGCCCGACTGACGTGCGGGCGAGCCGGCTGCTGTCGACGCTGCTGCTCCTGCAGACGCGCGGGCGGCTCACCGCCCAGCAGATCGCCGACGAGCTCGAGGTCTCCGTCCGCACCGTGTACCGCGACATCGAGGCCCTCTCGGCGTCCGGGGTGCCCGTCTACGCCGACCGCGGCCCGGCCGGCGGGTACCAGCTCGTCGACGGCTACCGCACCAGCCTCACCGGGCTCACCACCGACGAGGCGGCCGCGCTGTTCCTGACCGGCAGCGGCGCCACCGCCGCGCACCTCGGGCTCGGCCCGACCCTGGAGGCGGCGCAGCTCAAGCTGCTGGCGGCGATGCCGCGGGAGCAGCGCTCGACGGCCGAGCGCATCCAGGAGCGGGTCCACGTCGACGCGCCCGGCTGGTTCCGCGACCCGGAGGCGCCGCCGCACCTCGACACCGTCGCCGGGGCCGTCTGGGAGCAGCGGCGGCTGCGGCTGCGGTACACGAAATGGGACAACACCGAGGTCGACCGCACCCTCGAACCGCTCGGCCTGGTCCTCAAGGGCACCGCCTGGTACTGCGTGGCGCGGGGGCGCGAGCGCGTCAACGCCTACCGGGTCTCCCGCATGGACGCGGTGACGGCGCTGGACGAGCGCTTCGAGCGCCTGCCCGGCTTCGATCTCCAGCGGTACTGGCTGGAGTGGTCGGACCGGCTGCAGCAGACGCTCTACCGCAGTGGCTTCGCGACGGTACTGGTGGGGCCGCGCGCCGCCGGCATGTGGTGGATGCTCGGCCCCGTCGCCGAGCGGGCGCTGCGGGAGACGGCCGGCGAGCCCGACGCCGACGGCCGGGTCCGCGTGGTGCTGCCCCTCGAGTCGTTCGAGCACGCGCGGATCGACCTGGGCCGGTTCGGGCCGGACGTGGAGGTGCTCGACCCGCCGGAGCTGCGGGCGCTCATGCGCGCGCAGGCGGCCGAGACGCTGCGCCGCTACGACGGGTCGTAGCGGCGGTTCAGCGGCGGTTCAGCGGCGCAGCTCCCAGCGGGTCAGGGCGATCGCGTGCCCGTCGGGGTCGCGGAACGTCGCCGAGCACAGCTCCAGCTGTTCGCCCTGCGGCACCACCCGGGGCCGGTGCACGAAGTCGACGCCCTGCTCGCGCAGCCGCTCGTACGCCTCGTACACGTCGGGCACCTCCAGGTTGAGGTGCACGACCCGACGGTCGACCGGCGGCATGTCGGCGACCCGGCGCAGCACGACCCGGGCGTCGCCGCTGGCGAGCACGGCGCTGGTCGGCCCGCTGTCGAGCTCGGTGAGCCCGATCGTGTCGCGGTAGAAGCGCAGCGACCGCTGCAGGTCGGACACGATGAGCGTGACGCTCACCCCGGCGACCCCGTTGAGCGGCATCGCCTGCTGGCGCGGGGAGGCGGCGAGGAACTCGGCGACGGCCCCCTCCGCCAGCGGCTGCTCCTCGAGCTGGTCCTCCGGCAGGTAGTGCTCCGTCGCGTACGGGTCGGGCGTCACCGCCTCGTCGTCGTCGGCCGGCCCGGCCTCGCGGGGCTTGGGCCAGATGGGCGGCGCACTGTACAGCCCGGCCCCGACGGGCACCGGCCCCCGCCCGTTGGCCGCCCAGGCCGAGGCGGCCCGGCCGGGTTCAGCGGTGGGCTCCTCGACGACCGCGGGCGGCGTCTCCTCCTCGACGGCGGGTGCCAGCTCCCCGGCGGGAGCCGGCGGCTCGTCGGCGGGCGCGTCGAGGACGGTGCCTTCGAGCGTCTCCACGGGCGTCGCGTCGGGCCCGGTGAACCGGTCGGCGGTGTGTTCGAGGCGGGGCAGCCGGATCGGCAGCTGCTCGGTCTCCCGGTCCGGGTACGACGCGATGACCGGCGGCGCCTCGGCGCCGCTGCCGGTCTCGTCGAGGGGCTCGCTGCCGGGCTCGGCTTCGGTCAGCGGCGCGGCGAGCGGCGCGGCCTCGGCGAGGGGCTCGGTTGCCGGTTCGCTGTCCACGGTGGACACGGTGGACACGGTGGTGGAGACGGCCTCCGGCGGGACCTCGGCCAGCGGCTCGGTCTCCGGTTCGGTGTCCGGCTCGGCTTCCGGGCCGATCTTCGCGTCGGCGCCGGCCTCGGCGAGGGGCTCGGCGAGGGGTTCGGCGGCCGGTTCGCCGTCCACGGTGGACACCGTCACCGGCTCGGCCGCGGCCTCCTCCACCACGGCGTCCTCGGCGGTCCCGGCCGGCGCGGTGCCGGCCGGCGGTGCCTCGGCCGGCGGTGTCTCGGTCGGGGTCAGCAGGGAGCCGCCCTCGGGGATCGTGTACTCGTCCGGCGGCGCCACCGTCCCCAGCAGCGACAGGCTGTCGCGGTCGGCGTCCGGCTTCTCCGTGCGGCGCCGCTGGCTCGGGCGTGGGCTCGGACGGGGCCGGGGGCTGGGCCGGCGGTGGCCGCTGCCCGGCACCGGCCGGGAGGGCAGCCGGCCCACCCACGGCTCGTCGTCGGCGGACACGCTGCCGAGCGCGGCCCGGGTCTCGACCGGCCCGTTGGGGTGGTCGCTGAGGCCGAGCGGTGCGTCGACCCGCACGCCCTGCGAGGACTCGGTCCGCATCGCCGTCGTGCGGTCGGGCCGCCAGTCGGAGCGCACCCCCTGCGCCGGCACCAGCGCGGTGCCCGGCCCGGCCGGCTCCGCGCCGGCGGCCTGGGCGGAGGTGGGGATCTCCTCGGGCTCCGGGCGGCCGGTCGCCAGCGCGTCGACCGCGGGCGGCAGGTGGTGCCCGGCCCCGGCCGGCGGCTCGGCGACCTCCACGTCGTCCTCGCGCAGCTCCCCGCCCGCCAGTGCCTCGGCCTCGGCGGCCTGCACGGCCTCGGCGCGGGAGGCGGCCAGGGGCTCGGCCCGCATGCCCTCGGGCGCCTCCGGGCCGGCCGGGCGGGCCGGGCGGTCCGCGACCGCCGTCGCCGGGCCGCCGCCGGAGACGATCGGGCGGCCGGCGTGGCGGGGCGGCTCGGTGATCGGGGCGGTGACCGGCGGCAGATCCATCGTCGGGCGGTCGTCGGGCGGGATGTGCAGCGGGGCGTCGAGGTAGCTCTCGCCATCGACCGAGTACCTGTTGCGGGGGGACGGGGGCGTGCCGGGCGGGGTGAGCAGCTCCTCGGCCATCGCCTCCTCGTGCGTCTGCACGCGGTCCCAGCGGACGGTCACCCGGGCCGGCTTGCCCTTGAGCACCCGCACCGGCAGGGTGGCGCCGGGCTCCGGCCATTTCTCCAGCGGCACCGCCGGATCCGTCAGCGACACGGAGACGCCGTTGATGCCGGTCGCGCGGACCGTCAGGCGCAGCCGGGCGCGGGCGGCGCGGGCCTCGGTCGACGGCCGGGGCGAGATGTCGTCCACTGTGGCCTGACCGTAGACATACTGCCGGACGCGGTTGCGCGAGTTCAGGAACATCACGCCGAGCGGGCCGGCAGCCACCACGACGACGCCCAGCGCGACGAGCACCGGATTCTCCTGGCCCCAGCCGCAGGAGGCCAGCAGGCCGCCCACGAGGACCAACGATGCGATGACGAGCCCCCGGCTGCCGGACGACGGCGGATTGGTGCGGGACGGCAAGTCGACCTCCCCAGACGACTGTGACACCAGGCTATGCCTGATCATCACCCAAACGGAAGTCCGCGGCACCCTGGCGGGGCCGGTTCGGTGACGCTGGGTAGGCTCCGGGTGGTACCAGCACCAGCTTTGGAGGATCGTCGTGGCCGAGCGCACGCTCGTTCTCATCAAGCCGGACGCCGTCCGGCGCGGTCTCGTCGGTGAGGTCATCTCCCGACTGGAGCGCAAGGGGCTCACCATCGACGCGATGACCCTGCGCACCATGGACGTGGCACTGGCCGACCAGCACTACGCCGAGCACGTCGAGCGCGACTTCTACCCGCCGTTGCGCGACTTCATGACCGGCGGCCCCCTGGTGTCGCTGATCGTCGCCGGCGACGAGGCCATCACGGTCGTGCGCACGCTCATCGGCGCGACCGACGGCCGCAAGGCCCAGCCGGGCAGCATCCGGGGCGACCTGTCGCTCTCCAACCGCGAGAACCTCGTGCACGCCTCGGACTCGCCCGACAGCGCCAAGCGCGAGATCGCGCTCTGGTTCCCCGAGCTGGCCGAATAAGGCATTATTCCAGCTTCTCCCGGTGCCGTGGGCGAATAGCCCGCTTTCCACCTGGTCGGCCACCCTCCGTGCAACCGTGAGGTGGAGGGGCCGTCCGCCCGATCACCCGTGGCGCCCGGCCCGCAGCCGAGATCAACGGGGGATTCAGGAAATGCCTGTCACCGAGGACCACCAGCCGACCCGAGCCGCTCGCCGGCGCCGGACGCCCGTCGTGGTCGGGGCCGCGTGCTGTGCCGCGGTCCTGACCGCCGGGGTGGTCCAGCAGACCACCGCCGCCGCCACGACCACCGGCCCCGGCGGGGTTGCCGAGACGCCGCCGCGGGATCCGTGGAGCACCGCGCTGCCGCCCGACCCGGCGGCGACGCCGACCACCGATCCGGGCGTGTTCGACGACCCGTGCGCCACGGCGAGCCCCGGTGTGCCGAGCCCGACCGGCACGTTCACGGCCGTGCCGAACCCGACCGGCACCATCCCGGGCGCCGTCCCGACCGTGCCGGGCGCCGGGACGCCGGCGCCGAGCCCGTCCGGCACCGGCGCGGTGATCATCGTCCCGCCGGGCATGAACGGCTCCAGCCCGCTGCCCACGCCGGCGGACACCACGAACCCGTACTCGTACCCGACGCCGACGGACACCGTGGGCGTGCCGCTGCCGAACCCGACCGGCACGGCCGGCGTGCCGCTGCCGACGGAAACCGTCGTGCCGGGCCCGTCCGTGGCCTGCACGGTGCTGCCGTACCCGACGGACACGTTCACGGTGGTGCCGAACCCGACCGGCACCCTGGGCGTGCCGGCGCCGGGCGGCACGATCCCGATGCCCGACCCGACCGACGTGCCGGGCGGGATGATCCCGATCATCCCGGCGCCGATGCCGACCTTCGGCGCGCACTGAGGAAGACAGTCGTGTGGGGAGCGGGTGCTGGGACACCCGCTCCCCACACGGTGTTGGTGGAGGAAAGCTGCGCTACGGGCGGCGGTTCCCGCGGCCGCTGCCGACGTCGGCCGCGGGAACCACTGCCCTCCCCACGAATCAGGTCCGGAAGATCTAGGGCAGTGTGGCGAGGTGGGGCTTCACGGTGCGAGCGAAGTTGTTGCCGTTCGTGACGTCCCAGTTGATGGACCAGGTCATCGCCCCGCGGATGCCCGGGTAGGTGTGCGGCGGCTTGAAAGTTCCGCAGCTCGTCCCCGTCGCCAGGCAGGAGAGCGCCTGGTTGACGACGGTCGGCGAGACCACGCCGCCGCCCGCGGCGCCGGGGCCGGCCGGCAGGCCGACGGCGACCTGGTCGGGGCGCAGGCCGTTCTCCAGCTGGATGCAGGCGAGCGCGGTGATGAAGTTGACCGTGCCCTGCGAGTACGCCTGCATCTGGTCGCAGCCGAGCATGCTGCCGCTGTTGTAGTACTGCGTGTAGACGACCGTCAGGATGTCCTTGATCGACAGGGCGAGCGCGAAGTAGCTGCTGCCCGTGGACTGCATGTCGATCGTCTGCGGCGCCATGGTGATGATGAGGTTCGCGCCGGCCTTGGCCCGCAGCGCGCGCAGGGCCTGGGCCATGTAGGTCGGGTTGAGCCCGTTCTCCAGGTCGATGTCGACGCCGTCGAACCCGTACTGCTGCATGAGCGAGTACGCGCTGTTCGCGAAGTTCGTCGCGGCGGTGGCGTCGCCGACGCTCACCCGGCCGGCCTCACCGCCGACCGAGAGGATCACCTTCTTGCCCCGCGAGTGCAGCGTGGCGACGTCGGCCTTGAAGTCGGCGTCGGTGTACCCGCCGAGCGCCGCCGACAGGCCCGGGTCGACCTGGAAGGTGAGCTGGCCGGGCTGGGAGCCGGTCTCGGCGAACGCGACGTCGATGAGGTCGTACTCGGCCGGCACGTCCCGCAGCCGCAGCTTGGCCGCGCCG
This sequence comes from Dactylosporangium sucinum, assembly GCF_014647515.1. GTDB lineage: Bacteria > Actinomycetota > Actinomycetes > Mycobacteriales > Micromonosporaceae > Dactylosporangium > Dactylosporangium sucinum. The sequence goes on along the minus strand of NZ_BMPI01000013.1, from coordinate 195,337 downwards.
TTGACGAAGTCCTGCCAGTACCCGGTCAGGAAGTGCTTCGGCAGCGATCCGGTCGGCGGCTGGGAGGTCGACGGCGACGGCGAAGCGGACTGCGAGGGCGAACGCGACGGCGACGCGGACGGCGAGGCCGACGAGCGGGACGGCGACGGCGACGCCGTGGTCGGCGGCGCGGTCGTCGGGTTGCCGCCGGGGCCGCTCACCGAGAAGTCGTCGGCGGTGTACGCGGGCTGGCCGTACCAGCCGTGGACGTAGACGACGGCCGAGGTCTGGGACGCGCCGGTGGTGAACGACACCGACAGCGGCGCGTAGGCGCCCCCGGTGCCCGGGGTCCAGGTGCTCGCGTCCACCCCGCCGGTGGCGCCGATGAACACGTAGGAGCCGTTGACGTAGCCCGAGAAGGTGTACTTCGTGTTGGGCTGGACCGACACCGTCTGCGAGCACTTCGCGGTGCCGCCGCCGGGCGTCCCGGCCAGCTTCCAGGTGCCCGAGCGGGCGCCGCCCGAGGTGACCGAGGCGCCGGCCTCGCAGGTCCAGCCCGAGGCGTTGCCGGTCTCGAACCCGGGGTTGGTGAGCAGTTCGGCGGCGGAGGCGGGCATGGCGATCGCGACCCCGGCGAGGGTCAGGACGGCCGCGCCGGACCCCGCGAGCAGGGCGATCTTGCGTGGGCGCATGGCGGCTCCAGGTGGGGGTGGCGTCGATGGGCGTCGACGTGTGCTCCACGAAAGCCGAGCGCGCGATTAATGTCAAGGTTTCTTTACTATTTCTTATGGGTGGGCCGGAAACCCGCTCGCGGGGCGCGGTATCCTCGACGTACAGGCATCGACCCGGCCATCACCGGTGAGCCTCCGGAAGAACGGGCGCGAGCCTCAGTAGAACCGGACGGGACGGCCCGTCACAGCCGGCCAACGAGCGGCCGCCGGGAAGATCGGGCGGCAAGCGGGGTGGTACCGCGGACCCGGCGACGGGTTCGTCCCCGCGTGGACAGGAAACTGCAGACCACGCGAGGAGAGTGGCCCCCGATGGCCTACCCCATGCACCGGACCGGCGCGGGCGTGCCCGCCAGCCCCAACCTGCCCGAGGTCGAGCGCGAGGTGCTCGAGTTCTGGGCGCAGGACGGGACCTTCGAGGCGTCGGTCGAGCAGCGCGCGGCCGGCGTCGACGGCGACAACGAGTTCGTCTTCTACGACGGCCCGCCGTTCGCCAACGGCCTGCCGCACTACGGCCACCTGCTGACCGGCTACGCGAAGGACGTCGTTCCGCGGTACAAGACCATGCGGGGCTTCCGGGTCGAGCGCCGCTTCGGGTGGGACTGTCACGGCATGCCCGCCGAGGTCGAGGCGGAGAAGCAGCTCGGCATCACGACCAAGGCCGAGATCCTCCAGCTGGGCGTCGACAAGTTCAACGCGGCCACCAAGGAGTCGGTGCTGCGCTACACCCAGGACTGGGAGCGCTACGTCACCCGGCAGGCCCGGTGGGTCGACTTCACCAACGACTACAAGACGCTCGACCTCGACTACATGGAAAGCGTCATGTGGGCGTTCAAGACCCTGCACGACAAGGGTCTGGTCTACGAGGGCTTCCGGGTGCTCGCGTACTGCTGGCGCTGCGAGACGCCGCTGTCCAACACCGAGCTGCGGATGGACGAGGACGTCTACCGCGACCGGCAGGACCCGGCGCTGACGGTGGCGTTCCAGCTGGAGACCGGGGAGAAGATCCTCGTCTGGACGACCACGCCGTGGACGCTCCCGTCGAACCTGGCGGTCGCGGTCGGCCCCGAGATCGAGTATGCGGTCTTCGAGGAGAACGGCGCCCGCTACATCCTCGCCGAGTCGCGGGTCGCCGCCTACGAGAAGGAGCTCGCCGACGCGACCCGCGTGGGGTCGGTCAGCGGCGCCGAGCTCGTCGGCCGGCGGTACACCCCCCTCTTCGACTATCTCGCGGACACCCCGAACGCGTTCCAGGTGATCGGGGCGGACTTCGTCACCACCGAGGACGGCACCGGCGTCGTGCACATGGCGCCCGCCTTCGGCGAGGACGACCAGAACGCCTGCGCGTCGGTCGGCATCCCCACGGTGGTGACCGTCGACGAGCACACCCGGTTCACCTCGATCGTCCCCGACTACCAGGGGCTGCAGGTCTTCGAGGCGAACAAGCCGGTGATCCGCGACCTCAAGGCGGCCGGCGTCGTGGTGCGCCACGACTCCTACACCCACTCGTATCCGCACTGCTGGCGCTGCGACACCCCGCTGGTCTACAAGGCGGTGTCGTCGTGGTTCGTCGCCGTGTCGACGTTCCGCGACCGGATGGTGGAGCTCAACCAGCAGATCACCTGGACGCCCGAGCACATCAAGGACGGCTCGTTCGGCAAGTGGCTGGCCAACGCCCGCGACTGGTCGATCAGCCGGAACCGGTTCTGGGGCTCGCCGATCCCGGTGTGGAAGTCGGACGACCCGCAGTATCCGCGCGTCGACGTCTACGGCTCGCTCGACGAGCTGGAGCGCGACTTCGGGGTGCGGCCGGCCGACCTGCACCGCCCGGAGATCGACAACCTCACCCGGCCCAACCCCGACGACCCGACGGGTCAGTCGGTGATGCGGCGCGTCCCCGAGGTGCTCGACTGCTGGTTCGAGTCGGGCTCGATGCCGTTCGCCCAGGTGCACTACCCGTTCGAGAACCGCGACTGGTTCGAGCACCACTACCCGGGCGACTTCATCGTGGAGTACATCGGGCAGACCCGCGGCTGGTTCTACACCATGCACGTGCTGGCCACGGCGCTGTTCGACCGGCCGGCGTTCCGCAACTGCGTCAGCCACGGCATCCTCCTCGGCGAGGACGGGCGCAAGATGTCCAAGAGCCTGCGCAACTACCCGGACGTCTACCGGGTGTTCGACGAGTACGGCTCGGACGCCATGCGCTGGTTCCTGGTCGCCTCGCCGGTGCTGCGCGGCGGCGACATGCCGGTCACCGAGGCCGGCATCCGCGACGCGGTCCGGCAGGTCCTGCTGCCGCTGTGGAACGTGTGGTACTTCTTCTCGCTCTACGCCAACGCCGACGGCTACGCCGCGCGGTACCGCACCGACAGCACCGACCTGCTGGACCGGTACGTCCTGGCGAAGACCGGGGAGCTGGTGGCCGCCGTCGGACGGCAGTTCGACGCGTACGACCTGTCCGGTGCGGCCGGGACCGTCCGGGCCTACCTCGACGCGCTCACCAACTGGTACGTGCGCCGGTCGCGCGACCGCTTCTGGTCGGGCGACCGGGACGCGTTCGACACGCTGTACACCGTGCTCTCGACGCTGACCCAGGTCGTGGCGCCGCTGGCCCCGCTGACCGCGGAGGAGATCTACCGCGGTCTCACCGGCGAGCGGTCGGTGCACCTCACCGACTGGCCCTCGGCGGAGCGGTTCCCGGCCGACCACGAGCTGGTCGCGAACATGGACGCGGTCCGGGACGTCTGCTCAGCGGCGCTGTCGCTGCGCAAGGCGCGCGGGCTGCGGGTCCGGCTGCCGCTGGCCCAGCTGACCGTGGCCACCGCGAACGCGGACGCGCTGCGGCCGTTCGGCGCGCTCGTGGCCGACGAGGTGAACGTGAAGGAGGTCGAGTTCACCGGCGACGTGGCCGCCCACTGCACGCGGGTGCTCACGCTGGTGCCGCGGGTGCTCGGCCCCCGGCTCGGCAAGGACGTGCAGGCGGTCATCAAGGCGGTCAAGGCCGGCGACTGGGGCGTCCAGGGCGGCGGCGCCGTCACGGCCGGCGGGGTCGAGCTGCGGGAGGGCGAGTACGAGCTGAAGCTCGTCGCCGCCGACCCGACGCAGTCGGCGCCGCTGCCCGGCGGCGAGGGCGTGGTCGTGCTCGACAGCGCGGTCACCCCGCAGCTCGCCGCCGAGGGCCTCGCCCGCGACCTGGTGCGGGTCGTGCAGCAGGCCCGCCGCGACGCGGATCTCAACGTCTCGGACCGGATCACCGTCGTGGTGGACGGCCCGCAGGCGGTCGCCGACGCGCTCGCCGTGCACTCGGCGTTCGTGGCCGGCGAGACCCTCGCGCAGGCGGTGACGCTCGGCCCGGTGCCCGACGGCTTCGCCGGCGAGGTCGGCGAGGGCGACCCCGTCCGGGTGCGGGTCGCCCGGGTCTGACATTTTTCAGGCGACCGTCCCCGATGGCCGCCGCGCTCAGGTCACTCGCTGTGACCGGTCGCGTTCGCCCTCGGGCATCACGACCACCATCGTGAGGACCGCCTCCACGTCGCCGGAATTCCGGTAGGCGTGGGGGCGGTCGGCGCGGAAGTCGATCGTCTCGCCGGCCCGCACCGCGTAGCCGGCGCCGTCGACGGTCACCACCAGCGCGCCCTCGCGCAGCTGGAGGATCTCGCGGGTGCCGGGCGCGTGGTCGCCCGAGTCGTGGTCCTCGCCCGGCGCCATCCGCCACTCCCACACCTCGACGAACGCCGGGTCGTTCACCCCGCGCAGCAGCCGGCCGGTGCCGCCGGCCTCGCCGCGCCACAGCACCGGCGGCTCGTCGGCCCCGACGAGCCGCACGTCCGGCTCGGGCGCGGCCTCCAGCAGCCGGCCGATGCTCACGCCGAACGACTCGGCGATGCGGCACAGCGTGCCGATGCTCGGGTTGGTGCGGGCGCCCTCGATCTGCACGAGCATGCCCTTGCTCACACCGGAGCGGCTCGCGAGCTCGTCCAGCGACCAGCGTCGGCCCTGCCTGAGCAGCTTCACGTGGCGGGCGATGGCCGCCTGTGCCTCGTGCTCGGCGGTCATTATGTTTTCCTCCACGGTCAATATTGTGGTACCACTGGGGCATGTTCGCGATCGCCGACGACGTTCTTGACCTGTGCCGTTCCGTGGGCCATGAGGCTACCGTCCTCGCCGTGCTCGCCGACGGGCTGCGCAACGGGCCGGGCGACGGGTCGGCGCTGCGCGACGCCGTGGCCGCGGCCGGCGACCTGACCGCGCCGCATCCCCACCTGGAGGCCTGGCGCGACGTGTACCGCGCGTTCGGCGCGAAACCCCAGCGCACCCCCTGCTCGGCCGAGGCGCTGCGCAGGCGGGCGGCCCGGGGCGACCTGCCCTCGGTGAACCGCCTGGTCGACGCCTACAACGCGGTGAGCATCCGCTTCGCCGTGCCGATCGGCGGCGAGGACCGCTCGGCCCTCGTGGGCACCGAGCGGCTGGTCCGCGCCTCGGGCCGCTCGCTCGACGAGCCGTTCGACACGGTGAAGGACGGCGTCGCGGTGGTCGAGGCGCCGGAGCCGGGCGAGGTCGTCTGGCGCGACGACGTGGGCGTGACCTGCCGCCGCTGGAACTGGCGCCAGGGCCGCCGCACGGCCCTGACCGACGCCACGACCAGCGCGGTGTTCCTGCTGGAGGGCCTGGACGTCGACCTGACCCCGGCCGCCTCCATGCTCTGCGAGCTGCTGGAGGCCGACTCGGTGCGGATCGAGCGGCTCACATGAGCGGTCCGGAGCGCAGCGGAGGGGCCGCTCATCATCGGCTCAGGTTGACGGCATGCGGCCGGAGCGGAGCGGGGGCTGCATGATCGGGATCTTGCTCGCGGCGCTGTCCGGGCTGGTCTGGGGCGTCGGCGACTTCTCCGGCGGGAAGGCGAGCCAGCGGGCCGACGCCCTGGTGGTCGTGGTCCTGTCGAAGGCGGCGAGCCTGCCGCTGCTCCTGCTGTACCTGATGCTGATACCGGCCTCGGCGAGCCTGCCGGCGCTGGCCTGGGGCGCCGCCGCCGGTGTCTTCGGCGTGCTGGGGATGTTCGTGTTCTACCGCGCCCTGGCCGGCGGCGCGATGGCCGTGGTCGCCCCGGTCAGCGCGGTCACCACGGCGCTGCTGCCGGTCGTCGTCGGGCTGGTCTCCGGCGAGCGCCCGGGCGCGGTCGCGCTCACCGGCGCCGGCTGTGCGATCGTGGCGATCGGCCTGGTCAGCCTGGCCCCTTCCACGGGCGCCCGAGTCACCCGGGGCCTGATCGGCCTGGCCCTGCTCTCCGGCCTGATGTTCGGGCTGTTCTTCACCTGCCTGGACCGGGCGGGCGGGGACGGCGGCCTCTGGCCGGTCCTGGGCGCCCAGCTCGCCGCGCTGGCGGTCGGCGGCTATCCGCTCGTGCGCCGGTTCCAGGGCCTGCCCCGGGGCGCGACGCTGCGCTGGCTGGTCCTGGCCGGCGCGCTGGACATGACCGCGAACGCGCTGTACCTGCTGGCCGTGCACCGCGGCGACCTGAGCATCATCGCGCCGGTCGCGTCGCTGTACCCGGTGACGACCGTCCTGCTGGCCATGGCGATCGACCGCGAGCGCATGCGGCCGGTCCAACTGGCCGGCCTGGGCCTCGCCGCGACGGCGCTGGTGCTGGTCGCGTCCTGACGACCGTCCGGGTGATCGGGCCCGTGTGAGGCGCTGACCTGACCGTGGGTGGTGTTGCCCACGCTGTGGCGCCTGCGGCTGACCGGAGGCTCCACCCCGGTTAGAGTGTGCGGCGGCGTTGTCGGTCGAGCCTGGTGGAGGGCAGTTGTCCGTGCTCTATACGGTCGGCAAGATGACGGTCGCACCGTTGACCCGCCTGCTCTGGCGACCCAGGATCATCGGACTCGACAACATCCCGAAGACCGGCCCGGCGATCCTGGCGAGCAACCACCAGTCGGTGATCGACTCGGTCATGATGGGCGCGATCACCCCGCGCAACGTGTACTTCCTCGCCAAGAACCAGTATTTCGAGGGCCCGGGTCTCAAGGGCACGATGATGCGCCACATCATGTACGGCCTGAACCAGATCCCGGTGGACCGCTCCGGCGGCCGGGCCAGCCTGATGGCCCTCGACGCCGCCCTGCCGGTCCTGCGCGCGGGCCACGTGCTCGGCATCTTCCCGGAGGGCACCCGCTCGGTCGACGGCCGCCTGTACCGCGGCCGCCCGGGGGTGGCCAAGCTGGCGCTCGACGCGCCGGCCCCGATCATCCCGATCGGCCTGCTGGGCTTCGACAAGGTCCAGCCCGTCGGCGCCTCGATGCCGAAGCTGGGCCCGTCGGTCGAGGTCCGCGTCGGCGAGCCGCTGGACCTGAGCCAGTGGCGGGGCGGCGAGGTCGACAGCCGCGGCCTGCGCGAGGTCACGCTGAAGCTGATGAACGCCATCCAGCAGCTGACGGGCCAGGAGTACGTGGGCCGCTACGCCCCGAAGCGCCCCGACCAGGTCGCCGCCGACTGAGCTTCGCGAGGCCGGCCCTCGAAACGGGTCAGCCGCGCTGGACGATCGACCCGCGCAGGTTCCGCGTCGCCGTCGCCGCCTGATCCAGGTTCTTGCCCCCGAAGACCGCGATCGCGATCACCCCGTGGTCGCTCCACCCGCACACCGTCGCCGACCGGCCGTCCAGGCGCGACGACGCGCATCGCTGCTCGCCGCCGAAGACGCCCGGGTCGACGTCGCGCACGTCGGAGACCTGGATCCGCGTGCCCAGCTTCCGCATGCTCGCGTCCAGGTCACGCGCCGGGTTGGTGAGGAACCGGGTGGCCCCGAAGACGAGCACGCGCTGCTGGCGGTTGCCGGCGTCCTGGTACGTCACCGTGAAACCCTGCTCGTCGAGGTGGTCCGAGGTCAGGGACTTCTGCAGCTCCGCCGCCTGCTTGCGGCCCGCCGCGTCGTCGACGCGGGTGAACCCGGGGACGGTCGCCTGCGTGTCGACCGACGCGGGGTACTGCACCCAGTAGGGCCGCGCCCACGCGTACGAGCCGCCGCAGCACCCCGCGCACAGCGCGAAGATGAACAGCAGCACCCACGGCCACCGGCTGCGCCGCCGCCGGGGCGCCGGGGGCGGGGGGCCGTAGGGCCCGTAGCCACCGCGGGGCGGCCCGTAGCCGCCGCGCGGATGCGCGGGCGTCGGCACGGGTACGTAGACGACGTGCGGCGCGACGGGCTCCTGCCGCGTCTCGGGCTCCGCGGGCAGGTCGAGCGTGTCCTCCCACTGCCGTCGCCGCCGCGACCCCCCGGAGGGAACGGAGGCCGACCCCACCCACGTCGGGTTGCGCTGCGTCGGCGTCTCGTCGGGCGGGACTGTCACCCCACAAAGGCTAACCACCATGTGCACGCCACGCTGAGTTCGGGTATCGGCGATACCGTGACTGATGTGCTGGGGCTACCGGATCACGTGACCGCGCTGCTGTTCGACCTCGACGGCGTCCTCACCCCGACCGCCGCCGTCCACAACCGGGCGTGGACCGCGACCTTCGACGAGTTCCTGCGGGACCGGCCCGGTCAGCGGCCGTTCGACCCGGTCGCCGACTACAACGACTTCGTGGACGGCAAGCCCCGGGCGGCGGGCGTGCGCGACTTCCTCGCCTCGCGCGGCATCACCCTGCCCGAGGGCTCGCCGGACGACCCGCCGGACGCGCAGACCGTCAACGGCCTCGGCAACCGCAAGAACGTGCTGCTCCTGCGGCTGTTGGAGGAGGGGACGCTCGAGGCGTACCCGGGGTCGGTGCGGTACCTCGAACAGGCGCAGGCGCAGGGGCTGCGCCGGGCGGTGGTCAGCTCCAGCGCCAACACGCGGCAGGTGGTCGCCTCGGCCGGGCTGGAGCGGTACCTGGAGGCCCGGGTCGACGGCGTCACGATCCGCGAGCGGGGGCTCAAGGGCAAGCCCGCGCCCGACACGTTCCTCGCGGCGGCCGAGGAGCTCGGCGTCGAGCCGGCGCAGGCCGCGGTGTTCGAGGACGCGCTGGCCGGCGTCGCGGCGGGGAAGGCGGGCGGATTCGGGTACGTGGTCGGCATCGACCGGGTCGGCGGCGACCACGCCGGGGACCTGCGCCGGGCCGGCGCCGACCGGGTCGTGTCCGACCTGTCCGAACTCCTGGCGAAGGGGGAGAGCTGATGGCCACGTTCCCGGTCGAGGCGTGGACGCTGCGGGAGACCCGGCTCGACCTCGACACGCTCGCCCAGACCGAGTCGCTGTTCGCGCTCTCCAACGGGCACATCGGGCTGCGGGGCAACCTCGACGAGGGCGAGCCGTACGGGCTGCCCGGCACGTACCTCAACTCCTTCTACGAGGAGCGGCCGCTGCCCTACGCCGAGGCCGGGTACGGCTTCCCGGAGGAGGGCCAGTCGATCCTCAACGTCACCAACGGCAAGGTCTTCCGGCTGCTGGTCGACGACGAGCCGTTCGACGTGCGGTACGGCAAGCTGCTCGCCCACGAGCGGGTGCTCGACCTGCGGGCCGGCACGCTGCAGCGCGACGTCGAGTGGGTGTCGCCGGCCCAGCAGCGGATCAAGGTGCGCACGACCCGGCTGGTGTCGCTGGAGCAGCGCTCGATCGCCGCGTTCCTCTACGAGGTGGAGCCGGTCGACGAGCCGGCCCGGGTGATCGTGCAGTCGGAGCTGGTCGCCAACGAGGACACGCCGGTCCCGAGCAAGGACCCGCGGGTCGCCGCGGCGCTCGGGCACGCGCTCGTCGCCGAGGAGCACTACGCGCACGGCCTCGACGCGCAGCTGCTGCACCACACGAACGCGAGCCGCCTGCGCCTCGGCGCCGAGATGGACCACGAGATCGACGCGCCGGTGCCGGTACGCGCGCAGACCGAGGCGACCGAGGACTGGGCGCGCACGACGTTCGCGTGCGAGCTGCAACCGGGCCAGCGCCTGCGGATCGTCAAGTACCTCGCCTACGGCTGGTCCAGCCAGCGCTCCCGGCAGGCGATCCGCGACCAGGTGCACGGCGCGATCGCCGGCGCCAAGCTGGGCGGCTGGGACGGGCTGGTCAAGGCGCAGCGGGCGTACCTCGACGGCTTCTGGGCCCAGGCCGACGTCGAGGTCGACGGCGACGCCGAGATCCAGCAGGCCGTGCGGTTCGCGCTGTTCCACCTCATGCAGGCCGGCGCGCGGGCCGAGGCGCGGCCGATGGCGGCCAAGGGCCTGACCGGGCGCGGCTACGACGGCCACGTCTTCTGGGACACCGAGAGCTTCGTGCTGCCGGTCCTGACGTACACCCACCCACAGACGGCCCGCGACGGGCTGCGGTGGCGCCATGACACGCTCGACCTGGCCCGCGACCGGGCGAGCACGCTCGGCCTGAAGGGCGCCGCGTTCCCCTGGCGCACGATCCGGGGCCAGGAGTGCTCGGCCTACTGGCCGGCCGGCACGGCGGGCTTCCACGTCAACGCCGACATCGCCGCGGCGGTGGTCCGCTACGTGCAGGCGACCGGCGACGAGCGGTTCGAGGCCGAGGCCGGGCTGGAGCTGCTGGTGGAGACGGCCCGGCTATGGCGCTCGCTCGGCCACCACGACCGGCACGGCGTGTTCCACATCGACGGCGTGACGGGGCCCGACGAGTACAGCGCGATCTCGGACGACAACATCTTCACGAACCTCATGGCCCAGCACAACCTCAACCACGCCGCCGAGGCCGCCGAGCGCCACCCGGAGCTGGCCCACCGCTTCGGCGTCGACGACGAGGAGATCTCGTCGTGGCGCGACGCCGCCGCCAAGGTGCACCTGCCCTACGACCACGAGCTCGAGGTGCACCAGCAGTCGGCGGGCTTCACCCTGCACCAGGAGTGGGACTTCGCCAACACGCCGCCCGACCACTATCCGCTGCTGCTGCACTACCCCTATTTCGACCTGTACCGCAGGCAGGTCGTCAAGCAGGCCGACCTGATCCTGGCGATGCACTGGCGCGGCGACCGGTTCACGGAGGAGGAGAAGGCCCGCAACTTCTACTACTACGACCAGCGCACGGTCCGTGACTCCTCGCTGTCGGCCTGCACGCAGGCGGTGCTGGCGGCCGAGGTCGGGCACGTCGACCTGGCCTACGACTACCTCGGCGAGGCGGCCTTCGTCGACCTCTACGACCTGCAGCACAACTCCAGCGACGGCCTGCACATGGCGTCGCTCGCGGGCACCTGGCTGGCGCTCGTCGCCGGCTTCGGCGGCATGCGCGACTACGGCGGTGAGCTGTCGTTCAGCCCGCGGCTGCCGGGCCGGCTCGACCGGCTGCGGTTCGCCATCACCTGCCGCGGCACCGTGCTGCGGGTCACCGTGAACCACCGCGAGGTCACCTACGAGGTGACGGACGGCGAGATCACCGTGCGCCACCACGGCGAGCAGCTCACGGTCGCCCCGGGCAAGCCCGTCACGCTGCGCATTCCCGAGCCGCGGCCGATGACCCCGCCGCCCGCGCCGCCGCCCGGCCGGGCGCCGCATCGGCGCCAGCGGCAGGGTTGAGTACGCTGGGGAGTCGTGAGCGTCACGAGCGTCTTCCCGCAACTCGAGCGACTGCTGCCGCGGATCAGCAAACCGATCCAGTACGTCGGCGGTGAGCTCGGCGCGGTCGTCAAGGACTGGGACGCCGCGACCGTGCGGTGGGTGCTGTCGTATCCCGACGCATACGAGGTCGGCCTGCCCAACCAGGGCGTGCAGATCCTCTACGAGGTGCTCAACGAGCAGCCGGACGTGCTCGCCGAGCGCACCTATGCCGTGTGGCCCGACCTTGAGGCGCTCATGCGGGCCGAGGGCGTGCCGCAGTTCACCGTCGACGCGCACCGGCCGGTGCACGCGTTCGACCTGTTCGGCGTGTCGTTCGCCACCGAGCTGGGCTACACCAACCTGCTCACCATGCTCGACCTCGCCGGGATCCCGTTCGACTCGCGGGAGCGCGACGAGCGGCACCCGATCGTGGTCGCCGGCGGGCACGCCGCCTTCAACCCGGAGCCGATCGCCGACTTCATCGACGCCGCCGTGCTCGGCGACGGCGAGGAGGCGGTGCTGGAGATCACCGGCATCGTCCGCGAGTGGAAGGCCGAGGGGTCGCCCGGCGGCCGCGACGAGCTGCTGCTGCGGCTCGCCCGCACCGAGTCGGTGTACGTTCCGCGCTTCTACGACGTCGACTACCTGCCCGACGGCCGCATCCAGCGGGTCGTGCCCAACCGGGCCGACGTGCCGTTCCGGGTGCACAAGCGCACCACCATGGACCTCGACGCCTGGCCGTATCCGAAGCGGCCGCTCGTGCCGCTGGCCGAGACGGTGCACGAGCGGTATGCCGTGGAGATCTTCCGCGGGTGCACCCGCGGCTGCCGGTTCTGCCAGGCCGGCATGATCACGCGGCCGGTGCGGGAGCGCAGCATCACGACCGTGGGGCAGATGGTCCAGGAGGGGCTGGAGTTCTCCGGGTTCCACGAGGTCGGGCTGCTGTCGCTGTCGTCGGCCGACCACTCCGAGATCGGTGACATGTGCTCGGGCCTGGCCCAGCAGTACGAGGGCACCAACGTCTCGCTGTCGCTCCCCTCGACGCGCGTGGACGCGTTCAACGTCACGCTCGCCCAGGAGCTCTCGCGCAACGGGCGCCGCACCGGCCTCACCTTCGCGCCGGAGGGCGGTTCGGAGCGGATCCGCCAGGTGATCAACAAGATGGTCACCGAGGAGGACCTCATCCGCACGGTCGTCACGGCGTACAGCAACGGCTGGCGGCAGGTGAAGCTCTACTTCATGTGCGGCCTGCCCACCGAGACCGACGACGACGTGCTGCAGATCGCCAAGCTGGCCCACGAGGTGATCCGGGCCGGCCGCACGGCCACCGGCTCGCGCGACATCCGCTGCACCGTGTCCATCGGCGGGTTCGTGCCGAAGCCGCACACGCCGTTCCAGTGGGCGGCGATGGCGGAGCCGGAGGTCATCGACCGGCGGCTCAAGCTGCTCAAGGATGCCATCAACGCGGACCGGTCGCTCGGCAAGGCGATCGGCTACCGGTATCACGACGGCGAGCCCTCGCTGGTCGAGGGCCTGCTCAGCCGGGGTGACCGGCGGGTCGGCGCGGTCATCCGCCGGGTCTGGGAGGAGGGCGGCCGCTTCGACGGCTGGTCCGAGCACTTCTCCTTCCGGCGCTGGGTGGACGCGGCCGCCGCCGAGCTGCCGGCGTTCGGCGTCGACCTCGCCTGGTTCACCACGCGCGACCGCGACCAGAACGAGGTCCTGCCCTGGGACCACCTCGACTCCGGGCTGGACAAGGACTGGCTCTGGCAGGACTGGCAGGACGCCCTGACCGGCTACGAGCAGGACGACTGCCGCTGGACGCCGTGCTTCGACTGCGGCGTCTGCCCGAGCCAGGACACCGAGATCCAGATCGGCCCCACGGGCAAGAAGCTGCTGCCGCTCACTCCGGTGGGCACCGGGTTGCGGGTGCCGCATGCCTAAGCGTCAGCCGGAGAGCAACCAGGACCCGGTCGTCCAGCGCATCCGGCTGCGGTATGCCAAACGCGGCCCGATGCGGTTCACGTCACACCGCGACTTCGCCCGCGCGTTCGAGCGGGCGCTGCTGCGGGCCAACGTCCCGATCGCCTACTCCCAGGGCTTCACCCCGCACCCGAAGGTCTCCTACGCCTCCGCGGCCCCGACCGGGGTGGCCAGTGAGGCGGAGTATCTCGAGATCGGCCTGCGGGCCGTCGTCGACCCGGCCGACCTCCGGCTGGCCCTCGACGCCGCCCTGTCGCCCGGCCTCGACGTGCTGGAGGCCGTCGAGTCGCCGCTCAACGGCGGCGGCAGCCTGGCCGACCGGATCGACGCGGCGGCCTGGCGCATCGAGCTGCCCGGGATCGCCGCCCACGACGCCGAGGTCGCCGTGCGCGCGTTCCTCGACGCCGGGGAGGTCCTCGTCGAGCGGCTCACCAAGCAGGGCCGCCGGACCTTCGACACGCGTGCGGCCGTGCTGCGGCTCGCCGTCGTGGCGCCGGATCCGGCCCCCGCTGACCTACCTTCCGAGGTCACCGACATACCGTGTGCGATACTCGACCTTGTCGTGCGGCAGGGAACCCCGACCGTGCGACCCGACGATGTGCTGTCCGGCCTGCGCGTTGTGGCCGACCTGGAGCCGCCGGTCCCGCCTCGTGCGACCCGACTGGCTCAGGGCGTGCTGACCGAGCAGGGTGAACTCGTCGATCCGCTCGCCGCTCAGGGCGAAGGGGACCGGCCGGCGGCTGTCGTCGGAGCTTCGTCGCTGTAGTGGTCGACGATCCGCCAGGTGGCGGACCGCCGGTCGCCGGCATCGAGGTTGGCAGACTTTCGGCGGATCGTCCGCGTCAGCGGAAACCTCCGTCGGCACAACATATATGCGGCGCCCCCGTGCGGCTGCGTGGCTGAGTTGCTACGCGCCCGGGAGCGCCAGAACTGGAGAACGTCCGCATGTTCGACAACGAGTCGGCAAGCGGCGAGGCCACCGGCGAGGAGCCGGTGGCAACTGCCGCAGCCAGCGAAGAAGAGACCGCCGCCCCGGTCCGCCGCACGCGCCGCCGGACCACCAAGGCCACCGCGGCCGAGGCCGAGGCGCCGGCCGTGGCGGAGGCCGTGGCCGAGGAGGCTTCCACCGAGGCCCCTGCCGAGGCTCCGGCCGAGGCGCCCGTCCGGGCCACGCGCCGCCGGCGCAAGGCCGCGGAGCCGGTCGAAACGCCCGAGGGCGGTGATTCCGGTCAGCAGGAGCTGCCCCTCGAAGAGCCGCCGGTGCCGGTCAAGGCGACCCGGGCCCGGCGGCGCACCACCCGCGCCGTCGTCGAGGAGCCCGAGCCGGAGCCGGTCGTCGCGATCGAGGAGTCGGTCGAGGAGCCGGTCGAGGAGTCGGTCGAGGAGCCGGTCGCCGAGGTCGCCGAGATCGAGGAGCCCGCCGAGGTGGTCGAGGAGCCGCCGGCCCGCCGGGGCCGCCGCGCCGCGCCGCCCGTCCAGCTGCTGTTCATGCCTCCGTCGGAGCAGGTCGTCGCGCCGCCCGAGCCGGTCGAGGACGAGCTCGCCGCCGAGGAGGAGCCGGCCGGGCGCAGCCGCCGGCGCCGGGGCCGCCGGGTCACGGCCGAGGCCGAGCTCGCCGCCGAGCCCCTGGAGGCGCCGGTCGGTGCCGACGAGGCCGACGAGGCGGAGGCCGACGTCGACGACGACGACGACGAGTTCGAGCCCGGCACCCGCCGGCGCCGCCGCCGCGGTCGCCGCGGCCGGGGCCGGGGCCGGGGCACCGCCGGTGAGGACGCCGACGACCTCGACGCCGAGGCCGCCGAGTCCGACGAGACCGACGAGGCGGTCGCCGAGGCCGAGGCCGCCGACGACGGCGAGGGCGACGAGGACGGCGAGGGCCTGACCCGGCGCCGCCGGCGCCGCCGCCGCAAGGGCGCGGCCGACACCGACGCCGCCGACGACCCGCACGTGGTCGTCAAGATCCGCGAGCCGCGCCCGGCCGCCCGCGAGCGCGACGAGGTGCAGGGCGTCTCCGGCTCGACCCGCCTGGAGGCCAAGCGCCAGCGCCGCCGTGACGGCCGCGAGCAGCGCCGCACGCGCCCGCCGATCCTGTCCGAGTCGGAGTTCCTGGCCCGCCGCGAGGCCGTCGACCGCCAGATGGTGATCCGGCAGAAGAACGACCGCACGCAGATCGCGGTGCTGGAGGACAAGGTGCTCGTCGAGCACTACGTCACCCGGGCCTCGTCGAGCTCGATGGTCGGCAACGTCTACCTCGGCCGCGTCCAGAACGTGCTGCCCAGCATGGAGGCCGCGTTCGTCGACATCGGCCGGGGCCGCAACGCCGTGCTCTACGCCGGCGAGGTCAACTGGGACGCGACCGGACTGGAGGGCCGCACCCGCACGATCGAGCAGGCGCTGAAGTCCGGCGACTCGGTGCTCGTGCAGGTGACCAAGGACCCCATCGGCACCAAGGGCGCCCGGCTCACCAGCCACATCGCGCTGTCCGGCCGGCACCTCGTCTACGTGCCCAACGGCAACGCCTCCGGCATCAGCCGCAAGCTCTCCGACGTCGAGCGCAAGCGCCTGCGCGACGTGCTGAAGAACCTCGTGCCCGACGGCGCCGGCGTCATCGTGCGCACCGCGGCCGAGGGCGCGTCCGAGGACGACCTCGCGCGGGACGTGAAGCGGCTCCAGGCGCAGTGGGAGGCGATCCAGGAGAAGTCGGGCAGCAGCAGCGCGCCCGCCCTGCTCTACGAGGAGCCCGAGCTGGTCGTCCGGGTCGTCCGCGACCTGTTCAACGAGGACTTCCGCGAGCTGGTGATCCAGGGCAACGACGCGTACGAGTCGGTCGAGCCCTACCTGTCGCACGTGTCGCCCGACCTGGTCGACCGGGTCAAGCGCTACACCGGCACCAGCGACGTCTTCGCCGACCAGCGCATCGACGAGCAGCTGATCAAGGCGCTCGACCGGCGGGTCTTCCTGCCCTCCGGCGGCAGCCTGGTCATCGACCGCACCGAGGCGATGACCGTCATCGACGTCAACACCGGCAAGTACACGGGCGCCGGCGGCAACCTCGAGGAGACGGTCACCCGCAACAACCTCGAGGCGGCCGAGGAGATCGTGCACCAGCTCCGGCTGCGCGACCTCGGCGGCATCATCGTCATCGACTTCATCGACATGGTCCTGGAGTCCAACCGCGAGCTGGTCCTGCGCCGGCTGACCGAGTGCCTGGGCCGCGACCGGACCAAGCACCAGGTCACCGAGATCACCTCGCTGGGCCTGGTCCAGATGACCCGCAAGCGGGTCGGCCAGGGCCTGCTGGAGGCGTTCAGCGAGACCTGCGAGGTGTGCAAGGGCCGCGGCCTGATCATCCACACCGAGCCGATCCCGGAGAAGCGGAGCGGCGGCGGTGGCAACGGTCACAGCCACGCGGTCGCGAAGGTGGCCTCCGCCACGGTGACCAGCGGCGTCGAGGAGGCCGACGCTCCGGCGCCGCGCACCCGCCGGGGCCGCCGCCGGGGCGGCGCGGCCGTCGCGGAGGAGGCCGACGAGGCCGCGGAGGCCGTCGACGCCACGCACGTGGTCGAGGACGTCGCGGAGGAGGCGGAGTACACGCCGATCGCCTCCGAGGACGACCCCGACAACGTCGACGAGGACGAGGACGAGCCGGCGGGCAACGGCGCCCGGCGCCGGACCCGTCGGGGTGGCGTCCGCCGGCGGACCCGCCCCTGATTTGGGGAGTACGCCGGGGATGGCGTACTCTCTCTAGAGCGCACTTTCGTGCGCAGGGTCTTCTGCGTGCCTGCACGAAGCAGGCAATGCGTCCGACCAACCCGCCAGTAGCTACGACAGGAGTCCGCGTCCCATGTACGCGATCGTCAAGACCGGCGGCAAGCAGTACAAGGTCGCCGAGGGCGATGTGATCGAGGTCGAGAAGCTCGCGGGCGAGCCGGGTGACGCGTTGACGCTGTCCGCCGTCCTGCTTGTCGACGGTGAGGATCTCATCACCGACGCGGCCAAGCTTGCCAACGCTGCGGTGACAGCTGAGCTTGTTGCGCACACCAAGGGTCCGAAGATCCGGATCCACAAGTTCAAGAACAAGACCGGCTACCACAAGCGCCAGGGTCACCGTCAGCCGCTGACCCAGGTCAAGGTCACCGGCATCTCCACCGGGAAGTAGGGCAAGCGCGATGGCACACAAAAAGGGTGCGTCCAGCTCGCGGAACGGGCGCGACTCCGCCGCCCAGCGGCTCGGCGTGAAGCGGTTCGGCGGCCAGCTGGTCAACGCGGGCGAGATCATCATCCGCCAGCGCGGCACCAAGTTCCACCCGGGCGACCTGGTCGGCCGCGGCGGCGACGACACGCTCTTCGCGCTCGCCGCGGGGCACGTGACGTTCGGCCTCAAGCGGGGCCGCAAGACGGTGAGCATCACGCCCGCTGAGGGCTGAGTTTCTCTTTCGGGCGGCGGGCCGGGCGCACTGAGCGCCGGGCCCGCCGTTTCCGTTTGCGAAACGCCGCCCCGGCAAGGCCGCGGGCCGCGGGGCTGCGGGGACCGCGGGCTGCTTGGGTCGCGGGCTGCGCGAGCCGCGGGCTGCCGGGGTCGCGGGGCTCCGGGGGCTCAAGCGGCCGGGCGGCCAGGCCAGGCCAGGCCAGGCGGCCAGGCGGTGGCCAGGCTGGCCGGGCGGCGAGGCGGCCAGGTTGCCGGGCGGCCAGGCGGCGGCCGGGCTCGCCAGGCGGCCACGCGGTGGCCAGGCTGGCCGGATGACTGGTTGACCTTGGTGGATTTCCGTCACCCCGGCGACGGAAATCCACCAAGGTCAACCGCGGGTCCGACATGGGCTCGGGCCCAACATGGTTGGCCGGGGTCGAGCGGATGTTCCGTCCGACATTTCGGAAATGTCAGGCACCCCGCCCGGGCCGGGTGAGGTTGCCGTGCAAGAGCGGTGTGGGTAGTGGCGATCGAAGGAGCGTTCCGTGACGACGTTTGTTGACCGGGCCGTGCTGCACGTCAAGGCGGGCGACGGCGGTCACGGCTGCGTGTCCATCCACCGGGAGAAGTTCAAGCCCTTCGGCGGCCCCGACGGCGGCGACGGCGGTCACGGCGGCAGCGTCAAGCTGATCGTCGACCCGGGGGTGCACACCCTGCTCGACTTCCACTTCCACCCGCACCAGAAGGCCCGCAACGGCCACGGCGGGGCCGGGAACGATCGCGACGGGGCCAACGGGGAGTCGCTGGAGCTGCGCGTCCCCGACGGTACCGTCGTGCACAGCCTCGACGGCGAGGTCATCGCCGACCTGGTCGGGGTCGGGACCGAGCTGGAGCTGGCCCGCGGCGGCCGCGGCGGGCGGGGCAACGCCTCCCTGGCCAGCACGCGCCGCAAGGCGCCGGGCTTCGCCGAGCTGGGCGAGCCGGGCGAGCAGATCGACGTCGTCCTGGAGCTCAAGAGCGTCGCCGACGTCGGGCTGGTGGGGTTCCCGTCCGCCGGCAAGTCGTCGCTGATCGCGGCCGTGTCGGCGGCCCGGCCGAAGATCGCCGACTACCCGTTCACGACGCTCGTGCCCAACCTGGGCGTGGTGCAGGCCGGCGACAACACCTACACCGTCGCGGACGTGCCGGGGCTGATCCCGGGCGCGGCCACGGGCAAGGGGCTCGGGCTGGAGTTCCTCCGGCACATCGAGCGCACCGCGGTGCTCGTCCACGTCGTCGACACGGCGGCGCTGGAGACCGACCGCGACCCGGTGTCGGACATCGAGGCGATCGAGGCGGAGCTGGCCGCGTACGGCGGGCTGGAGGACCGGCCGCGCATCGTCGCGCTGAACAAGGTCGACGTGCCCGACGGGCGGGACCTTGCCGACATCATCAAGCCCGAGCTCGAAGCCAAGGGCTACCCGGTGTACTACGTCAGCGCCGTCACCCACGAGGGACTGCGCGAGCTGACGTTCGCCATGTCCGAGCTGGTCGAGCAGCAGCGCAAGGCCGCGCCGCCGCCGGAGCGGACCCGGATCGTCATCCGGCCGGTCGCGGTCGACGACAGCGGCTTCACGATCAGCCGGGACGGCGAGGGCGTCTTCGTGGTCAGGGGCGGCGCCCCCGAGCGGTGGGTGCGCCAGACCAACTTCGACAACGACGAGGCCGTCGGCTATCTTGCCGACCGCCTGGCCCGGCTGGGCGTCGAGGACGCGCTCAAGAAAGCCGGCGCGACTCCCGGCGACCCCGTCCGCATCGGCGCCCGTGAGTTCGACTGGCAGCCGGAGCACTTCGCCGAGGCCGAGTTCGTGCCCGGCAACCGGGGCACCGACTACCGCCTCGAGGAGCCGTCGAAGCGGGTCGGGGCGGCCGAGCGCAAGGCCATGCGCAAGGCCCGCCGGGTGCCGTACGAGCAGCTGGCGGAGCGGCCGGAAGTTTCACCCGGAGACGAGCCGGACGACGACGATTTTTGACCCTCCGTGCAACGGAAATCGCTGGTCAGGTGAAACATCCGGGAAATCCGGGTTGCGTACCGTCGCTCCATGCTGATCGAGCAACGTCCATCGGACGACTCGGAGGTGATCGCGCTCGTCGTCGACCAGCAGGTCGAGCTGCGCACGCGCGACGGTGGCCGGGAGGGCCACGTGTACTCGGTCGACCCGGCCGCGCGCTACCTCGTCGCGGTTGTCGGCGGTGCCGCGGTCGCGTGCGGCGCGCTCCTGGCGGTCGACATCGACAACGCGGAGATCACGCGGCTCTACGTGCGCCCGGCGTACCGTGGCCGCGGCCTCGCCCGGCGGATGCTGGCGGCGCTGGAGGACTTCGCCGCCTCCCGCGGGCACCGGGTGCTCCGCCTGGAGACGGGCGTGACCTCGCCCGACGCCATCTCGCTGTTCCTGGCGGC
>NZ_BMPI01000013.1:167977-175225 GCF_014647515.1 Dactylosporangium sucinum | reverse complement strand
GGGCTACCGGCCGATCCCGCGCTTCGGGCCGTACGTCAAGCTGGAGGCGAGCCGCTGCTTCGAGAAGCGGTTCGACGACGGCAACCGCGAGGTCAAGGTGATCCGGCGCACCGTGGCCGACGAGGAGCTCGCCGAGCTGATGGCCGCGGCCGAGAACGAGTCGGCCGGACGCTACGGCGAGGCCGGCCGGCGCCGGTTCCCGCTCGACCCGCACGCGCGGTTCGTGCTGGCCGCCGTCGACGGCATCCCGGCCGGCTGCGGGGCGCTGCAGCCGCTCGACGACCAGACCGCCGAGATCAAGCGCATGTACGTGCGGCCGGCGCACCGCGGCAACGGCATCGCGCGGCGAGTCCTGGCCGCATTGGAGGACCTCGCGGCGGGCTCGCACTACCGGGTGGTCCGCCTGGAGACCGGGCCGCGCCAGCCCGAAGCCATCCGTTTGTACGAATCAGCCGGATACCGGCCGATTCCTCCGTATGGACCGTACGTCCACAGCCCGCTCAGCCTCTGCTACGAAAAACTCGTCATCGCCCCCGAGCCCATCGCCTCTGAGCTCGCATGAGGCTATCGTCGGGCCGGTGGGCATCCTCGAACGGCTGACCCGACCGTCCCGGTCACCCCGGGAACGATTCGCCGACCAGGTGCTGGCCGAGCTCCGCCGGATCGGCGTCCACGACGCCGAGTTCCGTCCGACGCAGTTCGCGATCGTGTGCGAGTGCGGGCAGGACGTGCACAGCTGGCTCTTCCTGGCGAAGGCATTCAGCCAGTACCAACGAAATCCGGGCGACAAGAAGCAGTTCGTGCGCGAGTTCGTGGCGCACAGCCTGGCACCGCCGGCCCAACCGGCGTCGTTCGCCGACGCGCTGCCCCGGCTGCGCATCGCGCTGCGCCACGCGGCCCGCGGGACCCGCACGCTGCGCCGGCCCGCCCTGCCGGACCTCGACGAGGTCGTGCTCTGCGGCGACGTGCCGCTCGACGTCGGGACGCCGGAGCGCTGGGGCGTCGGCGTGGAACGGATCTTCGCGGCGGCGCACGACCGGACGCTGGCCCGGGCGGAGCTGCCCGCCTCGGCGGCGCTGTTCGGTCCGTCGGTACTGCACGTGCCGGACCACGACGAGGAGCAGCTGGTCTCCTGGGTGCTCCTCGACGGCTGGCTCGCCGAGCTGGACGAGCAGGTCGGCGGCCGCGCGGTCGCGTTCCTGCCGAGCACGGTGATGCTGCTCGTCTGCGCCGACGAGCCGGGGCTGGTCGAGCAGCTCTACGAGCTGGCCGCCGACGAGTACGCGCGGACCGCCCGCCCGCTGTCCCCGATGGCGTACACGACCGACGACGACGGCCGGGTCGTGCCGTTCGCGCCGCCGGCCGACCACCCCGCGTACCCGGCCGCCGCCCGGGCCCGGCGCCGCCTGGCCACCGACGTGGCCGAGCACCAGCGCCGCACGCTGGGCGACCCGCGGCTCGTCGAGGCGACGCTCGCCGCGCGGGCCGACGGCACGGCGTTCACCACGGCGGTGTGGCCGGTCGGCTCGCCGGCGCTGCTGCCCCGGGTCGACTTCGTGGGCGTGGCGGTCACCGGCGAGCGGACCTTCTTCGTGCCGTGGGCGCTGCTGGTCGAGGCCGACCTGCTGGTCGAGGAGATCGACTTCCGGCCGGCCCGCTTCAGCGCGGTGCCGCAGCCGTCGCCCGCGTCGCTGGGCTACCTGCGGGAGCGCGCCGTCCGGCTGTGAGGCCCAGCGCCGCGCGCAGCCGCAGGACCGTCGCGTCGGCCCGCTCGCCGGCCCGCTCGGCCCCGTCGCGCAGGACGTCCTCGACGTCGTGCGGGTCCAGCTCGTGGTACCGCCGCTGGACCGGCTCCAGGGTCGCGATCACCGCGTCGGCCACCGCGGCCTTGAGCTCGCCGTAGTTGCGGAAGTCCCGGCGCGGCTCGCCGGTGCACGCCTCCAGGATGTCGAGCAGGTTCGACACGCCCGGCTTGCCCTCGGGGTCGTGGACGACCTCGGTGCCGCCGTCGGTGACCGCCCGCATGATCTTGCGGCGCAGCACGTCGGGCGGGTCGAGCAGGAAGAGTACGCCCGCGGCCGAGGCGCTGGTCTTGCCCATCTTGGCCGTCGGCGTCGCCAGGTCGGCCACGCGCGCGGCCACCGCCGGATGGACGGCCTCGGGGACGGTGAAGACCGGGCCGTACCGCTCGTTGCAGCGGATCGCCAGGTCGCGGGTCAGCTCCACGTGCTGGCGCTGGTCGCGCCCGACCGGCACCTCCGTGATGTCGTGCAGCAGGATGTCGGCCGCCATGAGCACCGGATAGGTGAGCAGCGACAGGCGTGA
The DNA here is from genome assembly GCF_014647515.1 of Dactylosporangium sucinum. Classification (GTDB taxonomy): domain Bacteria; phylum Actinomycetota; class Actinomycetes; order Mycobacteriales; family Micromonosporaceae; genus Dactylosporangium; species Dactylosporangium sucinum. The sequence continues at coordinate 172,900 of NZ_BMPI01000013.1, read as the reverse complement.
GCCGCTGCCGCCGCCCTTCTCCTTGAACTGGATCATCCGGTGTACCTCGCCGTAGCCCGCGACGCACTCCAGCAGGTAGTGCAGCTCGGCGTGGGCGGGCAGATCGGACTGGCGGTACAGGATCGTGCGGGCCGGGTCGATGCCGGCCGCGAGCAGCAGGCCGGCCGCCTCGGCCGATCGCTCCCGCAGCTCGGCGGGGTCGTGGTGGACGGTGAGCGCGTGCAGGTCGGCGATGAACGCCACGGTCGGCTCGTCCTGGCCGGCGACGGTCGGCCGGACGGCGCCGACGTAGTTGCCGAGCTGGAGCCGGCCGGTGGGCTTGAAGCCGGAGATGCGCCGCTTGGACATGGTGGCTTCCCTTCGGGGAGTCAGGGGCCGCCGGGATCCGTGCGGTGCACACGACAACGAGGACCGCCCGGACCGGGCGGCCTGTTTGCGTGGGGTTTCGTGCGTGCGAATGCGCGAGTATGGCCGCCCCTAACGGGCGCGCCAGCTGTTCAGCGTCGTCGTACGCACGTCACTACGGTAGCACCGGTGCTCGTCGAGGGGCGTTGCCGAGGCTTATGTGGCATATGCCGGAGGTGACAGCCGCCCCCGCTATGGCCCCTCCCAAGCCGCTGTTTCTGGTGTTGGCTGGCTGGAAGCGATGCCGATCGGCGGGGGAGGAACGACAGTGGGTGACAGGTCGTGGTTGCGGCTCGACTGCCCGGTGTGCGGGGGGTGGCTCGGGCTGCCCGACGGGGTGCCGCGGGGCGCCGCCGCGCAGCGGGCGGCGCGGCGGATCGACGCGTTCGCGCACCGGCACCGGGACTGCGGGCGGGTGGCGCGATGAGGCTGCGGCAGTTTCGGCTGGTGGTGGCCGGGGACATCACGGACGAGCGGGCGGACCGGCTGCTGCGGCGCGCGGTCGACGCCTGCGTGGAGGCGGGGCCGGACGGCGCCGGCTGGGTGGCGTTCGACCGCCCGGCGCCGACGCTCGTGGACGCGGTGGTCTCCGGCGTCCGCGACCTCGGCGCGGCGGGGCTCGTGCCCGACCGCGCGACCGGCGACGATCCGTTGGTGACGGTCGAAACGGTCGCCGAGCGGGTGGGGCGGCCGGCCGAGGTGGTGCGCGCGTGGGCGCTCCCGCCACCGGTCGGGCCGCATCCGCGGCGGCCGGTGTTCGACTGGCCGGCGGTGGAGGCCTGGCTGGTCGACCACGAGGGATTCCTGGTGCCCGACGACGACGCCACGCTGGAGGCGGTCACGCTGGCACTGCGCGTGCGCACCCTGGCGCCGCGCGTCGACCGGCTGGAGCCGATCCGCTCCCTGCTCTATCCCTGACCCTGGACGTCGAACTCGCCGTCCTTGGCGCCGAGCACGAACGCGTCCCACTCGGCCTGGGTGAAGACCAGGATCGGGCTGTCGGGGTCGGCGCCGTTGCGCAGGCCGATGAGGTCGTCGACGAAGGCGACCTCGACGCGACTGCCGTGGCTGCCGCCGGGCGCGGAGCGCCACTGTGCGCGCGAGCTGTCGAACTCGCCCTTCGGGTGAGGCAGCGTCATGGCCGTAACGCTACACACGGGAGGGCTGGCCGGTTGTCCCCGGCGCCGGTCGGCCGACCCCGTCCGGGTGACGCTCGGGTGACGGGCGGCACGACGGCGGGCAACCGGTTCGATCATTACGATGCGGTGATGCGTGTGGGCATCATGGGCGGGACCTTCGACCCGATCCACCACGGCCACCTGGTGGCGGCGAGCGAGGTGGCCGACCGGTTCGGGCTGGACCAGGTCGTCTTCGTGCCCACCGGCGAGCCGTGGCAGAAGAGCGACGTCAGCGTCAGCCCGGCCGAGGACCGGTACCTCATGACGGTGATCGCCACCGCCTCCAACCCGCGGTTCACCGTGAGCCGGGTGGACATCGACCGCGGCGGGCCCACCTACACCGTGGACACGCTGCGGGATCTGCGGCGCACGTACGGCTCCGATGCGGAGATGTTCTTCATCACCGGCGCCGACGCGCTGAGCAAGATCCTGTCGTGGAAGGACGCCGACGACCTGTTCTCGCTGGCGCACTTCGTGGGCGTGACGCGGCCCGGCTTCGACCTGAGCGCCGAGCACCTGCCCACGAACACGGTCAGCCTGATCCAGGTGCCGGCCATGGCGATCTCCTCGACGGACTGCCGGCGGCGGGTCGAGGCGGGCAAGCCGGTCTGGTATCTGGTGCCGGACGGGGTGGTGCAGTACATCAATAAGCGTGGTTTGTACCGAAAAGTCGGCAACAACTGACGGGCATTCTGTCGTACCGCCGTGAGAGGCTAGAAACAGCCCGGAGAGCCGGGACCAACCGACGAAGGGAGACCGGTGCCCGCCACCGAGCGTGCCCGCGAGCTGGCGCTCACCGCTGCCCAGGCGGCCGCCGACAAGAAGGCCGAAGACATCGTCATTCTCGACGTGGCCGACCAGCTGGTCATCACCGACGCGTTCCTGGTGGCCTCGGCGCCCAACGAGCGTCAGGTCCTGTCGATCGTCGACGCGATCGAGGAGCGCCTGCTGGAGCTGCCCGAGAAGGCCAAGCCCGTCCGCCGCGAGGGCGAGCGGGGCGGCCGCTGGGTCCTGCTGGACTACGTCGACATCGTCGTGCACGTCCAGCACACCGAGGAGCGGGAGTTCTACGCCCTCGACCGGCTGTGGAAGGACTGCCCGGTCATCGAGTTCGTCGACCGTGACCTGCCGGCGACCGCCTAACCGATGACGCTGCTCATTCTGTGGCGCCACGGGCAGACCGCCTGGAACGCCGGCGGCCGGGTCCAGGGCCAGACCGACATCCCGCTGTCCGACCTCGGGGTCGAGCAGGCGCGGGCGGCGGCGCCCCGGCTGGCCGCCCTGACGCCCACCGTCCTCATCGCCAGCGACCTGCGGCGGGCCGCCGACACGCAGTCCGCCCTCGAAGCGCTGGTCGGGCTCCCCGTCCGGCACGACGCCCGGCTGCGCGAGCGCGGCTTCGGCGACTGGGAGGGCCTGACCCACGCCGAGATCGGCGCTCGCTGGCCGGAGTCGTTCGCGCGCTGGAAACGCGGCGAGCCGGTCGTCGACGCGGGGGTCGAGGAGGTCGACGCCCTGAGCAAGCGCACCGCGACCGCCCTGCAGGAGGCCGTCGACGGCGCCCCCGACGACGCCGTGATCGTGGCCGCCACGCACGGGGCCGCGGCCCGCTATGCGACGTGCGCGCTGCTCGGCTGGCCGGCCGAGTTCGCCCCGACGCTCGGCGCGCTGCACAACTGTCACTCCACGCACCTGCTGTTCGACACGGTGCGCGGTTGGCAGATGCTGGCCCACAACGTGCCGTAGCCTCTCGGGGGAACCGTTCGGTAGCCCGCAACGTCTGAGGGACCATGAAGCTTCGGTACGTCGTACTGTCCGCCCTCGCCGTGCTGGCGCTGGCTGGTTGCGCCTCGCCCGACGCCACGGATTCCGCCGGGGCGCCGTCCTCGTCGGCCGCCTCCGACGCGGCGTCGCCGTCCGCGCCGGTGAACTCGCGCACGGTGGTGGCGTCGGGTTCGCTGAGCGCGGTCACGGTCACCGGCGAGATCAAGGACGGCGTCGAGGCGGGGTGCGTGCTGCTCTCGACCGCCGACAAGACGTATCTGCTGCTCGGGGGCGATCGGACGAAGTACCGCAGCGGCACCACGGTCACGGTGACCGGCGTCCCGCAGCCCGACATGGCGAGCACCTGCCAGCAGGGCACGCCGTTCCAGGTGGTGTCGATCAAGGAAGGTTGAGCCGTGCGCTCAGGTCGATCCGCTACGGTGCCGTCATGACCGGCCCACACCCCGCCGTCGCCGTGGTCACCGACTCGACCGCCTACCTGCCGCCCGACATGGTCGGCAACCTGACCGTCGTCCCGCTCGCCGTGGTCGTCAACGGCGTGGCCGGGCTCGACACCGTGGACATCGACGCGGCCACCGTTGCCGACGCCCTCAACGCGCGGCGCGTGGCCGTGACGACGTCGCGTCCTTCGCCCGAGACCTTCTCCCAGGTGTACCGCGAGCTGCTCGACGGCGGCGCCGAGGCCGTCCTGTCGGTGCACCTGTCCGCCCAGCTCTCGGGCACGTACGACGCGGCGGTGCTGGCCGCCGCGCCGTTCGACGGCCGCGTCGAGGTCATCGACGCCCAGTCCACCGGCATGGGCCTCGGCTTCCCGGCCGTCGCCGCCGCCTCCACCGCGGCCGCGGGCGGGAGCCTCGCCGAGGTGCGCGAGGCCGCGCTCGCCGCGGTCGGCCGCACGACCACGCTCTTCTACGTCGACACCCTGGAGTTCCTGCGCCGGGGCGGCCGGATCGGCGCGGCGGCGGCCCTGCTCGGCACGGCGCTCTCCGTGAAGCCGATCCTGCACACCACCGAGCAGGGCGTGGTCGTGCGCGAGAAGGTCCGCACGGCGAGCCGCGCGCTGGCCCGCCTGGTCGACATCGCCGCGGAGTCCGCCGGCTCCTCCGAGGTGGACGTGGCGGTGCACCACCTGGCCGCGCCCGACCGGGCGGACGCGCTGCTCACGACGCTGAAGGAGCGCCTCGGCGCGCAGCTGCGCGGCGCATACCTGACCGAGGTCGGCGCGGTCGTCGGCGCCCACGTCGGGCCGGGCATGGTGGCCGTGGTGGTGTACCGGACGGCGTAATCCACAAGCGCCGGGTTATCCACAGATCGGGGCCGCGGGGCGGGCGGGTGGTACGGCTCGGCGCCTACGGTGCCGGGCATGAGGCGCTCTGGCGAGACCGACGACGCGCCGGCCCGGGTGGTCGGCCTGCCCCCCGATCCGGACGACGCGCTGGACTATCCGTGGGATGCGACCTTCCGGGCCGCGCCGTTCCGGGCCGTTCCCGGCGGCGGCGGTCCGGCTGCGTTCCCGGTCGATCCTGACGCTGCGTCGCGGGGCGGCGGCGGTGGC
>NZ_BMPI01000013.1:163114-167932 GCF_014647515.1 Dactylosporangium sucinum | reverse complement strand
CTGGCGGCGTTCGATCCGCGGCGGCCCGGGGTGCGCGTGCTGGCGGTCGTCGCCGCCGTGGTGGTCGCGGCGGCCGCGTTCTATGCCTGGCACTCCCGGCCGCAGGTGACGCCGGCGCCCGAGGTGGCCGCCTCGACGGCGCCTCCGGTGCCGCCGCCCTCCTCGCCGGCATTGCTGGTCGTCTCCGTCACCGGCAAGGTCAACCGCCCCGGCCTGGTCCGCCTCCCGGCCGGCGCCCGGGTCGCCGACGCCATCGAGGCGGCGGGCGGGGTGCTGCCCGGCACCGACCTGACCGGCCTCAACCTGGCCCGCAAGCTCGTCGACGGCGAGCTGGTGGCGGTCGGCGTTCCCCAGCCGCCGGGCGGGGCCGCCACCGCCGGCGGGACCTCGGGCGGCCTGGTCAACCTGAACACGGCCACGGCCACCGAGCTGCAGACGCTGCCGGGCATCGGCGAGGTGCTGGCCCAACGGATCATCGAGTTCCGCGAGTCGCACGGCGGCTTCCGGGCCGTCGCCGACCTGCGGCGGGTGGAGGGGATCGGCGACGCGAAGTATCAGCAGCTGAAGGACCGGGTCACCGTATGACCCACGACTTCCGGCTGGCCGGCGCCGCCCTCGGCTGCTGGCTCACCGCCCTGGCCGCGCTGTTCCTGCCCGCACCCGCGTCGTGGTGCGTCGCGGTCGCGGCACTGCTGCTGGCCGCCGCGTGCCCGCGCCTGCTGGGCCCTTCCCGTCCGTCCTCTCCCCGCCGGCCTGATCCGTCCGGGCCGGCGGGCTCCCTCCGCGGGCGGCTGGGTCGGGCGCGGTGGATCGTCGCGGCCGTGCTGCTCGGGGTCTCGTGCGGCGCGGCGGCCACGGCGGCGCGCGTCGGGGAGCGGGACGCGCAGCCGCTCGCCGGGCTGGCCGCGCGGCGGGCGGAGGTCCACTTCGGACTGACGATCGCCGACGACCCGCGGCTCGGGCGCGCGACCGTCGGGCGGGACGCGACGGTGGTGGTGCCGGCGCGGCTGGCGTGGGTGCGGACCGGTGACGGCACCCGCATCGGGCTCGGCGCCCGCGTGCTCGTCCTGGCCGCCGACCGGGCCTGGCTCGGCCTGCTGCCGGGGCAGGCGGTCGACGGCGCGGGGCGGCTCGGGCCGGCGGGCGGCGGCGACCTCGCCGCGGCGATCGTGTCCGCCGAGGGCGCGCCGTCGGCGATCGTCCGGGCGCCGTGGGTCCAGCGGGCCGCCGGTCTGCTGCGCGCCGGGCTGCAGCGGGCCTGCGAGCCGCTGCCCGACGAGCCCGGCGGGCTGCTGCCGGGGCTCGTCGTCGGCGACACCAGCCGGCTCGATCCGGGGCTCGCCGACGACTTCCGGGCCACCGGGCTCACGCACCTCACGGCCGTCTCGGGGGCGAACCTGGCCATCGTCGCCGGGCTGATGCTCATGGTCGTGCGGTGGTGCCGGGCCGGGCCGCGGGTGGCGGCGGTCGTGTGCGTGCTGGCGCTGGCCGGGTTCGTGATCCTGGTGCGGCCGTCGCCGAGCGTGCTGCGGGCGGCGGCGATGGGCGGGCTGGCGCTGGTGGCGCTGGCGATCGGGCGGCCGCGGGCCGCGCTCCCGGCGCTGGCGGCCGGCGTGCTGGTCCTGGTCGTGGCCGATCCGGGGCTGGCGATCGACGCCGGGTTCGCGCTGTCGGTGCTGGCCACCGGCGGGCTGGTGCTCGTCGCGCCGCGCTGGGCGGCGGCGCTGACGGCGCGCGGGGTGCCGGCGTTCGCGGCCGAGGCGCTCGCGGTGCCGGCCGCCGCGCAGGCCGCCTGCGCGCCGGTGATCGCGGCGATCTCGGCGTCGGTCAGCCTGACCACGATCCCGGCGAACCTGCTGGCGGCGCCCGCCGTCGCGCCGGCCACGGTGCTGGGGGTCGTGACCGCGGTGCTGTCGCCGCTGCTGCCGACCCTGGCGGCGTTCACGGCGTGGGTGGCGTCGTGGCCGGCCCGTTGGCTGGTGACCATCGCCCACCTGGGGGCGGACGTGCCCGCCGGCGTGGTGCCGTGGCCCGGTGGCGTGTTCGGGGGCGCGCTGCTCGGCGGGCTGCTGGCGGTGCTGCTGGTGGCCGCGCGACGACCGGTGGCGCGGCGGCTCGTGGTGGTCGTCGCGACCGCCGCGGTGCTCGGCGCGGCGCCCGTGCGGCTGATCGCCGGCGGGTGGCCGCCGCCGGGCTGGCTCGTGGTGGCGTGCGACGTCGGGCAGGGCGACGCGCTGGTCGTCGCGGCGGGGGAGGGGGCGGCGGTCGTCGTCGACACCGGGCCGGAGCCGGAAGCCGTCGACGGCTGCCTGCGCCGGCTGGGCGTGCGGCGCATCCCGCTGCTGGTGCTGAGCCACTTCCACGTCGACCACATCGGCGGGCTGGACGGTGCGTTGCGGGGGCGGACCGTCGACCGGCTGCTGCTGCCGCCGTTCCCGGAGCCGGCGTCGGGGCGCTCGGCCGTGCTCAAGCGACGGCTGCCCGCGGCGGAGGCGAGCGCCGGGCTGGTGGTCGCCGCCGGCGCGGTCCGGCTGGCCGTCGTCGGGCCGGTGCATCCGACGACCGGCACCCGGTCCGACGCCAACAACAACTCGCTGGTGCTGATGGTGACGGTCGGCGGGGTCCGCGTGCTGCTCACCGGTGACGCGGAGACCGAGGAGCAGTCGGGCCTGGTGGAGGCGGCCGGGGCCGGCGGGCTGCGGGCCGACGTGCTCAAGGTCGCGCACCACGGCAGCGCCTACCAGGATCCGGGCTTCCTCGACGCCGTCGCGCCGCGGGTCGCGCTGGTCAGCGTCGGCAAGGACAACGACTACGGGCACCCCTCCGGCGTCGTGCTGGCCCGGCTGGCGCGCGGCGGGGCGCGGATCCTGCGCACCGACGAGGCCGGCGACCTGGCCGTCGTCGGCGCCGCCGGGCGGCTCGGGGTCGTGACACGATGAGTGCCGTGACCGCCTCGAACCTTCCCCGCCTGCGCCTGGTGATCGGCGACGAAGAGCTGCTCGTCTCGCGCGCCGTCAGCGACACGATCGACGCCGCCCGGGCCGAGGACCCCGACACCGAGGTGCGGCGGCGCCCGGGCGGCGAGCTGGTCGCCGGTGAGCTGGCCGAGATGCTGAGCCCGTCGCTGTTCGGCGGCCGCCGGGTGATCGTGATCGAGGACGGGCAGGACACGAAGAAGGACGTGATCGCGGCGCTGGTGGGGTATGCGGGGTCGCCCGAGGACGACGTCGTGCTCGTCGTCACCCACGCCGGCGGGGCCAAGGGCAAGGCGCTCGCCGACGGGTTCAAGGCGGCCGGGGCCGACGTCGTGACCGCGATGAAGATCTCCAAGCACCGCGAGCGGGTCGACTTCGTGCGCAACGAGATCCGCCGGCAGGGCGGCAAGATCGGCGAGGACGCGGCCGAGGCGCTGCTGGCGTCCGTCGGCAACGACCTGCGCGACCTGGTCGCGGCCTGCTCACAGCTCGTCGCCGACACCGGCGGGCGGATCGACGCCGGGACGGTCGCGCGGTATTACAAGGGCCGCGCCGAGGTGTCCGGCTTCAACGTCGCCGACGCCGTGATGGTGGGCGACACGGCCGGTGCGCTGGAGGCCCTCCGGTGGGCGCTGCACGTCGGGGTCGACCCGGTGCCGATCGCCGACGCGATTGCGGACGGTGTTCGGACCGTCGCGCGCGTGGCCGCCGCCGGCAAGGGCAGCGCATATCAACTCGCCGGAAGTTTGGGAATGCCTCCGTGGAAGGTGGAACGCGCGCAGCGCCAAGCCCGTGGCTGGACGGCCGAGGCGCTCGTTGATGCCATGCGAGCGGCGGCTGAGTGCAACGCCGCCGTGAAGGGTGGATCTGACGACCGCGGCTATGCGCTTGAGCGGGCTGTGTTCGCAGTGGTCGCAGCGCGCGGTGGAGGAACTGGACGATGACGACGAGCAACGCGATGGCCCAGCAGGCGCCGCTGTACGTGCGTGTGCTGCGGCTACGTCACCTGCACATGGGTGGATTCGTGAGCTTCCTGCTCTTCGAGTGCATGATCGCGGCCGGGGTGCTGCTCGCCCTCGCGGAGTTCGTCAGCTGGTGGGCCGTCCCGGTCCTGCCGGCGGTCGTCGCGATCATGGTGAAGGTCAACGACATGGCGATCGGCGGCTCGCGCCGGACGCGCCGCCGGGCCGCCGCCGAGACGCGCGGTTCATCCGATCGGGCGTCAGCCGCTCGGGTGGATCCGGACAGCCGGACCGGTGAGCCGGCCTCCGTCCAGCGGCGTACCACGACGGCGCTCGATCGCGCGGAGATCGCGCGCACACAGCGTGAGCGGCGGGCGCCGGTCGGGGTCGGCGCGGGCTCGTCGTCCGGCACGTCGTCCGTCCCCGCGTCCGCCGCCTCCTCCGGATCCTCCGCCGAGGGTGCCGCGGGCGGCCGGTCGGGGGCGCGGACGGCGGCCCGCCACGAGCCGCCGGCGCAGCGCAAGAAGGTCGGGGTCATCAAGATCTCGCTGCCGCCGAAGCAGGATGCGACGTCGTCGGGCGCCCGGTCGGGCCCCGGGTCCGGCGAGCCGGTGCCCGACTACGGCATCTCGCCCGGCGCCGACCCGGAGCCGTCGCCGGCGCCGGCCCAGCGCCCCGGCTCGGACGGCCCGGGCACCGAGTCCACAGGTGCGCACGCGGCTTACGGCGAGTGGGAGCCCGGGGCGCCACCCGCCCAGGACCCGTGGGGTGCCGGCACGGCCGGGACCGACGGCGACGAGTGGCCGGTGGCCCGCACGACGGAGTGGTCCGGTGAGCACCCGGCCCACGCCGTGGACGCGGACCGCGCCCAGCAGCCCGGC
>NZ_BMPI01000013.1:132510-163026 GCF_014647515.1 Dactylosporangium sucinum | reverse complement strand
GGTGCGGCCTGGACGGACGGTGCGGCCTGGACGGACGGTGCGGCCTGGACGGACGGTGCGGCCTGGACGGACGGTGCCGAGCGCGGCGAGTGGACGGACGGTGGCCAGGGGCGGCGCGAGGACGAGCGGGCGTCGCACGATGCTCCGGGCCGGCGGTCCCGGGACGGCGAGTGGGGCGTCGCGGGCGGTCACGGGGAGTGGGGCGGGTCGGTCGAGCCGGTGGCGGGTGCGCGGGGCGGCTCCGGCCTGTACTCGGACGACACCGTGGGCTGGGGCGACCAGGCCGCGTGGAGCACCCCGGCGGGCGGCCACCCGACCGCGGCCGCCCGGCGTAACTGGGGCGACGAGACGGCGTGGGGCGACCGGGCCGCGTGGGGCGACCGCGACGCCACGGACGACGCGACCGGCTGGGGCGACCCGTCGGCCTGGACCGGCGGCCCGGACCGGGCGTCGCGCGGCCGCCAGGACGAGTGGGACGAGGAGACCGGCTGGGCGAACCAGGCGGCGTGGGGCGGCGACGGCGGCTGGGACCCCCGCATCGGCCGGTCGGGCCGGGACGACGGGCGGGGCAGCGCGTACGTCTCGGCGGAGGGCACCTACGGCGCCGAGGACACGGGCCAGCGGGCCGCGTTCTCGGAGGCCGACCGCGAGCAGGCGGCCCGCGACCACGCGGCGCGGGGCGAGGCGTACCAGGCGGGGCAGCACGGCGCCGAGCCCTACCGCGGCGAGCACCACCACGGCGACTCGGACGTCCGGCTCCGCGACGGCGAGGCCGCCGAGCGCGCGTACAATCGCGACGCCACGGGCGGACCCCGCCACGCCAGGCCGATCGGCGGCCGCCGCCGCGCGGACGAGACGACCGACAACGTGTCGACGGGTCACTTCACCGCGGGCCGCCACGCGGAACGCCCGTGGCGGACGGACGACGACCTGGCCCGCCAGCGTACGGGCGGCATCAATCAGGGCCGCTTCGCCTGACCCTCACCGAAGCCCGCCCCCGCCGAAGCCCGCTCTACCGAAGCTCGCCCACCGAGGCTCGCCCTCGCCGAAGCTCGCCCTCGCCGAAGCTTGCCCCCGCCGAGGCCCGACCCGACCCTCACCGAGGCCCGTCCCACGCCGAGGCGTTGGACGAACCGGTCCGTTCGCGCACCCCGCCGACCTGCTCCGGGGCCCCGGACGCAGGTCGGTGCCGTGGCAGCCGACCGGGACCGCGAGGCCGGCGACGCGGCCGGGTCGCCCGGATCGGGGCCGGCCCATGATCCATGGAGACTTCCGGCTGTCATGGCGACCGGAACTCTCCATGGATCATGGGTAGGGCGGCATGCGAAAGCGCCGCCACTCGACCTGGAGGGCGGCGCTTTTCGCGGGCAAGAATGCGGTCAGGCGGAGGTCAGGCCGCTGAGCTTCTTGGTGATGGCCGACTTGCGGTTGGCGGCCTGGTTCTTGTGGATCACGCCCTTGCTGGCGGCCTTGTCCAGCTTCCGGGAAGCGTCATGCAGCAGCGCGGTGGCCGTGTCGGTGTCACCGGCGGCGGTCGCCTCGTGGAACTTGCGGATCGCCGTCTTCAGCGACGACTTGACCGACTTGTTGCGCAGGCGGCGCTTCTCGTTCTGCCGGTTGCGCTTGATCTGGGACTTGATGTTCGCCACGCGACAGCCTCGTCTGCTAGCTCGTAATCGGGTTTCTTGGCGCAAGCAACAGGGACGCGTCACCGTGCGCGAAAAATCAGGCTACCAGGTCCCACCCCGGCCAGCCAAAACGACCCCGAGTGGGGAAGGTGGGCCGCTACAGGGCGCTGCCCTTCTTGTACTGGTCCCAGGGGAGCTCCCAGTCGGTCCAGCCGTCGCCGTACTTCACGCGCGCCTCGGTGTTCTTCACGATCACCGGGTCGCCGATGTGGGTGATGCCGTAGAGCCACTGGGCCAGCTCCAGCGAGATGTTCACGCAGCCGTGGGAGACGTTGCGCTTGCCCTGGTCCTTGACCGACCAGGGGGCGGCGTGGATGTACTGGCCGCTCCACGTGATGCGCTGCGGGAACTGGACCTTCGTGCGGTAGCCCTCGCCGGAGTCGACCGGGACGCCGTACGTCGACGAGTCGAACCACTCCCACTCGTTCTTGACCATCACGATGAAGTTGCCGCTGTCCGACGGGCTGCTCGCCTTGCCCAGGGAGACGGGCATCGTCTTGAGCAGGACGCCGTCCTCGGTCACCGTCATCTGCTTGGTCGCGTTGTCGACCTCCATGATGAGCCGCTTGCCCACGGAGGCGTCGACGGTGAGGTCCTTCTCGCCGTACCACTTGCCGCCGAAGGAGACGCCCCCGAGCGCGGCGCGCAGGGACAGCTTCGTGCCCGGCTGCCAGTACTCCTTCGGGCGGTAGTGGATCTCCTTGGAGCTGAACCAGTTCCAGGTGCCCTCCTGCGGCGGGTCGGAGGACATGAACAGGTGCTGCTGCACGTCGGCCCGCTTGTCCTTCGGGATGTCCACGCCGAAGGACAGGATCATCATCATGCCGACGCCGACGACCTGGTTGTCGCCGACCTGGCTGGTGACCCGCGACAGGCTCGCCGGCTTGGCCATCGTGGTGAACTTCACCTCGGTGGTGGCGCCGCCGGCGGTCACCGTCGCCGTGTACTCGGTGGCGTACTTGAGCTGCTTCGCCGGCAGCCAAGCCGTCGAGGGCGACGACGAAGGCGGGGCGGAGGACGAGGCCGAAGCGGGCGACGGGGCGCCCTCGACCGTGGCTCCGGAGGCGTCCTTCAGCGTCACCGTCGCGTCGGACTGTGCCGTGTAGACGATCTCCGTGGCCGTCGACACGTCCTTCGCCCCGTCGGCCGGGGCCGACACGACCGGCTTGGGACCCGCGGGGGAGGCCGCCGACCCGCCGGGGCCCTTCCAGGTGCTGCCATTGCCGCCGCCGCACGCGGAGAGCAGCAACGCACTCACCACGACGAGCGGGGTCCATCGTCGTCCACGCATGCCACCCAGTCTGCCCGCGGATTTCGCGAAGTGCAGCTCAAGGACAGTAAGCCGGCAGGCGCACGACGAACGTTGTGCCCGGTTTGTCCCCATGGTCGGTGACGGTGATCGTGCCACCGTGCCGTTCGATCACGGTACGGCTGATGGCCAGGCCCAGTCCGGTGCCCGGAACGCCCTGGTTTCGGATGTTCGAGCCGCGGAAGAAGCGCTCGAACAGCCGGGAACGCTCCCCGGCCGGGATGCCGACGCCGGTGTCCGTGACGCGCAGCGTGACGCCCGCCACGTCGCCGTCCAGCTCGATCTCGACCCGGCCGCCGGCCGGCGTGAACTTGACGGCGTTGGTGACCAGGTGGTCGACCACCTTGCGCAGCCGCGGCAGGTCGCCGGAGACCGGCGCCGGGCCGTCCGGCAGCCGGACCGCCACGTCGAGGTCCTTCTCCCGGGCCGCCTGCGCGTTCGCGGCCGCCACCTCGCGCACGACGGCCGCGAAGTCCAGCGGCCGCTCGACCATCGTCACGTAGCCGCTCTCCAGGCCGGCGAGGTCGAGCAGGTCGTCGATGATCGCGCGGAGGTTCTCGGCGTTGCGGGCGATCACCGCCAGGAACTGGCTGCGGGTCGCCTCGTCGGCGTCGTCGTGGAGGAGCAGCTCGGTGTACGAGGAGATGGAGGTCAGCGGGGTGCGCAGCTCGTGGCCGACCAGCGCGATGAACTCGTCCTTGGTCTTGGCGAGCTGCCTGGCCAGGTCCTCGGCCCGGCGGCGCTCCAGGAACTGCCCGACGTGCGCGGCGATGCCGGACAGCAGCGCGATGAGCGACTGCTCGGGCTCCTCGGCGGCGTCGCCGAAGAAGCTGATCGTGCCGGTGACGCCCGTGCCGTCGCGGATCGGCACGGCGAGGCCGACCCGCAGGCCGTGCTCGGCGAGCGACGGCAGGCGCAGCCGGGAGCCGACGACCGAGATGTCCGGGATCCAGGCAGGCTGGCCGGTCTCCCAGGCGATGCCGGAGACGCCCTTGCCCGGCGCGAGCGGCCCGGGCGGCGGGATCTCGTACCCCGACTGCGTCCACATCGCCGCGTTGCGCAGCACGTTGCCGACCTTGTCGACGATCCACAGCTCGCTGTGCGGCCACTGCAGCGTGCGGGCGACCGCCTCCAGCAGCTCCGGCCCGGCCTCCTCGATCGTGCTCGCCTGCTCCAGGATGCGGGAGACGGCCAGCTCGCACTCGATGACCCGCTGGGCCCGCCGCCGGTCGGTGACCTCGTGCAGCGCGGCGACCGCGCCGAGCCGGTTGCCGTCGGTGTCGCGGATCGGCTGCGCGTTGGCGGTGAACACCCGGCGCGGCCGGTCCGGCAGCTGCAGCACGAACTCGGCGTCGCGGACGTGCTCGCCGTGGAACGCCCGGGCCAGCGGCAGCTCGTCGGGCCAGTCCTCGCTGGTCGACAGGTCGGCGTCGAAGCCGGTGATCTCGCGCAGCGCGCGGTTGTACAGGATCGTGCGGCCGCGCTCGTCGCAGGCGACCACGCCGGCGTCGAGGTTGTCGAGCAGCGCGGCCAGGAAGTGCCGTTCGCGGGCCAGCTGCCGCTCGGCGGTGACCCGCTCGCTGATGTCGTAGATGAACGCGTGGGCGTGCCGGCCGAGCGGGCCGTCGACCACGTTGAGCGTGAGCTCGACCGGGAACTCCACGCCGGCCTTGTTGTTCGCCCACAGCTGCAGCCGTTGCCCGATGAGCTTCGGCAGCCCGCCCCGCGCGAGCCGGGCCAGGCCGGCGCGGTGGGCGGCGCGGAACCGCTCGGGGATGACCAGCTCGTCGACCTGCCGCCCGACCGCCTCCGCGGCGGACCAGCCGAAGGTGCGCTCGGCGGCCCGGTTCCACCGCGTGATCTCGCCGGTCAGCTCGATCGCCACGAACGCCTCGAGCGCGGTCTCCAGGACCGCGTCCGTCTCCGCCGCGGCCAGCGCGATGTCCTCGCGGATGATTTCGGCGGCGAGCATCACCTCGAGCAGCGCCGCGCACTCGCCCACGGCCGCGACGTCGTCGTCGGTCCAGTGCCGCGGCACCGAGTCGACGACGCAGACCGCACCGAGCGTGCGGCCCTCCCGGTCGTGGACCGGCTGGCCCAGGTAGGCGGTGACGCCGAGCCGCCGCACGGTGCCGAGGTCGCGCAGCATCGGGTCGGCCCGGGCGTCGCGGACCACCAGCGGGGCGGCCTCGCGCACCACGAACTGGCAGAACGAGCTCACGGCCGGCTCCGCCTGCACGCGGTCGAGCGCCGGCGGCAGCCCGTGCCGGCCGACGATGTGCATGCGCTCGTCGTCGACCAGCGTGAGCAGGCCGACGGGCGCCGCGGCGGCGCGGGCCGCCAGGCGGACCAGGCCGTCGACGGGCGCCGCCGACGTCGTCAGCAGCGTCTGTGCCCGCCGCAGGGAGGCGAGCCGTTCGGGCTCCGCCGACACATCGGTACCGAGTTGCGGCATGTCACCCCCAACCCGCAAGCACGTAGTGCTGATCGTACCCGCGAAAAGGGGCAAAACCCGGCTAAAGCCGCAGTTGCGTGGCGCGGGCCAGGGTCGACGCCGGCGACTCGCCCGCGGTCAGGTCGAGGTCGTCGGTCACCCGCCCGTCGGCGAGGCGCAGCAGCCGGTCGCACCGGGCGGCGATCTGCTGCTCGTGGGTGGCCAGCAGCACCGTCATGCCGCGCTCCTCCCGCAGGTCGAGCAGCAGGTCGAGGATCTGCCCGCCGGTCGCCGAGTCGAGGTTGCCGGTCGGCTCGTCGGCGAGCAGCAGCCGCGGCGCCCCGACGAGGGCGCGCGCGATCGCCACCCGCTGCTGCTGGCCGCCGGAGAGCTGGGACGGCAGCGCCCGCTCGCGGTCCGCCAGGCCGACCGCGTCGAGCAGCTCCCGCGCCCGCTGCCGCTTGTCGAAGCCGACCCGGAACGGCAGGACCGGGGCGATGACGTTGTCCAGGGCGGTCAGGGCCGGGAGGAGGTGGTACCGCTGGAAGACGAACCCCACCGTCCGCCGGTACTCGCTCAGGCGCCGCCGGCGCAGCGAGGTCACCTCGACGCCGTCGACGACGATCGTCCCCGCGTCGGCGGCCTCGATCGCGCCCACGAGGTGCAGCAGCGTCGACTTGCCGGAGCCGCTCGGCCCGGTGACCGCGGTGAGGCTGCCCGCGGCGATCTCCAGCGTCACGTCGTCGGCCGCCGTGATGGTGCCGAAGCGCTTGGCGAGCCCGCTGATGCTGACGGCGCCGGTGGTCATGGGCGGTCACTCCTCCGAGAGAGCGCGGGCGGTGGGCAGCAGGAGCGCGGGGACCAGCGCGGCGGCGGTGGCCAGCAGCGCCCCGGCCGCGACGGCGCCGGCCGCGGTGAGCAGCAGGCCGGTGGTCACCGCGCCGACCAGCCAGGCCGCGCCGCCGAGCCCCAGCCCGGCGCCGAGCAGCCCGCCGAGGACGCCGATGCCGAAGCCCTCCGCGGCGACGAGCCGGCCGAGCGCCCCGGCGGTCCAGCCGGTGGCGCGCAGCGTCGCCAGTTCCGCGGCCCGGTCCCGGATGTTGAGGTAGAGCACGTCGGCGACCGCGACGGCGCCCAGCAGTACCGTCGAGGCCACCGCGATCGTGTCCACCGTGCGGACCTGCAGCGACACCGCGTCGCCGAGCAGCGTGCCGACGATCGCGCCGTGGAACGCGAACGTGACCGCGCCCAGCAGGGTGGCCGCGCCGAGCCCGACGGCCAGGGCCCCGGCGCCGAGCAGCGTCCGCCCGGGCACCCGGACCAGGTTGGCCAGCCCGAGCGTCACCGGCCCGGACGCGCGCGTGGCGAACCGGGCGCGCGCGGCGCGGAAGCGCAGCCAGGCGGCGGGGAACCGGGACCGGGCCGCCCCCGCCGCCGGCCCGGCCCCGGCCAGCGCGGCGAGCGCGACCGCGACCGGCACCGCGAGCAGCGACCGGCCCCACGACACGCGCACGTCGAGCAGCGCGCCCAGCGGCGCGGCGAGCAGCAGCGTGCCGGCCCCGGCCACCAGCCCGATGAGCGTCACCTCGCCCAGCACCGCCCCGAAGATCCGCCGGGCCGGCCAGCCGAGCGCGCTCAGCGTGGCCAGCTCGGCGCGCCGGTCGCGGACCGCGGCGGCGACGGCGTTGCCGAGGAAGAGCGCGCACACGATCAGCACCAGCCCGAACAGCAGCGCGCTCTTGCGGTCGACCGCGCTGACGATGGCCGCGGCCACGCCCTTGCGCGTCCACAGCTCGCCGAGCCGCAGCGCGGGCCGGCCGTAGCGGCCGGCCGCCAGGTCGACGCCCTGCGGCGCGGCCGACGAGCCGTACGTGATGTCGACGTCCAGCCCGGTCGTGGCGGCGATCCGCTCGGCCACGACCCGGACCCGCTCGCGGGAGGTGGCGGTGAACCGCTCGACCCCGGCGACCCGGACCCGGATGGCGCTGATCGGCGCGTCCCGGTTCGGCGCGGTGGTGTGGGCGAGCAGCTCGGTCAGCGCGGGCAGGGTGGTGAGCAGGGCCGGGGGCGAGGCGAGGTACGCCGCCGGGTTGCCGCCCGGCCGCAGCGGCCGGCCGCCGAGCAGCGACCGGGTGGCCGGGTCGGCGCCGCCCGCCTCCGGGGCCTGGTACGTCTCCAGGCGGGCGGGGTCGAACGTCCCGACGACGGTCGTGGAGTGCAGCCGTCCGGGGCTGTCGAGCCAGCCGACCTGCCGGATCTCGCGGAAGGCGGTGTCGTCGATCTGCCACGGCACCGCGAGGCCCCGCACCTCCGTGCGCCAGGCCCCGGGGTCGGCCTCGGTCGTCTCGGGGCTCAGCGAGCCGTCCGCCCCGCTGCGGTACCGCACGCCGCCGACCTGCATGAACTGTTCGAGCGATGGCCCGCCGCCGAGCCGCAGCTGCAGGGCGAGCATGTCCCGGTAGACCTCCTCGGCCGCGAACGCCCGGGTCTCGACCAGCGGCTGCTTGAGGCCGTCGAGCGCGGCCAGCGCGTCCTGCACCGACGAGCCGGGCGGGGCGGCGGCGACCGGGACGCGTGAGATGGCGACCCGGGCCGCGTTGTCCGGGTACGCCCGGTCGGCCGCGATCACCGGCAGGCGGCCGGTGAACCGGTCCTCCGTGTAGTGCTCGGCGGGGCCGAGGTACCGCCCGGCGGTCAGCGCGCCGCCCAGCCCGACCAGCCGCTGCTCGGCCTCGGGGTCGACGGCCGCGACCAGCAGCGGGACGTGCCAGGCGAGCCGGACGACCACGCGGTCCGTGCGGACGCCGCCGGTGACCGGGTCGGCCGTCTCGAACGAGCCGTCGGGCGCCAGCCGGACGATCTGCAGGTCGGTGTACTGCCGGTCGGTGAGCAGGTCGGACATGACCGCGCCGGTGATCCAGGCGCAGACCGGCTGCCCGTCCTCGAGCACGGTCTCCTCGCCGCCGCACAGGTCCCTCCCGAGCCGCCGCTCGCCGCCGGTGAACGGGACCTCGCCCGGGCCGAAGCCGCCGATCGGCCACGAGACGGCGTGCTTGGTGACGTAGACGTACAGCGGGCGGCCGGTCGCGCTGCTCAGCCCCCGGTCGGCCAGGAACGTCCGGTCGAGCCGGAGCACCTGCCGGTCCAGCGAGCGGTCGACGAGGCCGGTGACGTCGACGTCGACCGCCATCGGGGCGTTGGCCCAGCCGGCCATGGCGATCGGCGCGGCCACGTCGATGCCCGGAACGGCCCGCACCTTCGCCAGGTCGCCCGGCGTCAGCCCGCCGTAGATCCCGGACAGCGCGTTGGGCTGCACCATCGCCCGCTCGTCCTCGGGCCCGGTCCGCGTGCCGTGCGGCCGGACCAGGATCTCGTACGTCGTGCGCGCGTTGCGGTCGACCTCGCCGGTGACCTCCAGCCGGGCCGTCGCGGTCGCCCCCGTCAGCACGGTGAAGCCGGTGGTCGCGGTGAGCACGCCCACCAGCAGCGCCACCGACCTCGCCGCGCGCCCCCGTAGCTGCGCCCAGATGAACGGGATCACGCGCATACTCTGTCGCAATGCATTGCGACAATGCAAGGGCCGGGTAGGCTCCACGCATGCCGATCCATCACGCGGTGCTGTCGCTGCTGTCGGACGGGCCCAGCTACGGCTACGAGCTCAAGGGCGCCTTCGAGTCCGCCGTCGGCCCGCAGTGGGGCCCGCTGAACATCGGCCACCTCTACCAGATCCTCGACCGGCTCTCCCGCGACGGCCTCGTGCAGTCGCAGCGTCAGTCGCAGGCGGTGAAGCCCGACCGGGTGATGTACGAGATCACCGGCGAGGGGCGGGCGGAGCTGGGCCGCTGGCTGGGCGAGGCGAGCCCGCGCAGCGGCGGGTTCCGCGACGACTTCTTCCTCAAGCTGACCGCGGCCGCCCGTTCCGCGGACCGGGAGGTGGTGCTGCGGGTGCTCGGCCACCAGCGCGCCCACCTCCTGCGGGAGCTGCGCAACCTCGACGGGCTGCGGCGCAAGGCCGACGACCCGGTGGTGCGGCTGCTGCTGTCGGCCGCCGTCCGGCACGTCGAGGCCGATCTGGCGTTCCTCGACGACGCCGACCGGGCGCTGCTGCAGACCGAGGGCGCGCTGACCCGCCCGCAGACGTCACGCCGGGGCGGGCTGTCCGCGACCGCCTGACGACAGCGACCCGGGGTCGAGGCCCGGCACCTCGTACTCCTCGCCGAGCAGCCTGGCGGCCGCCAGCCGGGCCAGCGCCGGCGCCGCCTGGATGCCCGCGCCGCCCTGCCCGGCGAACCAGAAGAAGCCCTCCTGCCGCGGATCCGGCCCGACGACCGGGTTGCGGTCGGGCGCGAACGTGCGCAGCCCGGCCCAGCTGGTGCGGACCGTCCGCAGGTCGAGCGTGGTCGCCGCGCGGACCCGCTCCAGGGCCAGCTCGACGTCGGCCGGCGCCGCGGCCGCGTCGACCGGCGGCGACGGCGTCTCGTCGGCGGGCGACACGAGCAGCCCGCCGCGCTCCGGCCGGAAGTAGAACGCGTCGCCCACGTCGAGCACGAGCGGCCAGCTCGGCAGCACGCCGGGCGCGCCGACGACCGCGACCGTGCGGCGCAGCGGGGTCAGCCCGGCGGGGGCGACCTCGAGCCGCCGGGCGACGGCGTCGGCCCAGGCGCCGGCCGCGTTGACGACCCGGCCGGCGAACAGCTCGCCGCGGTCGGTGGTCAGCCGCCAGCCGTCGCCGGTCCACTCGCCGGACTCCAGCCCGATCGCGGTCCGCAGGCGTACTCCCGCCGCGGCGGCGCGCGTGCGGTACAGCTCGAGCAGCCCGTCGACGTCGACGTCCTGGGCCGTGCGTTCGACCGCCGCCCGGGCGATCGCCTCCGGGCGCAGCGCCGGGCACAGGGTGCGGGCGCCGGCCGGGTCGACGCCGCGCACCGCCGGGTTGCCGGTGAGCAGGGCGTTGAGCAGGCCCAGCTGGTCCTCGCGGGCGATCCAGACCAGCGGGCGGGTCCGCAGCAGCGGCGTGCCGGACTCGGCGCCCATCGCGTCGAGGATCACGCGCGAGGCCCGGGTGAGCGCCCGGACCTCCGGCGAGCCGTAGCTCTCCAGGAGCGCGGCCACCGACCGGCCGGTGGTGTGGTAGCCGAACTGGTGCTCGCGTTCGAGCACGGTGAGGCGCAGCGGTTCCCGCTCGGACCGCTCCGCCAGCCGGCTGTCCAGCTCGGCGAGCTCCGCGGCGATGGACATGCCGGCCATGCCACCGCCGATGATCGCCACGTCTACCCGTTCGATACCGGACATTGTCGCAGGGCATGATTCGTTCGGGGCGGGGTACGCGCCGCCGGTGAGATCCCCGAGCAACTTCGCAACGCTGGCCGCGAACTGGCGCGGCTCCTCCGTGCTCGTCATCGGCGACGCCCTGCTGGACGGCTGGCTGGCCGGCACCCCGACCCGGCTGAGCCGGGAGGCGCCGGTGCCGGTCATCGCCCTCGACGCCACGCGCGAGTGCTGCGGCGGCGCCGCCAACACCGCCGCCAACTTCGCCGCCCTCGGCGCCCGCACCACGCTCGTCGGCGCGGTCGGCGACGACGACGACGGTGCCCGCCTGCGCACCTGCGTCTGGGACAGCGGCGTCGCCGA
Source organism: Dactylosporangium sucinum (assembly GCF_014647515.1). Classification (GTDB taxonomy): domain Bacteria; phylum Actinomycetota; class Actinomycetes; order Mycobacteriales; family Micromonosporaceae; genus Dactylosporangium; species Dactylosporangium sucinum. The sequence goes on along the minus strand of NZ_BMPI01000013.1, from coordinate 151,964 downwards.
CCGCCTGGTCACCGCGATCGGGCGGCGGACCGTGACCAAGCGGCGCGTGGTCGCCGAGGAGCACGTCCTGGTCCGCTTCGACGACGGCGACACCGGCCCGCTGGCCCCGGCCGCCGCCGAGTCCGTCGTCAACCGCCTCGACGAGGCGCTCGCCGAGCGTCCCGATGCCGTCGTCGTCTGCGACTACGGCATCGGGACGCTCGGCGCCGCCGTGCGCGCCGTGTTCGCCGCCCGCCGGCTGGACCTGCCGCTGCTCGCCGTCGACGCGCACGACCTCTCCCCGTGGGCGCCGCTCGGCCCCGACCTGGTGACCCCGAGCTGGGCCGAGGCCTGCCGGGTGCTCGGCGAGGCGGCCCCCGTGGCGGCCCCCGAGGACCGCGTCGGCGCGATCGGCGCCGCCCGCGGCCTGCTGCTGCGGCACACCGGCGCCACGACCGTCGCGGTGACGCTCGACGCCGAGGGCTCGGTCGTGATGACCCAGAACGGCGTGTCCGTGCAGACGTCGGCCGCCCCGGCCCGGCGCAGCCACGCGGCCGGCGCGGGCGGCGCCTACGCGGCCGGGTTCGTGCTGGCCCGCCTGGCCGGTGCCGACGTGACTGAGTCGGCCGCCGTCGCCCAGCGGTGCGCGTCGATGGCCATCCGCGGCATCGGTACCGCGGTGTGCCCCCCGTTGCTCGTGCGTGCCCCCGCTGCCGATGAGAAAATTGGTGTACCGGACGGGGCGCCGGCCCGATCCTGATACGCATGCGTCCCGTCGAGCCGACCGCCGCGATCCCTGTCACCTCCTGGGTCGACGACAGCGACAGCGTGATCGACGTGCTCGACGTGCTGGCGCTGTCCGCCTTCGTCTCCGGGCAGCAGCCGCACGCCCGGACCAAGCGCCTGTCCAACGTGCGCCGGGACGCGACGCTGGTGCCCGAGGGCTCCACCGTGCTGCGCGAGGCCGTCGACGACGAGGACCGCTGCACGCTCGCGGCCGGCGACGGCTGGACCCTGCGCGCGACCCGCTGGCACCACAGCCGCAACGGCGTCGTGACGGTGACCGCCGTCGACCCGGACCTGGCCGACCGCGTGCTGCACTCGGCCGTCGACGGCGCCGAGGAGCCGCCGCCACCGGGCGACGAGTCGGTCGAGATCGGCTTCTGGCACTTCGGCCAGCACGGGCCCCGCCGCAAGCCGCGGCAGATCACGACCGAGCCGTGGTCCGCGATCCGCGGCAACTACTCGGCCAAGACCGCCGAGGCCCTCGACCGCCTGGTGGCGGTCACGGCCGAGCAGGTCAGCGGCCGGCTCATCCTGCTGCACGGCCCGCCGGGCACCGGGAAGACCACCCTGCTGCGCACGCTCGCCCGGCAGTGGAGCGACTGGTGCCAGGTCGACTGCGTCCTGGACCCGGAGCGCCTGTTCAGCGATCCGGCGTACCTCATGGACACCGCCCTCGGCGCCGACTCCGACGGCGACGCCCCGCGCAAGTGGCGGCTGCTGCTCCTGGAGGACTGCGACGAGCTGATCCGCGGCGAGGCGAAGCAGGCGGCCGGCCAGGCGCTGTCCCGGCTGCTGAACCTCACCGACGGCCTGCTCGGCCAGGGGCGCGACGTGCTGGTCGCGATCACCACGAACGAGGACCTGTCGCGGCTGCACCCGGCGGTGGTCCGCCCGGGCCGCTGCCTGGCCCAGCTGCACGTCTCCCCGCTGCCGTTCGACGAGGCCGCGGCCTGGCTGGGCACGGCGACGGGCATCGGCCCGGACGGGGCGACGCTGGCCGAGCTGTACGAGCTGCGCGCCGGCACCACGCGCGTCACGGTGCCGGACGACGACCCGCCGCGCGTCGGCCTGTACCTGTAGCCCGCGAGATGTGGCCGCTCAGCCGAGGGTGACGTCCACCGTTGGGCCGGTGTCGGCGCAGTGCATCACCAGGCGTACCTCGCGTCCGTCAGTCTTGAAGGTGACACGTGACTCCTTCGCCGGCCCCTGGGTGGCGTCCGCCACCCGGAACCCGCTGGCGGGGCGGAGCCACTGCGCCCACACCATCCCGCGGTCGCAGCTCGCGACCACGCTGCCGCCCGGGGACGTGAGCACCTTCGGGACGGCGCCGGACGCCGACGGGGAGGCCGAGGCGGCCGGCGTGGCGCCGGCCGGCGGGCGGGCGGCGGACCTCAGGAGCGCGGACCGTGCGTCCTCCATCTTGCCGATGCCCAATGCACTGATCGCCGCCGTGCATGCCGTCCAGGCGCCGATCGCGACGATCCACCGTCCACCCCGCATGGCGGCCGCCCTGCCCTGGGGAAGGTGGCGCACACCGCCCGGCGGGCGAGATCGAGGAGGGCGCCGGGTGAGGCCGGCCGGTGCCGGGTCGGCGGGGGGAATCGTGGGTGAGAAGGGCGGCCGTGCGACGTGGCGACCGGCCCGGTTTGGGACGCGCGACACCTCGCTGGTGACTTCCCGGCCCGCCTGTCCGTATCATGCCCCGGGAGCAACCCCCGTGCGCCACCCAGTCCGTCCGCTCGACTTCCCCCATCGAGGACCGACCGCATGAAGAGCAGCTCGTGGAGAATCCGCACGTGGTCGATCCGCGCCAAGATCATTACCCTGCTCGTGCCGCCGCTGGCGTCGCTGGTGGTGATGTGGGTGTTCGCCACGAGCCTCACCGCCGGAGCGGCGTTCGAGCTGTTCAACAGCCAGACGTATTACGAGCTCACCGGCAAGCCGTCCGAGTCCGTCATCGTCGAGCTGCAGCGTGAGCGCAAGCTGTCGGTGGTGGCCATCGCGGCCGGGCGGACCGAGGGGTCGCCCGCGCTCGCCGCGCTGACCGAGCAGCGGGGCAAGACCAACGAGGCGATCGCCGCCTTCCGCACCCGGGCCGAGGACGACAACCTCCAGGACGCGCTGCCGGCGAACGCCCGCGGGCGGCTCCAGGAGGTGCTCAAGGCGCTCGACCAGCTCGAACCCGGCCGGACCGCGGTCACGCTCGGGCAGGTCGACCGGGCCGGCGCCATGGACGCCTACGCGGCGCCGATCGACGCCTTCTACCGCTGGTACAACTCCCTGCCCGGGGTCAGCGACGCCGAGCTCACCCGCAACGCCCGCACGGTGATCGCGACGAGCCGCGCGCGGGAGCTGTTCGCCCGCGAGGACGCGCTGGTCAACGGGGCCGCGGCGGCCGGGAAGTTCGTGAAGGCCGAGAGCGCCGACCTGATCGCGTCGATCGGGGCGAAGCGGACCGCGTACGCCGACGCCGTGGTCGAGCTGCCCGACGACGCCCGGGCGCAGTTCTGGACGCCGGTCACGAGCAGCGACTCCTACAAGCAGGTGCGGCAGCTGGAGGACAAGATCCTGGCCGAGGCCCGGGTCAACGCCCCGCTGCCGATCGACGTGGCGGTCTGGCGCGACGCCTACGACAAGCTCGTCGAGCAGCTGCGCACCCTCGACCTGGAGTTCGGCTCGCAGATCTCGGCCAACGCCGAGCCGGTCGGCGTGGGCATCATCCTGCGGCTGGTCGCCGCCGCCGTCCTGGGCCTGCTCGCGGTCGCCGTCTCGGTCGCGCTGTCGATCCGCATCGGCCGGTCGCTCATCCGGCGGCTCACCGGGCTGCGCCACGACGCCCAGCACCTCGCCGACGTGCGCCTGCCCGAGCTGGTCGGCCGGCTGCGCCACGGCGAGGAGGTCGACGTGGTGCTCGCCGCGCCGCCCCTGGAGTACGGTGCGGACGAGATCGGCAAGCTGGGCAACGCCTTCAGCGCCGTCCAGCGCACCGCCGTGCAGTCGGCGGCGCACGAGGCCCAGCTGCGGCGCGGCCTCAACGAGGTCTTCCTCAACATCGCCCGGCGCAGCCAGACGCTGCTGCACCGGCAGCTCGCGCTGCTCGACCGCATGGAGCGGCGCACGACCGACCCCGACGAGCTCGAGGACCTGTTCCGGGTCGACCACCTGGCCACCCGCATGCGCCGGCACGCCGAGGACCTGGTCATCCTGGCCGGCGCGGCGCCCGGCCGGGGCTGGCGCAACCCGGTGCCGATGATCGACGTGATCCGCGGCGCCGTCTCCGAGGTCGAGGACTACGCGCGGGTCGGGTTCCTGGCCCTGCCGGAGGCGTCGCTGGTCGGCCGGGCCGTCGCCGACGTCATCCACCTCCTCGCCGAGGTCATCGAGAACGCCACCTCCTACTCGCCGCCGCACACCCGCGTGCAGATCAGCGGCCAGCTGGTCCCGAACGGGTACGCGATCGAGATCGAGGACCGGGGCCTCGGCATGGCGCCGGAGGCGATCGAGCAGGCCAACCAGCGGCTGCTGCACCCGCCGGACTTCGACCCGGCCAACAGCGCCCGGCTGGGCCTGTTCGTGGTGGCGCTGCTCGCCGCCCGGCACGGGGTGCGGGTCACGCTGCGCGCGTCGCCCTACGGCGGCGTCACCGCGGTCGTCCTCGTGCCGCCGCACCTGATCACCGGCGCCACGGCGGAGCTCACCGCGCCGACCGCGGCCGAGCAGCAGCTGGCCGTCGCCGAGGAGGTGCTCGAGCTGGACGCCGGGGACGTCGTGCGGCCGACCCTGGAGGACGTCGGCCCGCCCCCGCTGATCGACGTGTTCGCGGAGCCGGTGGAGGCGCCGGCGGTACCACCGGTGCCGGCGACGGCCCAGGCGCCGGAGCTCACCGACGACGGGCTGCCCAGGCGGCGGCGGCAGGCGAGCATCGCCCCGCAGCTGCGGGAGCGCCCGGAGGACGAGCGCACGGTCGACGGCATCCCGGCCGCCCAGTTCGCGACCAGCGGCGTCGGCGGCCGCTCGCCCGAGCAGACGCGGGACATGATGTCGTCGCTGCAGGCCGGGTTCACGCGCGGGCGTCGTGACGCCGCGCAGCTCGGCGATCAACCAACTCCGGAAAGGGACGCATAGGTGACGCACTCGACGAGCCGCACCGGCAAGCTCGACTGGCTCCTCGACGATCTGGTCGAGCGGGTCGAGTCGGCGCAGCACGCCGTGGTGCTCTCCGCCGACGGGCTGCTCATGGGGGCGTCCAGGGACCTGGGCCGGGACAACGCCGAGCACCTGTCGGCCGTGGCGTCCGGCTTCCAGAGCCTGGCCCGCAGCGCCGGCCGGCAGTTCAACGGCGGCGGCGTCCGGCAGACCATCGTGGAGATGGACAACAACTTCCTGTTCGTCACCGCCGCCGGGCAGGGAGCGTGTCTGGCGGTCCTGAGCGCGGCCGACTCCGACATCGGCGTCATCGCCTACGAGATGGCGATGCTCGTGACGCGGGTCGGGCAGTACCTCACCGCGCCGTCGCGGACGGGCATACCCAACGATGTCGGGTGATCACGACTGGATGGACTCCGACGCCGGCCCGGTGGTGCGCCCGTACGCGGTCACCGGGGGCCGGGCCAAACCGGCGGCGGGGGCCTTCGACCTCGTCGCCTTCGTGGTGAGCCGGGCCGACGGAGCCGGCGAAGTGGGCCTGCTGCCCGAGCAGCGGTCGATCCTCTCCCGTACCCGTGAGCCGGTATCGGTCGCCGAGCTCGCGTCACATCTCGATCTCGCGCTCGGCGTCGTGCGCGTGCTCCTGGGCGACCTGCTCCAGCAGGGCCTCATCGAGATGCACGAACCGGAGTACGACCAGTCCGTCGGGCCGCAGCGGCCCGACGATCGCATCCTCAAGGCGGTTGTCAATGGTCTCCGAGCGCTCTGACGGCCACATCCCCCTCGCGGTGAAGATCCTCATCGCGGGCGGGTTCGGGGTCGGCAAGACCACGCTGGTCAGCGCGGTGAGCGAGATCCGTCCCCTGCAGACGGAGGAGGTGCTCACCAACGCCGGCGTCGGCATCGACGACGTCGGCGGCGTGGAGGGCAAGCGGACCACGACGGTCGCGATGGACTTCGGCCGGATCAGCATCAGCGACGACATCGTGCTGTACCTCTTCGGTACCCCGGGGCAGGACCGCTTCTGGTTCCTCTGGGACGAGCTGGCGCTGGGCGCGCTCGGGGCGGTCGTCCTGGCCGACACCCGCCGGCTGACCGACTGTTTCCCGTCGGTCGACTACTTCGAGGGCCGCGGCACCCCGTTCCTGGTCGCCGTGAACTGCTTCGACGGTGTGCAGAAGCACAGCGCCGAGGCCATCGCGAAGGCGCTGGACCTCGACCCGGAGGTGCCCGTCGTGCTGTGCGACGCCCGCGACCGCCGGTCGGTGAAGGACGTGCTCATCGCGCTAGTGGAGCACGTGATGACGCTCAAGCACGTGCCGGCGTAGCGCGGCCGCCTGGGCCCGGATCTCCGGCACCGCCGTCGTCTCCCACCAGGCGCCGCGGCGGGTCGGCCCGACCGCGAGCAGGTGCTCGACCGGCTCGCCGGCTCGGTCGATGAGCCGGCCGAGCCCGTCGACGTCGAGCCCGACGCCGGTCGGGTCGCGGCGGGCCAGGCCGTCGTCGAGCAGCGCCCGGCCGAGCGCGGACGAGGCGGCGCCGCCGGGGCCGGTGCAGTTCACGATCGCGCCGACCGGGATGCTCTCCCGGCTGCCGAGGGTGACGACGAAGCCGCGCTCGCCGCGGCGGATCGTCCGGATGGCCGCGGCCCGGGTGCGCAGCTCGCCGCTCTCGCGCAGCGCGGCGACCCGCGCGGCGACCTCGGGCGCCATGCGGTGCCGGTGCACCTCCCAGTACGCGGCCACGTGCCGCAGGAACCGCTTGCGCGCGTCGACCGACAGCTGCCACCAGAGCTCGTCGATCCGGGGCCGCAGGTGGTCGACGGCCGCCCGCCAGTCGGGCTGGGTCGCCGCGTACGCGCGCACGGCGCGCAGCAGGCCGGCGGCGTCGCTGCCGTGGAACTCGAGCCCGCTCGTCGCCGCCGGCTGCCGGGGCAGGTGCGGCTGGGGGAGGAGGCCACGGCGGGACACGGCCAGCATCGGGGCGCGCCGGCCGCGCCCGCTGAGCGTCAGGGCGACGTCGAGCGCGGTCAGGCCGGTGCCGATCAGCAGCACGGGCACGTCGCCCGGCACCCGGTCGAGCACGCCCGGGCTCCACGGGTTTCCCACATAGTAGGGGTGCGTCCGGACGGCCGAGGTGATCGCGAGCGGGCCGGCCGGGGCGCCGTGGCCGAGGGCCAGCACGACCCGGTCGGCGGCGACCCGGCCGCCGCCGCGCAGCAGCACCTCGCCCGCCCGGGTCACCCGCGCGGCGGCGCCCTTCACGTGGGTGAACTCGACCCGGGCCAGCCGGTCGTGCAGGTAGTCGCCGTACACCCGGCGCGGGGCGAAGTCGGCCGGCCCGACGCTGTTGTCCTGCTCCTGCCACCAGCCGGCGAAGTCGCCGGGGGCGTCGGCGAGGGCGCTCATCGCCGCGGCGCGCGAGTTGAGCAGGTGGCCGGGGTCCGTGGTGCGATAGGCCGCCCCGCGCCCGAGCGCCTCGCGCGGCGCGGGATCGACGACGATGAGGCGCTGCCCGGGATCCTGGCCGAGGTGGATCGCGGTCAGCGCCCCACTACATCCGCCACCCACCACCACGGTCGTCTGCATGCCGCCTCAAATCCTATCTAGCCGATGGATTTAATGGTACTAGCTGCGCGGCCGGACGTGTAGTCGCGTGCTCCTCCGGGCATGTTGCCCAGCATGTCGAGGTTGTTCCGGACCAAGTCGATCGAGCAGTCGATGCGCGACACGGACGAGCCCGGCCGCCGGCTGCGCAAGAACCTGTCCGCGTTCGACCTGACGGTCTTCGGCGTCGGTGTGATCATCGGCACCGGCATCTTCGTGCTCACCGGCCAGCAGGCGGCCCGCAACGCCGGCCCGGCCATCGTGCTGTCCTTCGCCCTGGCGGGCGTCGTGTGCGCCCTGGCCGCGCTGTGCTACGCCGAGTTCGCCTCCACCGTGCCCGTGGCCGGCTCGGCGTACACCTTCTCCTACGCCACCCTCGGGCAGTTCATCGCGTGGATCATCGGCTGGGACCTGTGCCTGGAGCTCGCCCTCGGTGCCGCCGTCGTGTCCCGCGGCTGGTCGGCCTACCTGCAGGAGCTCTTCGACCTGCCGGCCTGGCTGGCCGGCGACCGGGCCCGCCCCGACTTCGGCGCCGCCTTCATCGTCGCCGTGCTCACCCTGGTCACGGTGCTCGGCGCCAAGCTGTCCGGGCGGGTCACCGGCGTGCTGGTCGCGGTCAAGGTGGCGGTCGTGCTGTTCGTCATCGGCCTCGGGCTGTTCTTCGTCAAGGCGGCGAACTACACGCCGTTCATCCCGGAGGCGGTCCCCGCACCGAAGGAGTCCGGCGGCACCGCGCCCCTGCTGCAGGTGCTGGCCGGGATCACCCCGCAGCACTTCGGCTGGTTCGGGATCGTGGCCGCCGCCTCGATCGTGTTCTTCGCCTACATCGGCTTCGACGTCGTGGCCACCACGGCCGAGGAGACCCGCCGGCCGCAGCGGGACGTGCCGCTCGGCATCATCGGCTCGCTGGTGATCTGCGCGGTGCTGTACATGGCCACGTCCTTCGTGGTGACCGGCATGGTGCCGTACCCCGACCTCGACACCGCCGCGCCGCTGGCCCGGGCGTTCGACGTGGTCGGGCAGGGCTGGGCCGCCGACCTGATCTCCCTCGGCGCCGTCTGCGGCATCACCTCGGTGATCCTGGTGCTGCTCCTCGGCCAGTCGCGGGTGTCGTTCGCGATGGCCCGCGACGGGCTGCTGCCGCCGGTCCTGGCCCGGGTCCACCCGCGGTTCGGCACGCCCTGGGTCATGTCGACGATCACCGGCGTGGCGGTCGTGCTGCTGGCCGCCTTCGTACCGCTGTCCGAGCTGTCCGAGCTGACCTCGATCGGCACGCTGTTCGCGTTCGTCGTCGTGTCGCTCGGCGTGATCGTGCTCCGCCGGACCCGGCCCGACCTGCCCCGGGCGTTCCGGATGCCGCTCGTGCCGTGGCTGCCGCTGGTGAGCGTGCTGGCCAGCCTCTGGCTGATGCTCAACCTGCCGGTCGTGACCTGGGCCCGGTTCCTGATCTGGATGGTGCTCGGGCTGGTGCTGTACTTCGTGTACGGCATCCGGCGGGCTACCGTGGACGCCTCGCGATCGGACACCCCGTCGGCGCCGGCCCCCCGCAGCTGACGGGCGGGCGGCTGTTGTCGAACGGGGCGCGCAGGCGGCGCCGCCTGACCGGCTTCCTCATGCCGGGAACGCACGCGTCCCGGGTGGCGGCGCGTTCATTGTTGCTGGAAAGCTGACAGTATGAGCGATTTCGGCCTGCAGTCCGACAACTACGAGCTCGAATACGATCCGGAGGACCTGGCCGATCCCTCCGCGGTCCACGGCGAGGGCGTCTCGGCCGGCTTCGGCGCGGCGGACGACGCTGCGGTCGCGGACGACCCGATGGCCGGCGACGTGCAGACGGCCGGCTACGACACCGACGGCGACGGCGTGGCGGACGTCCTGCTCGCCGACCAGAACGGCGACGGCCGGACCGACGTGGCGATGTGGGACACGAACGGCGACGGCCTGATCGACAAGGTCGCCTACGACCGCGACTTCGACGGCCGGATCGACCTGATCTACCACGACGACAACTTCGACGGCGCGGTGGACCGCGTCGAGTCGAGCGCCGACGACCTGCCGGGCTACGCGTCGAACTGACCGCGGCCGGGTTCCATGATCGAGGGCTGCCCCGGCACTTGATCATGGCGGCGGGGCTGCGGAGCCGCGGGTGGGGCGTGGGACGAGGCGGCGCCCGGCACCGCGAGCGGCGCCGGGCGACAGGGCTGCGCGGTCAGGCGCCGCGGATGGCGCGCATCTGCTTGGCGTAGGCCCGCCTGCCCACCAGGTGCCAGAGCAGCCGCGCCGGGACCGGGAGGTGGCTCAGGAAGCGGGCCGTCTCCTCCGGGGTCGCCTCCTCCAGCAGCGCGCCCAGCAGGAACAGCTGCTGGTTCCTCGGCGTCTTGGCCCGCGCGTGCTCGCTCAGCTCCGCCCACTCGGCCGGGGTGATGTGCTCGGCGATCAGGGGCAGCACGGCGGTCTCCTCCTCGTCCAGGTGCACCAGGAGGTCGGCGCGGTGCCTGTGCAGGGCCGCGACCAAGGCGTCCCGGGACGCGGCGTCCGCGGTGCGCTCCCACGACCCGAGCAGCTGCTCGACCAGGTCGAGACCCTGCGAGACCACCTCGTGCTGCTGCTCCATCCGCAGCACGAGCTCGGCGTCGAGGTCGACGCGGGCCAGCAGCTTCGGCCACAGCAGGGCGTCCTCGCTGGTGTGGTGATCGTGGAGGCCCTTGACGTACCCCAGGGCCAGGGCGGCCAGCGCGGCGGCACGCGCGACGTCGCCGGGGGCCACGCGGCCGACCAGCTCGGGCAGCCAGCGGGACTCGCGGCGGAAGACGCGGTGGACGACGACCATCTCCTGGACCCAGGGGCGTTCGACGGTGGCGGTCATATCTGGTGGCTCCTTCAACTACCGAAGTGGATGACGCCACGGTCGCCGCACTGTCTTGTAGTGGTCTTGGAAGCGGCTTGGCGGGCGCTAACATGGCCCGCGTCATGCTGATGCGGGTGCTCGGGCCCTTCGAGGTCGAGGTCGACGCAGGCGGTGCGGTCGACCTCGGCGGCCCCCGCCAGCGGGCCGTGCTCGCGCTGCTGCTCTCCGCGCGCGGTGAGGTCGTCTCGGTCGACCGGATGATCGACGACCTCTGGCGCGGCGAGGCGCCGCCGCGGGCGATCGCGTCGCTGCAGGCGTACGTGTCGAACCTCCGCCGGCTGCTCGAGCCCGGCCGCGAGCGGCGCGCGCCGGCCCGGCTGCTGGTGAGCGCGCCGCCGGGGTACGCGATCCGGCTGCCCGCCGACGCCGTCGACGCCTGGCGGTTCGAGCGGCTGCTCACCGAGGCGCGGGCCGTGCACGCCGCCGATCCGGGGCGGGCGCGGCTGCTGCTGCGGGCCGGGCTGGAGCTCTGGCGGGGCAACGCGTACGCGGAGTTCGCCGAGGAGGCCTGGGCGCAGGCCGAGGCGGCCCGGCTGGAGGAGCTGCGGCTGGTCGCCCGCGAGCTGCTCCTCGACGCCGGCCTCCGGACGGGCGACGCCGCCGAGGTGGTCGCGGAGGCCGAGGTGCTGACCCGGCGGGCACCCCTGCGCGAGGAGAACTGGCGGCTGCTCGCCCTGGCGCTGTGGAGCACCGGCCGCCAGGCCGACGCGCTCGCCGCCCTGCGCCGCGCCCGCACGGTCCTCGCCGACGAGCTCGGTCTCGACCCGGGCCCGGCGCTGGTCGACGTGGAGCAGGCGATCCTCACCCAGCGCACCGACGTGCTGCCCAGGACGGAACCGACGGCCGCGACGCCCGGCCCGGCGCCGACGACACCGCCGGAAACACCGCCGGAGGAGCTGTTCGTCGGGCGGGAGGCCGAGCTCGCCGCCCTCACCGCCACCGCCGCCGAGGCCGCCCGCGGCACGCCCCGGATCGTGCTGCTCAGCGGCGAGGCGGGCGTCGGCAAGACCAGCCTCCTCGGCCGGTACCGCCGGGCGCTCACCGGTAGCGGCTGGTTCGTCGCGGTCGGCCGCTGCCCCGAGGCCGAGGGCGCCCCGCCCGCCTGGGCCTGGGTCGAGGCCCTGCGCCGGCTCGCCCGCGAGGTGCCGCCGGGGGAGCTGGCGCCCGCGCTCGCCCCGCTGCTCGACGACGCCGACGGGGTGCCGGACGCCGACGTGGCCGCGGGCCGCTTCCGCCTGCACCGCGCCGTCGTCGCCTGGCTGCGGGCGGCCGCCGCCGAGCGGCCGGTCGCGATCGTCCTCGACGACCTGCACGCGGCCGACGCCGAGACGCTCCTGCTGCTCACGAGCGCGGCCGAGCTGTCCGAGCTGTCGGACGTGCCGATCCTCCTCGTCGCCGCCCTCCGACCGGCCGACAACCGCGAGCGCCTCGCCGAGTCCATGGCCGCACTCGCCCGCCGCTCGCCCCAGCGACTGCACCTCGACGGCCTGGGCACGGCGGACGTCGAGCGCCTGGTGGGCGCCTTCGCCCGCACGAGCGTCGACGCCGAGACGGTCGCCGCGCTCACCGAGCGGACCGGCGGCAACCCGTTCTACCTGCGCGAGTCCGCCCAGCTGCTGGCGTCGGAGGGCGCGCTCGTGGCCACCTCCGAGGTGCCCGAGGGCGTCCGTGACGTGCTGCGGCGGCGGCTCTCCCGGCTGCCCCAGCCGGCGGTCGCGGTCCTGCGGCTGGCCGCGGTCGTCGGGCGGGAGGCCGACGTCGAGACGGTGGTCGAGGCGGCCGACGCCGACGAGGGCACGGTGCTCGACGCGCTGGAGGCCGGGCTGATCGCGGGCCTGCTCACCGAGCCGGCGCCGGGGCGGGTCCGGTTCGTGCACGGGCTGGTCCGCGACACGATGTACACCGACCTGTCCCAGCTGCGCCGGGCCCGCATGCACGCCCGCGTGGCCGCCTGCACCCGCCGGCTGCGCCCCGACGACTACCCGGCGCTCGCCCACCACTACGCGCGGGCCGCGTCCTCGGAGACCGCGGCGCTCGCCGTCGACTACGCGATCCGGGCCGCCGAGCTGGCCGAGCGCCGGTTCGCCTACGACACCGCGATCGAGCTGCTCACCACCGCCCTGGGCACCGCCGGCAGCGACGAGGCGCGGGTCGACCTGCTCGGCCGGCTGGTGCGCGCGCAGGCCCGGGCCGGCGCGATCGGGGCCGCCCGCGAGACCCGGGCCCGGGCGGTGGACGTCGCCGTCGCGTCCGGCAGCGACGAGTTGCTGGTCGCCGCGCTGTCGGCGTGGAAGGTCGCCACACCGTGGCAGATCCGGCCGTACGGCGAGATCGACGCCCGCATCGTCGACCTCCTGACCCGCCTGCTCCGCCGCGCCGACCTCACCCCGGAGGACCGCTGCCGGCTGCTGGAGGCGCTCGTCGCCGAGCTCGACGGCGAGGCCGACCCGCGCGGCCCGGCCGCCGGCCGGGAGGCGTACGAGGTCTCCCGCGGCCTGGCCGACCCGCAGCTGCGCGCGCTCGGCCTGGCCGCCCGGGCGCGCTCGCTGCCCTTCGACCGCGAGCCCGAGGCGCGCGGCGAACTGGGCCGGGAGCTGCGCGACCTCGCCGAGGAGCACGGCCTGGTCGCGTACCACTGGCTGGCCGAGCAGATCATCGGCAACTCCGCCGCCGCGCTGAACCGGCCGGCCGAGGTGCGCGCGTCGGTCGAGCGCCAGCTGGAGACGGCCCGCACCTACCGGCTGCGCGAGGCGTACGCGGTCGGCCTGAGCGCGCAGGCCGCCCTGGCCCACATCGCCGGCGACCTCGCGGGCGCCGAGCGGTACTACGACGAGGCCCACGACCACATGCGCCGGCAGGGCTCGCTGCACGCCGACGGCTTCCACTTCCTCGCCCGCTCGACGCTGCTCATCACGCAGGGCCGGTTCGCCGAGCACCTGGAGCCCACCCGGCACGTGCAGCGGGCCCTGGGCCCGATCGCCGACGACGCGCTCGCCCTCGCGCTGACCGCCGCCGGCCGGCTCGACGAGGCGCGGACGATCCCGATCGGCCGCCACCCGATCCGCCCGGACTACTTCGAGTCGGCGTTCTACACCATCCGGGCGCTGGCGGTCGTCGCCCTCGGCCGGGCCGACCTCGCCCCCGCCGTGATCGAGGCGCTGGCGCCCGTCCGCGAGCAGCTCGCCGGCTACTCCAGCACCGCGATCGCGCTGCGGCCGGTCGCGCTCACCCTCGCCGAGCTGTACCGGCTGCTCGGCCGCACCGGGGAGGCGGCCGAGCACCTCACGCTCGCGGTAGAGGTGGCGCGGCGGTGGGACGCGCCGCACTGGACGGCCGAGGCGCTCGCCGGCTGACCGAGCACCACACCACCAGCGCGACCGCCCCGGCCAGGAAGCCGGCGTTGCCCCACCAGCGGACCGGGTCGCCCGGCTCGACCATGCCGGTCAGCGCGAAGCCGAGCCAGCCGTAGGTCAGCAGCGTGCCGGCGGCCAGCGCCATCCGGTGCCGCTCGGTCCAGCCGGCCCGCCGGGCGAGCGCGCCGACGGCGAGCGCCGCCGCGGCCGCCAGCACCACGCCGAACGCCAGCCCGGCCCAGGTCTCCGGCCGCAGGACGAACGCGCTCGACACCGCGAACCCGAGCACGCCCACCAGCCACGGCCGCGGCACCCGGCCGGCCGCCGTCGCCGCCCGCGGGCGCCGGGCCAGCAGCCCCGCCGCGACCAGCAGCAGCGCGACCGCCGCGGCGCCGGCCAGCTGGGCCGGGGAGGCCAGGAAGTCCTCGCTGTGCCGCAGGTCGTCGAAGATGATCCAGCAGCCCAGGAGGTACAGCAGGATCGTCAGCAGCAGTCCGGGCGTCCGCAGCCACGGGGTGTGCCGCCGCCCCGGCGTCAGCCACTCGACCAGCGCGATCGGCACCCCGATGCTCCACACGACGTGCCCCACGAGGAAGGCGAAGCCGCTGCCGGCGCTGATGCCCAGCGCCGGGACGGGGGTCGTCGCCTGGAAGTCGTGCCCCTCGAACGTGGGGTTGAACAGCGACTGGTCGACCAGCCCCGCCTCCACCACGCCGTACGCGGCGGCGAGCAGCAGGATCGCCGGCCAGCCCCGGCCGGTCCGCCGGACCACCTCGCGGATCAGCAGGGCGCCCCCGCCGTACAGCGGGATCAGGAACGGCAACGCGGGCAGCAGCCGGACGCTCACGTTGCCCAGGAGATACTCGCCGACGAGCGGGGCCAGCACCAGCAGGCCGGCCACCGGCGCGACGTTCGACCGGGAGCCGAGGGCCGCGGCCCAGGCAGGGAATCTGCGAACCATGGCTCAAGTGCAGCGGGCCCGGCCGCCCGCCGACAGCGCCGAAGGTCGCGGCCCGCCGTCATCGAAGGTTAGTGGACTCCAAGTCGTTCGTAAGCGGGCCGGGGGACGGTGACTGCGAAACCTACCGAGGAGATCTGACACCATGTCCCGTTTGCTCGGCCGGCTCGGAGGAGCGGCCGCCGCCCACCCCTGGCGCACGATCGGCGTCTGGCTCATCGCGCTGGTGGCGTTCACCGCGCTGTCCGTGTCGTTCGGCGGTACCCCGCACGACGACTACAACGTTCCCGGCACCGAGTCGCAGGCCGGCACCGAGTTCCTGCGGGAGCACTTCCCGCAGATGTCGGGCGCCGACGCGCGGGTCGTCGTGCACTCCGGCACCCGGCTCGACCCGGCGGCGCTGGAGAGCCTGCGCACCCGGCTCGCCGCCATGCCCGGCGCCGGGGTCGTCTCGGCGCCGCGGATGTCGGCGGACGGCGACACCGCGCTCATCGGCGTCCAGTACGAGATCCCGGTCACCGACTTCGCCGGCACCGAGGGCGTCGACGCGCTGCGTGCCGCCGCCCAGCCGCTCAGGGACACCGGCGTCCAGGTCGAGTTCGGCGGGCAGGTCGCCGAGAACATCTCGGCCCCCAGCGGCACCGCCGAGGCCGTCGGCATCGTCGTGGCGCTGCTGATCCTGGTCTTCGCGCTCGGCTCGGTCGTGGCCGCGGGCCTGCCGCTCATCGTCGCCATCGCCGGGCTCGGCGTCGCGACCGCGGTCATCGCGCTGCTGGAGCGGATCACGGACATCAGCGGTACCGCACCCACCATCGCCACCATGGTCGGGCTCGGCGTCGGCATCGACTACGCGCTGCTGCTCGTCGCCCGGCACGTGGAGGGCCTGCGGGCCGGCCTGTCGCCGCGCGAGGCGGCGGCCGCGGCCAACGCCACCGCGGGCGCGTCGGTGATCGTCGCCGGCCTGACCGTGCTCGTCTCGCTGTTCGGCCTGAAGCTCTCGACGCTGCCGGTGTACTCGTCGTTCGGGTACGCCACGTTCGCCGCGGTCGGCGCGGTGATGATCGCGGCCGTGACGCTGGTGCCGGCGCTGTGCGGGCTGTTCGGCCGGCGGGTGCTGCCGCGCCGGGTGCGCCGCGGGCCGGCCGCCTCCGGCGAGCCGGGCTTCACGGCGCGCTGGGCGACGCGGGTCAGCGGGCGGCCGGTGCTCGCCGCGCTGCTGTCGTTCGTCGTGCTCGCCGGCCTGGCCGCGCCCATGCTCGGGATGCGCACCTGGCCCCAGGACGCCGGGAGCCAGCCGACGTCGAACACCTCGCGGCAGGCGTACGACCTGGTGGCCGCCGAGTTCGGCCCGGGGGCCAACGGCCCGCTGCTGGTCGCGGTCGACCTCACCCGCGCCGGCAACCCGGACGAGCTCGCCGCCCGCATCCGCGCCGTGCCCGGCGTCGCGTCGGTGGCCCCGCCGGCGGTCAACGGCACCGCGGCCGTCATCGCCGTCGAGCCGGCGACCGGCCCGCAGGACGAGCGGACCACCGACCTGCTCGACCACCTGCGCGCCGACGTCCTGCCGGACGGGGCCCAGGTCACCGGCCTGGTCGCGGTGTTCGCCGACATCTCCGAGCGCCTCTCGCACCGGCTGTGGATCGTGGTCGCGTTCGTGGTCGCCCTGTCGCTGGTCCTGCTCACCGTGCTCTTCCGGGCGCCGGTCGTGGCGGTGAAGGCGGCAGTCATGAACCTGCTCTCGGTCGCGGCCGCGTACGGCGTGATGACCGCGGTCTTCCAGTCCGACGCCGGCGCCCGCGCGGTCGGCCTGCCGCACGAGGTCCCGGTGTCGAGCTGGGTGCCGATCCTGCTCTTCACCGTCCTCTTCGGCCTGTCGATGGACTACGAGGTGTTCCTGCTGTCGCGGGTCCGCGAGGACTGGTTGCGCACCGGCGACGCCCAGGGCAGCGTGACCCGCGGCCTGTCCGCCACGGGCCGCGTGATCAGCAGCGCGGCGGCCATCATGGTGGCGGTCTTCGTCGGCTTCGCCCTGGACCCGGACGTGACGGTGAAGATGACGGGCGTCGGCATGGCGGTGGCGGTGTTCATCGACGCCACGCTGGTCCGCCTGGTGCTGGTCCCGGCGACGATGACCCTGCTGGGCCGGGCCAACTGGTGGATCCCGCGCTGGCTGGACCGCCTGCTCCCGAAGGTCGACGTGGAGCACCACACCGCCCCGCTGCGCCCCCTGGAGCCGGTCGCCTGACGGTCGCGCCGGCCCTGACCCCGGGCCGGGCCCCGCACGCCGCGGGTGCCCGGCCCGCGGGGGACGGCGCGGGCGGGCACGGTGTTCCCTTTGCCCGGCATGACGACCGGCACCGCACCGCCTCGCCGGGGTGCGCGAGGGGCGGGGCCGGGCCTCAGCGGAGGCCGAGCGAGGCCAGGACGCGGCGGACCGCCTCCGCCGACGGGCGGAGGATCGCGGCGTGGACCCACCGGGCCGGCGGGACCACCAGGGTGCGCCAGGTCCAGCGGACCGGGATCACCACCAGGTAGCGCCACAGCAGGACCACCGAGTGGTTCCAGGCCCACGCCACCGCCTGGGCGACCGGGACCACGACCCAGCGCCACGCGAGGACGAGCGGGACCACGAGAACGTAGTACAGCGCCTTGCCCAGCGGGGTCAGGACGTAGCGGTACAGCAGGCGCAGGGCCCAGGCCACCCCGCGGGCCGCCTCCGCGAGGACCCTGCCCAGGAAGACCCAGACCGGTTTCAGGGCCACCAGGCCGTGCCACAGCGCGGTCAGCAGCGGCAGCAGGACGTGTCTGCCCAGCCAGGCCAGCGGGCGCCAGAGGACGTTGACGACCAGCCAGTGCAGCGGGACCCAGATCGCGTAGTAGAAGGCGTAGGCGAGGGGGCGCAGGATGCAGTAGTAGAGGAACCAGCCGACGGGTTTCCCGACGTACCGCCAGATCCAACGTCCGACGAGGGCGAGCAGGTCCCAGGCCAGTTTGCACGGGACCACCACGACGACGGCCACGGCCCGGATCGGCCAGGCCAGCCACGCCGGCAGCGGCTCCGGCTCGGGTGCGCGGGCGGGTGGACGCCGGCGGGGGCGGGGGCGGGACCGGGTGGTCACGCGCCGCCCGCCAGCTCGTAGCGGGCGCGCATGAGGGCGAAGCCCAGCAGGTTCTGGCCGCGCCACAGCGCCGGCTCGTCGGCCGACGCGTCGCCGGCGGACAGGCCGATGCCCCAGATGCGGTCGAGCGGGCTGGCCTCGACCAGCACGCGGTCGCCCGTGCCGAGCAGGAAGTCGCGCAGCGGCGGGTTCTGGTCGAACTTGGCGACGCTGCCGGCGACCACGATGCCGAACCGCTCACGCTCCCAGACCGTCTCGTCGAAGCGGGCGATCCGGCGGCCGAGGGTCTTCGCCTCGTTCGGGTGCGTGACGGTCAGGATACGTTCGGCGACGGCGGCGTCGCCGAACAGCAGCGCCTTGCGGTACATCATGAAATGCTCGGCCGACGGGAACGTCACGCCGTCCACGGCGAAGCCGGCCGGCCACCACTGGCTGAGGCAGCTCGGGCCGATCGAGCCGTCTGCGCGCGGGTGGTGCCCCCAGAAGAAGAGGTACCGCACCCGGGTGCCCGAATCGGTGAGCCGGATGAGGTCGGCGGTGGACGTCGGTGGCGCGAGCATCACCCGAGTCTGCCGGATCCGGTCAACCGGCTATGTCGGGTATTCACTGCCCAGGGCGGCGGTGGGCAAGATCACTGTGACGATGAGGCCGCCACCGTCACGCGGGTCGGCCTGCACGCCCCCGCCGTGGGCCAGCGCGACCGCCCGGACGATGGACAGCCCCAGGCCGGCGCCGGGGGCCTTGGCGCGCTCGGCGCCGAGCCGGCGGAACGGCTCGAAGAGGTTCGGGATCTCGTACCGCGGGACGACCGGCCCGCTGTTCGTCACGCGCACGAAGACGGTGCCGTCCGGCCGCGTCCCCGACTCGGCCCGCACCCAGCCGTGCTCGGGCAGGTTGTGCCGGACCCCGTTCTCGACCAGGTTGTGGACGACCCGCTCCAGCAGCACCGCGTTGCCGATGGTCGGCGCCTCGTGCGCGACCGCCTCGACCTTGACCGAGCCGGTCGGCAGCTGCCCGGCCACGTGCCCGACGACGTCGGCGAGGTCCACGTAGGCGCGCTCGGTCACCGGCCGCTCCGAGCGGGCGAGCAGCAGCAGCCCCTCGATGAGCCGCTCGTGCCGGTCGTTGACGGCCAGCAGCGTCCGGCCCAGCTGCACCAGCTCCGGCGACGCGGTCGCCGGGTCGGTGGCGACCTCCAGCAGGGTGCGGTTCAGGGTGAGCGGCGTGCGCAGCTCGTGCGAGGCGTTGGCGATGAACCGGCGCTGGCCGTCGAACGACTTGTCGAGGCGGGCCAGCATGCCGTCGAAGGTGTCGGCGAGCTCCTTCACCTCGTCGTACGGGCCGGCGAGCGCGATCCGCTCGTGCAGCCCCCGGTCCGGGGCGGCGGCGATCCGGCGGGCGGTCTCGGTGACCCGGTGCAGCGGCTGCAGGAGCCGGCCGGCGATCAGCCAGCTGAACGCGACCGCCGCGACGAGGACCACGCCGAGGGCGACGCCGCCCTGGGTGAGGAACGCCTGGAGGGCGCTGTTCTTGACGTCGCCCTGGATCTGCGCGACGAACTTGGGCTCGGCCAGCAGGTCCGGCGGCGGGGCGCTGCCC
>NZ_BMPI01000013.1:79108-132478 GCF_014647515.1 Dactylosporangium sucinum | reverse complement strand
TCCCGGGTGCCGGCGAAGACCACGGAGTCCTGCAGCCGGGCGTAGACGAGCAGGTAGGTGATCCCGAGCAGGGCCAGGCCGGCGACGAGGACCAGGGCGCCGTACACGAGCGTGAGGCGGGTGCGGATGGTCATGCGGTTCATGCGAGGCGATACCCCACTCCCGGCTCGGTGTGCACGACCGGCGGGTCGCCGAGCTTGCGGCGCAGCTTGAGGATGGTCATGCGCACGGTGTGCGTGAACGGGTCGGCGTTCTCGTCCCACGCCTTCTCCAGCAGCTGCTCGGCGGAGACGGCGGCGCCGCCGGCCCGCAGCAGCTCGGCCAGGACGGCGAACTCCTTGCGCGACAGCGGCACGTAGCGGCCGTCGCGGTACACCTCCCGGCGGTGCGGGTCGAGGCGGATCCCGGAGCGCTCCAGCACCGGCGGCACGGCCGGGCGGGCGCGGCGGCCCAGCGCCGCGACCCGGGCGGACAGCTCCCGGAACGCGAACGGCTTGGGCAGGTAGTCGTCGGCGCCGAGGGCCAGCCCGGCGACCCGGTCGTCGATGTCCGCGGCGGCGGTGAGCATGAGCACGCGGGCCGCCGACTCGCGCCGGGCCAGCTCCCGGCACACGTCGTCGCCGTGCACGACGGGCAGGTCGCGGTCGAGCACGACGACGTCGTAGTCGTTGACGCCGAGCCGCTCCAGGGCGGCGCCACCGTCGTGGACCACGTCGACCGCGTGGGCGTCGCGCCGCAGGCCCTGCGCCACCGTCTCGGCGAGCAGCGGCTCGTCCTCGACCACCAGAATCCGCATGCCTCCCATGGTCCCGCGCCCGGCCGTCAACTCGGCGTCAACGTTCGCGGTTACGGCCCGGTGACGTGCTCCTCGGTTGACTGCGGGACGTGGCCGGCGTCCGCCGGCCGTTTCGAAAGGAGCGCACCATGCGCATCAGGACAGCGCTGGTCGTCGGCCTGCTGCTGGCCCTCGGGGCGGCGGGCTGCGCCCGCTCCGGCGACCAGGACGACGGCGTGGCCTCGGCCAACGGCGGCAAGCCCAGCGCGAGCGCCACGCCGGGCGGCGGGAGCGGCGACCGGGACCCGGTGCGGGACCAGGAGGCTTTCCTGAACTTCGCCAAGTGCATGCGCGAGCACGGCATTGCGATGGACGACCCGCAGATCGACGAGGGCCGGGTCCAGATGTCGATCCCGGAGAGCGTCGACAAGGACAAGGTCGAGGCCGCCCAGAAGGAGTGCAAGCAGTTCATGCCCAACGGCGGCGAGCCGATGAAGCCCAACCCCGAGATGCAGGAGCAGATGCGCAAGTTCGCGCAGTGCATGCGGGACAACGGCGTGCCGAACTTCCCCGACCCGAGCGAGGACGGCGGCATCGCGATCGACGCCAACGCGCTCGGCGTCGACCCGAAGAGCGACGAGTTCCGCAAGGCGGAGGAGCAGTGCCAGCAGTACCAGCCGGGACCGCGCGGCAGCGACGGGCCCAAGACCGAGGAGCGCGGCGAATGAGCGGGAGCAGGCGCCGGGGGCGGGCCGGCAAGGTCGTGGTCGCGGCGGTGGCGGTCGCGGCGGCCGGCGCCGTGACGGCGGCCGCGCTCGGCCTGCCCGACCGGGAGTCCAACGCCCAGAGCGGCTCGCAGACGCCGGCCAAGACGGCGAAGGTGAGCAAGCAGACGCTCGTCGACACGCAGACCGAGGACGGCAAGGTCGGCCACGGCGACACGAAGTCGGTCGCGGGCCGGCTCCAGGGCACGGTGACCGAGCTGCCGGCGGCCGGCGCGACCGTCCAGCGCGGCCAGGCGATGTTCCGGGTCGACGACACGCCGGTGGTCCTGCTGTACGGGGCGCTGCCCGCGTACCGCACGCTCGCCACCGGCGTCGAGGGCGCCGACGTCAAGCAGTTCGAGCAGAACCTGGCGGCGCTGGGGTACACCGGCTTCACCGTCGACGACGAGTACACGGCGTCGACCGCGGCCGCGGTGCGCAAGTGGCAGGGCGACCTCGGCATCACCAAGACCGGCACGGTCGAGCAGGGCCGGATCGTCTACGCGTCCGGCCCGGTGCGCATCCAGGAGCGGAAGGCGGCGGTCGGCGACCAGGCCGGCACGACGCTGCTCACCTACACCGGCACCGGCCCGGTCGTGACCGTCGAGCTGGAGGTGGCGCTGCAGCGGCTGGCCAAGGTCGGCGCGGCGGTCACCGTGAAGCTGCCCGACGGCAGGACGGTCCCGGCGAAGATCAGCCAGGTCGAGACCGTCATCAAGCCGGCCGACGGCCAGAGCCCGGCCACGACCAAGATCCAGGCGACCGTGGTGCCCGACGACGGCGCCGCCTTCGCCGGCCTCGACCAGGTGACCTGCGAGGTGGTCTTCACCGCCGCGCGGAAGGAGAACGTGCTCGCGGTGCCGATCGCGGCGCTGCTGGCGCTGGCCGAGGGCGGCTACGGCGTGCAGGTCGTCGAGAACGGCACGACCCGCGTCGTCGCGGTCGAGACCGGCATGTTCGCGGCCGGCAAGGTCGAGGTCAGCGGCGACGGCA
Organism: Dactylosporangium sucinum; assembly: GCF_014647515.1. GTDB lineage: Bacteria > Actinomycetota > Actinomycetes > Mycobacteriales > Micromonosporaceae > Dactylosporangium > Dactylosporangium sucinum. The sequence continues at coordinate 129,946 of NZ_BMPI01000013.1, read as the reverse complement.
TCACCGACGGCACGGTCGTGGGGATGCCCTCATGACCGCGGTCGTGCAGCTGGAGGACGTGACCAAGGAGTACCCCGGCGGCGTCGTCGCCGTGCGCGACGTCAGCCTCACCGTGGAGGCGGGGGAGCTGGCCGCCATCGTCGGGCCGTCCGGCTCCGGCAAGAGCACGATGCTGCACCTCATCGGCACCCTCGACCGGCCGTCGGCGGGCACCGTGCGCATCGACGGGCATGAGGTCGCGACCCTTCGCGACCGGCAGCTGTCGGCGCTGCGGGCCCGGCGCATCGGGTTCGTCTTCCAGCAGTTCCACCTCGCCGCCGGGCAGTCCGCCCTGGACAACGTGGCCGACGGGCTGCTGTACGCGGGGCCGTCCCGGGCCGAGCGCCGCCGCCGGGCCGAGGACGCGCTGCGCCGGGTCGGGCTCGGCGACCGGCTCGACCACCTGCCGCACGAGCTGTCGGGCGGCGAACGGCAGCGGGTCGCGATCGCGCGGGCGGTCGTCGGCGAGCCGGCGATCCTGCTGGCCGACGAGCCGACCGGGAACCTGGACTCGGCCTCGGGGGCCGGCGTCGTGCAGCTGCTGCGGGAGCTGCACCACGCCGGGACGACGATCCTGGTGATCACGCACGACCAGGAGATCGCGGCGAGCCTGCCGCGCCAGATCACCATGCGCGACGGGGAGGTGGTGCCGTCGTGAGCGCGCCCCTGCAGCCCGCCCGGCTGTTCCTGACCGACGTGATCCGGGTCGGCGGCACCGGCCTGCGCACCCGGCCGCTGCGGGTGTTCCTCTCCGCGCTGGGCATCGCGATCGGCATCGCCGCGATGACGGCGGTGGTCGGCATCTCCTCGTCGAGCCGGGCCGAGCTGGACCGCCAGCTGGCCGCCCTGGGCACCAACCTGCTCACCGTCGCGCCGGGCAACGACCTGTTCGGCGAGTCCTCCAGCCTGCCGGACGAGGCGATCCCGATGATCTCCCGGATCGGGCCGGTCACCGCCGTCGCCGCGACCGCCAAGCTGAGCGGGATCCGGGTGTACCGCAGCGACCAGATCCCGGCCGCCCAGACCAGCTCGATCGCGGTCGCCGCGGCCCAGCTGGCACTGCCGTCGACGGTCGGCGCCGAGCTGGCCGACGGCGTGTGGCTCAACGCGGCGACCGCCCGCTACCCGGCGGTCGTGCTCGGCGCGACGGCCGCCCGCCGGCTGGGCATCGCGGCCGTGAACGACGGCGTGCAGGTCTACCTCGGCCGGCGCTGGTTCACCGTGGTGGGGATCCTGGCACCGGTACCCCTGGCGCCCGAGCTCGACGCCACCGCCCTGCTCGGCTGGGAGGCCGCGAAGGCGTACTTCGACTTCGACGGCGCGGCGACCACGGTCTACACGCGGTCCAAGGACGCCTACGTTGAGGACGTGCGGGCGGTGCTCGCCGCGACCGCGAACCCGCAGGCGCCCAACGAGGTGAAGGTCTCCCGCCCCTCCGACGCGCTCGCCGCGCGGCAGGCCACGGACAAGACCTTCACCGGCCTGCTCCTCGGCCTGGGCGCGGTGGCGTTGCTGGTCGGCGGCGTTGGCGTGGCCAACACGATGGTCATCTCGGTGCTGGAACGGCGCCCGGAGATCGGCCTGCGGCGCGCCCTGGGGGCGACCCGCGGCCAGATCCTGCTGCAGTTCCTGTCGGAGTCGCTGCTGCTGTCCGCCCTGGGTGGCATCGGCGGCGTGGTGCTGGGCATCGGCGTGACGGGCCTGTACGCCGCGACCCGCGACTGGCCGGCCGTCGTCCCGGCCTGGGCCACGGCCGGCGGCATCGCGGCGACCCTGGTCATCGGCGGCATCGCGGGCCTCTACCCGGCGGTCCGGGCCGCCCGCCTGTCCCCAACCGAGGCCCTGTCCACCCCCTAACGCGTCGATCTTGCAGTTGTGGTGCCCGGACACTCCGTGAATGTCATGGTTTGTCAGGCACCACAACTGCAAGATCGACGCGCAATTCCGAGAGCGGCGGGGTTCAGCGGATGGGAGGGGCGGCGGGGGCGGGCTGCGCCGCGCGGGCGAAGGCGTACGCGGCCAATAGGTGGTCGAGGTAGCGCTGGGTCGAGTACGACTCGGCGGCGGCGCGGCCGGCCTCGGCCACCGCGCGGTGCAGGGCCGGGTCGGTGAGCACGCGGGCCAGGGCGGCCGCGAACGAGTCGGCGTCCGGCGCCGTGCTCATCCGGCCCGGCGACTCCTCGCCGGGCCGCCCGGCCAGCGCCGCGTCGGCCAGCACGACGGGCAGGCCGGCCTGCTCGGCCTCCAGCAGTACCAGACCCTGGGTGTCGGTCGTCGATGCGAACGCGAGGACGTCGGCCGCCCGGTAGTACGCCGCCATCCGCGAGTGTGGCACCGGGCGCACGATCCGCAGCGCGTGCGCGACCCCGGCCTGGCGGGCCAGCCGGAGGATCGTCAGGCGCTGCTGCCTGACGCCGAGCATCACCAGCCGCGCGTCCGGCAGGTGGCGCAGCAGGCGGGCGAACGACGCGAGCAGCAGCTGCGGGTCCTTCTCCCTGGTCGCCCGGCCGACCGCCAGGACCACCGGCACGCCGTCCGGGATCCGCAGCGAGCGGCGCACCTCGGAGCGGCCCAGCGGGCACTCGGCCAGCGCCACCGACGTCGGCACCGTCCACACGGGAGGCACCCGTTCGAACTCGGCGAAGCTCGCCGCCGTCTTCTCCGACGGCGCGATCACGACCGCGGTGCGGTCCAGGAACTCCTGGCCGAGGCGCACCAGCTGGAGGCGGCGCTCGGTGCCGGGGCGGGCCAGCCGCAGGTAGTCGCGGGCGGTCCAGCCCAGGCCGAGCCGCTGCGCGGCGTGCGCGGCGCCGACCTGGATCTCCATGAAGTGCGCGGAGTACGCGAGCAGGTCCGTGTGCCAGGTCATGACGACCGGGATCTCGTGGGCCTTCGCGTACCGCAGCCCGCCGATCCCGACCGGGCCGGGCGTGTGGATGTGCACGATCTGCGGCACCGGCCGCATGCCGGAGAAGCGCGGCACGCCGACCCGGATGTTGCGCAGCGGGACCGGCACCGACCGCACCCCGCACGGCTCGTCGCGGCCCCGCAGCAGCGGCGCCGGCTGGTAGACCTGCACCTCGTGGCCGGCGGACCGCAGCAGCGAGACGGTCGTCTCGACCGAGATGGCCACCCCGTCGGTGCGGCCCGGATGGCTGTCGCAGAAGTGCGCAATCCTCACGCGGGACATGGTGCGGTACGGCCACCGGACAGCACGACGGTCGCAGCGAGGTGTACGCCGTCCGGCCACGGGATGTTCACTCCAGCCTCGCCTCCAGGGCCCTGTCCCGCACCTCCTCGGCCGGATGTTCGCGCAGCTGTTCGACCAGCTCGCGCCACGCGGCCGGCCAGCCGAGCCGCTTCCCCTGCGCCGCGTAGGCGAGGGCGAACAGCCCGTCGGCCGTCCCCGGCCGGGCGGCGAGGCGCTCGGCGACCGCGAGCAGCGGCTCGTGCCGTTCGAGGCGCCGGGTGAGGTCCCGGGCGATGCCCACGGCGAGCACCGGCCGGTCGCCGACGAGCCGCACGAGCCGGTCGACCTCGCCGGCGGCGGCCGGATCGGTCGCGGCGAGGAGCAGGCCGGCGGCCGCGGGCACGAAGGCGTCCCGGGTGGACATGGCGGTGGCAGCGGTACCGAGGGTGCCGCGCACCGCCGCGCCCGGCCGGACCTGCTCGCCCAGCCGGGCGACGATCGTCTCCACGCGCCGCCGGGCCGGCCGGTCCCGGCCGCCGACCCGCACGCCGGCCTCCGGGTGGCGGCGGGCGAGGCGCTCCCACGAGCCGAGCGCGTAGCCGAGCTCCGGCAGCAGGCGCTGCGACGTCGCCGCGCCGCAGGCGGGCAGCAGGCGGGCGGCCTCGTCGTCGCCGTACCGGGCGCGGATCGCGTCGACCAGCCCGTCGCCGAGGTCCGTGCGGCGGCGGCGGACGATCGCGCGGTACAGCCGCCGCCGGGTTTCCTGCGGGGCATCCGTCAGCAGTTCGCGCAGGGGCTCGAGCCCGCCGTCCAGCGTGACCATGCCCCGTATCGTGCTATCCCGGCACCACCGGGGGCAGCCGATATTCGCTGTGCAGGACGGCCGGCGCGGGGTGGTACATCCACAGCACCGGCCGGAAGCCGCCCGCCGGGGCCGGCAGCCAGTTGGCCGCCGCCGCCTCGTCGGCCGGCCGCTCGTGCTGGATCGTCACCGTGACCGAGCCGTCCGGGTCGGTGCGCAGGCCCGGGGTGTGGCTGCCGACCGCGTACCGGTCGAGCTCGTTCGGCACCAGCCGGGAGTCCGGCGCGTCGTAGAGGGCCAGCGACCACTGCGCCGCGACGGGCGGCGGCTGGTCGAAACGGATCGTGTGCGATCGGGTGCCGGTCAGCCGCTCGCCGGTCAGGCTCTTGTGCACGGTCGGGTGGACGGCCTCGTAGGCGTGGGTGCCCCACAGGCCGGTGCGGGCCGCGACCGCGCGCATCCGGTGGGCCTGGTCCCGGTCGGGGACCGTCCACTCGGGAGTGTCCATCGTGCCCACCTCGAAGTAGTCGAGGTTGTAGTCGAAGGTGTGCAGGTCGTTGGTCCAGCCGTTGACCAGGCTCGCGTGCTCCGAGGTGGCGGCCTCCTCGAGCGCGTCGCGCCCGCGCTCCAGACCCTCCCGCATGGCGTTCCTGACGTCACGGGGGATCGTGGTGTACGGCGAGTTGCCGCGCTCGAACAGCCCGAGCGGCCCGAAGCGCCGCTGGTAGCGCCGCTCGGCCGGCGACGGCGGGAACGCCGCCAGCGACCGCCGCAGCGTCTCGAAGAACAGCACGTCGTCCGGCACGCCGGACTGGGGCGCGGGCAGCCCGTCGAGCGGCACCTGCGGGTACATCCGCTCGATCGAGAGCCCGTCCTGCAGCGCGTTGACGGTCGGTAGGTCCGCCGGCCCGTCGCAGGCGAACCGGGCGATCAGGGTCGCGACCATCGTCGGCATCCGGATGATCTCGGCGCCGGGCGCCTCCCGGCCGGCCCAGCCGGGCGGCACGAGCAGGTACTCCCGCTCGTCGGCGCCGGTGGAGCGGCTGCCCACGTAGGCGAAGTTGTCGGTCCAGGCGTCGATGAACTGCACGACGTGGTACCGGCCGCCGGTCGCCGGCACCCGCAGCCAGAGGGGGCCGCCGGACAGGTCCAGCTGGGCGGTCGAGTGCAGCAGGTCGACGTTGGCGTTGGTGGATTGGGGGCCGGGTGTGGCGAGACCGCGTCGATGGGTGAACGTGTTGAAGGGACTCGTCGTGACGTCGCGCTCCACCGCGGTGAGGCCGGACAGCAACGGGTAGCCGTAGCCGAAGGCCTCGGCGGCCAGCGCGGGCAGGTCGTCTCTCATACGCGCCTCCCTCGTCCAGCCTCCACTGTGCGGTGCGGTTGATGGGTCAGCGGGTGAGGTCGCGGGTGACCCGTTCGGCTACCGGCGCGGCTTGGCCTTCCGGGTCGGCTCGGCGGTGAGGGGGTCCTCGGGCCACGGGTGGCGGGGGTAGCGGCCGCGCAGCTCGGCCCGCACCTGCGGATAGCCGTTCCGCCAGAACGAGGCGAGATCCTGCGTGACGGCGACCGGGCGGTCGGCGGGGGAGAGCAGGTGCAGGACCACCCGCACGCCGGCCAGCTCCGGCGTCTCCAGCCAGCCGAACGCCTCCTGCACCTTGACGGTGAGCACGGGCCGCTCGGGGTCGGTGTAGTCCACCCTGCGCTGCGAGCCGCTCGGCACGGTGAGCCGCTCGGGCGCGAGCCGGTCGAGGTCCTTGGCGGCGGGCCAGGGGAGCATTGCCTGCAGTACGTGATCGATCTCGCCGTCGGCCAGGTGGTCGTCATCGCTCACGTCCGGCCACGGCGCGCCGACGGCGTGGTGCAGGAACGCCATCCGCCGCCGCAGCGGGGTCCACGGCAGCCCCCGGGCGCGCCGTCGGGCGTGCCTGGCCTGCGCGATCAGCTCGGGCGCGTCGATGTGCCGCTCGGTGAGCGTGATGGCGCCGAGCCGTTCGATCCGCCGGGCGCCGTTCGCGGTGACCTCGTCCGCGGTGGACAGGAGCGCCTGTCCGGCCGCCCGTGCGGTCCGCTCGTCGATCGGGGCGGCCAGCCGGATACGCGCATTGACGCTCCCCTGTGGACGGTCGGCGGCCGCGATCGCGAGCCACTCCTCGCCCTGCAGCGCCGAATGTCCGGGCAGCGCCGCTTCGGTGCCGCCGGCCATGAGGTAGCCGTCGCCGCGCCGCCTGGCGATCCACTCCGGGTAGGCGAGGCTCGCGACGATCCCGGCCGCTCGTTCGCGGCCGTGCTCGTGCCTGACCGGTTCGACCAGGCGGCCCAGCCGGGCGGCCTCCTGTCGCATCGCCGGGGTCAGCTCCACCGCGGTCAGGTCGTCGGTGGTCGTGGGCGCGTCCTCGCTCAACACGGCAACGACCTCGGCGGCGGCCCTCCGGCCGACCAGCGGTGCCCCGTCGAGCAGCGCGCGGGCGAGCCGCGGGTGGGCGCCGACCCGCTGCATCCTCCGGCCCCGTTCGGTCACCCTGGCCGCCGCGTCGAGGGCGCCGAGCGCTTCGAGGGTCTGCCGCGCCACCCGCATCGCCCCCTCGGGCGGCCGGTCTGGCAGCGCCTCGTTGTGCAGGCCGCCCCAGCAGGCCAGGGCGAGCGCGAACCCGGTCAGGTCGGCGGTGGCCACCTCGGGCTCGGGCTGCTCGGCCCGCCGCTCGTGGTCCGCCTCGGACCAGCAGCGGTACACGATCCCCGGCGCCTCGCGGGCGGCCCGCCCGGCCCGCTGGGTGGCGCTGGCCCGGGCGGCGTTCACGGTCACCAGCCGGCCCAGCCCGCGGGCCAGGTCGACGCGCGGCACGCGGGCGAGCCCGGCGTCGACGACGACCCGCACGCCGGGCACGGTGAGGCTGCTCTCGGCGACGTCGGTGGCGAGGATCACGCGGCGTTCGTTCCCGGGGGTGAGCGCCTGGTCCTGCTGCGCGGCCGGCAGCCGCCCGTGCAGGACCGCGGTGGGGGTGCCGCGGAGCTGCTGGCGGATCCGCTCGATCTCCGCCATGCCGGGCAGGAAGACCAGGATGTCCCCGCCGGTCTCGTTCCAGGCCCGCTTGACGGTCGCGGCGACGTGGTCGAGGAACCGGGGTGCCCGCCGGTCCGGGGGAGCCCAGCGCACCTCGACCGGGAACAGCCCGCCGTCGGCCTCGACGACCGTGCCGCCGAGCTTGTCCGCGAACCGCTCGGCCTCGGCCGTGGCCGAGGTGGCCAGCAGCTTCAGGTCGGGCCGGATGGTGGCCCGGCTCTCGATGAGGAAGGCGAACGCGAGATCGGTGTCGAGCTGCCGCTCGTGGCACTCGTCGAGCACCACGGCGGACACTCCGGCCAGTTCGGGATCGGCGAGCAGCCGCTGCACGAGCAGCCCGGTGGTGACGACCTCGACCCGCGTGCGGGGCCCGGTCCGCCGGTCGCCGCGAACGGCATACCCGACGCTGTCCCCGACCGCCTCCCCGCGCAGCTGCGCCATCCGCCGCGCGGCGGCCCGGGCGGCGATCCGCCGCGGCTCGGCCACGAGGACCGTGCCGCCGAACCGCTCGTCGAGCGCCGGCGGTACGAGCGTGGTCTTCCCGCTTCCGGGCGGCGCCACGAGCACCGCGGCCTCCCGGTCGAGCACGTCGAGCAGCCGCGGAACCACCCGCGCGACGGGCAGGATCATCGGTGGCCGCCGGGGCCGCCCGCGAACCAGATCCGTCCCCGCACGCCGTGGACACTACGCTCGTCGACGTGCCAGAACTTCCCGAGGTGGAGTCCGCTCGCGCCGTCCTGGAGCGATACGCCCTCAAGCGGCGCATCGTGGACGTCGACGACTCGGACACGTACGTGTGCCGCCCGCACCACCCGGGCGAGATCCGCGACGCCCTGGTGGGCCGCTCGCTGACGGCCGCCAACCGCCGCGGCAAGAGCATGTGGTGCGACACCGACGACGACGGCCCGGTCCTGGGCATCCACCTCGGCATGTCCGGCAAGGTGGTGTTCGCCGCCGCGGACGGCGACGAGATCGACGGCGGCGACTACTGGGAGCGCGGCCGGGCGAAGGGCGACTACCGCTTCACCCGGTTCGCGTTACGGTTCGCCGACGGCACGGCCCTGCTGCTGGTGGACCCGCGCCGCCTGGGCCGGGTGCGCCTGGACCCGCCGGTGGAGCGCCTGGGCCCCGACGCGGCCGACATCACCCCCGCGCAGTTCCGCTCGATGATGTCCCGCGGCACGGCCCCGGTGAAGGCCCGCCTGCTGGACCAGGAGGCCGTCGCCGGGGTGGGCAACCTGCTGGCCGACCAGACGCTCTGGCTGGCGAGGACCCACCCGGCCCGCCCGGTGGACGAGCTGTCCCGGCCCGAGGTCGACCGCCTGCTGCGCGCGCTGCGGACGGCGGTCACGTCCGCCGTCGAGGGCGGCGGCGTCCACGTGCTGTCGGTGATCCCGGCCCGCCACCCGGACGGCAGGTGCCCGAGGTGCGGCGCCGAGATGCACCGGGGCGTGGTGGGCGGCCGCACCACGTGGTGGTGCAGTCGCGAGCAGGCCGGCTGAGGCCCGGTCCACCGCGGCGGGCCTCAGCCGTGCACCAGGCATAGGCCCTAAGCGGCTCGCTGGAGCACACCCGGCCCGTCGCCGAGCAGCCGGGCAAAGGTGGCCCCGGCCCCGTCCGGCGCCGCCGGGGCGAGCCATCGCAACGCCCGCAGGGCCGGCTGGGCCGGGCGGTCGTCCCGCTCGTCCGCGTCGACCAGGAGCAGGCACCGGGTGCCGCCGGGGATCCGCACCCCGCCGAGGACCACGGCCTGCGTGGTGACCCGCAACCAGCCGACGACCCCGGAGCGCGCGATCCGCGCCGCGTCCCACGCCGCGGCCGTGAGCGCGCTCACCAGCCACGCGATCTCGTCCAGCGTCACCAGGTCCCGGCCGGTGCCCCGCCAGAACAGCAGCTCGTCGAGCGCGGTGCCGGGGCGGCGCGGTGCCGCCGCGCGGTCGTGGACGAGCCGGGCGACCTCCGCGCGCAGCACCGCCATCGGTGCCGCGGCCCGCACGACGGGATCGGCGCAGGACTGCCGGATCGCCGCGCCGCGCGCCTCCACCCGGCGCAGCAGGTCGGCGGGGACGCCGGTCACCTCGGCGACGGCGGTGCGCAGGTCGGCCCGCGTGACCGACCGGCCCCACCACAGGCGTGCCTCGGCGGGCGTCCCGGGCCACGCCAGCCGCAGCAGCGCCCGCAGGCGGTCGTCGAGCCACGGGGTGCCGGGGCCGCCGAGCCCGGCGAGCGTCGTGGCGTCGGCGAACGTCTCCGGATCGCAGCACAGCTGGCCCACCGCGGCATCGCCCGCGATGATGGGCAGCCGCACCACCGGCTCGGAGTGCAGCAGGTTCGCGGCCGGGTCGAAGAGCACGAGGTACCTCCAGCAGCAGACGGCGAGGCGCCCATTCGAACACATGTTCGAACAAGACTGCAACCGGGCCGACCGGCAGGATCGGCTGCGGCCGATCGGCGGTGCCATCCGGAATGGCTGGGCTGATCGTGTTCCAAGTTCGGCTGATGTCTCGCCGATGACCGGCCTTCTTGCCGTTCTCTGCCGGTTCCGGCGCTGAAAGGCTGAAATTCCCAGGAACGCGACCAGACTTCGGGAGCCGCGGTTGTTTCCCTCCGGTGTCGATGTCACGCGGCCGGACGAAAAGTTTCCCGTCGTCGAGGCCGCGCCGCTGAGCCCGCTGTCGGGCCGCTGGTTCCGGCCGACCCGGCGGCAGGCCGGCGAGCTGCCCGAGCCGGTCGGCGGGTCCGTGCTGGTGTTCCAGGCCAACGACCGCTTCGCGCTCGCACCCACCGGGCCCCGGATGCTGCGCTCGGACGTGGTGGTGCGGGCGACGATGGTCGCCGTCGTGCTGACCCGGGCGCAGGTGGTGCCGGCGGTGGCGATGCTGCCGTCCGTGGATCCGAGCTTCCGGCTCGGCCTGCGGGCGACCTATCAGTGCCAGGTGACCGATCCGGTCCGGGTGCTCGAGGGCGGCTGCTGGGACGTGCGCGGCCACCTGATGGCCTACCTGCTCGGGGACGCGAAGATCCGGATGCTGAGCCTGCGTCACGACGTGGACGACAACCCCGAGGTCCAGCAGCGGATCCTGGCCCGGGCGATGGCGCGCAACGAGCTGGAACCGCTGGTGATCCCCGGCATGCGCCTGCAGCTGGTCGAGGTGTCGGTCGTCAGCCATCGGGCCCACGCCGCCTGGGAGCCGCCCGAGCAGCGGCGGCCGAGCGAGGACCACGACAACGGCTTCCACCACCGCGACCGGTACGCCGACTTCGATGTTGAGCACGGCCGGGCGCGGCCACGAGACGGATACGGGAACTGACCATGGGAGCACCGTTCACCGAGCAGTTCGACGCCGACGCGCTGCGCCCGGCCGACCCCGAACCGGCTCGCTGGGGACTGGGGCGCGTGCTGCGCCTGGCAACGGGCGTGCGGGAGGACGTCCTCGCGCACGTGCCGAGCGAACGCGCGCGGTACACCTCGATGGGCGGGGTCGTCGTGGGCACCGCCGTCATGGCGATGCTGTCGATGAGCGCGGCGATCTACTCGATCTTCGGCGGCTTCCAGCTGTTCATGCTGTTCGCCGTGCCGGTCTGGGGCATGTTCATCCTGAGCCTCGACCGCTGGCTCATGTCCTCGACGTCGATGTCGCAGTCGGGCAAGGCGCTGCGCAACCTGCTGCCCAGGCTGGGGCTGTCGATCGCGCTCGGCGTGGTCCTCGCGGAGCCGTTGCTGCTGGGCATCTACAACACCGCCATCACCGAGAAGATCGCGCACGACCGCAAGCAGGAGGTCGACACCCGCGAGAGCGACCTGCGCACGTGCAACCCCGTCCCCGGCACGCCCGAGGCGGCCGGCGGGGTCGCCACGTCCGACCGGTGCGAGGGCCTGCGGCTGTCCCTCGGCGGCGACTCGCCGGAGGCGCTGCAGAGCCAGCTCGACGGCCTGGCCACGCAGCGGGACGAGCTGAAGAAGACGGTCGACGCCGACGCCGCGGCCTACGCGAAGCTGGAGGACCTGGCGCGCAAGGAGTGCAACGGCACCTCCGGCGACGGGCTCACCGGCCGCTACGGCGAGGGCATCAACTGCAAGCGACTGCGCAACGAAGCCGATCAGTACCGCAAAGACCACAGGATCGACGAGAACGGCGCGAAGCTCGCCGAGCTCAACCGCAAGCTGGCCGAGTTGAGCGATCAGGTGGGCCGGGCGCGCAACGACTACGCCGGGCTGCTGGACAAGGCGATCGAGGAGGACCTCGCCGCGGTCCGCGGCCGGCAGGGCAAGATCGGCCTGCTGGAACGGTTCCGGGCGCTCGACGAGCTCGTGGCCACCAACGACTACGTGCGCGTGACGCAGTGGGCGATCCGGATCTTCTTCATCCTCGTCGACGCGCTGCCGGTCCTCCTCAAGGCGCTGAGCGGCACCAGCTCGTACGAGCGGCTGCTGGAGGCGAAGCTCGCGGATCAGGAGCTTCTGCAGAAGTACCGGTCCGCCGAGGAGCTCGACCGCAACGCGCACTACGGCGACCTGGTCCGCCACCAGACGGACATCACGTTCCGCACCCAGCTGGAGCTGATGGACCAGGACAGCCGGATCACCCGGGCCAACCTCGACGAGCAGCGGGGTGCCCTGGTCGACGCGCTCGAACAGCACTACATGCGCACCGCCATCGGGCCGTCCGGGCGGGGCTGGTCCGGCGCCGACTCGGCGCTCACAGATGCGGAGAACCTCGAGGACATGCCGACCCAGGAGCTCAGGAGCGAGAACGCGCCGGGGAGGTACTCGTGACCACCCAGTTCGACAACCCGCCGGCCGCCTCCGTCCGCACCTACCTGATCTACGTGGTGCTGGACACCTCGGAGTCGATGCGCGTCCCCAAGCCGGGCACCCAGCAGCGCAGTGCGCCGCTCGACCACTTCATCGACCTGTTCCCGCGCATGATCCGGGAGCTCGCCGCGAACCCGGTGACCAACAACCTGGCCGCGGTGAGCGTGCTGGCGTTCAACGACGACGCCGAGGTCCTGCGGCCGATGACGCCCCTGGACCGGGCCGTGCCGATCGGCAAGCCGCGGATCGGCTTCGGCACCGACTACGCGGGCGTCCTGAAGTTCCTGGTCGCCCAGCACGTCAAGGACGTCCGGGCGGTGAAGCAGGACCGGTCGCGCGACGGCTACAACGTGGACGTCGCCCGGCCGTGGATCTTCTTCGTCACCGACGGCCGGCCCTTCGCGCACGACGCGGACCAGGCGAAGGCGGAGTGGATGCAGTACCGCGAACAGCTCACCGATCCGCCGACCGAGGCGCGCATCGTCGCGATCGGGCTGCCGGGCGCCGACGAGGACGTGCTCTGGTGGCTGGCCACCGGCAACGAGCACGGCCTGCGCCGCAACGCGTTCATCTCCGACCAGCGCCGCGCCGACCCGAAGGAGCTGTCGGTGAGCGTCGTCGACGCCATCAAGAGCAGCATCTCCGCGTCGGCCCGCACCGGCCTGCTGTCGATCCGCACCCCGGTCGGGATGCGGCGCATCGACGGGCCGACCAATGGCTGAGGGACCGGCCGGGGACTCGGGCCTGCTCGCGGTCGTCACCGTCGGCGTGCTGGCGATCCTGGTGATGACGGTGCTGTATTTCCTGCAGCGCCGTCGCTCGCACAACGTGCAGCGGGTGCCGGCCGGCGCGGAGGTCTCGACCGGCAGCGCCGGCAAGGCGCAGCCCCGCCGGACCACCGGGGCACCGCAGCCGCCGCCGCGCACCGGTGCCGCCGCGCCGGCGCGGTCGTCGCGCCCGGCCAGGACGTCGAAGTTCCAGGGGCTGCGGCAGGTGATGCCCGTGCGGCTGACCCGGGGCGGCCGGCCGGCCACCGAGCCCGAGTTCGTCGACCCCGTCGTCGTCCACGGTTCGTGGTGCGACTCGGTCTTCCACGCCACCCACGAGGCGGGCGGCACCCGCTTCGCCATCCGGGCCGCCACCGTGCGCGGCAAGGAGCACGCCTACGGCGGGGAACCGGGCCAGGACGCCGTGGGCGTCGTCTGGAGCGCCTCGCGCGGCGCGCTGCTCCTGGTCGCCGCCGACGGGCTCGGCTCGCTGCGCGACTCGGGCGCCGTCGCGCTGACGGCCGCCGAGCTGGCCCTCGACCACGGCGCCCGCCTCGGGCCCGGCGACCCGCTGTCCGAGGTCTTCCGCCGGGTCAGTGCCGGGCTGTACCGCGAGATCGAGCGGCGCGGCCTCGACGGCGCCACGACCCTCGTCCTGGCGGAGCTGCGCCCCACCCGCGACGGCGTGCTGGTCACGACCTGTGGTGTCGGCGACTCGGAGGCGTGGGCCATGCAGCCCGGCAAGTGGAAGGCGCTGCATCACGAGCGGGTCCGGGACTCCGAGAACATCACCCGGCACCTGCCGAAGCACCAGCCCGCGGCGGGTCGCGACCCCATCGCGGTCCGGCGCGGCACCGTGGTGGTCGTGGCCAGCGACGGCTTCGCCGGCGCCCTGGGCGGCGAGGGCTCCCCGCTGACCCGGGAGCTCGACAAGCACTGGCAGAACCCGCCGCCCGCGGTCGACTTCCTCGCGCAGGTCGGATTCCAGGACGACTACTTCAACGACGACAGATCGGCTGTTGCGGTGTGGATTCAATAGACATCGGCTACTGGGTCGAGTATTACGAGCTCCGCGACCTGCGGCGCCTCGGCTGGCGCGACGCGGGCAACTCGACGCTGTACGAGTGCACCTACGGCGGCGAGCAGTACGTGTACAAGGAGTACTCCGAGGACTTCCGCGCCGACGCGGACTCCCGCGCCCTCGGCCGGCTCATCGCATGGCGTGACGGGCTGAACGACAACCGGCGCGACCACCTCGACCGGACGGCCGCCTGGCCCCGGTTCCGGGTCCATGAAAGCGGGCTGTTGCTGGGCGTTCTGGTGCCGTTCGCGGCGGCCGGGTTCTACCGGGCGGGGCAACGGGCGCACCCGCAGACCCTGGCCGGCCTCGTGCGGTACACCGTGGAGGGCCAGGTCCGCCCGGGCGCCCCGGACCGGGTGAAGACCCGGGCGATCGGCCACGCCGCCGAGGTGCTCCAGTGGTTCCACCAGCGGCAGGTGCTGGTGAACGACGTGCGTGAGTCCAACATCCTGTGCACCGACGACGGCGCGGCCGTGTACTACGTCGACTGCGACGTCATGATCGGCCCATGGGGATCCGTCGGCTCGCCCGCGGCGCCCGACTTCATCGCCAACCTGGTGCCGTCGGCCGCCCGGCCCACGCCGGCGTCCGACTTCGCGCGGCTCGCCTGGGTCGCCATCTGGCTCCTGCGCAACGACTTCTCGCTGAGCCACGTCCAGCTGGAGCAGCTGACCCCCACGCTCGACGTGGGCGCTGCCCGGCTGCTCGTGCGCACGAGCGGCGGCGCGGACGTCGACATGGACGAGTGGCGGCGGCTCGCCGCCCGCTGGACCGGCCACGACAGGGGCCAGGCTCCGGTCGAGACCGAGGTGCTCCAGCCCGAGCCGGAGCCCGAGCCGGAGCCCGGGCCGGAGCCCGGGCCGGAGCCGGTGCGGGTGCCGACCCGGCGGTTCGTCGCCGTGGTGCGGCCGCCGCACCCCAGCCGGTGGGTGCCGACGCAGTACCGCCGCGCCACCGTCCTGGTCGGAAACGTCCCCCGGCAGCCGCCGGCGCCCCCGGCGGCCGGTTGGCGGGAGGCGAACCTCGTGCTGGTCGTCCTGCTCGTCGTCATGGCCGTCGTCTGCAGCGTGGGTGTGCTGTGGCTGCTGATGCAGGGGGTTCCGCTGTGAGCTCGCTCCTGCTCGTCCTCGACGACGAGCAGCGGCGCCTGCCCGAGCAGGCGCCGCACTACCTGTGGATGGACGCCGGACGGCTGCGCGTCTCGGAGCATCCGCCCGACCGCTCGGCGTGCTTCGGGTACTTCGTCTCCGAGCTCGGCGCCTGGTGGTTCCACACCGGCCCGGCGCGCTACCCGCGGGAGCTGCGCATCAACGGTCGGCCCGCCGACGACGGCGACGTGGCGCTCCCGGCCGACCGGGCCGAGGTGCGCCTGTCCGGGGAGC
This sequence comes from Dactylosporangium sucinum, assembly GCF_014647515.1. Classification (GTDB taxonomy): domain Bacteria; phylum Actinomycetota; class Actinomycetes; order Mycobacteriales; family Micromonosporaceae; genus Dactylosporangium; species Dactylosporangium sucinum. The sequence goes on along the minus strand of NZ_BMPI01000013.1, from coordinate 114,805 downwards.
CCTACAGCCAGCCGGAACGGCCGCGCCGGCCGCGCGGGAGCGCCCCCGAGCCGGAGCAGCGTCCGCCGGGACAGCTCGTCGTCGGGCCGCCCGGCAGCACCGCGGACATCGTGATCGACCACCCGTCGGTGGTGGCGGACCACGCCCGGGTCGAGGTCGACGCCCGGGGCACCTGGTGGCTGACCGCGCGCAACGGCGACCTGTTCGTCGACGGGGAGCCGGTGACGTCGGCCGAGCGCGAGCCCGGCTGCAGCATCACGATCGGCGGCTACGTCCACACGGTCCCGCTGCCGAGCCGGGGCGCGCAGCGGGCCCTCGCCGTCGAGGTGGCCGGACTGAACGCCCGCCGCGGCGGGCGGCCGCTGCTCGACGACGTCTCGCTGGACGTCGCGGAGGGCGAGTTCGCCGCCGTGTACGGGCAGGAGGCGGCGAGCGCGTGGATGCTCCTCGGCGCGCTCGCCGGCGGATACCGCCAGGACAGCGGCACGGTGCGGGTGGGCCGGTCCAGCCGCAGCGGCAACCCCCGGGTGCGGTGGGTCCCGGCCGACGACGACCTGCACGGCACGCTCACCGTCGAGGAGACGCTCCGCCTCGCGATCGCGCTGCGCCCGTCGCCGGGCACCCGCGGCGACACCGGCACGACGCTCGACGAGATCGTGTCCTGGATCGGGCTGTCCGACAAGCGCGACAAGTGGGTGCGGACGCTGTCGGAGGGGGAGCGCAAGCGGCTCTCGATCGGCGTCGAGATCGCCGGCCGGCCCGGCCTGCTGCTCGTGCTCGACTCGGCGACGTCGTACGAGATCGGCCGCGACCGCGACCTGATGTCGCGCCTGCGCACCATCTCCCGCGACCTGCCGTGCACCGTCATCGCCGGCACCCGGTCCGTCGGCAACCTCGACCTGGCCGACCAGGTCGTCGTGTTCGACCGGCGGGGTCGCCTGCGCCACGCCGGGCCGCCCGGCCGGGCGCGCACCGGCCGGAGCGAGCTCACCTGGCCCGAGTACCTGGCGACCATGGAGACGCCCGCCGGCGACCTGGAGACCGACCGGCCGGCGAAGCTGCCGGAGTGGCGGCAGCGCCGGGAGCCCGAGGGCTTCCCGCCCGCCCTGCTGGTGCGGGAGGCCCTGCTGTTCTGGCGGCGGGGCACCGGCGCGCTCGCCACCTGTCTCGTGATGCCGCTGCTGACCGTGCTCGGCGCGTTGGCGAGCCGTGAGCGGCTGTGGCCGCTGCTGGTCGTCGCGGTTGCCGCCGGGGCCGTCGTCGGCCGGATCGATCCGGCGACCCAGCGCGGCCCGCTGCGCCGGGACCTGCGGGCCGGGATCGGCGCGGGCGCGGCGCTGGCTGCGAAGTCCGGGCTCTTCGGGCTGGTGTGTGCGGTGCTCGCGGCCCCGATGGCGTGGGCGACGTACCTCTTCGGCACCGCCCTGCCCCGGCTGCCGGGGCTGCCCGGCTGGTGGTCGCAGTATCTCCTGCTGCTGGCGGTCATGCTGGCCTCGGTCGCCGGCGGGCTGCTGTGCGCGTCGGCGGTGAGCACGCCGCAGCTCGCGGTGGCGGCCACCGCCGGGGTGGGCGTGGTGCAGGTGCTCGCCGGCTCGCTCCTGCTGGGCCTCGGCTGGCTGCCGGGGCTGCTCTGGCTGGTGCCGCTGACCGCGGTCGCCGTGCTCGCCGCCCCGCCGGTGCTCGAGCACCGGCTGTAGCTACGCCGGGCGGAAGCCGCGCGGCGGCGCGGGCGACGGCGTCTCCGAACCCAGCCGCGCGGCCTCGCCGCAGGCGAGCACGTGGCGCTTGAGGAACTCGCCGAACTGCCGGACCGCCGTCTCGTCGTCGATACCGGCGTCCGGCACGAATGCGAGGTCCGCCTCCGACGCGAACCCGGCGATCGTCTCCACGGCGCCGCCCAGGCCGAAGGCGATGACGTCGGAACGGCGCAGGGCGCGGTCGAGCCGCTGCCGCGGATCCGCCCAGTCGCCCGCCGGAGCACCGGCGCTCAGCAGGATCAGCAGCGGTGGGCGTACCGAGGTGTGCTCGGCCTTCAACGCCGAGTGCTCGGCCGGAACGTGATCCAGCAGCCACCGGAACAGCGCCGCATGGTCGGCCGTCTGCCGATGCAGCAGCGGCGGTACCTCGGGCTCGGCGTCCACCCGGGAGATCGGCACCCGCACGGCGACCCGCTCGGCGAAGCCGACGACCGACAGCCGCAGCGCCGCCGAGACGTCGGGCCGGGCGGCGACGGCGGCGAACAGGTCCTGGGCGGCGTCCGTGAGCGCGTCGGCCCACGGCCGCGCGTCGGCCGACTCGTCGAGGACCAGGTACACCGGCGCGAGATTGGCCGGCCCGCTCGCCGGACCCGGCTGCGGCGGCGCCGCCGGACGGTCGAGCCAGCCGATCGCGGCCGGCGGCTTCGGGGCCGGCCGCTCGGGCTGCTGCACGGTGGACTCGGCACGGACGACGCCGGCGGACCCCTCCAGGTGCCGGACGGCGGCGTCGAGCAGCGGCGCGACGTCGGCGGGCTGGGCCATGCCGTTCGCGGCCATGGTGGCCAGGATCGACTGCCAGCGGTCGTCGCGCTGTTCCTGGTACTCCAGCCGCTTCTGCTCGAAGTCGAGCAGCAGCTTCATCGCGCCCTCGGTGTCGTTCGGGTGGCGCTGGAGGTGGAGCTGGATCATGCCCTGGACGTCGAGCGGCCGGTTGCCCATCGCCAGCCGCTCGCGCTCCTGGAGCAGGTGGTCGCCGGCCTGCTGGAGCTGCTTGATGTGCTCGTTGCGGGCCACGTCGTTGACGTTGGTGTCGTGCTGGGCGGACCGGACCTTGTCGTCGCGCCGGGCCTGCTCGATGTCCTGCAGGTACTTGCGGCCGGCCTCGTCGAGGGAGAGCCGGACCTCGACGGCGTAGAGCGTGATCCCGCCCTGGATCAGGGTGTCCCGGCGGAACCGGGCGTGGATGCCGGCCTCCGCCTCCTCGGCCTCCTCGATCGAGTACTGCCGGGTGATCGGCCGGCAGATGCTGAGCAGGTGGCCGTGAACGAGCGGGACGGCGTCGGTCACGTTGCGCCGGATCGTCTCCGCGGGCTCGGTGACCCGGAAGCTCGCGCTGACCGTGGCGTGGAAGTGGTACACGTCGCTCTGGGTCGGCAGCGGCGTGTCGTCCTTGAACTCCAGCGAGAGGTGGTGGTCGCTGATGTCCACCTCGTAGCGCGTGCGGTACTTGGTGAGCATCTGATCCGACCAACGCATCGGCTTGCCGCCGTCGAGCACCTCCAGGTCGCCCTCGCGGGTCGCGTAGACCACGGCCACGGAGGGGCGGCGGCCCTTGCCGGGGGTCAGCGTGACCCGCTTGACGGGCTCCTCGTGCACGATCAGCTTGATCGGGTCGGTCATGTCAGCTTTCCTCCGCCGAGAACAGCGCGGTCACGGTCTTGCGGGCGTTCGGCAGCGGCACGAGGTTCTCCTCGGCGACCCAGTCCCGCGCGAGCCGGCCGAGAATCGTCTCGATCCGGCGGTTCCACTCCGGCATCCACAGCGCGGCGCCGACGAGCTGCCCCAGGTCGTCCAGCTGCGCCGGGTCGTTCTCGGCGAGCGCGGCCCAGCCGCTGAGCACTCCCCGGGCCTCCTCGTGCAGGACGCTCTCGCTGAGGACGCGCCGCCAGAGCCCGATCAGCGGCGCCCGGAGCGGCTCGAGCGTGGTGGCCAGCCGCAGCAGCGTCGGCCAGCGCGCCGGAGGCCGGCCGGCTTCGGCGGGCTCCCAGAACACCAGGGTGCTGGCCAGGATGAGGAACGCGAGCTGGGCCGGGCGGACCCGGCGCCGGTTCTCGAACCACTCCAGCAGGGCGCCGCACGCCATCGGGGCCACGGTCTGCTCGTCCTCCAGGATCAGGTCCGCCAGCGCGTCGCCGATCGCCACCGCGATCCAGTAGTCGTCGATCGTGGCCAGCCGGCCGAGCCGGTCGACGGCGGTCGCCGCGTCCGGCACGCCGACCCCGACGCCGTACGCGCGCGCCGCGGTCGCCTGCAGGTAGGGCTGGTCCTTGTTGGCGTACCAGCCGCCGACCACCGTCGCGACGGCCACCGCCAGCCGGGGGTCGCGCCCGGCGACCCGCAGCGCGTAGGCGACCGCCTCGCGGACCCGGTAGTCCTTGCTGGCCGCCCAGCGGGCGAGGTAGTACGCGTGGACGTAGTCGAACGAGTACCGGCACAGCTCGCCGAGCGCGCTCGCCGCGTAGAAGCGGATGGCCTCCGACGGCGAGATGACCAGCTCGTGGAGCCACTCCAGCACCGTCGGCTGGATGTGGTAGCCGCGCCAGACGCGCTCCAGCACCTGCTGCGGATAGCTGCCGTCCTTGTACCGCACGATCCGCACCGGCGCCGTGCCGTAGGCGAACTGCTGCTCCTCGTCGACCTCGTCGGCGCGCAGCGACTGCAGCAGCCGCGCCGTCGCGCCGCGCAGCAGGTCGGGCGAGCCCATCCGCAGCTCCGACATGCCCTGGGCCGTCGCCGACACCACCAGCTGCCGGCTCGGCTCCATCCGCCGGCGCAGCCGCCGCGCGGCGTCGGAGACGTCCTCGAAGGGCAGCCCGTCGAGCACCGCGAGGCTGATCGCGAAGCTGCGCTCGTCGGCGTCCCGCAGGCTGTCGAACCAGCGGTCGAAGGCGTGGCCGCGCTGGCGGCGCCGCCGTTCGCGCACCCGCGCCGCGTTGACGACGCCGGCGTCGCTGCACTCCGAGCTGATGATCCAGGCCAGCTCGGCCGCCGACTGGCAGCTGTGGTCGCCGCGCTCCAGCTCCTCGATCAGCTCCCGCACGGCCGCGTTCGCCAGCGTCTTCTCGGCGAGCTCGTCGCTGAGCCGCCAGCTCAGGTGGCTCGACACGATCCGCCGCCGGCTCACCCGCTGCTCGGGCAGGTCGAGCACGTACTGCTCCAGGTCGTTGTCCGGCGGCAGCACGCCGGTCGGCATGGTGATCACCAGCCGGGCGTTGGCCTTGGTGAGCGCCTTCTCCAGCGCGTGGAAGAGGAAGCCGCGCAGCTTGCCCGCGTCGTGCGGCTGGCAGAGCAGGAACCCGACGCCGCCCTCCCCGCCGCCGAGCGTGCCGGCCTGCTCCGTGATCGACTCCGCGAGGTGCAGCATCTCGACGGCCGGGTCGAGGTGGTACACCCGCTCCACCTCGCCGGTCAGCAGCCGGATCGCGCTCGCGTCCTTGCCGGCCCCGCCGGGGCCCCGCACGATCGCCGTACGCTGGTCGCGGAACCGGTCGCACAGGTCGAGCCAGTTGTCGGGGTCGACGAACGCGTAGTGCACCGGGTCGGACAGGTCGGCGGACAGCTCCGGCACCGGCAGGGTCTTGTCGCCGATCCTGAGCACGATCTTGTGCCCGGCGACGTGGTCGCCGTAGATGTTGCGGGCCGCCGTCCAGTGCTCCCGGCGCGCGGTGCCCTCGCCCGAGCGGGCGGTCGCCTGCCCGGGCTCGGACCACGATCCGCTGTCGACCGCCTCGACCGGTGCGGCGGCGCCCGCCGGGTCGGCACCGGCGGCGGGCTGTCCGGCCGCGGCGGGCTGTCCGCCCGTGGTCTTCGGCGCGCTCGGGTCCGGCGCGGTTGCCGGCGCGGTTGCCGCCGTGGTCGTGGTGGTGGTGGCCGGCGCGGCCGCGGGTCCCGCGGGCGTGGTCACCGCTGGCCTCCGTCGACCCGGTCGCCGAGGATCACGTCGCCGTAGATGTCCCGGGCCAGGACGGCCCGGCCGTGGTTGACCTCCACGACGTTGTGGTGTCCGCCGCCGTCGCCGTCGTGCCCGCCCGGGTCGTGGTGCCCGCCCGGGTCGCCGTGCCCGCCCGGGTCGCCGTGCCCGGCCCGGTGGGCGGTGTGCGCCGTGCCGTCCGGCAGGCCGGGCAGGCCCGGCCGGCCGGGTACGTGCGCCCACGCCGCCGGTCCGGCCGCGGTCGCGAAGCGTGTGTACGCCGCCTTGTTGATGCCGCCACCGGGCCGGATCGCGAGCCGGTGCAGCGCGTCGGAGAGCACGAGCACGAGCCGCGCCGACGACATCCTCCGCAGCACGGTGTCGAACGCGGGATCGTCGAGCAGGCGCAGCGCGCCGTCGGCGGACGTCGCATGATCCATGGCGATGCGCAGCGGTACCGCATCCGGCACGTCACGCAGCAGGGCATCGAGCGCACCGGTCAGCCCGACGGCGACGGCGCGCGCGTGCGCGTCGCCCGGCTGGGTCAGGCGCAGCACGCCGTCCTCGTGGGACAGGACGAAGCCGGACAGCCCGCACCCGGCGGCCACCCGGCGCACCGGCGCGGCCAGCGACGCCGGTGCGCGCAGCACCGCGACCGTGGCCGCCCGGCGGAACTCCAGCAGCGCCGTCACGTCCGTCACCACCCGCTGCGCGTCGACGTCCGCGGTGGCGGCCCGCATGCGCCGGTACTGCCGGCCGGGCAGCGTCCGGATGTCCTCGGGCAGGTCCGTCGCGGCCGGCATGACGGCGTCCCCAACCAGGACCGGGAGCACCGGCACGCCCTTTCGGAGCGCGAACGCCACCTCCCGGCGCACCGGATCCGACTCGTCGCGCAGCCGGTTGCCGCCGTGAGCGTCGAGGTGCCAGCGGGGACCGATGACGACGATCACGAGGTCGCTGCGGTCCAGCCGGCCCCAGAGCACCGTCGCGTAGTCGGTCGCCGGCGGGATCGACCGGGCGTCCCGGAAGACGGCGTCCGCACCGAACCGCTCGCACAGCAGGCGGTCGAGCGTGACGGCGGCGAAGCTTTCGTCACCGCTGCGGTACGAGATGAAGATCTGCGGCACTAGCGCTTCCGATCGCCCATGACCACGCCACCGTGGATGTCCCGGGCCTGTACGACGTTGCCGTGGTTGACCTGCACGCTGTTGCGGACCGCGCCCGAGCCCGCACTCGCGCCGTCGTCCGGCGCCGTGTCCGGCTCGGCCGGCGGGTCGAGATCGACCGCGTGGATGTCCCGGCCCGGCAGCAGCAGCCAGGCGGCCTCGCGGAACTCCTTGTGCTCGACCGTCACCCGGCGCAGCCGCGCCGGCTCCAGCGACGTGTGCTCGACGGTATCCTCGAAGATCCGCCTCGACAGCACCACGACGAGATCGGCGTCGCTGCGATCGAGCGCCAGATGTGCGACGGCGGAGTCGGCGAGCCGGCTGACCTCGACCACCCCCTTGCCGGCGAACCCCATCGTCGACGCCCGGACGACCCCGTGGTGCACGGCGACGCGCATCCGCATCCGATCGGCCGGCAGCTCGTCCCGGTTCCGGAAGCGCAGCTCGGCCGCCAGCTCCCGGACGAAGTCGTCGACCAGCCGCACCTCCGGCTCACCGGCGGGCAGGACGGACAACTCACCGTCACCGGCGGGCTGGCGCTGCCAGCCGGCCCGGTCGAGCCCCGCCCGCCCCGCGGCGGCGTCGAGCATCTCACTCAGGAGCCGTTGGATCTCGTGTTGCCGGACATCGCCACTGCGCCCGTAACCACGGACGTCAACGGACAGCAGAAGCTGCCGCCGGAAGTCGTCGAGCGTCAAGGAAGCTCACCCCTGGCCCGACCCTAGGCGCTCCCACCCGTCGATACAGCCGGTCGTCCCGGCGACCCTGAGACCAGTTCGGCCGACCCGTTCCGGCTGTGCAACCGCCCGACCCGCGGCGGCCGCGTCTCATCAATGTCCGCCTATCGGCAACCGGCCTCGACGCTACCGCCGGCCGATCCACGGACTCCATTTCCATACGGAATGCGTCCGCGCGCCTATGTGGCTGGCGTCAGCGTGCCTGATCCGATGCGTGCCGGTCTCGCGACGTCCGGGGGTGCCGAGTTCGCAGTGTGCCGCGCCGTTCGATGCGGCCGATCGGCACGCTTCAGGCGTCCGGGATGTCCACCTTCGCCGCCGGCGTGGTCTGCCGGGGAATGATCACAAGCCGCTCCCCGGGGTCGACGCTCACGCCTTCGGGTAGGCGGCCCTGATATGACGCGCTCAGGTCTGTTCCGATGACCGCGACGTCCCGTTGTCGAGTTCCCAGATGTCCGGGCAGCTCGAATTGCCCCAACTCGTGAGACGACTTGCCCAGGCAAATTCAATGGGCAGCCATCCATGCTTGCCTGAGGCGCCGACTGGGGCCGGCTCGGCCTCCCGGCACGGACGGGCGGGGTCATGGTGACGGACGAGCAACCGCTGGCTGCGATGGTGCTCACCCCGGCGACCGGAACCGCCGAGGGTGGCGGCTCTGCGCGCGCTCTCGGCGCTGATCCGGGCTGGTCCGGCGCGGCTTCAATGGGCGCGCATCACCCCGGACGGCCAAGGCCCGTGTCCATCAGAAGACCTGCGCGGTGTTTCCGCGACGGCACAACCCCGCGCATGACGGAGGCTGCCGATCAGTTTTCCCGATCGCCACACGCACGCCACGCTGACCACTGTGACAACGAACACGAAAAGCTCATTCAACGCGCGGCGCACCGAACGCAATGGACCAATTCCAGCAGTGGACCCGGCTGCGGTTTTCGGGGGTGTGGGTGGGCGGAGTCCCCGCTGGGGAGCGCGCGAAGCGCGCGCGAAAACAACGAGACCCCAACGGCAAGAGGCCCCCGCCGCGAAGCAGGGGCCTCCCCAAGTCGAGTGCGCCGCGTAGGACTTGAACCTACAACCCGCAGATTAAGAGCCCCCTTGGACCGTCCTTGTCCGTCCGGTTGCATCCTGACAGCGCGAGCACCCTGTGGTGGCCGCCGTTTCGTCTTGGCGCTGGCGTACATTGTGCGTACAATGAGATTGTGAGTGCCAAAGGAGACCGGCTGCATCTGCGGTTGGATGCCGAGCAGAAGGCGATGCTGGAGGCGGCCAGCCGAGCCGCTGGCGACACCGTGTCGACCTTCGTGCTGAAGGCGGCGACAGAGGCGGCGGCCGACGTGCTGGCCGACCGCCGGGTTTTCGTCCTGGACCAGGACGCCTGGCAGGTCTTCGACGAGGCGCTGCAACGGCCGCCGCAGGACATCGCCGGACTTCGGGAACTGCTGACCGGTCCGACGGTGCTCGACCCGCCGCAGGGTGGAACGCCCCGGTGAGCTTCAGCTTCTCGCCGGTGGAGCCGCTGTCGGCCGGGCATGCGGTGGCCGGGTTCGACTGCGGATCGCAGGCCCAATCCGTGTGGCTCGTCGAACACGCCCTGCAAGCTCATCGGGCGGGACTGTCCCGCGTCTACGTCGTCCGCGAAAACGACCATGCCGATGGGCGAGTGGTCGGGTACTACGCGCTAGCAGCCGGCAGCGTGGCCCCGGCCGACGCTTCTCCGCGGCTGCGGCAGGGCGCAGGCCGTTACCACCAGCCGGTGGTGATCCTGACCCGGCTCGGCGTCGATCTCGCGGTCCAAGCGGCAGGGCTGGGCCGGGCTCTGGTGGTCGACGCGCTGCGCCGCGTCGCCGGCGCCGCGGAGGTCATCGGTGTGCGGGCGGTGCTCATCCACTGCGAGACTGAGGCCGCCCGCGACTTCTACCTGCGCCTGGCCAAGTTCGAGGCCAGCCCCACCGATCCGATGCACCTGCTGCTGCTGATGAAAGATCTGCGTCGCGCCCTTGAAGGGTAACGCCGGCCAATGTCGGGGCTGTGCCTCGATATTGATGAGGTCGCGGTAGGCGTGGCAACTGTGCCTCGACGTACCGCCCCAAGAGCTGCAGCGAATCAGCGCCGAGCGGCTCCGGCGCTCGACCCGGTCGGCGAGGTGTCGCAGACCGGTCAGGTCCCAGCTGCGGCCAGAAGTTGTCCCCGTGCACAGAGACCAAACTCGACCTGATCGACAACCACGTCCGCGCCACCCCGACGACCTTCCTCGACCGGTCAGCCACCTGTGTTCACGGCTCGAACCCTGTGGACGATTCTTCATTCCCGACCCGGCGGGCTCGTGGTTGCCTGAACCGTCATGCTGGTGATGCCCGATCGGCGGTAACGAAGGCCTTCCCGGATCGCCAGTATCAAGGGCGTGGATATCCCGGCGCTCATGGCGGAGTTGGCGCAGCATCGTCCGCTGTTCCACTCTGAAAGCGACTTCCAGCATGCAAGGTCGAGTACGTCCACCGTCACCAGTTCCGCACCCGCACCGAGGCCCGACTGAAGATCGCCACCTGGATCACCGACTTCTACAACCGCCGCCGCCACTCCGTCTGCGACGGGCGCTCACCGATCGACTACGAACGATCAATCATCCGTGGCCTGGAGGATCGGGCCGCATAACCGAGTCCTCCACGATTCCAGGGGATTGACACCGCCTTCCCAGCTTCGCTAGTGACCTGTTCCCTGAAGTCGCGCCACAGTGGCCCATCGCTTACGCCTCCGTCTCGAGCAGCGGTACGGTACCCGCTCGAAAGAGACCCTCGCCTTCCACCACAGCTTCCTGCAGTTGCTCGACGAGTTGGCGGAGACTTGCGTTGAGGTCGACCTGGTCTCTCGTCTCCGCAACGATCGCTTCACGCACGTCGTCCACGAACGGCTGCCAGCTGTCGCGAGCGCGCTGCGTGCACTCAGTGACGACCTGTTGTCGCTTCTCGGCCACCGCCTTGTCCTGGTTCAGGCGCGCGCGATCCGTTCTTTGCTCGTCGAAGACTTTCGCCAGGTAGGCGGCAAGGGGAAGCGCGGCTTCGGCGATGCCGATGGGCCGTCCCAGGTCCCGAGCCGCCTTCGCCGAACTGGCCTTCCCGCCGGCGGTCGGCCCGGGTGCTTTGTTCGCAGCCTTCAACATACCGATCAACATGGGCCCGACCTTCTCGACATGTTCCGCGACACCACCGGGCCCTGCCGGGGTCGCGGCGGCATCCTCCCCGGACCCGAGTGTCGCGACCAGCGAAGCGAAGCCGGCCCAGGAGGGTCGGGCGCGCTCTCGCTCCCTGGTCTTGCGGATCGACTGCTGCAACCGCTGGAGGCGGATCTCCTGCTTGGTGAACCACTCGTCGAGCGTGCGCTGAATCTCGGCCTGAAGTTCATCGGTGCCGGAACTCGGCTCCCACGACCGCCGCATCACCTCCTCGACGAGACCGTCGAGGCTGGCGTGGGCGGCCCGATCGAGAGTGTCGAGTTCGCTCTTCCATACGTCGCGGTGAGCGACGCCACTCGCAGCTACTTCGGCACGTGCCATGTAGTCCGACAGTTGCCTCCGCAGTTCGGTCACGGTTTCCTCCAGGACCGCTGTCCAGTACCGTTGCCCGGCCGCATGTCGCCATCCGGGCAGCGCCGAAGGAGACACCGCCTCGAAAGCATCCGCAAGGTCCCTCATGCCGTCCCAGCCACGGAAGTCATCCCAGGTCTCTCGGCTGAGATCCGTGTCCGGCCCTGCCGTCTGGAACGGGTCCTGCGAGACAACGAATACCGGCGTCCTGTCGTCCAACTCGAACAGTTCCCGCAACTCGCGAACCTTGCGATCACTCAGATCCCGGTACTCCGCGAGTTCGTACTCCGGGTCCACACCGGCCTCGTCGAACCGCGAGATGACGAACCACATCGTCCCCATCGGCCATCCCTGCGTGAACAGCTTCTTGAGCACGTCACGTTCGGCGGTCGCCAACTGCGGAGTCAGTACCGCGATGCCGACGTCTGTGAGTCCGACCGCCGCCATCGCTCGGCGCGAATTGTTCTGTGCACGAATGTCGGACGCACCGACCGCGAATCCGGGAGTATCGCGGATGATGCACTCACCGACCTCGGCGTCATTGACCTCGAAGGTTTCGTGGCGTGCGCTGATCGTGAGCCAGCCGGGGACATCGCGGCCGGAATCGACGAGTAACCGGCGGAGCAGGGAGCTCTTGCCGGTGTCGTAGGACCCGAAGAGGGTCGCGACCGGCTTGTCCAGCTTCGCGAACGCGTCCCAGTCCTCGACGTGCCGCCCGGCCAGCGATCCGCCTGGGAGTCGCCCCAACCAGTCTCGCACTGCATCGATGTCAATAACTGTCATTCGTTCCTCCCCGACGTGCCGATCAATTCGTCTGCGGCCGCGATCAGAGCCCCGGCCACCTCGGCCTGCTCTCTCGCCGAGTCCATCCGTTCCCTGATCGACGATTCGAGGTCGAGGTGCTCGTCGAGCAATGTCTCGAGCTCCTTGGTCCGCTGTTCGAGGTATCCGACGGGACCTTCGCCCTGCTCACCGCGCACGATCTGTTCGACGATCCCGGTAGCCGCTTGGTCGATCTCCCGCGACGCCGACTCCTGCTGGTCTTTGTGTTTCACGGCCTTGTGGATGTCATTGGCCATCGTCGCGGCGTCCACGGCGGTAGCGACGGCCCCGAGGACGAACCCGGCCTTGGCGACCTTGGCGCCGCCCTTCACCGCACCCCACGGCTTGAACTTGTGGTTGAACAGCTTGCCGATCGCGTAGACCGCGTCCCGATTTCCCAGGGCCTTCGCAAGCGACGCTGCGGCTCCTGCGACGTTGCCGGCGTCCTCGGCCAGATCCTCGTGCCAGGCGCTTGCCAGGGCCTTGAACTCTGCCGCGAACTCGGGTGTCACCTGGAACTCAGCAGCGCTCATCTCCCGTCCGATTGCTGAAATGTGGTCACTGTGCCACTCGTCCAGTTTGCGTGCCGCGTCGGCAAGGTACCGTTCGAGATCAGCTTCGAACTGCGGAGCCTTCCACCAGGACTCGACAAGGTCCTTCAGCTTCTGGCCGGCCTTCCGATCGAGTCTCGCGACTGTGGATTTCGTCGCCGCCGAGTGGCGGTCCACCATGCGGCGGGCGTCCTCTCGCAGCGAACCTTCGAGGACCACGGCGTCCTTCACTGCAGACCGGAGGGCAGCGATCACCGGTTCCGAGCGACGCAGCTCTTTCGTACCGTCGATCTGCACCTGGTGAAGCGTGTGCTGGTGACGCTTGAGGCCGGTGACCGCCGCATCGAAGGCGGCCGACGACGCCGCAGCGGACAGCTGCTCGTCGAAGAGCGCCGACATGGCGCTCGTCAATGCGGCCACGCCGTCCCACACCCGATTCTCGTCGAAATCACCGGGTTCTGCCGTTGCATCGCCTCCCACCAGGCCGAACGGATCGCCAGATAAGCAGTGAACTCTGTCGATCTCGACGTCGATGGAACGAGTTGCGAGGGCTGCCCGCAGTTCCTCGCGTTTACGGCTCTGCAGGTTGAGAAATGCTTCGGGTGCGGTCAGTGGATCCACGCCCAGTTCGTCGCACCGATTGACGAGGAACACCATCCGCCCCCCTTTGGCGGCAACCATCTCCGAGCCACGCGAAAGCTCTTCCAGTATCGAGGTGTCGCCGACCAGCAGATTGATGTGGACGACGACGAACACGAGGGCCGCCTCGGCGATCGCCTCGAGCGCGGCGGTGTCGTGCTCGTCGTGTCCACTCTGCAAGCCCGGTGTGTCTACGAGATCGAACCGGGGCAACTGGTGGCGGTTCGCGGCTGCGGTCGCAGGCAACGCTCGGATGTCGAACGCCGCGTGCGGTTGCCGACCGCCGTCCACCACGATCCGACGGATCAACGACGACTTTCCGGAGTTGTAGTCACCGAGAACGGCAAGAGCTGGTCTTGCCGCGTCGACGCGCGAGAAGGTTCGTGCGATGTCAAACAGTGCCGGGTCGCATCTGGCGGCGTCTTCGAGGTCGTCTCGCCACGAGTGGATGTCTGCCGTCGACGGTGCGCTCCATGCCGCAGCTATTGCGCGCATCAGCCGGCTGTGGTCCTGCTCCCGGCGACTCGAGTACGCCTCGTGGGCGGCATGGTTGATCTGCGCCGGCTGGTGGTCGAGGCCAGACTCGAGCCAGTCCTCGCCCAACAACACCCGGGTCACCTCGGCCGGGGTCTCCCCCATCCGACGCTGCGCGCGGAGCAGGACGTCGGTCACCGTGGGTGCGGGCTTGATCGAACCGGCGTAGGTCTGCAGGCTGTCGATCAAACTCACGATCCGGCTGCGCGCCATGCGAAGCTCGATCGCAGCGCGGAGCGACTCGCCGACCGCAGGAGCCAACAACGTCCACGCCGCTTTCCGGCTGTCGCGGACGAGGGCATCCTCGTAGCCGGCGAACGTCTGATCCACAGCGCGATGGCAGTCGACGATCGCCTGAGCCTTCGCCTCTCGTGCTTCCTCCGACGCTTTCTCGCTCATCTTCTTGCCGAGATGCTGCTGGACCTGTCCTACGATCCCGACGCCCACGGCAGCTGCGCCGATCACCCAACCTACGGGGTTCGAGAGGAGTGCGGCCACCGCAGGCACCGCGAGGGCGCCCGCACTCACCGCGATGCCCGTCCCCCTGACGACACCACCCGTCGCGCCGCCGCCCTCGTCGCCGCGGATCATCGCGGCGTGCGACACCGCCGGCCCGCTGGCGATGGACTTATGCTCCACCACGACCTCAAGCTCACGCTGCAGGAACGCCCGGCGATCCGCCCAAACGGCTTCCGCCGCAGCGGAAATGGCACCTTGATCGAACACAACCTCCGTGAACTTCGACTCGTCGATCGCTGTGCGCTCGTCGAATGCCCTCCGGATCAGGTCATCGGTGTTGGCCGTCGCCTGTCGGTGACATCCCGCGAGGTGCGAGGCAGCGAGGTGCCGGACGAAGCGGTCCAACGCCCCTTTGTCCGGCGACGTGTACGGGCGGCCCCGCGCCTGCTCGGACAGGTCAACCAGATCCGCGCTGAGAGCCGCATCGTGCAGCCACACGGCACGTTCGGCGTCTTCCGGATAGCCCAACACGGCGAACAGCGACTCGACCTCGCGTTCGCGGGATTCCGCTTCCTGCTCGATCTCGACCGCCAGGTCTTCGAGTTCGCCGACCCCTCGGCGGCACCGTGATCGGATATCCTCCCGCAGCGCGGTCAACCGGAGATCGGCGCCGCCTTCCGCGATCGAGGTGGCTATCAGGCGCTCTAGCGTCCCGAAGTTCGACCAGCGATCGAGGTAATCCTTCCCGAACTCCTCCCGTTGTTGGTGGAAGGCATTCTGGACTTGGTCTGGGCCGTGGAAGGGGGTTGTGGCGCGTGCGAACAAGGCCCGTTGGCTGTGGATCGCGACGACCGGTGTGTCGGGCAACCCAATCTGTACGAGCTGGGTCCGAATGTTGTCGGTGTGCTGGCGAACCGATTCGGACAGATTCCTGCGGCGAGCCTCGGGAACTTTCGCGGGGTGGCGCCAGCGCGGGTTGCGGACGTTGAGGACAGCCACCGCCGGCTTTCCGTGGTCGCGGATCCAGGCGGCGATCTTCTCGAACTCCATCTCCTGCTGAGACTGGTTGTCGAAGCACAGAAGCACGACGTCGGCGATCTCGACTGCCTCGCGGGCCTTGGCCTCGAGATCGTCCCGGCTCTCGGTCCGTCCCCAGCCGTTAATCCCGGGGGTGTCGAACAGCCGGCAATCCCGCCACTCGATTGGACGCACCTCGGTGGTCCAATCGCTGACACCCGGTGAGACATACTCCCCGTCGAGCTGGCCGAACGCCGATAGCAGGGTGCTCTTTCCGACGCCGGTGCGTCCGAAGAAAGCGATGTTGAACGACCCGAGTGACTCGCGCTCACGATCGAGGTGACGTCGCAGTTCCCCGGGAAACTCACGAGTGAAGTCGTCCAGTCGGGTGATCAAGCCAGACGAGGACGGCGCGACGCGCTGCCCTCGCGTAAATGCGCCGACCAGGTCGTCCGTGATGTCATCCAGGCGCGTCAGTTCCGTGTGTCCCTGCTCGACGGCCGATCGAACGGCCTCCTCGAGCGACACCACCTCTGTCGTCAACTCGTCGTCACTTTCCGCTGACCGACCGGTTACGGCGCGAACGCACCGCCAGCTCCTCGGCGAAACGCTTGCCGAGAAGTTTGTCTACGGGGTGTCGGTCGATCTGATCCAGCGTGAAGCTGGACTCGGGGCGCGTCAGGCGGCTCATGTCCGAAGCGGAGGGGTCCGGGACCTCAAGCGCAACCGCGCGCGCTTCGTCGGCGTCGATGTTCTCGTAGGCCCATACGCCCCCGTCGTCTTCTCGCCGATGATCCTCGGTCACAAACCAGCTCCCGTTCGGATTCTGTGTCGCCAGTCGCCCATAGAAGCCGTTGTGGAAGTCCGGGGGCCATCTCCTCATGCGCCAGCAGGCGACGCCGTTCTCGAACTCACGCATCGTCAGAGACACTTTGCTCCTCCTGTGGGGTGATGGCGATCGTCGTACCCGACTCCGGCTCGGGAGGCAAAGGCCCACCTTTGCCTGGCATGACAGCGTTCTTCATCAGGCGCCTGGCTCATCCGTCCAGCGAGGGTGGCCGCAGGTCCCCCGGATTCCACCGAGCCCGAGTGGATCCAGCGCCTCCTTGTCGTCCAGGCCCGCGATCGCCGTCCGCATCTGTCTTGACTGCTGGTCATCGGTGTCCAGCCAGCCGATGGCGGACGCGCCCCTGTACGTCAATCTGCACCTCTGTCAATGGGAAGCCAGCCGCCACGACGTTAGGTAAACCAGTGGAACCTGACAATCGGCTATCTCGCGGAACCCAAGATCGGTTTGTCGCGCTTCAGTTCGGCCTCCTGTCCGGGCTGTCGCAAGATGCGCATGCGTAGGTGATGTGAGGGTCGCCCCGGCGGGGGAGTTCGAAGCGAACCAACGTACGTCTACAGTGGCCGCGGTCGTCCGCCGTCTGTCCGCTGCCCGGGGCCACTCCTGGGCGGCGTCGCTGGGCGCGGCGCACTGCGTCGGCGAAGGCCCGATGCTCGGTCCGCAGCACCACGCCCGGGTCCGGTCCAAGTAGCGAGCGCGTTGAGGACCAGACCACATCACCAACGACCGCCAAGGATTCCAGGATCGGTGTGCACGGGCGGACATTGACCCCTGCGCGTTTGGTCGCCAACACCTCAGCGGAGAGGTAGCCGTCGCGGTCCGGTTCGACCCAGACGGTCACCGGCTCGGCATTCGAGCCGGTGGCCGTGATCAGTCGGAGGTGCGGGATGAGTTCCCGCATCCCTACGAGTGGTGTCCGGGGCAGCCAAATGTCGACGGTAGACGCCCGGTCGAGGTCGCGCTTGAGACGCTTGACGACACCGTTCGTGATTCGTTCCGTGCTCGACGAAAACGTGAGCGACTTCTCCCACGGGAGGCGTGTGGCTTGGTCGAGCAGGTGCGCGAAGAACGTCGACACGGCATCGCGGGCACGGACCTTGTGCATCCGGTTCAGGGCAGCCACAACGACGAGATGGTCCCGGGCGCGGCTGGCTGCGACGTTGAGCAGGCGGGCGCCTTGGCTTCCCGCGTGTCCGTCGGTGAACCAGCGGTGCAGTGGCGTCACGCCGTAGCCGGTGTCGACGGTGTCGTAGACGATGACGTCGCGTTCGCCACCTTGGAAGCGGTGGACCGTGGAGGCCGCCCAGGTGTCGAGCATGGCTTTGGGAAGGAGCGACTCCAGCAGCCGGGCCTGGGGTGCAAACGGGGTGACCAGCCCGAGTTCAAGATTGTCGTCGCCATCCGGCCCAAGCAGTGCCGCGACCAGTTGGGCGTGCATGAGGTTGTACCGGGAGGTGACGCCCTGTCGGCGGGCGGTGCGTGGTGCGAGGCTTGAGGTATCGAGGACGATGAGCTCGTTGCATGCCCAAGCTGCCCGGCTGCGGCGGGCCCTGCGGGCCACGGCGGGTGCGGTGACGAGTTTGCTTTCGGGGTAGAAGGCGATGCTGACGACCTCGTTGATCGGCCCACGCATCCGGTACTGCTCGGTGAGGGCAGCCAGGCGAGCCGGCGGTCGCCCGCCGGCCACCGCATTGTCGATGCCCGACTTCTCGAACGGGCTGCGGTGCACCTGAGCGTTTGCAGTACAACCTGGTGCGAGGTCGCTGCGACGACGGCGGCTTCACGGCAGACCTGACGGCGCACCTGCGGCAGCATCCGGTCGAGTTCACGGACAAGGTCCTGGCGTTCGGCAATCTCCTTCTCCAGCTGCAGCCGCGTGCGCTCCTCATCCCTGGAGAGCTGGCGGTGACGGCGCTGCAGGGATGAGAGCTTCTCCCGAAGGTCCCGGAGCTTTCGGCCTTCCTTCGTTCGCCACTCGGCCAGAGGGGCGCCGCGGGTGGCGGCGATCTCGTCGATCAGGACGGGGCCGTCCGCGCGGTCGATCAATGACGGATCTGCCGGTTGCCCGAGGCGGACCAGCGTGCCCGGAGTGAGATCAGGCAATCGCTTCAACACCGCCTGGATCGCTACATCCAGGGCCGCGTTGGTCGGCGCGGTAAGCAGAATTCGCTGGCCGCCTTCGTAGAGCTTCGCCACCAACGATGCCAGCGTCGTGGTCTTGCCGGTGCCGGGCGGACCCCACAGCCAGGTGACCCCGGTGGTAAGTCCGAGCTGGACGGCATTTCGTTGGCCGAGATTGAGGTGCCGCAGCTCGTGGTCTGCCAGCTCGACGCCATCCGGCAGGTCTTCCGTGTGCTGGTGTGTCACCACCGCAGAGGCCGCCGCGGCGTCGAAGCCCGGCCCACCGTTGACCAGCTCCCTGAGTCGCTTGTTCTGCAGGTTCAGCAGCCACGAGAGGTCGCAACGGAGCACCGCATCCCTCGCGGCCGGCGCATCGTGGGGCACGGAGAGCGTGACCATGCTGCCGAACACCGCAACCACCTCGACGTCGAAGGCGTCACGCATCACGCTTCCTCACCTGCTCCTATCACCGGACGAGGATTTGACCGACAACACGACTTCTGGGGCCTTGTGCTGCGAGTCAGCCAGTCTTGCGGGTGTGACCAGGGTGGGTCTACCCGCCAGATGGCTGCCGATCAGCGGTGACCCCGCCCAGCCCACTGAGAAGGTCAAGGCGTGGCGCCGCCAGGGCATCAGGCGGCGCCACGGACGGGGCTACGGGTTGACCCAGTAGGCGAGGGTGTCGAACGACGGGGAGAACTGCACCTGGGCACCCTTCATCTGCGCCGCGGTGCCCTCGAAGACGAGGTTGCCCGTGACCGACTGTCCGGCACCGATGGTGCCGGAGTGGAGCTGGTTCTTCACGTCGATGCTGAAGCCGGTGTCGAGCTTGGTGCCGTCACCGGCGAGCATCGACCAGTCGAACGTGTTGTAGTCGATCGATCCCGCCTTGCAGGTGATCGAGACGGACACGACGATCACCTTGCCCTGCAGCTTGACGCTCTTGACGACGACCTCACCGGTCGAACCGTTCGCCATCGACAGGACGCCCACCTCGCCCACGGCGAACTTCTTCGGGCCCTCGGGGGCGGCGGCCTTGGTGTCCGCCGCCGCGCCGGCGACGGGCGCGCCCGAGCCGGTCGCGGCGGGCGCCTTGCTCACGGTGTCGCTCTTCGGGGCAGCGCCGCAGGCGATGACGAACAGTGCCAACGCGGCGGCCAGCCCGGTGACGATCTTGCGCATGGTGTTGTCGCTCCTTCGGGGATGAAGCCCCGGGCAGGCTGTCCCGGCACAGGGTGATGCGGTGGTGCGGGAGTCTGCGGCGGGCAGGTGATGACCGCCGGAAGCCTGGTTCGGGTGGCACCTGAGAAGCAGGTGCGGTGTCAATGAGAGCATCGTCTGTGAACTCTGTCAACGGACGATTTGCTTGACAGTCATGTAGACTGCGTTCGTGCAGGAATCGCCGAAGGTCACCGCCGCCGACATCGCCCGCCTCGCGGGCGTCGGACGCGCCGCCGTCAGCAATTGGCGGAAGCGCCATCTCGATTTCCCCGCGCCGGTCGGTGGCACGGCGAGTAGCCCCGAGTTCGACCTCGAGCACGTCGAAGACTGGCTCCGCCGACAAGGCAAGCTGCCAGAACTGTCCGCCGAAGACCGCGTGTGGTCGCACCTCGTGGCGGCCGGCGACAGCCTTGCCGCGACGCTCGGGGCGGCCGGCACTCAACTTCTTGCCCATCATCGCGGTGAGCCCCCGCCGGTGAGCGGCGATCTGCCGGCGTTTCAGGGCATGGTCGAGCTGGCCAGCGACCGCGGCGCACAGGCGGTGTTCGACGAGCTGTGGAGTCGATTCCTTCAAGCCCAGGCATGGCGGATCGGTGTCACCCCGGAGGCGTTGACCGAACTGATGATCGGCCTGTCCGGCGCTGCGGGTGGCATCGTGCTCGATCCGGCGTGCGGCACCGGCAACATCCTGCGGGCCGCCGTTCGCGCCGGCTGCACAACCGTGTACGGGCAGGAGATCGATGAGCATTCGGCCGGTATGGCCAAACTGTGGTTGGACTTCCGTGGCGTCCCCGGGGACGTCAAGGTCGGCGATTCCCTGCGCGCCGATGCCTACCCCGGGCTGGCGGCCGACGCGGTCGTGTCGAACCCGCCGTTCGGTGACACCAACTGGGGCCACGACGAGCTCGGCTACGACCCGCGGTGGGAATACGGCACACCGCCACGGACGGAGCCGGAGCTCGCTTGGGTTCAGCACGCACTTGCCCATCTTCGGCCGGGTGGCACCGCCGTGCTGCTGATGCCACCATCGGCGGCGAGTCGGCGCGCTGGTCGGCGCATCCGGTCGGAGCTGCTCCGACGAGGCGCGTTACGAGCGGTCATCGCGCTACCGGCGAAGGCGGCGGCGCCCCACGGCATCCCTCTACATCTGTGGATCCTGCGACGACCCGCATCGGGCGTGCACACGCCGACACACGCACTGCTGGTCGATGCGACCGACGGCGATCTCACCCCGGGGTATGACCGGACACTCGCGGCGTTCCGCGCGTTCGACAACGCCCCCGACGGTGCAGCGGAGGAGCCGGGATTCGCGCGGGCTGTCCCGGTCATCGAGTTGTTGGACGAGGACGTCGACCTAACCCCTGCCCGCAGACAGCCAGTGATGGACGCCAGGGACACCGGTGAACGGCTCGACGGCGTCCGGGACCGCTTGACGGCGCTGGTGGCGCAGCTGCCCGGGCTGATACCTGATTTGGTCGCCGGCCCGGAGGCCATGGCGACAACCGTGTCGGTGGCGGATCTGGCGAAGTCGGGGGCGCTGGAGATCATCGGTCCGGTGCGAGCAGCCGCCAAGCGGGGCGACAGCGTCGACGATCGCGTGACGCTGACCGGCAAAGACGTCGTATTCAACCGGGACGCCTCCGGCCGCGTCGGTGACGGACTGACCCCAGAGATCGTCCTGCGACCCGGCGACGTTGTAGTGCCCACCGTGGCACGGCAGCTCACCGCCCTCGTGGTGACTGTCGAAGGCCCACTCCTCGGCGCCAACCTCTACCTGCTGAGACCCAATCCGGCCGCGTTGGATCCCTGGTTCCTGGCCGGCCAGCTGCGCACCACGGCCAACGAACGGCAGGCGGTCAGTGTCTCAGGGGCGTTCCGGTTCGACGTCCGTCGAGCCCTGGTGCCACGGGCCGCACTCGAGGAGCAGCGCCGGCAGGGCGCGGCCTTCCGCCGTCTGGAATCCTTCGATGAAGTACTGCGCGGCACGGCCACCCTGGGCGCTGAGCTTGTCCGGATGACGGCCGATGGGCTCGCGCGGGGTGTCCTGCGTCCGCCCGCCGACGTTCCGGGCAGTGTTGACCTGGCATTGCCAGACGATGCCGCGCAGATCGACGGCGGTGTGGTCGGTGGCGGACTCCGCGACGACGAACGGCGCTGGTTTGGACTCGCACGCCAGGCGCTGGCGTCCCGCGTCGCGTCCTCCGACCCGGACGCCTCCTGGAACGCGGACGACCTCGTGTCCCAGCATGCCGTCTCGGTTTCACCACAGCTATGGTCGGCCGTCAGCGACTGGCTGCCGCCGTTCACTCAGACGGCCGGTCCAATGTGGCTGAGCCGCCGCACCGTCGCGGCCGTGGCCGTCGATTGTCGAGCAACGGGAGACTGGCTCCCGTTGCTCGTGACGTCCTTCATGTGGGGGCAGGGCAACAACGGTTACGGGCCTACCCGCCTCTCATGGATTCTCGACGGCAAAGACGGTCGTCCGGCGCCATCGCTCGACGAGATCCGGCACCGACTGGCCCAGGCCGTGCAAACCCTCGCCGACCGGGGAGCTGCCGAGGCCTACGAACTCCTGAACGGAGAGGGGCACATACCGGAGCTGGGGCCGGCGTTCTTCACGAAGTTCCTGTACTTCGCGGCCACGGCGATCGGGGCGCCACCACCCCGGCCGCTCGTTCTGGATAAGGTGCTCGCGGCACGGATGCGATGGTTCTGGGCCAGACGCGACCAGGAGTCCTACGGAGTGGACGCGGCGAAGGCGGCGTGGCTGTGGCAAGGCCCCCGCTGGACGACCTATCGATACCGGGTGTACCTGTCGTTTCTCAGCCGGGCGGCTGAGCAGCTGTCCACAGGCGGACAGCCATGGACTGCTGACCTGGTCGAGTATCTCCTTTTCGCCGGCAATCCGGCGGATGTCCTTGACGGATTTCCACGCGAACGCTCGTGACACTCGGGTCGGCCCCGCAGATAGGCCGTAAGGAGGAGCCGATTCCGGATGGCTTACGTCTACGGTCTACGGACCGATTAGAGCGTTTGATGGTCGAGCGGCCCGAAACGCGTGTACCGCAAACTTTGATGTTGTTCGACTCATAAGGAGCTTGGCGTGTCGAGCGCAACGATGGACACCCCCACGATCGGGTCGCTCGTAGCCGTTCGCGGTCAACGGTGGGTGGTCAGCGACGTCGAGACGGGCGAGCGTAGCAGCCTCGTCAGCCTGCAGAGCGTCGAAGACGGCCGGTACGGCCACACCCTGGAGGTGATCTGGGAGGTCGAACCGGGACGGCAGGTGCTGCCCAGCGGCTCCTTGCCCGACGTGGTCGAAGAGGCGTTCGACTCGCCGCAGCGACTCGCCGCGTTCCTCGACGCGGTGCGCTGGTCCGCGGTGACCTCGGCCGACGTCAAGACGTTACAGTCACCGTTCCGCTCCGGTGTCGCGATCGAGGACTATCAGCTGGAGCCGGTCGCGCGCGCCGTGGACGCGCCAAGGGTCAACCTCTTGCTCGCCGACGATGTCGGGCTCGGCAAGACCATCGAGGCCGGCCTGGTCGCTCAGGAGCTCCTGCTGCGTCACCGCGGCCGCCGCATCATGATCGTCTGCCCTGCTGGCCTCACCGTGAAGTGGCGCGACGAGATGGCTGAGAAGTTCGGCCTCGACTTCACCGTCATCGACACCGAGCGCTGCGCGCTCGTCCGGCGCACGCATGGTTCCGCCGCCAACCCCTTCGAGGTGTACCCGCAGAGCATCGTCAGCCTGCCCTGGCTGCGCGGGCCCAAGGCGCAACGGTTGCTGGACGAGGTGCTGCCCGCCGACGGACCCAGCTATCCGCGCACCTTCGACCTGCTCATCCTCGACGAGGCCCACCACGTTGCCCCAGCCGCGCCCAAGCAGGTCTACGCGGTCGACTCACAGCAGACCAAGCTCATCCGCCGGCTGGCGCCGCACTTCACCCACCGGCTGTTCCTGTCCGCGACACCACACAACGGGTACCAGGCATCCTTCACCGCTCTGCTGGAGATCCTCGACAACCAGCGCTTCGCGCGTGGCATGGAGCCCGACCCGACCGCGGTCAAGGAGACCGTCGTGCGCCGGCTCAAGCGCGACATCGTCAATGCAGACGGCACACCACGGTTCGCGCAGCGTCACACCCGCGCGATGCCGGTGGAGTACCCGGAGAGCGAACGGCAGGTACACGCGCTGCTCAAGGAGTTCGCGAAACTGCGCCGCGAACGGCTCAATACCCAGCGTGGCCGCAAGGCGACCGACCTGGTGACCCTGCTGCTCAAGAAGCGCCTGTTCTCCAGCCCGGCGGCGTTCGCGCACACCGTCGGGGTGTACCTCGAGACGCTGCGCTCGCGGAAATCGCCCGCCGTCCACCAGGTCGACGACGACGTGCCGGAGTGGATGGAGGACTTCTTCGACGACAGCGCCACCCTCGCCGACGAGGAACTCGCGGACGCCGAGGACGACGCGCTGGGCCGCACCCGACCGATGCAGCCCGACGCCACCGACGGCGAGATCGAGCTTCTGGAGCGGATGGAAGCGTGGGCGCTCGCGCACGAGGCCCAGCCCGACGCCAAGGCCAGCGAGCTCATCAAGTACCTCAAGGCTGTGTGCATGCCCGACGGCGAACACTGGCTCAACGAGCGCGTCGTGGTCTTCACCGAGTACCGCGATACGCAAATGTGGCTCGCCGAACTGCTCCGGCAGGAAGGGCTGGCCGGGACCGCACTGGCGCAGTTGCATGGCGCGGTCTCCACCGATGAGCGGGAACAACTGCGCCTCGCGTTCCAGGCCGATCCCACCGAGCACAGCGTCCGGATTCTGCTTGCCACCGACGCCGCCAGCGAGGGCATCGACCTGCAGCGGTACTGCCACCGGCTGGTCAACTACGACATCCCGTTCAACCCGAACAAGCTGGAGCAGCGGATCGGGCGTATCGACCGGTACGGGCAGCGGACCACGCCCGACGTCCGGCACTTCGTCGGCACCGGGTGGGGACACCAGGTCGACGGCTTCGAGGCCGACCTCGAGTTCCTGTCCCGCGTCGCGACCAAGGTCGCCCGGATGCAGTCCGACCTTGGGTCGGTCAACGCCGTCCTCGCCGACGCGGTACAGCGCCGGATGCTCGGTGAGGTCGTCGACTACGACGTCGACGCCGCCGGTAGCGGTACGGCCGAGTCCATCCCGGTCGATTCCAACGTCGGCGAGCAGGTCCGCCGGCTACGCGCCAACCTCGCCGAGACCATGCACGAGCTGGGCATCACGCCGGCGGCGGTCAAGCGGGTTGTCGACACCGCCCTCGAACTGGCCCGCCAGCAGCCGCTGAAGAAGCACGTCGATGATAAGCACCCGGTCGACGGGCTTTTCGCAGTACCGCCGCTGACCGGATCCTGGCAGCGGGCGGCGGCCGGCCTGACCGACAAGCTGCAGCGGGACGGCGAACCTCCGCGTCAGCTGCCGGTCGCGTTCGATCACACTGCCGCCCGCGAATTGGCGGAGCATGGTGGTACTGCCGTCCTTGCCCACCTCGGCCACCCGCTTGTCGCGATGTCGACCCGGCTGCTGCGGGCGGCCGTGTCGAACCGCGACGTCGGCCTGCACCGGGTCACCGCCGTGGTCAGCGACGACCCGGCGCTGGAAGACGTCCTGGTTGGCGCTTACTCGAGGTTCGTGCTGGTTGGCGCCGACGGGGTACGCCTGCACGAGGAGGTCCTGTACGCCGGAGGCTGGGCGCCGGAGGGTGGCCGGTTCCGCCGCCTAGAGAACCTGACAACGCTCGGCGGCATCCTCGACCGGGCGCTCACCAGCGGCACCGTCGCCTCGTCTCTGCTCCAGGGAAGACTCGCCGCACGGTGGCCTCGGATCACCGACGGCCTGCTCGCCGCGATCGACTGGCGGACCGCCATTCGGCGCGAATCCCTCGAACGCAAACTCGTCCAGCGCCAGCAGGCCGAGCAGGACCGGGTCACCTCGAACCTCGACCAGTTCGCCGCCTCATTGCGCGGCGCGCTCGCCGAGGACGAGGAGGAGGCGGAGAACGCCTTGTTCAGCCGTGCCATGGCGATCGCCGCGCACAAGAGCAAGGAGGAGCTGGCGCAGTTCCGCCGCGACCGCCAGTCCTGGGACGAGCGCCTCAAGAGCCTCGAGGTTGAACGGGACCGGGAACTGCAGACCATCGCCGATCGCTACCGCGATCCGAAGCCGCACCGGTTCCCCGTCGCGGTGATCTTTGTGGTACCGAGGGAGGAAGCGACCCGATGAGCCGGACGTTCAAGGGGCGCCCCGCCGCGCCCGACGGCGCACAGCAGCACCGTGACTGGCTCAGCCTCGTCGAGGTGAGCGGCCCCTTCCTCAGCCTGCCCGTCCTGCGGGCCACCTGGCCGACGCTCGACCCCATCGACAAAAAGGTCCGCGAACGGCTCCGGGTCGAGCACGCCGCCTGGCAGGACGACACCGCCGCCGGGCAGCCGGCCTGGATCCGGTACGTCCTCGGTGAGTTGCTCGGTTGGGCCGACGCGCTGCACCAGGACGGCCTCGACGACCTGACGGTGCGTATCGCCGAGCACGACACCGACCTCGTCCCGTCGTTCGTGCTCGCCGAGCCTGGCGAGGAGGTCAAGCCCGGCACGGTGCGGCTGCTCGGCCTGGTATGCCCGCCCGGCGACCGGCCCACCGCCCGCATCGCGGGCTCCGCCTGGAGCGCAACGCCGGTCGACCGCCTCGCACACCTGTGCCGCCACCACGACATCGAGCTCGGCCTGGCCACCGACGGCCGCTGGTGGGCATTCGTCTGGGCGCCGCGCGGCGGGGTCACCACGACGGCCGTGTTCGACACGGTCGCCTGGCCCGAAGCGGCCGAGCGGGACGTGGTGCGCGCGTTCGTCTCGCTGCTGAACCGGCGCCGGTTCTTCGGCGTGCCAGACGCCGAGCGGCTGGTGCCGCTGCTGCGCGACAGCCTGGACAACCAGGAGGAGATCACCGAGGCCCTCGGTGTCCAGGTCCGCAAGGCCGTCGAACTCCTGGTCGCCGCGATCGGCCGCGCCGACGTCCGGGAACGCGAACTCGGCGGCTCCGGTCTGGAGAACGTCAAGGCCCATGACGTGTACCGCGGTGCCGTGGCCGTCATGATGCGCATCGTCTTCCTGCTCTTCGCCGAGGAACGCAAGCTCCTGCCCTCGGACAACGAGTTGTACGCCACGGCATACTCCGCCGGCCGGCTCCGCGGCGAACTCGAGGACCGGGTCACCGAAGGAACAGAGGAGGACCTCGAACACACCTCGGCCGCGTGGCACCGGCTGCTCGCACTGTTCAACGCCGTATACCACGGCATCGAACACCCCCGCCTCGTCATGCACGCCCACGACGGTTCGCTGTTCGACCCCGAGGCGCACGCATGGCTGCCGCTCTCCATTGACGACCGGACCGTGCTGCACATGCTGCGCGCCGTCCAGCGCGTCGAGATCGGCACCGGCCGCTCCCGAGAGGTCCGCACGCTGAGCTTCCGGACCCTCGACGTCGAACAGATCGGCTACGTGTACGAGGGCCTGCTGTCCTTCGAAGGCTTCCGCGCCAGCGACGTGGTCGTCGGGCTCATCGGCAAGGAGGGCCAGGAGGAAGAGGTACCGATCACCGACCTGGAGGCGCTCCCGTCCGCACCGGCGGAACTGGCCGCCGCGCTGGCCGAGCGGTACAAGGACTCGAAGATCGGTTCCCCGGCGGCCCTCGCGAAGCGGCTCGCCCCGCTTCCCCAGGTCGAGCGCGAAGAGGCGCGCAAGAAGCTGCTCGCGGTGACCGGTGGCGACTACCCACTCGCCGAGCGGCTGCTACCGCTCTTCGGCATCATCCGTTCCGACTTGCGCGGCCTGCCGACGGTGATCCTGCCCGGCGCTCTGTTCGTCACTGAGTCGGCGCTGCGCAAGAACACCGGCACCCACTACACGCCTCGCTTCCTCGCCGAGGAGGTCGTCGAAGGAGCTCTGGAGCCTCTCGTCTACTCACCCGGCCCGCTGCAGACCGCCGACAAGGCGGAGTGGAAGCGCAAGCTGAGCAAGGACATCCTCGCGCTGAAGGTGGCCGACATCGCGATGGGCTCGGCGGCGTTCCTCGTCGCCGCCGCCCGATACCTCGGCGACCACCTCATCGAGGCCTGGTCCAATGAGGGAGACGAACGCGCGAAGGCGTTCCTGGCGACCGCATCGGACCGGCGCGCAGGCGTTGACGAGGACCCGCTCGTTATCGAGGCCCGGCGGCAGGTCATCGAGCACTGCCTGTACGGCGTGGACATCAACCCGATGGCAGTGGAGATGGCGAAGCTGTCCCTGTGGCTGGTGTCGATGGACCCGCAACGCCCGTTCACGTTCCTCGACGACCGCCTTGTGGCGGGTGATTCGCTGCTCGGTATCACGTCGCTGGACCAACTGGAGTACATGCACCTGAACCCGAAGCGCGGTCGTGATGTCCACGAGGACCTGTTCGGCTGGGCCGCCGGCGTGGCGCCACTGGTCCATGAGGTCGCCGACAAGCGCCGGCGTATCGCCGAGATCGACGGCGAGGATCCGGTCAATGCGCTCATCCAGAAGCGGGAACTCCTGGAGCAGATCGACGAGGACACCCGGCAGCTCCGGCTGTTCGCCGATCTGACGGTGGGCGCTGCCCTGGCCGGCGGTGGCCGTCGGGATGCGCTCTTCGTCGAGGCCGCCAAGCTCGCGAACGACGCCGCCGCGACCGCCGACGAGAAAGATGCTCGGCGGCAGCGGAGAAGATGGCTTGCGACGGACCACGTGCCGGGCTCTTTCGACCGTGAACCACTGCACTGGCCGCTCGTCTTCCCAGAGGTCTTCGAGCGCGGTGGCTTCGACGCCGTGATCGGCAATCCGCCGTTCCTGGGCGGAAAGAAAGTCACCGGCTCTCTGGGAACTGCCTACCGCGAACTGCTCGTCAACACGGTCGGCCGCGGGGCACGGGGCAACGCCGACCTGGTCGCCTACTTCGCGCTGCGGGCGCACGATGTGCTGAACGACATAGGCCAGACGGGCATCATCGCCACCAACACCCTTGCGCAAGGCGACACCCGCGAGGTGGGTCTCGATCAAATCGTGGCCGAATTTGGGACCATCCGACAGGCTATCAAGAGCAAACCGTGGCCATCGAAATCCGCAGTTCTGGAGTTCTGTGCCGTCTGGACGAGCCGTCTGACGCCGGTCGATGGAATAAAGCATCTCGCCGACGGTCTGCTTGTCGAGGCGATCACGCCGTCGCTCGATGCTGCGTCCCGCGCGAAAGGCAATGCATACCGACTGGTGCTGAACGGAAACATGTCGCACATCGGCTCATACGTCCTTGGCATGGGCTTTACCATGACGCCGGATGCCGCCGCCGTATTGATACGCAAGGACGCCCGCAACAAGGATGTTTTGTTTCCTTTCCTGAACGGGCAGGATCTGAATTCTCGGCCGGGTCAGAGCGGGAGTCGTTGGATCGTCAACTTCCATGACTGGAGTGAGGAACGCGCACGGTCGTACCCCGACTGTTACGAGCAGGTGTATCGCACGGTGAAGCCGGAGCGCGACAGGAATAAACGGAACGTATATCGCAATAAATGGTGGCAGTATGCTGAAAAGCAGTCTTCAATGGTTGAGGCGATTGCGCCGTTCAGCCGTGTTATCGCGATCACTCTTGTGAGTAAGACGGTCATGCCGGTCATGGTGCCGACCGGTCAGGTGTTCTCGCACGCGCTCGGAGTGTTCGCGACGGATGACACCGCGATGCTGGCATTGCTTTCCGGTGCGCCGCATTACTGGTGGGCGGTAAGCCGTGCCTCGACGATGAAGGCTGACCTTCGGTACACGCCGTCCGATGTGTTCGAGACATTGCCGTTGCCGGAGACGACCAGGGACATGCGCCGACTTGGGGATCTGCTGGACCGGCGGCGGCGCGAGATCATGGATTCCCGCGTCGCAGGCCTGACGGCGACCTATGGCCTCGTCAACGACGCCAGCTGCCAGGACGACGACGTCGAGGAACTGCGGCAAATTCACCGGGAGATCGATGCGGCGGTGTGCGCTGCGTACGGATGGGACGAGTTGCTGCGGCAGGGGCTCGACCACGGTTTCCACAAAACCGGGCCGTATACCCGCTATACAGTGGGCCCGGCCGCACAGCGCGAGATGGTCGATCTGCTTTTGGAGCTCAACCACCGGCGGTATTCCGAAGAAGAGGCGAAAGGGTTGCACGACAAGAAGAAGGCCGCCGCCCGCAAGGCTTCAGGCTCGTCGGAGCAGGAGGCGATGTTCTGATGGCCGGCGCCCAGGAAAGCCTCTTCCCGCACCCACGTGGCGAGCAGGAGCGGCTGCCGTTGCCGCAGGAGACCGAGCCGGAGCAGCCGCCCCCCATCCCGCCGTTGGATGTGCCGCAGGCGTTCAGCGATGCCAGTTCGTACCAGGTCCGGGACGAACTTGAAGACCTGGTGCGGCGGGACCTTCTCGGGCCCTGGGATGGCGAGACGGAGCAGTTCCGGCCGAACGCCATGGGGCCGCGCGAACGGTACCTCGTCGGCATGCTCGGCCCGCGGTCCCGGCCGAAGTCCGACGGCACGCAGGCCGATGCGGCGCAGGACGTGGAAGCCTCGACGGCGCAGGGCGACGGGAGCGAGGCGGAGCTGCCGGAGGTGCTGACGCCGCAGTCGCTCGGGAAGCTGTGGGCGTCGTCGATGGGGCTGTCATTCGCGGTGCCGAACGACGTTGACGCGTTGCGCGTGACAGCGACGTGGGGTCGGTACGGCAAGAAGGAGGCCGAGGACGAGAACGGCAAGAAGCGCAGCGTCTGGGCGCGGGAGCCGGTGTCGTACTCCAAGGAGATCCGCCTGGACGGCGACCCGTCGGCGCGGCTGTCGCTGACTGGTGCCGACCCGGACGCGCCGGGTGTTCTGCTCGCCGTGGACGTGCGGCCCCGGGACGGCCAGCGGGTCGTGCAGCTGGTGCTGATCAACACCCAGCTGGAGCCGGTCGTCAACAGCGACACGGCGTGGCTGTTCCAGCCGGCGATGACGGTGACGGCCCTGGACGGTGCGGCGGCGGTGTTCCTGCCGATCGACGATCCGCTCGACGATCTGCGGTCGGCCGGCGGCGACCTTGAAGAGGCGCATCTGCGGCTGCTGTACCGGGCGCAGCGGCGATACGCGTCCGGGCGCAACGTGGCGGTCCACCCGTCGGTGCGCGACGAGGAGCGGTGCGCCTACCGGTTGGAGACGACGTGGCTGCCGACGTACAACGTGCCGGCCACGGTGGCGCCCGTCGGGAAGGGGACTCCGCTGGCCTCCGTCGAACTGTCGATGGATGCCCTCGCCACCGAGGAGATCGGCAAGCTCAGGACCGGGCTGATGCCGCTCGCGGACGGGTACGCCGCGTGGCTGGAGGAGCAGGAGGCCGAGATCCCGGCGTTGCCGGAGCCGCTGCGCGCCGCCGCCGAGTCGGCCGTGTTCGTGGCGAAGAAGGCCGCCATTCGGATCCGGGCCGGCATCGACCTGCTCACCGACCCGAAGCTGAAGGGCCATGACGACGCTCTCGCCGCGTTCCGGTTCGCGAACCAGGCGATGGCTTTGCAGCGTCGGCACACCGAGATCGGCCGGCTGCGCGAGGAACATGGGCTGTCCTATGTGGATGCAAAGGCCAAGGTGGATGAGCGGGGACCCTCGGCGGCGTCGTGGCGACCATTCCAGCTCGCGTTCGTCCTGCTCAACATTCCGTCGCTGACCGACCCGGACCACCCTGAGCGGGCCGCCAACCACACGGCCACCGTCGACCTGCTGTTCTTCCCGACCGGCGGTGGCAAGACGGAGGCGTACCTCGGCCTCACCGCGTTCACCTTCGCGATCCGCCGGCTCCAGCGCGCGATCGGCGCCGGCGCGGACGCCCGCACTGGCATGGCGGGAGTGGCCGTCCTGATGCGGTATACGCTGCGGCTGCTCACCGCGCAGCAGTTCCAGCGGGCCGCGGCGCTGGTGTGTGCCGCCGAGGTGCTGCGCCGCGAGCGCGCGGACCGGTGGGGAGCCGAGCCGTTCCGGATCGGGCTGTGGGTCGGCGGCGGGGTTTCGCCGAACTGGTTCGAGGAGGCCGCCGAGCAGATCGCCGAGGCCCGCGAGGCCGGCGACGGCAAACGCACCAACGTCCTGCAGACGCTGTCGTGCCCGTGGTGCGGCACGAAGCTGCGGGCCCACCAGGACCTGCACGTCAATGTTGACACGCGCCGGGTGCTGCTGCACTGCCCGCGCGGCGAAGGCGACGACGCGTGCCCGTTCTCCCGGACCCGCTCGCCCGAGGGGCTGCCGATCCTCACGATCGACGAGGAGATCTATCGGTACCTCCCAAGCCTCGTCATCGCGACCGTCGACAAGCTGGCGCAGCTGCCGTGGCGAGGCTTCGCCGGCCTGCTGTTCGGCCGGGTACGCCAGCGGTGCCCGCGGCACGGGTACCGGCACGACGACCTGGACGCCAAGACCGGCTGTACCAGTCGGCACAACAAGAAGGGCAATCTGGACGCGGTCGCCAGTGAGCCGGTCGCACGGCTGCGGCCACCGGACCTCATCGTCCAGGACGAGATGCACCTCATCTCCGGAGCGCTGGGCACGACGGTCGGGCTCTTCGAGGCGGCGGTCGACGAGCTGTGCACCTGGCCGCTGCCCGGCGGCGGCGCGGCCGGACCGAAGATCGTCGCGTCCACGGCAACCACGAAGCGCGCCCGGGAACAGGTGCTCGGCGTGTTCGGTCGGGAGCTGGCGGTCTTCCCGCCGCCGGTCATCGACATCGCCGACACGTTCTTCAGCCGGCAGGTCCCGCTGACGAAAGCAGATCCGGGCCGCCGGTACCTCGGCGTCTGCGCCCACGGCGTGCGGCTGAAGTCCGCGGAGATCCGTCTCGCCGAGATCCTGCTGATCGCCGGGCAGACGCTGTTCGACCGGTACGGCGAGCCGGCCGACCCGTACCTGACGCTGGTCGGCTACTTCAACGCCACCCGTGAGCTGGCCGGTATGCGCCGCTACCTCGACGATGACGTGGCAACGCGGGTGCGCACGCACGGGCGCCGTAAGGGGCTGTCCGATCGGCTCATCACGGGTACCCAGATGCTCGCGATTCAGGAGTTGACCTCCCGGATCTCCTCGGCCGACATCAGCGATGTGCTCAAGCGGCTGGAGATCGGCTTCGACCCAGAGCTGGACACCTCGGTCCGGCGACGCGCCATCGCCGACGACGTGCGGGAGGCAATGCGGACGAGAACGACCTCCAACCCGAAAATCGTGGTGCACCCGCTGGCGGACCGGCAGCGCGACCGGGCCCAGCAGGACCGGATCCCGGTCGACGTCGTGCTGGCCACGTCCATGCTTCAGGTCGGCGTCGACGTGTCGCGGTTCGGGCTGATGGTCGTCACCGGGCAGCCGAAGAACACGGCCGAGTACATCCAGGCGTCCTCCCGCGTCGGCCGCGACGCGAAGCGCCCGGGGCTGGTGGTGACGCTCTACAACTGGACCCGGCCGCGGGACCTCGCGCACTTCGAGGACTTCGAGTACTACCACGCGACGTTCTACCGCCAGGTCGAGGCGCTTTCCGTCACCCCGTACACCCGCCGGGCCCTGGACCGGGGTGTGGCCGCGACGGTCGTCGCGGCCGTACGCAACGCGGAGGAGGCGTTCTCCCGCAACCTCGACGCCCACGATGTGCCGCTCGACGGCCCGGAGGTCGGCAGGATCGTCGACCGGCTCCTGGCGCGGGCCGAGGCGATCGGCGGCCCGCGCGGCCGCGGCTACTTCGAGGAGCGACTCAGGGACCTCATCGACAAGTGGAACAAGAAGCGGACCGGCTCGACCCGCCTGGGCTACCAGGCGGGGACGTTCAAGCAGCAGCAGCTGGTGGGCCTGCTGGAGCAGGCCGGCAACGGCAAATGGGGCGACCTGACCGTCGGGATGTCCATGCGTGAGACCGAGAACGAGATCAACCTGCTGGTGCCGGCCGGTGGGGACGTGCTCAACGCGCTGTACAACGCGCCGCAGTGGGCCTTCGCGGGCGGCGACGCGCCGCCGACCGAGGAGGAGTTGCCCGACGGTGACGAACTCGGCGAGTCCACGCTGACCGGGAAGGGCCTCTGATGGCGGCGAACCACTTCCGGCGGGTCGGCGCGGTCCGGCCGAGCCACCTCATGTTCACAACGGGCGTGGGCGCGTTGGTCGACCTGCCGAACTTCTCCGTGCTCGTGCGCGGGCTGGAGGACTGGAACTACGGGCATCCCGGGTGGGAGCCGATCGCCGAGCCCCGGCTGCTCGCCGCCGTGCGGGCCATGGGCTTCCGCACCGTCGACCAGCTGCGCCCGGCGCCGTGGATGGAGGGCACGGACAAGGACCCGCAGGGGCCGGCGGCCAAGGTCGGTGTGCCGACGGTGCCGTTCCCGGGCTGGCTGCGCTGCACCGTCTGCGACGAGCTTGCTCCGCTCGACTCGGGCGTCTTCGGGTTCGAGAACCTCAAGGCCCGCAAGCCGCACGAGGCGCGGTTCTTCCACGCCAACTGCCCCCGCAAGAAGAGTGGGCGCAAGCCGCTCGCCGTCGGAGCCCGGTTCGTGCTCGCGTGCACGACCGGGCATCTCGACGACTTCCCGTACGCCCACTTCGTCCACCACGGCGGCGCCTGCCCGAAGGTGAGCCACCCGCGGCTGCGGATGGACGACCGCGGCGGCAACCTCGGGGCCAACGTCGAGATCCGCTGCCTGAACTGCGGCGCGCGGCGCAACATGCGCGAGGTCCTGGGCCAGCGGGGCGCGGAGAAGCTGCCAAAGTGCCGCGGCCGGCGCGCGCACCTCGGCGACTTCGACCCGCATGGCTGCCCGAACAGCCAGGTGAAGCTGCTGGTCGTTGGCGCGTCCAACCAGTGGTTCGCGCAGACGTTGTCGGCGCTCGCCGTGCCGAAGACCGGCGCGAGCGAGCTACAGACGAAGGTCGACCAGTACTGGGGAAACCTCGAAGGCCTCAAGGTCATCGAGATGCTCCCTTACGCGCGTGACAACGTGTCGCAGTTGCGGGAGTTCTCGGATTGGTCGGACGACGAACTGTGGGCCGCGATCGAGCAACACCGCGCCGGGCCGAAGCCCGCCGACGACGGGAACGCCTATCCGGACCTGCTTACCCCCGAGTGGGAGATTTTCACCACCACGGGGTCGCTGCCGAAGACCGACGACTTCACGCTGCGTCGTGACCCGGCCGGGGTGCCACCGCAACTGAAGGAGTGCTTCGCCGACGTCGTGCAGGCCGAGCGCCTCCGTGAGGTTCGCGCCCTCATCGGCTTCACCCGGCTCGATTCGCCCGACCCCGACGACCCCGGTCTGGTGACCCGGGCACCGCTGTCGCGGTCCGCACCGACGTGGGTGCCGGCGAGCGAGGTGCGCGGTGAGGGAATCTTCTTGCGGGTGCCCGACGACCTGCTTGACGCGTGGGTGGGACGAGCCAAGGCTTCCAGCGCCATGGAGGCGCACCGGGGCGCCTATGGCCGCTTCCGCCGCAACCGGTACTCGGACCGGATCACCGGCCCGTTCGACGAGATGCGGCTGTGGCCGGGTGAGCGGTACATCGCGCTGCACACCCTGTCGCACCTGCTGATCCGCACGATCGCCCTGGAGTGCGGGTACAGCTCCGCCAGCCTGTCTGAGCGGATCTACGCGGGTACCGATGGCGACCCGCGTGGCGGCATCCTCATCTACACCGCCGTACCCGACGCCGAGGGCACGCTCGGTGGGCTCGTGTCGCTGGCCGAGCCGGATCCGCTGGTGCGGCTGACCCGACGTGCCCTCGCCGAGGCTATGCACTGCTCGTCCGACCCGCTGTGCGCCGAACGGCTCCCCGAGTTCCCGGAGGAGTTCCTGCACGGCGCTGCCTGCCACGTGTGCCTATTCGTCTCCGAAACCACCTGCGAGCGCGGCAACCGGTTCCTCGACCGGCGGTTCGTGGTGCCGATCGACGACCCCGACCTCGCGCTCTTCCGAGAGCTGCCGTGACCTCCGTCGAGGCGTTCGAGTCGGCGGCCGTCGCGGCCGTGGCCCGGCTGGGCGCGGTGCACCTGCGTGCGTTGGCCGATCGGATCGCGGCCGGCTGGCCGGATCATGCGGCCCTGGACGCAGTGGCGGTGCCCGGATTCGCGGCGGCGGCGAAGGCGGTCCTGGACGCACAGCGCGATGCCGCGCTGCCGGACGTCGAGGCCGCCGCCTACCTGCGTGGGGTGGCGGCCGGACACGCCCAGCAGGCCGCCGCCGTGCGGGTCGAGTCAGTGTGGAGCGGTCCGGGTACCCACCGGGTGCCGGTCCGCT
>NZ_BMPI01000013.1:0-79077 GCF_014647515.1 Dactylosporangium sucinum | reverse complement strand
CCACCGCCCAGGTCCTGGTCGAGTTGGTCGGTGAGGCAGTCCACGAGCTGCTGCTCATGACGTACTCGGCAAAGCCATACCAACCGCTGCTGGACGCCTTGTCCGCGGCGGTCGGGCGGGGCGTCGCCGTTACCGTCGTGGTCGAGACTCTGCAGGGGGCCGGCAGCGCGCTCGCCGGGGCAGAGCCGGCCGCCGCGTTCGCCTCGGTGACCGGGGTCCAGCTGTGGCACTGGCCGACCGATCAGCGTGCCGAGCACGGCGCGAAGATGCACGCGAAGATCGCCGTCGCCGATCGACGGGTGCTACTGGTGTCCAGCGCAAACCTCACGCAGGCCGGCATTGGCAAGAACATCGAGGCGGGTCTGCTGGTCCGTGGCGGCGTGGCACCGGTGCGGGCCGCCGAACACATCGCCGAGTTGCGTGCACAAGGAGTCCTGGCCCGGCTGTCGTACGGCGGCTGACCTCGACACCGTAGAGACCCACTTCCGTTCTTGGAGAGCCTGTGTCCCCGCGTACCGTTATCAACGGCCGCTACGAGCTTGAAGCGCTGCCGGTCGCCAAGGGCGGCATGGGCGAGGTGTGGTTCGGGCACGACATACGACTCGACCGTCCGGTCGCGCTCAAGTTCGTCCGGTTCCCGGAGGGCACGCCGGACGAGCAGCTTACCCGCCGGTTCGTCCGAGAGTCCCGCATCGCCGCACGGCTGGAGCACCCTGGAGTTCCCGCCGTCTACGACGCCGGAGTCCACGATGGACGGCCATACCTGGTGATGCAGCGCATCAATGGCATCAGCGTGTCCGACCTGATCGCCGAGCAGGGCCAGCTCCCGGTCGGATGGGCCGCGGCGATCGCCGCGCAGACCTGTGCCGTGCTGTCCGTCGCCCACGGTGCGTCGCTCGTACATCGCGACCTGAAGCCGGGCAACCTCATGCTGGAACCCGACGGCAGCGTCAAGGTACTCGACTTCGGCCTGGCGATGGCGATCGACCTCACGGACTTCTCGAAAATCACCAACACCGGCCAGGTGATCGGCACACCCGCGTACATGGCGCCCGAACAGATCCTCGCCGGGCTGAGCGGACCGTCGAGCGACCTGTACGCGCTCGGCTGCACGCTGCACGAGATGCTCTGCGGCCAGCCGGTGTTTGCCGGCTCCACGTCATACACACTGATGAACAAGCAGGTCGCCGAACGCCCGGAGGCGGTGCGAACGCTCCGCCCCGAGGTACCGGTCGAGATCGACGAGCTCGTCCTGGCGTTGCTGCAGAAGAAGCCCGAGGACCGGCCGGCGAGTGCGGACGACGTCTATGCCCGGCTGCTGCCGTTCGCCGCCGACCTGCGGCCGTTGCCGGGCGTCCTCAACCCGCCGTCGGCGCCGAGCCCGGCCCGAATGTACGCGGCGGTCCTGAGCCGCGTCTTCGCCACCACATCACCGTCCGCCCCGGTGCCGCCCGTCGCCGACCGCGTTACGGCGCCGACCGGCGGCGACCTCGCCGAGGTGCGGGCCGAGGCCGACCGGCTCATCGGGCAGTCCCGGTACAACCAGGCCGCCGACCTGCTCGCGGGTGCCGTGGAGCAGGCCGGCGACGCCGGTGACGACACGCTGCGGCTGCGGCAGGAGTATGCCGACGCTCTCTTCGAGAGTGGCGACTACCACCGGGCGGCGCCGGCATACCGGCAACTCGTCGACGATCTGACCACGCGACACGGTCCCGACGCGGCGCCGGTGCTGACCTGTCGGCTCCGCGAAGCCACGTGCCAGGCGTTGCTCGGCCACACCACCCAGGCGCTGCGACAGCTGCAGGAACTGCTTGAGGATGAACGTGCCGTATTCGGCGACGACGACTCCCGGGTGCTGGACCTGCGCCGGCAGATCGGCCTGCTGCAGCTCGGCGCCGGCCAGCGTCGGGCCGCTGAGCAGACCCTGACCAGCCTGCTGGAGGATCTCCGGCGGATCCACAGCCCCGACCATCCGGCGATCGCCGGAACCGCCGACCTGCTCGCCGGGCTCCGCCGGCCAAGTGGGCGCTGACCACCGTGATCTTCCCGCCACCCCGCATATCGAACCGCGTAGGAGTTCCTCATGGATGAGCCGCGCCGCCCGATCGAGCACATCTCCATCCGCGTGCCCTGGCACGACGGTGGCTGGAATGGGACAGTGTGCCAAGACCCCGGCGGCAACGGCACATGCGTTCTGCTGAAGAACATCGGCCAAAACCGCCGTGATGATCGGGAACAACGCCATGCCGGCCGGGAGATTCGCGAGCTGCCCCTGGCCGAGGCGCCGCCGTGCGTGGCGGAGCGGGCCACCTTCATGTCGCCTTACCCGATCCACTACGAACGGACCCATCCGTTCGCGGACAAGTCCAAGGCGTTTGCGATGTTCCAGTCGACCCCGCAACCGCTGCCGCCGTACTCGGCGCAGGCCGTTCCGTTCCGGTGGATGTCCCGCGGTGATGTCAAGGAACTCGCCCAGGAGCGCCAGCTCGGCGTCCATCTGGAACTGGAGGAGCAGGTCGACGCCATCACCAAGTGGTCCGACTCTGCGTGGATGATGCACGGCGACAACCAGCGCGCCTTGTTGGAGACCTTCTTCGCGACGGTACGCCCGGCGCAGAGTCTGGTGTTCTTCTACGTCAAGCACAGCCCGCTCAGCGACGACCCGCGCAGGCTGCTCGTGGGCGCGGCCACCGTCACCGATGTCACCCCCACCGGCGCCTACCGCAGCAGCGGCGGCGAGCAGTTCCCCGCCGAGATGTGGGAGACGACGGTCGAACACTCGCTGCGTCCCGACCAGACGAACGGCTTCCTCCTGCCCTATCAGAAGCTGCTGGCGGCCAAGGATGCCGGCCGCGACGTCGGTGACGCACTGGCGTTTGCACCGGAGTCGGGCTGGACGGCGTTTTCGTACGTGACCGAACACGTCAGCCATGACCTGGCGATCGACGCGCTGCTGGCTCTGGCCGCTGCCGGCCGCCAGGCGCAGCGGATCCTGGGCGCCGATGCGGGAACGCTTGGCTTCGAGTGGCTGGAGGGACAACTCAACCGGTTGTGGAAGCTGCGCGGACCGTGCCCGGGCCTGGGCAGCGTGCTCGCAGCGTTCGGTGTTCCGCGGGCGGTGACATTCGCCCACGTCGTCGGTGCGGCGGCCGGTGAGGGTGCCGACCCGTGGCCGGTGATCGACCGTGCCATGGCCGATCCGTCCTCGCTGAGCCTTACCGCACAGGAGCACCTGAGCCCGAGTCTGCGGACCACGTGGGGTGCCCTGCGGCCCGAACGGCGGCAGTTGCTGCAGCTGCTCAGCCGGTTCGCGATCACCGCCGAGCAGGCCGAGCGCTTCTTCGTGGCCGAGGAGCGTGACCCGGCACTCACCGACATCGACATCATCGCCAACCCGTACCGCCTGTTCGAGGTCGACCGGGTCCGACCAGACGCGGTGGCCTTCGCCGTCATCGACCGGGGCTGCTTCCCCGACGAGAAGGTCGCCGCAGCGCATCCCGTGCCACAGCCGAGCGCGATGAGCGATGCGCTCGACGCCCGGCGCGTGCGTGGGCTCCTCATCGACGAGCTGTACCGCGCCACCGCCGCCGGACACACCGTGCGACCCCAGGCCGATCTGGTCACGGCCATTCGCGACCGCGAGCTGAGCCAGCCGTGTGCGGTGAGCGCCGACCTGCTCGACGCGCACCGGCTCTCCGCCGACACCCTCACCGGCGACGGGCCGCTCGTCGGCGTCACACTCGGCAACGGCGCACCGGGGCTACAGATGGCCGAGCTGGCTACGGTCGGACGCATGATCAAGGGCGCCGTCGAGCGGCGCCTGAAGGCTAAGCCGATCACCGGAACGCCTGAATTCGCAACAATGCTCAACGAAGCGCTCAAGAATCAGCCGCTGCCGGCAGATGCCTCGGAGGACGAGCGGCTGGCCGAACAGCTGGCCCGCCAGGAAAAGGTCGCCGCGCTCGAGACCCTGTACGCATCGAGGATCAGCGTCCTGGTCGGCTCGGCCGGCACCGGCAAGACGACCCTGTTGAAGGTCCTGCGGCACACCCCCTCGGTGCACGCCGGCGGCGTCCTGCTGGTCGCGCCCACCGGCAAGGCACGCGTGCAGCTCACGCAGCGGGTCGAGGCCGAGGCGGTCACCGTCGCGCAGTTCCTCGTCGCGACGAAGCGGTATGACCCGTCGACCGAGCGGTACCTGGTGACCGGTGACGCGCAGACGCGAGTCAACCAGTACAAGACCGTTGTGATCGACGAGGCGTCCATGCTCACTGAAGAACAGCTTGCCGCGATGCTCGACGCCATCGTGGGCGTAGAGCGGCTGGTCCTCGTCGGAGATCCCCGGCAGTTGCCCCCGATCGGCGCCGGCCGCCCGTTCGTCGACATCGTGCGGAGGATCGCCCCCGACGACATCGCTACCCGAGTGCCGCGCTGCGCACCCGGATACGCCGAGCTGACCATCCCTCGCCGGCAGGCCGGGCAGGAGCGTGACGACCTGCTGCTGGCGAGCTGGTTCGCCGACGGGGCGCTCGCACCGGACACCGATCTCGTCTGGGAGCGACTCCGCACTGGGAAGTCCATGGATACGCTGCGGGCCGTCCGGTACGGCCGGGAAGACCTCATGCCGACCCTCCTCCAGGTTCTCCGTGAGGAGGTGCCGGAGCTGGTCAATGCGTCGGACGAGGAGCTGACGGCCGCGTTCGGTCGCAGTTATGGCGGCAAGCTGTCGGGGAAGGGCAACCTGTACTTCCCGAACGACGCCGGTGACCAGGTCGACGCCTGGCAGGTTCTGTCACCTGTGCGCAGCCGTGCCTGGGGCACGGTCGAGCTCAACCGGGCGCTCAAGGACCGGTTCCGCAGCCAGGCGCTGGAGCAGGCGATCGGACCCAGGCGCTACAACGCCAAGCCCATCGGTCCCGAGCGGATTGTCGTGGGCGATAAGGTGATCAACATCCGGAACTACCGGTTCAAACAATGGCAGATGTACCCCAAGACCGCGGACCCGTTCGTTGCCAACGGCGAGCTCGGCGTGGTCGTCGGTCAGACGCGATCGCCGAAGGTCACCTGGGCGCCGAACAAGACCGAAATTGTGTTCACCCGCCGCGAGGGCACGAAGTACACCTATCCGGACTGGGCAGACGACGACCGCGCCGCGGTAGTGGAACTTGCCTGGGCCATCACCATCCACAAGGCGCAGGGCAGCGAGTTCGACCGTACCGTCGTCGTCCTGCCGAAGGACGGGGCGGGGCTCAGCCGCGAACTGCTCTACACCGCCCTGACCCGGCAGCGCGGCAAGGTGATCTTGCTGCACGAGGACGACCTCGACGAGATCGCCAAGCTGGGCTCTGCGGAGTACTCGGACACCGCCGGCAGGCTCACCAACCTATTCATCGCCTCGGATCCGGTCGACGTCACAGGCAAGGTACTCGATCGTGGGCTGGTACACCGCACCGAGCGGGGTCAACTCGTCCGGAGCAAGAGCGAATTGCTCATCGCCAATCTGCTACACCAACTGAACGCCGTGTACGAGTACGAGACGCCGTTCACCGGCACGGACGGCAGGACCGTCAAACCTGACTTCACCA
This sequence comes from Dactylosporangium sucinum, assembly GCF_014647515.1. Lineage (GTDB taxonomy): Bacteria > Actinomycetota > Actinomycetes > Mycobacteriales > Micromonosporaceae > Dactylosporangium > Dactylosporangium sucinum. The sequence goes on along the minus strand of NZ_BMPI01000013.1, from coordinate 73,492 downwards.
TCGAGACCGATCTGGGCGAGACGTTGCTGTGGGAGCACCTCGGCATGTTGAACGACCCCCGGTACGCCGAGAAGTGGAAGCTCAAGAAGGCCTGGTACGCCGACAACGGCGTGTTGCCGTTCGAGGAGGGCGGCACTCTGATCGTCACCGACGACCGGCACGGTGTGGACTACCCCGGCTGGCGCGAACTCGCCGTCAAGGCGCTGGGGCTGTGATCACGTGCCACAGCTAGCCTTCGCCAAGAGCTTCTGGGAGAGCTACGACGTCCTGGAGAAGCAGGTCAAGGCCGGCGTGCGCCGAGCGATGGAGAAGTTCCAGCAGCTCACCATCGCCGAGCTGTACGCCGACAAGGGCCTGCATCTGGAATCGGTGAACAACGCCCGCGACGCACGGATGCGAACGATCCGCGTCAACGACTTCTGGCGCGGTGTGGTCCTCGCGCCGGACGACGGCAGCGACATGTTCCTCCTGGTCAAGGTGGTGCCACACGACGACGCCTACACGTGGGCGACCCGGCAGCTGTTCACCATCAACACCGCCACGCGTGCCCTCGAGGTGCGGAACGTGGTCGCGATTGAGCAGCTCACTCCCGCCCTGGAGCAGGCGGCCGCCGAGGCGCCATCGCTGCTGTTTGCCAGACACTCCGACACCGTGCTGCGTGATCTCGGCATCGACGATCAGGTGCTCCGCGCGGTGCGGACCATCATGGACAAGCCACAGCTCGACGCCTTTGGTTCCCTGCTGCCCGAGGACCAGTTCGAGGTGTTGCAGTACCTCGCCGAGGGATTCACACCCGAGGAGGTGTACCGCGACGTCGTCGCCGAACGCCGGCCGGCCGACACCGGCGCCGACGACACGCTGGCCACGGCAATCGTCAACACCGCGAGCCGCATCACGCTCGTCACCGACGCCGACGAACTGCGGGACATGCTGGACAAACCGTTCGCCGCCTGGCGGGTGTTCCTGCACCCGTCACAGCGGCGGGTCGCCTACCGGCCTTCATACAACGGGCCGGCGCAGGTGACCGGCGGCCCCGGGACGGGCAAGACGGTCGTCGCTCTGCACCGGGTCAAGCACGTGCTGTCCCGCTCATCGACCAGTCGGGTACTGCTGACCACCTACACCAACGCGCTGGCTCGGACGTTGCGCGAACACCTCGCCCTGCTTCTCGACGACGACGATCAGATGTCGCGCGTCGAGGTCACCACTGTCAACGCGTTCGCCCACCGCGTCGTGCGGAACCTGGGCGGACGGGTGCCCACGCCGATCAGCGACATTGACGAGCGGCAGGTGTGGCGACGAGTCCAGCGGCGGCTGGACCTGCCATGGACGGAACAGTTCCTGGCACAGGAGTACCGTCACGTCGTTCTCGCCCACCGGGTCGCCAGTCGGAACGAGTATCAGACAGCCAGCCGGCGGGGCCGTGGCTCAGCGCTCGGACCTCAGCAGCGCGACCGCGTGTGGCAGGCGATCGAGGCGTTCGCCGGGGAGTTACGCAAGAGCGGCCGCGCCACACACCTGCAGGTGTGCATGCGAGCCGCCGATCTCCTCCGCGACGCGGACCTCAGCGTCCACGGTTTCGATCATCTCGTGGTCGACGAGGCACAAGACCTGCACCCCGCCCAGTGGCGGGTACTTCGAGCAGCGATACCCGTCGGACCCGACGACATGTTCATCACCGGCGATCCACATCAGCGGATCTACGACTCACGGGTCTCCATGGGCGCGCTCGGCATCCAGATTGCCGGGCGTACCAGCCGCCTGCGGATCAACTACCGCAGCACGGCCGAGATCCTGGCCTGGTCGACCGGCATGCTGGACGGATCGTCGATCGAGGACCTCGGCGGGGACGGGAGCGACAGCCTGACCGGGTACCGGTCGCTGCTGCACGGCAAGCGCCCGCACGCGGCCGGCTACCCGACCGAGCAGGCCGAGGTGAACGCCGTCGTCAGGCAGGTGCAGGAGTGGATCGGCCAGGGTGTGCAGCCCAGCGACATTGCGGTGTGCAGCAGGTTCAACATCTTGCTGGACAAGATCGACGACGCACTGGCGGCCGTGGACGTCCCTGCCGTCCGGCTGAAGGACGGCCCGGCCGGTGACGTGGACGGCGTGCGACTGGCGACCATGCATGCCATGAAAGGGTTGGAGTTCCGGTGTGTCGCGGTGGCCGGTGTGACCGCGTCAGCGGTTCCGTTCGCGAAGGAGATCACACCGCCGGACGTCGACAAGATCCAACACGACAGCGACATGCTCAGAGAGCGCTGCCTGCTGTTCGTGGCCTGCACTCGGGCGCGCGAGGCGCTGCACGTGTCCTGGACTGGCGCTGCCAGCCCGTTCCTCGACGTCTACAGTCGCAGCCGTGGAACGAGCTGACGTGGTGATCCGCCTGCCGCAACCCGGCCAGGAACGGGCGCGGATCGGAGTGGTACTGGCCGGCGGCCGGAGCCCGCTGCGCGTGCGTTGGGAGGACGACGGCTCCGAGGAGGACGTCGTCCTTGACAACCAACATAAGCTCGCAGCCCGCGGCTCCTTGCGGTATGAGTGGCTACTCGATTCCGCCGCTGTCGGTGCGAAGATCCGTTCTGACCCTGCCGGTGCCATCATTCGATCGATCGAGGACGGCCTGGAGCGGGATTCGCGCGGACACCAGGAACTCCTCCGTACATACGGAATTGATCTCGTGGTGGCGAATGCTGCCTGGAAGGATGCCGTCAGAAGAATCGCGAAACGCGACGATATCAGGATGGACCGCAAGAAGCGGTACATCTGGGAGCCGCCGGTGTCACCCGTCGAACGCGTCGAGCAACCGGAGCATGTGGCTGTGCCGGATGCAGAGCCAGAGCGATCGGCAACGCTGGAAGCGGCATCTGAACCAGAGCCGGAAGCACAGCCAGAACCGGAACCGGCGTCGCTGGCAGTGGCAGCTGCGGACCCGCAGCCGACCGTGTCTGCTGTGTCAGGCGAGGCCGGCCCGCGGGTGCAGGGCGACGGTGGAATGCCGGAGGCCGCCGACCTGATGCGCCAAGCGGCGCAGGCTCCGCTACGGATCGGTGTCGTCCTCGGGCGATACTCCGACAGGGAACTCGGCGACCTGTTCGGCGACCTCCCCGACGATCAGCGTGCCAGAGCAGCGGCGCTGCTCTTTCCCGTGCCGCGTCAGCTACCGGAGCTCGACCGTCTCGGGTCTGAAGGCGCAACGCTTGTCGCCGACGCGCTACTGCACGCGGCGGCCGAAGAGCTGGAAGCGGCGGCCGGGGATGCAGACGCCGAGGTGCGTACCGCCGCAGTGTGGTTGCTACGGCGTCTGACCGCTGCGGAGGTGTTGACGACAGCGGCCATCGGGCCGCTCGGTCGAGTCATCCGCGCGGTGACGGCCGGCGTCGAGCCGATGGACCTCGAAGCGGCAGCCCGCATGCTGGCCAAACTGATCTCACTGGCGAAACCCGCAGAAGGCGGCATGGTGCCCGTGGATGTTGTCGCGGATGCGGTGTCCGCGCTGCCGCTGCGTCCGGGCAGCGGGCGAGTGGCGGTGGTCGCGGCGGCTGCCCGGCTGTGGCCCGACCGTATCGCCGACGCGATCTGGTGGCGCGGTGCGTCGCTGAAAGACGTCGTCGACTGCGCTGACGGCGGGCTGGGCGGTGTGACCAGGCTGGGGGCAGTGGGGGAGCGGGTCATCCGGCCGTTGGTGAACGCCGAGCTCGCCGGTGCCACCACTCGCCGGGCGCTGAGCCGCCTCCTCGGTCTTCCGGCTGAGTTCGCACGGCAGTTGCCGGGCGATGCCGTCGCTGGGATGTTCCGGCGCATCGGCCGCAACGATCCGATCGTCGGCGGGTGGTTGGACACGCTGTCGGACATCGAGCGTGCCGATGCGCTTCGCCGAGAGGTCGACGAGGTGAGAACGGCGGCCGAGACCGCCGTCGCGCGTGCCGAAGCGGCGGCGCTGGAAGCCGCCGAGCTGCGTAGCAGGTCGGACCGCCTCGAGGAGATGCTCCGGAGTGAGCATGACGAGGCTGTCGGATTGCGCTCGGCCCAGGAGCGGCAGATCCGCATCGACGTCGTTCGTGCGCTGGCGGACCTCGCGGCAGAGGTCGAGGAGCTCGCGGCCGATCGCACCGGCCCGGGCGTTTTGGCCGACCGGGTCCGGGCCATGGTGGCGGCCAACGGTCTCGAACCGATCGGCGCGGCCGGCGCCGACGCTCCGTTCGACCCGGCCCTCCACAAGCCGATCGCCGGACGCCCCGCGCCTGGCACCCAAGTGACGATCATCCGTCCGGGGTACCGCTGGCGAGCCCATGATGACGTAGTGCTCATGAGCAAGGCCCAGGTCTTAGGCCAATAGGAGGGTTAGATGGCGGGTCGCCACAGTCATGCCGTCGGCGTCGACTTCGGGACGTCGACATCGCTTGTCGCCGAGCGCAAGGGTCGGCTGCCGGCGACCCTCGTCCCGCTCGGCGTGGGTACGCAGTGGTTCCCCTCCATCGCCGGATACGACGATGAGGATCTCCTGGTCGGCGAGGACGCCGACGAGCTGCCGAGCGACCAGGTCATCCGCTCGGTGAAGCGGGCGATCACTCGGCACGACGATGCCGTCGTCGTCGCCGGTGCATCGGGGCCGCAGCGGGTCGCCGCTGACGACGTCATCATCGCGATCCTCGCCGAGATCGGCCGGCGGGCCGAGGCGGCCGGACGACCGATCACCGACGGCCACGATCTGCGGCTGGGCTGTCCGGCCATGTGGGACGGTCAGCAGCGCAGCCGGCTGCTCTCGCTTGCCACGAAGGCCGGTCTCCCGGTAGACAGTTCGACGCTCATCGACGAGCCGATCGCTGCCGGCGTGGCATGGGTAACGCACCGGTTCATGCGGTACGGCGAACGCCCGAAAGGGCGCCTGCTGGTCTTCGACATGGGCGGGGGCACGCTGGACATCGCGGTGCTCGACATCGTGGGCGGCGAGCAGCCCGAGATCTCTGTGCTGTCCGCACTCGGCGTCGACCAGGCGGGTGACGCACTGGACCGTGCTGTCGCAAACCAGCTCACCAGGATGTACGCAAAATGCGGGGTCAACGTATGGGATCGCGCACCAGAAGAGTATGTGGACGCGGTGCTGCTGCGAGCTGCCAAGACGGCGAAAGAGCGCCTGACTCAAGTCGCTGAGCAGCAGATTCTCCTTCCGCGTCGCCCGATGGGAGAGGTGCCTGTCCTCACTTACCACAAGGAGCAGTTGGAAGAGGCATTCAGACCCCAGATGGACCGCGCGCTTGCGATGATCTGGGCCGCGGTTCGGGCGGCCCGGCTCACCGAACGCGGCGGTCGGTCCCCGGAACAGCTACGAGCGACGAGCCCCGCCGAACTGGCCCAGGACATCGACTACATCCTGCTCGCGGGCGGCATGAGCCGCATTCCGTACGTCGAGCGGCGAATCGGCCGAGCGTTTCCCCGGGCGCAGGTGTTTGACAACGCCGGGGTGGCCGCCGATGAGGCGATCGTGGCGGGGCTCGCGGACACCGGCAGTTACGAACGGCTGAACCTGCACCGCCCGGGCTTCGACTTCGTGGTTGAGTGGGAGGAGCGTGGCGAGCGCCGCCAGGAGGTGCTGTATGAGGCATACACGCCGCTGTACACCGCACAGCAAGTCCTGAACGGTATGTTCGACCTTGGTTACGCCCGGCACGGCCGCGAGTTCCCCGGACCCTCGCAGGGCACCGGCGTCCTGCGTGTCAGGTCCACATCCGGCGAATATCTGAGTCTCGCCTACGTCGACGGTCGCGGAACGGACGATCGCCGAACCATGGACGGAATCACGCTCAAGTTTGGTTCGAGCAGGATGGCGTTCAAGCTCTACTGCGACGGGCGAGTGCATATCCGTGACGCGACTGGCTGGGACCTGCAGATGCGGGTGGAACGGTGGCCCGTCATCCGCGGCCGCGACCATGCCCAGCTTGTGCTGCGCAGTGTTGAAGGCGAGAGCACGGTCGCGCCGACGGCCTGGTACCTCAGCAAGGACTGGGCCCCGCCGCACTCGCGATGACGACGGCGACAGAGGTGAGGGACAAACTCAACTCCTTGCTACCAATCAGCCTGTCCCTCACGTCGCGCCGGTTGTCACGGAGCCGCCGTAGCCATCCCTCGTTCAACCGGATGATGCTCCGGCTGCGATGTTGTGCCTGCAGCTGTCCGATGAGCTCGGTGGTCTTGCGGATCTGCAAGTCCAGAGAACTTTCCCGGGCCCGGATCCGGCCCTCCACCAGGGCCGCGTTCTCCTGAGCACGAAGCCGCTCGGTTTTTCGGCGGCGTGCGGAGAGCTCGTCCTTGGCAAGCCGTAGTAGGTGTTCCGTGTCGGTGGGCGCGAATGAGGGTCCATCGCCGAGGTGGCCTTCGGCCAGAGCTTGCAATAGCGCCTCACCGACCCCGGCAGACTCGCGGCGGGTGTCGACATCAATCGCCGTAGCCCACAGCTCGCACAGTGGACGCAGCCCAGTGGTGACCGCAAGGTCAAGACTGACGAGGTAGCGTCGGCCACTCGGCAGACCCCTCAGGCAGACCGATCCGAATCGTGGGAGCGACAGCGTCTCCGCGTCCAGCACCTCCAACGCGACCCGCACGAGCGGGTGCCGCGCCGACACCAGCTCGACGTTGTACCTGCTCGCCACCTCGGGCTTGAACGTGCACTCCAGCGGGGTGCCGTCCTGCATGAGCGCGGCAAGCTTGGAACGGCTGTGCCGGCTGCCGTCGTCCGTCGACCGGTGCTGGCGTAGCTTCGTCGCCAGCGCAGGCGATCCGACGATCCGGAACACCCCGTTGGCATCCATATCTCCCCGGCGGCCCCCGACGCGGACGAGGAGTTCGTCGATCATCCTGCAGATCTCGGCCGGACCGATGAACCGCCCGTTGCCCGGCCCGTCTGCGGTCATGCCTTCAACGAGCAGATCGTCGAGGCCGGAGAGGTACGCCCGCGAGTTCTTCAGATCGTCGGCGTCATGCCGGCGCTGTTCCAGTGCCACGACGATTCGATCGACTTCGTGCTGCCGTCCCGCGGCATCGAGCTTTGGGTCGAGCACACGTTTTGAGATATCGCCGATCTTGTCCCGCAGGATTGGTTCGAGCTCGCCGATCGAGTTCTGGAACACGCCGATGCGGTCGTAGAGGCGTTGGAAGATGTCCGTCTCGATGGTGCCGGGCACGTGCATGTTGTAGATGAAGATCTTCTCGTGCTGCTGCCCGAACCGGTCGAGGCGGCCGATGCGCTGCTCTACTCGCATCGGGTTCCAGGGAAGGTCGTAGTTGACCAGCACGTTGCAGAACTCGAAGTCCAGACCCTCGGAGCCGACTTCGCTCAGCAGCAGGATCTCGAACCGGCCTTCACGAAACTCGCGCATGATCTGCTCGCGATGCGGTAACGGTACGCCACCGTCCATGACCGCAACGGTGAAGTGTTGCTTGAGCCGCTCAGCCAGGTAGGCGAGCGTGCCACGGAAGAAGGAGAAGATCATCATCTGTCGCAGGCCAGCCTGCCGGATGCGTAGCAGTTCCTCCTGTAGCTTTTCGTACTTACTGTCGACCGGTATCGGCCTGCGCAGGATTTCAGAGTTTGGAATTTGGGTCGGTGTCTCGTCCGGTTCCTCGTCGAAGTCGTCGAACGACTCCGCGAACAGGTGTGGCTCGCGTCGTTGGATGAGCCGCTGCGACGCGGGAATGCAGCTGGCTGCCTGCCGCAGCGGCATCTGCATTACGAAGCCCGGGGGACTGCCGGACTCGAGCGCCCGGGCCATACACCATGCCATCACGGCCTCGTAGTACCGCCGCTCGGCATCGGTCCACACGACGTCAATGCTGCGCGCCTCCCGGGCCGCTTTCGCGTCCGGAACCTCAGCCTTCCGCGTCCTGGTCAGGACACCGCCAAGGACGTTCAGATCTGCCAGCAGTCGGCGCGCTCGGGCAATCTCGTCAGGCCGCAGCGGGCGTTCCACGTCAAGCAGATCACGAAGAATCGCGAAGTCTGGCCGGTCCGTCACCGATGCGCCGAACTCCAGACCGGCGAGGCGATCCAGTTCCGCGACGAGCTTTCGTGGCGCGCGCCGTCCGTCCCGCAGCAATGATCTCGCCACGCTGTTCAGCAGTTCGTTGGGCCAGAGTTGGGCGTCGAAGACGGCCTTGTCGCCGAAGTTGTCCGCATCGAGGAGATGCATCAGGTTGAACAGGTCGTCTGTGCCGAGGTTCAGTGGTGTGGCTGACAGGAACACGAGGTAGTCGGCCAACGACGCGAGCAACCGGCCGAGTGCATGCGTCTTGCTCTCCCGGTTGCGCAGGTAGTGCGCCTCGTCCACGATGATCAGGTCGAACCGGGGCTGAAGCTCCTCCAGAACCTCCAGTACGTCGGCAGTCCGCAACGACTCCAGGGACATCACTCCCCGGATCTCGGGTTCAGCGCCGTCTCGCAGTCGGTCGAGCAGTTCCGCGAGCTCCCGCGGTTTGAGCACCGGCAGGCTCCGGTCGAACCTCCGCTCCATTTCGGTCTTCCACTTGAGCGTCAACGCCGCCGGGGCCACCACAAGCACCCGCTCGAGTCGAGAGCGTTGCTCGAGCTCGCTCCAGATCAGTCCCGCCTCGATCGTCTTACCGAGGCCGACCTCGTCGGCGATGAGGATCCGACCGGAGGACCCGGTCAACATCTTGAGCACCGGCTTGAACTGGTACGGCCGGAAGACCGTCTTACTCGATGCGAACGAGTACAGGACGTCGGTCAACGGATGGTGCAGCTTCGTCCAGGTGAGGGTTAGCGAGATATCGGCAGCGTTCGCCGGCGGCTGCTGCAGCCAGAACGCGGGATCACGCGGGTCGCCGGCAACCGGGATCAGCGCTTCCTCGCTATAGGAGCTGACCGCCCCCTGAATGTCGACCTCGTACTCGTATCCGCCCGACACGGCGATCACACGCCTGATCCGACCGACCGAGTCAGTGCCTTTCGGGCGGACCACCGCGCCGGCGCTCAGGCCCGGCCTACCGGCGAACGGTGCAGCGTTGTCCCAAGTGTCCTCATAGAAGATTCGTGCGAAGCTGAGGTGGCCGTCCTCGACGTACCGTGACCGTCCACCGTCGGGCGACCGCGGTTCGAGGCCGACGGCGACGAGCACGATGTGCCATACGCCTCCCACCTCGAACGCATACGTGCCCTGATGCAGCAGGCGTCTGGCCATCCCGGACGGGGCGGCGGCCCGCACGCTGGGGGCGATTTGCACGACAGCGTCGCGCTGGTGCTCCGGTACGTCGCCCATGACCAGGCACGACGCCGGTTGAAGTGGAGTCAACCAGCCCAGGTCGCGGTGTGATGGTTCGTAGCGGAGGTCGTCGTCTGCCATGTCGTTCCCCTCCCCAGCGGTCCGCCGAGCATATTTACGGCATCAGCAACAGCAGTACGGCCGATCGGCCACCTTGTTCCGGCCGCAGCCCCGCAAAGCTTGGCAACGAGTCGCTGTTCCCCATCTCGCTCCCATAAGCACGTGGTGGACATCGGGGGCCGCCGTTGCGTGGGGTGGCGCAGCGTCTTCTATGCGGACGAGGTGGTAGAGGGCGTAGAGCCGGTCGTCGGCGTGCGTGTGGTCAAGGAACAGGCCGGTCTGTTCGGGGGCCAGATCATGACGGGGCTGGGGGTCTTGCCGGTGTCGCGCCAGGTCTTGACGCGTTGGTCGGTCCAGACGGTGGGCTTGGGTGCCCCGGGCCGTCGGGTAGCTCGACCGTCAGGGCGGGGTTGGTGTCGATGAGCCGGTGGCGGCGGATCGCGTCGTTGAGGGCTTTGCGGAGCGTGGCGTGGATGCGGTGCTGGGTCGCCGGGCCGACGATGCGTTGACCCTTCACTCGCTCGTGGTCGGCGCGCAGGGCCGTGATGGTGGCGTTGCGTTCGTCGATGGCGTCGTACATGGCGTCGTACATGGCGTCGATGTGGCCGGGGCGGAGCCGGTCGATGCGCAGGTGGCCCGAGGTAATGGATCAGGTACATCCGGATGTGGCCTTTGTAGTTGCGCACGGTGCCTTGTTGGATGTTCTTGCGGCCCGCGTTGACGTGTCGGTGGAGGCGTTGGTGTGCCGGCTGCGCCGCGACCAGCCCGCGGTGGTTGCGGTTCGAACGAACTCTGCGCGCATCTCGACCGCGACGAACGCTACCTCGTCCCGGTCCTCGGTGCCCTGACGTACGTCCGACCACTGAACGCCCGTGGTTGCAACCGTCGTCCCGTGGGCGAATGTCGGCCTTGCTCGCTCTCGCCGGATTTCGCATTTTCCAAGGATTCATTCACTCTTGACTCCTTGATCACGGCTGTCGATCCGGGTGACACTACGTATCGACATATTTACTTTGATCGAGATATGAAGAAGGTGAAAAGTGAGGTTGGCAATGCGGAGTCTGCTGCGCCGTATCACTGCGGGATTGCTGGCGAGCATCGCAGTAACAGGAGCCCTGGTCGTCGCGTCTGTCGCACCGGCAAGCGCCGACACGTTCGGGAGCTGGCGTTACCTGCGGAATGGGGCGACAGACTATTGCCTGGCAACCGACTGGAGCACCAGCGTCTACACTTGGAGCGGCTGCAACGGCGCGCAGCGGTGGCGGGAGGTTTACGTCGACGGGTTTCCGAACACGTGGATGCTGCAGAACGAGGTGACCGGACGCTGCCTGCGGCAGGTGGACTACTTCCACGTGGTCAGTGCGGTTTGCAACGGCGGACTTATCGACTTCTATTGGTTCGGCACCGTGTACATTCATAGCGCCAATACCTTCGGTGTCCTGGTATCGGATTACAGCGGAGCCGTGTCGCTGTTCAATGATAGTCCTCCCGCCAACCAGTATTGGTACTAGGGCGCCATACGCGGGGCATGACCGGCTCGGATCATCAAGGCGGAAACCGGCCATGCCCGTGTGCGGACAGGGTCAGTTGGCGAGCGTGCGTTGGGTCACCGATACGCGGCGACCCCGGGCGATCCGTTCACCGTCGGCTGGGTCGGTCTTGCTGGTGGCGATAGCGTGGCGGGCCGCTGTCTGGTCCCAGCACTGGTCGACCTTCCTGTTGTTCGCACTCGCATTGACCACCGAGTCGAGGCTGGCCGTCATGATGTCGGAAGCGGCCTTGCCGGCGTGGCGGTCGCGGCCGCGTACCGGCCGGATCGGGATGGTCATGTCGTTTGGACACATGGCCTGTCGGCCGTTCTGGCCGGTGGTGAGGCGGTCCTTGGTGAGCGTGCCCGCGGGTGCGTTGAGTGGCCGGGATCGGGGACTAGCACATCCCGGGCTGGCCGTTCTCGTTCGTGGCCGCGTTGGAGCCAGGCCGGACCTCGCCTCGACGACGCCCGTGAGGGAACCAACCCTGAGCCGGCCACCACCGAACCCGCCGCTGCCGAACATCAACCACAACGGGTCAGCGCTGACCGCCTCCTACACCACCAGCACGGACGCGACCCCTGCTTCCGCGACGGCACAACCCCGCGCATGACGGAGGCTGCCGATCGGTTTTCCCGATCGCCACACGCACGCCACGCCGACCACTGTGACAACGAACACGAAATGCTCATTCAACGCGCGGCCACCGAACGCACTGGACCAATTCCAGCAGTGAACCCGGCTGCGGTTTTCGGGGGGTGTGGGTGGGCGGAGCCCCCCACTGGGGAGCGCGCGAAAAACAACGAGACCATAATGGCAAGAGGCCCCCGCCGCGAAGCAGGGGCCTCTTCAAGTCGAGTACGCCGCGTAGGACTTGAACCTACAACCCGCAGATTAAGAGGCACCGACCTAGTTGAGGTCATGACCGGCCCGCTCAGCGTTGGATGGGTTCATGTGCCCGGTGCTGACTGCCCTTGCCTGTCTCGGTTGCTGTCGGTGTTGCTGTCGGGCCTTGCCCGGGCGTCAGCATCTAGATGATGGGGGCGGTGTGCCCATGGATGAACATGAAGAAGCGTTCGCACGGCTCAGCGCCCTCGGGCACTGCAACGGTGAAAGTGATCCAGCGTGAGCCGTCCTCGTCAACGAAGTGCGGCGGCCCAGCGGTCCAGTCGGGGTTGATCGGCCTCCCGAGTTGGACGGGGTGATTGAAGCTGATGCCACTGCTGCCCGGGACAAGTGGGTTGAACTCTGGGTCGACGATGGGCCCGAAGCGTAGCCGGTACTGCCCGGGCTCGGTGATGGCGACGGGTTCGGACGCGTAGACCCAGACGCCGTCGGGGGACCTGGTCTCGAACGGAGTTGAGGCATACGCGGCGGCCATTGTCCGGGCGAACTCCTGTCGCCGGCGCTCGATGTCGTCGGTCATGCCTCCAAGTACAGCCCGGCGCGTCAACCACAGCGGCCGGCCGCGGAACGGACGTCTGGTCGGCTCGGGTCGATCTTGCTCAGCGAGGCAGCAAACGGTTTAGGAACGGAGACGCGGCCGATCGGATTGGGCGGCTGGCCTGCACGAGCGCTTGAGTCGTCTGCTGGTCGTTCAAGGTCAAGACACGCATTTGCCGCGCCGGGCGACGATGAGGACCACGGCGACGCTGGCCTGACTAGGTGGATGACGCGACTTCATGATCAACTAGAGCGCGTCGCGTGGGTTACACTTATTTCAGATAGCCGCCCAACAGGGGGTGACGAGGTGGCAAGATCAAGTGCTTTGGGTGATGCAACCAACATCGAACCCGGACCAGACGACCGCAAGGTCGCGTCGCTCATCCGCTCGGCGGATAGTGATGCACGGCTACTCCTGCGCCTGTCGAACGGTGAGGAGGTCGAGTTGCCAGATGCACTAGCGAAGGTCGTACGGGCGTCGGCGACGGAGATCTCTGAGGGGCACACCATCACTGTGCTCGCTTCGGAGACCCTGCTAACGCCGGCAGAGGTAGGCGAGCTCCTTGGCCTGTCCAGGCCCTTCGTGGCTCGCCTCCTCGATCAAGGCGTGATTGCATCTGAACACCTGCCAGACAGTAGCCATAGAGTGGTCCGTCTAGCTGATGCGCTAGCCTTCCAGGCCCGCAGGGAGCGTCGGCAAGAGGGCAGGAAGCGAATTTCTCAGATCATCGAATCCGGCGACCTCCCTTACTAGATAGCCGTCTGGCGGTGACCATGACGCGTGTCTTCGTCGACACGAACGTGCTCTTCCCATTCTCGCTGATGGATCTTTTCCTAGCTCTAAGTGAGGATGCCGTCCACGAGATTATGTGGACAGACGCGCTGCTTGCAGAATGGGAACGAGTGATCGTTCGGGAGCAACGGCGTTCTGCTGATCAAGCCGCCGCCATTGTCGCCGATATCAAGAGCTTCTTCCCCGAGAACGAAGTCCCCGAGTCGGCATATGCGGACCTTGTCGACTTGATGCCTGGTTCGGATCCCGACGACCGCCACCACATGGCAGCGGCAGTGGCGGCAGGCGCCAGCCACATAATCACCTGGAATCGGAGCGACTTCCCCTCCCGCGCGCTCGCGCAGTATGGCATTCAGGTCACGAGTCCGGATGACTACCTTTGTGACCTAATTGTGGACGTACCAAGCGAGGTCGTAGATGCGGTAGAGCGAATCGCAAGGGGAAAATCTAGACCACCAATGACGCCCTACGATCTCGTAGAGCGCTATTCAACGGCGGGTGCGCCAAACTTTGCGGCCAGGCTGAAGGATCGAATCGACGCCCGAAGGGCGATCACTCGAAGGACGGTAAGTCGGCGCTTTCTTGGTCGGCCCACCCAACCGATAATTGAGCCGATGGAAGTAAGTCAGTTCTTCTCGGCGAGGAGGCCGCCACGATATTGGGATGTACAGGTCAGAGTGGCGCCTCATACGCCCACTGGCTATGCCGCTCACTCTGCCGTGCTGAACGTATTGCTGCTTGAGTTACTAACTGCGTGGCCGCTCGGCACTGCGCTTGTAGTGAGTTACCGCTCCACTCCTGACAAGTACACGCAGGCGCTAGCCTACGCGCCGACGTTGGAGACTGAGATTGGAAGGCTCACTGAGGCTCAAATGAATCTTGCGGTGGACTTCGGCTGGATGAACCCTACCGTCATCGCCAGACCCCACGGCGATTTCGAATCCCAGGCCGTATGGGCGGATAATCCCGTCCGAGAATGGCAGCACCCCTTTGATTCCACGCCGGAGATTGCTGCCTTCATGGCCAGCAGCGTGAGTCGAATTCTGGACGTCAACCCCGGAGACGGTTACCACATCCGTATGCTCAACAACTACGGAAGAAGGCGCGTTACACGTCGTCGCGCGAAATGAAAGATAGCCGAGACGCGAACGTGCAGATCTCCGGCGTCGTTGACACGTACGTGTCAGAACAAAGGCTCCTGGCTAGGCCGGCCGACCTGAACGGCACGGACCGTGCGCGGTTCCGACCTGAGGCGAGCCCCTCACAGCGGCGGCGCCCTCACCGGTGACAGGTTCTTGTGATGGCCCAGCTTGTCAAGGTGGAGCGCCCTACCGGACGAACGACCTTGACAAGCTGGGCCATCACTTAAGAGAAGATGGCGGCGGGGAGGGTGTCGCCGCACCGCAACTTCCGCTCAGACCTTGAGAGCTGCTCCACCCTTCGACGTTCACGCCCTGGTCCTCGACCTCACCCGGCGGACCGGGGGCGTTTGTCGTTTGTGTGGGTTGATCCTGGCGTCGCTGATTCCGGTGCGGGCGCCGGGGCTTGCCTGCGCGTCGCCGAAGGCGTAAGCGCAGGTCGCGGAGCGACCCCGAGGCGCCACGGTGCGCCGCGTCAGCGGCGCCTTGAACCCGTACAGAAAGTTCTCACACGCGGTGTATCCGCTGCATGTCGTACTCCGCTTGACCCGTTACACGGTGACTCCAGATGACGGCTTACACCTGCCTTGAGCATGTCGGACACGGACCGTGACGCCGGCCGTCCCACGACGCTGGTGCCTCAGGCATCCGCTTCTGCCGATGACAGGTTGCCTGGTGCGTGACACCAGATACGTCGGTCGGCGCGGCGGCTAGCCTCTTGATCGTGGCGGCAAACGACCTTCCAAGCGCTCCCGATTTTGCGTCGTTGTCGGCGTGGGCTGGAGCCGGACGAGTGATCCGGGCTGAGGCGTCGGACGTGGCGGGCTGGCGCCTCCCGCGAGCGCAGAAGGCTGCGCTGACGTCGTGCGGTGTGCCACTGCTGGACGACATCGTCGACATGACCCTGTTCGCAGCGCAGCCGCAGGATGGGACGTACCGCCTCGCCGGAACCAGGGGCGATCTGCACTGGCCCGGTTACACCTATGTTGCGGAGCCGGACTCGGGACTGGTGTCAGTGCTGGAGCCGTCCACCAGGCTGGTCAGATTCGTGAACTCGTCGATCAACCACTGGCTGTGCTCGCTGCACCTGGTCGGCACATGGTTTTCGAGCTCGACGGCGATCCAGACGTGGGACGAGGACGAAGCGATGGAAGGCGTCGTGCTCGCCGAACTTGCCGACCTGTTACAGCGGATCAGGCATCTCGACCCGCATGCATACGGCGACGTCGGCGACCACGAGACCCATTTCTGGCCCGCGGTTCTCGACCGGTGGTTGTACTGACGACCGCAGCGTCCTCATCCGTAGCCTGATGGTGCGGGGCCTGCTTGATCGGGTGCGCTGTCATGCCGCTGACCGCGCGTCTTGACCGGCGTCGAGGATCCCAACCCCGGCGATAGGACGGCACGCCGGTTACGAAAAGGCGGCAAGCAGTCCTTGGATTAGCAACGAAATAGGCTCTGCCCTTGCTACCGCCGCCCGTCGAGCGAGGGCCCCATTCCGTGCGTAGAGTGCCCTGAAGTGTCCATACCTCCACGAACCCCTCAGTTCGTATCCATCAGGTTGGCGGACATGCCGTGGTGATGGGGTGCTCACCGTCACCTACCGATAGCGGCGCCGCTCCGTCCCACGTGAGCACGTTAAGGGTCAGGTGGCACGCGAGTCTCGAGGTATCAGCTCAGTACTTTGGCACGACAGGATCAGGCAGTTTGGCTGCCCAGTCGCGAAGTGCTTGCGCGGCGGTTTGCCGCAGCTCCTCGTCGGCCGTCTGCTCCGTCAGGAATCGCTGCTCCAGGGGTAACGTCAGTTCCCTGTAGAGCTGGAGATCCTCGAATCCATACGTTGCGACGTCGTAGCTGGTGGCGCCGAACACCAAGCGCGGGATTCCTGCCCAGTAGCAAGCGACCAGACACATAGGGCAAGGTTCGCTGCTGGCGTACATCACGCCGTCGGGCATCAGGTGCCGTCGCAGCCTCGTGCCGGCGTCGCGCAACGCCATGACTTCCGCGTGTGCTGTGGGGTCGCACAGGCCAACAACGCTACTGGTGCCCTCACCAACGATCTCGTTGCCGACGACGACGACTGCGCCGAACGGTGTCTTGCCCTCATCTTCCAGTGCGTGGCGGGAGATCTCGATCGCCCTGCGCAGGAAGCCCCGGTCTGACTCACTGAGGTCAGCCATCTTGCGATTCCTTCCGTCTGCGGCCAGAACTCTTGGGGGCGTTGGCTTCCCAAGGCTTCCGGGGCCATGGCTTGAGTGGTGTCACGAAATGGAGCTCGGTGCGGTCGGCTGGGTAGTCGGCGTCCGACACCTCGACTACTCGCCCGGTGGCATCTAGTGAGATGCGACGGCAGAAGATCAGGGGCACGCCGTCAGGTAGTCCCCACATCTGCACTTCGACCGTGGTGGGCATGCGCGCGGTCACCTCGTCGACCATGGACATGATTTCGACGCCGACCGTCGACAACTGGTGCTGGGTGCCGCCGGGCCACGGTTCGTTGTTCTCGTCGAACAGGGCCGGATTGCTGGCAATCAGCGCTGCCGGGATGTAGGCAACGCTGTACGAGAGGTAGAGGCCCGTCCTGCGGTCCACCGCGTCGTAACGACGGCGGAGTACGTTGTCGGTCGGCTCGATACCGAAGACTCTTGCGAGTTCCGTACCGGCAGGAACGACGTCGTATCGCGAGCTGAACTGCTGGTCAGCGATGGACATGTTGAGGTTGGTCTCGGCCTCGCCGAGGCTCGCGCGTTCGGCTTCGCTGAGCAACGCGAGGTCCTTCTCCACCTGGTGGCGCTCGGAGGACCGGACGACCTTTCGGGGCGGTATGCGAACTGTCGGGGCCTTGCCTCGTCCGGCGGTGATGAGTCCCTGGGCCTTCAAGAGGTTGACCGCACCTCGGGCCGCGCTCATCGAGCAGTTCCAGCGCTCGCACAGGTCGGCGAGCGTCGGTAGCGAGTCGCCCGGAGTCAGGTCTCCGCGCTCGATTTGCATGCGAATGTCGTCGGCGATCCGCAGGCTGATCGGCGGCTGCACGGCGGTCGGACGTGGTTCCATGCCCTCCATCCTCGCAGGTTTGTACGCAAACCTCTTGTGGCGCCTCCCTAGATGTCGTATCTTCGATTCGTGAGTTCGTATGCAAACTCACAAACTTGGTGGCGACCGTCGCCACCGGCTGGCCTGCGGGCCGCAGATCAGGGGAGGACGCCATGCGTCTGTTGGTGAACACGGATGCCGTGCAGTTCACGGTGACGAAGAACCCGGAGCCGAAGCTGGACCAGAAGCGGCAGCAGCGGTTCGAGCGGTCGTCGAACCTGCCGATGTGGTCGGTTCAGATGATGGCCCTCGATGAGAACGGCGCGGAGGTGCTGAACGTGACGGTGGTGTCGGAGGACCGGCCGCAGGTGTCGGTTGGTCAGACGGTGCTGCCGGTGGCCCTGGTCGCGCTGCCGTGGTCGAACCTGGACGACGGCAAGCTGCGCTCGGGTGTCGCGTTCCGCGCCGACTCGCTCAAGTCGCTGGTGCCGTCCGCGTAACGGCGCTCGGTTGACACGTAGGTGTCAACACTTCGTCGAGTGGACCAGGGGTCGCCAGTTGATTGGCGTCTGCTGCGACCCCGGGTCCCTCTCCTGCAACAAGCCCTCTGCCCTTGCTCAAGGGAGGACCTGTCATGTCCAAGTCTACGGGTCGGCAGTCTGGCCGGCCACTGTCCCGCATGTTCGGCGGGCGTAACGACATCACGATCATTGAGGCTCCGGTTGCCCGGACGTATCGGCGTCGGGCCATCATCGCGTTCTGGGTGGTGACGGGTGTCGTCGGTCTGCTGGCCGGTGTGATCGCCTCGTCGTACCTGCCGCCCATCGCCGGGTTCCTGCTCGGCGCGCTCATCGGCGCCGTGTGTGGCGCGGTCGCGTTCGCGCTGATCGTCGCCTGGCCGGTGCTGCGGGTGTTCTGGCACTGGCTGCCGGAGATCGGCGTGTCCGGTCTGCTGCTGTGGGGCTGGACCACGTTGATGGACGCCGCGAACCTGGTCGTGTCGCTGCTCGTGGTGGGCGTGGTCGTGGGGGTTCCCGCGGCTGTCGGTCCGCTGCGCCGGGCAGTGATCGGCTGGTGGTGGTGCCTGGTGGTCCGTCACCGGCTGCGGGTCTGCTTCTCGGCGTTCGTGAAGACGAGGGGCCGGGAGTCGTTCCCGCTGATCCTGTGGGCCAGGCCGACACCGGCTGGTGAGCGGGTGTGGGTGTGGCTGCGTGGTGGCCTGTCGCTCAAGACGTTCGAGGACGAGGGCCAGGTCCAGATCCTCGCGGTCGAGTGCTGGGCCAGTGAGGTCCGGGTCGCTCGCGCGTCGTCTCGCTACGCCGCGCTCGTGCGCTTCGACATCACCCGCCGCGAACCCCTAGCCGACACGATCGCCTCGCCGTTGCCGGACTACCTGCCCGACGACTTCGAAGGCAACGCACCGACGTCACCGGCGACCCCGCCGGTCGGCCTCGATCTGGACGACGTGCCGGACATTCCGGCCACCGTCAAGACCCCCGGCACGCGCAAGCCGCGCGGTACCTCTTCGCCGGACAGCCCGGTCTTCTCCGGGTCTGACAACTCCGACTACGCCTGATGGACAGCGCGGGCGTCATGTCCACCGTGGACGCCTTCGCCCGCGCGTCTTTCTCCCTAGGAGACCCGATGAACCTCTTCACGGCGCGCGTGTCGGACGAGGGTTCGAGCGGGCGCACACTGTCAATCTTCGACCCGATCTTTCTGGGCATCGACGAGTTCGGTCAACCGGTCCACCTGCCGATGATCTTCCGCAACATCCTGATCGGTGGCGAACCGGGCGCGGGTAAGTCGAGCCTGCTCAACACGATCGTCGGGCACGCGGCGTTGTCGCCGGATGTGCGGCTGTGCCTGCTCGACGGCAAACAGGTCGAACTCGGCCTGTGGCGTGACGCCGCCGACGTGTTCGTCGGCCCTGACATCGACCTCGCCATCCGCACGCTGCAACGGCTGCAAACGGTGATGGACAACCGATACGGCTACCTGCTGTCCCACCGGCGGCGGAAGATCGGCCGCGACGACCAGTTCGGCCAGATCCTCGCCGCGATCGATGAAATCGCGTTGTTCTCCGCAACGCTCGGCACGAAAGAGCAACGGGAGTTGTTCTCCGCGCTGGTCCGCGACATCGTCTCGCGCGGCCGGGCGGTCGGCATCATCGTCGCTGCGGCGACGCAACGACCCTCCTCCGACATCATCCCGACCAGCCTGCGGGATCTGTTCGCCTGGCGGTTTGCCGGCCGATGCACCACCGACGTGTCATCGGACATCGTGCTCGGGCACGGCTGGGCCGCTCGCGGCTACTCGTCCAACACCGTCGACCCGTCCAACCAGGGCGCCGGGTTCCTCATCGCTGAGGGCGGCATCCCGCAACTGGTCAAGGCGGCCTACCTCACCGACACCGACATCATCCGCCTGGCCGACTACGCCGTGCTCCTGCGGCAGCGCCACAAGGAACGGCTCAAGGAGGCGTCATGAACACCCGTGCCATGGCCCGGCAGCACACCACGTGGTGTGCACGCAACCACTCCTGCGGCGCCACCGAGCACCGCAGCGAGCCGTACCGGGCCAACCACCCCGGCCTCGGCAGCCTCGTCATGACCCGCGCACAGACCGCGGACGGCCGCCAATACGCCGAGATCCGGCTCAACGTCCCC
This sequence comes from Dactylosporangium sucinum, assembly GCF_014647515.1. GTDB lineage: Bacteria > Actinomycetota > Actinomycetes > Mycobacteriales > Micromonosporaceae > Dactylosporangium > Dactylosporangium sucinum. Next base: position 53,551 of record NZ_BMPI01000013.1, on the reverse strand, counting down.
CTCGCCAGCGAGGAACCCGCCGCCCGGCGGCAACTACACACAGCGCTGACCGAGCTGTATCACCTGCTGCGCTACTTCCGGCACATCGGCCGCCGCGCGGCCTGACGCTCACGGCACCACTGCACAACCACATAGGCAGTCGACGGAACCGGCACAAGCCCTAGGAAAGCGAACCGGTCCCGCCGACCCCACCACCGCCCACGAAAGGACGTGGCGTTCATGCACCCTACCCAAATCCTGGCCAGCGAGCCCACCGAGGCCGCTGACGCGACCACGCTCGACGGTGTCACGCCGTCTGACTGCCTGCGTGGCGCCGCCCTCTACCTCCAGCGTCACGGCTGGCATCAGGGCCGGTTCTTCGCCACCGAAGACATCTTCCCGGCCGCGTCGGCTGACGGCGCTCTCATCATGGCTGTCTACGGCCACCGCGTCGACGTCTTCGACGTGGCCAACGCCCCGCTGCTCGACGGCGAGGCATACCACCTGTGGCTGGCCGCCCTCGACGCTGTTGAGGACCACCTCGGTCTGCGCCGCGCCTTCATCCCGGCGCAGCACATCATCGCCCCGGGTGACCTGCTCTTCGCCTGGCAGGACGACCCCACCCGCACCCGCGACGACGTCATCACGGCGCTCAACGACGCCGCCGACGACTGGGACCAGCAACAGGCCCGCCTTGCGGCCGCGGTCGCCATCTCCACCAAGCACCCGTCCGAGTGGACGGACGCCGACGTCGCCGACTGGCGGCTCGACGTGGAGAACGAGCCCGACTTCGCTGGTCTGGGAGACGAGCCTGTGGAGGACACCCATACCGTGGTGCCGCTCGGCTATGGCTGCCGGACCTGTGGTCCGGACGAGTACTGCCCCGATGACGCGATGGAGCGGTGCTGGGACAACTACACCGGCGACGAGGAAGTCCTCAGCACCGGCGGTGCCGCATGACCGTCGAGCCGCTCTTCCGGACCCCGGCTGACACGTACGTGTCAACTCCTGCCGATCCTGCCGGGTCGCCTGATGCCGGGTTCTCCGCTGCGACGCTCGTTGCCGCTTTGGAGGGCGCGTGGGCGGCGATTCGCCGTCAGCACCCTGAGGTGCCCGCTGTGGTGCTCGTGGTTGGGGACGGCTCGCCGAAGAAGGCGAACCAGCGTCTCACCTACGGCCACTTCGACTCGCACCGCTGGCAGTCCGGTACCGACCGGCTGCCCGAGGTGATGGTGTCCGGTGAGGGCCTGTCCCGCGACCCAGCCAAGGTGTTCACCACCCTGCTGCACGAGGCGGCTCACGGCCTCGCGTTCACGCGTGGCATTCAGGACACGTCCCGTCAGGGGCGCTGGCACAACAAGCAGTTCGCGAAACTCGCCGCCGAGCTTGGCATGACGACCGAGAAAGACGACAAGCTCGGCTTCTCCCCGTGCACCCTGACCGACATCGCCCGGCAACGCTACGCGCCGGTCATCGGCCCGCTCGGTGCTGCACTGCGCAGCACGTACCGGCACCCGGACGAACCCAGTGAGGGCAAGACCCGCACGAACAACAACAACGGCGTCTCCTGCGAGTGCGAATGCCCCCGCAAGCTGCGCGTCAGCGTGGCCGTGTTCGACGCCGGCGGCATCTTCTGCCCGCTCTGCACTGCCTGGTTCCTGCCCGAGGACACCGACCGCGACGAATACACCGCCGCGAACCCGATCCCCGGCACCGCCACCGGCGGCAACGACCACGAGGACCAGGACGACGACACCGGCGACGGTGCCGAAACGGAAGGCGATGACCTGATGGTCTTCTACGACCCGACCGGCGCCAAATACGGGCTGCCGACCTACCCGTTCAAGTTCGCCCCCGACGGGCTCGCCACCATCCGGCAACTGCGCGCCCAAGGGCTACGGCCCGGCGGGCAGGACATCGCCGCGCAAATCCTGTGGCGACGCGGCAAGCGCCGCGCCTACCTCTACCGCATCGACCGCGCACTCCCGAAGCGGGAAGCCACCCCGGCCCAGCGCGAAGCGCTCGACAAGGCCATGCGCGTGCGCCGCACCTGCACCACCTGCGGCCAGATCAAGCCCTACGTCATCCCCCGCTCGCTCGGCGAGTGCCTCGACTGCGCACCCGGAGGTGCCTCATGAACCCCACTGACCGCGAGTACACCCACCCCGACGTGTTCACCATCGGCGTCGAACAGGGCTGGGCCGACCCCGAAACCGACCCGACCCGCATCGACTGGGTCACCCGGCAGGCTTCGGCCGCCATCCCCTTCCAGGTCATCGACGGCCGCCCGGTCAACCCGTGCGAGCAGACCGGCATCCGCTACGGCCGTAACGAGCTGGGCCACTGGGGCGAAGCCCTCGCCGCTGACGCGCTCGTGACCGCCAAGGACAGCACCGGCATGCGCTGGATCGTCCTCATCGAACGCAGCGACGGCCACGGCTGGGCACTGCCCGGCGGCCACGTCGACCCCGGCGAAAACCCCGCCGACGCCGCACGCCGCGAACTGCGGGAAGAGACCGGCCTCCAACTCACCGACGACGCCGACTGGCAGATCTCGGCACCCCGATACGTTCCGGACCCCCGCGCCAGCGACGAGGCGTGGATGGTCACCGTCCTCGCGACGGTCAACCTCGGCACCTACGACGCCTTGTGGGAGTTCCCTCCCGTCAACGGCAACGACGACGCTGCCGCAGCCGAATGGCTGCCCGCCAACACCTACGACGACCTCATGGCCGCCCTGCACACCTTCTACGACGGCGAAGTCTTCCCCGCCCACCGGCAGATGCTCACCGACGCGCTCGCCACCCCGGCCAACGACACCACTGGAGGTGCCGCATGACGAACCTGAACCCCTCTGCTGACAAGACGCCGAACATCGACTACGTCAAAACGCTGTTCTCGGCGCTGGCCGCCGCGCTCGGCGCCCGCAACGGTGACATGGCCGTCGCAGTGCTCAACCTGCTCGCCGACGAGATCGGCAAGGACCAGGTCCGCACAATCGTCAACGACCTCATCACGATCGGGCTGCGCCGCATGACGGAGCAGGCCAACGCCACCACCGGTGGTGCGTGATGGCGACCGTCAGCGTCGAACACGACTGCCCGCTGTGCATCGAGGGCTTCGCGCCCTGCGGGATCGACCCGGTCCTCGGACCGGTCATGCAGTTCTGCCCGACACAGCCGCACTGCGACTCGTGCGGCGGGGCCGTGTTCCCGACCGACGCCGACTGCATGCCGCAGTTCGCCGACCTCATGGCCGCTCGCGGCTACCACGCAATCTTCTGCCCGGCCTGCACGGGCGTCATCGTCCTCATCCGGATCGGGGAGGGCTTCTGATGAACCCCTACCGCACCAACGCCGACGAGATCCGGCGCATCGCCCTCACCATCGATGGGCTCCGCACTGAGCAGGCCAAAGTCACCAGCGCGAACAGCATCCTGATCGCCTGGGGCATCGAGTCCGCGACCGAAGAGGTCATCGAGCGGGTGCACGCCATCGAGGCCGACCTACAGGTCATCGCCGCCCGCCTCCACGCGCTCGGCGCCGACGACCAGGCCGCCAGCGTCACCAGTGCGGTGACGCCATGACCACCAACCACACCACTGCCCGGCCCGCCGCCAAGCGCGGCACCGAACGGCTCACTGACGGCATTCTCGTCGTCATCGTGCTGCTCGTCGGCGTCATGGCCGGTGCGGCCTCGTTCACCCACGTCCACGACTGGACGATCGACAACAGCCCGGCCGATACCGCCGACTGGATCGGCTGGGCCAACGCGGTCATCACCGAACTCATCCCCACGGCCGCGCTGATCGTGATCGCCCGCCGCCGCAAAACCGGCGCGTCGATCGGCTACCCGATGTTCCTGCTCGTCGTCGCTGTCGGCTTCTCGCTCACCGCGCAGCTCGCGGTCGCGGTCCCGACCGTCTTCGGCTGGCTCGTCTCGGCACTGCCCGCCCTGGCGTTCTTCGCCCTGTCCAAGCTCGTGTTCTCCGTCTCCAAGCCGTCCCACGAACCGCTGGCCCCTGCACCGGACACCATCGCCCCGGCACCGTCCATTCACGACACTGCCCCCGCGACGGTTCTCCCGGTTGCCAGCCCTCCCACGGCTGCCCTCACGACACCCGATGTTCCGGAGCACACCAGCACCGACAGCACCGAAGCCACGCCCGGCGCGGTCCAGCCGCCGCAGCACGACACCAGCCCGCAGACGGCCCCGGCCACCACGCCCGCGCTGCCTGCCCGGCCGATCGAGGAACCCGACGTGCGCGACCTGCTGCCCGGAGCACGGGTCATCGCCACGGCCCACCGGCAAGCGACCGGCGAACCGATCACACAAAACCAGCTCGCCGTACGGATGAAGGTCCCCACGACCGTCGCCCGCGACCTGCTGACCTACCTCACCGACCAGCCCGCGATCACCCACGCCCACAACGGCGCACCGGTGACCGCCAACCACTAACCCAAGCAAGCGTCTCGGCGCTTCCTCTCGTCCCCGGAACCCCCTCACCAGGGTTCCGGGCACGGGAGCCTCCGCCGCAGCCGCAATCACGCTCCGTCGACAAACACCAGCCGCCGGCCATCCACACACCGTTACCGACAGGAGGTGCAAACGATGACCACGAACACCGCCGACGAGTACTGGCCCTGGGCCGTGCCGTCTCCCCGACCGGCACCCAACCCCGCCACCGGCAACACAGGCGATGGCACTGTGCACGGCCACAGCGCACTGACCCGGGCGACGGCGCTCGAGCGCGCGGCTAGCGACGAGTACCCCGACTGGCTGCACCACATCCGGGGCGCCGCAGCGTGCCGCCGACCGATCCGGCTGGCCGGGCAGATCCACGTCAACGACAAGGCCGGGGAACGCGTCGCCACGTACGACACGGGCGACATGCCCGACGGCGCCATCTACACCCCGTGCGGCAACCGCCGTACCTCGGTGTGCCCCTCCTGCGCCGAGGTGTACCGACGCGACGCCTACCACCTCGTCAAAGCCGGACTGCAGGGCGAGCGGTGGGGGATGCCACCCCTCGGTGAGCACATCGCCCTGTTCGTCACCGCCACCGCGCCCTCGTTCGGGCCGGTGCATCACCGCGTGGTCCAGGTCCACGCCGCCGACTGCCGCCGCAAGGACGGCTGCACCTGCCGCCCCCAACGGTGCCGGCCATTCGGCCGCACCTGCCCCCACGGCATCCAGATGCGCTGCACCGAACGGCACAAGGCCAGCGACAGCAGCCTCGGTCAACCGCTGTGCCTGGACTGCTACGACCACCGCGCCCAGGTCGTGTGGAACCACGAGGCGCCCGAACTGTGGCGGCGCACCATCCAACAGGCAGACCGGCTCCTGCAACGCCTCGGCAAAGCCCACGGCGTCGACCTGCGCCGCCGCTACCTCAAGGTCTACGAATTCCAGGTCCGGGGCGTCATCCACTACCACGCTCTGATCCGCCTCGACGGCTACGACCCCGACTGCCCCGACGCCATCGTCCCCCCGCCGCCGCAGATCACCCGCGACATGTTCGCCGGAGTGGTCCGCGAAGCGTTCGCCACCACCGCCTACACCTCCGCACCCCACCCCGCCAACAACGGCGAAGGCTGGCGGATCGGCTGGGGCGACAAGGGCCTCGACATCAAACACGTCAACACCCCCGGCGAGCAGATGACCCTCACCCAGATGGCGGGCTACATCGCCAAATACGTCACCAAAAGCACCGAGGTCACCGGCCTCGCCCTGCGCCGCGTCGACGACCTCACCGTCGACCTCTACGGCGACCCCACCACCCACGTCGGCCGCCTCATCCGCGCCTGCTGGGACCTCGGCGAACACCCCGACTGGTGGCGGCTACGCCGCTACGCCCACCAATACGGCTACGGCGGCCACATCGCCACCAAGAGCCGCGGCTTCTCCGCCACCCTCGGCCACATCCGCCTCCAACGCACCATCTGGCGCCGCACCGGCGGCTACCCCCACCTCTGGACCGACGACCAAGCCGAACTCATCCTCTACCAACTCGGCTACGAAGCCACCGGCTGGATCACCACCGGCGACGCACTCCTCGCCAACACCGCCGCAGGGCTGGCCCGCGAACGAGCCGACACCGCCCGCGAGGTCCTGGCCGACCAACGCCAGTCGACCACCAACGCAGCACCCATCGCCGCCTGACACGTACGTGTCAACGCGGTGTCCGAACGCGTGGCGAAGGAAGTGAGATGGACACCAGCAAGCTCCTCACAGTGCCGGAGGCAGCGGCGCGGCTGAGGGTCAGTAAGTGGATGCTCTACAACCTGATCCGGTCGCGGCAACTGCGCTCCGTGAAGATCGGCGCACGTCGGCTCATACCGGTCGGCGCGGTCGATGCCCTTGTGACCGTCCTGGAAGAGGAGGCGGCCTGATGGGCACCGTTGTGGCGCTGCCGTTGGCAGAACCGCCCGATGAGCCGACCTCCAGTCCCGGCAAGAAGCCGGCGGCGAAGCGAGGCAGGAAGCGCGGCAACGGCCAGGGTTCGATCTACCAGCGGAAATCGGACGGTCGCTGGGTCGGCGCCGCGTACGTCCTGACCGCTGACGGCACCTACAAGCGCTTCCCGGTCTACGGATCGAGCGCAGAAGAGGTCGAGCGGGCGCTCACGGCGATGAAGGAACGCTCAAACCGAGGGCTGCCAGCGGAGGCCACCGGCTGGACGGTCGGTGCGTACGCCACCTATTGGCTCGATCAGGTGGCGAAGGCGCGACTTCGGCCCCGGACGCTCATCGTCTACCGCTCGATCATCGAGCGGTACGTCATCCCGGTCATCGGCAAGAAGCGGCTCGTACGACTGTCGCCACAGGAAGTCCGGCTGATGCTGGCCAGAGTCGCAGCGACCAAGCGGCCCGGCCGCAAGGGACAGCCCGACGACGATCGTCCGACCGTATCGGCACGCACCGTGCAGCACGTCCATGCCGTGCTGCGGACGATGCTCGCCCATGCGATGCGGGAGGAAGTGGTGAGCCGCAACGTCGCTCGCCTCGTCCAGGTCCCCGCGCCCGAACGGGAGGCGATCCAGCCGTGGACAGACGCCGAAGCTCGGGCGTTTCTCGCCGCAGCTCGCGATCACCGCTGGTACGGGCTGTTCGCTGTGGCACTCGGGCTCGGGCTGCGCAAGAGCGAACTGCTCGGGCTGCGCTGGGCGGACGTCGACCTGACCAGGCGTCAGCTACGGGTGGCGCAGACGTTGCAGAGGGTCCGGGGAGTGGGCGTCGTCTACGGGCCGCCCAAGTCGCGGTCGTCGCGTCGCTCGGTCACCATGCCGATGCTCGTGGTCGAGGCGCTCACCTGGCAGCGGGCGGTCCAGCGGGAGGAACGGGAGGCGGCCGGTGCCGACTGGCAGGAAACCGGCCTCGTGTTCACCACTGCGGCGGGGCGACATGTGGAGGCACGCAACCTGACGACCACGTTCGAACGTCTGATCAAGCGCGCCGGGGTCCGTCCGATCCGGTTCCACGACCTTCGGCACACCTGCGCCACGCTGCTCCTGCTAGGCGGTGTGTCGCCCCGGGTGGTGATGGACATTCTCGGCCACTCGCAGATCGCTGTGACGATGAACACGTACGGTCACGTCTTGCCCGCGATGCAGGATGAGGCGGCCGGGCGGATGGATGACGCCCTGGGGGCGGGGGAGCACGGCGATGACTAAGCGTGTTGCTGTCGCCGTTGCTGTCGGAAGACCTTAGAAATCGACCAGGGCGTATACCTAATCGGTAAACGCCCTGGTCAAGAATTGTACGCCGCGTAGGACTTGAACCTACAACCCGCAGATTAAGAGTCTGCTGCTCTGCCAGTTGAGCTAGCGGCGCCCGGCTGAACGGAGGTAACCCTAGCACGCCCCCCGCGTGCCCCACCAACGAGATACCCCCGCCCCTCCGGCGTGCGTGTCTACTCCTCGTCGTCCTCCCAGAAGAAGTCCGTCTGCGGAGCCTGGTCGGGGTCGTCCTCCATCATCATGTCGGCGTCTGGACCGACCAGCTCGTCAAGCTCTTCGTCGGGCTGGTCCCACGTCACGGGTGGGTTCGGCATTTCCGCTGTCATGGCACACCCCCGGGTACCGGAATGCACTTCCAAACTGGCGGCGGCGACCTACCCGGCGCTCGGCGTCCTAACCGCAACCGGCCAGGTGGAGGCGCGAAGTACCAGCGTCGTGGGCATGAGCAGCTCCTCCGGCGCCCAGTCGCTGGTGGTCGTCGCGCGGCGGAGCATGCCGGCGGCCAGCACGCCCTGCTCGAAGACGCGCTGGCGGACCGTGGTCAGGTCCAGCAATGCGCTCAGCTCGTGGTCGTCGAAGCCGATGACCGATACGTGACGTCCGGTGCGGCGAAGGGCGCTCAGCGCGCCGAAGGCGAGTTCGTCCGATTCGGCGAAGACCGCGGTCGGCGGGTCCGCGAGCGTCAGCAGGCGGCGCATCGCCTGCTCGCCGCCGTCCAGGCCGTGGGGGACGGACATGACCAGTTCGTCGCGGAAGGGGATGCCGGCGGCCGCCAGGGTCTCCACATACGCGCGCCGACGAGCGTGGGCGACGGGCAGGAACATGCTCTGGTCGTTGTACGTCGAGATCATGCCGATGCGCCGGTGGCCCAGCCCGAGCAGGTGCTGCACCGCGGTCGAGGCGGCGGCGACGTCGTCGATGCGCACGCAGCCGGCGCCGGGCACGTGGTGGCCGACGGCGACGATCGGCACGCCCAGGCTGCGCATGGCCGACAACTCGGCGTCGGCGAACTGCATCGCGACGGTGAGGACCGCGTCGACCCGGCGGCGCAGCGGCAGCTGGCCGAAGAAGCGCTGCCGGGCGGGGATGTCGCCCAGGTTGTACAGCAGGAGGTCGAGCGAGTGCTCGCGCAGCACCGACTCGGCGCCGGCGACGATCTGGCCGAAGAACCAGCGGGACGCGTACGGGACGATCACGCCGACCGTGTGGGTGCGCCCGCTCGCCAGGCGGGACGCGATCGGCGAGACGACGTACGACAGCGACTCGGCCGCCTGCAGGACGCGGCCGCGCGTCTCCTCCGAGACGTTGGGCAGCCCGCGGAGGGTGCGTGACACGGTGGCCGTCGAGACGCCGGCCAGCCGAGCCACGTCCTCCATGCTCACGGGCACGGAAGGGTCGGCCACAGGGCGAGGCTAGCAACACAGCGCCCTCCAGCAATATGTCCGGCGTGTTACTCACTCGTTATCGATGAATGCGGCCAAGGGGCTCGACAAACCTCCCCTGCAAACGCTTACATCCGAGGAACACAGCACACCGGTACGCGGGCGGCCAGCCGCCCGGACCGGGTAAGCCCAAAGGAGGCTAACCATGGCCGTCCCCTCGTGGCGGCGTCGGGCGTTCGCGCTCGCCGGTGTGGCCAGTCTGGCCCTCGCGGCAGCCGCTTGCGGCAGTGACAGCGACTCCGGCTCCAGCAACGCCGACAAGCCCGAGTGCGCGCCTTACGCGCAATACAAGGTCGACAAGAAGAAAGAAGTCTCGATCTACGCGACCATTCGCGACGCCGAGGCCGACAAGCTGACCCAGTCCTGGAAGCAGTTCGAGGACTGCACCAACATCAAGATCAACTACGAGGGCTCGGGCGAGTTCGAGACCCAGGTGAAGGTGCGCGCCGACGGTGGCCAGCCGCCGGACATCGCGGTCTTCCCGCAGCCCGGTCTGCTTGCCTCCTTCGTGAAGAGCAAGAAGCTCAAGGAGCTGCCGGCGCCGGTCAAGGCCAACCTCGACAAGAACTGGTCGAAGGACTGGGCGAAGTACGCCACGGTCGACGGCAAGGTCTACGGCGTGCCCATGGGCGCGAACGTCAAGTCGCTGGTGTGGTACTCGCCGTCGCTCTTCAAGGAGAAGGGCTGGAAGGTCCCGAACACCTGGGACGAGATGATCAAGCTCAGCGACGACATCGCCGCGAGCGGCATCCAGGCGTGGTGTGCGGGCATCGAGTCCGGTGACGCCACCGGCTGGCCGGCCACCGACTGGATCGAGGACATCGTCCTGCGCGACCAGGGTCCGGAGACCTACGACAAGTGGGTCAACCACGAGATCCCGTTCAACGACCCGAAGATCTTCTCGGCCGCCGAGCGCACCGCGTCGATCCTCAAGAACCCGAAGTACGTCGGCAACCCCAAGACCATCGTCACCACCTCGTTCCAGGAGGGTGGCCTCCCGGTCAAGGACAAGAAGTGCGGCCTGCACCGCCAGGCGAACTTCTACTCCAACCAGTGGCAGAAGGGCACGAAGGTCGCTGAGGACGGCGACGTCTTCGCGTTCTACTTCCCGGCGCTGGACCCGGCCAAGGGCAAGCCGGTCCTCGTGGGCGGCGAGTTCGTCTCGGCCTTCTCGGACCGCGACGAGGTCGTCAAGGTGCAGACCTACCTGGCCTCGGCCGAGTGGGCGAACAGCAAGGCCAAGCTGGGCGACTGGATCTCGGCCAACAAGGGCCTGGACACCAGCAACGTGACCGGCACGATCGACAAGCTGTCGGTGACGATCCTGCAGGACCAGGCCACCGTGGCCCGGTTCGACGGCTCCGACCTCATGCCCGCCGCGGTCGGCTCGAAGTCCTTCTGGACCGGCATGACCGACTGGATCAACGGCACGAAGGACACCAAGGCCACGCTGGACTACATCGAAAGCACCTGGCCCAAGTAGCGAACTGAGGTCCGGGTCCGGCGCCACGCACGACGGCGCCGGACCCGGCTGGTCGGAGGACACCCCATGGAATACGACTTCTCCGAAGACGTCGCCAAGATCTGGCCTGCGCTCGCCTACATGGGTGGGTTCATCGTCGTGGTCGGCGCGTTGTTGTTCGTGCTCGACATCCTGCCCAGATGGGGGAAGGGCAAGGAGCGGCTGCAGATGGCCGGGTTCCTCGGCCCGGCGCTCGTCCTGCTCGGTGCGGGCCTGGTCTACCCGCTGGTCCGCACGGTGTACCTGTCGTTCTTCGACGCCAGCAGCCAAGAGTTCGTCGGCATCGACAACTACAAGTGGATCTTCACCAACGACGACACGCTGCTCATGCTGCGCAACACCCTGATCTGGGTCGTCTGCGTGCCGCTGCTGTCCACCGCGTTCGGCCTGATCTACGCGGTGCTGGTGGACAAGGCCCGCGGCGAGGGCATCGCCAAGTCGCTGATCTTCATGCCGATGGCGATCTCACTGGTCGGCGCCGCCATCATCTGGAAGTTCATCTACGCCTTCCGTGAGGCCGACCAGGAGCAGATCGGCCTGCTCAACCAGATCCTGGTCTGGGTGGGCCTGGAGCCGCAGCAGTTCCTGAGCAACTCGCCGAGCAACACGTTCTACATGATCATCATGCTGATCTGGATCCAGGCCGGCTTCGCGATGGTCATCCTCTCTGCCGCGATCAAGGCCATCCCGGGCGAGATCGTCGAGGCGGCCCGGCTCGACGGCGCCAACCCGTGGCAGATGTTCTGGCGGGTGACCATGCCGTCCATCCGGCCGGCCGTGGTGGTCGTCGTCGTGACCATCACCATCGCGACCCTCAAGGTCTTCGACATCGTCCGGACGTCGACGGGCGGCCAGTTCAAGAGCAGCGTGCTCGCCCTGGAGATGTACAACCAGGCCTTCCGGGCGTACGAGAACGGCCACGGCTCCGCCCTCGCGGTGCTGCTGTTCATCCTCGTCATCCCGATCGTCATCTTCCAGGTCCGTCAGCTGCGGCACCGAACGGAGATCCGATGAGCAGCACCGTCAGCACCGACGCTCCCGAGGCCGGCCCGCTCGACCGGCCCGAGCAGAGCACCATGGCCAGCCGGGTGCGGCGCAAACTCAACACGCGGGTGGCCAGCGTCGTCTCGATCATCATCGCGATCGTGTGGACCATCCCGACGTTCGGCCTGTTCGTGTCGTCGCTGCGGCCCGAGAACGACATCAAGACCACCGGCTGGTGGACGTTCTTCAAGAACCCCTCGCTGACCCTCGAGAACTACAACGAGGTGGTCTTCGGCACGTCCGCAACGTCCGGCCAGCTGGCGAGCTACTTCATCAACTCGCTCGTCATCACCGTGCCGGCGGTGCTGTTCTCGGTCAGCCTGGCCGCGATGGCCGCCTACGCCCTGTCCTGGCTGAACTTCCGCGGCCGGGACTGGATCTTCATCGGCGTGTTCGCCCTGCAGATCGTGCCGATCCAGATGGCGCTCATCCCGATGCTGAAGCTGCTCAGCGGCTTCACCGACCTGGGTGGCGGGTTCTTCGCGGTGTGGTTCGCCCACACCTGCTTCGGCCTCCCGCTCGGCGTGTTCCTGCTGCACAACTTCATGTCCGAGCTGCCGAAGGACCTCTTCGAGGCGGCCCGGGTCGACGGCGCGGGCCCGGCGATGACGTTCCGGCGGATCGTCCTGCCGCTCATCGCGCCGGCGCTCGCGTCACTCACCATCTTCCAGTTCCTGTGGATCTGGAATGATCTTCTGGTGGCCCTCGTCTTCACCCAGGGTGTGGACTCGCGGCCGCTGACCGTCCGGCTGGCCGAGCTGGCCGGCACCCGGGGCAACGACTGGCAGCGGCTGACCTCCGGCGCGTTCGTGTCGATGGTCATCCCGCTGATCGTGTTCCTGTCCCTGCAACGGTATTTCGTACGCGGCCTGCTGGCCGGTGGAGTCAAGGGGTGAGTCAGCTGGTCTGGTGGCGCGATGCCGTGATCTATCAGGTCTATCCGCGGTCGTTCGCCGACGCGGACGGTGACGGCCTCGGCGACCTGCGCGGCATCACGTCGCGCCTCGACCACCTGGTCGAACTGGGCGTCGACGCCCTCTGGATGTCGCCGTTCTACCCGTCTCCGCAGCACGACGCCGGGTACGACGTCGCGGACTACCGCGACGTCGACCCCCGGTTCGGCACGCTGGCCGACTTCGACGCGCTGGTCGCCGCGGCCAAGGAGCGCGGCCTGCGGGTCGTCGTCGACCTGGTGCCCAACCACACGTCGAGCGACCATGTCTGGTTCCAGGAGGCGCTCGCCTCCGAGCCCGGCAGTCCGGCGCGCGACCGGTACCACTTCCGCAAAGGCGGCGGCGTCGACGGCGAGCTGCCGCCCAATGGGTGGCAGAGCGTCTTCGGCGGCCCGGCCTGGACCCGCGTGCCCGACGGCGAGTGGTATCTCCACCTGTTCGACACCAGCCAGCCGGACCTCAACTGGGACCTCGCCGAGGTCCGCGCGATGTTCGAGGACGTGCTGCGCTTCTGGCTCGACCGGGGCGTCGACGGCTTCCGCGTCGACGTGGCCCACGGCCTGATCAAGGAGAGCGGCCTGCCCGAGTGGACCGAGGCGCAGGTGCCGATCACCAGCCCGGGCGCCGAGCACCGCACCCCGCCGATGTGGGACCAGGACGGGGTGCACGAGGTGTACCGCTCGTGGCGCCGCGTCCTGGACGGTTACCCCGGCGACCGGATGATGGTGGGGGAGGCCTGGGTGGCGCCGGCCGAGCGGCTGGCCCGCTACGTGCGCCCCGACGAGATGCACCAGGCGTTCAACTTCAACTACCTCATGGCGCCGTGGACGGCCGCCGACCAGCGCGCCGCGATCGAGTCCAGCCTGGCCGGCGTCGAGCCGGTCGGCGCGATCTGCACCTGGGTGCTGTCCAACCACGACGTGGTCCGGCACGCGAGCCGGCTGGGCTTCGAGCCCGGCTACTCCACCCAGGGCGGCATCGGGATCGGCGACCGGCAGCCCGACGAGGCCCTCGGCCTGCGCCGCGCCCGCGCGGCCACCCTGCTCATGCTGTCGCTGCCCGGTTCGGCGTACCTCTACCAGGGCGAGGAGCTCGGCCTGCCCGAGCACACCGCGCTCCCCGACGACGTCCGCCAGGACCCGACCTGGTTCCGCTCGAAGCACGAGGTCCGCGGTCGCGACGGCTGCCGCGTGCCGGTCCCGTGGCAGGCCGGGGCCCCGTCGTACGGCTTCGGCCCGGGCGCCGCGTCGTGGCTCCCGCAGCCGGCCGACTGGGACCGGTTCGCCGCCGACGCCCAGCGCGAGGTCCCCGGCTCGACCCTGAGCATGTACGTCGAGGCCCTCCGGCTGCGCCGCAAGCACGCCCTCGGCGGCGGCACCCTCGCCTGGTCCGGCGAGGGTGACGATCTGGTCGATTTCCGCAACGGCGGCGTCCGGGTGATCACGAACTTCGGGCCGGTGCCGGTGCCGCTGCCCGCAGCTGAGGTGCTGCTCGCGAGCGCGGACCTGGCGGCCGACGGCACGCTGCCCCCGGACACCACGGCTTGGCTGCGGGCGTGACACGACCGGCTACGGTGGCGGGATGAGCGCAGTCTTCGCGTGGTTGCACGCCTATCTCGCCACCGTCGTCGACGCCTCGACCCTGGAGCTCGGCGGCGAGGTCGCCAAGCGGCGCCCGCGCACCAGCGGCAGCCTGATCGGCGGCTGCTGCTGCGCAGTGGTCGTGATCGTCGCGGTCGTGGTGGCCATCATCGTCATGCGCCGGCGCCGCCCGCGCCAGTAGCGCTCAGGTTCCCGCCAATTCCGGCCGATTCGGACCGATGGGGAGGTTGCGGTCCCATCGGGAAGGGAACCATGCTGCCATGGCGCGAGTCCTGCTCATCGACGACGACGCGGAGATCCGGGAGACGACGGCCATTCGTCTCCAGATCGGCGGCCACCACGTGATCACCGCGGCGAGCCCCCAGGAGGCGCTCACGATGGCCGCCGAGCACCCACGGTTCGACGTGGCGGTGCTCGACCTGCACCTGCCCCGGGCGGACGGGGACGAGCTCCTCGACCTCCTGCGGGCCAACCGGGCCACGGCCGGCCTCCCGGTGGTGTTCTACAGCGCGAACGCGTCCCACGCGACGTCGGTGCACGGGCTGTCGCTCGCCGACACCGGCCTGACCAGCGGCCGCCCGCTGAACAACCTGCTGGCCACCATCAACTGCCTGTCCCACTGAGCAACCGCCCGGCAACCCACCGGGCACGCAGGGCGCACCCGAGCGAACCGACGCTTGAGGCTCCAACGTCGTCGGAGCTGAAGGGGTCTGCCTCATGCGTGTTTCCCTCCGTGCCGCGCTCGTCGCCGCTCTCGTCGCCGGAGGGGTGGCGGGGCACGGGGCGCCGGCCGTCGCGGCACCGGCCGAAGGGACCGTGCTCGGGGCCGGTGAGCAGGGGGCGATCCGGGACCGGTACATCGTCGTCTTCAAGGACGGGGTCGACCCCACCACCACCGCGGCGAACGCCAGCAGGCTCGCCACGAAGTTCGGCGGCAAGGTGCGCCGCTCGTTCAGCCGGTCGCTCAACGGGTTCTCCGCGCAGCTGACCGAGCGGCAGGCCAGGCGGCTCGCCGCCAGCCCGCTGGTCGACTACGTGCAGCAGGACAAGACGGTCCGGCTGGCCGACACCGAGTACTCGGCGCCGTGGGGCCTCGACCGGATCGACCAGGCCACCCGGCCGCTCAGCGGCACCTACACCTACACCACGGTCGCCGCGAACGTCACCGCCTACGTGCTCGACACCGGCGTCCGGACGACGCACAACGACTTCGGCGGGCGGGCCCGGTCCGGCTACGACTTCGTCGACAACGACACGGACGCGAGCGACTGCCACGGCCACGGCACGCACGTCGCCGGCACCATCGGTGGCAGCACCTACGGGGTCGCCAAGCAGGTGCAGCTCGTCGCCGTCCGCGTGCTCGACTGCGCCGGCTCGGGCAGCTACGACGGCATCATCGCCGGCATCGACTGGGTGACCGCCAACGCGCAGAAGCCGGCCGTCGTGAACATGAGCCTCGGCGGCGGCGCGAGCGCGCTGCTGGACCAGGCCGTGCGCAGCTCCGTCGCCTCCGGCCTCACCTACGTGGTGGCCGCGGGCAACAACAACGTCGACGCCTGCACGGTTTCCCCCGCTCGTACCGCGGAAGCCGTCACCGTCGGCGCGATCGACGCGACGGACACCCGGGCCTCGTTCTCCAACTACGGGTCCTGCCTCGACATCTTCGCCCCCGGCGTCGGGATCACCAGCGCCGGCAAGGCCTCCGACACCGCCACCGCGGTCATGAGCGGCACCTCGATGGCCAGCCCGCACGTCGCCGGGGTCGCCGCGCTGTACCTCGCGAACAACCCGTCGGCCGGCCCGGCCACGGTGCGCGACGCGATCGTCGGCAACGGGGTGACCGGCCTGGTGACCAACGCCGGCGCCGGCTCGCCGAACCGCCTGCTCGTCACCGTCGGCACGCCGGTGCCGGAGTCTGCGGTCGTCACCCCGGTCGTCGCGCCCCCGTGCAACGTCAGGAGCAACGGCACCGACGTCGCCGTGCGCGACCGTGGCCAGGGCGTCAGCGTCGTCGCCGTCACCGGCTGCGCCGGCAAGGCGTCGCGGGCCACCCGGGTCGAGGTCCACGTGGTCCACCCGAAGCGCGGCGACCTGGTCGTCGAGCTCGTCGGGCCGGGCGGCACCGTCAAGCGGCTCAAGGCGGCCAACAAGCGGGACAAGGCCGCCAACCTCAACGCGGTGTACACCGTGAACGTCTCGACCAAGAACAAGAACGGCACCTGGAAGCTGCGGGTGCGCGACACCGTCAAGGGCGGTGCGGGGTACCTCGACAGCTGGACCCTGACCGTCTGACCGCTCCTCGAACAGACGCCGGTCGACCTACCACGGGGTAGGTCGACCGGCGTCCCGCTATACGGTGGCGCGCCGCTCCACGGTCTCGACCAGGCGCTGCGCCACCGTCGTGAGCGGCAGCTGCAGCCGCGCCGCCGTGCTGCGCAGCACCTCCAGCGCCGAGTCGGCCGAGCAGGCCCGCTGGACCATCATGATCCCCACGGCCCGGTTCACCGTCTCCCCGTCGGCGAGCGCCTCCTGCAGCTGGGCGTGGGCCCCCGCCTGGCGGCCCCGGTCGAGCACGGCCGACAGCAGCAGCCCGGCGTGCTCGGCGACCAGCATCGCGGTCAGCCCGACGTCGGTGGTGAACCGGCCGGCCGCGGCCGAGTAGACCGTCAGCGCCCCGATCACCTGCTCGTCGATGTCGACCGGCACGGTGAGCACCCCGCGCACGCCCGCCGCCAGCGCCCGCTCGCGCCACTTCGGCCACCGGGTGTCGACGGCCAGGTCGTCGCTCAGGATGAGATCCCGGGCCCGGATGGCCTCCAGCGAGGGCCCGGTGCCGCTGTCGTACTGGCTCTCGAGCAGTCCCTCCGGCAGCCCCGTCGACGCCGCCGCGGTCGACGGGCCGCCGGCCCGCACCAGGGTCACCGCGCACCACGACGCCCCGTCGACGAGGTCCGCGGCGGTGTCCACCAGGTCCTCCAGAGCCTCGTCCAGGTCGTCGCTGGCGATGAGGCGGGCGGTGAGCTGGCGCAGCACCGCGGCGATCTCCACGGTGTGGAGGTCAGTCACATTTCCCCCTTCGGTACCGCGGGCGCACACGCACGAGGGGCGGCACCCGCAACCGGGGTGCCTCCTACCCCACGACCGAAGATCCCAACCAACCGCTAGCCGTCCAGCAGCGCCCTCCGCAGTCCCTCGAGCGTGCGGCTCAGCAGCCGGGACACGTGCATCTGCGAGATGCCCAGGTCGGCCGCGATCTGGGCCTGGGTGCGGTTGCCGTAGAAGCGCAGCGACAGGATCCGGCGCTCGCGCTCCGGCAGCCGGGCGATCAGCGGCTTGATCGCCTGCCGGAACTCCACCCCGTCGATGTCCCGGTCGTCGTCGCCGAGCACGTCGGCGAGCGTGCCCGCGTCGTCGTCCCCGCCGAGCGGGGCGAACAGCGAGACCGGCCGGTACGCCGACGACGCGACCAGCGCCTCCAGGATCTGCTCCTCGTCGACCCCGAGGTGCTCGGCGACGTCCTTGGGCGTCGGCGAGCGGCCCAGCCGCTGGCCGAGCGTGTCGCGGACCCGGTTGATCTCGATCCGCAGCTCCTGCAGGCGGCGCGGCACGTGCACGCCCCAGCCCTTGTCCCGGAAGTACCGCTTGAGCTCCCCGACGATCGTGGGCGTCGCGTAGCCGCCGAAGTCGGTGCCGTAGTCCGGGTCGAAGCCGTCGATCGCCTTCATCAGCCCGAGGGCGGCCACCTGGCTCAGGTCGGCGGGTGACTCGCCCATGCCGTGGAAGCGGCGGGCCAGCCGGTCAGCGAGCGGCAGGCTGTGCTCGATCGCCCGCTCCCGCAGCGCGCCCCGGCGCGGGTCGCCGCGGTCCATCGCCGCCGCCTGGCGCAGCAGCTCGTTGACGGTCGTCCACTGGCTCGGCGGGTCGTTGCCCGCCTCGTCCGGGTCGGACTCCGCGACCGGCGGCGAGCCGGGCGGGGGGTCGTCGTACGCCCGCAGCTGCTTCGCCGCCCCGATGATCTCCAGGACGTCGAGCACCAGGTCGCTGGCGCCGGGGGCGCGCAGTGCGCCGCCCCGTTCCTGGGCCTCCAACTGGGCCCGCAGCAGGGTGTCGGCGGCGGCGCAGTCGAGCAGGCGCAGCCGGGAAAGGTCGACGGTCAGTTGTTTCTGTCCGGCGTCGAGGCGCTCGAACAGCGCCACGCGCAGATCGAGGCTGGCCGCGTAGTCGAGAATTCCCGAGGGTCGCAGCACTTCGTCGTCGCCATTGCGCCAGGTCTCCAGTGAAAGTACCGAATCACTTCGGACTTTTTCTATGGGCATTGTCTCCATGGTGGAGACTCCCCCCTATCCCATCGCATTGCGGGGCAAGCGATTCGCTGTTGAGCGTGCGGTCACGGACGTGGGCGGATTGGCTTTCCGCATCACTGTACGCACGGCGAAGTCGCCGATTTCCATGCGAAAGGGTGACCTGGCGGGTGAGCTTTTCCCCTTAAATTCGAATGGTCGCCCAGACCACTTTGCCGTCCGGCACCGGGGTATATCCCCAGCCGGCGGTGAGCGCGTCGATCACCAGCAGTCCGCGACCGTCCTCGCGCAATGAGTCGTTGGTCGCGCCGGGCCGCGGCGGGTCCGCGCTGTGGTCGCGGACGGCCACGTGCAGCAGCCGCCGGCGCAGCGCCACGCAGACCTCCATCTCGGTCCGGGCGTGCCGCACCACGTTGCTGACCAGCTCGGTGACGACGAGCTCGGCGAGGTCCTTGACGTGCGACACGTCCCACAGGTGGCAGGCGCGGTCGACGAGGTGCCGGGCGGCCGCCGTGGCGTCGACCATCGGCTGCAGGGTCGCCCGGAGGCGGCGGGGCGCGGCGGCCTCGGGCCGGTGCGCGAGGGCCGCGTCGGTGGTGGGGAACAGCGGCACGAGCCGCACGACGGCCATCCGGTCCAGGGCCGAGGCCAGCGGCGGGGGAGCGGCCGCCAGGGTGACCGCGCTGCCGGGCCAGGCCGCCGCGTGCTGGGCCAGCGCCGGCAGTACCGTCAACGCCACGTCGTCCTGGTGACGCAGGTCGGCGACGTCCAGCACGATCACCGACGGCTCCGTCGCCAGGCACCCGATCACGGCGGAACGCAGCGACGGGCAGCTGTCGACGTCGAGCACCCCGCCGAGGCGCACGACGGTCGCGTCACCCCGGCGCTCGATGCTGGCCCGCAGGCCTCCCGCCCTCATGGGGTGATGCTCTACCCGCCCGCGGCGTTATAAACACCACGGGCGGGCAGTTGGAGCGAAATGAGTACCTCAGACCGGGGCCGGCACCTTCGCCGCGCCCCAGGCCCGCATGCACAGCTCGGCCACGTGGGCGTCGGTGAGCGGGGCGAAATTGATGTAGTAGAGCCCGAGCGCGTGGAACTCCCGCGGGCTGTGCATGTCGATCACCGCGTCGACGTCGGCGGCGAGCAGGTCGACCGACTCCGCCGCGCACACCGGCGCGGCGAACACCAGGTGGGCGGGCTTGCCCGCCCGCAGGGCGCGCGCCGCCGCCCGCGCGGTCACCCCGGTGGCGAGGCCGTCGTCGACGACCACCACCACCCGGCCGGCCACGTCGGGGGCCGGTCGCGACCCGCGGTAGCGCTCCTGGCGACGGCGCAGTTCCACCCGCTCCCGCTGTACCGCGGGACCGAGATCGCTGGCGTTGAGCCCGACGGCGGCGAGCGCGCTGCGGTCGAAGACCGGCGGCCCGTTCTCCGCGATCGCGCCGACACCGTGATCCGCCTGCCACGGCAGGCCGATCTTGCGCGAGATCACCAGGTCGAAGTCGGCGCCGATGGTCTCCGCCACCGCCACGCCGACGGGTGCGCCGCCGCGGGGCAGGCCGAGCACTATCGGCGGCTGTTCGCCGGTCGGGCGCCTTGAGGCCATCGAGAGCTGCCGCAAGTGAGCCGCGACCGCGGTGCCGAGCATGCGTCCCGCGGCCGTCCGGTCCGCGAAGCGCTCGTGTTCAGGCGGCCACATGGTCGTGATCCTTCGTCACTTGTGCGGCCCGCAGGCCATCGATCCGCATCAAGCGGACACCCCCTTCACTCGCGCGGTGGGGCCGGCGTCTCACCCGTCCGTCCCCGTCGTCGCTCTGCCGCGACACGCCGCGTCGGGGCGAAGCCTACCCCTCGCTGACCTGCGAAAACGCCTCTTTGCGCTAACCCGCGCGGGGTGATCGGCCCGGTGGCACGATCGAGCGTGAACAGTGCGGCGCGGGGTTACCGTGGTGAAGGATGTGCGGGTGAACTCCTCGATCGCGGTCTTCGACATCGACGGCGTGGTGGCCGACGTCCGCCACCGCCTGCACCACCTCGACCACCGCCCGAAGAACTGGTCGCGCTTCTTCGCCGCCGCGGGCCGCGACCCGGCCCTGGCGACGGGCGTGACGCTGGCCCGCGAGTACGCCGCCTCCCACGTCCTCGTCTGGCTCACCGGCCGCCCGGAGCACCTGCGCACGGTGACGACGGACTGGCTGCACCGCCACGAGCTGCCCGCCGAGCTGTTGTTCATGCGCCCGTCGACCGACCGCCGGCCGTCCCGCGACTTCAAGGCCGGCCAGCTGGCCCGCCTGGCCCGGGAGTCCCCGATCGAGATCGTGGTGGACGACGACCCGGAGGTGATCGCGAAGCTGCAGGGGCTGGGCTACCCGGTCCGGCTCGCGGACTGGGTCCCGCACTCGTCGACCCTGGAGGCCGCCCAGGAGCGCGAGGGCCGCACCTGACCCGCGCTGCGCTCGTGACCCCGGACGCGGCCGACGTGCGGCCCGGCCGGCCCGGGTGGGTCAGGAGGAGGCCGGCGCCCGGGCCGTGAGCACCGCCGGCAGCGCGTCGGCCGGCATCGGGCGGGCGAACAGGAACCCCTGGGCCAGCCCGCAGTCCAGCTCGCGCAGCACCGACGCCTGACCGGTGGTCTCGACGCCCTCGGCGACCGGCTGCAGGTACATGCTGCGCGCCAGCTCCACCACCGCCCGGAACAGCGCCCGGTCCTGACGCTCCTCGATCCGGGACACGAACCCGCGGTCGATCTTCAGCACGTCGACGGGGAGGGTGCGCAGGTAGGCCAGCGACGAGTACCCCGTCCCGAAGTCGTCGATCGCGATCCGCACGCCGAAGGCGCGCAGGCGGGCCAGCCGGCGGCTCACCTCCGCCGTCTCCTCCAGGGAGGCCGTGACCAGGACCGTCTCGGTGATCTCCAGGACCAGGGCGGCGCCGGCAGGCCGGTGCGCCCGAGGGTGGCGAGGACCTCGTCGGCGAACCGCGGGTTGCGCAGCTGGCGGCCCGAGACGTTCACCGTCACCGAGATGCCGTGCGCGGCGTGCCACTCGCGGGCGTCGGTGCAGGCCTGTTCGAGCACCCACGAGCCGATTCGGCCGATGAGGCCGATCTCCTCGGCGACCGGCACGAAGAGCGCGGGGGAGACCGGGGTGCCGTCCGGGGCGCGGAAGCGCAGCAGGGCCTCCACGGCGGTGACCCGGCCACTGTGGACGTCGACGACCGGGCGGCGCCACGCACCGGTCCGGCCTTATGCCCGCGTTGCGCTACCTATAGTACGTTTCATGGAGATTCGCCGGGATGTCGACCGCACGTCGCGGCTCCTCCTGGCGGCCGCGGTCCTGCTGGTCCTGTCCGGCCTGGTGGTCGGCGGGTCGGCCGCGTGGCAGTGGTGGAGCCGCATCCGGCAGGTCCACAGCGCCCAGGAGCGGCTCGCAGGCGTGCTGGACGAGCGCTGGGCGAGCGGCGCCACGCCGCCGCCCGTGCCGCGGGCCCCGGCCGCGCTGCCGTTCGGCGGGGACGGCGCGGGACGCGGGCGGCACGCCCCGCCGGTCCCGCTGGCCCGGCTGCACCTGCCGACGCTGGGCCGCTCGCTCGTCGTGGTCGACGGCGCCGGCGAGGCCGACCTGCTGGAGGGCCCCGGCTACATCCCCGGCACCGCCCCGATCGGCGCGGCGGGCAACACCGGGATCGCCGGGCATCGCTATCCGGGCGTCTTCTGGGACCTCGACCGGCTGCGCATCGGCGCCCCGGTGGTGCTCGAGACGCGCGAGACCTGGCTCGTGTACCGCGTGATGGACGCGAGCATCGTCCGCCCCGACCAGAACGAGGTGCTCGGCCCGCCGCCCGGCGGCGCCGCCCCCGTGCTGACCCTGGTCACCTGCGAGCCCAAGCTCTCCACCGAGCAGCGGCTGATCCGCCAGGCCACCCTGGTGCGCCGGGATCCGCACGACGGTCCGAGGCCGGCGGAGCTCGCCACGGGCTGACGGTCACGCAGTGTCGTCGCACGCCACCAAATCGCAACGAATCTCCTTCACCGCCCCGCGGTGATGCCGATTGTCCCGGTGGGTTCGTCCCGATGTGTGCGTGTGTCCCCGCGGGGGTCGAAAGGAGCGCCTGGCCGTGAGCGAGTTGGGTGACATTGTTCAGGAGTTCCTCGTGGAGTCGCACGAGAACCTGGACCAGCTGGACCGGGACCTGGTCGCGCTGGAGGCCCAGCCGGGCTCGCGCGAGCTGCTGTCCTCGATCTTCCGGACCATCCACACCATCAAGGGCACGTCGGGCTTCCTCGCGTTCAACCGCCTGGAGAAGGTCACGCACGTCGGCGAGTCGCTGCTGTCGCGGCTGCGCGACGGCGCCCAGGGCATGACGCCGGCCACCACTGACGCGCTGCTGCGGATGGTGGACACGGTCCGCGGCCTGCTCTCGGAGATCGAGGAGCACGGCCAGGAGGCCGAGGGCGACGACTCCGGGGTCATCGCGGCGGTCAACGCCTGCATCACCGACGACTCGGGCGCCTCCGCGGCGACTGCGGGCCGGGCGGCCGCGGCTCCGGCCGGGCGGGCCGCCGCACCGGCCGCGGCCGCTCCCGTCGTCGCCGAGCCGGTCGTGGCAGCGATCGTTGCGGAGCCGGTCGCCGTCCAGCCGGTCGTGATCGAGGCCGACGTCGTGGTCGTCGAGGCTCCTCAGGCCGCCGAACCCGCCGCCGCTCCTCCTCCGCCGCCCGCTGCCGCGCCGCCACCGCCGCCCGCTGCCGCGCCGCCACCGCCGCCGGCCGCCGCAACGGCCGCCACGCCCCAGCCGACGCCTGCCGCTGCCGCAGTGCCCGCCGCCGCAGCTCCCGCAGCTCCCGCCGCAGCCGCACCGCCGCCCAAGCCGCCAGCCGCAGCCGCACCGCCGCCGCCCAAGCCGCCCGCGGCGAAGCCGACGCCAGCCGCGCCGGAGTCCGGCGAGGAGGCCACGTCCCGCCGCAGCGTCGCCGACCAGTCGATCCGCGTCGACGTCGACCTGCTCGACAAGCTCATGAACCTCGTCGGCGAGCTCGTCCTGACCCGCAACCAGCTCGTGCGCGCGATCGGCGCGGTCTCCGACCCCGGCATGACCCGCACCGGCCAGCGGCTCAACCTCATCACCTCCGAGCTGCAGGAGTCGGTGATGAAGACCCGCATGCAGGCCATCGACCACCTGTGGTCGAAGCTGCCCCGGGTCGTGCGCGACCTCTCCTCGACGTTCGGCAAGCAGATCCGGCTGGCCCAGGAGGGCAAGGAGACCGAGCTCGACCGCTCGCTGCTGGAGGCGGTCAAGGACCCGCTGACCCACCTCGTGCGCAACGCCGTCGACCACGGCATCGAGACCCCGGAGGACCGGGTCGCCGCGGGCAAGCCGGCCGAGGGCACGCTGACCCTCCGCGCGTACCACGAGGGTGGCCACGTCATCGTCGAGGTCCGCGACGACGGCGCCGGCATCGACCCCGACAAGATCGCCCGGATCGGCGTGGAGAAGGGCATCGTCTCCCGCGACCAGCTCGCCACGATGGACCGCCGGGAGATCCTCGGCCTGGTCTTCAAGCCGGGCTTCTCCACCGCGAAGGCGGTCACCAACGTCTCCGGCCGGGGCGTCGGCATGGACGTGGTGAAGACCAACATCGAGCGCATCGGCGGCGCGGTCGACGTCGACTCGGTCGTCGGCCAGGGCACCATCTGGCGGCTGACGATCCCGCTGACGCTGGCGATCATCCAGGCCCTCACGATCGAGTGCGGGCAGGAGCGGTACGTCATCCCGCAGGTGGCCGTCCACGAGCTGGTCTACCTCGACGGCCAGGCCGGCCGCGTGGTCGAGCACGCCATGGGCGCCCCGGTCTACCGGCTCCGCGGCAAGCTGCTGCCCCTGGTGTACCTCGACGACACGCTCGGCCTGGCCCGCGACGGCGAGCACGACACCGACGTCTACGTCGCCGTCCTGCAGGCCGAGGGCAAGCGGTTCGGGCTGGTCGTCGACCGGGTGCTCAACACCGAGGAGGTCGTGGTCAAGCCGCTGACGTCGCGGTTCAAGGACATCGGGGTCTACGCCGGGGCCACCCTGCTCGGCGACGGCCGGGTCGCGCTGATCCTCGACGTCGCCTCGCTCGCCCGGCGGGCCCACCTCGCCGCCGGCGGCGAGCGCACCGACGCGGACACCACCGTGCGCCGCGGCGGGGACAACGCCGACCGGCTGCTCATCGCGGGCGTCGGCGACCGGCGGGTGGCGATCCCGCTCGACATGGTCACGCGGCTCGAGGAGTTCCCGGTCGAGCGGATCGAGCGCACCGGCAGCCGCGAGGTCGTGCAGTACCGCGACCAGATCCTCCCCGTGCTGCGCCTGGCCCACCTGCTCGGCGCCTACGAGACGGAGCCCGGCCCGACGGTGCCCGTCGTGGTCTACACCGAGAACGGCCGCTCAGTCGCGCTCGCCGTGGAGAAGATCATCGACATCGTCGAGGAGGGCCTCGACGACTCGCGCCGCGACTTCGGCGACGACGGCCTGCTCGGGTCGGCCGTCATCCAGCAGCGGGTCACCGAGCTGCTCGACGTGCGGCGGGCCATCCTCGCCGCGGACCCGCTGTTCCACACCGAGATGGACCCCTACGAGCAGCACGACCCGTACCAGAGCGCCAACGAGGCCGAGTACGCCTCCTACCAGCCCGCCGGAGCCTGACCATGGCCAGCCGTCAATACGCCACCTTCGAGGTCGCCGACCAGCTCTTCGGCCTCGACGTCGCCAAGGTCCAGGAGGTCCTCTCCTTCGACCAGTACACGCCCGTGCCGCTGGCCCCCGAGTCCGTCGGCGGGCTGTTCAACCTGCGGGGCCAGGTGATCGCCGCGGTCGACCTGCGGGTGCAGCTCGGCCTGCCGCCCCGCACCAAGAGCGCCGAGCCGGCGATGAACGTCATCGTGAAGACCGACGAGGAGTCGGTGTCCCTGCTCGTCGACCGCATCGGTGAGGTGGTCACGCTGCAGGACGACACGTTCGAGCCGCCGCCGGACACCCTGACCGGCCCGAGCCGCCAGCTCATCACCGGCGCCTTCAAGCTCGACGGGCGGCTCATGCTCGCGCTGGACACCAACAAGGCCGTCAACACCAACCCGCCCGGCTCCGCCAACCGCGAGGAATAGCCGACCATGAGCTGGTTCACCAACCGAAGCGTGCGGGCGAAGGTCATCGCGGCCATCGCCGTAGGCGGCGTCGTCACGGTGCTCATCACCGTCGCCGGCCTCAACTCGCTGAGCAACGCCAACGACACCATGCGGCAGTTCACCGCGAAGAACAAGCAGTTCGTCGCGCTGGCCGACATGCGGCAGGGCATCTCCGACATCCTCGGCGCCCTGAACACCGAGCAGCAGAAGGCCGCGGACACCGCGCTGGCCGGCGCCGTCGAGCGGTACCGCGCCGGCGCCCCCGCCGACCGCGACGACGAGCTCACCGCCATCGAGCAGGGCGCCGACGGCTACCGGTCGGTGCGCGACAACGAGGCCAACCCGGTGATCGCCAAGGGCGACCTGGTCGGCTACGTCACGATCATGACGGCCAAGGGCCAGCCCCAGCTGCAGAAGGCGACCGACGCGATCGGGCACCTGCAGGACCAGGACATCGCCGAGGCCGAGCAGTGGCGGGCCACCGCCGAGCAGGACTACGAGCGCAGCCGGATGCTGATGATCCTGGCCGCCGTGGTCGGCCTGCTCGCCGCGTTCGGCATCGGCCTGTGGGTCACCGCGCTGGTGGTCGGCCCGCTGCGGCGGGTCGCCGAGGTGCTCCGGGCGGTCGCCGGCGGCGACCTGAGCAGCAAGGTCGAGGTGCGCAGCACCGACGAGGTCGGCGTGATGGCCGAGGCGCTCAACAAGGCCACCGACAGCATGCGCACGACGGTGCACACGATGGACCAGACGGCCTCGTCGCTGGCCACGTCCGCGAACCAGCTCACCGGGATCAGCGCGCAGATCGCCTCCGGCACCGGCGAGGCCAGCAACCAGGCCAACGTGGTGGCGGCCGCGGCCGAGGAGGTGTCCCGCAACGTGCAGACCGTGGCGGCCGGCGCCGACGAGATGGGCCTGTCGATCCGCGAGATCGCGCAGAACGCGAGCGAGGCGGCGAAGGTCGCGTCCCAGGCGGTCATGGCGGCCGAGTCGACCAACCAGGCCGTGAGCCGGCTGGGCGAGTCGTCGACCGAGATCGGCAACGTGGTCAAGGTGATCACCTCGATCGCCGAGCAGACGAACCTCCTCGCGCTCAACGCCACCATCGAGGCGGCGCGGGCCGGCGAGGCGGGCAAGGGCTTCGCGGTCGTCGCGAACGAGGTCAAGGAACTGGCCCAGGAGACCGCCCGGGCGACCGAGGACATCTCCCGGCGGGTCGAGGCGATCCAGGCCGACACGACCGGCGCGGTCGGTGCGATCGGCGAGATCAGCCAGATCATCTCGCGGATCAACGACTACCAGCTCACCATCGCCTCCGCGGTGGAGGAGCAGACGGCCACGACCAACGAGATGAACCGCAGCGTCAGCGAGGCCGCGACCGGCTCCGCCGAGATCGCCACGAACGTCTCGACCGTCGCCGCGGCGACCCAGAACACATCACGGAGCGTGACGGAAGCGCAACGGGCCGCCTCGGACCTGTCGCGGATGTCGAGCGAGATGCGGTCGCTCGTCGCGCGGTTCACGATCTGAACCGCCGGTCGGGCTACGCTCCCGGGGTGACGCAGGGCAACGGCCGGGCGTCACCCCTGACCCTTTCGGTGGACAGACCCGGGTGCAGGTGCGTTGCAGACTAGTTGCCATGTACAGCCTGGTTAGCGCCCCCGTTCTCGGCTTCGACCTCTCCCGCCTGCAGGGCGGATCGGCCGCGGCCGACGTGCTGCTGCACGGACTGACGCTTACGCAGAGTGATCTCGACGCGGTCGCCGCCGCCCGCGCCGACGACGACTGGGACCGTGCCGATCTCTGGCGCGACGTCGACGCCGCCGCCCAGGAGCGGCGCACCGCCGTCGCCGACGCCGGCACCCTGACCGTCATCGAGCGGGCGCCGCTCGGGACGCTCGACGGGCTGCTGCACTGCCTGCGCTACGACGTGCTCGACTGGACCTGGGGGAAGCGCCCGGCCCAGCCGACCATGCCGGCGCCCCACGCCCGCGCCCCGCGGCAGCGGCAGAGCCCGGTCGCCAGCAAGGCCACCGGCGTGCTCTCCGACGCCGCCGCGGCCGCCTACCTGCGCGAGCTGCTCTCCGACGACTCCCGGCGGCGGCTCAGCGCGCCGTGGACCGCCGCCGTGCGCGCCCTGCCCGAGCGCGAGCACGACCTCGGCCCGCAGGCCGGCGACGTGCGGCGACTGCTCACCCGCGTCGGTGCGCTGACCCGCACCGAGATGCAGCAGCTGAACAAGGTCACCGACAGCGCGCGGCCCGGCCTGTCCGACTGGGCGCCCGCGGTGCACTCGGCCTCCTGGGCCGTCTTCCTCTCCGGCCGGGTCCGCTCCGGCGCCGCCGCCCAGCTGCTGCTGGTGCAGGCCCTCGACCGCTCGGGCGTCCCGGTCGCCGACCGCGCCGGCGGGGTGTGGAACCTGCTCAGCGGCGCCGTCCAGGCCCTGATGGTGCGCGACCTGCTGGACTCGGCGACCGCCCGCCGCCTGCTCGACCCGTACTTCACCGCGATGGGCCCGCTCGCCTCCTGAAAAGCACCCTTGCCGCCCCTGTCCGGAATGAACCGGGCAGGGGCGGTTCTTTTGGGAATTTCCTTATCGCCGTCTACGCCGCGCCGATTAGCCCGCTGGAACGTGACGGGCCTCGTAACGCTGGGCCCCCGGTGCTGGAGGCAAGGGCGCGTGATCTCGGTTCTGGTCGTGGACGACTCGGTCGTCGTCCGCCGTCTGATCACCGACGCGCTCGGTGACGACCCGGAGATCCGCGTGGTCGGCACCGCCCCCAACGGCAAGGTCGCCCTGACGAAGATCGAGCAGCTGCGGCCCGACCTGGTGACGCTCGACATCGAGATGCCCATCATGGACGGCCTGGAGACGCTGCGCGCGATCCGGGCCAAGTACGCGCGGCTGCCCGTCATCATGTTCAGCACCCTGACCGCCGCCGGCGCGACCGCGACCCTCGACGCCCTCTCCGCCGGCGCGAGCGACTACGTCACCAAGCCGGCCAACGTCGGCAGCGTCGCGGAGAGCATCCGCTCGGTCCGCGAGCAGATCATCCCGCGCATCCACGCGCTGTGCGGCGGCCGCCGGGGCGCGATGGCCCCGCCGCTGCGCCCCGCCGGTCCCGCCGGCCCGTCCGGTCCCGGGCGCAACCACGGCGTCGCGCCGCCGCTGGCCCGGCCGGGCGGCACCCCGCTGCCGGGCGGGGTCCGCCCGCCGAGCGCGCCGCCGGCCGGCGCGCCGTCGGGGGCACCGATCCGCGCCACCGCGCGCGGCGGGACCGTCGAGATCGTCACGATCGGCTGCTCCACCGGCGGCCCGGACGCGCTCACCTCCGTGGTGCGGGCGCTGCCGGCGGGCCTGCCGGTGCCGGTCGTCGTGGTCCAGCACATGCCGCCGGTCTTCACGAAGATGTTCGCCGACCGGCTCGACCGCACGGCCGCGCTCAACGTCGTCGAGGCGACCGGCGACCTGCCGGTCAGGGCGGGGACGGTGTACATCGCGCCGGGCGACTTCCACATGGAGGTGCACCGCCGCGGTACGGAGGTGGTGACGAAGCTCAACACCGGACCGCCGGAGAACTTCTGCCGGCCGGCCGTCGACGTGCTCTTCCGGTCGGTGGCGCGGGTCTACGGTGGCGCCACCCTCGCGATCATCCTGACCGGCATGGGCCAGGACGGGAAGCGGGGTGCCGAGCAGCTGCGCTCGGCCGGCGCCGAGATCGTGGCGCAGGACGAGGCGACGTCGGTCGTCTGGGGAATGCCGGGAGCGGTGACGCAGGCGGGCCTGGCACACGCCGTCCTGCCGCTCGGCGAGATCGCGAACCATCTCATCAGCCGTACCGCAGGTGGTCGCGGTGCCAAGTCCATGGAGGTGACCCGATGACCTTGACTGCCCAGGAGTTCGCCTTCATCAGCGGTCTCGTCCGGCGCGACGCCGCGATCGTGCTGGAGGCCGGCAAGGAGTATCTGGTCGAGGCGCGGCTGTTGCCGCTCGCCCGGCAGTCCGGGCTGCCCACCGTCTCGGAGTTCGTCAACCTCGCCCAGCTGCGACCGGAGCCGGAGATCCACCGCAAGATCGTGGACGCCCTGACCACGAACGAGACGTCCTTCTTCCGCGACGGCGAACCCTTCAAGCAACTGGTGCACACGGTGCTGCCGGACCTGCTGGCCCGGCGGGCCGCGGCCCGCACGATCAAGGTGTGGTCGGCGGCGAGCTCCAGCGGGCAGGAGCCCTACACGCTGGCCATGGTGCTGCAGGACAACCTGCCGCCGGGCTGGACGTTCGACATCATCGGCACCGACATCTCCACCGAGATGCTCACGCGCGCCGAGGCCGGGCAGTACACGCAGCTCGAGGTCAACCGCGGCCTGCCGGCGCCGCTGCTGGTCAAGCACTTCGAGCGCAACGGCGCCCACTGGAAGGTGGCCGCGACACTGCGCAAGAACGTGTCGTTCCGCCGGCTCAACCTCGCGGCGCCCTTCCCGCCGATCGGGCCGTTCGACATCGTGTTCATCCGCAACGTGCTGATCTACTTCGACGTCCAGACCAAGCGCCAGGTCCTGCAGCGGGTCGCCGGCACGCTGCGCCCGGACGGCTGGCTGTTCCTGGGCTCGGCCGAGACGACGATCGGCATCGACGACCGGTTCGAGCGGGTCGTGGCCGGGCGCACGTCCGCCTACAAGCTGCGTACCGGGCCGAAGACCGCCGCTCCTGTGAGCGCCGTAGGAAAGGGGTGACGCCAGATGCTCACCATGGTGATCGACGATTCGCGTGCGATGCGCCTGATCCTCAAGCGGATCGTGGCACAACTCGGCTTCGACGTGGTCGAGGCTGGCAACGGTCAAGAGGCGATGGACTACCTCAGGACCAACGTTCTCGACGGCGACGGCGAGATCCCCGGCCTCGCGCTCGTCGACTGGAACATGCCCGAGATGAACGGGCTCGAGTTCGTCACCGCCGTCCGCGCGGAGCCGCGGCTGCGCGGGATGACGCTCATGATGGTCACGACGGAGAGCGAACAGAGTCAGATCGTCCGGGCGTTGGCCTCCGGGGCCCACGAGTACGTGATCAAGCCCTTCACGCCGGACGCCATCATCGACAAGCTGGCGCTGCTCGGCCTCGTCCCGAACGGAGTCGCAGCATGACGAATCCGACCACAGACGACCTGTCGGTGATCGCCGAGCAGGTCTGGTCCTCCTACCTCGACCTCGACGGGGAGAGTCCCCTGATCCCCGAGCCGGCGGAGAAACACGTCGCCGACGTCACGGCGTCGGTCTCGGTGACCGGCGCGTGGCGCGGCCACGTGCTGGTGAGCTGCTCCGACGCGGCCGCCCGCAACGTCGCCGCGGCGCTGCTGGGCATCGCGTTCGACGACGTGGCCGAGGAGGACGTCGCCGACGCCCTCGGCGAACTGGCGAACATCATCGGCGGCAACGTCAAGAGCCTGCTCCCGGAGCCGTGCGCCTTGTCGCTGCCCCACGTGCACGTCGAGGGGACCTCGGGGCGGTACCCGGCGGTCACCGAGGTGTGCCACCTCGACGGGACCTGGATGGACGAGTCGGTCACCGTCACCGTTCTGGAGAGCACCACCGACCTTGCTGGAGCACCCGCATGAAAATCCTCATCGCCGACGACAGCCGGGTCATGCGGCAGATCGTGACCCGGACCCTCCGGCAGGCGGGTTACGAGGGGCACGACCTGGTCGAGGCCTGCGACGGGCAGGAGGCCTTCGACAAGGCGGTGGCCGAGCGGCCCGACCTCGTGCTGTCGGACTGGAACATGCCGCACATGACGGGCGTGGAGGTCCTGCGCATGCTGCGGGCCAACGGCAACCAGGTCCCCTTCGGCTTCGTGACGTCCGAGGGCACGCCGGAGATGCGGCAGGCGGCCGAGGACGCCGGCGCCCTGTTCCTGGTGACCAAGCCGTTCACAGCCGACACTTTCAAGGACGCACTCGATCCTATTTTGGGATGATATGAGCTATGTCGCATGTTCTGCCCGTTCCGAAGGCCGTCAAGGACCTGTTTGACGACCTGCTCGGCCGGCCGGTCACCGTGAACCCGGCCGACCCCCTCAAAGCCGCCGACATCCCACGCACCCTGGTCGCCCTCTACACCGACGAACGACTCCAGCTCATGGCCGTGATCGGCATGGACTTCGAGCTCACCGCCTACTCCGGCGCGGCCATCGGCCTCATCCCGCCGGGCGGGGCGGAGGCGTGCATCGAGGACAGCGAGATCTCGAAGATGATCGGCGAGAACGCGATCGAGGTGTGCAACATCCTGGCCGGGCTGATCAACAAGGAGGGCGCGCCCCGGGTCAAGCTGCACCAGACCTTCCTCCCGGGCGGCGGCCCGCCGGCGGACGCGGTGAACCACCTGCTGGCCCTCGGCCGCCGCCTGGACCTCAAGGTCGACGTCTCGGGCTACGGCGGCGGCAAGATCTCGATAGCCCTGACCGGCCCCGCCTGACCCACCCCCTTGCGTCGATCTTGCAGTTGTGGTGCCTGACAAACCCGGACATCGTCGGACAGTCGAGGCACCACAACTGCAAGATCGACGCGGCTTTCGGTGGGGGTGACTGGGGCCGGCCGTCGGGTGGGTGAGATCCGTGCAAAAAATTGCGTAGGTATGCACTACGCTTGCGGGCATGACTCGACGACTCGCTGAGGTGGCGAAGTATGCCGGCGTGAGCGAGGCGACCGTGAGTCGGGTGCTCAACGGCAAGCCCGGCATCTCCGACGCGACGCGCACGGCGGTGCTCACCGCCCTCGACGTCCTGGGCTACGAGCGCCCGACGAAGCTGCGCGGTGAGCGGGCCCGGCTCGTCGGCCTGGTGCTGCCGGAGCTGCAGAACCCGATCTTCCCCGCCTTCGCCGAAGTGGTCGCCGGTGCGCTGTCGAAGCGAGGGTTCACGCCCGTGCTCTGCACCCGCACCGCCGACGGGGTGTCCGAGGCCGACTACGTCGAGATGCTGCTCGACCAGCACGTCTCCGGCATCATCTTCTGCGGCGGGCTCTACCACCAGGCCGCGGCCGAGCACGACCACTACCACCGCCTGCACGAGCGCGGCCTGCCCGCGGTGCTGGTCAACGCGGCCATCGACGACCTGGGCTTCCCGCGGGTGTCGGTCGACGACGGCCACGCGGTCGACCAGGCGTTCAACCACCTGAGCTCGCTCGGGCACAAGCGCATCGGGCTCATCCTCGGGCCGGCCGACCACGCCCCGTCCAACCGCAAGCTCGCCGCGTTCAAGGCGGCCGCGGCGTTCTCCGACACGGTCAGCGAGGACGACGTCGAGCGGGTCATCTTCTCCATGGAGGGCGGCCGCGCCGGCGCCACCCGGCTCATCAAGCACGGTGTCACCGGCATCATCTGCGCCAGCGACGTCCAGGCCCTGGGCGCGATCCGGGCCGCCCGCCGGCTCGGCCGCGAGGTGCCCGACGACGTCTCCGTCGTGGGCTTCGACGACTCGCTGTTCATGAACTGCACCGACCCGCCGCTGACCACGGTCCGCCAGCCCATCCAGGCGATGGGCCAGGCCGCGGTGACCCTGCTGGTCAGCCAGGTCGCCGGCACGCTGGTGCCGACCGAGGAGATGCTGTTCGAGCCCGAGCTCGTCGTGCGCGGCTCCACGGGCGCGCTGCAGGAGGCCAAGGCCCCCTCGGCGGCCTAGCCCGCGACAAACCCGCGAGCGCCGTGACTTCCGGAAGGGAGTCGCGGCGCTCTTTGCGTTGGCGACGTTAAGCGCTTACAAGTGGCGATCCGTGAGCTTGCGACTACGCAGCCGGGATAGTCGGCATGCCACTCGATCCATTTTGGGACGCTTCCGCGCAAGTTGTAGGCAATGGGAGCGCGCCCGTGCAAGTACCTGCCAATGGATCATTAAAATTTTGCAACGGGCCATGGACTTCTTGTGCAGCGTGAGCCTAATCTCTTGCCTACGCCAGGCAGAAACCCTGAGGCGATGCGATGGAAACCGATCAGTAACGCGCTTGAAGCACGCCCGGCAGCCGACGCCAGGCTGCGCACCCGTGCGGAGCGGTCCAG
Organism: Dactylosporangium sucinum; assembly: GCF_014647515.1. Classification (GTDB taxonomy): domain Bacteria; phylum Actinomycetota; class Actinomycetes; order Mycobacteriales; family Micromonosporaceae; genus Dactylosporangium; species Dactylosporangium sucinum. The sequence continues at coordinate 19,756 of NZ_BMPI01000013.1, read as the reverse complement.
GTTGGACGCCCTACCGCCCGCGCGGGGCCTCCTACGAAGGAAGGAATCCATTGCCAGCGATCACCGGCCCGCACGCCGAGGCGCCGCGCGCCCTCGTCGGCGAGCTCGGCGGGACCTGGCTCCCGGACGCTCCTCGGTTCGCGGACTTCCTGCGGCCCTGCGGCTCGCCGACCAAGGACACCGCCGTCCGGCCCCGGCTCTGACGGCTGGTCCTCGCCCCAACGATTCCTCCATCCGATCCGCACCGTGCCGGGCCGGATGCCGACACACCCCAACAAGGAGCGACGATGAAGTTCTCACGACGTACCACGATGGCGTTCGCCGTCGTGGGTGCGCTCGCGCTCGGCAGCACGCTGGGCGCGTGCTCCTCGGACGACAGCAGCAGCGGCGACTCGGGTTCGACCACGCTCGACCCGAACACCAAGGTCACGCTCAACGTCGTGGGGCTGCTCCCCGGCGCCAAGCCCGAGGCCCAGCAGGCGCTCGCGCAAGAGGTGGCGGACTTCCAGAAGGAAAACCCGAACATCACGGTCAAGACGCACGACTACGAGTGGAAGGCCACCACGTTCGCGGCCGACCTCGCCGGTGGCACGCTGCCGACCGTGTTCGAGATCCCCTTCACCGACGCGAAGACGCTGATCGCGAACCAGCAGATCTCCGACATGCAGGCGTACCTCACCCAGCTCTCGTACGCGTCGAACTTCAACACGAACCTGCTGCAGTACGGCCAGGGCCCGGACAGCCACGTCTACGCCATCCCCGCGAAGAGCATCTACGCGGTCGGCCTGCACTACAACCGCGCCCTGTTCACCCAGGCCGGCCTCGACCCGAACAAGCCGCCGACCACCTGGGAAGAGGTCCGCACGGCCGCCAAGGCCATCGCGGAGAAGACCGGCCAGGCCGGCTTCGCCCAGATGGCCAAGGACGGCACCGGCGGCTGGCAGCTGACGGTCGACACCTACGCCCGCGGCGGGCGCATGGAGGACGGCAAGAAGGCCACGCTCACCAACGACGCGACCAAGGCCTCGCTGCAGTTCCTCAAGGACCTGCGCTGGACCGACAACTCCATGGGCGCGAACTTCGGCTACGACTGGTCGGGCATCAACCAGGCGTTCGCCGCCGGCAAGATCGGCATGTACACGTCGGGCCAGGACGTCTACACGAGCCTGGTGCAGACCAACAACATCGACCCGAAGACGTACGGTCTGACGATGATCCCGCTCTCGGGTGGCGAGTCGGGCGTGCTCGGCGGCGGCACCATGGCGGCCGTGTCCAGCAAGGCCAACAACAACGAGAAGGCCGCGGCGATCAAGTGGATCGACTTCCACTACCTGCGCAAGTACACCAACCAGGACGCCGCGAAGAAGAACGCCGAGACCATGGTCGCGAGCAAGCAGCCCGTCGGCACCCCTGAGCTGCCGATCTTCTCCCAGACGCAGTACCAGCAGTACCAGGACTGGATCAAGTCCTACGTCAACGTCCCGCTGGACCAGATGACCACCTTCACCGGCAAGGTCTTCGGCGCCAAGCTCGTCAACGAGCCGGCCATCGCCACCCAGGACGTCTACAAGGCGCTCGACACGGCGGTGCAGGCGGTCCTGACCGACAAGGACGCCAACATCGACCAGCTGCTCAACGACGCCAACGCGAAGGCGCAGCGCGCCATCGACGCGGCCGGCTGACCGCTCACCACACCATCGACAACCCGCAGGGTGTGGGCCGCCGGGAGACCGGCGGCCCACACCGGGAAACCAGGACGAGGAGTGATGCGTCGTGAGCGCTCTGGGCGCCCCGCGGCAGGCCGGTGACGCCGCCGCCAAGGGCCACCACAGGCCGGGGACGGGCGGACGGACCCGCCGGCGCGACCCGATGACCTGGGTGCAGCGCGGCGGGCTGAGCTCGGTCGTGTTCGCGCTGCCGCTCCTGGTCATCTTCGGCGTCTTCTCGTGGTGGCCGATCGTGCGGTCGGTCGTCATGAGCTTCCAGAAGACCAACCTCGTGGGGACACCGCGGTGGGTCGGCTGGAACAACTTCCAGTACGTGCTCACCGACCCCGACCTGCCCACGGCGATCCGCAACACGCTCTACTTCGCGCTGCTCGCCCTCGTGATCGGCTTCCCGGTCCCGCTGGTGACGGCGGTGCTCATCAGCTCGGTCCGGCGGCGCAAGGGCCTGTACTCCGCGCTCGCCTACCTCCCGGTGGTGGTACCGCCGGTCGTCGCCGTCCTGCTGTGGAAGTTCTTCTACGACGGCTCCGCGGACGGCGTGTTCAACACGATCCTGAGCTGGGTCGGCCTCGGCCCGTACACCTGGCTGTCGAGTCCGTCGCTGGCGATGCCGTCCCTGGTCGTCGAGGCGACGTGGGCCGCGGCCGGCGGGACCGTGATCATCTACCTGGCCGCGCTCATCAGCGTCCCGGACGAGCTGTACGACGCCGCCGAGGTCGACGGCGCCGGCGTCTGGCGGAAGGTGTGGCACGTGGCCATGCCGCAGCTGCGCGGCGTGCTGCTGATCACCTTCATCCTGCAGATCATCGGTACCGTGCAGGTGTTCCTCGAGCCCTACCTGTTCACCGGTGGCGGCCCGGCGAACGCCACGCTGACGATCCTGCTCATGATCTACAACTACGGGTTCGGCAGCTCGCTGGGCGGCAACTACGGTGCGGCGACGGCCCTGTCCGTCATGCTCGCCGCGTTCCTGGCGATCCTGTCCCTGGTGTACTTCAAGCTCACGTCCGGCTGGAGCAAGTCGTGACCGGCCGCCACGCCCCCGAGGGGAAGAGGACCACCATGACCTTCCCGTCGACCTCCGACGGACCCGGCCGCGCGACCTCGGGGCTGGCCACCGTCACCGGTCCCACCAGGCAGGCACCCGGCGCGGCTCCGGCCGGCGCGGCCACGGCCACCCGGCCGGTCCGCAAGCGCAAGGCGTCCCAGTTCGAGGGCAGCCGCGGCTTCGTCTCCGATCAGGACTGGCGCAATCCCCGGGTCAGCGTGCCCATGCGAATCCTGCACGGGACGCTGCTGGTGCTGCTCCTCGTGGTCGGCATCGGGCCGATGCTGCTGCTCGCGAAGTTCGCGATCACCCCCACGCAGGACATCATCCGCACGCCGCTGGCGATCTTCCCGCACGGCGTGCGCTGGGGGAACATCACCGAGGCGTGGAACGACGTCCAGATCAGCCGGTACTTCCTCAACACGATCTGGCTCGCCGCCGGCTCCTGGTTCGTGCAGCTGCTCGTCGCGACCACGGGCGGCTTCGTGCTGTCCGTCCTGCGGCCGGCCTGGGCCAAGATCGTTCACGGCCTGGTGATCGCGACCCTGTTCGTGCCGAGCGTCGTGCTCCTCGTGCCGCTGTACCTCACGATCCTCAACCCGCCGGGCCTCGGCACGTCGCTCATCAACAGTTTCTGGGCCGTTTGGCTGCCGTCCGGCGCCAGCGCGTTCAACGTGGTGATCGTGACGCGGTTCTTCGACAGCCTCCCGCGCGAGGTGTTCGAGGCGGCCAAGGTCGACGGCGCCAGCTCCTTCCGGCTGTTCTGGTCGGTCGTCCTGCCGATGTCCAAGCCGATCCTCGGCGTCGTGTCGGTGTTCGCGGCCATCGCGAGCTGGAAGGACTTCCTGTGGCCCATGCTCGTGCTCAAGGAGCAGGCCAAGCAGCCGCTGTCGGTGCGCCTGCCCGCGATCGCGCAGCAGACCGACCTGGGCGTGTTCCTCGCGTCGCTGGCGATCTCGACGCTGATCCCGGTCGTGTTCTTCCTGATCTTCCAGCGCCTGTTCCTCTCGAGTGCCGGCTTGGGCGGCGCCGTCAAGGGCTGAGCCCACGATCCCTGACCGTCCCCAACGCGTTCACACACTCCCTATGCAAGAAAGCAGGTTCCACGTGGCCGACCAGAACCACCACGCATGGTGGCGCAGCGCCGCTATCTACCAGGTGTACATGCGGAGCTTCGCCGACGGCAACGGCGACGGTGTCGGTGACCTGGCGGGCCTGCGCTCGCGCCTGCCGTACCTGGCCGGCCTGGGGGTCGACGCGATCTGGATCGTGCCGTGGTACCCCTCGCCGCTCGCCGACGGCGGCTACGACGTCGCCGACTTCCGGGCCATCGACCCGATCTTCGGCACCCTCGCCGAGGCCGAGAAGCTCATCGAGGAGGCGCACGCCTCCGGCATCCGGGTGATCTGCGACATCGTGCCGAACCACTGCTCCGACCAGCACGCCTGGTTCCAGCGGGCGCTCGCGGCGCAGCCCGGCTCGCCCGAGCGCGACCTGTTCTGGTTCCGCAAGGGCCGCGGCGAGAGCGGCGAGCTGCCGCCGACCGACCTCCAGTCGATCTTCGGCGGCCCGGCCTGGACCCGGGTCGCCGACGGCGAGTGGTACCTGCACCTCTTCGCGCCCGAGCAGCCGGACTTCAACTGGGACCACCCAGCCGTCCGCGAGGAGTTCGAGGACATCGTGCGGTTCTGGCTCGACCGGGGCATCGACGGCATCCGCATCGACTCGGCCGCCGTGCTCATCAAGGACCCGCTGGTCAGCGACGACTACGAGGACAACGAGGGGATCCACGAGATCTACCAGGCCTGGCGGCGCATCTCCGACACCTACTCGCCGCCGCGGGCGCTCATCGGCGAGGTCTGGCTGCCCGACCACGAGGCGTTCGCACGGTACCTCCAGGAGGGCGAGCTGCACACCGCGTTCAACTTCGCCTTCCTCGGTGCGCCGTGGGAGGCCGAGCGGCTGCGGTACGAGATCGACATGACCCTCGCGGTCCACGCCCCGGTCGCCGCGCCGGCCACCTGGGTCCTGAGCAACCACGACGTGACGCGCGAGGTCACGCGCTTCGGGCGCGAGGCCACCAACTTCGCGTTCGCCGAGAAGCGCTTCCACGTGCCGTCCGACCCGCAGCTCGGCACCCGCCGCGCCCGCGCCGCCGCGCTGCTCATCATGTCGCTGCCCGGCGCCGTCTACCTGTACCAGGGCGAGGAGCTCGGCCTGGAGGAGGTCGAGGACCTCGACGACGAGCTGCGCGAGGACCCGATGTTCCACCGCTCCGGGGGGATCGACCCCGGCCGGGACGGCTGCCGGGTGCCGCTGCCCTGGTCGGGGTCCGCCCCGCCGTTCGGGTTCAGCCCGGCCGACGCCACCCGCGACCCGTGGCTCCCGCAGCCGGCGCACTGGGCCGGCCGGACGGTCGCCGCCCAGGAGGGCGTGCCGGGCTCCTTCCTCGAGCTGTACCGCGAGGCGCTGCGCATCCGCCGGGCGGAGTCCTCGCTCGGGGACGGGCCCATGCGCTGGCTGGAGGCCGGCCCGCAGGTGCTCGCGTTCGCCCGCGACGACAGCTTCGCCAACGTCACCAACCTCGGCTCGTCCGCGGTGCCGCTGCCGCCGCACCGCGAGGTACTGCTGACGAGCGTGCCCCTCAACGAGGACGGGACCCTGCCGTCCGACGCCTCCGCCTGGATCCGCCTCACGTGACCTGCTGCGCGCAGGGGTGAACGGGGGCCCTGCAACCCAGGACGCCGGGCGGTCGCACAAGTTGGCGGGTGCGGCCGCCCGGCTTTTACTCTTAACTGTTAATCCGGCCGCAGCCCAGAGCGTTAACTGTTAAGAGAGCCGAAGATCTTCCGGCGTGGAGTGCCGCTCCAATAACTTTGACGCAAGGAAATTGAACACTTCCTTGTGGAGGCGGCACATGCGTTCCACCCTGACCGTCGCGGCGACATCCCAGCCGTTCCGATGGTGACGCCGGTAAGTTCCGGGAACAGAGGCGGGGCGCTGGCCACACCGGCGCCCCGTTGTTCTACCTTGCTCTCCAAGGTGCTGAGATCAACGCTGGCAAAGGTGTTGTGACCAGCGCATCCCTACTCCCAGTCCCACCGGAGCCCATAGCGGCCCGGCCCGTAGTCGAGCGCGATGGCGTGCACGGAGTGCCCGACGTCCATTTCCATCGTGACCACCTGTTCGTCCTGGCCGTCCATCTGCTGAAACTGATAGACGGCCCGCGGTAAAGCGGCCGGGTCGAAACACACTTCAACCACGTATTCGCGCACCGGCAACCGAAACTTGCGCTCGTAGTTGGTCGCCGTCGGAAACGGCGGGTAATTGTGCAGCGCATGCTCGGTGATCACCGTCTCGCCCTTGGCGAGCGGCCGGTCGAACAACAGCTCCGCGAGCAGCAGGCCGCTTTCCGGGTGCTCGACCACCCGGCCGAGCCGGCAGTTGCGCACCGGCGTGAGCAGCGGCAACGGGTGCTCCTGCTCGTCGAGGCGCAGGATCACCACCCAGCGGTCCGGTCCGTCGGCCTCCGCCCGCAGCACCTGGCGGACGAGGAACGACACCTCGCCCCGGTCCGGTCCGACGTTCACCCGGTCGTGCTGCGAGAGCCGGGTCAGCCGCTCGTCCCAGCGGGTGTCGATGCCCTGCGCCAGGTCGGCGATCAGGTCGCGCTCCGACCAGAAGGCGCCGAGCTCGCGCGTGTCCTGGCTCTTGTGCAGGTGGCGCCCGCGCGGCCGGGGCGGGCCGACCAGCGCGGCCAGCGAACCCGGCTCGACCTCGAGGATCTTCTCCAGCTCGGCCAGCGCCGCCAGCGACTCGCGTCGCTCCGGCCGGCTACGGCCGGTCTGCCAGTAACTGAGTGTGGCGAGGCTCACCGAGTAGCCCTCGGCGCGTAACCGCTCCTGGATGCGCTCCAGTCCCAGGCCACGTGCCTGGATGGCGTCACGCAGCGCGCCAGCGAAGTCGACCATCAGCCCCCCGGGAGCCATCCTCGCGGTCCGGGGAGGGGCACGCAAGCGCGCGTTTGAGTGGACGTCGATTCGGTTACCCGAACCACATGAGCGAGCGGTGGTACACCGAGAGTGTCATCTATTGCCTGGACGTCGAGACGTTCCAGGACTCCAACGGCGACGGCATCGGTGACTTTCAAGGTCTCATCGGCCGCCTCGACTACCTGACCAGGCTCGGGATCAACTGCCTGTGGCTGCATCCGATCCATCCGACGCCGGGCCGCGACGACGGCTACGACGCCACCGACTTCTACGGCGTCGATCCCCGGCTGGGCACGCTCGGCGATTTCGCCGAGCTGCTGCACGAGGCGGCCAACCGTGGGATCAAGGTCATCATCGACCTTGTGGTGAACCACACCTCCGACCAGCACCCGTGGTTCCAGTCGGCGGTGGCGTCGAAGGACTCGCCGTACCGCGACTGGTTCGTGTGGAGCGACACCGAGCCGTCGGACCGGTACCAGGGCATGGTCTTCCCCGGCGAGCAGTCCGAGACGTGGACGTACCACCGCAGGGCCCGCGCCTGGTACTACCACCGCTTCTACGACTTCCAGCCGGACCTCAACTTCGCCAACCCGAAGGTCCGCGAGGAGATCAAGAAGGTGCTGGCCTTCTGGATCCAGCTCGGCGTCGCCGGCTTCCGGATGGACGCGGTGCCCTTCATCATCGAGCTGACCGAGCCCGGCAACCCCGAGCCCCCGATGGACTTCGACTACCTCACCGAGCTGCGCCAGCACGTCCAGTGGCGCCGCGGCGACGCCGTCCTGCTCGCCGAGGCCAACGTCGAGCCGGAGCAGCTGCCGGAGTACTTCGGCGACTCCCGCAGCTCGGGCAGCCGCATCCACATGCTGTTCGACTTCATGCTCAACGGCCGCCTGGTGCTGGCCCTGGCCCGGCGCAACCCGGAGGCGGTCATCGAGTGGCTGCGCACCACGCCGAAGCTGCCGCCGGGCGGCCAGTGGGCCACGTTCCTGCGCAACCACGACGAGATCGACCTGTCGCGGCTCACGGCCGAGCAGCGGGACGACGTCTTCACCGAGTTCGGTCCGGATCCCGACATGCGGCTGTACGACCGGGGCATCCGCCGCCGGCTGGCCCCGATGCTCGGCGGCGACCGCCGGCGGCTGGAGCTGGCGTACTCGCTGCAGTTCACGCTGCGGGGGACGCCGGTCATCCGGTACGGCGAGGAGATCGGCATGGGCGAGGACCTCGCACAGCCGGGCCGCTACGCGATCCGCACGCCGATGCAGTGGTCGGTGACCGCCAACGGCGGCTTCAGCGAGGCCGAGCCGATCCGGCCGGTGATCTCGTCGGGCGCGTACGGGTACAAGAGCGTCAACGTGACCGCCCAGCGCCACGACGACTCGTCGCTCCTGGCCTGGTTCGAGCGGATGGTCAGGACCCTGCGCGAGAGCCCGGAGGTCGGCAGCGGCACCTGCACCGCGATCGACCAGCCCCTGCCGCCGGGCGTGCTGGTCCACCGCGCGGACGGCGCCACCGGCACGATGGTGTTCCTGCACAACCTGGGCACCGAGGCCGTGACGGTGGACCTGAGCTCCCTCTACGCCGAGTCCCACAACCCGAACGGCGTCTTCGCCGACCGCGACTACGGCGACGTGGGCGACCTGAGCGCCCTGGAGCTCGGCCCGTACGGCTACCACTGGATCCGCCTCCGCCGCACGTCCTGAGGCGGTCCTGCGCGGTCAGCGGGCCGTGCCGGGGATCTCGGCCGGGGCGACCGGGCGGCCGAAGTGCCAGCCCTGGCCCAGGTCGCAGCCCAGCGTGGCCAGGCGGGCGGCCTGGTCGGCCGTCTCGATGCCCTCCGCGGTCACGGTCATCTGGAGGGTGTGGGCCAGCCGGATCACGGTCTCCACGATCTGCTCGTCGACGTGGTCGCTCGCCAGCGAGCGGATGCCGGCCATGAACGCGCCGGCCAGCTTGAGGCCGTGGACGGGGAGGTGGCGCAGGTACGCCAGGTTGGAGTAGCCGATGCCGAAGTCGTCGATGACGATCCGCACGCCCAGGTCGGCGATCTTGCTCAGGGTCTGCACCGGGCGGCCGGTGGACTGCATGAGGACCGTCTCGGTCAGCTCCAGCTGCAGCTGGTGCGGGGCCAGGCCGGAGTCGGCCAGGGCGTGCTCCACGTCGTCGAGGAGGCGCGGGTCGGTGCACTGGCGCGGGGACACGTTGACGCTGACCACCAGCGGGGTGTCCGGGCGCTGCCAGGCGGCCGCGGCCCGGCAGGACTCGCGCAGGACCCAGCGGCCCAGGGCGTGGATCATGCCGGACTGCTCGGCCACCGGGATGAACGTGTTGGGGGAGACCGTGCCCAGGTCGGGGTGGCGCCAGCGCAGCAGCGCCTCGGCGCCGCGCAGGCGGTTGTCCACAAGGGACACGAGCGGCTGGTAGACCAGCTCGAACTCGCCGCGTTCGAGGGCGCCCGCCAGGCGGCCGGTCAGCCCGTACTGCAGCCGCTGCTCGGCGTTGCGCGTCGCGTCGAACACCGCGTAGCGCGCCCGGCCGTCGGCCTTGGCGAGGTACAGCGTGGCGTCGGCCGACCGCAGCAGCTCCTCCGGGTCGGCGCCCCGCGCCGGCTGCTCGACGATCCCGATGCTCGCCGACACCGCCAGCTCGTGGCCGTCGAGCCGGACCGGCTTGGACAGCTCGGCCAGCATCGCCTCGGCGAGGCCGGTCATGTCCTCGGGGCCGGCGGTGTCGGCCGCCACGACCACGAACTCGTCGCCGCCGACCCGGGCGACGAAGTGCCCGGCGCCCGTGACGCACACGCGCAGCCGGTCGGCCAGCGCGACCAGCAGGCGGTCGCCGGAGCCGTGGCCGAGGGTGTCGTTGACCGTCTTGAACTCGTCGAGGTCGAGGAAGCACACGCCGATGCGGGCGTCGCCGTGCGCGTCGCGGACGGTCTCGGACAGGTGCCGGTACAGCAGCACCCGGTTCGGCAGGCCGGTCAGCGGGTCGTGGTGGGCCTGGTGGTGCAGCTCCCGCTGGAGGGTGTGCTCGGCGTCGGCCAGCGCGCGCGACCAGGCGCGGCGGATGCGCTCCTGGTCGTCGAGGACGCGCTGCCGGCCGGCCCGCGCGAATCCGGCCGCGAACGCGCCGAGCAGCGCGCCCGTGCGGTCCTCGTCGGGCTTGACGTCCAGCAGGGCCGGCAGGCGGGCGACGATCGCGATCGAGCGCTGCAGCGTCTCGGGGGAGGAGAGCCCGAGCCCGACCAGCGCGGCGCCCACGCCGGCGGCGTCGGACGGGTCGAACGGCTCGCGGCGCAGCGCGCCGGCCAGCCGCCCGGTCAGCTCGGTGAAGCGCCGCTGCAGGGCGTCGGCGCCCAGGTCGAGGTAGGCGGTCTGCCGCACGGCGGCGACCCACTGGCGGGCCAGGTCGGACAGCACAGGCTCGATGACGTCACCGTCCCGGCTGCCACCGCCCGCCACCGCATCACCCCTGGCGCGAAGACTAACGCACCGGGAAGCGTTGAAGAATCGACGCTCAGTGCCGCTCCGCCGCCGTTTCCGTGAGCCCGTCGACGAACCGCGTCAGGAGCTGCGCGAACGTCGCCCGCTCGGCCGGCGTCCACCCGGCCGTGGCCGCCGCGAACCGGGCCCGGCGCGACTCGTGCACCCGATCGGACAGTTCCCGCCCGGCTACGGTCCGCACGAGCAGCGACCGCCGGCCGTCCGCCTGGTCGGCCTCCCGCCGCAGCAGGCCCGCCTCGACCGCCGCGGCCACGAGCTTGCTCGCCCGCGGCTGGGCGACGCCGAGGGCGGCGGCGACGGTCATGACCGTGGCCTCGGCCGGTTCGCGGGCCTCCACGGCGTCGACCACGTCGAAGAGCGCCGGGTCGACCCCGTCCCGGGCGAGGGCCCGGCGGGTCTGGCGCCGCCGGATGGTGACCATGGCCACCTCGATGGCGGCGAGGGCGTCGCGGGATTGCATAATAAAAGTTATCCACATTCCAGAGGAGATACAGATGACCAAGCCTATCGGGTACTGGCTGAAGGAGCTCGACCGCCGCATCGAGGAGGCGTTCGAGGTCGCCGCGGAGGGCGTCACCCGCCGCGAGTGGCAGGTGCTCAACGGCCTCGGCCCGGAGGGGCCGTTCGCCACCGGGGACGCGGTCGCGGGCCTGGCCGCCCGCGGCTGGGCCACGCCGGACGGCACCCTCACCGGCGCCGGCGAGGCGGCCCGCGACCGGATCCGGAGCACCGTGGACGGCATCCGGGCCCGGTCGATGCGCGGCATCCCCGAGGCCGACTACGCGACCACGGTCAGGACGCTCGAGACGATGGCCGCCAACCTGTCCGCCTAGCGATCGCCCCCAGCACGCGCGGGGTCAGCGTGCCGTCGCCCAGCCCCAGCTCGATCAGCGCGTCGAACACCCGCTGGTCCCGCTCGGCGGCCCCGACGGCCGCGTCGACGATCCACTTCCGGCCGCTCAGCGCGGCGGCGGCGCGGGAGTGGCGCAGGTGGCGCCCGAGCGCGCGGCGCAGGGCCGCGGTGTACCGGCCGGCCGGGTCGTCGCCGGCGGCCGCGGCCGCGCCGGCGAGCGCGCCGGACCGCACGGCGTAGAAGATCCCCTCGCCGGTGAACGGGTTGATGAGCGAGAGCGCGTCGCCGGCCAGCAGCAGCCGCCCGCGGGCCGGCAGCGGCCGGCGGGTCGACAGCGGCAGGTGGTGGGCCCGCAGCCCGGTGGCCGCGGCCGTGTCGACGTCCGGCAGCAGCGCGGCCAGCCGGGCCAGCAGGTGGGCGCGGGAGAGCGGCTCGCCCCGCAGCACCTCGCCGTAGCCGATGTTGGCCCGGCCGTCGCCGATCGGGAACGACCAGGCGTACGCCGGCCAGCCCGCCGCGGCGGTGACGATGCGCTGCTCGGGGTCGCCGGCCGGGGCGGGGGCGTAGCCGCGGATGGCCAGCGCCAGGTGCCCCGGGCCGTTCGGCGACTGACCGAGCGCCTTGCGGACCAGGGAGTACGCCCCGTCGGCCCCGACCACCGCCCGCGCCCCGATCACCCCGTCGACCACCACCCCGCCGGCGCGCTCCCGCACGGTCCGGACGGTGTGCTCCCGCAGTACCACTCCCGCATCCACCGCGGCGGTGACCAGGCGGTGATCGAAGACCGTGCGCGGGACGGTGTACACCGGACGCCGGTGCGGGCGGGCGACCGTCCCGCCGCCGGGCCCGGTGAGCCGCAGCACCGGCACGGGAGCGAACCCCTCCTCCAGCCCGGTCACCCCGAGCGACCGGGCCACGTCGAGCGCGTGCGGCGCGATCCCGTCGCCGCACGGCTTGTCCCGCGGGAAGGCGGCCTTGTCGAGCAGCAGCACGCGGGCCCCGGCCCGCCGCGCCGCGAGCGCCGCGCTGGCCCCGGCCGGACCGGCCCCGATGACGACCACGTCGAACTCGTCCATGCCAGCAACCGTGCCACGCCGTTTGGGTGCCGCGCAGCGCGGGCAGATCACCCCCAAGCGAAGTGGAAGGAGTGCGACGATGGCCACGACGATCAGCGCCGACGACATCCGCGTGCTGGCCCAGTCGACCGAACCGGACCCGGCGCTCGCCCTGGTCGACGGGGAGGTCACCGTGGTACCGCAGGCCGAGCTGGCCGACGGGCACCTCGTCTACACCAAGTCGGAGCTGCTCACCGAGTACGGCGAGGAGATCACCGACGTCCAGGCCGAGGTGCTGGCCGCAGGGCTGACCGCGCAACTGCCCTGACGGGCGGATCCCTCGACCGATAGCACGCAACCGTGTACGCACGGTGGTACTCGGTCCGGGAAACCCGTCGATACGCTCGGCCGATGACGTGCCCGGTCTGCTGGTTCCCGGGTAACGACCCGGCCGCCCAGCGATGCGCGCAGTGCGGCTGGGTGTTGCCGGTCGGGGAGCAGCGCTACGCCCAGCCGACCCCGATGTCCCCGCCGATGTTCCCGCCGATCTCCGTGCACCCGGTGTCGGTGCACCCGATCTCCGGGCAGGCGCCGGGGCCGCCGCCGGTCGGCTACCACACCGGCCAGTACGCCGCGGTGCCCGTGGCGCAGCCGTCGCGCGGCCTGCGCGTGGTGCTGCCGCTGACCGTGCTCGTCGTCGTGCTCGTCGTCGCCAGCACCGTGATCGCCGTGGTCCGGCTGACCGGGGGCGACGGCGCCGGCACCGCTGCGGCCGGGGTGGCGCACGGGTCCGGCGACCCGCCGGCGGCGCCGGTCAGCCGCAGTGCCGAGCCGACGGCCACCGCGCCGGCCACCGCGCCGGCCACCGCGCCGGCCACCGCGCCGGCCACCGCGCCGGCCGCCGATCCGCGGGCGCAGGCCGCCGCCCTCGACGCCGTGCTCGACGCGAGCATCGCCAGCCGCAAGAAGCTCAACGACGCCATCAAGCTCGTGGGGGACTGCACGCTCGTCGAGAAGGCGATCGGCGACCTGCGCACGGTGGGCACCGAGCGCGAGTCGCAGCTGGCCGGCGTCGGCCGCTTCGACCTGTCCGCGCTCCCGCGCGGTGAGGAGCTGCGCTCGCTGCTCAGCGAGGCGCTGTCGTACTCGCTGGCCGCCGACCGCAGCTTCGTCCTCTGGGCGCAGGCCGTGCAGGGCTCCGGCTGCAACGGCGGCGGGTCGGGCCACTACGACGAGGCGCAGGCCCAGTCGCGCAACGCGAGCGCCGCCAAGGAGCGGTTCGTCGCCGTGTGGAACCCCGTCGTGTCGCCGTACGGGCTGCGGTACCGCTCCTCGAACGACATCTAGGCGTCCTCGGCCCGCCGCTGGGGGATCGGCTCGCCGGCGACGGCCTCGGCCTTGAGCGGCCCGTTCTCGCCCGCCGGCTTCGGCTTCTCGTCGGGCCGCTTGCCGTAGCCGCGGGTCACCGCCCGGAAGGCCGCCAGCATGATCGCCGCGACCGGCACCGCGATGAGCAGCCGCAGCAGCGCCGTCTGCGCGGCGAGCTGGTGGGTGACGAAGCCCGCCCAGAGGGCCGGCGACGCGATCAGCAGCGCCAGGAACAGCGTGGAGAACCGCGCCATGCCGAGCATGTCAGGCGCTCACCAGGCTCAGGCGCTCGCAGAGCATCGCGGCCCACTGGTACGGCGTGGACGGCCGGCCGTCGAGCAGCGCCACCGGCAGCCGCAGCGACAGCGGGCTCGCCGGGTCGCCGCTGGAACCGGTGCCGCGCAGGCAGATCGCGTCGACCCGGCGCAGGCCCTGCAGGTGGTGCGCGACGTCGGAGGTCTTGCGGCTGGCGTCGACGACGACCCACACCGCGACCGGCCGCACCGCCTCGACGATCGCCGCCGCCCAGTGCGCCTCGTCGAGCGCCGCCTCGACCGCGACGACGCTCGCCGCGTCGGACTTGCGCAGCTTCTTCGCCCACAGCCGGGCGTCGTGCGCGCCGGTGATCCGCCGCTTCGGCTCGATGCCGGCCGCGGCCGCGTTGCGGCCCGCGAACAGGATGTGGTCGTCGTCGAGCCGCTGCGCCTCGGCGACCCAGCGGGCCACCTCCATCGCGTGCGTCGACTCGCCGACCACGACGAGCGTCTCGCCCGGCGCGTCCGGCGCGGGCTCGGCGTCCGGCAGCGCGGTGAACGCCTCGACGATCGCGCTGTAGGTGTCGCCGCCGCTGGCGTGCATCGCGATGTCCGCCGGCACGCCCAGCGACTGCAGCTTGCGGGACAGGGCGTTCGCGCTCGCCCGCTCGGCGACGGGAGCGGCGGCCGGCTCCGGCGGTTCGCGGTACGCGGCGGCGAGACGCTCGCTCGCCGGCGGGGTGCGCGGCTTCTCGACGGTCGCGGTCGCTTCAACAGGCATGTGGGACTCCTGCCCGGACGTGGTGTGCTGGTCGGGACGACTGGCTGGTGGTCTGGCGGGCCGTTCCTCGGGGCGTTCGAACGTGGGCGGCACGAACGCCGCCGGCGTGCCGAGCCGGGCCACCGGCTGCCCGGCGCCGGCCCGGATCGGCCGCACCGACGGCGACGCCGGCGCGTCCGCGGGCGCGCCCTCGGCGAGCAGCCGGTGCAGCGCGTCGGCCGCGGTGGGCGCCCGCTCGGCCGCGAGCGCCTCGGCGAACGACCGGGGCTGCTCCCCGGACGACCGGGGCAGCTCGGCCGCGTCCGCGATCGCGGCGAGATCCTCGATGCTCAGCCGCTTCGGCGTGTCGGCTTGGCCGCCGGTGCCCGGCGGTGATTCAGTTGTTCCAGCGGAGGCCCCGTCGGGGACCTCGACGGTCAGTTCGAACTTGTGGGCGCCGAAGAGTCCGCCCGTGCGGACCTTCTCGGCGGAGACGATGACCGCGTCGGGCCCGTGCTCCGCGCGGACCTGCGCGAGCAGTTCTTCGAGGTCACGACCCTCAAGCAGCAACCGGGTAGGCACCGTTCACCACCCCAATAGTCTCAATTCGCAGCGTACTCCCGGCGATCTCTGAGTACGACAAAACCGGCAAACGTGGTAGCGCCATCTGCACGAGCTTGCGCAGCGGGCCGCGCAGCTGCGGGGAGCAGACGAGCACGGGGCTGACCCCGCGCTCCTCGCCCTGTTCGGTGAGGCGGGTGAGATCGGCGAGGATCGACTCGGCCCGGGCGGTGTCGATGAGCACCTGCAGGCCGCTGTCGGTGGGGCGCAGGGATTCCAGCAGCTGCTGCTCGAGTCGCGGATCGAGCGTGATCGCGGTGAGCGTGTCCTCGTGGGCGTACCGGTTCGCGATCGCGGGGCCGAGCCCGGCGCGGGCCGCCTCGACGAGCGAGTCGGGATCGGTCGACTGCTTCGCCTGCAGCGACAGCGACTCGAAGATGCGCACCAGGTCGCGGATCGGCACGCCCTCGTCGAGCATCGTCTGCAGCACCCGCTGCACCTGCCCGAGGCTCAGCGCGGCCGGCGTCAGCTCCTCGACGACGACCGGGTGGGTGCGCTTCACGACCTCGGTGAGGTTGCGGACGTCCTCGCGGCCGAGCAGGCGGCTCGCGTGGATGCGCACGATCTCGGCCAGGTGCGTGATGATGACCGACGCGCGGTCGACCACCGTGGCCCCGGTGAGGTCGGCCTGGTGCCGCAGCTCGGCCGGCACCCACTTGCCGGCCAGCCCGAAGACCGGCTCGACGCCGGCCCGGCCGGGCAGGAACTCGAGGCCCTCGCCGATCGCCAGCACCGTGCCCGGCGGCGCCTGGCCGCGGCCGACCTCCACGCCGCTGATCCGCACCACGTAGGTGGACAGCGGCAGCTCCAGGTCGTCGCGGGTGCGCACCGGCGGCATGACGACGCCGAGCTCCAGCGCCACCTTGCGGCGCAGGGCCCGCACCCGCTCCAGCAGGTCGCCGCCGCTCGCGTCGACGAGGTCGACGAGGTCGGGGGCGAGCGCGAGCTCCAGCGGGTCGACCCGCATCTCGCCCATCAGCACCTCGGTCGGGTCGGGCGGCGGCGGCTCCTCGACCGCGGCGGCCCGCTCGTCGGCCGGCTCGGCCGGCTGCTTCGGCAGCCGCGACGCGATGCCGAGCACGACCGCGCCGGCGATGAGGAACGGCAGCTTGGGCAGGCCCGGGATGAGGCACAGCGCGAGCGCGGCGCCGCCGCCGATGAGCAGCGCCCGGCGGTGCTGGCCGAGCTGCCGGCTCACCGTCGAGCCCATGTCGCCGTCGTTGGCCGAGCGGGTCACGATGAGGCCGGTCGCCACCGACAGCAGCAGCGCCGGGATCTGCGAGACCAGGCCGTCGCCGATGGACAGCAGCGAGTACGTCTGGATCGAGTCCGTCGCCGACAGGCCGCGCTGCAGCATGCCGATCGCGAAGCCGCCGACCAGGTTGACGACCGTGATGATGATCGCCGCGATGGCGTCGCCCTTGACGAACTTCGAGGCGCCGTCCATCGCGCCGTAGAAGCTCGCCTCGGAGGTGATCTCGGTGCGCCGCTTCCGCGCGGTCGCCTCGTCGATGAGGCCCGCGTTGAGGTCGGCGTCGATCGCCATCTGCTTGCCAGGCATCGCGTCGAGCGTGAACCGGGCGCCGACCTCGGCGACCCGCTCGGCGCCCTTGGTGATGACGATGAACTGGACGATGAACAGGATCAGGAAGATGACCAGGCCGACGATGAGCGAGCCGCCGACGACGAAGTGGCCGAACGCGTCGATGACGTTGCCGGCGAAGCCGTCGGTGAGCACCAGGCGGGTCGCGCTGATGTTCAGCGCCAGCCGGAAGAGCGTCGCGATCAGCAGCAGCGACGGGAACGAGGAGAACTCGAGCGCGCGCTTCACGTACATGCTGACCAGGACGATGACCAGCGCAAGGGTGATGTTGGCGGCGATCAGCGTGTCGAGCACGACAGCGGGCAGCGGCACGACCATCATGAGGATGATCAGCACGATGCCGACCGGCACGATGTACTGCGAAAGGCGCTTCGGCACCGCTCTCCCACTTCAGATCGGGGCGACAACCCCCTGATCGGTGCCGAACGGGTACGCCTGAGGGTTTTCCTTGGGTTGCAGCGCCGCATGCCGATCGGTCTTGCGTGCAGCCCGCAACGACCTCCCGCTCCGACTCCGAGGGCACCCAGCTGGTGCACATCGGTCGCCAGCCCATCTACGACTGGAGCGGGCACGTCGTCGGCTACGAACTGCTGTTCCGCGGCGCGCAGGACGACGTGGACGCGACCCGGCGCAGCGCCTACGCGACGAGCCAGGTCATCGTGAACGCGTTCACCGAGTTCGGGCTGGAGCAGCTCGTCGGCGGGCGCAAGTGCTTCATCAACCTGACCCGCGACTTCCTCGTCGGGGAGCTGCCGCTGCCGTTCGACCCGGACCACGCGATCCTGGAGATCCTGGAGACGGTCGAGATCGACGACGCGGTGCTCGCCGGCACCGCCCGGCTGGTCGAGCAGGGCTTCGAGATCGCGCTCGACGACTTCGTCTTCGGGCTCGGCCACGAGCGGCTGCTCGGGCTGGCCGCGTTCGTGAAGCTCGACCTGCTCATCCGCGAGCCGGAGGAGCTGGCCGAGGTCGTGGACCAGTGCCGGCGGTACCCGGGGATCAGGCTGGTCGCCGAGCGGGTCGAGACCGAGGAGCACATCCTGCTCGCCAAGCGCTTCGGGTTCGACCTGCTCCAGGGGTACGCCGTGGGCCGCCCCCAGGTGCTCAGCGCGGTGGCCCTGTCCCCGTCGCGGCTGCGCCGGATCGAGCTGCTGGGCGCGGTCACCGCCGAGGACGCCGACATCGCGAAGGTCAGCTCGATCGTGCAGAGCGACCCGGCGCTGTCGTACCGCATCCTGCGCGCCACCAACTCGGCCGCGACCGGCCTGCCGCGGAAGGTGGCGTCGGTCCGCGACGCCGTCGTGCTGCTCGGCTCGGCGAAGATCCGGCAGTGGGCCGCGCTCATGCTCGTCAGCGACGTCGCCGAGTCGGCCAGCGAGGAGCAGCTGTCGACGACGATGGCCCGCGCCCGGCTCTGCCAGACCGTCGCCGAGCGGCTCGGGCTGGCCGGCGAGGCCGCGTTCACCGTGGGCCTGCTCGCCGGCGTCGCCGAGCTCATCGCCGAGCCGGTCGCCGAGCTGGTGTCCCGGCTCCCGCTGACCGTCGAGATCGCCGAGGCGCTCATCGACGGGCACGGCCGGCTGGGCCAGGTGCTCGCCGTCGTGCGCGCCTACGAGATGGCCGACGAGCAGGCGCTGTCGCTGTCGCCGGTGTCGTCGAACGAGCTCGCCAAGGCGTACCTGTCGGCGGTCGGCTGGTCCATGAAGACGATCGAGGGCGCGCTGGGCACCAGCGTGTCGTAGGCGGCAGGGGATGGCCGGCGAGAAGACCGAGCAGCCTACCGAGCAGAAGAAGCGGCAGGCCCGGCGCGAGGGGACGCGCGCCCGCACGCCCGACCTCGGCGCGTGGGGCGGCGTCCTGGTGGCCAGCCTGCTCATCCCCAAGCTGGCCCGCGACACGGTGTCGCGCACCCAGCAGCTGTTCGCGCGCTGCACCCAGGCGTTCGTCGACCCGTCCCCGGAGAAGGCGCTCGAGCTGCTGAAGGCCGCCGGCAAGGACGTCGTGATCCTGGCCGCGCCGATCACCGTCGGGCTGTTCGCGTTCGCGATCGTCGCGGCAGCCGCGCAGGGCGGCCTGCGCCCGGCGGCCAAGCTGTTCAAGCCCGACTTCAAGCGGCTCAACCCGTTCAGCGGCCTCAAGCGGACCTTCGGCGGCCAGGCCGCGTGGGAGTCGGTCAAGTCGCTGTTCAAGGTGCTCGTCCTCGGCCTGGTCGTGGTCAGCACCATGCGCACGCTCGTGCCGTCGCTGCTGTCGGCGACCGCGATGCCGCTGCAGACCGTCATCGGCCTGGTCGGCGACACCGTGCTGCGGGTCGTGCAGGTCGCCGCCGTCGCCGGCCTCGTGCTGGCCGCGGCCGACTACGCGGTCGCCCGGCGGCGGGTCAACAAGCAGCTGCGGATGTCGAAGGAAGAGGTCAAGGAGGAGCACCGCAAGAGCGAGGGCGACCCGCACGTGAAGGGCCAGATCCGGCAGCGGCAGCATGAGATGGCCCGCAGCCGGATGATGGCCGACGTACCGCGCGCCGACGTCGTGGTGGTGAACCCGACGCACGTGGCGGTGGCGCTGCGGTACGAGCCGGAGAAGGGCGCGCCGCGCGTGGTCGCCAAGGGCGCCGGCCTGATCGCCGCGCGGATCCGCGAGGTGGCCGCCGAGCACCGCGTGCCGATGGTCCAGGACGTACCGCTGGCCCGCGCCCTCTACGGCGCCTGCGACATCGGCGACGAGATCCCGGCCGAGCTCTTCGGCGCGGTCGCGCGGGTGCTCGCGTTCATCATGCTGCTGAAGTCGAAGGGCTCCGCGGCCGGCCTCCACACCAACGCCCTCCCAGCGGCCTCGCCCTGACACTCCACCCGCCCCGCCCGCACCGCATCCTGCCTCGTTCCCACCGCGCCCCGCCGCGTCTCGTCCCGCCCACCCCCGTCGCTTGCCCGCTCATCCGCGTCCGCGCGCCGGCCCTGCCCATCCCCGCCTGC
>NZ_BMPI01000012.1 GCF_014647515.1 Dactylosporangium sucinum | reverse complement strand
CGCGGCCCGCATCGCCGCCCGCAGCAAGGGCGCCGACCTGCTCGCCGTCCACGTCGTGCGCGGCGACGGCCTGTCCGCCGGCGACCCGGCCCACCTGAGCCGGCAGCGGCTGCTCCTCGAGAGCCTCGGCGGTTCGTACCATCAGGTCGTCGGCGCCGACGTCCCGGCGGCGCTGCTCGACTTCGCCCGCGGCGTCAACGCGACCCAGCTCGTGCTCGGCGCCAGCCGCCGCGGGCGCCTGGCCCAGATCCTCGCGCCCGGCGTCGGCGCCACCGCCACCGCCGAGTCCGGCACCATCGACGTCCATCTGGTGACCCACGAGCAGGCCCGCCGCGGGCGGTTGCGGCTCGGGCACGCCGCGGGCGGCGGCCTGACCCTGCGCCGGCGGCTGCTCGGGTTCGCGCTCGCGCTGGCCGGCCTGCCCCTGCTGACCCTCGGCCTGGAACAGCTGCGCGACGACCTGGCGTTGCCCAGCGACATCCTCGCCTACCTGGTCCTCGCGGTCGCGGTCGCGCTGGTCGGCGGGCTGCTGCCGGCCCTGGTCTGCGCGGTCGGCGGGTTCCTGCTGCTGAACTGGTACTTCACGCCACCGCTGTACCAGTTCACCGTCGCCGAACAGGAGAACATCTTCGCTCTGGTGGCGTTCGTCTTCGTCGCCATCGCCGTAGCCACGGTCGTCGACCGCGCCGCCCGCCGGGCCCGCGACGCCGCCCGCGCCTCCGCCGAGGCGCAGACCCTCGCCACCCTGGCCGGCAGCGTCCTGCACGGCGACAACCTGCTCGACGCGCTGCTCGAGCGGGTGCGCGAGTCGTTCGGCCTGATCAGCGTCACCCTGCTGGAGCGGCGCTCGGAGCGCGACGGCTGGCGGATCGCCGCGTCCGTCGGCGGCCAGCCGTGCACCACGCCCGCCGAGGGACAGACGGAGGTGCCCATCGACGACGAGGTGTCGCTGGTGCTGCGCGGCCATCCGCTGCCGGCCGCCGACCGCCGCCTCATCGAGGCCTTCGCCGCCCACGCCGCGATCGCCCTGCGCCAGCAGCGCCTCGGCGAGCAGGCCGCCACCGCCCAGTCGCTGGAGGAGGTCGACAAGCTGCGGACGGCCCTGTTGTCGGCGGTGAGCCACGACCTGCGCACCCCGCTCGCCTCGGCCAAGGCCGCCATCGGCAGCCTGCGCAGCCACGACGTCGAGTTCTCGCCCGACGATACCGACGAGCTGCTCGCCACCGCCGAGGAGTCCCTCGACAAGCTCACCCGGCTCGTCGAGAACCTGCTCGACATGTCCCGCCTCCAGGCCGGCGCGCTCGCCCTGACGCTGCAGCCGGTCGACGTCGCCGACGCCGTGGCCATGGCCTCCGCCGACCGCGCCGACGCCGTGCGCGTCGCCGTCCCCGACGACGTGCCCGAGGTCGCCGCCGACCCGGCCCTGCTCGAACGCGTCCTGGTCAACCTGCTGGCCAACGCGGTGCGGTACAGCCCGCCCGGCCACGCGCCGCTGATCAGCGCCAGCGAGCACGCCGGTCAGGTCGAGATCCGGGTCGTCGACCACGGCCCCGGCATCCCGGCCGAGGACCGCGACCGGGTGTTCCAGCCGTTCCAGCGGCTCGGTGACCGCGACAACGCGACCGGCGTCGGGCTGGGCCTGGCGCTGTCCCGCGGCCTGGCCGAGGCGATGGGCGGCACCCTGACACCCGACGACACCCCGGGCGGCGGCCTCACCATGACCCTCGCCCTGCCCAGCGCCGACCGCGCCGACCGCGCCGGCCTCGACGGCGTCGACCCGGCGCTGCTGGCCCACCTGGACACCGGGCGCACCGGAAAGGAGGTCCAGGCGTGAGCCCGGTCCGCGTGCTCATCGTCGACGACGAACCGCAGCTGCTGCGCGCGTTGCGGATCAACCTGCAGGCCCGCCAGTACGAGGTGGTGACCGCGGCCGACGGCACCGCCGCGCTGCAGGCGGCCGCCGCCGAGCACCCCGACGTCGTCGTGCTCGACCTCGGCCTGCCCGACCTCGACGGCATCGAGGTCCTCCGGACCCTGCGGTCCTGGACCCCGGTGCCGGTGCTCGTCCTGTCCGGCCGGCTCGGCAGCAGCGAGAAGGTCGCCGCGCTCGACGCCGGCGCCGACGACTACGTCACCAAGCCGTTCAACATCGACGAACTGCTGGCCCGGATCCGGTCGATCATCCGCCGCCGGCCGGAGCCCGAGGCCGTGTCGGCGGTCCGCATCGGTGACTACGAGATCGACCTCGTCGCGCGGGACGCCCGCCGCGCCGACGGCACGGGCGGGCGCCAGCACCTCACCCGCACCGAGTGGCTGATCCTGGACCTGCTTGCCCGCAACCCGGGCAAGCTCATCGGCCACCGGGAGCTGCTGCAGCACGTGTGGGGGCCGACGTACCTCGACCAGACGCACTACCTGCGGCAGTACATCGGGCAGCTGCGCCGCAAGCTCGAATCCGACCCCGCCCGCCCCCGGCACCTGCTCACGGAGCCGGCGATGGGCTACCGGTTCCAGCCGTGACGCCCCGCCGATCCTCGACGGCCGCGCTTCGCGCGCACTGTCGCTCACGGCGAGGCAGCTTCGCTCGGCGAGCCGGGTGGCTCGGAGTTGAGCCACCCGGCCCGCTGCTCAGCGCTGGTCGAAGTGGGCCTCGTTGTCGGACGGCTTGGCGTCGGACACCGGGTCGCGCTGACTGTCGAGACGCACGACGGCGGCCCTGGCCGAAACCTGGGTCAGCACCGCTCCGCGACTGGCCACGCCGAGCACCATCGTCCTGGTCTCGCCGGCCCGCATCGGTCCGAGCAGGCAGCTGAGGCTGGGTGGCGACGCGCCGGGACTGCTGCTCGCCTCCGTACAGCTCGACCAACCGCTGCCCTCGTAGCGCACGTTCTCGCCGAGCTCCAGTGACAACAAGACGTACTCCGCGGTGGCCGGTCCCGCGTTGCGGATGGTGACGGTGGTGGTGCCGTGGCGCGACCCGTCGTCCGCCAGCGCGGCGTAGACGATGTCGGTGGCGGTGACCCGCAGGTCGGCGAGGGCCGGGTCGGGCGGGAAACTGGTCGGGCCGGCCGTCTGCCGGAACTTTGCGCCGGCCCATCCGTATGTCCGCCATTGCCGGGCGATCGCCGAGGCCGGCTGTTCGGCGGTCGGCGCCCGGTCGCCGACCTCGATCCGGATCGAGCCGTCGGGCTGCGCGTCGATCCCGAAGATCCAGCCGATCGGCCGGCTCGTCAACACCTGGCCCATGACGACGATCTGGCCGGCCTTGTTCCGCGCGAAGACCGCAACCTGCGTCTGTACCACGGCGTTGTTGAACTTGCAGCCGATCATGGCCACGGCGTCTTCGGCGCCGTCCCGGTCGACGTCCGCGTAGTCGACGCTCTCCAGCCAGTTGCCCTCCTGCGCCGGCTCGGCGCCGGCGAGCTGGCCCTCGCTGCGGCACGGTGCGTCGCCCCACCAGGGCGGCAGCGTGAGGCGCGCGGCGAGCAGGTCCGCGCGGGAGATGCGGCCATCCGGCGCGGTGGCCCCGGCGGACTCCGGCGGGACGACGGACGGCGAGGGTGACGCAGGGGAGGTGTGGGTCGGCTCGGTCGAGGTGCCCGGCTGGGGCGGTGCGGGTGTCCCGTTGAGCGCACCGTACCCGACCGCCGGGCCGACGATGAGCGCGAGAGCGACCGCCGCGCCGGCCGTGACAGCGACCCTGCGCCGGCGGCGCACCGTGGTGCGTACGGCTTCCGGGCCCACCGCCATGACGTTCGGCAGCAACTCGTTGCGGTACGCGGCGAACTGGGTGTCCAGGAAGGTGTCCTCGTCATGCACGGTCCTTCCCCTCCTTGCCTTCGGTCAGGTGAGCGGCCAGCGCCGTGCGGCCGCGGTGCAACCAGGACTTGACGGTTCCCTCCGCCACGCTCTCCTGGCGGGCGATCTCGGCAATGGGCAGGTCGGCGAGATGGTGCAGGATCACCGCCCGGCGGTGGTTGGCCGGCAGCAGCGCCAACGCCGCCTCCAGCGCGACCCGATCGGGGCTGGGTCCGGGCACGTGCTCCTCACGCTGGCCGCGTAGGAAGCGTTCGGCGGCCCGGACCCGCCGCCACCGGCTGGTGGCGAGATTCCACGCGACCTTGCGGACCCACGCGACCGGATCGTCGTACCTGACGATCCTCTGCCACCGGGAGAAGGCACGGCAGAACGCCTCCTGGACCAGGTCCTGGGCGTGCCCGAGGTCGCCCGTGTACGCGCACAGCTGCACGGTCATCGCCCGGAAGTGCGCCTGGTAGAACTCGTCGAAATCGATGTGCCCGGAGCCCGGCGGCGATGGCTCGTCGAGCCGCGATGGCGTTGCCAATTGCACAATCCCTCCCCATGTTGATCCCGGTCACTGGCCGCGATGCGCCCGTAACACGTGCGGCGCGCAGCGTCGGTTGCGCCGCAACCGGGCCAACCGGTCAGACGTGTTACCGACACCTACCCCTATCATTGGAGGAGCTCGATGAGAGCTGGATCGCGCCTGTGCCGACGGATAGCCGTGGTTGCGGCGACGGTGGTCGCGCTGTCTTCCGCGTCGATCGTCCCGCCCGCGTGGGCGGCCGACCGGCAGCCGCCCACCGGCATGGTCGCCGGGATCGCCGTGTACGACCGGATCACCGAACGGTTCCTGTACCGGTCGGACGCGGCAAAGCAGTTCCGCTCGGCGTCCCTGGTGAAGTTGCTGATCGCGTTGGACCACGCGTGGGAGCTCGGTCCCGACTACGTGATCCCCGCCGACGACCGCGCGAAGCTGGAACTGATGCTGCGCAGCAGCGACGACGCGGCGGCGTCGGAGTTCTGGGCGCGCAACGGGCGAGGCCTGATCGTGGAGCGGATGGTCGCCCGGCTGGGCCTGCGCCACACCACGCCTCCGCCGCCGGACCACTCCGGCTGGGGCTCGACCGGACTGAGCGCCGAGGACGTCGTCCGGATCTACCGCTACATCCTGGACGCGGCGCCGGCTCCGGTCCGCAACCTCATGATGCGCAACCTGCACGAGTCGACCAGGTGCGGCACGGACGGGTTCGACCAGTCGTTCGGTATCCGGTCGGCGTTCACGACTCGGTCAGCGGTGAAGCAGGGCTGGGTCAACTTCGGTGACTCCCCACGCCACCCGTGCACGTCGGAGGCGGCCGTGGGAGCGCGGCGGGCTGCCACGAACGAGCCCGAGCCGATCGACTACGGCAGCGTGGCACTGCACACCACGGGCACCGTGGGCCGCCACGACCGCACCATCGTGGTGGTGTTGAGCACCCACCGGCCGGGCACCAGCTACGCGCAGGCCGGCTTCGCGCTGACGAACCTGACCCGCTCGCTTCCCGTTCCGGGCGCGGTGCCGGCGCCGAGACTTCCCCGACCCGAGCCGGGGCTGTGGTTCGGAACGTGGAGCAGCGAGGTGCCGGTCCGCGCGGCGGCCACGAACTCGTCGACCCAGGTCGGCACCGTGCCGAGCCGGCAGGAGGTTCGCGTGTCCTGCCAGATCCAGGGCGAGGAGGTCGTCCGGGGCAACACCCGCAACGATTGGTGGACCTACCTGCCCGACCTTGGCGGGTACATGTCGAACATCTTCTTCGAGTACCCGGACAACAGGCTGGCGGACGTGCCCGTCTGCACCTGAGCGACGGTAGCGCGTCGCTGCACACATCGACGGCCGCGACCGACCACCGGCGTCGGTCGCGCCGTCCGTAGGTGACCGAGGCGCTGCGGCGTGGCGGCGATGCCGTCACGCCGGCCGCGGCCGCCGACGACCTCGGTCGCGACACCCCAGCTCACTGCGAAGCTGGCGCCCCGCCATGCCCTCGATCTCGCCGGCAAGGTCGACCGTTGCCAGGACCTCCACCGTGACACCGCTGGCCGCCGGGGGCCGCCTGTTCGTCGCTCATCGTCCGCTCCCTGCTGTACGGCAAAGCCTGTCGAGGCAGAGAACAGGTCAATGCGGTCATCGTGCCGGTGTGCGCAGCGGCCGGCGTCATCGTCTGACGGCGATGACCCGCCGGCGTTGATCGTGCCAGCCGGGCAGCCATTCGATGTCGCGGAACCCTGCCTGCCGGATCGCACCGTGGTACTGCTTGTCCGTGAACAGCGTCATGACGTGCTCCTCGACCCACTGCCGGACGCCGGCACCGGATTCGTTGAGGACGTAGTGCATGGTCATCCTGGAGACCGTGCCGGACCGGCTTGAGTAGCACATCCTGGTGATGTGCCGGCGGCGGTCGCGTGCGACGCCGGAGTGCACCGTTCCCGATGTCCATTGGTCCGGCGTGAACCAGGGTTCGAGGAGCAGCACGCCGCCGGGCTCGAGGTGCGCGGCCAGGCAGCTGAGCGTCTGATTGAGCTCGCCGACCGATTGCGCGTAGCCGATGGCGGAGAACAGGCAGGTGACCGCGCTGAACGTCCGGCCGAGCCGGAAGTCGCGCATGTCCCCGGCGTGCACCGCGATGCCGGGGAGCCGCTCGACGGCCGCCTGCCGCATCGCGTCGGAGATTTCGAGCCCTTCGACATGAGCGAACGTGTGCCGCAGGTGTGACAGGTGCAATCCGGTACCGCAGGCCACGTCGAGCATGCTGTCCGCGGTGGGGTTGCGCCGCCGGATCAGCGCCGCGATGTCCCGGGCCTCGCCTCGGTAGTCCTTGCCGGCCGCGATCGCGTAGATGAGGTCGTAGGCGGCGGCGAGGTCGTGGCCGTCGGGCGCGGTCGCCGCTCCGGTCGCGCCGGCCAGATCGAGCCGGAACCCCTGAGGCCGGTCGGCTGATCGTGCGTCGCGAGCCAACCGTCGCCGTGCGAGGAATCCCAATGGCATCACCTTCAGTAACCGCGGCGTCCGGATCGGCCGCCGGTCGGGCCGCATGATCATGCCAGTCGCTTCCGCCCGCGCCAACCGGCTGCCTCCCGGTGCGGACACCTCGGCGCCGCAGACAGGCTGGAGCGGGCATGCGACCGCTGGGCTCTGCGGGCGCGGCTGCGTTGCTGGATCGACGGACGTGCCTCCTTTTGTGCGCGCCACCATGGCGCCGAGTTCTGCGAAGCTGGCGGGGGAGGCGGGGGGCTGCCGGGAACGGCTCGAGCGGTCCCGGCGCCACTGCCGACGCTGCCAGGAGTGTGAAAGACTTACCGCGTGGGTGAGCCAACCATCCCCCGGTGCGCTTGCTGTGGCTACCGAACAGGATGCACTACTTGTCCGATCTGTTATTGGACCGATGACGGCCGGAGCGATGCGTCGGTGCGTGTGGTGACCGGCAGCCGCAACGGCGAGCTGAGTCTCGCTGATGCCCGGCTCAACTTCAGCATCTACGGGGCCAGCGCGCCGCGCTACCAGGAACTGGTGCGCCCGCCCCGCGACGACGAACGACCCTAGGACCGGGCAGGCGCCGCGGCCACTCCGGCACGACTCGATCCGACGTCGCGGCGCCCGCACGGCGGCCGGCCGCTGTTGGTGACCGGCGTGCGCGGCTCAGCCGGTGGCGTCCGGCTCACCCGGGCGGATCAGACCGCTCTCGTAGGCGAACGCGACGGCCTGGACCCGGTCGCGCAGTCCCAGCTTCATGAGGAAGTTCGCCACGTGCGTCTTGACGGTGGCCTCACCGATGTACAGCCGTGCGGCCACCTCGGCATTGGACATGCCCCGGGCGACGAACGCGAGCACGTCGAGCTCCCGCGGTGAGAGCTTGGCCAGGTCATCGGCGCGGCTCGTCCGTCCGGCCTGACCGGAGAACGTCTCGATCACGCGCAGGGTCACCGACGGGTCGAGCAACCCGCCGCCGTCGGCGACGATCCTGATGGCGTCGAGCATCTGCTGCGGCGGGGAGACCTTGAGCAGGAACCCGCTGACCCCCGCCCGCAGCGCGTCCTGCAGGTACCGGTCCTCGCGGAACGTGGTCAGCATGACGATCCGGGCCTCCGGGCGGGCGGCGATGATCTGCCGGGCCGCCTCGATCCCGTCGACGTTCGGCATGCGGATGTCCATGAGGACCACGTCCGGCGCGGTCCGCTTGGCGACCGCGACGGCCTCGGCACCGTCGACGGCCTCGCCGACCACCGTCAGGTCGGGCTCGTTGTCGATGAGCAGCCGCAGGCCGGCCCGGACCATCGCCTCGTCGTCAGCGAGGAGCACGCGGATGTTCACGGTTGCCCCTTCCGGATCGGGAACGTGGCGGTGACGCGGTACCCGCCGTTGGGTTCGGGACCGACGTGGAGGACGCCTCCGTAGAGGGTGACGCGCTCCCGCATGCCGACGTGTCCGTTCCCGCCGCCGGGCACCCGCGTGGCGGGGGCGGCGACCGGCCCTCCTGCCGCGTTGACGACCTCGACCGTGAGGGTGTCGCGTTGGTACCGCAGCCGGACGTCGGCCCGGGCGCCCGGTGCATGGCGCAGGATGTTGGTGAGCGCCTCCTGCACGATCCGGTAGGCGGACAGCTGCAGCCCGGGCGCGAGCGGCACCGGGTCGCCTTCGACCTGCAGCGTCAGGGGGCAGCCGGCCCCGTGGACCTGCGCGACCAGGGCGTCGAGTGAGCGCAGCGACGGCTGCGGGGCGTGCTCGTCGGCCTCGTCGGGCTCGTCGTTGTCGCGCAGGATGCCGACCGTCCGGTGCAGCTCGGCGACCGACTCCCGGCCCAGCCGCTCGACGTCGGCGAGCAGTTGCTCGGCCTCGGGCCGCCCGTACAGCCGGCGGGCGACACCGACCTGCAGCACCATCACGCTGACGGAGTGCGCGACCGCGTCATGCAGCTCGCGGGCGATCCGGGTCCGCTCCGCCGCCACCGCACGCTGGGTCCGCAGCTCGCGCTCCTCGGCCAACTGCGCGGCGAGTTCGGCCAGTTCGGCCGAGCGGGTTCCCTCTCGCCGCACGAGGCTGCCCGCACCCCAGGCCGCGCCGGCGGCGAGGGCGAAGAACACCGGGTCCCACGCCGGTGCGCCCTCGCTGAGCGTCGTCATCCCGAACACGGCGACGAGGGCGGCCGTGACCCACGCCGCCCGCGTGACCGATGCGGCCTTGGCGGCGGCCCAGCCCACCACGACGAGCATCGCGACCAGTCCCGCCCCGCCGAGGTCGGTGAGCCCGAGCAGCTTCGAGGACGGGTAGAGGGCGGCGACGAGGACCAGCGACGTCAGCGGCCGGATGCCGGCCAGGACCACGGCGAGGCCATATGCGACGGCGACGCCGGCCGCCGTGGCCCGCCGCCCCTGCCAGAGGGAGTCCGCATACGCTTCGTAACTGCCGACCGCAGCCAGCAGCAGCCCGAGCAGTAGCGGCGCCCAACTGCCGGCGCTGCGCGACCCGTGCCCGCGCATCGGTTGCCCTCCGGTTCCGGCGTTCGACTCGACGCCACCGGCGCTCGACGATACGCCAGTGGGCTGGGTGGATGCCTCCGCCGCCGGGTGGAGTGCCGTTCGTGGCGGCCTCCGCCGCACGGCGGAGGCCGCATTCGGCACCACGGCAGAGGCCCGGCGAGCGCACCGGTTCCTACGGTGGTCACCGATCGCCGCTCCTTCGCGGCGGCACTACCTGGAGTGACATGATGACTGAACAACATATCGACACCAGCCGGACCCGACGCCGTGTCCTGACCGGTGCGGCACTGATCCTCGGCGTGGTGATCGAGGTGGCCGGTTGGGCGACGGTGCCGCCGCAGGAAGACCTGAAGAGCGCGACCTACCTTGCGGCGCTCGGGAGCAGGCCCGGCTTGGCGCAGCTGTCGGCCGTCCTGCTGAGCTTCGGCTGGGCGATGCTGGCACTCGGGCTCGTCGGCGCGACGACACTGGTCCGCGGGCCCAGGGGTGCCGTGCTGACGATGCTCGGCGCGGTCCCCGCCGCCTTCGGGATGATCTCCGTGTCGGGGCAGGTCTACTCGGACTTCTACAAGATCGCCCTGCACCGCGGCTTGCCCGTCGACGACGCGGTCCGGGTGTACGAGAGCGCCGAGGCCCTCGGCGGAACCACCGCCTGGACGGTGACCGGGTTCCTCATGTTCCCGGCGCTGCTGCTGATGCTCATCGGGTACGTGCGGGCCGGCGTCCTCGGCTGGTGGGCCCCCGCACTGTACGGCGTCGCCATGGTCGGCTTCTTCGCCACGCCACCGGTCGGCTGGATCCCGACGACGGTCCTCGCCGTCATGTTTGTGCCGCTCGTCGTGCTGGGCGTCCGGTCATTCGAGCGGGCTCGCGGCTCGGTCGTCGCCGCCGAGCGCGTGCCGGCTTCCGCCCGCTGAGCACCGGCCAGGGCACGCGCCGCCGGCGCGTGTCCGGTCCGGTGGCCACGGCAGGCGCGCCCGGGCGGACGGTGGGCTGGCAAATGGACATTTCGCATGTTACAGGTGCTGATACCCACGTGGCACACTTTTCGGGTGATGCACGTCCCGAGGGTGTTGTCCGGTCGGTACCGGCTGATTGAGATGGTCGACGACGGCGGTACATCGCCGGTCTGGCGCGCGTACGACGAGGTGCTCAGGCGGCGGGTCGCCGTCAAGGTGCTCTCCGGCGGGTTGCGTGACGAGGGACGGCTGCGAGCCGGCGTTCAGGCCGCCGCATTCCTGAACCATCCCAACGTCAGCGCCGTCTACGACTACGGCGTCGCCGACGGCGAACCGTTCGTCGTCATGGAGCTCCTCGACGGCGTTTCCCTGGCCGCGCGGCTCGTCCACGGGCCCCTGCCGTGGCGGAGGGCGGCCGAGGTGTGCGGGTACGTCGCGGCGGCGCTGTCGGCGGCGCACGAGCGGCGCATGGTGCACCGCGGCATCGGACCCCGGACCGTGATCCTCACCGAGACCGGCGTCAAGGTGGTCGGCTTCGGCATTGCCGCGCTCAGCGCTTCCCGCGAGGCCGGCGGTCCGGCCGCCGACGTGTACGACCTCGGCGTCCTGCTGTTCACCACGCTGACCGGCGAGCCGCCGGCGCGCGGGAAGGCGGGACTGTTCCGCGACGACCCAGGGCCGGCGGCACTGCCGGTGATCCCGGGGATGCCGTTGGAGCTCGCCGCGATCTACCAGGACTGCGTCGCCGCCGAGCCCGCCACGCGCCCGTCCGCGGTGGCCGTGTCCCGGCGGCTTGCCGCGCTGGCCGGGGCGGGCGCGGGCGTCGCCGACCGGCGGGACCCGTCGGCCGGCAGCGCACCGTGGCCGGGTGCCGAGTCCCGTACCGTGAAGGCCACCGACGAGCTTCAGGTGACGCCCCGGGCTCCGCGTCGTGCGGGCTGGCGCATCGTCGCGGCGTTGGTGGCCGCGACGGTGGCTGCTGTCGCCGGGGTCGTCGTGGCCGCCGCGGTCCTCGCCCCGGCGCTGCCCAGCGATCCCGCCGCGGCACGGTGGTCGGTCCGTCCGGAACCGTCGGGCGGATCCGGCCCGGCGCCCGGTGCGTCAGCGTCAGCCCCGTCATCGCCGGCGGCCGGGACGCAGGCACCGCAGGCGCAGTCGTGCAGTGTCGCCTACCGGGTGAAGGACACCTGGGACAACGGTGCGAACGTCTCGCTGTCGATCGTCAACACCGGTGCGACCGACGTGCGGCACTGGGTCCTGTCCTTCGATCTCGGCGAGGGCTCGCAGACTCGCGACGGCTGGAACGGCACCTGGCAGCAGCAGGGCGAGCGGGTGACCGTGGCCGGCCTGCCGGGCCACGCCGATCTCCCGGCCGGCTCGTCGATCAACGACGTCGGTGCCGGCATCGACGGTCAGCACGCCGCCGACATCCCCACGAGCTTCACGCTCAACGGCACGCCGTGCACAATCGCCCCACAACCGTAGTGACGTCTCGACGAGACGCTGCGGCCGGGCCCGGGAGCGGTCGACGTCCGCGCCCGCCTCGGCCGCTGCTCGCACTCGTCGCCGCGGCCGCCGGCCGGGCGTGCGGGCTGTTCGACAACCAGGTCGCCGATGTCGAGTGATGAGCCGCCGCGGCGCGGTCGAGGGCCGCGCCGCGCCGGCAACGGTCCCGGCGGATGAGGCGGCGGGTGAGGACCCTGTGCCGTCGAAGCGTGGCACAGAAGGCGATGTCAGGGCGTCCTCGCCGGGTGGGTGATCTCGTGGTGAGAGATCTCCGCCAACCGCCCCGGGCCCAGGCTGAGAAATGCCAGCATCGGTAGCTGCACGACCTCGTCGGCCTGCCCGGCGTCCGCGACCAGGGCGTCACCGTGCCGCAGGCTCGGACCCGACTCGTGAATGCGTGATGCAGCCATGACACAGCTCGCGGCCCAGGAACCGGTCTCCGCCGGTCCGGCCGGAACTCCACCGCCGCCACCGGCAAAGCCGGCCCGGAAACGGGCGCGGCTGGTCGGGGTCGACGCCGCCCGGGGTGTGTCCCTGCTCGGCATGATCACCCTGCACGCCCTGTACGAGGCCGACGCGGCCGGCCGCCCAACCTGGTCGGACCTCGCGTTCAGCGGCAAGGCCGCGGCCGCGTTCGCGCTGCTGGCCGGGGTCGGCATCACGTTCGCGACCGGCCGCCGGCCGGTCCGCCGCGCCGACGCCGGGCCCACGGTGGCGATGCTCGCCGTCCGCGCACTGGCGATCGGCACGATCGGACTGTTCCTCAGCGGCTCCGACACGGTGCTGAACTCGGTGATCCTGCCGTACCTCGCGGTGGTGTTCCTGCTGGCCATCCCGCTGGTGTTCCTGCCGGCCTGGGCCGTAGCCGTGATCGGCGTGGCCCTGGCCACCGCCGGGCCGGCCGCCAACCACGTCCTGCTGCCGCACCTGCCGGATCCCAGCCTGGCGAACCCGACGTTCGCCCGCCTGGCCGACGATCCGGTCGGCATGCTCACCGAGCTGTCGCTCACCGGCTTCTACCCGTCGCCGGCCTGGCTGGCCTACATGTGCGCCGGGATCGTCATCGGCCGGCTGAACCTGGCCAAGGTTCAGGTCGCGGCCGTGCTGCTGGCCGGCGGCACGGTCCTTGCCGTCGCCGCGGCGGCGGCCTCGTCCTTCCTGCTGCACCGGTACGGGCTGGCGCACATCTGGGCCGCGCAACCGGCCAGCGGGCTCAGCGTGGCGCAGACCGACGAACTGCTCGCGTTCGGCGGCAACGGCTACACCCCGTCGTCGACGTGGTGGTGGCTGACCATCGACACCCCGCACACCAGCACCCAGTTCGACATCCTGGGCACCACCGGGATCGCCGTCGCCGTGCTCGGCCTCATGCTGCTGCTCGGCCACGTGAACGTCCGGGGCCTGCGCCGCCTGACCACGGCCGTGCTGGGGTTGCTGGCCGCGGCCGGGAGCATGACCCTGACCTTCTACGCCGCGCACGTCATGTTCATCAACTCCGACTACGACACCTACAGCGCGACAGTCGGCTGGCTCGTCCAGCTCATCGCCGTGGTGCTCATCGCAATCGCCGTGCGGTACACCACGGGCCGCGGCCCGCTGGAGGCCGTCGTCGTCGCACTGGCCACCCGTGCCCGCCGGCTGGCGGCCGCCGCATCGCCCCGGCCCGCGGCCCAGGCGCCCGCGCAACCAGCGATCGCCACAGCACGGCCGGAAGCCGCCGGGGCGGGCGTACCGTCCGTGGCCGCGACGGCGACGCCCGCAGCGTCGACCACGCCGCTCAGGTAGCGTCTTCGGCACAGCCACACGTCAGCCGCCGTCGCCGGCAGGCCGTTCAACGCGTCGAGGCCAGCAGCCGCCCACGGCAGCGCAGCAGCCGCCGCGCCGGCCCGACCGCAGCAGCAGATGCCCGCCTGCGTCCCGCCGTACAGCCGCGACGGCGGGACGAAGGCGACGGCTCGGGCTGGCGATGCAGAGATCAGCCCTCCGCTCGACGGTGCACCGGGCAACTCGGGTCGGGCAGGTCGAGCTCGTGCCAGGTATCTTCGACGGGGCTGCCGTCAAGCAGGTCGATGCGCGCGGTGCAGCGACTCCAATGGCAGGTACATCCGGCTCCAAGAGCCTCATCGTAATCCATGACCGGATTCTCCCGCGCCACCGAACACCACGGGCCCGCCTCAAACCAGGCTCACACGCAGGCCACAATGTCGGCACCGGCATCACCCGGCGGCCGCTACCCAACATCCTGCGTGGGTGACCGCCGCCACCGTCGCGCCGGTGGCCAATGGGCCTGATCCCCGCCGAGGGTGCGGTGACGGCGGGGGCGGCCCCCTGTGTCCGCTACAGCGCAACTCCACCGTAGTGGAACCGGATGGCCTGCTCGACCTCCGGCGGACAGTGCCCGCCGTGCAGCGCGTCGAGTGCCAGGAGCGCGGCACCGGCGACCGGCGGGGCCGTGAGCACCGTGACCGCCGCCGCCGGCGAGAGGGCGGCAATCCGTGCCCGCAGGTCGTCGTGCAGCTGCGGGTGCCGGGCGGTGAGCACCCCGCCGCCGAGCACCACCGTGTACGGCCGGTCGAGCAGCCCCAGCCGGCCCGCCGCCACCCGGACCAGCGCCTCGATCTCGGCCGCCAGCCGCCGCACCACTCGCGCGGCGACCTCGTCGCCGGTCGCCGCCACCGCGAACAGCACCTCGCAGAGCTCGTCGAGCCGCTCCATCGGTATCTCACCCAGGTGCAGCGCGACGCTCACGTCCTCCACGGTGGACCGTCCGAAGTGGACCCGGACGGCGTCGGTGAGCGCCGTCGCCGGCCCGCGGCCGTCCTCGCCGCGCACGGCGTGGTAGAGCGCCAGCGCGGCGAGGTGGTGGCCGCCGCCCCAGTCGCCGGAGATCTGCCCGAGCGCGGGGAAGCGGGCGGTCGCGCCGTCGGCGCGACGCCCGACCGCGTTGATCCCGGCGCCGCAGACCACGCCGACCGCGTCCGGGTCCGCGGTACCGGAGCGCAGCAGGGCGAACAGGTCATTGTCGATGCTCACCCGCTCGGCCAGGCCGAGCCGGCCCACCTCCAGGTTCAGGCGTTCGACCTCGACCGGCAGGTCGGCGCCGGCGACGTACACCGACAGCTGGGTCAGCGACAGCCCCGGCGGGACCGCGGCCTCGGCCCGGGCCCGCGCCACCAGCTCGGCCAGCAGCGACAGCGCGGCCGGCAGCCCGATGGCGTGCGGGGACGTGGTCGGCCCGGTGACCCGGGCCAGGATCCGGCCGTCGGCGTCGCCGAGCACCACGTCGGTCTTCGAGTTGCCCCCGTCGGCCGCGGCGTAGAGGCGCCCCGTCCCAGGCCGGCCGACGGCTTCGGCACGGGACCTCGTCGCCGTCACGACAGCCACGCGAGGTGGTCGCGGTTCGCGGCGAGCAGCTCGTCGGTCAGCCGAGCGGCCCTGTCGTGCTGGCCGATCAGCGGGTGCGCCAGGAGCGCGGCGTAGACCCGCTCCCGGCCGCCGCGCACGGCCGCCTCGACGGCCAGCTCCTCGTACGCGGCGACGGCGCCGACCAGCCCGGCCAGCTCCGGCCGCAGCGGCGCCACCGGCAACGGCGTCGCGCCGTCCGCACCCACCCGGCAGGTGACCTCGATGACCGCCTCGTCGGGCAGGAACGGCATGGTGCCGTTGTTGCGCACGTCGACCGCGTGCACGCCGCCGTCGTCGTGCCGCAGCGACGCGATCAGGCCGACCGCCGCCTCCGAGTAGTACGCCCCGCCCCGCCCCTCCAGCAGCTCGGGCTTCGTGACCACCGACGGGTCGGCGTACAGCGCCAGCAGCTCCCGCTCGATGTCCGCCACGAGCGCCCCCCGGGTCGGTTGCCCCCGTTGCTCGGCCACGACCGCGTCGTGACTGTAGAAGTACCGCAGGTAGTACGACGGCACGTGGCCGAGCGTCGCCAGGACCTCGGCCGGGATCTGCAGCCCGGCGGCGAGGTTGTCGAGGTGCTTGTCCATGATCTCGGGCAGCCGGTCGACACCGTCGACGTAGGCCGCCCGCTCCCAGGTGAGATGGTTGAGGCCGACGTGGTCGAGGGTCACCGCCGACGGCTCGACGCCGAGTCCCGCGGCCCAGCGGCGCTGGAAGCCGATCGCGACGTTGCACAGCCCCGCGGCGCGGTGCCCGTGGTCGAGCAGCGCCCGGGTGACGATGCCGACCGGGTTGGTGAAGTTGACGATCCACGCGCCCGGGTCGGCCCGGCGGGCGATGTCGAGCACGACCGGCACCGTCCGCAGCGCCTTCGCCAGGCCGCCCGCGCCGGTCGTCTCCTGCCCGACGCAGTCGCAGATCAGCGGGAACGTCTCGTCGCTGATCCGGGCCGCCTGCCCGCCGACGCGCAACTGGACGACGACCATGGCCGCCCCGGCGAGCGCGTCGTCCACATCGGACGTCCAGCGCAGCCGCGCCGCGCTGCCGTGGTGCGCCAGCAGTCGCTGCGCGAAGCCGCCGACGGCCGCGAGCCGGTCCGCGGCCGGGTCCAGCAGCACGATTTCCGACACGAACGGGGCGAGCCGCGCGAACCCGTCGATGAGTTCCGGGGTGTACGTCGACCCGCCCCCGACGACGGCGATTTTCAACCTTTGACTCCCGTCAGCGTGACGCCCTGCACGAAGGCGCGTTGGGCGAAGAAGAACAGCACGACCACAGGGACCATGGTCAAGATGGTCGCCGCGCTGACGAGGTTCCACTGCACGTGATGCACGGTCCGGAAGGACGCGAGGCCCAGCGAGAGCGTCCAGTTGTGTTCGTTCTCGCTGGTGTACAGCAGGGGACCGTAGTAGTCGTTCCAGGCGTAGAAGAACTGGAACAGCGCAGCGGCGGCGATCCCGGGGCGGGCCATCGGCAGCACGACCCGCAGCAGGGTGCGCCACTCGCCGCAGCCGTCGACCCGGGCCGCGTCGAGGTACTCGCCGGGGATGGTGAGCAGGAACTGGCGCAGCAGGAAGATGGAGAACGCGTCGCCGAACAGCATCGGCAGCACCAGCGGCCAGAGGGTGCCGGTGAGGCCCGCGTTCGCCCACACGAGGTACAGCGGGATCGTCGTGACCTGCGGCGGGATCATCATCATGCAGACGATGACGACGAGCACCGTACCCTGCCCGCGCCAGCGCAGCTTGGCCAGGGCGTAGGCGGCCGGCACGCTCGACAGCAGCATGAACAGCGTGGCGACGAGCGAGTACAGCACCGTGTTGAGCAGGTACCGCGGCATCGGCGTGCGCGCGAAGACCTCGGCGTAGTTCGACGGGTGCCACGAGGACGGCCAGTACGATGACGTCAGCGCTTGCGAGTCGCTCATGAACGAGGTCAGCAGCAGGAAGCCGACCGGCGCGACGAACATGACGCACAACGCGATCGCGAGGCTGTGCCGGGCGACGAACAGCAGCGTCCGGTTCACGAGGCACGCTCCGGGTTGATGGTGCGGCGCAGCAACAGCAGCGACACCGCGAACGCGACGACGAACAGCACCACGGCGAGGGCGTTGGCGTAGCCGAGGGCGCCGTAGCGGAACCCGACGACGTACAGCCACAGCGGGTACGTGAAGGTCGACCCCTCCGGATAGCCGAACGTCGAGGAGATGCCGGCGCCGGTCGTCGCCTGGCCGCTCGCCGCCGACGCCGCGACGGCCGCCTGGGTGAAGTACTGCAGCGTCGTGATGACCCCGATGACCGCGGTGAACACGACGACGGGCGAGATGTGCGGCAGCGTCACGTGGCGGAACCGCTGCCACGCGTTCGCGCCGTCCAGCGCCGCCGCCTCGTGCTGCGCGGCCGGCACGTCGAGGAGCGCGGCGAGGTACAGCACCATGACGTCCCCGACGCCCCACAGTCCCAGCAGGACCAGCGACGGCTTCGACCAGTCCGGCGAGTTGAACCACAGTGGAGCATCGATGCCGAGGTGCCCCAGCAGCGTGTTGACCGGCCCCACGCCGGGCTTGAGCAGATAGACGAACGCCAGGGTGGCCGCTACCGGCGGGGCGAGCGCGGGCAGGTAGAAGATCGTGCGGTACACGCCGCTGCCGCGCTTCAAAGTCGTCAGCAGCAGCGCGCTGCCCAGCCCGCTGAGCATCCGCGCCGGCACCATGATGACGACGAACCAGAGCGTGTTCTTCGTCGCGACGTTGAGGAACGCGTCGTCGAACAGGTGCCGGTAGTTGCGCAGCCCGACCCACTCCGGCACGGAGAGCAGGTCGAACTTCGTGAAGGAGAAGTAGACCGCGCAGCCCAGCGGATACAGGAAGAAGACCACGATGCCGACCGTCGCCGGCGCCATGAACGAGGCGACGGTCAGCATGTGACGGAGCTTCGGATGCACGCTACCCGCCCAGTTGCAGCAGCGAGTTGACCTGCTTGTCGACGCCCGCGAGTCCGGCGTTCAGGTCGGCCGCGCCACCGCTCTGCCAGCCGTCGCAGAACGTCTGGAACGTCTCCTGGTAGGCCGGCCCGGCCGAGGACGGCGGCGTTGTGGTGGTCTTCGGGTGGTTGAAGATGTCGACGAACGTCTTGAACTCGGCGTCCATCTTCAGGTCGGGCGAGGCGAGCGCGTCCTTCGTGGACGGGATGTTCTTCAAGCTGTTGGACAGCTTGACGATCGCCTTGGTGTCGGTGGTGAGATACCTGATGAGCTCCCACGCCGCCTCGGGATTCTTGGCGGTACGGGAGATGCCGACGACGTTGCCTGTGACGTATCCGGCGCCGTAGCGCTCGGCGGTGGACGTCGGCATCGGGGCGACCCCGAACTGCAGGTCCGGCGCCTGGTCCTTGGCGAACGCGATGCGGTACTCGCCGTCGATCGCCATCGCGACCTGGCCCTTCTGGAAGGCGTTGGCGTCGGAGTACTCGTCGCCGAGCGACGCGCGGAACGCCTCGAGCTTGTCGTAGCCGAACCAGTCGACGAGCTCCTTCTGCCACCGCAGCAGCTGCGGCCAGCCCTGGTCGGTGCCGATCGCCGACGAGCCGTCGCCCTTGAGCCACTGCGCGCCGACCATCGGGCCGAGGTGCGACGGGGTGTTCTCGTAGAAGCCGAACAGGGGCAGGAACCCGGCCGTCTGGATGCTGCCGTCCGGGCCGCGCTTGGTCAGCTTCTTCGCGTCCTCGGCGAACTCCTCCAGGGTCTTCGGCGGGCCGGCGATGCCGGCCTCGGCGAAGAGCTTCTTGTTGTAGTAGAGGCCGTACGCGTCGGCGAGCACCGGCATCGAGCACCGCTTGCCCTTGTACTCCGTGTACTGCTTGACGGTCTGCGGGAAGGCGTCCATCGGCACCTTGTCCCGGGCGATGTACTGGTTGAGGTCGAGCCACGCCCCGCTGGCGCAGAACTGGCCGACGATGTCGGTGGAGTAGGACAGCCCGACGTCGGGGCCCTGGCCACCGCCGATCGCCTGGGTCATCTTGGAGTCGTCCTGGCCGGACTTCACCACGACCTTGATCTTCGGGTGGGCGGCCTGGAAGTCCGCGACGACGGCGTCGATCGCCTCGGCCTCGCGGTCGGTGAAGAAGTGCCAGAACTCGACGGTGCCGGAGACGTCCGCGCCGGGGTCGGCGATCGGTTTCTCCTTGGTCCCCGGCGTGCAGGCCGCCAGGACGAGCGTCGCGGCGGCAAGGACGGTGATACGACGCAAGGCATCCTCCTAAGGAGTTGGTTGGCGCAGTGCGGCGAGGAGGGTCTCGCGCACCGCGGAGACCGCCGCGCCGGCCGCGCCCAGCAGGGGCGCGTCGTCGTCGACGGTGGAGACCGCGATCACCGTCTCCAGAGGTTCCGGTGAACCCGGGTGGTACACGGACTTGGCGACCGGCTCGGCGAGGGCTTCGCCGCCGGCCCGGCCGAGCTCGCCGCCGAGGACCACCAGCGGCGGGTCGAGGACCGCCAGCACGGCCGACAGCCCGAGTGCGATCCGGGCGGCGAGCTCGCCGACGAAGGCCGCGTCGCCGAACATCTCGGCCTCCGGCAGTCCCCGTGCGGCGGCCAGCGCCCGTACGGCATCGCCGCTCACCAGGTCGTGGAAGTCGCGCGAGTGTTCGGCGATCACCGGCATGTAGCCGATCTCGCCGGCGGCACCGCGCGCACCGCGGAGCAAGGTGCCGCCGCCGAGGTCGATGGCGAGGCCGAGGCCGCTGTCACCGAGCCAGAGCAGCACGAAACCCTCGGCGCCCTGGGCGGCGCCGTGTGCCCGCTCGGCGAGCGCGGCGAGGTTGACGTCGTTGTCCACCTCCACCGCTACGCCGAGCCGGTCGGCCAGCTCGTCGACCAGCCCCGGGCGGCTCCAGCGGGGGACGTCGACGTGGTGGATGACCCGGTCCCGGGGGTCGAACGCGCCCGCGACCGCGAGCTGCAGGTGCGCGACCGGCTCCCGGCTGACGCCCGCGGCGGCGCACAGCGCGTCGATCATGTCGTCGACCGCCGCGAGCGGGTCCGTCCGGGCGAAGTCGACCTGCGCGGCGATCCGGGCCCGCTGCTCGCCGCGCAGGTCGTACAGGGCCGCGGTGAGCGACGGCGCGCAGTCACGCACCGACATCGCGACCGCGTACGCGGCGTCCGGACGCACCGCGTACACCTCGGCGTTCGGCCCGGGCCGCCCGGTCTCGTGTCCGACCGTGTGGACGAGGTCGGCCTCGGTGAGCCGGCGGATCGCCTCGGAGACGGTCGGCTTGGACAGCCCGGTCAGCGTCCGCAGCTCGGCGCGGGTCAGCTGCCCGCGGTCGAGCAGGTGGCCGAGCGCCGCGGCCTCGTTGAGCGCCTTCAGCAGCTTGGAGGATCCGCCGAGCACCGCAACCTCCCGTCGACTAATAGTCAGATTGACTAACAGTTGCGGGCAAAGGTAAGCGTCGGTACCGGCGTCTGTCAATGACCGGAGTTCGGGAGACCGGCAACGCCCGTCGGCGTCGTCCGGGCGGGGTCGGCAACAGATTGATGGTTGACACGATCGTCGATGCGGTGTTCCCTTTTTCTAACTATCAGGCAACCTGCCTAACAATTCCGAGCTCCTCGGCCGGCGGCGGCCCGCCGGCGGGTGCAGGCTGCCTCGGCCGGCCCGGAATCGCACGCCTTGGAGGACCGATGAACCTGAGAGGAACGCGAACGGCACGACGCTGGATCACCGCGCTGATCGCCGCCGGGGCGGTGGTGGCCGCCGTCCTTCCGCCATCGCTGCCGGCCGAGGCGGCCGCCACCGGGTACGAGGCGGAGAACGCCACGATCTCGGGCGGCGTCGTGGAGTCCAACCACGCCGGCTACTCCGGCACCGGCTTCGTCAACTACGACAACGTCACCGGCAGCTACGTCCAGTGGTCGGTCCCGTCCGCCGCCGCGGGCAACGTCAGCGTCGCCATCCGCTACGCGAACGGCACCACCGTCGACCGGCCGATGGACATCACCGTCAACGGCACCCTCGTGCGCGGCGCGCTGTCGTTCCCGAGCACCGGCACCTGGGACACCTGGCAGGCGGTGACGTTCACCGTCGGTCTCACCGCCGGGACGAACCTGATCCGGGCCACCGCCACCACCGCCAACGGCGGACCCAACGTCGACAAGCTCAGCGCCGGCGTTCCCGGCGACACCACCGCCCCGACCGCCCCGGGGCAGCCGGCCTGCGCCAGCATCACCGAGAACAGCCTGCTGCTGTCGTGGGGCGCCTCGACCGACAACGTCGGCGTCGTCGCGTACGACATCTACCACGACGGCAACAAGCTCGGTGAGGCCGCCGGCACGGCCACGTCGAAGTCCCTGACCGGCCTGCAGCCCAACGCCGAGTACCGCCTGTCGGTCTTCGGCCGCGACGCGGCGGGCAACGTGTCGACCAGCAGCCCGCAGGCGATCTGCCGGACCCTCGCGAGCTCCGACACCCAGGCGCCGACCGCGCCGGCCAACTTCGCCACCGCGAACGTCGCCGGCAACTCCGTCGACACGTCGTGGACCGCGTCGACCGACAACGTCGGCGTGACGGGGTACGACGTGCTGGGCGCCGGCGGCTCGGTGCTCAGGTCGGTCGGCAACGTGACCTCGACGACGGTCACCGGGCTGGCGTGCAACACCACGTACACGCTGACCCTGGTCGCGAAGGACGCCGCCGGCAACACCTCCGCACCGAGCAACGCGAGAACCGTCACCACCACCGCGTGCAGCGGGGGCGTGCCGTCGAGCATCACCACCGTCTCGACCGGCTGGACGATCCCCTGGGGACTCGCGTGGCTGCCGGACGGCCAGACGGCGATCGCGACCGAACGCGACTCGTTCAAGGTCTTCAAGGTCACCCTGAGCGGCGCGCGGACCCAGGTCGGCACCGTGCCGAACACGGTCACCACCAACGGCGAAGGCGGCCTGCTCGGCGTCGCCGTCGACCCGAACTGGAACACCAACCACTTCGTGTACGTCATGCACACCGCCGCCGAAGGCAACCGCATCGCCCGGATGACCTACAACGGCACGACGCTCACGGCGTACACCTCACTCGTCACCGGCATCATGAAGAACCGCTACCACAACGGCGGCCGGCTGGCGTTCGGTCCCGACGGCTACCTCTACGCGACGACCGGCGAGGCGCAGACACCGAGTCTCGCGCAGGACAAGAGCTCGCTCAACGGCAAGATCCTGCGGATGAAGACCGACGGCACGCCGGCGCCCGGCAACCCGTTCGGCACGCTCGTGTACAGCTACGGCCACCGCAACCCCCAGGGCATCGCCTGGGACTCGCAGGGCCGGCTCTGGGAGGCCGAGTTCGGCAACAGCCAGTACGACGAGCTCAACCTCATCAAACCCGGCCGCAACTACGGCTGGCCCACGTGCGAGGGCACCTGCAGCGTCTCCGGCATGGAGAACCCGAAACGGCAGTGGTCGGTGAGCACCGCCTCGCCCAGCGCCATCGCGATCGTCCGCGACGTCGTGTACATGGCGGCGCTGCGCGGGGAGCGGTTGTGGCGGATCCCGCTGCTCGACGGCGAGAACACCGGCTCGCCGGCGGCGTACTACGTCGGCACCTACGGGCGGCTGCGCACGGTCGTCAAGGTGCCCGGCGCCGACCAGCTCTGGCTGTCGACCACCAACTGCGACAACAACGGCGGCGCAGCCGCCGGCTCCGACCAGATCTTCCGCATCACCATTGCCTAGCCCCCGGCTAGCCCACGGCCCGTTACTGGAGGAACGATGCGACGCAACAGATGGCGCACCGGCCTGACCGCGCTCGCGGTCGGCGTCACGGCAGCGCTGACCCCGATCGCGCTGCCGATCGGGCCCGCCCAGGCCGCCACGACGACGGTCTACCAGGCGGAGAACGCCACCGTCTCGCAGGGCGTGGTCGAGTCGAACCACGCCGGCTACAGCGGCACCGGATTCGTCAACTACGACAACGTCAGCGGCTCGTACGTGCAGTGGTCGGTGACCGCCGCGGCCGCCGGCAGTGCGACGCTCACCATCAGGTTCTCCAACGGTACGACCACCAACCGGCCGATGAACATCGCCGTCAACGGTACGACCGTCGCGTCCGGCGTCGCGTTCAACGGCACCGGCAACTGGGACACCTGGCAGGACGTCACCGTCACCGCGACGCTGAACGCGGGCGCCAACACCGTGCGGGCCACCGCCACCACGGCGAACGGCGGACCCAACGTCGACCGGCTCACCGCCGTCGAGAACGCCGCCGGCGGGCCGAGCATGGCCGTCGCGCCGTACGAGTACTTCGGCTGGGGCAACCCGCAGAGCCCGGCGTCGGTCATGTCGGCGACCGGGATCAAGTTCTTCACGCTCGCCTTCATGCTCTCCGACGGCGGGTGCAACCCGTTGTGGGACGGCTCCCGGCCGCTCACCGGCGGCGACGACCAGTCGAAGATCAACGCCATCCGCGCCGCCGGCGGCGACGTCATCGTCTCCTTCGGCGGCTGGAGCGGCAACAAGCTCGGCGAGAAGTGCTCGTCGGCGTCGGCGCTCGCCGGCGCCTACCAGAAGGTCATCAACGCGTACCAGCTCAAGGCGATCGACGTCGACATCGAGGCGACCGAGTTCTCCAACGCCACCGTGCGGCAGCGGGTCATCAACGCGCTGAAGACCATCAAGACGAACAACCCGGGTATCAAGACGTTCATCACCTTCGGTACGACGCCGACCGGGCCGGACGCCGACGGCGTCGACCTCATCAAGAAGGGCGCCGCGGCCGGCCTCGACAACGACGGCTGGACCATCATGCCGTTCGACTTCGGCGGCCACACCGGCACGATGGGCGCGGCGTCGGTCAGCGCCGCCGACGGGCTGAAGAACGCGGTCAAGAGCGCCTACGGGTACAGCGATGCCGCCGCCTACACGAAGATCGGCATCTCGTCGATGAACGGCAAGACCGACGAGGCGGACGAGACCGTCACCCTCGCCGACTTCCAAACGATCCTGGCGTACGCGCAGCAGCACCACATCGCGCGGCTGACCTTCTGGTCGATCAACCGCGACCGGGCCTGCGGCGCCGGCTCCGACGCCGACTCGTGCAGCGGCGTCTCGCAGGCGCCGTACGCGTACACCAAGATCCTCGTCCAGTACACCGGCTGAGAAGGAATGCCAATGCAACCGAAGCAACTGCTGGTGCCGCTCGTGGCGCTCGCCGTCACGGTGGCCATGACACCGCTCGCCACTGCGGCGGCTGCCGCCACCACGCGGTACGAAGCCGAGGCGGCCACGATCACGCAGGGCGTGGCCGAGTCCAACCACGCCGGCTACAGCGGTACCGGATTCGTCAACTACGACAACGTCGCCGGCTCGTCGGTGCAGTGGTCGGTGACCGCCGCGGCCGCCGGCAGCGCGACGCTCACCATCAGGTTCTCCAACGGCACGACCACCAACCGGCCGATGGACATCGCCGTCAACGGCACGACCGTCGCCGCCGCCTCGGCGTTCAACGGCACCGGCAACTGGGACACCTGGCAGAGCAAGACGATCACGGCCGCGCTCAACGCCGGGACCAACACGATCCGGGCCACGGCGACGACCGCCAACGGCGGACCGAACGTCGACTGGCTCGAGGTGGCCCAGGCGACGGACGGCCCGGCGGTACCCTTCGGCAGCCACCGCTTCCCCTACGCGGCCGGCACGCTCCGCCCGAGCGGCACGCAGGCCGCCGTCGACCAGGCGGTCGTCACGTACTACAACAAGTGGAAGGCCGCGTTCGTCAAGCAGAACTGCGGCAACGGCTGGTACCAGGTCATCTCGCCGGACGCCGACCA
Organism: Dactylosporangium sucinum; assembly: GCF_014647515.1. Lineage (GTDB taxonomy): Bacteria > Actinomycetota > Actinomycetes > Mycobacteriales > Micromonosporaceae > Dactylosporangium > Dactylosporangium sucinum. Next base: position 186,539 of record NZ_BMPI01000012.1, on the reverse strand, counting down.
CCCCTACGTGGCCGAGGCGCAGGGCTACGGCATGGTCGTCGTGGCGACCATGGCCGGCGCCGACCCGAACGCGAAGACCATCTTCGACGGGATGGTCAAGTACATGCTGGCCCACCCGTCGGTGAACAACGCGGATCTGCTCGCCGCCGAACAGGACGCGTCCTGCCGCAGCGTCAACGGCTCGGACTCGGCCACCGACGGGGACCTCGACGTGGCGTTCGGGCTGCTCCTGGCGGACCGGCAGTGGGGCAGCGCCGGGACGTACAACTACAAGCAGCTGGCCGTCAAGCACATCAACGCGATCAAGGCCAGCGAGGTCAACCCGACCACGCACCTGCTGCTGCTCGGTGACTGGAGCACCCCGGGCGACAACCTCTACTGGACGACCCGGCCGTCCGACTTCATGATCGACCACTTCCGCGCGTTCAAGGCGGCGACGGGCGACACCGCCTGGGACACGATCCGCACCGCGCACCAGAACCTCATCACCAACCTGCAGAACCAGTACGCGTCGAGCACCGGGCTCCTGCCGGACTTCGTGGTCAACACCAACACCACGCCGAAGCCCGCGCCCGGCCAGGTGCTCGAGGACCCGAACGACGGCAAGTACTTCTGGAACGCCTGCCGCACCCCATGGCGCGTCGGCGCCGACGCGATCACCAGCGGCAACGCCGCCTCGCTCGCGTCGGCCCGCAAGATGAACACGTGGATCAAGGCCAAGACCGGCGGCAACCCGAACAACATCGCCGTCGGCTACTCGCTGGGCGGCACGGCAATCTCCTCGGGCAGCGAACCGGCGTTCTTCGCACCCTTCGCGGTGGCCGCGCTCACCGACCCGGCCAGCCAGGCCTGGCTCGACGCGCTGTGGACCAAGATGGTCAACACCTCCTTCACCAGCACCGACTACTACTCGACGAGCATCCAGCTCCAGACGATGATCGTCGCCAGCGGCAACTACTGGGTTCCCTGATCCGGGCCTGACCACAAGCGTTCACGGTGTCGGACGACACGCCGCTCGGCCCGCGGCCGGGCGGCGTGCAGGGCGTCGCCTCCTCGGGGGCGTGCATCCCGTTGTCGAGGACGCCCGGCCCCCGTTGAGTTCTTGCAAATGGCCGTCGATTTTGTGCAGGTGCGCAGCGGCGGCGGATTTGGCAGACTACTGCGTCGCCGGTCCGTCGAACGATGAGGTGCGATCCATGCTTGACGGCAGTGTCCAGCCCAACGAGACCACCGTGCCGTTGCTGCCCTGCGTCGCGCCGGAGGAGACCCTGGCCTTCTGGCGCGCGCTGGGCTTCGCCGTGACCTACGAGCAGACAAAGCCCTATCTGTACCTGGCGTTCCAGTGGAGCGGGTTCGCACTGCACTACGGGCCCGCGTCCAGCGGCGTGGACCCGTCCCAGGAGAACACCGGCGGATGCTTGGTGCTGGTCGATGTGGTCGCGCCTTACCACGCGGCGTTCACCGAAGCGATGCGCCGCACGTACGGGAAGGTGCTCGCCAAGGGACTGCCCCGGATCACGCGCTACCGTCCGGGCGCCTCACGGTTCACCGTCATGGACCCGTCCGGCAACTCGATCATCTTCATCCAGCGCGACGAGCCGGCGGAGCTGGAGTACGGAGGATCCAAGCAGCTGCAGGGGCTCGCCCGGGTCTTGGACAATGCGCGGATCCTGCGCGAGTTCAAGCAGGACGACCTGGCTGCGTTTCGAGCGTTGAACTCGGGGCTGCGTCGCCACGGCGACAGCGCGTCGGCCGTGGAGCAGGCGGTGGCGCTGGCCATGCTGCTCGACTTGTCGACGACGCTGGAGGAGCCGGAACGAGCACCGGGATGGGGAGCCAGGCTGAGCCAACTGGTCCTCACCACGGAGGAGCGTCGTCAGGTCGAGTCCGCCGTCGCCGACCCGACGCTGCTCGAACGGTGGATGCCCCCCACGGCTTGACGCATCGCACCGGAAGGGAACGCCTCGGGTCCGGCGGGTGGTGCACTGAACCCCCGCCACCACCGCCCACGCCCCACCAACCGCCAGCACCGGCCCCACGACCACCCGCCAGCGCCGCCGCCCCGCGATCCTCCGCGACGATCCGCACATCCCCGATGGTCCGGTACGAGCCGGCCCGGCACCAGACGATGCACGCATCGCTCACCGGATCTCCACACCGGCCGACCGGCCCGCCGCCGCCGCGGCGCGTGGTTACGCGGTCGGCACCCAGAAGCGCAACTTGTCGCCGCATCGGTCCTCGAAGATGCCGCCGTTGGCCTCGATCACCCTGCGGGAGGCGACGTTGGTGACGTCGCACATCACCAACGCCGACCCGATGTCCAGGCCACGTGCCACCGGCAACGCGGCGCGCAGCATTGCGGTGGCGTGGCCGCGGCGCCGGGCCGATGGTCGAACGTCGTAGCCGATGTGGCCGCCGACCTGGCGAAGGTGAGGGGTCAAGCGATGCCGGATCGCGAGGCGACCGAGATACTCGCCGTCCTCGACCCACCACAGTGTCGTCGACGGCACATAGCCCTCCGGCCGGGGCGAGTCCTCCAGGGCCTGCGACCGCAGCCAGTCGACGTAGGCGGCGAAGCCGTCCGCAGCCGACCAGCGGCACCCGAACTCGCGGATCTCACCGCCGATCATGCTGGCATCAGCGGGATCGCCGCGTCCTTCGGCGGAAAACTCGCTCATGGCGGCGACGAACGACGCATGCACGCGTACGGTGGGCGGGCTCAACTCGGGCATGGCGACATTCGTACCCATCCGACCGAACCTTCGCATCCGAAATTCGGCTTCCTCGGCGCCCTCCTGGCCGGCCTGTGCGGCGCTGTCGGTTCCGTGCCTACCGGGGGAGCGGCACACCCCTCCGCACCCGTGAACAGGACGACCGCTTCGGAGGACAAGGTCGGCGACCGGCGTTTCCCTGGTTCGTGCGGTCGGCCCGGCGGTTCCATCTCCCACACGAGACCGGTGTGCTCGTCATGCTCACCGAGTGCGTCACGCAACAGCGGTTGGCGTGCCTTGGGCCGGGAATTCGCGCAGCGTGCGGGCCTCGGTGGCGAGCAGGGGCAGGGGGGCGATGACGTAGAGGACGGCGAGCGCCCACATGGCCGACCGGGTTCCGAGCGCCGAGGCCAGGAGGCCGGCGGTTGCCGCACCGAACGGGATGGTGCCGAACACGAAGATCCGCGATGCGGCGGTGACCCGGCCGAGCAGGTGCGCGGGAACGAAGTTGCCGCGGTACGTCATGGTCATCACGTTCGACATCGTGGCTCCGGCAAGAGCGATGAAGGAGCCCGCCGCGAACAGCGTGAGGCGCCAGCCGTGGCCGCCGAGCGGCAGCAACAGCACGAACGGCGCGGCCGCGAGGTTCGCCACCAGGTAGGTGCGGGCGCTGCCGAAGCGCCGGGATGCCCGCGTGGCGAGTGCGGCGCCGAGGATGGCGCCGACGCTGCCCGCACCGATCACCAGGCCCGCGGTTCCCGGCGCGGTGCCTTCGGTACGCACCAGGAAGACGACGCGCAGCGCGGTGATGCCCAGCATCGCGAAGTTGGTCGCCGCAGCTACCACCAGCATGGCCTGCAGCAGGCGTCCGCGCATGATGAAGCCGATGCCCTCGGCGATCTGGCGCAGCATGCCGGGGCGATCGCCCGCGGAAGGGTGCGGCTCCGGCTCGGAGCGTAGGCCGAGCAGGCAGGCCGCCGACACCAGGAAGGTGAGGGCGTCGATGAGGATTCCGCTGACCGCGCCGGCCGCCTGGGCCAGCAGCCCGCCGAGACCCGGCCCGACGACCAGGGCGACCGATGCGCTGGTCTGCAGCTTGGCGTTGCCTTCCATGAGGTCTTCCGCGCGGACGAGATGGGGCAGGAACGCGTTGAACGCCACGTTGGCGAAGACACCGGCGATCCCGGCGAGCAGCGCGGCCACCAGCAGCATGGTCATGGTCAGCACGTTGGTCCAGGCCGCGATCGGGATGACGACGAGCACCGCCGCAGAGACGATGTCGGCGATGAGCAGGGTGCGCCGGCGCGGCCATCGGTCGACCCAGACACCGACCGGCAGCCCGATCAGCAGCCATGGCAACCAGGTGGCGGCTGTGAGCAGGGCGACCATGGCCGGACCGGCATGCAGGGTCGAGATGGCCACCAGCGGGAGCGCCACCGTCGTCATCGCGGAGCCGACCGCGCTGGTGGACTGCCCGACCCACAGCAGGGCGAAGTTCCGCGTCCGCAGCAGCCCGCCCACGGGCCTGTGCCGTGGTGCGGGTTCGCGCTCGGCCGCGGGCACCGCGTCCCCGCTCATGCGGCTCGTCCTCTCGAAGGTCGCCCGGACGCCGGACACGACATCAGGGACCGGTCAGCCGTTGCCCCGGTCCGTCGATCACCCGGGCAGGATCACACGACGGGGCCGGAACGTCGATTGATTTAGCAGCTGACCGCCAGGCCTCAGCGGGTCAGGACGGTGATCCGGTCGAGGGAGATCGAACCGCTGTCGAGGCGGAGCCCGACGGCCGGCGCCCAGGACGCCAGCGTCGCGGGGTCGACCGCGCGGCTGACGGGCGCGTTGTGGAGCTGGGTCCACCCGCCGTCGTGCTGATACCAGGTGGTCAGCTGTCCCCAGCGGACCACGACGGCGAACCTGTCACCGGGCTGCCACCGCACCTGGGCGCAGCAGCCGCCCGTGGCGTCGCCGCGGCCCGCGCCGCCGACCTGCACGTCGACCCCCGACGTGCCGAAGTGGTTGTTGTACCAGGCGAGCGCGTTGTCGCCGTTGCCCGCCGACTGCCCGATGAACAGGCTGTCCTCCGGTGCCGAACCGGCGAACCGCTTCGGCTCCACGATGATCGCGGTCCCGGCCGGCGAGCCGCTGACGGGCGCGGCGAGGACGCCGAACGCGCGGCCGGTCGACTGTGCCGTGAGCGCACCGCCGGCCAGCGAGAAGGCGGGTGCCGGTTCACCGCCGGCCGGGCGGTCGATCCGGTAGTCGGCCGTGCGATCGGTACTGAAGTCGTCGTCCCACACCGTCGTCGGGAAGTCCGCCGGTGAGAACTGGTAGCGGGTGGCGGCGACGGCGCTGCTCGTGCCGTCGGCGCCGGTCCCGGACCGGGCCAGGACCCGGATCGGCAGGCCCGAGCCGACGTCGGCGTCGGCCGGGACCGTGACCTGCCAGGCTGTCGTCAGCGCCTTGCCGGGCGTGAGTTTCGCGGCAGTGGCCGGCGAGACGGCGCGGGCCGTCCAGCCGCGGGGCACCTCCAGCGTCGCCGTCACCGCGGCCTTCGGCCGATCGGCGGTGACCCTGGTCGTGACGGTGACGGTCCGGCCCGCGTCCACGCTGAGCGCGCCGTCGGTGAGCCCGGTGAAGCCGGCGCGCAGCGCGGGGTCGGGGAGCCGCCACAGTTGCAGCGCGGTGATGCCGACCGCGCCGCCGTCGGCGCGCGACGCCACCACACGCAGCCGGTCGGTGGTGATCGGCGGGTCGACGACAACCCGGTTGATCGCCCTGCCCACGGGCACGGTGGGCTCCCGGCGCTGGCCCGGCACGTCCTGCCACGTCCCGTCGAGCGCCTGCGCCTGCAGGGCGAAGGACGTGGGGGTCCGTACGCCGCCGCCGTCGTCGTAGAAGTCGATGCGCACGTCCGACACGTGGGTCGCGGCGCCGAGGTCGACCTCCAGCCAGTCGCTGGCGTTCGGCGACCGGTACGTGGTCCAGCGGGTGGTCGGCACGTCGAGGTGGAAGTCCTGCCCGTCGATCGCGTTGACCGCGGCGTCGCCCGGCCACGTGTAGGAGGCCCGCGCGGTCGGATAGCCGGTCTTCGCCACGTTGGCCGCGTCGTCGACCAGCTCGGGCAGCACCGTCGCGCCGGTCGGACGGCCGGTCACGGCGACGGTGACCTCGGCCAGGGTGGCCCGCTGCAGCCGCGGCGCGCCGTCGACCCACACGCGCAGCCCCTTGCCCTGACCGTATGCGGTGCCGTCACGATCCCAGACGATCGTGAGATTGTGGCCGTGGTAGGCGAGGTTCTCCACCGCGAAGTGGCTCCAGTTGTACGGCACGAGCGGCGAGATGCGCACCGAGTCGCCCTCCTGCGGGCGGATGCCGAGCAGGCCGGACAGCACGATGTCGTTGAACGTCGAGTGGTTGTAGTCCTCGCTGTGGCCGCGCCCGTCGTAGATCCAGCGATCCTCGTCCGGGTGGTGCGCCTCGGCCACGTAGGGCTGGCCGTTCTTGCGCTGCGTCAGCGCGTATCCGCGCAGGACGGCGTAGAAGTCGGCGCGGTCGACGTACGACTGGGCCGGATAGTCGAGCAGCTGGTTGGCCAGCGCGGTCAGGGTCTGGCTGGTGGCGTACGGCCAGCTCGGGCCGTCCCAGCGGCAGCAGCCGTCGAGCGCCTGGTGCATGAACCACGGGCTGCGCCGCTCGGTGGTCGTGGGACCGTACGGCGCGGCGAAGCCCTGCGGGTCGGTCAGCTGCGCCCAGGCGACCGCGTTGCCGGCCGGTGCCATGTGGAAGTACCAGGGGATGAAGCCGATCTGCTCCCGGTCGGCGATGGGCCGCAGCGACGGGTTGCCGTCCCGCATGACGTGCTTGTAGAACGACGTGGCCGGATCCCACAGGTACTGCTCGGCGTTGGCGCGCAGGGCCGCCGCCTCGCGTTCGTAGCGGGCCGCCCCGGCGGGGTCACCGGACCTGCGCAGCAGCAGCGCCAGCGCCCGGGCGTCGCCGTACTGGTAGGCGTTGATCGTCGGCCGGTAGCCGTCGCCGCCGTGGTAGGGGTCGTCGCTCTGGTAGGAGCTCGCGGTGAACTCCATCGCGTCCCACACCGGCGTCTGCCAGTACAGGCCGAGTTGCGCGTCGAAGTTGGTGGACTTCCACCGCTCGTACTGCTGCCGCAGTTCCGGCAACCGGTCGGCGAGGAACCGCCAGTCCCCGGTCACCTCGGCCCGGGCGACCGCCGCGTCGACGGCCCAGAACGAGTACTGATGGGCCCAGTCGGTGGTGTTGTCGTTGAGCTGGTCGGTGGCGGGCTTGGCCGCCGCGCCGGAGCCGCGCAGCCAGTAGTCCAGGTAGTCGTTGACGTAGCGCGGGTCGCGCAGCCAGCGCCCCTCGTAGATGTGGTGCGCCGCGGCCGCGTTGATCCCGCCGTACGGCGCGGAGTATCCGACCGGTCCGAGGAACTCCGAGGCGATCCAGCCGTCCTTGGGGCCGGTGTACTTCAACGCCTCTTTGTAGGTCCGCCACCGGTAGTAGTAGGTGGCCTGGATATCCTTGTCCGGCAGGTCGACGAAGGGGATGTTCGCCTCGTACCAGGCCGGCTCCGGGACCGAGCCGAGCAGGGCGGAGTGGTCGAGGACGTGCGTGGTCGGCCCGACCGCCGGGTAGACCGGCGGCGCCGCCGCGGCGGCGGTCGAGGTCAGCGGTGCCGCCACGACGCCGGTGAACGCCGCGACAACCGCCACTGCTGCCGCGAGCCGCGGCCGGACCAGAACCATGGTGACTCCTTGAGGCGCTCAGCCCGCACTCCACTGAAGTTGTCAGATTCAAACAAGAACCCACAGTCGAAGTCAAGAAAACCCTCGATCTGCTGTTGAATAGTGTTCGACTATGCCCGGTGGGTGCCCAGGATCGGTCATCACTTCGTAAGGTCCCGCCGGCCGGTGTGGTCGTAAGGTCACGGCGTGCGCCGTCATCACATCGCCCTGCATCTGGTAGCCGCGCTCGCCGTGCTGGCGGGGTGCGCCAACGGGAGCGCGCCGCCGTCCGGCGGCGCGGGCGCCCCCGCGACCCCGGTCCGCCCCGCGGCCTCGGCCGACGCCACCGCACCGGGTGTGACCGGCGGCGCCGTGCCGTCCACACTGGCGTTCAGGGCCAAAACCCTGACGGGCGGCGAGTTCGACGGTGCGACCCTGGCCGGCCGGCCGGTCGTGCTGTGGTTCTGGGCGCCGTGGTGTCCTACCTGTGCCGGCCAGGCGAAGGGCGTCCGGGCGACGGCCGAACAGCTGGCGGGCAAGGTCACCGTGGTCGGTGTCGGCGGGCTCGACGATGAGGCCGCGATGCGGCGGTTCGTCACCGAGTGGAAGCTCGACGGTGTGCCGCACCTGTCCGACGAGGCCGGTGCGGTGTGGAAGCGGTTCGGCGTCACCGCGCAGAGCACGTTCGTGCTGCTGGACAGCTCCGGCACGGTGGCGCACAAGGGCGCGTTCGGCGGTGACGAGTTGCTCGGCCGCGCGGGCAAGCTGACCTGAGGTGTCCGATCTCGGGCTCGCCCTGGCCGCCGGGCTCGTCGCCGCCGTCAACCCGTGCGGGTTCGCGCTGCTGCCGGTGTACCTGACGCTGCTCGTCCTCGGCGACGACAGCCCGACCCGCCCGGTGGCGGTCCGCCGCGCCGTCGCCGCCACCGCCGCGATGACCCTCGGGTTCGTCGCGGTGTTCGGTACCTTCGGGCTGCTCGTCGCGCCGGTCGCCAGCGCGCTGCACCGGTTCCTGCCGTGGTTCACGGTGGTGTTCGGCCTGCTGCTGGTGGTGCTCGGCGGGTGGCTGGTCGCCGGGCGGCACCTGCCGTCGTTCAAGCTGCGGCCGGTGCGTGGCCCGGCGGTCAGGCGGTCCGCCGGCTCGATGGTGCTGTTCGGCGCGGGGTACGCGCTGGCGTCGTTGTCGTGCACCATTGCGCCGTTCCTGGCGATCGTCGCGTCGAGCTTCCGCGCCGGGTCGGTGCGCTCCGGCGTCGGGCTGTTCGTCGCGTACGCGATCGGCATGGGGCTGCTCGTCGGCGTGGCGGCGCTGGCGGTCGCGCTGGCCCGGCCGGCCGTCGCGACCCGGCTGCGCCGCTTCAGTGGCGCGCTGTCGCGGGTCGCCGGAGCGGTGCTGCTCGCCGCCGGTGGATACGTCGCCTACTACGGCTGGAACGAGCTGCGCGGCGACGTCGACGACCCGGTCATCGCGGCGGCGCAGGACGTGCAGCGCCGGCTGGCGGACACGGTCGACGGGCTCGGCGCCGCACCGTTCGCGGTGCTGCTCATCCTGCTGCTGGCCGGTGCTGTGACCCGCCGGCTCGTCAAGGGCTCATCGTCAACGCCGGGTCGACGGCGATCTCGGTCATCTGCTCCAGAGTGACTCTGCACGTGCGGTAACACGGGCCAGCGCTGTCGACCCTTGTCTGGCACACTACGCGGTTGTGCATGACCGGCCGAGGATCCGAAGTGCGCTGAGCTGGACAATGGTGGGATACGCGGTCGCCGGTCTTGCCACGGCGCCGCTGGCGGCGGCGCCGATGCCGTCATACTTGGTGCCCTGCGAGGACATCACCGGGGATCCGGCTTGGCTGGTCTGGGCGTTCCGGGAAACCGTGTGGCTCTCCCTCGCGTTCTCGTTGCCGGTGGCCGCCGTGGTCGCGGCCGTGCTCGCCTGGCGCCCCGGGCTGTCCAGCAAACGCGCCGCAGCCGTCGGCGTCTGCGTCGGTTTTGCTCTGGCCGCAGCCATCATCACCAACACGATCGTGTCCCCTACCTGCTGGCACGATCTGAACAGGGTCGACCCATGAGGCGGTTCCGCGCGCTGCATCTCGAATGCCGGCACGACCCACGTCGTCTGGACTGCGGCTCGGAGCGGGAAGATGGGTGCGTGGAGAGCTTCGAGGGCCGTTGCTGGCTGGACTGGTGGGCGAACTCGTCCACCCTGCTCGGCAGCGTTGAGGTCGCGGTAGTCATCGCCGTCGTGGACGGCGGGTGGCGCGCCCGCGGCCGGATACTCAGTGACGGCCCTGAGGAGCGCGAGGCGTTCGACTTCCTCCGCGCGCTCGATCCGGTCTTCACCCTGAGGTTCGAGGACGAAAGCACGATTCCTGTGGCCGTGCACGCTTCTGCTGACACGGTGTGGTTCGTCATGACGGAGTACGCCGGGCCGGTGCAGCGCGCGGTCAGCTACGAGTTCGGCGTCACGTAGCACGCGCCTCGACGGCATCCCGGCGTCTTCCCATCGTGATGGCCGTTTTCGGCACAATGAACCTGCCGGGCCCGCGCGCCGACTGAATAGGCGAAGGAGGGTCGATGAGCGATGAGTTGCTGGTGGTCCGCTGCCAGTTGGGTGAACGGGAGGCCTTCGCCGAGCTGGTGCGGGGCTGGCACCCGACGGTCGAACGGTACGTCCGGCGGATGCTCGGCGGGCCCGACGACGACGTGGTGCAGGAGATCTGGCTGGCCGTCGTCAGAGGGCTACCACGGCTGCGGCGGCCGGACCGTTTCACGCCGTGGCTGTTCACCGTCGCGCGCCGGGCGGTGATGAACCGGTTGCGGGAGGCGTACGTGCGCCCGGAACCCGAACCGATCGACGACGTGCGGGGCGAGGACGAGGCGGAAGGTGTCGTCAACCGGGAGCTGCTCGCGGGGGCCCTGGCGGAGCTTCCGGCCCGGGAACGGGAGGTGCTCCTGCTGTTCTATCTCGAGGACCTGCCGCTGGAGACGTGCGCGCAGATCTGCGCCGTACCCGTCGGCACGGTCAAGTCGCGGCTCAATCGGGCCCGCAGGTTGCTACGCCAGGAACTGGTGCGGAAGGGGTACGAGGCATGACTCCGGAAGAGGTGCTGGCGCGGATCGAGGCGCCGTTGTCCCTGCGCAAGCGGGTCGGCTACCTGATCCTGGCCTTGGCCGGACTCACCGGGAGCGCCCTGATCGGCCTGCTCTGGGCGACGGAGCCCGGGTTGCCGCCGCGCACGAAGGTGGCCTTCGCGGTGTTGATGACGATCGGCTTGTGCTGGGCGGCGTTCGGCGGCTGGGCCGTGACCCGCCGGATGCCGCTGCTTGCCCGGGACCGGGTGGTCGCCGGCTGGCTCGGCGTCGCCGCCTGGGTTGTCTTCACCCTCGGTGCGTTGGTCATCACCACTCTGCGGCACAAGCTCGAGCCGTCGCTGCTGGGCATCGTGCTCACCCTGGGCGTCCTGGCCGCCGTGAACCTGCGGGCGGCCCGCCGGGCAAGGTCGGCGCTGGTGCGCCGCAAGGCCGAGCTGACCGGGCGCAACAGCGGGCAGTGAGGGGCAGTGCGATCAACGTCGCTGAGGAGCAGCGGCGTTGGTCGCTTCGCCACGCGCGGCAGCCTGCGGCGGTCGTAGGTACGAGCGCAGGTCTGTGCCTCGCGCGGGAGCGTAGCCGTGGTGGTGCGGCTGCCGGCCGGGGCGGTGGTTCGACACCGGAGCCCCCGGCCGCGCCGTGCGCATGGCGAGCTGGTTCAGGCTCCCAGGCGATGACCGATGCGGTCGAGGGTCTCCTTGCCCCAGTACATGCTGAGCTCCGTCGCCAGGCCGCTGGACGCCCGCACGGTGGTGACGAGGTCGACGAGCAGGTCGTCGCCGGCTGCCCACAGGTAACACTGGCCGGTGGGTCCCCACGCGTCCTTCTCCAGCAGGACCCGCTGGTCGTCGGCGCTTGCGGCGAACCGGTACCGCTGGCCGTCGCTGTCCGCGGGCCGCTGCTCCAACTGTGTGCCGAGGCCCGCCCAGGTGGCCGGGTCGAAGCTCGGGACCGGCGCCCGGAGCGTCCGCTCGCCGCTCATCGCCTGGTGGTCCCAGATTCGGGTGTACACCAGGTCCGAGAACGAAGCCGCCAGCATCGTCCACTCGTCGGTGGGGTACAGATCGTCGAACGAGATCATCACGGGCGGGTCGTCGCTGCCGTCGAGCATGACCGCCCAGTAGCAGACTCCCTGATTCTCGATCATGAACGGCAGCAGCTGACGCTCGGCGACCGGATCCCACTCGCGCTCCTGGTCGGGCTTGCCGTCGGGCCAGTAGCGTTCCAGCCGGCCCAGCTCGTGGGCCGCATACACGCGGTCCTCGTTGCTGAACCTGCGCAGCGTCTCATGTCCGGCGGCGAGTGAATACCATTCCCGCACCGACGCGGGCAACGGGAAGCCGCGCTCAGCGGCGAACCGGTCGATCGCCGCAACGGCGTCGGGTGAAGTTTCCGCGGTCCGCCCGGCCAGGGCCAGCGAACGCGCGTGATACTGCGGCTGGGACAGCATATGTGTAGAACTCCTGATTGCCGTGTGTGTACGTCGACGCAATGCGATCTTGAATCGCGCGGTGCATCGTACAGAGGCGGTTCAAGGCCGGCCGAGCCGAAGAACGGTAGATGTCGACATCCTGACGGCGCAGTCGAGTGACGCCGGACCGGCCGTAGCATCACCGGATTCCGCCATTGATGACCGGAGGCCGGGTGTGCCGCGCTGGGACGGCTTCTTCGCCAATCTGACGGGCGCGTTGGTCGACCTGCCGATCCAGATGTTCGCGACGTTCCTGACCGCGGCCGGGGCGGTGGGGATCCTGCGCGGCAAGACCGACGGGCTCCTGCCGTCGCTGCTGCTCCTGGCCGGCGGGCTGGGCCTCCTGGCGGTGCTGATCAGCCGGGCCGTGCGGGGTGCCTACGTCATGGGGGTGCGCGGCTTCGGCTCGGTCGACCTGGCGGTGAGCACCGTGTCGGTGCCGTACTTCGTCCTCGACCTCGGCTGGCTCGTCTTCGGCGCGCGCTGGCTCCACGCCTCGCTCACCGATCCTCCCGAGCCACCGGACCCGTACTTCGACCTCGGCGGGCCGGCGACGATCCTGTCGGTCGAGGCGGTCCTGCTCGCACTGCGGATACGGAGCCGGCTCCGGGACCGGTGAGCGGACTCGAAGGTAGCGGGTGCTGTGCGAGCGCCGTCAGGCGGCCGGCCCACTGCGCACCGGGTGCACGTTCAGCTCAGGCCCCCGCACCGGCGCGTCCCGCCGGGTGCGGGGCTGGCCGCATGCGAGCAGCACCAGCGAGCAGCCCAGCGCGAGCACGGCCGCGATCCGCCCGGCCGAGCCGGCTCCGTTGAGCGTCGCTCCGTGCTGCCAGAGGTACCAGATCGAGGCAGCGGCCAGTCCGGTGCCGGCGAGGGCGGTCGCCGGACCGGTCCGGGTGCCGAGGGCGGGCAGCCGGACCGTCTCGAACCGGTGCCACAGCCGGGTCAGCACGACCAGGATGAGCGCGCAGTTGGCCAGCCACAGCGGCCGGATGAGCCACCAGTGGAGGCCGGCGTCGGGCAGGATCAGGTCGGGCAGCAGGAGCCCGGCTCCGACGAGCAGCACCATGGCCGGCAGGTGCCAGAGGTAGACGGTCATCAACGGGGCGTTGCCGTCGTCCAGGAAGCGCCGCCAACGGTCGGTGGCCAGTGCCGGTTCGCACCGCCGGCCGAGCCAGCTGATCGCGGCGAACTGGGCGACCGCCAGCGCTACCAGCGCACCCGTCGGTGGCGCGAGGTTCGATACCGGTACGTCGCTCAGCCCGATCATCGAGGGCGGATACGGTCCGGCCGTCATCATGAACACGCAGGTGGCCGCCGCTGCGCCGCAACCATCGCGGGGGCGAGCGCGAGCACGACCAGGTACACGGCGAGGAACCACAGCGGCTTCACCGCCGACAGGCTCACCGCCTGGCCGATCTGCGGGAAACCCAGCGCGCCGGCTGTCGTCGCGACCAGCGCGACGACAGCCACCAGCACGGCCGCCGGCACGACCAGCCGCCCGCCGCGAACCGCGAGATACTGCGCATAGCGGCCGCGGTACGCGGTGGCGACCGCGGTGTTGGCCACGCCGCCGGCAAGAAAGACCACCGGCATGACCTGGATGAACCAGCTCACCACCCAGGCGACCGGACCGCTGGGCAGGATCTCGACCCGGATGTCGCCGTCGCGGGTGGTGATCAGCGGCGTGAGCCAGTGCATGAGCAGCACGACGGCCATCGAAGCAACCCGCAGCAGGTCGACGAACGGGTCGCGAACGGACCGAGCGGCAGCGACAACCATGCCAGTCATCGTCGGGAATACGGCCGCCGATGTCGGTAGCGCCGACCCCCGAATGCTCGACCGGATGGCACCCCGACCTCACCGGGGTTACCCCCACCGCCGAGCCAACCCGGGGGCGTATGTCAAGGGATGTCAGCCGTCCGTCCAACCTCGATGACGGCCGGCGAGCCGCAGCTCACCTCGAGGTCGGTGAGGTTGACGTAGCCCCACACCGGCGCAGCTCGGGCCGTTGCGGGGGAGCGGCAGCGGGTGCAGGTCCGGGTGCTGCACCGAAGCGGTCGCCGCCTGCCGGGCCGGCCGGCAGGCGAAGGCTTGCGCGGCGGAGCGCGGCTCGCCGAGCCGGAACCGGTCGTCCGATCGGGCCACCCTCCCCGCCGGAGCGACCGAAGGTCGATTCGGATTGCCGGGCCTAGAGTGGCCCTGGTATCCGGTCCGGGCGTCATCGGAGGAAACGGTCAAGATTGATCTTCCGTCACGTACCGCCAAATCCATCAGGAAACGCGTTCGCGGACGCGACGATCTTCGGTGGGCCGTGTCTACTGATCGACCGTAGGTGGGGCCTGGCGCTCGATGCGACCCGCGAGCCGGGGGAGCGCACCCGACCCGTGCTCTGGACGCCGCACGCCGCGCCGTGGCAGCAGTGGCGGATCCAGCGCGCCGGCGGCGGGACCGTCAGGATCGCCAGTGAGCACGGCGGTCTGGTGCTCACCACGGACGACCCCGCCGGAGACCGGAGCTGGGTCTGGCTGGCGACCGATGAGGGACATGACCATCAGCGGTGGCGCCTGGCACCCACCGACGACCGCGTTGCCTGCATCATCGAGGCGAAACGGTCGGCGCACGCCCTCGACGCGAGAACGGACACCAAGGTGCCCGCGGTCGAGCCCGACGGTTCGGTCGCCGACCCGACGCCGCCGATCCTGTATTCGACGCACTGGCGACCCTGGCAGCAGTGGCTGATCCTTCGCGTGCCGCTCGGAACCGACCACACATCCGGATGATCGGCCTCCGGGGCCGGGGCACCGCGTAGCCTCTGTGCCGTGGAGCTCGACAGGCCGGCCCGGGCGGCGGTGGCGGTGCCGCTCGGACTGCTGGTGCTGCAGGCGCTGTGGTGGCCCCTGGTGCCGTGGTGGTCCGGCCAGGAGGCGCCGCAGCAGGCGCGGCTCCTGCCGGTCGCGGTGGTCTGCGCGGTCGTGGGCGGTGCGCTGGCGTACCGTCGGCGCGCGCCCGAGGCGGTGCTCGCCGCGACGGTCGTCGTCACGGCGCTGGGCTGGTCCGTCGCCGGCGATGCCCCCGCCGGCCCGGCGGCGGTCGGGGTCGCGCTCTACTCGCTCAGCGTGCGGCGCACCGCGCGGGTCGCGGTGGTCGGCGCGCTCGCCGTGGCCGGGGCGGCCGGCGTGGTGGCCGCCGCCCGCGGTGGGTCGGTCCGCGACGCGGCCGGCGTGGCCCTGGTCGTCGGGGCCGTCGCGGCCGGGGTGTGGGCGGTCGGTCGCCGCCGCCGACGCGGCCTGGCCGATCGCCGGGCCGCGGTCGCGGCCAGCGCCGCCGCGGCGACGCTGCCGGCGTTCGCGGCGGCGGCCGAACGCCGGCGGCTCGCGGCGGACCTCCACGACGTCGTGGCACACCGGCTGACCGGGGTCGTGGTGTCCGCGGCCGCGGCGCGGCGACTGGCCGATCGGAGGCTGCGGGCCGAGGCGCTGGCGCACGCCGAGGCGGCGGGCGGGCAGGCCCTCGCCGAGCTGGACGACATCGCGGCGGCGCAGGTGACCGAGCCGACGCTGGCGGACGTCCGGCGCCTGTGCGCCGAGCGGCCCGGCACCGTGCTGCGCTGCACCGCCGCCGACGCGCCGGCACCGGTGGCCGCGCTGGCCCACCGGGTGGTCCGGGAGGCGCTGACCAACGCGGCGCGGTACGCCGCCGGGGCACGGCTCACGGTCGAGATCGACGCGGGCGCGGGCGACCTGCGGGTGGTCGTCGATGACGACGGCGGCGCCACAGCGAGTCGTGACGTGGGCGCCGGCCAGGGCCTCGCCGGCCTGCGATCGCTCGTCGAGGCAGCGGGTGGCCGCTTCGACGCCGGGCCGCGCGCCGGCGGCGGGTGGCGGGTCCGGGCCGAGCTGCCCCTGCCCGACGACGCCGCGGCGGGCGGCTGGCCGGCGCACCGGGCCGGTGCCGCCGCCCGGGACCGCGCCATGGCGGTGCTGGCGTTCGGCATGTCCGCCGGCCTCGTGCTGCTGCCGGGCCCCGACGACGCGGACCTGCTCGCCCGGCCCGGGCCGGCCGCCGCGCTGCTGGCGCTGCTGGTGCTGCACGCCTTGCCACTGGCGGGGCGGCGGCTCGCGCCGGCGGCGGCGCTGGCCGCCGCCTGTGTCGTTGCAGCGGTACTGACCGGATGCACCAGTGCCGGGTGGATCCCGCTCGACCCGGCCGAGGCGTTTCTGTGGACCTGGTGGGTCGAGGTGGCGCTGGTGTACGCGGTCGGCGCGCACCGTGCCGGGCGCGGCTGGCCGGCGCCGCTGGCGGTCGCGGCGCTCGGCGGCGCGGCGCTCGCCGCGGGCCACGGCATCACCGGGCCCCGCCCGGCCGCCGCCGCGGTGCTCGCCGCGATCCTGGCGGTGCTGCTCGGACCGGTGTGGGCGGCCGGGCGGCTGGCCCGCGTGCGGCGGCTCCACCAGGACCGCCGGGCCGAGGAGCGCCGGCGCGATACGGCCGTCGCCGCAGACTCGGCGGCGCATGACGAACGACGACGGATCGTCTCGGGCCTGCAGGCCCGCGTCCGGCGGCATGTGCTGGCGCTGCTCGACGCGCGGCGTCGCGGCGACCTGGAGGCCGTGCATCGCGAGGCCCGCGACGGCCTGCACGCGCTGCGGCACCTGGTCACCGTCGAGGAGCCGCCCGAGCCGCCGCCGGGCCTGCTCGGCATCCGCGCCGTCGCCGCCGCACGCCGCTCGACGGTCCGCGTGCTCGGGGTACCACATCATCTTCCGGACGCGGTGGCCCTCACGGCGCAGGAGGCGGTCGCCGCCCTGCTGACCGACGGGTCGGCCGTGACCGTGAGCTACCTGCCCGACGCGCTCGAGGCGACGGTGCGGCGGCTGCCGGTCGGTGACGGTGGTCGCCGTTCGGTGCTGACGCGGGCCGCCGACGGGGGTGTCGCGCGGGCCAGGCGGCTGGTCGACGCGGGCGGAGGCGCCGTGTCGGTGGACGGGCGGGGCGGTACGGTGCGGGTGTGGCTGCCGCTGACGCTGCGCTGATCCGGGTGCTGGTTGCCGACGACCAGAGTGTCGTGCGCGCCGGAATCGCCGCCATCCTGGACGCCGAGGCCGACATGACGGTCGTCGGCCAGGCGGCCGACGGCGCCGAAGCCCTTGCCCTCATCGCCGCCACCGTGCCCGACGTGGCCGTGCTCGACGTCCGCATGCCACGCGTCGACGGCCTGGCCGTCGCCGCCGAGGTCAGTGTCCGGCATCCGCGCACCCGCGTCGTCGTGCTCACCACCTTCGGCCTGGACGAGTACGTCTTCGCCGCCCTGCGCGCCGGCGCCGCCGGTTTCATGCTCAAGGACGCCGAGCCGGAGCGGGTCGTCGACGCGGTCCGGGTCGTCGCCGCCGGCGAGGCGCTGCTCGACCCGGGTATCACCGGCCGGCTCATTCAGCACTTCGCAACGGGACCGGGCCCCGGCGCCGCGCAGCGGCTGGAGCGGCTCACGCCCCGCGAGACGCAGGTCCTCACCCGCGTGGCGCGGGGGCTGTCCAACGCGGAGATCGCCGCCGACCTCGGCATCAGCCCGGCCACCGTGAAGGACCACGTCGCGGTGGTCCTGGCCAAGCTCGCCGTCCGCGACCGGGTCCAGGCGACCATCGCCGCGTACGAGACCGGCCTGGTCCGCCCGGGGGTGGCCTGAGCGCGGCCCGGGGGAGCCGGACCCCCGCCGCGCGGCGGGGGTCCCGGCCGGTGAAGACCGTGCTGCCCGACGACGCCCGGCGGCCGGCCGGCGGCCAACCTGGATGGCGTGCCGTTCTTCGCCCGCCGGATCGCCGGCGTCCTGCTCGTCCTGCTCGCCATTGCGCTGCCACCGGTCGCCGCGCTGGCCGTCGTGCTCGCCACCGCGGCCGTCACCGACTCGCCGCCGCTGTTCCTCGGCGCGGGCGCGCTCACGCTCGCGGGGTCCGCCTACGGGCTGTCGCGCGCCGCCACGGTGTTCCTGGTGCCGGCGCGGTCGCGGACCTGGGTGGCCGCGCTGGTCGCCGTCGCCTGGCTCGGCCTTGGGGCGGCCGCCGTGTTGCCGGCCGGCCCGCACCCGGCGGCGGGCGCCACGCCTGCGGGGGTCCGGTTCTGGTCGCTGCCGACCGGCTCGGGCATCGCCTACGTCCACGCCCCCGCGACCGCGCGCGTGCATCGCGGACCGGTGGTGTTCCTGCACGGCGGCCCCGGTACCCCGGGCGAAGGCCTCCCGGCGGTGACGAGGGCCCTGACCGAGGCGGGGTTCGATGTGTACGCCTACGACCAGCTCGGCGCCGGCCGGTCCACCCGGCTGCGGGACGTGACCGGGTACACCGTCGCGCGGCACGTCGCCGACCTCGAGGCGATCCGCGCCCTGCTCGGCGTCGACCGGATGATCCTCGTCGGCCAGTCGTGGGGCGCGTCGCTCGCCGCGCAGTACCTGGCCCGGCACCCGGCCAACGTGCGCGCGGTCGTTTTCACCGGACCGGGCCCCATCTGGCCGGGCGCCGACCCGGGCGGCGACACCGGCGATCCCTGGGCGCGGATGACCCCGTCACAACGTGAGCAGCGCGACGAGCTGCTGTCGAGCCCCCGCGTCGTCGTGCAGGCGCTGCTGCAGCAGGTGAACCCCAACGCCGCCCACGCGTTCATGGGCGACGACGAGGCCGACGAGCTCCTGCACCGCGTGGCCGTGCTGGGCAAGGACACCACCGGCTGCCCGGGCAGCCAGCCGGCCCGCGTCCACGACAACCACCAGGGCTTCTACAGCAACCAGCGCACCGTCGCCGACTTCGACCACACCCCCGACCCGCGCCCGGCGCTGCGGACGGTCCGCGTGCCCGCCCTGATCCTGCGTGGCGAGTGCGACTTCGTCCCGCCGGAGACGGCCGAGGAGTACCGCCGAACGCTGCCCGGGGCGAAGCTCGTCGCGGTGCCGGGCGCGGGCCACGCTATCGCGGCCAACCAGCCCGAACGGTACCGCGAGTCGCTCGTCGCCTTCCTCGACGCCCTCGACTGAGACGACCCGGCCGCCCCCGCCGGAACGCGGTCAGCCGAACGCGCGGCGGATGGTGCGTCAGCCGCCGATCTTGTCCAGCTCGGCGTGGTCGTCGTCGGAGATGAAGAGCCCCGCACCCGCGATGTTCTCGCGCAGGTGGGTCGTGGACGAGGTGCCGGGGATCAGCAGGATGTTCGGCGAGCGCCGCAGCAGCCAGGCCAGGGCGACCGACGTCGGTGTCGCCTCCAGCCGGGCGGCGACGGCCGAGAGCGCCGAGGACTGCAGCGGGCTGAAGCCGCCGAGCGGGAAGAACGGCACGTAGGCGATGCCCTGGTCGGCGAGTGCGTCGATCAGCTCGTCGTCCTGGCGGTGCGCGAGGTTGTACATGTTCTGCACGCACACGATCGGCGCGATCGCCTGCGCCTCGGCGACCTGTTCCGGCGTCGCGTTGCTCAGCCCGAGGTGCCGGATCAGGCCCTGCCGCTGGAGTTCGACGAGCGTCTCGAACGCCTCGGCGACCGGACCGGGCTGCGGTCCCTCGGCATTGCCGAGCCGGAGGTTGACCAGGTCGAGCACATCGAGACCGAGGTTCCCGAGGTTCTCGCGCACGGACCGGCGCAGGCTCTGCGGGTCGCGGGCCGGGGGCCAGCCGCCCTGCCGGTCACGGTTCGCGCCGACCTTGGTCACGATGTGCAGCGAGTCGGGGTACGGGTGCAGCGCCTCCCGGATCAGCCGGTTGGTGACGTGCGGCCCGTAGGCGTCGGCGGTGTCGATGTGGGTGATCCCGAGCTCGACGGCCTCGCGCAGGACGGCGAGTGCGCCGTCGTGGTCGGCCGGCGGCCCCATGACCCAGGGGCCGGCGAGCTGCATGGCGCCGTAGCCGAACCGGGTGACGGTCAGGTCGCCCAGCGTCCAGGTGCCGCCGGGAAGAGAAGTGGAGGCCATGCTCATACCTCTGGCTTTCGTATCGCGGATGCCTCCTCCACTTTCCGGGGGTAACTTCCCAACGGGAAGTAGGCACCTGGAAGTTCGTAACGGTGGAGGAGCGGTTCGATGGCGACGACGACAGCGGCGCAGAAGAGGGCTCAGGCCAAGGTAGAGTATGACGCTTTTCTGGCGCAATGTCCCAGTCGCAAGCTGCTCGACCGGATCGCGGACAAGTGGGTCACGCTGGTGCTGGCCGCGCTACGCAGCGACGGCTCGCAGCAGTTCGGCGCCGACTGCGCCGGCGAACCCCGGCCGATGCGGTATTCGGAGCTGTCGCGCCTGCTGGCCGGCGTCAGCCAGAAGATGCTGACGCAGACGCTGCGGTCCCTGGAACGCGACGGTCTGATCACCCGCACCGTGGTGCCGACCGTGCCCGTCACGGTCACCTACGAGCTGACCGAACTCGGCCTCTCCCTGCATCAGACGATGCGCGGCTTGAAGGCCTGGGCCGAGACGCACATGGACGACGTGCTCGCCAACCGCGCGACGTACGACAACCACGTCGCCTGAACCCGGCAGACACGACCGAGGATCAGGTGCTCACGCATGGCCGCGATTGGTCGCGATCGGTAGGGCGCGGTTACTCGGGAGCCAGTTGTTGCGCCAGCCGTTCCAGGCCGTTCTTGATCAGCTGTCCGTACCCGTCGTCGCCGAGTGCGCCGATCCCGGCCCGCGCCTGCCGGAGGTGCTCCCGGGCGCGGCCGAGATCACCGAGCCGGCGGTAGCACTCGGCCAGGTTGAGGTGCAACGACGGATACAGGCCGGCCACGGACAGCGTCACCCCAGCCTGCGCCACCCGGTCGTCGGTGAGCAGGTCGGCCGCTGTCAATGCCCGCTGGTCCCAGACCAGCTCCTGGTGGACGTCGTCCTGCACGTCAGCCATCGAGTGCGCGAGCACACAAACGTGCAGCGGGTCGCCGTGCTCCCCGCCGATCTCCTCCCAGATCTCCGCAAACACCTGGCGAGCGGCCGCCCGCTGTCCTTGACCATGGTGCAACTGCACCCCCTCGCCGATGCGAACCAGCGTCGGATCGGTCATCATCAACGGCTCCTTCGACCAGCGCAACGCGCCACCGTGACATCATCCAACCGCACCCGGTGCGACGGGCCGGAGCGACTCGGGGTCCCGCCGGCGGAAGGTGGGCTCGAGCGACCGGGCCGCGTGCGGTCGGTCACGGCTGCCGGCGCGACCGCACCGAGCGCGGCCGCTGTGTCGAGCCGGTCACGATCGCACCGGCGGTGACGACGCGTAGCCGGTCATCGGGGATGCCCGTCGAGGTGCCGGAGGGCCGGAAGCGGGCGCGCCCGATCGGTGCGCGGTGGCGGTGTTTCTCGCGCGTTACGGGTTGACCAAGTTTTGCGAACCCACTAGCGTGTGCGCATCCCTCTAGAAAAACCGGTTTTCTAAAGAACCTTCGGAAGGCATCACCCGACAGGGGGTTAACGTGACGGCACAGCGATCCGCGCCGCGGGCGACCCGGCGTAGCAGGGTCATCGCAGGGTTGGCGCTTGCGATGAGTTTGACGGTGCTCATGAGTGCCTGCGGTGGCGGCAACGGAGCATCGAGCGGCACCGTGCGCCTCACGGTGTGGACGTGGAGCAACGAGGCCGCGACCGCGTTCAAGAAGGGCGGCATCATCGACGCGTTCGAGAAGGCCCATCCGGGCGTCGACGTCGAGGTGGTCGCCCAGCTCGACAAGAACTACGAAACGCTGCTCACCACCGGGCTCGCCGGCTCCGGAAGCCCGGACGTCGTGGCATTGCGCTCATACGGCGTGCTGTCCAACTTCGCCGACAGCGGCAACATCGAGCCGCTCGACGATGTCGTGAAGGACTGGAGCGGGTTCAGCAAGGCGGCGCTCACCGGCGCCAAGCGGAAGTCGGACGGCAAGCTCTACGCGGTGCCGCAGGGCATCCAGACCGCCCAGGTGTACTACAACAAGAAGATCTTCGCCGATCTGGGTCTCGGAGTGCCGGCGAGCTGGGACGAGTTCATCGCGGCCGCCCAGAAGATCAAGGGTTCCGGCGTCGCGCCCATCGTCATCCCGGGCGCCGTCGCCGCGCAGATCTCGCTGGCGGCGGAGGTCATCGGCAACGCCCGCCGCGGCGCCGGCGACTTCCAGCAGGCGTTCCTCGCGGGCCGGAAGAACCTCACCGACCCGGACAACGTGGCCGCCATCGGCCTGATGGATCAGGTCAAGCCGTATCTCGTGGACAACGTCACCTCGGTCACCCTCGACGAGGCGGTCACGCTCTTCGCGACCGGCAAGGCCGCCATGTTTCCCTCGGGCACCTGGCAGGTCACCACGTTCGCCAACCTCGGGACGAAGGTCGACTACGGCACGTTCGACGTGCCGACCAACCCCGGCTGGCCGGCGAAGGCGGTCACCGTCAGCTACGCCGACGGCGGCTGGGCTCTCGCCAAGCGCAGCGGGCACCCGACCGAGGCGGCGCAGCTGCTGAACTGGCTCGCCGGCACCGAGTTCGCCAACCTGTACGCCAACGCCATGGGCACCATCCCGGCCCGCGACGGGGTCTCGCTCAAGAATCCGGTGCTGGCCGAGATGTACCAGCGGTACCAGGCCGCGCCGTCCGCCTATCTCGGCGCGGCCTACCTGCGCTACGGCTCGCCGTCGGGCACCGACCTCATGGGCGAGCAGGTCCAGAAGATCTGGCTCGGCAAGGCCACACCGGCCGCCGCGGCCCAGAGCATCCAGACCGGCATCGACGCCTGGTTCAAGCCGGGCGACTTCAAGAGCGAGTAGAACCTCGCACCCCGGTTCGGCGCGACCACACGCCGGACCGGGTTCCGCCCACCACAGGAGAAGCCCTCCATGGCAAAGACAAGCAGAAGCGTGCGGCGGCCACCGACGATCGTCGTGGTGCTCTTCGTCCTTCCCGCGCTGGCACTGTTCGGGGTCGTCCTGCTCTACCCGATGGCGAGCGCGCTGGGCTACTCGCTGTTCGAATGGCGGGGTGGCACCAACCTGGTGCGCTTCAACTGGTTCCACAACTTCGTGGTGCTCTTCACCGAGCAGCCGTTCGTCGAGCAGATGCCCCGCGCCTTCCTGCACAACCTCGCCATCTTCGCCGGCACGCTCGTCCTGCAGAACTCGATCGGGCTGTTCCTGGCGGTGCAGCTGCACAAGCTCGGACCCTTCCGGCGGGTGTTCCAGGTCCTCTACACCACCCCGTACCTCGTGAGCCCGCTCGTCGTCGGCTATCTCTGGACCCTGCTGCTGTCCCCGAACTTCGGCCCCGTCAACGCCACGCTCAAGTCGGCCGGGCTCGACTCGCTCGCGGTGTCGTGGCTCGGGGAGCCGTCCACGGCCCTGCCGGTGCTCATCCTCGTCAGCGTGTGGCAGTGGATCGGGTTCCCCGTCCTGCTCTACGGCGCGGCGCTCGGGGCCATCCCGCCCGAGCTCGGCGACGCCGCGAGCGTCGACGGAGCCGGTGGCTGGCGCCGCTTCCGCCACGTCACGCTGCCGCTGCTCACCCCGGTGATCGGCACCGTGTCGATCCTGACGTTCATCGGCGCGATGGAGACGTTCACGCTGGCCTACGCCTTCGGCGGCGCGACGGGCTCGCCGGCCGGGGCCACCGACGTGCTGAGCCTGCTGTTCTTCCGCGTCTCGTTCGAGTCGGGCGCGAGCAACGCGCTCGGCGTCTCCTCGGCGCTCGCGACGCTGCTGTTCCTGTTCATCCTGGGCGGCGCGGTCCTCGGCCGGCGCCTGATCCGCGCACAGGAGGAGCGGCTGTCGTGACCGACATGGCACTCGCACCCGACGCCGTCGAACCCGCGCCGGCGGGCACACCATCGCCGGCGCGCAAGCGGCGGAAGGGGTGGACCGCGCAGACGGTCGCCGTCGGCATCGTGCTCTGGCTGTACGCTGCCGTCTGCGTCCTGCCGCTGCTCACGATGGTGCTCAACTCCTTCCGCACGCACCTGGAGATCGCGACCGACCCGTGGCCGATCCCGAGTGATCCGACCGTGGCCAACTATGTGAGCGCGTGGACGGAGGCCTCCTTCGGGCGGTACGCCCTGAACTCGGTACTGATCACGATCTGCTCCGTCGCGATCTCCACGGCCGTGTCGCTGCCGGCGGCGTACGCGATCGCCAGATGGCGGTTCCTCGGCCGCAACGCGCTGGAGGGGCTGTTCATGTCCGGGCTGCTCATCCCGTTCATGCTGGCGATCCTGCCGATGTTCTACCTGATGGACGGGCTGCGGCTGATCGACTCGCCGCTGAGCCTCATCCTGATCTACTCGGCCAACGGCATCCCGTTCACCACCTTCGTCCTCGTCTCGTTCTTCCGGCAGTTGCCCGGCGAGCTGGAGGAGGCGGCGCTGCTCGACGGCGGCGGGCACTTCACCGTCTTCCTGAGGGTCATGGTGCCGCTCGTCCGGCCCGCGATCGCGACGGTGGTGGTCTTCCGGTTCGTGCCGATCTGGAACGACTTCCTGATGCCGCTGGTCATGCTCCGCTCCCGCGACAACTACACCCTCGGCGTCGGCCTCACGACGTTCTTCGGGGAGTACCAGAACGACTGGGCGTCGCTGTTCGCCGGGCTGGTCATCACGACGATTCCCCTGCTGGTCCTGTTCATCCTCGCGACCCGGCAGATCATCCAGGGCCTCACCGCCGGCATCGGCAAGTAGCCGCTGCACCCGCACAACGAAGGACACCGAAGACTCATGACGACACCAGCCGCCCGGATCGAGGACCAGGACGTCGCCGCGCTCGTGCGCGACCAGCTCCCGCCGCTCGACGGGGTCCGGCCCGTGGGCCGTGTCGAGCTTTCGCGGCCCACGACGGCGATCGACTCCTCCAGACTGGGCATCGGCTTCGAGACCCTCGACCGGCGGATGTTCACCGCCGAGTCGGTGTATCCGCACCTGTCGCGACTCGGGGCGAAGTGGGCACGCGTGCAGACCGGATGGAGCCGCTGCGAGACCGAGCGGGGCAGGTACGACTTCGCCTGGCTCGACGAGATCGTCGACAGCCTCGCAGCCGCCGGGGTCGCGACGATGTTCAGCGTCACGTTCGGCAACGAGCTGTACATGCCGGACGTGCCGCACGAGTCCGCGGTCGGTTACGTTCCCGTCTACTACGACGGGGCGGTCCCGGCCTGGACGGCGTTCGTGCAAGCCCTGGCCGCGCACTACCGCGGCCGGGTGGGCCACTGGGAGGTGTGGAACGAACCCAACATCCCCCAGTTCTGGCACCCCGCGCCGGTCAGCGGACGCGACTACGCCGAGCTCACGCGCATCACCGCCCGCGCCGTGCGGTACGAGATCCCCGACGCCACGATCATCGGCGGCGCGACCTCGCTCGCCGATCCCGCCTTCCTCGTCGACGCGCTGCGTGCGGGGCTCGCCGACTCCATCGACGCGTTCTCGTTCCACCCGTACCAGATGGTCCCGGAGCACAACCTGCAGAACATGCACGACGTGCTGCGCCGCCTCCTCGACGAGCACTCGCCGGACCGCCGCATCGCGCTGTACCAGGGAGAGAACGGCTGCCCGTCGCAGCTGTCCGGCCATCACGACGACTGGCTCGGGATGTACACGATGGACCAGGTCGTGCAGGCCAAGTGGATCGCCCGGAGGTTCCTGGCCGACCTCAAGGTGGGCTTCGACAAGGTCTTCTACTTCCACGCGGCCGACCTCATGGAGCGCCCGTACCGCCAGGCCGGTGACAAGGTCAACGCGCCGGTGATGATGGGCCTGATCCACGGCGGGAGCTACGAGCCGAAGTACTCGTTCGAGGTGGCCCGCCGCGTGTGTCACCTCTTCGACGAGCGGACCCGCCGAACCGAGCTCATGTGCCTGTTCACCGAGCGCGATCCCGCCGTGCCGCAGCGCTCGACGCTGATGGCGGCGCCGTATGTCGCCACGTTCGAGCGCGACGGTGCGCCGCTGTTCGCCTACTGGCTGGCCGAGGATCCGCAGCAGCGGGCGCGGCCGGCCACGATCGACGCGGAGCTGTGGTGGGACGACCGGCTCACCCTGGACCGGCCGGTGCTGCTGGACCTGCTCACCGGCGACGTCTATGCGGTCGACCAGCCGACCGACCCCACCGGTGTGCCGGACCGCGCCGACTGGCGCACCCGCGGGATCAGGTATCGGCTGCCGCTGACGGACTACCCGGTGGTCCTCACCGACGCGTCGGTCGTTGCCGGACTCGACGGGTCGTGGCGGTACCGATGAAGCTGCGGTCCCTGACGACGTACATCTGCGACGCGTACCGCACGAACTGGGTCCTGGTGAAGCTCGACACCGACGACGGGATCGAGGGCTGGGGCGAGGCGACGCTCGAGTACCGTGAGCACACCGTCGAGGCGGCGGTCCTGGCCCTGCGTCACGGGCTGGCCGGGCGCGACCTCGGCAACATCCAGGGCTGGTGGCAGGACGCCTACCGCGAGGCGTACTGGCGCGGCGGCCCCGTGCTGACCAGCGCGCTCTCCGCCGTCGAGATGGCGCTGTGGGACATCAAGGGCAAAGCGCTCGGGGTGCCCGTCCACCAGCTGCTCGGCGGCAAGCTGCGCGACTCGGTCCAGTGCTATGCCAACGGCTGGTTCGCCGGGGCCAGGCGCCCGGAGGAGTTCGCCGCGAAGGCGGTCGAGGCGGTCGAGTGGGGCTACCGGGCGCTCAAGTGGGACCCCTTCGGGTCGGCCTTCCGCACCCTGACGCCCGCCGTGCTGCGCACCGCGATGGCGGTGATCGAGGCGGTGGCCGAGGCCGTCGACGGCAGGGCCGACATCATCATCGAAGCGCACGGCCGCTTCGACCTGCCGGCGGCCCGGCAGGTCGCCGGGGCCCTGGAGCCGCTCGGCGTGCTGTGGCTCGAGGAGCCGCTCATCCCCGGAAACCTGGCGAACTACGCCTGGCTGCGGGAGCGCACCTCGACGCCGATCTCGCTCGGCGAGCGGCTCTACACCCGATGGGACTTCCGCGAGGTCTTCGAACGCGGCTGCGCCGACGTCGTGCAACCCGACGTGTCGCACGCCGGCGGCATCTGGGAGACCCGCACGATCGGGGCACTGGCCGAGCTGTGGCAGGTGGGTTTCGCACCGCACAACCCCTCGGGCCCGGTGGCGAACGCGGCGACGCTGCAGCTCGCCGCCTGCACCCCCAACTTCACCTACCTGGAGACGATGGCGACCGACGTGCCATGGCGGGCCGAGATCGCCACCGAAGGCTCGGTCGTGGCGGGTGGCGTGGCCGGGATTCCCGACTCGCCCGGGCTCGGCGTGCGGATCGACCCCGAGGCGATCGCCCGGTACCCGTACGTCCGCCACGACCTGCGGCACTACAGCGGCGCCCTCACCGACATCCGTCCGGACGACGAGGTGACGCTGCACGCGAAGGAGGAACGTTGACCCGGCTCGCCCTCGTCACGGGTGCCACCCGCAACCTCGGGCACACGATCGCCCGACAGCTCGCGTCCGACGGAGCGGCCGTGATCGTCCACGGGATCGACGACGCGGTCGCGGCGCAGGCCGCCGCCCGGATCGCCGCCGATGTCCCGGGTGCCGAGGTGCACTCGGTCGGGTTCGACCTCGCCGATCCGGAGGCGATCGAGGCCGGCTTCGCCGGGCTGGTCGCGCGCGGGCTCGCACCGGGGATCCTGGTCAACAACGCTGCCCACCTGGGCGTCGGCGACGACGACGTGCTCCGGGAGCGGCCGCGCTTCCTGCGTGACGTGTTCGAGGTCAACGTTTTCGCCACGCACCTGTGCTCGGTGCTCGCCGCGCGGGAGATGGCCCGGGCCGGCGGCGGCGTCATCGTGAACATCTCCTCGCTCGCCGGCGAGCGGGCCATCCTCGGCAGGACGGCGTACAACGCCAGCAAGGCCGCGGTCGACGGCCTCACCCGCAGTCTGGCGGTCGACCTCGCCCAGCGGGGCATCCGCGTCAACGCCATCGCGCCCGGCTACATCTGGAGCAACCGCTGGGATCTGATCAGCGACGAGGAAGCGGCCGGGCGCCGGGCGCGTATCCCGGCCGGCGAGCCGACGGCGCAGGAGGAGATCGCGCAGCTGGTCAGCTTCCTCGCATCGGGCCACGCCCCGACCCTCACCGGCGCGCGGATCGTCATTGACGGCGGCCTGAACGCTCTGCAGGTGCCGCCGTAGCTACGCTAACCTCTCAACCGATCTGGACGCGGCGTGTGGAGGAGACGGCAGGTGAAGGGGGACCAGCCTGAGCGGGTGCGCCTCATCGACGTGGCGACGGCCGCGGAGGTCACCAAGAGCATCGTCTCGAGGGTGCTGAACGGCGACCCGACGGTGGCGGTGCGCCCGGAGACGCGCCAGCGCATCATCGAGGCGGCACAGGAGCTCGGCTACGAGCCGCACGCCGGTGCCCGGGCGTTGGCGCGGTCGCGGACCATGGCGCTGGCGCTGATCGCGCCCTCCATCGACAACCCGCCGTACATCACGATCGCCCGGGGCGCCTACCGCCGCGCCGCCGAACACGGCTACCTGGCACTGCTCGCCGAGGACTTCGACGA
Organism: Dactylosporangium sucinum; assembly: GCF_014647515.1. Lineage (GTDB taxonomy): Bacteria > Actinomycetota > Actinomycetes > Mycobacteriales > Micromonosporaceae > Dactylosporangium > Dactylosporangium sucinum. The sequence goes on along the minus strand of NZ_BMPI01000012.1, from coordinate 158,017 downwards.
GCAGCCCGCCGGGCGTTCGCTCCTCGACGGCGGCCGGGTCGACGGGCTGCTCATGGGCTCCGCCGTCCCGGGCCATCCGCTCGTCGACGGCCTGCGCGAGTCGTCGTTTCCGCACGTGTTCGTCAACCGCGCGGTGGCCGGCTCCGGCCGCAACGTCACCATGAACGTCGGCCGGGCCGGCGAGCTGGCGGTGGAACACCTGGTCGAGCTCGGGCACCGGCGCATCGCCCACCTCGCCGGGCCGGCCGAGGTGGAGGGCGGCGCCGGCCGGGTCGCCGCGTTCGAGCGCGCGATCGCGGCCCGGGACCTCCCGCTGCTGCCGTCGCAGTTCGGCGACTTCACGGAGGCGACCGGCTTCGCCTCCGCGAGGACCCTGCTCGACGCGGCACCGACCGCGATCTTCACCAGCTCCCCGGGCCAGGCGATCGGTGTCATCCGGTTCCTGACCAGCGCGGGGATCCGCGTCCCCGACGAGTTGTCGGTGATCGCGTACGGCGACTTCCCGTCGGCCGGCTTCACCGTGCCCACGATCACCACGGTCGCGCTGCCGCTGCTGGAGCTGGGCGCCGCGGCCGTCGACGCGCTCGTCGCCCAGCTCGACGGGGCGCCCCCGCGTGACCTGACCATCCCGCACGAGCCACGCCTGCTCGTTCGCGAGTCGACCGGCCCGGCACGGTAGCCGCGTGGGGCACCCGTGCCCGTAGTTCGGCAATGTCGAACTACGGGTACGCTCACGGTGTGGGCGAGACGATTCAGTCGGTGGAGCGTGCCGCGGCGATCCTGCGGCTGCTCGCGTCGGGCGGGCGCCAGCTGGGCGTCGTGGAGCTGGCCCGCGCGATGGATCTGCCCAAGGGCACCCTGCACGGCATCCTGCGGACGCTCGTGCACGTCGGCTTCGTGGAACAGGACGCCACCACCGGCAAGTACCGGCTCGGCGGCACGCTGCTGCACCTGGGCAGCAGCTATCTGGACGTCAACGAGCTTCGTTCGCGCTCGACGAACTGGGCGGACGCCCTGGCGGGCCGAAGCGGTGAGAGCGTCTGGATCGGCGCGTTGCACGAGGGGCAGGTGCTGGTCATCCATCACGTCTTCAGGCCGGACGATTCCCTGCAGACGCTGCAGATCGGCACGTTGCTGCCCGTCCACGCCACGGCGCTCGGCAAGGTGCTGCTCGCCTTCGACCCGTACCGGGAGCTCACCACCGCGCTGTCCGCCCACACCAGGGCCACCATCGTCGACGTCGACGTCCTCGGCGCCGAACTCGAACAGATCCGCAGCCGTGGCTGGGCCGCGGAGATCGAGGAGTTCGAGGAGGGCGAGGTCGGCATCGCGGCCCCGATCAAGGACCAGCGCGGCGTGATCGTCGGTGCCATCGGCATCCGCGGCGCGGTCGAGCGGCTGACCAGCGACGGCGGCCTCCACCTGACGGCGCTGTCGTACGTCCGCGACGCCGCGCGGGCGATCTCGCGTGACTTCGCCCGCTGACGAAATCGCACTGATCGCGTCCTTGTGGCACCACGAGACAACCGCATACGATCCACTCGTCGTTCGACAATGCCGAACGACGCTGACTGTGAGGGGCCGCTCTTGCCAGCTGAGAAGTTCATCGCGGCGATCGATCAAGGAACGACGTCGAGCCGGTGCATCGTGTTCGACCACCGGGGGAACATCATCTCCGTCGCACAGCGCGAACACCGGCAGATCTATCCGCGACCGGGCTGGGTCGAGCACGACGCGGAGGAGATCTGGCAGGCGGTGCGCGTCGTGCTGGCCGACGCGGTCAGCGGGGCCGGTCTGCGGCCCGGCGAGATCGTCGCGCTCGGGATCACCAACCAACGCGAGACGACCGTGCTGTGGGATCGCCGGACGGGCCGCCCGGTGGCGCCCGCGATCGTCTGGCAGGACACCCGCACCGACACGCTCCTGCACGAACTGGCCGACCATGCCGAACTGTTCCGCGAACGCGCCGGCCTTCCACCGGCGACGTACTTCTCCGGCCCGAAGATCCGCTGGCTGCTGGACGAGACACCCGGCCTGCGTGCGCGGGCCGAGCGGGGCGACGTGCTGTTCGGCACCATCGACAGTTGGCTGATCTGGAACCTCACGGGACGGCACGTCACCGACGTCACCAACGCCAGCCGCACCATGCTGATGAACCTGCACACGCTGCAGTGGGACGACGAGATGCTCGGCGTGATCGGGGTTCCGCGCGCGATGCTTCCGGAGATCCGCCCGTCGGCCGAGGTCTACGGGCACACCGCCGACGGCGTGCCGGTGGCCTCCGCGCTCGGCGATCAGCAGGCCGCGCTGTTCGGCCAGACCTGCTTCGAACCGGGTGCGACGAAGAGCACGTACGGCTCCGGCAGCTTCCTGCTGATGAACACCGGTGCGCAACCGGTGTGGTCGAAGCACGGCCTCCTCACGACCGTCGGCTACCAGATCGGCGACCAACCCGCGACGTATGCGCTCGAAGGGGCGATCGCGGTCACCGGGTCGCTGGTGCAGTGGCTTCGGGACAACTTCGGCCTCATCTCCACCGCCTCGGAGGTCGAAACCCTGGCCCGCACCGTTGCGGACAACGGTGGCTGCTACTTCGTTCCGGCATTCTCGGGACTGTTCGCCCCGCACTGGCGCAGCGACGCGCGCGGCGTCATCGCCGGGCTGACGGCCTTCGTCACGAAAGGACACCTCGCCCGGGCGGTGCTGGAGGCGACGGCGTTCCAGACGTACGACGTCGTCGAAGCGATGAACGCCGACTCCGGCGCGGCGATCACGACCCTGCGGGCCGACGGCGGGATGACCACCAACAACCTGCTCATGCAGAACCTCGCCGACATCCTCGCGGTGCCGGTCGTGCGCCCGGTGGTCGCCGAAACGACCTGCCTCGGCGCGGCGTACGCCGCCGGCCTGGCCGTCGGCTACTGGCCGGACCTCGACAGCCTGCGCGCCAACTGGCACAGAGCCGGCCAGTGGCTGCCGGCGATCACCGAGGAGACCCGCCGCCGGGAACTGCACAACTGGCACAAAGCGGTGCGCCGAACCCTCGAATGGATCGAGGCCTAGCCCGAAACGCCCACCCGGCCGCGCCGTCGGCCGGCAATCGCCGCAGGAGATCACGATGCCCGTCGCCGCGCTCGCCGGACGAGTACAGACACGCGCCGAACTGTCCCAGAACACCTACGACCTGCTCGTCATCGGAGGGGGCATCCTCGGTACCGCCGTCACCTGGATGGCGGCACAATCCGGGCTGCGGGTAGCGATGGTCGACGCCAACGACTTCGCCGGAGCGACGTCGAGCGCCTCGAGCAAACTCGTCCACGGCGGGCTGCGGTACCTGCAGACCGGCAACTTCAAACTGGTCGCCGAGAACCATCGCGAACGCCGCGCCCTCGCCTCGGACATCGCACCCCACCTCGTCAAACCATTGACGTTCGTGGTGCCGATCTATCGCGGGAGCCCGCACGGCGCGGCGAAGCTCGGCGCCGGCGTGTTCCTCTACTCGGCGCTGTCGGCGTTCGGTGACGGCCTCGGCCGGGTCATCACCCCTCGGCAGGCAGCCGACCGGGTGCCGGCGTTACGGACGAGCGGCCTCAAAGCGGCGGCCGTCTACGGCGACCACCAGATGAACGACAGCCGGGTGGCCGTCATGACCGTGCAGGCGGCGGTCGCCGCCGGCGCCGACGTCCTCAACCACGCTCGCGTCGTCGGCCTGCGCACCACCCGGGGCCGGGTCACCGGAGCCGATGTGCGTGACCAGATCGACGGCGTCGAGTTCGGTGTCAACGCCCGGCTCGTGCTGAACGCGACCGGCCCATGGGTCGACCACCTGCGACGGCTGGAGGACCCGGCCGCCGCCCCGAGCGTCCGGCTGTCCAAGGGCGCGCACCTGGTGCTTCGCCGTGCCGACGCGTGGCAGGCCGCGCTGACGATACCGATCGACAAGTACCGCGTCTCGTTCGCGATCCCGTGGGAGGACCACCTGCTGCTGGGCACCACCGACGAGCCGTACGACAACGACCCGGCCGCTGTCGCGGTCACCGACGCCGACATCAGCCAGATTCTCGACGAGGCCGGCCACGCGGTCGCCGACTACCAGCTGCGGCGCGAGGACATCACCTACACGTTCGCCGGCCTGCGGGTGCTGCCCGGCGGTCCGGGTGACGTCAGCGAAGCCAAGCGGGAAACCGTACTCACCCGGGGGCGCGGGGGCATGCTGTCGGTCGCGGGTGGCAAGTGGACCACGTACCGCCACATCGGCAAGGTCGTCTTCGACGCGCTCACCAAGCTGCCCGGCCGTCCGCTCGGGGCGACGATCGCCCGTGGGCCGCGGATGGTCCCCCTGCCCGGCCTCGCCAACGCCGATGCGGTCGCTCGTCGCCTCCAACTGGAGCGCGAGCGGGGCGTCAGCCTCGCCGGCGACATCGCCAGCCACCTCGCCTCGCACTATGGTTCCGTCGCGTTCGATCTCGCACAGCTGATGCGTGACGACCCGGCACTCGCCGAACGCGTCCATCCCGACGGTCCCGACATCTGGGCCCAGGTGGCCTTCGCCCGCGACCGGGAGTGGGCGGTCACCGTCGAGGATGTCGTACGGCGGCGGACGACACTCACCGTTCGAGGCCTGGACACTGCGCTGATCCGTGAGCAGATCGGCAGCGTCCTAGCAGGAACGAGCCCGGGCCGCTGAACCTGCGGCCACATCCGGGCCGGCCGTCGGGCCGAGGTCAGTGACCGGTCCGGATGCGCGTCGCGCACCGGTTGCGTCGGGGCCGGCGATCGGCGCCGGGTGGACGGTCCAGGAGCCCTTCGAGCGCCGTTTCGACGCGTACAGCGCGGCGTCGGCGTGCAGGAGGAGCTCATCGGTGGACGTGCCGTGTTCGGGGGCCAGGGCGATGCCGACGCTGACGCCGACCCGCACTGTCGCCGCGTCGTCGAGGTGGTAGGGCAGACCGCAGGCCTCGATGAGCCGTTCGGCGGTGTGGACGGCGGCCGCGGCGGTGACGCCCGGCAGCACGACCACGAACTCGTCCCCGCCGATCCGGCAGACCAGGTCCTGCCCGCGCACGGCCTGGCGCAGCCGGACGGCCACGCTCTTGAGCAGCCGGTCGCCGACGGCGTGCCCGTGCCGGTCGTTGATCGGCTTGAACCCGTCCAGGTCGAGGCACAGCACGGCGAAGGCGTCCTGTCGGTGGTCGCGGGCCAGGCCGTCGAGCAGGGCGGCCGTGCGCTCGCGCAGCAGCAGGCGGTTGGCGAGACCGGTCAGCGGGTCGTGCATGGAGAGCCGGAAGTTCTCCTGCTGCGCCACGAATGCGCTGATCAGGATCGTGTGGTTCTGCAGGACGAGCAGGTGGAAGGCGATCGGCGCGGCCGGGGCCAGGACGGCCACCGCGCGCAGCTGCGGCACGGCGAGGAATCCCACCACCTGCGCCGCGCCCATCAGGTACAACAGCGGCGCTGCCAGGCGGGGGAACGCGGCGTAGCGGGAGGCGACGTAGCCCATGAACCCGATGGGCAGGATGCACCCCAGCACCAGCAGGCGCGGGTCGCCGGCGCGCAACGCGCCGACGACGCCGGCGGCCATGACGACGAACCAGATGACGTTCGCCAGCACGAGGCCGCGGTGGGGCGGGTGCCCGCGTCCGGATGCCGCCCGCCGGTGCCGCAGCGTCAGCCACATCCGGCCGGCCTGGATCGCGCCGTCGGCCACGATCCACGCCAACGCCCAGACGCGTCCGGTGATCAACAGCGCGAACCAGCCGACCGCCTGACTCCACAACAGGGCGGCCACCGCCAGGAGCCAGGTGTCGGGCAGTGTCGCCCGCCGGGCCGCGCGGATCTCGTACGGCTCGTCGGCGCCACGCGCGAACGTCCGCGGCCGTGACCCGCCGCCACGCGCCCAGCGTTCCGACCCCGACGAACGACCCATGGTCCGGTCATCGGCGTCGACGGCCCGGACCTGAGCGATCCCCGGAGCCGAAACCGGCCCGGGGGGCGGCCGGTCAGCGACCGGCGCGGCGGGTGAGCAGCCAGGCCCCGGGGAGCAGGCCGGCGGCCAGCAGGACCTTCAGCGCGTCGCCGGCCAGGAACGGCACGACACCGGCCTCGACGGCGGCGACGGCGGACAGGTCGCGGGCCAGCGCCAGATACGGCACGCCGACGGCGTAGATCGCAAGGTTGCCGGCGATCATGGTGCCCACGGTCCGCACCGGGGTGCGGTCGCCGCCGCGCCGGGCCAGCGCCCCGACCACGGCCGCCGCCAGCACGAACCCGACGACGTAGCCGAACGACGCCGCGCCCGCGCCGCTCGAGCCCTGGGCGAACCACGGCACCCCGGCCACTCCCACCGCCAGGTAGAGCGCCATGGCGGCGACGCCGCGGACCGGACCCAGGGCGGCGCCGACGATCAGCACGGCGAAGGTCTGCCCCGACAGCGGCACCGGCGACAGCGGCTCGATGCTCACCGCGATCTGGGCGGCCGCCCCGGTCAGCGCCGCGCCGCCGGCGACGAGCGCGGCGTCGCGGACCAGCGCACCGGGCAACCGATCCGCGATGACGCCGGCCGGGCGTACAGCGAGACCCTCGGTAACCATCAACGACCTCCCTTTCGGTTCAACCGCTCAAGGGTGCGCCCGTTCCGCCGCGACCGCTGCGGTCGTTGTCACACCGGTGCGGCGGGTCCGCCTCGTCGAGCCGGGCGGCTTCAGCGGTACACCGGAAGGGTGGGAACCGCGGCGAGGAGTTGGCGGGTGTAGGGGTCGGCGGGGCGGTCGAAGACGTCGTCGGCCGGGCCGCGCTCCACCACGGCGCCGTCCTGCATCACCAGGACCTCGTCGCTGAGCTGGCGGATGACGGCCAGGTCGTGCGAGATGAACAGCATCGCCAGGCCGCGCTGCGCCCGCAGGTCGGCGAGCAGCTCGAGGATCTGGGCCTGGATGGAGACGTCCAGGGCGGACACCGGCTCGTCGCACACGAGCAGCTCGGGGCCGGTGGCCAGGGCCCGGGCGATCGCGACGCGCTGGCGCTGGCCGCCGGACATCTCGGCCGGGCGGCGTTCGGCCAGCGAGGCGGCCAGGCCGACGGTCTCCAGGAGCTCGGCGACGCGCCGGCGCCGGGCTCCCCGGTCGCGCTCCGCCCGCAGCGCCTCGGCGATCACCTGGCCGGCGGTGAAACGCGGGTCGAACGCGCCGAGCGGGTCCTGCTGGATGAGCTGGACGCGGCCGCGCTGCGGGCGGCGGCGCCGTTCCGGCACCGAACTCCACGGGGCGCCGGCGAAGCGGACGTCGCCCTCGTCGGGGCGCAGCAGGCCGAGGGCGATGCGGGCCACGGTGCTCTTGCCGGACCCGGACTCGCCGACGACGCCGACGGTGCGGCCGGCGGTGACGGTGAACGAGACGTCGCGCACGGCGGAGTGGTCGGTGCCGTCCGGGCGGCGGTACCGCTTGCTGACCCCCCGCACCTCGAGCAGCGCCGGGCCGGCGGGCCCGGGGTCCCGGCGGGACCGGCCGGTGGGGACAGCGTCGAGGAGCCGCCGGGTGTACGGGTGGCGAGCCGCTCCGAGCACCGACGCCGGGGGGCCCGACTCGACGACGACACCCTCGCGCAGCACCAGGATGTGGTCGGCCATCCGGGCCACCACGGCCAGGTCGTGGCTGATCATGAGTAGCGCGGTGCCGCCGGCCTTGAGCTCCTCCAGCAGCGTCAGCACCTGCGCCTGCACGGTGACGTCGAGGGCGGTGGTCGGTTCGTCGACGACGAGGACCGGCGGGTTCGCGATGGTGGCGGAGGCGATGAGGGCCCGCTGGCGCAGGCCGCCGGAGAGCTGGTGGGGGTACTGCTGCGCCCGCACCCCCGCCTCCGGCACCCCGGCGTCGACGAGCGCCGCGACCGCCCGGCCGGGACGCAGCGCCCGCGCGATCAGGCGGTGCCGGCGCAGCGGCTCGCCGACGTCGCGGCCGACCCGGTGCAGCGGGTTGAGCGAGCCGAGCGCGTCCTGCGCGACGAGCCCGATGTCGCGGCCGCGCAGGCGCCGCCACTGGGCCTCGGTCAGCGTGGTCAGGTCCCGGCCGGAGAGCCGCAGCGCCGCGGCGGTGACGGTCGCGGCCGGGCCGGCCAGGCCGAGCAGGGCGCGGGCGGTGGCGCTCTTGCCGGACCCGGACTCGCCGACGATGGCCAGGCACTGTCCCTTGTGGAGGGTGAAGGCGATGCCCCGGACCGCCTGGACGGCACCGCGGGCGGTGCGGAACGTGACGTGCAGGTCGTCGGCGGCCAGGACCGGGTCGGGGCTCATCGCGGTGCCACCGCGGAAGCCCGGCGCAGGTCGGCGATCCAGCGCGCGTCCCGTCGCGACCGGCGCCGGTGTCCGCGGTCCGCCAGGATGTCGGCGGCCCGGGCGGCGTCCCCGCTGCGGGCCAACGCGTCGCACAGCGTGTCCACGACGATGTCCTGCTGCAGGCGGCTGCCGCCGACGAGGTCCACCGCCGCGACCACGCCGCCGAGGTGCTGGGCGGCCACGTCGTAGCGGCCGTCGGCGTGCGCGGCGATGCCGTCGAGGACGGCGAGGACGACGTCGCGGTTGGGCCGGGCGGTCTCGGCCGCCCACGCGGCGCGGAGGGTGACGAGGCCGTCCCGGTCGGCGGCGGCGAGGGCGAGGGCGGCGTGCACGTCGAACAGCGCGCCGCGCGCGGCCGCGAGCTGGGCGCGGGCAAGCTCGGCGACCGGGTCCCACGGCAGGCCGGTGTGGCCGTCGATCCGCAGCCGCCACAGCACGGCGGCGGCGTCGACGAGCGTGGTGCGGCGGGTGGAGACGTGGGGGTCGATGGCGGTGTGGTACCGCCGCAGCCCGAGCTCGGCGTCGTCGTTCTCCAGCGCCACGAGCGCGTGATGCCAGCGCAGGTGCGTCTGCAGCGGCGAGCGCGGGTGCCGGGTGCCGAACCAGCCGTTGAGGAACGACTCCACGGCGCCGATGCGCCCGGTCTCGTGCAGGACGTGGACGTACCCGTGGCAGGCGGCGCGGTTGTCGGGCCGGTCCAGCAGCGAGCGCTCGGCCGCGGCCTCGGCCTCCGCGAACTGCCAGGCCTCCTCCAGCTCCAGCGCGCAGATCCCGGCCAGGGCCCAGTCGTCCGGGAACGCGGCCGCCGACGGCGCGGCCAGCGCGAGCACGCCGGCGCGGCCGGTGCCGGCGGCGATGCGCCGGCCGCTGAGCAGCCCGGCGGCGAACCCGAGCACGAGGAGGTCGCCGGGGTGTGCCTCCAGATGCTCGGCGTAGGCGGCGAGGCTGGCGGGCGGCGCGGTGACGAGGTCGATCTGGCGGGCCTCGCGCGGGCCGAGCCGGTCGGGACGCTCGCGGCGCAGCCGGACGGCGGCGGTGAACGCCTCCCGGGCCTCGGCGTCGCGGCCGGCCGAGGCCAGGCTGAGCCCGAGCCCGAGGTGCGCGACGGCGAGGCCGGGGTCGAGCGCGACCGCCTGGGCGAAGCCGTCGACGGCGGTGTCGTCGAGGGCCAGGTACGCGTCGACGGCGTCGAAGTACGCCGCGGCGGCCTCCTGGTGCACCGTGGACACGCGCTGTCCGTAGCGGTCGGTCGGCACGGGGGTACCTCCATGTTCGTTCACGGCCGGACCGAGCCGACGCCGAAGCGGTTACGCAGGTCGCGGCCGAGGATGGTGACGGCGACCGCGGTGACGGTGATGAGCAGGCCCGGGAAGACCCCGGCCCACCAGGCGACGGCGAGCGTCGAGCGGCCCTCGGCGAGCATCGCGCCCCACTCCGGGGTCGGCGGCTGGGTGCCGAGGCCGAGGAAGCTCAGCCCGGAGGCGAAGATGACGGCCGCGCCCAGCCCGAGCGTGGCGGTCACCAGCAGCGGGCCGGCCGCGTTGGGCAGGATGTGCCGCCACAGCGAGGTCCACGGGCCGACGCCGAGCCCGGTGGCCGCCTCGACGTAGCCGGCGGTGCGGACCACGAGCAGCCGGGAGCGCAGCAGGCGGGCGTAGCCGGGCATGTCGGCCAGGCCGATCGCCAGCAGCAGGCTGAGCTCGCCCCGGCCGGCGACGGTGACCACGACGAGGGCCAGCAGCAGCGCCGGGAACGACAGCAGCACGTCGAGCACCCGGCTGATGACGCTGTCGGCGAACCGGCCGCCGAGCGCGGCCAGGACGCTCACCGGTACGGCCACGAGCAGCGCGACGAGCGTCGCGCCGGCGGCGATGCGCAGCGAGTGCCGGGCGCCGTGGACGGCCCGCGCGAACAGGTCCCGGCCGAGCTGGTCGGTGCCGAACCAGTGGCCGGCGCCGGGCGGGCGGAACGAGGCGAGCGGGTCGGTCGCGTTCGGGTCGTGGCCGGTGAACAGCTGCGGCCACAGCGCGGCGGCGACGACGGCGAGGACGACCAGCGCCGCGGCCGAGACGGCGAGCCTACGTCCCATCGCGGCGCACCCTCGGGTCGATGACGAGGTAGGAGGCCTCGACGAGCAGGTTCACCACGACGAACACGGCGGCGGCCAGCATGACCACGCCGGTCACCATCGGCAGGTCCTTGTTCGTCACGGCGGTCAGCGCCACCTGGCCGAGCCCGGGCCGGCCGAAGACCTGCTCGATGAGGACCGAGCCGCCGAGCAGGCTGCCGACGAACCAGCCGGTGAGCGTGGTGGCCGGGACCAGGCAGTGCCGCAGCGCGTGCCCGGTCCGCACGGCCAGCGCGCCGGCGCCGCGGGCCCGGGCCGCGGTGACGAACGGCTGGGCGAGGGCGGTGTCCAGTTCCTCGCGCAGCACCTGGGCGAGCGTGCCGGCGATCGGCAGGGCGACCGCGACGGCCGGCAGCACGAGGCTGCGCCAGGTGCCGGCCTCGATGACCGGGAACACGTGCCACCGCAGCGACAGGAACGTGATGAGCAGGATGCCCAGCCAGTACTGCGGCAGCGACACGGCGACCATCTCCAGCCCGGAGAACAGCGCCCGGGCGACGCGGCTGCGCTCGGGGACCAGCACCGCCGCGCCCACCGCCAGCAGTACCGCGAGCAGCAGCGCCGCCCCCGCGAGCTGGACGGTGGGCAGCACCTGCTCGGCCACGGCACCCCACACCGGCCGCTGCAGCTGGTAGGAGGTGCCGAGGTCGCCGCGGGCCAGCTCGCCCAGCAGCCGCAGGTACTGCGCCACGACCGGGTCGTCGAGCCCGTACTCGGCGCGCACCTGGGCCTTGAGCTCCGGCGAGACCAGCGCCTGGTTGCCCATGATGATGTCGACCGGGTCGCCGGGGATCAGGTGCAGCGTCACGAAGCACAGCGTGGCGGCACCCCACAGCTGCACGATCGCGATCGCCGCCCGGCGGCCGAGGCGGCCGGCGTCACGCCGGGTGGGCACGGCCCAGCACCGACCGCTCGCCCGCCTCGACCGCGACCGTCAGGATGTTCTCCCGGGGTGGGAGCGGGCAGTTGTACCAGTCCGAGAACGCGCACGGCGGCAGGTACGCCCGGTTGAAGTCCACCACGTAGCCCTCCGGCGCCGTGCCGGCCTCGACGAAGCGGCCCGGGCGGTACGTGCTCACCCCGGTCGTCGCGTCGGCGAAGACGAACCACAGCCCGCCGTGGCCCTCGAACGCCCGGACCCGGTGCCCGGTGCCGCCGAGGGTGAACGCCAGCTCGCCCGGCACGACGTGCGCGCGGACGACGTCGTCGCGCTGGTAGGGGATCGGGGTGGCCGCGGGCGCGGCGAACGGCTCGAACGTCGCCGGGACGCGGAAGCGCTCGTCGTACGGGTACCGGTCGATGCCGGCGAAGCCCGTGCGGCCGGGCGCGGCGTGCTCGTACGTGCGCACCACCGGCCCGTCCTGCCGCACGAACGTCCGGATCGTCACGCCGGGCGCATCGAGGTCGCCCTCGACGAACGCGGTGCCGGTCACCGGCACGCCGTCGCTGGTCAGCGGCGCGCCCGGCTCGACGGTGACGGCGAGCCGGCCGTCCCGGACGTTCCAGGTGCCGGGTACGCCGTCGATGACGAGCGGCTCGGCGACCGGGTACGTGCCGGTCAGGGCGGTGTGGCCGGCCGGGCCGGCCACCTCCTCGGCGCGCGCGGCCAGCCAGGCCTCGAAGTCGTCGGTGCTCACTTGGTCCGCCACACGGTGTAGAAGGAGTCCGGGTATCCGGAGACGGTGAACTGCACGCCCTGCACGGCGTTGGAGACGCCGAGGAGGTACTGCGGGACGTAGATCGGCACCGCCGCGGCGTTGTCGATGACCCACTGCTGCAGCGGCTTGTAGGCCGCCGGCCGGTCCTCCTGCCGCAGCGCCGTGGTGCCCTGGCCGAGCCACTGGTCGACCCGCGGGTCGTCGACGTTGGCGTAGTTGGCGCCGCCCCTGGTGGCCACGAACTTCGACGACCACACGTTGTAGAGCATGTCCGGGTCGGCCCGCTGGTTGCTCTGGTCGGCGATGTCGTAGTCGCCGGCCTTGGTCCGGGCCGAGAACGTGCCGGCGTCGAGGCCCTGCACGGTCACCTCGAAACCGAGCTTCTTGGCGTTGTCGGCGACGGCCTGGGCGACGACGTCGCGCTGCTCGCGCATGACGGTGCTGTTCTGGACCCAGGCGACGCTCAGGCGCTTGCCGTCCTTGATGCGGTACCCCTGCGCGTCCTGCTGGCGCCAACCGGCCTCGTCGAGCAGCCGGTTGGCCAGGGTCAGGTCCTGCGGCCAGCTGTTCTCGAGCGTGCTGTCGTACGAGTACGGCGTGCTCGGCGTGAGGGGGCTCCAGGCGCGCGGGAAGCGGCCCGCGTAGATCGACTTGACGATGTTCTCGATGTCGATGCCGCGCTGGAACGCCTGGCGCACCTTGACGTCGTCGAACGGGGCCCGCTTGGTGTTGAGGTACGCGGTGAACGGCGTGCCGGCCGCGGCCGCGCTGAGCACCCGCACCCCGCCGCCGGCCTCGAACGCGGCCGCGGTCACCGGCGGCACGTTCGCGGCGAGCTGGGCCTGGCCGCTGCTGACCGCGCCGACCCGGATCGCGTTCTCCGGCAGGAACCGGACCTCGACCTTGTCCAGGTACGCGGCGCCCTGGTGCGGCGAGCCCTCCGGCGGCCAGTTGTAGGCGTCGTACCGCGCGAAGGTGAGGCTCTGCCCCTTGGTGTACGCGGCCGTAGTGAACGGCCCGGTGCCCACGGCCGCGCCCGGTCCGCCGGCGCACAGGACGGCCTGGCCCTTCGCGAGTGCCGCCGGCGACTGGATGCCGAGCACGGAGAACGACACCAGCTGCAGGAACGGGGCGAACGGCGACTTGAGCTTGACCACCAGCGTGCTCGGGTCGGTCGCGCTCGCCGAGCCGAACGGCAGCGAGCCGGCCAGCGGGGCCTTGGTCGCGGGGTCGGCGAAGTGGTCGAAGGTCGCCTTGGCCGCGGTCGCGTCGAGCTTCGTGCCGTCGTGGAACGTCACGCCGTCGCGCAGGTGGAAGGTGTACGTCGTGCCGTCGGCCGAGACGTCCCAGGAGCTGGCCAGCCAGGGGTGGAAGGCCCCCTTCGCGTCCTGGTAGATCAGCGAGTCGTACACGTTGCGCTGCAGGATCTGCGTGGCGATCTGACTCGGGGCCGCGGGGTCGAGGCAGGTGGGCTCGACGTCGGTGGCGAACACGACCGCGCCGCCGCGCACGGGGGCGCCGGACGCCGCGCCGTCGCCGGGCGAGCCGGTACTGCTGCATGCGGCGAGCAGCGTCACCGACGCCGCCGCCACGACCAGCCTGCGGACCATGGCTACTCCAATATTCAGACGTGATTACTAGGAAATCAGCCGCGAGCGTATACACGCGTCGACGCTCGGGCAAGGGGCTTCGACCTGTGACGTTTCTTGCTCGAGGTGCTACGAGCCGGCGGCGAGCTTGGCCAGGCGGGCCTCGCGGGAGCGGTCCAGGTGGGCGACGAGTGCCCGCCGCGCCTCCTCGGCGTCGCCGGCCTCGATCGCGTCGACGATCCGCCCGTGCTCGGCCGCGGCCGTCTCCCGGTCGGTGAGGGTCGGCTCGTCGGCGTCGTACACCGCCAGCAGCGTGTCGAGCCGCTCCAGCAGGTCGATGATCGTGGCGTTGCCGGCCGCGGCGCGCAGGGCCTTGTGCCAGGCCGCGTGCAGTTCGCGCAACCGCACCGGGTCGCCGGCCGCCGCCGCCTCGCCGGTCAGGTGCCGCAGCCGGGCCAGGTCGAACGCCGAGCGCCGGCCGGCCGCCGCGGCCGCGCACGTCGACTCGAGCGCGATGCGGGCCTCGTAGATCTCCAGCAGCTCCTCCGGGCTGCGCGTGCGCACCCGGTACCCGCGCCGGTCGCGCTCCAGCAACCCGTCGCGCTCCAGCATCGCGAGGGCCTCGCGCACCGGCGTCCGCGACACCCCGAGCCGCTCCGCGAGCACCGTCTCCAGCAGCACCGTGCCCGGCGCGATCCGACCGGCGACGATCTCGCCGCGCAGCCGCTCGTACTGGGTCGAGGCCGAGTCGCGGTTCACCGGGTCTCCTTCGGGGGGCAGTGGTGGCGAACCGATACTGTCGCACCCGCCATCCTGATGGACCTCGGGTGGCTGCGACCCCGACGATGCCGCCACGAAGTTCGCCGATTGTCTCCGCCCGCCGGCTCCGGCAGCCCTGCCGGAGCCGGCGAGGTCGCATCACGCGACGGCGGTCCCCTCGAGCTCGACCATCAGGGTGGGGATCGCCAGCCGCGTCACCCCGAGCATCGTGGTGGCCGGCGCCACCCCGGCGGCGCCCAACCGCGACGCCAGGACGCCGTAGTGCGGGAACAGCAGGTCGACGTCGGTGGTGTAGACGTTGAGCCGGACGAGGTTCGCGAGGGACATGCCGGCCTCGCCGAGCACGGCCTCCAGGTTGTCGAGGCTCAGCGCCAGCTGCGCCGCCATGTCATCGGCATGCTGGGGTCTGCCGTCGCCGCTCACCGCGGTCTGCCCGGAGCAGTACAGGGTCCGGGTGTGCCCGGTGACGACCTCGCCCTGGTTGAATCCCAACTCCGCCGACCACGTCCACGGGTTGACGGCCGTGCGCTCCAATGCCATCTCAGCTCCATTCGTCGAGGGTGCGGGCACGCTGGGACTCGAACCCGCGTGGTGGTGAGCCTGTCAGGCAATCACGACATCCTGTGTCGTGTATTTCTGTCATAGTTCTCGGGTGCGGGCCGACCGGTTGGTCACGCTGGTGCTGCTGCTGCGCCAGCGCGGTCGGCTGTCCGCGGCCACACTGGCCCGCGAGCTGGAGGTGTCCACCCGCACCGTGCTGCGCGACATCGAGGCGCTGTCCGCGGCCGGCGTCCCGGTCTACGCCGAACGCGGCCGGCACGGCGGTTTCGCGTTGCTGCCCGGTTTCCAGACCGAGCTCACCGGCCTGAACCACGACGAGGCGCTCGCGCTGCTGGTCGCCGGATCGCGGCGCGGCGCGCAGGCATTCGGTCTCGGCTCGGCGCTCGCGTCGGCCATGCTCAAGGTGGTCGACGCGCTGCCCGGCAGCTATCGGGACACCGCGGCCGGCGCGATCGAGCGATTGCTCATCGACCCGGAGACCGACCTGCTGTCGCGCCGGCTGGTCGTCGAGGAGGTCTCCGACAGCACCGTGGCCGAGGTCCGGCGCGCGGTGCTCGCCGGACACAAGCTGCGCATCCACTACGCGGCCGTGGGCCAGACCCCGAGGTGGCGCACGGTGGACCCGATCGGCCTGGTCACCGTGCGCGAGCAGGGCTACCTGCTGGCCACGAGGTCCGGCGCGGACCGCACCTACCGGCTGTCGCGGGTCCTGGCCGCCGAGGAGCTCGCCGAACCCGCGCAGCGACCGGACCGGGTCGATCTGGACCGGGCCTGGCAGGAACGCAGCACGCAGTTTCGGACCGGCGGCGACCAGGTCACCGTGCTGGCGCGGGTGAACCCGGCGCGGCGGGAGGACCTGGTGCGCACCGCGCTGGCCGTCCTCGCCGAAGCAGCCGACGCGGACGGCTGGCTGCGGCTGGAGGTGACGTTCCAGGATTCGCGGCATGCCGAATGGGCGCTGTGGCAGCTCGCCACGAACGCGGAGGCTCTGGCCCCGCAGTGGCTGCGCACCGCACTGCGCGACCGCGCCGTCGCGATCGCCACCCGCTACGACGCCACGCGGCTTTGATAATTCGTATTAGTGTCTTGACGGCGTTGTAACGGCGCGCGCAGACTCATCGATCAACGAGCCGATCCGTCGATGAGCGTCGACGCCGGACGGCCGTTCGCTCAGGGGGCCGGCCCTGCCCCCTGCCCTCGTCGCCCGCCCACGAACGGAGGGAACGCAATGACCCGTACCCCCGAAAGTCCCTTCTCCCGACGCGCGCTCCTGCGTGGCGCGGCGGCCGCCGGCGTCGCGACCGCGACCACCGGTGCCGGCCTCGTCGCGACGTCCACGCCCGCGCTCGCCGGTCCGGCCGGCTTCCCCAGCTATCGATACGTGCGCGACGCGTTCGCCGGACCGCTGCGCTACAACCCGACGGGCGAGTTCATCTTCCCGTGCGTGCGCGGCGTCTACGACAAGATCAGTGGCTATCTCGGCCGCTACTACCTCTACTACGCGCCCCACGACGCGCCCGGCGGGATCTGCCTCGCCTACGCCGACCGGCTCGAGGGCCCCTACACCGAGTACGCCAACAACCCCGTCGTCGACCGGGTGCTGCCGACCACGACGGTGAGCCACGTGTCGTCGCCGCACGTTGTGTGGGACGCGCCGACGCGTCAGTTCTACCTGTACTTCCACGGCGAGAACTTCACGACCCGGGTCGCCCGCTCGACCGACGGCATCCACTTCACCGACGAGACGCCGATCCTGTCGACGAACCTGGTGCCCAACACGACCGAGACCTCGTACGCGCGGGTCTTCGAGCACTCGGTGGCCGGCAAGGGGAACCGCTACGTGATGGTGTTCATGGGGTTGCACACGATCCGGCCGGGCACTCGCAAGATCTTCTGGGGCTGGTCGCCGAACGGCTGGAGCGGTTGGCAGTTCGCCCCGAACCCGC
The DNA here is from genome assembly GCF_014647515.1 of Dactylosporangium sucinum. GTDB lineage: Bacteria > Actinomycetota > Actinomycetes > Mycobacteriales > Micromonosporaceae > Dactylosporangium > Dactylosporangium sucinum. The sequence continues at coordinate 141,026 of NZ_BMPI01000012.1, read as the reverse complement.
TGGTGTCGCCGTCCGGCGACGGGCTCACCGACGTCTCCGCACCACACCTGCTGAAGCGCAACGGCACCGCGTACCTCGCGTATCACGGCAACAGCGGCAACATGTACCTGACCGAGATCGGCAACAACTTCGACCGCGAGGTCCACCTGGGCGTGTTCCACCGGCCGATCGCGTCGGACAACGGCCGGGTGGCGTCGCCCGCGTTCGGCACGGACGGCGGCGTGGAGTACATGCTCTACGAGGCCGGGCCCCGCCTCGATGCCCGGATCTGCGTGGCTCGCGCGGTGTAGGAGCGCGAGCAGCCACTGCCGTAACTGACCGCCAGCCGCATCGCGCCGCTCCCGCTACCGGCGGGAACGGTCACGCCTGCCGTGGATCCAGAGACTTGGTCGTCGGGGTGAGCAGCTCCACGCCGCTCGCCCTGAGGGCGTTGCGCAGGTCGGGCGGCGGCGCGGTGTCGGTGATCAGGTAGTCGGCGGCGCCGAGCTCCGACACCTGGGCGAAGAGGCGGCGGCCGAACTTGGAGGAGTCGGCGAGGATCGCCACGCGGGCCGCGCGGGAGATCATCTCCTGCATCATCGCGGCCTCGGCGAGATTGCTCGTCGTGTAGCCGGCGACGGCGGAGACCGCGCCGACGCCGATCAGCGCCAGATCGCAGCTGATGTCCAGCTCGACGCCGGCGGTGGCGCGGAAGCTGACCGGGCCGATCGTGGCGAGCGTGAGCGCGCGCACCGCGCCGCCGAAGACGTAGATGTCGCGGATGGCCGTGGGCGGGAGCGCACCCGGCACCAGCAGGTTGTTCGTCGCCACCGTGAGGTTGCGGTGCTGGCCGAGGTTGCGGGCGAGCGCGAGGGTGGTCGTCCCGCCGTTGATCATGATGGTCGAGCCGTCCTGGACCAGGGATGCGGCCAGCGCCGCGATCTTCTCTTTCTCCTGCTCCTGCACCGTGAGTCGCTGGTCGACGGCGCGGTCGGTGGTGCGCGAGACCGTGGACAGGCTGACGGCGCCGCCGTATGTGCGCACGAGGATGCCCTCGGCGGCCAGCTGATCGAGATCGCGTCGCACGGTGTCGATGGAGACGCCGAAGCGCTCGGCCAACTCGCCCACCGTGACCTGGCCGGAGTCGGCAACATACGCGGCCAACTGAGCCTTGCGCCCGGCAGGTAGATGGCGCTGCCGCTCGTCCCTGCCAACGCTCACTGTTCCCCCCTTGTCAGTGCGGGAGTATGCCACACTTGCCGGTCCGCTGAGAGCATCGCTGCGTAGAGCAGCGAAGAGCGGCAAGGATGGGCAAATCTGGTCGAAGCCCGGTGTCGGCTGGGCAAACTGCAGCTAGAAGGGTGGCAGTGGGATGCCAGGTTTTGCCTCATGACGCAATAGTATGCCGTACTCCGCAGTTTCTTGCTGTTCTTCTCTTGTCTTGATCTGTAACACGCTGCTAACGTGGCGCCAACACCGCGGAGAACAGAAAGATCTCGATATAGAAGGAGCATGCCATGGCGGTACGTGCATCCCGGCTGAAGCGAGCGTTAGGGGCAGTGACGGCGGCCGCGCTGATCGCGGTCGTGGCGGCGTGCGGCTCGGGCGACTCGGCCGACAGTGCCTCGGGTGGCGACGTGACGCTGGAGTTCGCCCAGTGGTGGGGGGCCGAGCTTCCGGCCGGGGAGTTCGACAAGATCGTCAACGATTTCACCGCACAGAACCCGAACATCAAGATCAAGCTGCTGAGCGCGCCGTACGCCTCGACCAAGCAGCAGCTCATCACCGGTGCCGCGTCGAAGACCCTGCCCGACGTGGTGGGCCTCGACGGCGCCTGGGTCAACGACTTCGCCAAGCAGGGTGCGATCACCGACCTGTCCAAGCTGATGACGGACGCGAACTACGACACCAGCCAGCTCGCCAGCCAGGTGCAGGTCAAGGGCAAGACCTACATGATCCCGGTGGTCAACTTCGTCTACCCGCTCTTCGTCAACAAGGACCTGCTCGCCAAGGCCGGCGTCGCCGACGTGCCCGCCACGCGCACCCAGTTCCTTGACGCGGCCAAGAAGATCAGCGCGACCGGCACCGACGTGAAGGGCTGGGCGCTCCCGCTCGACACCGCCGTCCCCAACGGCATCCAGAACGACGTCATGTCCTGGCTCTGGGCCTCCGGCGGCAGCATGCTGAAGGACGGCAAGCCCGACCTGACCAGCGCGCCCGTCAAGAGCACGGTCGAGTACGTGAAGAGCCTGAACGACGCCGGCGTCATCGCCCCCGGCTCGCTCACCATGAAGGAACAGGACAAGGTCGAGAAGTTCACCAACGGCCAGGTCGGCATGATGATCGACTCGCTCGCGCACATCAACCTGATCAAGAAGAACAAGCCGGACCTGAAGTTCGAGGTGGCCGCCCTTCCGTCCGTGGACGGCTACACCGGCAAGCGCGGCATCCCGTACGCGTCGTGGGGCATCGGCGTCTCCAACTCCACCAAGCACAAGGCCGAGGCGTTCAAGTTCGTGTCCTACCTGATGAGCCAGGAGACCAACGCGAAGCTGAGCACGATCGCGAACGGCTTCCCGGGCAACAAGAACGCCAAGCCCGACTTCAGCAACAGCGACCCGATGTTCAAGACCGCCTTCGACATCTACCAGCAGGGCTACCCGGCCAACGAGTTCGTCGGCCTGCCCAAGTCCGAGGACCTGATGCGCAGCTTCGACGAGCAGCTCCAGCTCGTGCTGACCGGCAAGACGACCGTCGACGAGGCCCTCGCCAAGTCGCAGGCGTCCTGGTCCTCGGTGATCGAGTAGCCCGCCCGGGCGCCGTGCCGGTCCGCCGGCGCGGCGCCCGATCAAGGAGACAGCGATGACATCCCTGACGGCACCGAACACCGCGGCGCCCCCCGAGGAGCAGGTCACCCCCGGCCGGACCCGCTCCACCCTGGCCCGGCGGCTGATCCCGTACGGCTATCTGTCCCCCACGGTGCTCCTGGTCGTGGTCCTGATGGTGGTCCCCATCGTCATGGTGATCAGCTACTCGTTCCGGGACAACGTGATCGTCCAGGAGAACTCGGTGTTCGCCGGGTTCGCCAACTACACCAAGGTGCTCACCGACCCGGACTTCCTGGCCGCGCTGAAGAACACTGCCGTCTTCATCTCGGTCAGCACCGTGGCCCACCTGGTCCTCGGCCTGGCCTTCGCGATGATGCTCAACACCCAGTTGCTGAGCGGGGTCACCAAGGCCATCTTCCGGATCGTCTACATCCTGCCCTGGCTGTTCACGATCGCGGTGATCGCCGTCATCTGGCGGCTGCTGCTCGACCCGTCCGGCGTCGTCAACTACGTGCTGCGCACGCTGGGTGTCGTTCAGGAGGGCGTGAACTGGCTCGGTGATCCGGACAAGGCGCTCTGGGCGGTCACGTTCGTCAACATCTGGTCCGGCTACCCGTTCTTCATGATCAGTCTGCTCGCCGGGCTGCAGGGCATCCCCAACGACCTGTACGAAGCGGCCGCCGTGGACGGGACGAACTGGTTCCAGCGGTTCCTGCACGTGACGCTGCCCCAGCTGCGGCCGGTGATCGTCAGCATGGCGGTGCTCGACCTGATCTGGACGTCCCAGCAGTTCGCGCTGATCTGGATGACGACCGGCGGCGGGCCGCTGAACGCCACCGAGATGCTCAGCACCTACACCTACAAGCAAGCCTTCAGCGAGTACGAGTTCGCGACCGCGTCCGCCGCCGCCGTGATCGTGCTGCTGCTGACGATGGTCCTGGCCTTCTTCTACGTACGCCAGCAAAGGGAGCGGTGAGACGCATGGCCATCACCGTCAAGACCCGCCGCACCCTCGCCAAGGCCGGCGTCGTCACCGGGCTCGTCGTCGGCGGGCTGTTCGCCGGCCTGCCGGTCCTGTGGATGCTGTCCACCTCGTTCAAGGGCAACGGGGACGTCTTCCAGAACCCGCCGAAGCTGATCACCGAGAGCTTCTCGCTCGACGCCTACCGGGAGATCCTGGGCAACGGTGCTCAGTTGCGGTTCTTCCTCAACAGTTACATCGTCGCCTTCGCGGTGACCATCCTGACGCTGCTGGTGGCCGTCCTGGCCGGCTTCGCGTTCAGCCGTTTCACGTTCCCGTTCTCCAGGACCATCAACGCCGTGATCGTCAGCGTCCAGGCCGTGCCGCCGATCACGCTCGTCATTCCGTACTTCGGGCTCGTCGTCGCGCTCGGCCTGTACAACACCTATCCCGGCCTGATCCTCACGCACATGGTGTTCACCCTCCCGTACGCGATCATCATGATCACCGCGTACCTGAACACGCTGCCGCGAGAGCTGGACGAGTCCGTCAAGGTCGACGGCGGCACCGGCTGGACCGCACTGTGGCGGATCCTGGTGCCGATCTCGGTGCCCGGCCTGATCGCGGTCGGGGTCTACACCTTCATGATCTCGTGGAACGAGTACCTGTTCGCGCTCACGCTGACCCGCACCGACGACATGCGCACCGTGCCGATCGGCATCCAGCTGCTCATGGGCCAGCACTCGTACGAGTGGAACCAGATGATGGCGATGAGCATCCTCGGGTCCATTCCGGTCCTCGTCCTCTTCCTCGTGTTCCAGCGACGGTTCATCGGCGGGCTCACCGCCGGCGCCGTCAAGGCCTGACACAGCAACGCAAAAGGAGAAACACAGAAATGCTGACGACCGGCAAGGCGATCCTGGACGTCGCCAACGAGCACAGCTTCGCCGTGCCTGCCTTCAACATCAGCGACTGGGCGATGTTCAAGGGCATCGTGGAGATCAGCGAGGAGACGAACGCCCCGCTGATCGTCGGGATCCACCCGGACGAGGTCCGGCACATCGGCCGCGAGATGATCACCGGCATCATCGAACGGTCGCACAACTCGAGCGTCCCGATCGCGATCCACTGGGACCACGGCGCCACCTACGAGCAGATCCTGCAGGCGATCCAGTACGGCTTCACCTCCGTGATGATCGACGGCTCGCTCAAGCCGTTCGAGGACAACATCGCGATCACCAAGAAGGTCACCGACTCCGCGCACGTCCTCGGCGTGTCGGTGGAGGGTGAGCTCGGCACGATCGGCGGGAACGACAGCTACGCCGAGGCGGGCGCCGCCGAGATCATCTACACCGACCCCGACGACGCGGTCACGTTCGTCGAGCAGACCGGCGTGGACAGCCTCGCCGTGGCGATCGGCACGTTCCACGGCCTGTACCCGGCCCACCTCAAGCCGGAGCTGAAGCTCGACCTGCTCAAGGAGATCAAGAGCCGGGTGCAGATCCCGCTGGTGCTGCACGGCGGCTCCGGCAACCCGGACGACGAGATCCGCGAGGCCGCGCGGATCGGCATCAACAAGATCAACATCTCGACCGACATCAAGATCGCCTACCACAACAAGATGCGCGAGGTGCTGGGCAACGACCAGAAGGTGCGCGAGCCGAACGCCATCCAGCCCGCCTGCATCGAGGCCATGAAGGTGGTCGCCGCCCAGAAGATCGAGCTGTTCGGCGCCGCCGGCAAGGGCTCGCTCTACTGACATGGCCGACGCGTCCCGTGTACTCCTGGGCCTCGGCGGCTGCGTCGACTACGAGTTGAAGCTGACCGCCGAAGTCCTGGAACAGCTCGTCGCCGAGTACGGCATCGTCGCCGCGGAACTGACGTCGCCGGCCACCGTGACCAGTGAGCGGGACCTCGTGGTGTCGATCCTCGGGTACGTGGCCCGGGGCGGAGGCGGCGAGCACTTCGTCGCCTCCGCCCCGGCGCTGTCGGCCTTCGCGGACCGGTTCCCGCATCGGCAGACCCTGGGCGGCACCTCGGTGCGGGCCGGGATCCTGATGAGCCGGCTCGGCGTGCCGTCGACGCTGCACCTGGTCAGCGTCAACGACACCTTCCGCCGGCTGCTGCCGGCGGGCACCGAGTACATCAACAGCGGTGCCGGGGACACCTTCTATCCGCACCTGATCGTGCAGTACGACAAGGGCCTGCGGGTCCGGGCGAGCAACGTCGACATGATCGCGCCGTTCCCGAACCGCCTGATCTACGTCAACGACCCGGCGAACAGCGCCATGCTGCTCACCGACGATCTCGGCGACCGGCTGGGCAGGGCGGACGTCTTCCTGATCTCCGGATTCAACGCCATGCGCGACGAGGCGGAGCTCGACGAGCGGCTCGCCGCACTGCAGCAGCACATGCGGCGGCTGCCGGCCGGGGCGGTGACCTACTTCGAGGACGCGGCGTACCACGAACCGGCCTTCAGCCGCCGGGTCCGGGAGGCGCTGCTCGACGAGATCGACGTGTACGGGCTGAACGAGGACGAGCTGCAGTCGTATCTCGGCCGCCCGGTCGACCTGCTCTCGGCCGAGGACGTCGCGGCGGCGCTCACCGCGGTGCACGCGTTCATCCCGGTGCCGACGCTGGTGCTGCACACGAAATACTGGGCCCTGGCGCTCGGCGCGGGCGATTACGCCGACGCCCTCGACACCGGCACCGTCATGGCCGCCACCCGATACTGCCACGGCGACGACTTCACCGACGAGGACGTCGAGCGCCTGCGCCGGCTGCCACGGCGGCCCGAGTCCGTCGCCTTCGCGTCGGCACTGCGCTCGCGCCTGGGCGAGACTGTCGATTGTGTCCCCGGCTTCGCGCTCGACGTCCAGAACCCCACCACCGTCGGGCTCGGCGACACGTTCGTCGGTGGCTTCCTCGCCGAGCTTGCGCTGAAGGGACACCGATGACCGTCGAGGCACTGCCCGCCAACCAGCCCGAGACGTTCTACCGCGGCGCCGGCCGGATCGCCGAGTTCCGCAACGTGCCGGCGCTGCCCGACCGCCCCGAGGACTGGGTGGGCTCGGTGACCAGCCGGTTCGGGCTCGCCCCGTCCGGGCTGTCCACCCTGGCCGACGGCCGCGTGCTGGCCGAGGCGATCGCCGCGGACCCGGGCTGGTGGCTCGGCCCGCAACGCGCCGACACCGGCGTGCTGGTGAAGCTGCTCGACGCCGGCCAGCGGCTGCCGTTGCACGTGCACCCGGACCGCCGCTTCGCCACCGCGCACCTCGCCTCGCCGTACGGCAAGACCGAGGCCTGGGTGATCGTCTCCGCGCGGCCCGGCGCGTACGTCCACCTGGGTTTCGCCCGTGACGTGGCGGCCGCCGAGCTGGCCGGCTGGGTGGGCGGGCAGCAGACCGAGGCGATGCTCGCCGCCACCAACCGGATCCCGGTCGCGGCCGGCGACGCGATCCTCTGCCCGGCCGGCCTGCCGCACGCGATCGGCGACGGCATCCTGCTGGTCGAGATCCAGGAGCCGACCGACTTCTCCGTGCTGCTGGAGTACGAAGGCTTCGGCCTCGCCGACGGCCACCTGGGCCTCGGCTACGACCTGGCCCTGCAGTGCGTCGACCGCGGCGCCTGGACGCCATCGCGCCTCGACGAACTGCGCGGCACTGCGGCGCGGCTGCTGCCCGAGGCCGCGGACGAGTTCTTCGCCGCCCGCCGCCGGTACGGCGGCGACCGTCTGGAACGTGGCTTCAGCGTGCTGGTCGTGGTGGCCGGAGCGGGCAGGCTCCTCGGCGAGCACGACGACCTGTCGCTCCGGCGGGGGGACACGCTGCTGGTTCCCTACGCCGCCGGTCCGGTCCTTCTGGACGGCGAGGTCGAGGTGCTCCGCCTTTCGGCGTCCGCCTGACTGCTCCAGCGCGACTCGTGCGGGCCGGTCACGGGGGGAACGCTTACAGTAAGGTGCCCACCGTGACCCCCGACAACGGCCCCGCCGCCGACCTGCACGGTGTACCGCGTGACCTGTTCGTGCCCGTGCACAGCGACGCCGCCGACGACGCCGACGAACCCGACGTCGTCGCCGCCGTGCTCGAACAACTCGACCCGGGCCCGGGGCACAACGTGTTCGTAGCCGGCGCCGGCACCGGCTACAACGCCGCCCTCATCGCCGCCGTCGTCGGTGAACACGGCCACGTCACCACGCTGGACGGCGACCCGGACACCGTCGACGCCGCCCGCGCCCACCTCGCCGCCGCCGGTGTCACCAACGTCGACGTCGTGCTCGCCGACCCGGCCCGCGGCCACCCCGCCGACGCCCGCTACGACCGGGTGATCGCGACCGTCGGCGTCCATGACATCCCCACCGCCTGGCTGCACCAGCTCGCCCCCGGCGGCCGGCTCCTCGTCCCGCTGCGCCTGCGCGGCGCCACCACCCGCCGCATCGCGTTCGAACGCGAGAGCGACGGCTGGCACGGCGTCAACAGCGAACCCGCCGCGGTCATGCCCGGGCGCGGGATCGGCGCCGACGGCCCCCAACGCATCCACCTCACCGACGACCACACCATCGGGTTGCAGGTCCATCGGGACCAGACCGTCGACGCGGCCGCTCTCACCGGCGTGTTCGACACCGGCCGGCACGAGCGGTGGACCGGGGTGCTGTTTCCGGGCGAGGCCTTGTTCGCCTGGATCGACCTGTGGCTCGCCTGCACCCTCGACAACGCGCTCATGCGCATGGACGTAGCGCTGCCCGCCGCCCACCGCGGCATCGTCGCACCGTCGTTCAACTGGGGGTCCATGGCCACCGTCCGCGGCGCCGACCTCGCCTATCTCACCACCCGGCCGGCGTCGTTCGCGCCGGACGGCATCAAGCTGTACGAGGCCGGCGTCGTCGGCCACGGCCCCACCGGCGAAGCCCTCGCCGACGAAACGGCCGACCAGATCCAGCACTGGAACACCCACTGCCGCAACAGGACCGTCACGTTCACCATGCCCACCGTCCTGCCGGCGACCGATCCGGCCGCCGGACGGTTCGTCCTGCCGCGCAAACACAACCCGGTCGTCGTGACCTGGACCTGACCAGGGACCCGCGCCGGCGCGGTGCGGGTGCTGTGACTCAGGGGATGAGGACGAGCTTGCCGTGAGCATGCCGGCCCTGGCTCAGGCGTTGTGCCTCGGCGGCGCGTTCGAGCGGATACGTGCCGGCTACCGCGGTGGTCAACTCGCCGCGCGCGGCCTGCTCCGCCAACCCGGCCAGATCGTCCGTGGACCAGTCCTTCGGCGTGCCGGCGCTGAACGTCACGCCCAGTTCCCGGGCGGCGGGGTCGGCGATGGTGACGATCCGGTCGGTGCCGCCGCGCAGTGCGATGGAGTCGGGGAGCGCACCCTTGCCGGCCGCGTCGAACACGGCGTCGACCTGCGGGAACGATGCACGAATCCGGTCGACGAGGCCCTCGCCGTACGGCATCGGGACGGCGCCCAACGACCGGACGTAGTCCTGGTTGTCTTCGCTCGCGGTGCCGATGACCGTGGCGCCGCGGGCAACCGCCAGTTGCACGGCGATGGCCCCCACCGAGCCGCTGGCCCCGTGGATGACCACGGTTTCTCCAGCTCGTACTCCCAGGAGGTCCAAGCCGCGTCTGGCGGTCTCACCAGCCGTGGGCAACGTGGCCGCATCGGCGAACGACAGTCCGGTGGGTATGGGGGCAACGTGGCTGGACAGGGCATACTCGGCGTACGAACCGGCCGGGGCGTCGGCCCAGCCGACCACCGGCTCGCCCACCGCGACATCCGTCACCGCTTCGCCGACCGCGTCGACGACGCCGGCAACGTCGATGCCGGGGATTGCCGGCAACGTGGTCGGGATGAGGGCCTGCATCGCACCGGATCGGATCGTGGCGTCCACCGGGTTGACGCCGCTCGCATGGACCCTGATTCGCACCTGCCGGGGCCCCGGATCGGGCATCGGAACGTCGGCCACGTGCAGCACCTCGGGGCCGCCGAATGTGTCGAACGTTATCGCCTTCATGTCGCAGGACCCCTTCGTCGCTGGTAGTGGATGCAACGAGATCGTCGGTGGGAGAGCGGCAGTCGCTCATTGGACGTCAGTGGATGTCCGGTGGGCCGGGGTGCTTGAGATCCTGCGGCAGCGGCTCGGTCGGGTTGTACATCGGCGGTGCGGAACCGTCGGCGAGGGCGGCCGGCGAGTCCGACAGCCGGAACCGGTCCCGGACCCGCCCGAGGAACTCGTGCTCCGCCAGGCGGAGGAGCTTGGCACGTCGGGGCCCGGCGTAGACGGAGACCCAGTCGCCGGGGTCCAGCACGCCGCGGAGCTGGCCGTCGAGGGTGACGGCCACCTGCCCGGATCGCTCGAGGACCCGGACGGCGACGCGCTGGTCCCGCGCGGCGAGGACGAGGCTGCGGTTGAAGACCATGTGCGGGGCGACCGGCGTGAAGACCAACGCGTCGAGGTGTGGTGACACGATCGGGCCGCCGGCGGCGAAGCTGTACGCGGTCGATCCGGTCGAGGTCGCGATGATCAGCGCGTCGGCCGAGTAGGAGGCGAAGAACCGGCCGTTGACGTAGACGGCGAGGCTGGCCTGACGATCTCGGGCGAGTTTCTCGAAGACCACGTCGTTGAGGGCGATCACGTCGAGCGGCACGCCCCAGCCCACCTGCATCGGATCGCTCGGACGGACCTGCGGCGGTGGAAGGGCCGGGCCACGGCCGTAGCGCAGCAGCACCTGCATGTCAGCGGGGATCTCCAGCGGGCGTGAGGCCCGCATGGTCAAGGTGAGCCGGGCGTCGACGGTGAACTGCCCGGTGTTCACGGCGTCGAGCGCCGCGGCGACGCCGCTCGCCTCCACCTCCGTGAGGAACCCCACCCGGCCGACGTCGACGCCCAGCACCGTCGCGTCGATGGCGGACGCGACCCGGATGCCACGCAGGAACGTGCCGTCGCCGCCGACCGTGACGATGAGACTCGGGTGGCCGGCGCGCGCGGCCTCGTCCGCCGGGCTCAGGCGGCCACCCTCGGGCGAGGAGTCCCACACGTCGATGTCGACACACTGGACGGCCCGTTCGCCGGCCCAGCGACGGACGTCCCCCGCGGCCGAGACCGCCGCCGGCCGGCCGCCGTGCACGACAAGCCCGATCCGATCAATCATCGACGCTCCTCGCTCCCTAGTCGATGGAGACGCTCCAGGCGACGGCGTTGAGGTTGTCGGTCAGGAAGATGTCGTGGCCGCCGAGGCGTTGCGACCAGGAGGCCGGCATCAGCTCGGCCGCCCGCGTCACGACCGCGTCCATCCAGACCTTGAGCCGGGCCTGCCGGTTGTCGTCCGGCACGCCGGCCGCGGCGGCGGCCCGCGGCAGTTCGACCGTGCGCAGCGCCTCGGCGGCGCAGGCGCGCAGGTCGTGGATGTACTCGCGGTTCGTCGCCACGTCCTCGGCGGTGCCCGGCAGCGCCATGTGCCCCGAAACGATGGTGTCGAAGTCGTATTCCAGGATCCGGTCCATGGCGTCGAAGTACGCGGGCACGCGCGGGGAGAAGACCAGACGGAAGAACGGCGCGTTCTTCACCGTGAGGCTGTCGATCGCCGCCAGGATCCTGCGCTGCGGCAGGTGGATGAAGAGGTTGCCGGCCTGGTGCCAGTCACCGGAGTACTCCAGGACGAACCGCTCGCCGTCGATGGTCAGCTCGCTCCTGGGCCCGGCGAACGTCTCGTCGGGCAGCGGACGGCGATCGTCGCGCGCCTGCCGGATGAACCGGCCGGTGATCTCGTGGGCGATGATCTTCAGATCGTCGCGGGCGAGGAGGTGCGCGGAGCCGATGTGGTCGGCGTGCGAGTGGCTGTAGATGAGGTGGGTGACCGGCTTGGGGGTGACCTCCCCGATGCCGGCGAGCAGACGCTCGCCGAGGTCCATCGGGGCGTCCACGAGGACGACGCCGTTGCGGGTCTCCAGGAACATGGTGTTCACCATGCCGCTGGTGATGAAGTAGGCGCCGCCGCCGAGTTCCGTGACGAGGTAGCCGGAGTCGGGGATGTCGGGGCCTCGGGCAAACGCCGGCACGGGTGCGAAGACCGTCATCTCCACGAGGCTAGAACGGTGCAGGCCCACCCGTGCCGGCGTTTCCGGCTTTTCATTCGTCCCTGTCCCGCGAACGGAGGCCAGCGCGACGGCTCGCGCCCCGGGCTCCGGCCGCACCACGCGTCGCCGCCGCCGCGGACCTGATTCCCGCGGCCGCCCTCCCCCGAGCAGGAGGAGGTGCCGTGGGGTCAGGTGGTGGTCACCACGTGCGGGTCAGATGTCGAAGCCTTCGTCGTCGAAGCCGCCGAAGCCGCTGTCGACACCGGTGTCGTCGAACGACTCGGTGGCCTGGGCGGCGACGTCGGGTTCGAACGCGTCACCGATCATGTCGCTGATGACCATGCCGCCGAGGAAGCCGAGCGCGGCGCCGCCGACGCCGGCGGCGATGGCGGCGCCCATGCCGGGCCGGCGCTGGTAGCCGCCGTACTGGTAGGGCTGGTGGCCCTTGTACGCGTAGGCCTGGCCGGGCTGGCCGGGGCGGCCGTAGTTGTTCGGATGGCCGTGCGCGGACGGCTGATGGGGCTGCAGGAACGCGCCCGGCGCGGCGGCCGGCTGGCCGTGCTGCTGCAGGACGGTGGTCAGCCACCGGTCGACCTCAGCGATCCAGCCGTCCTCCTCGGTGTTGAGGCGTTCGATGTCCGCGGCCGTCAGGTGGTGGCGGTCGCCGGCACCGGGTCGTGCGGCGAGCTCGGCGACGGCGGTGAGGTCGTCGGCGCCCGCAGCGATGACGAACACGACCTGGGGGATGTGCGGGCCGGGCTGCTGGCCTTCGGGGATGGGTGCGTAGAAGGTGACGGCCTGGGCCGCCGGGACGGTCAGGCCCGTCAGACCGGTGCCGGGGCGCAGTTCGCTGCGGACGAACCGGGCGCCGATGATGCCGAGCGCGTCCATGATGCGCTGCTGCACGGGGTTGGCGTCGAGTTTGACCGGGTCGAAGTCGCCTTTGGCGGTGCCGGACGCGACGGTGACGTGGGTGCGCACCCCGGCGGTGAGGCCGGGCAGGTCGTGCCCGTAGAGCGCGGTGAACGGGGCGTGGGCCGGCACCGGCAGGGTGAACGGCACCGACGGGTTGCTGCCGCCGGTGAGGTGGAGGTCGGCGGCGACGCGGTGACGTGCGAGCTCGACCTCGCCGAGGGGGCCGTTGACCAGCAGCTGCAGGTCGACGGCCGTGACCTGGCTGTCGCTCTTGGCGCGCAGGTTGACCTGGCCGGTCAGCACGCCGCCGGGCGTCACGGGCTGCGCGGCGAGGACGGTGTCGACCTCGACTCCGCCGAGTCCGAGGCTGGCGAGCAGTTTCTTGAAGACCATCAGCGGTTGCCTTTCTGGGTACGTTCGGTGGTGCGGGCTGGTGCGTTGCGGTATGCGGCGACGATCGGATCGGTTTCGTCGTCGAACTGGCCGATGACCTGTTCCAGGAGGTCTTCGAGGGCGACCAGGCCGACCGGGTCGTCGCGATCGGTGACGATGGCGACCTGGGCGCGGTGCTCGCGCATGGCGCGGATGGCCGCCAGCGCGCTGTGCTGCGCGGACAGGGTGAACGCGGCGGTCATCAGGTAGCCGGCGGTGGCGTCGACCTGGTCGGTGGTGGCCTTGAGCGCGTCGCGGGCGTGCACGATGCCGACGATGCGGCCGTCGTCGGTGACCGGCAGCCGGGAACGGCCGTACCGCAGACACAGCTGTTCGACATCGCGGGCGGTGGCGCCGGCGCGGACGGTGACCACCCGCTCGGCGGGGACCATGACCGTGGCGACGGTGGTGCGCTGCAGGCTGAGGATCGCGGTGAGCAGCTGCTCGTCGGAGGCGGGCAGCGTGCCGTGTTCCCGCGAGGTCTGCAGCAGGATCCGCAGCTCGTCGGGACCGTGCGCCTGAGCCAGCTCGTCCTGCGGGGTGATCCTGAACAGTCGCAGGGTGGCGTTGGCCATGGCGTTGAGCGCGGCGAGGGCGGGGCGGGCGAGGCGGGCGAACGCCCGGAACGGCAGGGCGAGCAGCAACGCCGAACGCTCCGGGTGCGTGATGGCCCACGACTTGGGTGCCATCTCACCCACGACCATGTGCAGGAACACCACCACCGCCAGGGCCAGGACGAATGCGGCCACGTAACTGGCCTGGGAAGGCAGCCCGGTGGCGTGCAGCAGCGGTTCGAGCAGGTCGGCCAGGGCGGGTTTGGCCAGCGCGCCCAGCCCGAGTGAGCACAGCGTGATGCCGAGCTGGGAGCCGGCGAGCATGAGTGACAGCTCCCGGTTGCCGGCCAGGGCTGCGCGTGCGGCGGGGGAACCGCCGGCGGCGAGGGCCTCCAGCCGATGACGTTTGGCGGCGATCAGTGCGAACTCGGCGGCGACGAAGAACGCGTTGAGGGCCAGCAGCGCCAGGGAGCTGGCCAGGGCGGTGGTGGGACTCATGGCAGCTGCCGTACGGCGATGTGGACGGTGGCGGCGACGTGCCGGTGCACGGACACGGCGGTCAGCCGGAGCGACTCTACGGCCAGGTCCTCGGTCGGCAGGTCGACATGGTCGCCCTGGGCCAGGATTCGGCCGAGGCGGTACATCATGAGGCCGGAGATCGTGTCGTAGAGCGGGTCGGCGGGAAACCGGACGCCGGTGGCGTCGGCGATCTGGTCCAGCCGCCAGCGGCCCGGCACGAGCCAGGATCCGTCGGGTTGGCGTTCGGCGCCGGGCTCGGGCAGGTCGTCCTCGTCGCGGATCTGGCCGACGAGTTCCTCGGCGATGTCTTCGAGGCTGATGACGCCGGCGAACCCGCCGTACTCGTCGGCGACGATGGCCAGTTGCCGTCGCTCGGTGCGCAGCAGCTCCAGCACGTGGGCCACCATGGCGGAGGCCGGCACCACGACCGGCGGAGCGGCCAGGTCGCGCACCGGGGTGTGGTCGCGCCGGTCGGGGTCGAGGGTCAGCACGTCGGTGACCGAGACGATGCCGGTGACGTCGTCGACACCGGCGCCGATGACGGGGAAGCGGGAATGGCCGCTGGGGAGCAGTTGCACGAGCCGGCTGGCGGGTTCGTCGGCGTGCACGGTCACCACGTCGACGCGGGGCACCATCACCGAGCCCGCACTGAGGTTGCGGAAGTCCAGGCCGGAGTCGAGCAGCCGTGCGGTGTCGACGTCGAGGTCACCGCGGTCGCGGGCGTCGGCGACGATGCGTTCGAGGTCTTCACGGGTGGCGCCCTCGGGCAGTTCCTCGACCGGTTCGATGCCGGCCCGGCGCAACAGCCGTGTCGCCGCGGCGTCGAAGACTCTGACCAGCGGCCCCGCGACGGTCAGGTACACCAGCGTCGAGCGCGACAGCCACCTGGCCAACGCGACCGGCTTGGTGATGGCGAGGTTCTTCGGTGCGAGCTCACCGAGGACCATCTGCACCACGGTGGCGACCAGCAGGGCCACCACGACGGACACCGACAGGCTCGCCGCCCGCGGGACGCCCGCCGAGCCGAGCAGCGCGGCCAGTCCTTCGCCGAGGTACGGCTCGGCGACGTAACCGGCCAGCAGTGCGGTCACGGTGATGCCAAGCTGCGCGCCCGACAGCATGAACGACAGTCGTTCGGTCACCTGCAACGCCCGCGCCGCCGCGCGGTCACCGCCGTCGGCCGCCTGCCGCAGCGCGCCGCGATCCACCGCCACGTAGGCGAACTCCTGCGCGACGAAGTACGCCGTCGCGGCGGTCAACGCGATGATCAGCACGAGTCCGATCAGGATGAGCATCACCGGCGTTTCACCGGCTCCAGGCCGCCGGCCACGTCTCGCGTGGCCGGCGTTGGTCTATGTCGGTACGGATCACCCACGAACCGGACACTAGCACGTTTAACTGTACGGTTCGCCGGACGAAGCTGGGCATTTGCTGTGGGTATCCGCGACGGATCGCGGGTAGGGGATCGTTTCGACACCGAGACATCGGAGGTGAGGCCATGCCGGCCGCAACGCACCAGACCCCGCCCGCTCCGCCGGCCCGGCGGAGCTGGACACCGCCGCGCGTCGAGTGCCTGGAGACCCGGCCCGAGATCACCGCGTACTCCGGAGCCAACGATCCGTGGCCGACGAGCACCCGCTGAGTCGCGAGGAGCTCGCCACGTCGCTGCGGGGGCTCTCGGCGCGCTACTGGGACAAGCACCCGTTCCACCTTCGGCTGCACGCCGGGGGCTGCTCGCCGGACGAGGTCCGGGCCTGGGTGGCCAACCGCTGGCACTACCAGCGCTGCCTGTCCCAGAAGAACGCGGCCATCATCGCCAACTGCCCGCTTCCGGAGGTGCGCCGGCGCTGGGTCGAGCGCATCACCTTCCAGGACGGCACCGGCGACGGTGAGGGCGGGCTGGAGGAGTGGCTCGTCCTCGCCGACGCGGTCGGGCTCGACCCGGCCGAGGTGCGCGACGAGCGCCGCGTGCTCCCCGGAGTCCGGTTCGCCGTCGACGGCTACCTGAACTTCTGCCGCACGAGACCGTGGACCGAGGGCGCCGCGGCGGCGCTCACCGAGCTCTTCTCGCCGGACCTGATGGCGGACCGGATTCGCGCCTGGCGGCGGCACTACGACTGGATCAAGCCCTACGGCTTCGCGTACTTCGAGCACCGCATCCCGGTCGTGCGGCGTGACAGCCAGGACACCCTCGCGCTCGTCCTCGACCACTGCCGCACCCGGGAGCAGCAGGACGCGGCCGTCGCGGCGCTGTCGTTCAAGTGCGACGTGCTGCGGACGATCCTCGACGTCGTCGACTACGCAGGCGCTCAGCGGTGAGCGGTGCCGGCCTGCGCGTCGGGGTGCGGCTCGCGTACGACCGGGTGCGCGCCCGGCCGGCCCTGCTGTATCCCGAGGGCGTCCTGCTGCTCAACGAGACGGCCGGGCAGATCGTGGCCCGGTGCGACGGCGTTCGCACGGCCGGTGACATCGCCGCCGACCTCGCCCGCGACTACGACGGCGTGTCCGCCGAGGAGGTCGGCGCCCTCCTCGGCGACCTGGCGGACCGGCGGCTGGTCGCGCTCGACGGCACCGGCCGCCCGGCCGGGTCCGTCGGCTTCGACGCCGCGGGAGCAGGCCCGCCGCCCCGCGACCCGGCGCCGCTCGGGCTGCTCGCCGAGCTGACGTACCGGTGCCCGCTGCACTGCACGTACTGCTCGAACCCGGTCGAGCTGTCGGCGTACCGCGACGAGCTCACGACCGCCGATTGGCGCCGGGTGCTCGACGAGGCCGGCGACCTCGGCGTGCTGCAGCTGCACCTCTCCGGCGGCGAGCCGATGCTGCGCCCCGATCTCGTGGACCTCGTCGCCCACGCCCGCGCGCTCGGCCTGTACACCAACCTCGTCACGAGTGGCATCCCGCTCTCCGAGGCGAGGCTGGCGGCGCTGGCCGGCGCGGGGCTCGATCACCTGCAGCTGTCGATCCAGGACGCCGAACCGGCGGCGGCGGACGAGGTCGCCGGGCTGCGGGCGCACGACCGCAAGCTGGCCGTGGCCCGCCAGGCGCGGGCACACGGGCTACCGCTCACCGTCAACGTGGTCCTGCACCGCGGCAACGTCGGGCGGCTGCTCGCGATCGCCGAGCTGGCCGCCGGCCTGGGCGCCGACCGGCTGGAGCTCGCGCACACCCAGTTCTACGGCTGGGGCCTGCGCAACCGGGCCGCGTTGATGCCGACCCCGGAGCAGGTCGCGATCGCGCAGCGGGACGCGGAGACGGCGCGCGCGTGGTACGGCGACGCGCTGGAGCTCGTGTACGTCGCGGCCGACTACCACGCCGACCGCCCGAAGCCGTGCATGTCCGGCTGGGGCGCCCGCCAGCTCGTCGTGGCGCCCAACGGCGACGCACTGCCCTGCCTGGCCGCCGCGCAGCTGCCCGACCTCGGCATCGAGAACGTCCGCTCCCGCCGGCTCGGCGACATCTGGTACTCCTCGGCGTCCTTCAACCGGTTCCGCGGTACCGGCTGGATGCCCGACCCGTGCCGCTCGTGCGCGCTGCGCGAGGTCGACTTCGGCGGCTGCCGCTGCCAGGCGTACCAGATCACCGGCGACCCGGCGGCAACCGACCCTGCCTGCGGCCTGTCCCCGCACCACGAGTGGCTGACACGCATCACGGCGGCGGCCGGCACCGCGGCGGCGGCCCCGGTGCCCCGACGGATGGCGTGACGCACCAGCGCAGGCTGTACCCGGATGCGCTACGCACCCCTTGCGCGGCGGTCACCTCCGCCGAACCGGCGCTCCAGGCGGACGATCCACGCCACCGTGGCGACGGCGAGCCGCCGGTGCCAGGCGCCCCCCGCCCCGCGGCGCAGCTCGGACAGCATCCGGCGCCCGTCGCCGGCCGAGTGACGGTCCGCGGCGGCGGCGATCTGGAGGCGCCAGGTGAACGGCGCGGCCGGGTCGTTCACATATGCCTCGGCCCGTGCGGGAGCAGCCGGCGGATCCCACCGCGCCGTCGCCATGACGGCGTTCAGCCGCAGCCGTGGATCTCCGGCCAGGTCCTCGGACCACTGCGACAGCAGGAGCTGACTGTCCGGTTCGCCGTGACGCGCGCCCAGCAGGAGGACGACGGCAACGCGGGCCTGGGCGGACAGGTAGGTGTCGGTCGCCAGCGTCCGGAGGGCGTCGCGACCGGGGCGGGCGAGACCGAGGTCGATGACGTCGACCGCCATGTGCGCCCGGGCGGCCCAGCCGAACCCGGGATCGAGCATGAGCACCTCCAGCAGCCGTTCGACGCTGGCGGGCGCCATCGGCCAGGTCAGGGCGAGTGCGGCCGGAAGCCGTTCGACGAGCCCGATGTCGACGTTGACGAGCATGCGATAGGCCAGATCGTCCCCGCTGTCCCACGGGTGGAGCCGTATCGGCGGCAGATGCGAGTGGCGGCGCGTGTACCGTGCGCCGGCCGGTCGGCCGGCCCACTTGAGCTCGTCGAGGACGACGGCGAGCGTATCGAGCGCGGTGGACCGGTCGGCGACCGTCGTGATGCCGTCGACCGCGCGGGCCAGGAGAGCGACGCTGAGCGCCTCGCCCTCGCCGAGTTCGATGAGCAGCACCAGCGCGCGGGCCCCGGCCGCCGCCGGGCTGAGCCGGATCGCGGCGTCGAGCAGCGCTTCGAGCGCCCACCGCCGGTCCGCGCCGAGGTCGCCGACGACGAGGGCCCACATGGCCGGCAGACGGTCCTCCAGGGGATAGCTGCGCGTCGTGGCGACCTCCCTGACGGCGTCGATCGCGGCCTCACGGTGGTCGGGCCGGCCGTCATGCATCAAGGCCACCGCTGACGCGATACGTTTGAGCGCGGAGATGCGCCGGTCGGTCGCCAGTTCGAGGACGAGGTCGTCACAGTCGGTCCGCGCCCGGAGCGCATGCAGCACCGTGGCGAACGCGTCGGCGTCGTCGTCGTCGAGCACGAGCCGGTGACGCAGGGCGTTGACCACCATCCGGGCCAGCCCGGGCTCGCTGCGCGGGCCGAGACGGACGCCGTCACGCATGATCGCGACCAGGAGATGCAGGTCCGGGTACCGCCGAGTCAGGCCCGGGCGGTGCAGGTGCCGCAGCACCGGGAAGGCGTCGTGCCCGGCGTGCACCCAACGGGCCAGCGTGAACGCGGCGAGGCTGGTGAGACCGCCGGCGCGCAGGTCCTGCACGTACCGGCCGGGGGAGAACCCGTTCGCGGCCAGATGGCCGGCCGCGAGGTACTCCGCGATGCTCTGGTGGCGGAACTCGAAGTCGTCGTTGGCCAGGTGCAGCACACCGGTGCTCGACAGCAGCATTCGCACGTACCGTTCCAGGTCGGGGATGCCCCTGATGTCCCCGAGCCGGCGCCGCAGCCACCGGATCGCCGCCTGGACGGTGGGTGTCTCCTGGCCGACGACGCGTTGCACGCCGAGGACTTCGAGACACCGCTCGACCTCCTCGACGAGCGACTCGGCGACCAGCACCCCGGTCCTGCCGTGGCGGCTCAGCTGTTCGAGGAAGTCGGCGCGCACGTCGAGCTGCCGTCCCTTGATGTACAGCAGGTAGTCCAGGAACCGGCGGTAGAGCCCGGTGCGATCGACCGGCAGTGCCGAATCCGGGTAGGTCTCGAACACCACCGCCGCGATCGTGGCGAGCAGCGGCGTCCGGATCAGCGGGGCGAGCGGCCCGCCGGTCACCTCGTCGAGGAACCGTCCGGTCTTCGTGGCCGCGTCGGCGGGTGAGCGCACGGCGAACCATCGCCGGCCGAACTCGCGCAGCGCAGCCCGGTTGAACGGCGCGATCTCGTACTCACCGAGCCGGGTGTCGGCGTGTTCGGCGATGCGGCTGCGGAGCATGGCGACCTCGTCGGACGGCAGCGGCCGGCTCGCGATGAGGAAGCGGAAGCGCTGACCGTACTCGCCGAGGCGGTGGCTGAGCATGCTCAGCAGCCGGTGCCGGCGGTCGATGTTGAACACCTCGTCGAGGCCGTCGACCAGGAGGAGCCAGTCCACGCCCGGCATGGGCTCCTGGTCGAAGAGCGCCGGCTCGATCGCGCGGTCGAGGAACTCGCCGAGGTCCGCGTTCAGCGCGGCGGAGAGCGCTACCGACAGCGGCCGGTCCCCGGTCAGCGCGCGGGCCGGCAGCCGCAGCGCCACCACGCCGCCGAACGGCGAGTCCTGGGCCGGGTCGCCCATGATCCACGACTCGGCGATCGTCCCGGCGATCTGGTTGAGCAGGGTCGTCTTGCCCGAACCGGCGACCCCGCTGAGGACGACATGCCGGTGCGCCGTCACCATCTCCTCGGGCGGCACCGTGTGCCGGCGCGCATCACGCTTGTCCCTGGCGTAGAGCCGGACGTAGATGCCGGACATGGCCGGTGCGACGCCGTCCACGATGCCGTACGGCATCCGGTCGGCGGCGCGGGACACGGCGCGCAGCAGCGATCGCAGGTCGTCGCTGCCGGGGCGCAGCACGGCCCGGTCCGGCACGGAAGGCAGCCGCAGCGCCTGACGGTGCTGCACGAGCGCCCGTTGCACGTGCGCGGCCGCGATCAGTACCCCGCCCCGCGGCGCGCGCTCGTCCCGCGACGCCTTGACGACGCCGTGCACCCGGCCTCGGCGCGGGTCGAAGGCCGGCGCGCCGCTCATCCCGGGGGTGATCTCGTCGCCCTTGACCTTCATGTAGTCACCGATCAGGCCGACGACCTCGACGGCGGCGGACTCGGCGGCCGGCTCCGCCGACACCAGTGACCGGGTACGCGCGGCGATGGTCAGCCGCTCGACCGTCTCCGGCGTCTCGGGAAAGGCGGCGTACGGGTGGTCCACGTCGTCGAGCATGCGGATGAAGGACAGGTCGGGGAAGGCGTACACCTCGCCGTTGCCCCGGTCGGGCGGGTCGCGGACCAGGACCCGGCCGGGAAGGCGCTCGCCGTTCCAGGCCAGCTCCACGTCGTCCGGGCACTGCCACACGACGTGTGCGCAGGTCACGACCAGGCCGGGCTGGCAGAAGAAGCCGGAGCCGCGGTGACGCCCGCGCGAGTAGACGGCCACGACGGTGCGCCGCACCTGATCGGTGAACGTCTCACCGGCTGGCGGCCTGGTCACCGGATGTCGGCTCCTCCCACGAGCAAACGCACTGGTCACACCCCGTCAGCGCGAGTGACGCAGGCCGTCACAGTGATGGCCTATGATCCTGCCATGGAGCGACGCGGGATGTCAGGCGCCGGTCGACGATGCGTGTGCCGACCGTGACGGCTGCTCGATCGCGGCGGTGACGGTGGCCGGTGAACCCGGGGCAGCCGAGGCGAGCGAGCCGTTCGTAGAGGCAGCCGTCGAGCGTTCGCGGCTGCTGCGCGAGCGGTTCGCCCGGCGCCGCCGGCGCGAGGCGCTGTTCGGTCGCGCGTCCCGGATCGTTCGGCTGGTCTCGCCGTCGCTGTCGCGGACAATGCAGCGGGTACGGCGCGTGGTCAACCCTCCGGCGATCCTCCTGACCGCGGCGGCGGTGGAGTGCACCCGGTTCGTGCCGGTGCCGTCCTGGTTGACGGTTGGGCCTCGGGTCGACGGCGTGCTGGCCGGCTGGCAGCGGTTCGCCGCATCGCGACTGACCGATCTGGTTCCCGTCGACTGGCTCGGCGTCTGGTTCGACGATCTGCGGCAGGCCCGCGCCGAGACCTTCGTGGGCGCGGTTCCCATCGCTTTCCTCCTGGCGATCATGGTGATGCGCCGGAACCCGCGGCTGCGCACCGTCGGCCTCGTCGCGGTCGTCGCAACCATGGTGGTGTACGTCGAGCATCTGCTCGCTGACCGGTTCGACGGCCTGGCGACCGCCGCCGGACGCCTCGGCCTCCTCGGTCTGCTCGTCGCGACCCTCCTCACCCAGGCCGCGGTCCGGCTGCTCGCCGGTCCGCGGTCCGATTGACCGATCCGCTTCCCGACCGCCCGCACGAGACAGGAGCAGTCCTTCATGACCGACGCCGATCTTGCCGAGATCGCCCTTCCCGACGGTGAGACCCTCTACATCGAACTGGAGACCAGGGCCGGAGGTGACGTGGCGTGGGGCCGGGAGCACCGGCTCTCCTGGGAGGACCTGCAGGGCCAGGTCGCGAAGGTCAGCAAGTGGGTGGTCGAGTCGGTGCGGGCCGGGCTGCCGGACAGCCCGAGCAAGGTCGGTGTCGAGTTCGGCCTGAAACTCACCGCCGAAACCGGCCCGCTCGTCGCCGCCCTGGCGAAGGCCGGCGCCGAGGCGACCATCGTGGTGCGGCTCGAGTGGGGCCGGGACACAGGCCCCTGACACCGGCGACGCCGGTGTGGCCCGGTCGCGCGTGCGGGAGGTCGGCGGCGCCGGTTACCTCACCGAGCTCGGCGGGGAGCCGGACCGGCGGTCAGCCCGCGGCGAGGCGGAAGATCGGCCAGCCGATCTCGGTGCGCCAGCGGGCCGGATCGTCGGTGTCGCGCGGGCCGACGAGGTACGTCTCGTGGATCGGGCCGTCGACGGCCAGCGCGCGCGGCGAGCGAGTACACCTACACGACCGAGCTCGTCGGGGCGTACCGGGTGGACGACCGGAACTTCGAGGTGGTGCAACATCTGGAAGGTGACTTCCCGGGTGGCGTGGTCGACCTGCGCTTCCGGTTCGCGCTGCGCGACGCGCGGATCGCCGGGCTGGTGATCGGGCCGTGCGGACCTCGACCAGGACGGCCGACATCCGGGCGAGCGAGCGCCTGGCCCGCGGTGCGGACTTTCCGGCCGAGCCGACCTGAACGATGGATGCCGACCTGAACGGTGGGATCAGGGGGCGCTGCCGTGGTGGTGCGGGGCGGGTTCGCGGTGGCGCCAGTTGGCGGGGATGGTCTCGTCGAGGACGTCGTCGATGGTGATCACGCCGATGAGGTGGCGGTCGTCGTCGACGACGGGCAGGGTGCTCAGGTTGTAGTCGGCCATCAGGGTGGCGATCTCGATCTGGTCGGCGTGTGCGGTGACGGTGACCGGGTCCGGGTCGGCGGTCGTGTGCAGGGTCGCGGCAGGGTCGGCCTGCAGCAGGGTGACCAGCCCGACCGCGCCGGCCAGGCGCCCGCCGGGACTGAGGGTGTAGACGGTGGCGAGGGCTTCGGGCTGGGTCGTGGTGGCCTCGCGGACGGCCTGGATCGCCTGCTGCGCGGTGGTGTCCTCGGGCAGGGCCAGGATGTCCACTCCCATGAGGCCCCCGGCGGTGGCGGTGTGGTAGCTCAGCAGGTTCGTGACCGTGATCCGGTGCTCGTCGGGCAGCAGCGCCAGGACCCGTCGGCGGCGATCGTGCGGCAGCCCGGCGATCGCGTCGGCCGCGTCGTCGGCGCGCATGTGGGTGATCACGTCGGCGACCTCGGGGTCGGTGCGGTCGGCGAGGAGGTGGCTCTGCTGGTCGTCGTCGAGCTCCTCGAAGACGTCGGCTTCCAGCTCCGGGTCGGCGTGGACCTGGGTGAGGATCTCGCGTTGCTCCGGCGCGGAGGCGTCTTCGAGGAGGTCGGCCAGCTCGGCCGGTTTGAGGCGGCGGAGCCGGGTCAGGGGGTGGCGGGCGCGCAGTGATGCCTGATGGCCGATGAGCGGCTCGAACGCGAGCCAGTCACGGAACGGGTGGCCGGGATGGTGGCCGGGGCGGTGCAGCCAGCGCAGGCGGTGTACGTCGACCCCGGAGAGCACCCACCCGCGGGCCGGGTCGGCGGTCAGTTCGATGTCGTGGGCGTGGACCAGCCGGGCGGTGGTGGTGTCCAGCAGGCGGTGGCCCAGCACGTCGGCGCGCAGCAGTACCTCCCCCTCGCGGCGCTGGAAGGCGCGCAGGTCGACGCGGGCGCTGGCCAGCTCGACGCGGTCGGGCTGCCAGGCGTGCACCACGTCGGCGGGGACGAACACCCGCCGCCGGCCGAGCTCGGCGACCAGGCCGGTGACCGGCGGATAGCCGCCGTCGGCGGGCAGCCGCACGATGACGTCCACGAGACGCCCCAGCCGCTGGCCTCGCGCATCGATCGCGGCGGACCTCAGCAGCCGGGACAGCACCAGCCTGGGTGCCTGGTCCGGACCGGTGGCGAACGGCGTGGTGGCCGCGGGGCTCACGGCGTGGCCCCCTTTCTCGGCGGACACCGGGGCCAGGCCCTGGTCGGCCGGACGTCCCCGGCGCTCCAGCTTCCAGTGTCCTCTCAGCGTCCGAGGGCGAGCTGCGCCACCCGTACCACCACGAGCGCGGCGGCGATGACGAGGTAGCCGCGCAGCACCGCCAGGCCCAGTCGCCGCCCGGGCGACAGGCGTGGCCGTTCGAGCAGCGCCAGCGGCGGCATCCGCCACGACGCCCGCTGCGACCGGTCGACCGGGGCGGTGTCCCGACGAGGGCGGCGGCGCCGGCCGGGGACCGGCCACACCGCGGCGACCAGGCCGATCAGGCCGAGCAGGGCGCCCGCCGCGAGGATGCCCAGCAGCTGCGCGAACGTGATTCGCGGATAGAGGACGCTCGCGGTCAGGACGATCGACAGCAGCACGAGGACCCCGATGACGGCCGAGGCGAACAGGTTGGTGGCCCGGGTGTTGACCCACGGGCCGAGCACCGCCCGGTCGTTGCACAGCAGCAGCAGGAACACCGTCGCCGACGGCAGCAGCACCCCGGCGAGCGTCTGCACCCCCTCGGTGAGCAGCCCGAGCGGGGAGCCGGGAACGACCACGATGATCGCCGAGACCAGCAGCAGCGCGGCGAACAGCGCGTAGAAGGGCTTGGCCTGCCGCGGCGAGCGGTGCAGCGAGTGCCTGAGGCCGAGCACGTCGCCGATGGCGTACGACGTGGACAGGGCGACCGCCGCCGCGCCGATGACCGAGGCGTCGATGAGCGCGATCGCGAACAGGATCCCCGCCGCCTCGTGGACGTATCGGCCCAGACCGGCCGCGACGCCGGCGGCGTCGGTGAAGTGTCCGAACCCGGGACGGCCGGCGAACGCCGCGGCGGCACAGCACATCATCGCCGCCGCGCCGACCACGACGATGACGATGCCGATCCACAGGTCGACCCGCTCGTAGCGGATGAACCGGGGCGTGATCCGCTTGTCGATCACGTAGGACTGCTGGAAGAACAGCTGCCACGGCGCGACGGTGGTGCCGACGATCGCGATGATCAGCAGCATCACCGTGGACAGTTCACCGCCCGGCATCCCCGGCAGCACGAAGTCACGCCCGACCTGCCCCAGCGGCGGATGGGCCATGACCACCACCGGGATCAGCGCCAGGGAGCCGGCCACCAGGATCAGGCAGACCCGTTCGAACCGCGGGAACGAGCCGGTGCTCGCCGCCGCGATCACCGCCGCGGCGGCGACCAGCACCCCGGGGACCTTGGGCAGGCCGAGATAGCCCAGCCCGAGGCTGATCCCGATGAACTCGGTGACGATGGTCAGCGCATTGAGCAGGAACAGGTCGATCACGCTGAAGGCACCCCAGAACCGCCCGTAGCGCTCCAGGATGAGCCGCGCGTGCCCCACGCCGGTCACCGCACCCAGCCGCAGCACCATCTCCTGGTTGACGTACAGGACCGGCACCAGCAGCAGGAGCGTCCAGAGCAGGCGGGTGCCGTAGTTCTGTCCGGCCTGGGTGTAGGTGCCGAACGCCCCCGCGTCGTTGTCGCCCACCATCACGATCAGGCCAGGCCCGACGATCGCCAGCAGGGTCTTCAGCTTGGCCGGCAGTCCCGGCCGGGCGCCGGTGTCGTGCGCCGCGATGCTGCCCAGCGCACCCCGGATGTCACCGACGTGCGCCGAGTCCAGCACTGTCTGCCCACCGCCGGTGCGTGCGCGCGTTCCCGCCATCGCGCACCCCCTTCCCGCCCGAGACGGGATCGAGGCGGCACACACCGGCCGCTTCCGCGCTGTCACACACCTCGCTCGGCGAACTCAAGCGCAGAGCGCTCGGGCGGAAAGCCCGGTCAGCGGATGCCGCGAGCGAACCAGGGAAGATCAAGAACATGGGACAGCGGACGATAGCCGCTAGGACCGGGGTCCACTGCTCTCGCCTCCCTCCGGTTCGAGGGGCGTCGCAACGCTCCGCCGGCAGGTCGAGCGGACTCACCCGGACGTTCACCGAAGAACGGTCCGAACGACGTCCGTCCGATCATTGTGCTCGCCTGCGAACTCGCCCGGCAACCGCGGCGGGATGCCCGGCGTGCCGTTGCACCGCCGGACGAGACCTGATGGTTCCAGACGCGGGTCATGCGGGCAGGGTGGAAGTGTTGCCGGAAGGCGGTGGTGGCGATGCGGCAGACTGTACGGCTGGGCCGGCTCGCTGGCATCCCGGTCGGGGTGCACTGGTCAGTTCTCGTGATCATGCTGCTGCTCGTGCAGGGGCTGGCAGACGTGATCCTGCCCCGCGGCGCCCGGGGGTATGCGCCGGTCGTGTACTGGGTTGTGGCGGTGGTCGTGGCGGTGCTGTTCCTGGCCGCCCTGCTGGCCCACGAACTCGCCCACTCGCTGGTCGCCCGGCACTACGGGGTGCGGGTCCGCGCGATCACGCTGTGGCTGCTCGGTGGCGTCTCCGAGCTGGACGGCGAGGCTCCGCACGCGCGCGCCGACCTGCTGATCGCGCTCGCCGGGCCGTTGGTGAGCCTGGCCGGGGCCGGGGTGTTCGCCGCCGGCGCAGCCGTTGCCTCCGTCCTGGGTGGCGGCGCGCTGGCGGTGACCGGGCTGGTGTGGCTGGCCGTCGTCAACGCCATTCTCGGGGTGTTCAACCTGCTGCCTGGCGCACCGCTGGACGGTGGCCGGGTGCTTGCCGCCGTCCTGTGGTGGGTCCGGGGCGACCGGGCGGCCGCCCGCCGCGCCGCGGGCCGCGTGGGGATGGTGCTCGGTGGCGTGCTGATCGCCGCTGGTTTCGTCGAGGTGCTGCTGACCGCCAACTTCAGCGGGTTGTGGCTGGTGGTGCTGGGCTGGTTCCTCGTGATGGCCGCCCGTGCGGAAACCGTCGACGTGATGCTGCGCAAAACGCTGGCCGGGATCCGGGTCGGCGACGTCATGACGACACCGGCCGTGTACGGCTACACGAGCCAGTCGGTCGCCGACTTCGTCGCCACCGTGGCCCGCCGCCACCCGCACCGCATCTTCCCGGTCCTGGACCTGGACGGACGACTGGCCGGCCTGGTCAGCCTCACCCGGCTGGCCAAGGTTCCCACCGCCGACCGCGGCACGGTACGCGTGGGCGAGGTCGTGTCGGTGCCGGTCGACCGCACGCGCGTGCTGGACCCGGCCACGGCGCTGGTCGACGCCGCTCCGGCCCTGTTGTCCGGCGGTCACCGGCTGGCCCCGGTCGTGATCGACGGCCGGTTGACCGGGATCGTGACGCACCGCGACGTGGCCCGCGCCACCGAGCTGGCCGAGCTGGGCGTCACGCCGGACCGCGGCGGCAGTGCCGAAACCACGTCGGGAACCCAGATACCGGCGGACCCCGGCCGGTGACGGGCCTCCGGGCGCCGATGCGCTCGCATCGCACGGCGTCCGCCGCGGGCGCCGACCGCAACAGGCGGAGCACGGCCGCGCCGATCAGGTAGGCGAGCAGGCCGGCGGCGGGCATCCCGGCGAGGTAGTCGCCCGTCCTGGGGGCCAGGCTGTTGCTGAGCAGTCCGGCGACGACCGCCGTCAGGGCGGCGACGGTCAGCCCGGCGCGCACCGCCGGTGTGGTGATGGCGCGCACCAGCCACGACGGCAGCCGACCGGACGGGGCCGGCCGGTGCACGCTGCGCAGTTCGATGCGGCCGAACACCGCGACCAGCCCGGCCAGGATCAGCATCAGCGCCATCAGCCAGGGCGCCCGCCACAGCCACCAGTCGCGGGTGGCCACGGCCGGTGTCGGCAGCGCATGCAGGGCGTTGAGCACGCCGACGAGCAGCAGTACCGCGCTCATGTGCCACAGGAAGACGGTGAGCACGACCGCGTTCACCGCGACGACCGCCTGCCACGGTCGCGAGCGGCGCAGCCAGCGCTCGGCGGGGTCGCGCAGCATCAGCACCAGGCCCAGCTGGAAGACGGTGGCGGCCAGCAGCCCCAGCGACGGCGGCGACGCGTTCTGCAGCCGCTCCCCGGACACGTCGATCATGCTGACCGGGTAGGGCCCGACCACGGTCAGCAGCACCAGCGCGGCCAGACCGGCGGCCAGCAGCGGCACCCACACGCGGGGCCGGCTCGGCAGCCGGCCGTCCCGCCACGCGAATCCGACCTGATGGATCGCCAGCCAGCCGAACAGGAAGTTGCCGGCGCCCAGGGCGGCCATCCCGGACAGCCGGGCGAGGTCGCCGAGTGCGACCAGGACGGTCTGCACGAGCAGCGCGCGCCAGCCGAAGCGTTGATGCACGCGGTACATGAACGGGGTCAGCAGGATCACGACGAGGTACGCGGACAGGAACCACAGCGGGATCGAGGCCGTCCAGACCGCCAGGCGCGTGAGGCCGGGGGCGGCCCCGGCCAGTCGGGCGACGAGCGCGCCGGCGGCGAGCACGAGGAACAGCGTCGTGGTCGGGCGGACCAGGCGCCCGCCGCGATCCTGCAGCCACGTGACCGTGTCGCCGCCGCGGCGGCGGTGCGAGGCCAGCGACGCGGCGTTGGCGTACCCGCCGACGATGAAGAACAGCGGCATGACCTGCGCCAGCCAGGTGATCGGGTACGCCCACGGCAGCGACCCGAGCGCCGAGTACCCGGTCAGCTGCCCGCGCGTGTCGTAGCCGATCACGCTGATCAGCCAATGGCCGAGCACCACCGCCGTGATCGCCGCCGCGCGCAGCAGGTCCACGTACCGTTCGCGCGAGGGCGGCGTCCGTTCGGCCCGTTGCCGCAGCGCCCGCACGGGGAAAGCCTATTTCGCACCGGCGGGCCGGATCCCGCGCGAAGAAAAGATCATGAGCCGCGGGTGGTTTGTCGCCGGTGCCCGGGTGGTATTTGGGGGTTTGGTCCAGGTGAGGAGGGGCCATGTTACGCAATCGACTTGGACTTGCGCTCAGCACCGCCGTGCTCGCCGGAGTCGCTGCCGGGGTACCGGCGGTGGCGAGTGCCCAACCGAGCCCGCCCGCGCCGAGCCCGGGCTCGACAGCGGGCGCGATGGGACACCACGGGGGCATGCTCAAGGGTGTCGAGCACGGCGAGGGCGTCGTCCAGACCAAGCAGGGGCAGGTGCACGTCGCCCTGCAGCAGGGCACGCTCACGTCGGTCTCGGGGTCGTCGGTCACCGTGCAGTCGGCTGACGGATGGACCAGGACGTGGACGCTGAGCAACAACGTCCGGGTCTTCGAACTCAGGCACACGCTGCAGCCCAGCACCCTGACGACCGGCGAGAACATCGCGGTTGCCGGGACGACCAGCGGCACCGGCGCCAGCGAGACATACACCGCGCGGTTCGTGCGGCTGCACGAGCACGCCGGCATGCAGCAGTCGGCTCCGGCGGCACCGTCGCCCGGCGCGACGTCATCACCTTCCGGCATGTAGCGCCACCGCTGCGCCGGCATGAGGCAGGCTCACGTCGCCTCCCGGGGCGGCGTGAGCCTGCGCAACCAGTTTCCGGCCCGCACCTGATCGTGCACCCCTCCTCGGCCGGACGCACCACTGGAGCGGCGATGAACGATCGGGCATTCGCCGGGGTACTGTCCCGCCGGCAGGAACTGGCGGAGCTGGGTGTGTTCCTGCTGGTACTCGTGCCGCCGCTGGTGCTGTCGTTCTTCGCGGCCGGACAATCCACCGCGTCGTTCCCGCTGCTGGCCGGCGCGACGATCGCGCGCGACGTGAGCCTTGTCGCCCTCGTCCTGCTGCTGCTCGCTCGTGCCCGGCAGCCGGTCGCGGCCGTCGGCTGGGTCGGCCGGGCAGCCGGTCGCGAGATCGCTCTGGGGGTCGCCCTGTCGATTCCGGTCCTGGTCGGGACGCAAGCCCTGGACCTTGCCCTGCGCAACGCCGGCCTGTCCGGGCCACCGCCGTCCGGCACCGGCCTGACACCCACGCCGGGTAGCGGTGGGCTCCTCCTCGCCGTGGTGCTCGTCGCGGTGGTCGCCGTCGCCGAGGAGACGATCTTCCGCGGATATCTGATCCTGCGGATCGCCGGCGTCTTTCGCAGCCGTTGGTTGGCGGTGCTGTTGTCCTCCGTGATCTTTTCCGTCGGGCACGGATATGAGGGCAGCGCGGGCGTGCTGACGGTGGCTGTGACCGGCCTGGTCTTCGCCGCCGTCTATGTCTGGCGGCGAAGTCTCGTGGCGCCGGTGGTGATGCACTTCCTGCTGGACTTTCTCGCGATCGTGGTGGCACCGCTCCTGCTCCGCTGAGCCGCGACCACGGGCCGCCTCCTTCCACCACGCCGCGGTCCGGTGTCGCCCGGCGACCGATCGCACCGGGGACGAACGGCACCGGTCCGATCAGGAACCGCGCCCGCATCGCGGCGCAGGGTGTTTCAGCCGGGCCGGTGCGGGCACCCGACCGTCGATGGCGTCGGCCCCATCCGTATCCGCGCCATCGACCTACCCACGGGAGGCGCTGATGAGTTTCCAGGACAAGGTCCAGCACAAGGCCGAAGAGGCCAAAGGCGCAGCCAAGGACAAGGTCGGCGACGTGACCGACGACGAGCGCCTGCAGGCCGAAGGCCGGTCGGAGCGCAGCTCCGCGAACGTCAAGCAGGCCGGGGACAAGGTGAAGGACGCGGCTCGCAAGGGCAAGGACGCCCTGAGCTGACCCGGCGGCAACACCCAGTGGATCGGACTGCGTGCAGGGCGGTGCCACCGGCACCGCGCTGCACCCGTCCGCTATCGACCGAGAAGGCGGTCGATGCCGGTGGACGATGCCGGGCGGGCGAGGTAGCTGCCGCTGGCCCGGTCGCAGTCCAGGTCGTGCAGTGTCTCGTACTGACCGAGGTTGGTCACGTCTGCGGCAGCCACGGTGAAATCGAGGTCGTGGAGCATGTCGATGAGCCAGGCTGTGCGCGTTGTCGCCGAACGGTAGTGTTCAGCGTCCTGCACCAGATGCCGGGTGAGCGCAGGGTCGAGATTGACCGTCTGGACCGGTGTGTCGATCAGCATGGCCTGGCCGGCGCCGACGATGTTCGCGGCGAGGACCACGCCCAGCCGGTGCAGCTGCTGGAGAGCGGCCGAGACGTCTTCGGTCGGGCAGCGCAGGGCCTCGTCGTCGATGGCGAGGTGCAGGCCGCGTGGCGGCAGGGCCGAGGCGTCGAGCAGCGCCGCGACCGACGGGACGAATCCGGGCTTGCGCAGATGCGCCGAGCTCAGGTCGACGGTCACGAAGAGGGGGAAGGGACCGTCGTGCCAGCGGGCCGCCTGCGCGCAGGCCGCCCGCAGGACGACCGCCTCGACCGACGGACGTATGCCGGCCTCGTCGGCCAGGTCGAGCATTGCCCGTGCCTCGATCGTCGTACCGCCGGCACTGCGCCAGGCCGGGCTTGCGCCCACGCCGACGATCGCCGAATCGTGCACCCGCAGGATCGGCTGATAGAGCACATCCATGCTGGTGGCCGGAGCGGCGCGCAGTTCGTCGACCAGTCGCTGGCGGCGTGCGACGCTGTCGCTGCGGGAGGCGTCGAACAGCGCCCAGGAACTGGCGGAGGAGTCCGCTCGCGCCCAGTGCAGCGCGGTTTTGGCGGCGCGCAGCAGGGCCGCGGTCGTCGCGCCTTCCGCGGCCTGCTCCACGACGCCGACGCAGACCCTGAGCGGGGACCAGCGATGGCCCGCTGTCGGTTGCGCGAGGGCCCGCAGCGCGACCTCGGCCGCCTTGATGCCGTCGTCCGGACCGGTCGTATTCTCGCTGACGAGCACGAACTGTTCGTCGCCGACCTGAGCGACGAAGTAGTCGCGTTCGGTCGCGATCTCACGCAGGCGCGCCGCCGCGTTCCGCACGTCCTGATCGCCGATGGCCGGCGTCCGGCCGCCCGGGCTCGGATGGTCCAGGGCGATCTGGCACACCGCGACGCGTGAGCCGGGCTTGCCGGCCAGCACCTGGTCCAGGTAGCCGAACAGGCGGATCCGGTTCGGCAGGCCGGTCATCGGATCGTGGTGCAGGCTGGACCGGGCCTGGTCCTGCAGTTGCTGCTGATGCTCACGCCATGCCGCTCGTTCGTCGCGGGCGTTGGCCTCCGCCGCGTCACGAACGTGTGCGGTGAGCGCCGCGACGAAGCCCGCCACCACGTCGTCGAGCAGGGCCGGCAGCAGTGCGGCTGGGCCCGATCCCTCGATCCGGAGGTCCTGCAGCAGGCGTGACCGCAGGACGCGCAGGCTCGCGGCCAGCGTCTGCGGGTCGGTCATCGCGTGACGCACCAGCTGCCGCCCGAGCCACTGCCCGATGTCCGGCCGGCCCGTCGTCCCGGTCAGCGCCTCCGCCAGCCGGTCGGTGAGCTCGTGCAGGACGCGGCGGCGCCGATCCCTGCCGCCCGCCACAGGCCCCGTGCGGGGAAGCGCGTCGTCCCATACCCGCGCGAACGCGGCGGCCGCCCCGATCTCTCGTCGCGGCCACGGCGTCGACTCGCCGGTTGCGCCGGGTGGATCTGCTGGATCTGATGGATCTGGTGGTGGAACTGCTGGCATCTTCTTGAGACCCGTCCATGCCTGGCCGGGCACGGCGCATCACACGTCGCTCCCGGCTGTCCCGAGCTGCCGACCCGAGGATTGACCGATACCGCTGCTTCGCCCACTCCGGCAACCAACGCGTACTCCGCGGAACCAGTATGCCGTTATACCGCGCTCCGACCTCCCGCGGTCACCCTTCCAGGGGACATCGAAAAGGCCCGAAGAGGTGGCCTGTCGGTCAATCGCGCGGGACGCGGTGCGGGCCGTGCGCTCAGTCGCGCGCCGCCTGCTTGCGGGCCACCGCACCGACGGCGTCCACCGGCCGGCCATCGTGTTCCTCCTGTTCGGGACGCCAGAGATTGACGGGCACGATTCCGGGCGACATAACGTCCCAATCGTCGAGCCACGTCGCGATCTGTTCGACCGGCCGGGCCCGAAACGCCGTCGGGGTGCGTCGATACATGCGGCTGACCGCTGCCTGACCTGCCGCGTCCTCGACGGCCGGAACGCCGTGGGAGATCGCCAGGAAGCTTCCCGAAACCAGCGCGTCGGAGAACTGCCGGATGATGCGCGGTGGATTGTGGTCCTCCTCGACGAAATGCAGCACCGCGACCATCAGCACGGCAACCGGTTCCGCAAAGTCCAGGATGCCGAGGATCTCGGGGTGACTGACGATGCTCTCGGGATCCCGCAGATCGGCACGCACGGTCACCACCCGCGGGTCGTCGCCCATGATTCGCCGGCCGTGCGCCACCGCGACCGGATCGATGTCGACATACGCGACCCTCGCCGCCGGTGCCGCCTCGTGCGCGACCTCGTGCACGTTGCCGAGCGTCGGAATCCCGGACCCGAGATCGAGGAACTGCCGCACACCCGCGTCCACCAGCCACCGCACCACCCGACCGAGATACTCCCGGTTGGCGTGCGCAAGTTCGATGACATCGGGCCACGCGCGCGCCGCTTCCTCGACAAACTTCCGGTCGACGTCGAAATTGTGGAAGCCGCCGAGCGCATAATCGTAGGCCCGTGCCGCATTGGGTATTGTGATGTCCACATCGTGGGAGAACCATTCCGCCAACGCTCTACCTTCCTCCCCGGCGGTCGCCGCGACTGACCACCGTGACGGCCGCCCGGATCTCGTATGGACACGGCAGACGCCGTGTTTCGCCGTCGCGCGCACGACGTTCCCGTGCCCGGCCCCAGTCGTGCAACAGGCCTCAGGCCACCGAGGCTCCCGGGGGCTCGATTCGCAGCATCCGGCCCCTCACCGCCACCTGCCTCGGCGCGACGTCGGCGCCGGTCGTGTTGAGCTGGACGCCCTCGATGATGTACCAACGCTCACCCTCGTACACCTCCGGGCTCGCCCAATGCACCCGCTCGACCCGCATCCTGAGGATGCCAACCCCGTACCGGTAATCCCGTTCCTGGAAGACACGCACGAGCGCCATGCACGCTCAACGAGCATTCCTCGCGTTGGGCTATGTGCCCATACCCAAGTGTCCAGAACGTCGCTTTCCGGCGGATGCCGGCGCCGGCGGCGGCCCGGGTTCGTCCGGGGCGAGCGGCGCCGAGGGCGCGGGGGGTGCATGGCGCACGTCGACCTCGCCGACGAGTCAATCTCCCGCCTCGAAGCGCGATTGCCGGCGTGCGTCGCGCCCGCGGCGGACCGCCCCCGACACGCTGCTGCCGAAGAGCCACACCGCTACGACGAAAACCGGGACGACCACCCAGGATCGCCAGGTGCCCTCCGCCAGCACGTCTGGCACCCGGACGGCCGTGAAAGCGACCAGGAGCCCGAGCAGCGCAGGTCGCTTCCAGGGGATCCCTGACTTCGCCATCGCAGTTACTCCGTTTCGCTCTGTGAAGCTGTAGCGCTGCGCCGGCGTACGGCAAGTGTAGATGCCGCGGGCTGGTTTCACGCTTGTGCGCCGTTTCGGTCCGCCGTGCCGAGGAGGCCGCCGGACCGCCGCGACCACAGCTCGGCGGAGCGCCCGCCGCGATCCGGCAGCCCTCACGCCCCGTGCTGTTGGTCGTCGAGCACCCGCCGCAGGAGGCTGGTGAACTGCTCGCGCTCGGCGGTGGTGAGCGGTGCGAGCAGCGCCTGCTGTGCCTGCGCCACCGCGTGGTTGAGCCGGTCCAGGTGACGCCGCCCGGCCGTGGTGATCGTGATGACGTTGCGGCGCCGGTCGTCCGGGTCGGGGGAGCGCTCGATGAACCCGTCCGCCGCGAGCTCGTTGAGTGCGGCGACGATGTCGCTGACGTGGATCCCGGTGTTCCGGCCGAGCGTCGCCTGGCTGGCCGGGCCGTGCTCGACGAGCGTGACGAGCAGCCGGAAGTGGTAGCCGCGCGCGCCGAAGGCGTCGAGCCGCTCGCTGACCAGCCGGTAGGCGTGCGCGGCGGCCTGCCCGAGCAGCCAGCTCGGGAAGTCGCTCATCCGGATCGGGTCGTCCATGTGATCAGCTTAACGAAACGTTTGCTCGACCAACGATTCAGGGCTTATCGTTGGACGACCGAATGTTCGCCTGGCCAACGGTTTGGAGTTCGGCAGTGGCACTCGACATGACGATGATGTACCTGTTCCACGACGCGCTCGGCCGCGAGCTGCAGCGCATCACCAAGGTCACCGCCCGCACCGACGACGACCCGGCGCACGTGCTGCGCACCGCCGTCGGGTGGGAGCTGTTCAAGCGGTACCTCACCGTGCACCACACCGCCGAGGACGCGCTGGTGTGGCCGGTGGCGACGGCCGTGCTGACCGAGCGCGCCGACGGCGACGTCGCGGACTCCGACGGACTCGCGCTGCTGGCCGCCATGGAGGCCGAACACGCCGGGATCGACCCGCTGCTCGACGCGATCGACGCGGCGCTCGCCGACCGCGACACCGGCCCGGCGCGGCTCGGCGAGCTGACCGACGCGCTGTACACCGGCCTGTCCGCACATCTGCGCCACGAGGAGCGGGAGACCCTGGCCCTGCTCGACGCCACGCTCACGCAGGAGCAGTGGGGCCGCTTCGGCGCCGAGCACGCCCGGCGCGTCGGCGACGACGCCCGGCGGTACCTGCCGTGGATCCTCGACGGGCTGGCGCCGGACCGGGCCGCGCGGATCCTCGCCGGCATGCCGGAGCCGATCCGCGCGGCGTACCACGACGAGTGGAAGGTCGAGTTCGAGCGCCTGCGGCTGTGGGGGTGAGCCCGCAGCCGACCGCCTAGCCGGGCGCGATGAGCGCGACCGGCTCCGGACCGACGGCGACCAGGTCCGTGTGCCAACCGGCGAGCGCATCGCGCCACACCGCCGCTTCGGCCGGCTGGACGTGGCTTCGCACCAGCCAGACCCGGCCGCCGGGACCGGCCAGCCGGCGTGCCTCGTCCAGTGCCGCGGCGACGGCGGTGTGGTCGCGATCCGCCGCCACGATGATCCGGTCCTCCGGCCGGTACCGCACGTACCAGCCGGTGGCCTGGACTCCGCCGCGGACGAACTCGGGCCGGTTCGCCGGCCAGTAGTAGGCGAAGCCGTACTGGCCGGACATGTTGACGAGAATGAGGTCGCCGGGCCGGTGGTGGCCGGCCACGTACGTGACCTGCGCTCGAACGTCCTCGTCCGGGCCGGTGATCCGCGTCGCCCGGTTCGCCAGCCCGTACCCGGCCGCCGCCACCGCGACGACGGCCACCAGCACGGCCGGCGAGCGGCGCAGCCGGCCGGTCAGGAGGCCGGCCACGCCGACCAGCCCGACGCCGGCGATCGCCGCTGCGAGGACCAGCAGGAAGTGCGAGGTGCGCAGGTCCAGCAGCGGGTAGGACCGGGTGACGCCGCCGGCCACGGCGACGGCGGGCAGCAGCGCCACCGCCGCGGCGGTCGCCGGGCGGCGCCGCCACGCGACGGTGACCACGCCGGCGCCGGCGAGCAGGACGAAGACCGGCCACGGCAGGCCCAGCGCCGGCTGCAGCTCCTCCAGCCGGCGGTGCAGGTACTGCGGTAGCTCCGCGCCGGCCGGGAAGTAGCCGTCCCAGTAGTCGATCAGGTGGTCGTTGCGGTTCGCCCGGTCGACGGTCAGGTAGATCGTCGCCATGCCGAGTCCGGCGAGCCCCGCGACCGCGGTGGCGCGGACCAGCCGGGCGCGCTGCCGTGACCACGCGGCGGCGCCGAGCATCGCCGCCAGGACGACGGCGCCGACGAGCGCGGCCGGGTGGCTGAGCAGCATGCCGAGCACGGCCCCGGCGCCGACCGCGACGAGCCGTCGCAGCGACCACGACCGCTCCGCCCAGGCGAGCAGGAGCACCAGCGCCAGCGCGACCGCGGCGTCGGCGGTGTACTGCTTCAGGTCGTGGCGCAACTGCTGCGCCGGCAGCAGCGCGACGGCCGCCGCCGCGCACAGCCCGGCGACGACGCCGGTGCTCCGGCGGGGCCAGTCGAGCAGGCGGCCGAGGCCGTAGCCGAGGCCGGCCGAGACGGCCAGGAACAGCCAGGGCACGAGGCGCTGCACCTGCCCGGCCGGCGGCAGCAGCCAGACCAGGAACGTCCAGCCGACCGGGGTCGATGAGGTGACCACCGGGAGGTCGGCGAGCGGGGCCTTGGTGGCCAGCGCCACCCACGACTCGTCCAGCCAGTACGGCTCGCGCAGCAGTGGCGCGATCGGGTGTACCAGCACGACCAGGACCGCCAGCGCGAGCATCGCGGACCCGTCAGCTGCGCGCAGCGGTCCGTCCGGTCTCACCCGGAGGTCCTCCGCGCCGGACGGCGAGCGAGGTACGCGGCCGTCGCCGCCGCCGCGGCCAGCGCGAGGTCCGCGGCCGTCATCAAGGCCCGGGACAGCACGGTCACCGCCGTCGCCTGCCCGACGGTGAGCTGCGTCCCGAGCAGGGCCACCAGCAGTACCTCTCGAACACCGACCCCGGCCGGTGCCACCAGCATCAGAAATCCGAGGCACCAGGCCAGGGCGAACCCGCCGGTCGACACGAGCGCGGCGCGGACCGTGTCGGCACCCAGTGGCCAGCCCAGCGCCGCGACGTGCGCGCCGAGCAATACCCAGGACAGCACGGCCCATCCCACCGCGGCGATGATCGTCCGGCTGGACAGCGGCTCCGGCAACGGCGGACGGCGAGCCAGCCGCAGCGCGCCGCCGACGACCCGGTTGACCAGCCTCGGATGCAGCAGCACGGCCAGGAGCGGCAGGCCGAGCAGGAGCCACCAGGACCGGCTGCCGACCCGGTCACTGGCGAACGGCAGCACCACCACCGCCGTGAGCAGCCCGGCACCGAGTGACACCGCCATCGTGAGCGCGGCCGCGGTCGCGGTACGGCTGCGCGGCACCTGATGCGCCCGGGCGAGCTCCATCTGGGCCAGCACCGACCACATGGACCCGGGAAGGTACTTGGCGAGCTGCCCGACGAAGAAGGTCTGCGCCGCGGGCAGCGGCCCCAGTGGCGCGCCCAGACCCGCCAGCAGGACCCGCCACACCTGCATGGTGGCGATCAGTCCGACGACCACGAGCCCGGCCGCGCCCAGCAGGGCGCCGGCGCGGACCTCACCCAGGGACGTCGCCAACGCCGTTCGCTGTACCACGAGGGCGTAGAGGCCCCCGGCGATCGTGGCGGCGAGGAAGGTCCGCCGGGTCCACCGGTGCGCGAGGAAGCTCTGCAGCCGCCGGGCGAGGACGACCCATCGCGGCGTGTCGGCTGATCGGGCAGGCTCAGGCACGATCGGAGCCTATCGGCGGGGGCGCACCCGAGCGGCGGCGCCAGGGCGGTACGCCGATCCACACCACGACGAGCAGCGCCGCGGTCGCCGCGCTCAACCAACCGCCGAGCCTGCCGTGCGGGGCGGAGAACGTCAGCGCGACCCGGTGCTCGCCGGCGGGCACGGCGACGGCGACGACGCCGTGGTCGGCGGGCAGCAGCGGGACGCGCCGCCCGTCGACGGTCGCGGTCCAGCCGGTCTGGTCGGCATCCGCGACGACGAGATAGCCGCTGGTCTCGGCGGACACGGCGACGTCGACGACGTCGTTGTCGTCGGCGTCGATCCGCAGCCCGGCGCTGCCCCCGCCCGACGGGGCAGCCGGTCCCGACAGCAGCACGGTTCGCGCGTCGACCGCGCCGGTCGCGAGCATGTCCAGCCGGCGGTCCGGGGACTGTTCGACGACCGAGCTGCCGGCCCAGCGGATTCGCGGCAGGGCGCGGTGGCGCTCGTAGATGACGGTCGAGCCGGCGTAGGCCAGCCGCAGCCCGTCGTCGTCGGCGGCGACGGTCGGGATGGTGACCGACCCGGCGTCGGCCTGCACCTGGACGGCGGCTGTCCCGCTGAGGGCCAGCGTGACCGTCGCCGGTCCACCCGGTTCGAACTCCGCGACCGGCAGCAGCCAGGGCTGTCCCGCGGTCAGGTCGGGGACGGGGTAGGTCGTGTCGGCGACGGTCGCACCCGACCCGTCGCGGACCGTGATCCGCAGGCGGGCGTCGGGCCCGGCCGAGGAGGTCTCGGCCGGGATGATGCCGATGCCGCGGATGCTGCCGGACAGCGCCGCGGCGACGCTGACCGGACGGTCCGGTTCGAGGGTCATCGTGCTGTCCGGGAGCGGCTGCGCGGCGGACGATCCGAAGATCACGGCCGACGGCGCGGTGACGAAGTACCTGACCCCGAGACGGTCCAGGATCGTGCTGGTCGCCTGCGCCACGTCAGCGTCGAACGTGACGTAGGTCGGCGACGGCACCGCGGTGCCGGGTGCGGCGGCGAGCAGTTCGGCGAACGAGCGCTGCAGGAACGCGTGGCCGTTGAGGGAGCGCAGGCGGTACGCGGTGCCGGTGCCCATGATGAGGGCGTCGCCGCCGGCGGCGAACCGTTCGTGGCCCAGGCCGTCGGCCAGGTACTGGTGGGTGTCGGTGACCGGGTAGAACGTGGCCCGCGACGAGTGGGGCCAGTACTCGTGCACGAACCAGCCGGCCTGGCCGCCGATCTGCAGGAGCAGCGCGCCCGCGGCCACCGGCCCGGCGACTCGACGCCACCGCCGGCTGCGGGCCACGACGGCGCACAGGACGGCGCAGCCGACCAGCACACCGCCCACGATGACGGCCCGGTCGTAGCCGTCGACGGCGGCATGAGCGCCGGCGATCTGCCGGCCCCGCCAGACCACGGCGACAGCCCCGGCCGCGGCGAGCAGCCACACCGCCGCCGGTGTCAGCCACCGGCGGCGGCGCCCGGCCGCCGGCGAGCGGCTCGTCAGCAGGAGCTCGAAGCCGACCGCGCCGAGCGCGGCGAGCAGGAAGCCGAAGATGCTGCGGGCCCGGCCGATGAAGTTGCCGGCGAACAGGCCGCCGACGCCCGGCGCGTGCTGCAGCATCGCCAGCAGCGGCCCGCCGGCGAAGATCAGCACGCCCCAGAGCAGGACGCCGGCGACGAGGAAGGCCCAGACGCCCCGGGGAAGGCCGACCCGGCCCGCCCGGGCCAGTCCGAGCGCCGCCACGGCAAGCACGAGGGTCGCGGCACCCGTGTAGCACAGCGACTCGACGATGTTCTGGTCGAGCAGGAACTGCTGCCGGTCCGGATCG
The DNA here is from genome assembly GCF_014647515.1 of Dactylosporangium sucinum. Classification (GTDB taxonomy): domain Bacteria; phylum Actinomycetota; class Actinomycetes; order Mycobacteriales; family Micromonosporaceae; genus Dactylosporangium; species Dactylosporangium sucinum. The sequence continues at coordinate 100,702 of NZ_BMPI01000012.1, read as the reverse complement.
GCCGTGCCGAGCGCGAACGGGGCGACCGCGGTGACGAGGGCGGCGGGGTCGAGGTGCTGGCCCGGCGTCTGTGCCCGGCCCTCGATGTACCAGGACCGGTAGAACCCGACGAACGGCAGCAGTTGGAACGCGGCGAGCCCGACCCCGGCCAGGACACCGCCGGCGGCGCCCGCGAGACGCACGACCGCGGTCCGCAGCCCTTCGGAGTGCTCCGCCGCCACCCGGGCCAGCGCGTAGGCGCCGGCGGTGAGCAGCGTGTATCCGGTCACCGCGGGGAAGCCACCCAGCAGCATCGCCGCCACCGGCACCGCGATCAGCGCCGCGTCACGCGCCCGGCGCAGCTGCAGGAACCGCTCGACGGTCCAGAACGTCGCCGGGATGAAGGCGGCCACCTGCGTCTGCGGGAAGTCGAGCCAGACGAGCATGAAGGCGCTGGTGGCGAACATCAGCCCGCCGCAGAGCGCCGCGGCCCGGCTCAGCTGCCACCGGCGCAACAGCAGGAAGCCGCCGCCGACCGCGCAGGCGATCTCGAGCAGTTCCTCGTATGCCGGTGCCAGCCACGTCGGCAGCAGGTAGTACGGCAACGACAGCGGCGAGAACAGCGCGGTGTTCGGCACCGCGGCCAGCGGCGTCCCGCCCGCCTCGTACGGGTTCCAGCCGGCGATGTCGCCCCGGTCGAGAGCGTGCTTGAACAGCATGGCGTTCGGCAGCTGGGCGGTGTAGATGTCGTCGAGCCAGGCGTTGTCCACCGGCTCGCGCGGCGTCCCGGCCGCCGCGTACGGGCTGCCCGAGACCATCTCGTCCGTCGGCGCCAGCACCGTGCGCCCGCTGAGGGGGCCGGCCAGCCCCCACAACGCGAACAACACCACCGCCACCACGGCGACAGTGGAAAGGGAGCGCCCGGCGGTCGGGTGCCGTGACATGGTTACGCTCCGGGCCGCGACCGCACGATGAGGTCGGCGAGCAGCGCCATCGAGCCGATGATCAGCCCGGTCATGACGACCATGATGGTGTTCGTCGCCACCCGGACCGGGTGCACGGCGATGTCGAAGACGCTCTTCGCGGCGCCGAGGGCCAGCAACGTCAACGCGATCGGCATGAGCGCCTTGAGCGGGTTGAAGTACATCACCATCCGCACGACCTGCAACAGGTAGCGGTAGGCGTCGGTGACGAAGCGGAACTTCGACTTGCCCGCTCGCTTGGCGTAGTCGATCGGCACGTAGGTGATGCCGTGCCGGTTGGACAGGAACGCGAGGGTGATCGTGGTGACGCACGAGAAGCCGGGCGGCAGCAGCTGCAGGTACGGCTCCGCGACGCGGCGACGGAACGCCCGCAGTCCGGAGTTGAGGTCCGGGATCGGCTGCCCGACGAGCCACTCGGCGATCTTGCGAATGGCCCACTTCGCCGGGATCCGCAGCAGCCGGTGGCTGCCCTGCTCGGAGGTGCGGGCGCCGACGACCTGGTCGATGCCGGGGTCGGCGTAGAGCAGGTCGACCATCTCGGGGATGCGCTCGTTGGGGTAGGACATGTCCGCGTCGGTCCACACCACGACCTCGCCGCGGGCCATCCGGGTGCCGATCCGCCGGACGGTGCCGGCGCCGCCGTTGCGGTGCAGCGCGATGACCCGCACGTTCGGCAGCGTGGGCTCCGCCTGCCGGAGGATCTCCAGCGTCCTGTCGGTGGACGCGTCGTCGATCGCCAGGATCTCGTAGCGGTATGCGCTGGCGTCCAGCGCCGCGCAGATGCGCTGGAGCTCCGCGTGGACGTGCGTCTCCTCGTTGAAGCACGGCAGCACGACCGTGACGTGGGGCGCCTCGGACTGGCCGCCGGTGGTGCCGGCGGCCGCGTCGGCCCGCGGGTACATGGTGACGTCGTTCATCGGGGGTCAACCTCCGTCGTTGAGCCGCTCCGCGTCGGCTCGTCGTCGTTTGGGTGTGGCAGGCGTGCCCTGGCCACCAGGCCAGGACCGGTCCCGGGTGCGGCGCGCTGCATCCAGCGGAACGGCGCGGTTCCCCAGCGATGCAGCAGGCCACGCAGCCGCGCCGACGGCTGCAACAGCCGCCCCGACGCCGCCGACCGCTCGTGGCCCGACGTGCCCCGCACGCCGGCCAGTCGCCGGCTGGCCAGCAGGTTGCGGCCGGTCTCCAGCAGGTAGCCGAGCGGCATGCCGTAGTGGCGGACGTCCACGTCGACCAGGCCGGCGTCGGTCAGCAGCGCGTGGAGCGCCGCCGGGTCGTACCGGCGCACGTGGCCGACGAGTTCGTCCGCGGGCCCGTACCGGTGCTGGTAGGCCGGCACGGACAGCAGGAGCCATCCGCCCGGCCGGAGCCGGTCGCGCCACGCTCGGACCGCCTCCGCGTCGTCGTCGAGATGCTCCAGTACCTCGAATGCGCAGACGACGTCGAACAGGGCGGCCGGCAGCCCGTCCAGCCGCGTGTTGACGACCCGGCCGGCGCCCGCCATGCGCAGCCGCTGCTCGGCCACCCGGAAGGAGGACAGGTCCGGCTCGACGCCGACGTAGTCGCAGCGCTGTGCGAGACGGGCGCCGAAGCCGCCCTGGCCGCAGCCGATCTCCAGCACGTCGGCGGCGCCGGCCGGGAACATCCTGGCCACGACGTCCAGCCGCAGCCAGGCGTTGGGGGACAGCGGCGCGATGCGGTCCATCGCTGTGCTCATGTGGGTTGCCCCGTTCCGTCGACGGCGAGCGTGTCCAGCCGCTGCCAGAGCGGCAGCACGACCTCGTGAGCGGTGAAGCGTCGCTGGGCCATGGACCGGGCCTCCTGCCGCAGCCGGACCAGCTCGTCGCGGTCGGCGGCCAGCCGCTCGAGCGCCCCGGCGAGGGCGGCGGCGTCGCCCGGCGGGACCAGCAGCCCCGCCCCGGCGAGCGCGCGGCGCTGCGGCCCGGTGTCGGCGGTGACGATCGCGCACCCCGCGGCCGCGCCCTGGAACACCTTGTTCGGCACCACCCGGTGCGCTTTGCTGGTGGTACCGAAGATGCCGAGGCAAACGTCGTGATCCGCCACGACCCGCGGCAGCTCGTCGGGGGAGACCCACGGCAGCCAGCGCACGGCCGCGCCGGCGGCGGCGCGCCGGGTGGCCTCCTCGTCCTGGCCGTGCCCGATCAGGGTGAACGAAACCGGGCGGTCGGCCAGCAGCGCGGCGGCCGCGCCGATCGTGGGCGCGCCCTGCAGCGGCGTGTACAGGCCGAAGAACACCACCCGCAGCGGCCGTTCGCCGGGCGCGTCGGCCCGGGCGGCCGCGTCGAACCACGCATCCGGTGCGCCGACGGCGCACACGACGCCGCGCTCCCGCACGTCGGGCGGCAGCGAGACGCGCTGCTCGTCGGTGTCGACGACCACGACGTCCGCGCGGGACCAGGCCGCGCGGTCGGCGGCCCGCAGCAGGCGCTGCCGGACCCCACCCCCGAGGCGACGGTCGGCCGCGGTCTCGGCCGCGCCGGTCATGTGGTCCAGGACGATCGGCGTCCGCCGGAAGAGCATCCGGGCCAGGTGCACGTCCAGCAGGCCGAGGTAGCCGACGACCACGGCATCGGTCGCGGCCCGCTCCGCCGGGTCCATGCGCCGCACCATCCGCAGCAGGCGCCACCACTGCCGGGCGACCCGCGCCGCGAGCAGCGGCAACCGCCACGGCCGGCGAACGGCGGCGATCCGCTCGGCGGTGCTGATGCGCAGCGGTGCGTTGCACTCCACGACCTCGGCGCCGCGGGACCGCAGCCCCTGTGCGAGCACGAGCACCCGTGGATGCGCACCGCTGTCGTAGGTGCCGAAGAACACGATCCGTCGATCAACCTTCATGCGTCACGCCCGAACAATCCAGCACTCCAACCGTCGCGGGTCGGTTCCGTCCGGCCGCCGCACCAACTGGTGCTGGTCCTCCTGCGTGTCCAGGTACACGACCTTGTCCAGCGGCAACCCGTAGGGCAGCAGCGTCAGCGTCGACGACGACATGAGCACCGGATCCCGGCCGGCCGCCCGGACCCCGGCGACGGCCGTCGCGATCCGCTCGACGGTCGGGTCGTCCAGCGCGGCCACCGGTACACCGCACTGGTTGCGCACCGTCGGCGCCCACTGGGTGTCCATGAGAATCACCGAGTCGGTCGGCCGCAACGCCCGGCACACCGCGGCCGCGGCGGCCGGTTCGCCCATCTCGGTGCGCAGCGGGGCGAGCTGCGCCGTCACGAGGGCACCCGGCACGACCGCCGCCACCAGCAGCAGCGGCGTCCACCGCAACACCCGCCGGGTCGCGGCCGAGCGGCCGGCCCGCGCCGCCCGGGCCAGGGCGAACACCGCGAACAGCACCACCGCCGGCAGTACTTCCACGACCAGTCGCCGGTCCGCCCACGGATGGTCCGGCGTGATCGCCGGGCGCAGCAGCGTCGCGACGCCGGATCCGCCGTACACCAGCAGCACCGGCAGGAGCCGCCAGTCCCGGCCGCGGGCCACGCCGGCCGCGGCGGCCATGGCTCCGAACCATGCGAGCACCAGCGCCGGCCAGCCCACGTACCACGACACCCACGACAGGCTCTGCTCCGCGTAGCCCCGGGTGCCGTCGACCGGCAGCCCGAGCCGCAGCTGGTGCGACGCCACGTAGTCGATCGTCCCGGCGGCGGTGATCGACCGGTCGACGTACAGCAGCGGCCGGGCCGCCAGCAGGACGCCGGCGACCGCCACCGCCACCGCCACGGCCGCCGCGACGGCGATCGAACGCCGCCGGGCCGGCCGCGCGGCACCGCCCCGCCACCGCAGCGCCACGACCGTGATCAGGGTGCCGGCGGTCGCCGCGACGAGCAGCAGCACCATCAGCCGCACCGAGACCCAGTTCACCTGGAGGTAGGGCCAGGTGACGAACCGGGCGTCGAGGAACCCGAGCCCTCCGCCCACGACGGCGCCGGCGACGAACGCCGCCGCCCCGGCCCGCCGCCGCAGGAACCACCACCCGATCACCGGCACGACCAGCGCGAAGTCCACGCCCATGTCGAGCCGCACCAGCTCCCCGCCGGACAGCACCAGCCCGGCCAGGCCGAGCAGCACACCGGCGTCGCGGCGCACCGACGCGTCCGTGCGCGACCGCGTCCGACCGGCGGCCACCGACCAGCCGTCGATCAGCAGGCTGATGCCGCCGGCCAGCATCAGGCAGGCGAGCGGCTCCGAGTACGTCGTCTGGCTCACCCGCAGCATCGGCCACGCCAAGGCCAGCAACAGCGCCGCCGGTGCCGCCCACCGCGCCCCGCACAGCCGCGCCGCCAGACCGGCGACCGCGAAGACCGCCGCACCGCCGACGACGGCGGGCAGCACGAACATGCCCGGCCAGCCGTCCAGCCAGAAGGCGGCCGCCAGCATCGTCGGCCACCCGGTCATGAACTGCGGCACGATCAGCCCGTCCTGCACGAAGAAGCCTGGATGGGCGAAGGTGACCGCGTTGGCGGCCGACCCGAACGCGTCGGCGGGAATCGGCGTGGTCAGTCCCGGGTGTCCGCTCAGCCACAGCCCGACCTGGGCGTAGGTGCCGGCGTCGCGGTGCAGCACCGCCTGCTCGCTGTGGGTCGCGGCCGCCAGGATCGCGAAGCCCACCGCGACGGCGGCCGTGGCGACCACCGACCACCACGGTGCCGGACGAACCGGAACCGCACGCAGCCGTGGCATGGCCCACCGCAGCAGCAGTACCGCGGTCGCGCCGGCGAGCGGCAGGACGAGCCAGGCGTGGAAGCCGCCGACCGCCGCCAACGGCACCGCCACCACCAGCCACGCGATCGCCAGCAGCACCGGCAGCACCGAGGCGACCAGCAGTACCCGACCGGCCAGATCCTCGCGGGCGGCGAGTCGCTGCAGCCTCGGTTGCCGGCCCGGACCGGCCCGGTCGGCGACGGTGGCGGGGCCGGGCACGTGCTCGGGCCTGCAGTGCGCAGTCACCGTGCCTCGCATCCGAGCGGAGCAACCGCACCGGCGCGGCACCGGCGGTCGAGCGCCGGGGCCTCGGCGGCATGAGACGTGGCGGGGAACACGGAGCATTTCCTCGGGGTAGACGGATAGCGGTCGGGCTCGGTCAGAGCAATGTCGATGACGGCGCCGTCACGGGTGACGACGCGGGCGTCTCGGGTGACTCCGGCGGCGACGGGGAGTCGGCCGGCGCCGACGACGAGACCGCGGGCGAGGGGGACGGGGACGGTGTCGGCGGCGGGTTCGGCACGCCCGGCCGGGTTGTGCGGCGCGGACCGACCGAGGCGGTGGTCGGCGGCCGGTGCGGCGGCGTCGCTACCGGTGCACAGAACCGCTGGGCGATCGGGACCTCGTCGCACACGCCGTCCGTGGGGGCCGGCACCGTGGCCTGCTGTGGCAGCCGGTCGAACCAGGGCAGCGCACCCGGTGCCGCCTGCGCCACGGCCAGCAACGTCAGCACGGTGACGGCGGCGGCGCCGGCGACCAGCGTGGTCCGCTTCGTCCACCGTCGCGGGGAGCCCGGCGCCGGTACGGATTCGGCGCCGATCTCGGCAGCGGGTGGCACCGGGGCGGTGGCGATCTGGTCGAGCAGCCCGGCGGCGTCCGCGGCGGACGGCCGCCGGGCCGGGTCGTCGGCGAGGCAGCGTCGCACCAGCCCGGCCAGCTCGGCCGGCGTGCCGGGGCCGGCGACGGGCGCGAGGAGCAGGCCGAGCGCGTGGACGTCGCGAGCGGGCGCGTCGAGGTCGTCGGCGACGTCGACCCCAAAGCCGATCACCTTGACGCCGACGTCCGTCAGCACGATCTTCGCCGGGCTCAGGTTGCCGTGCGCCACCCATTGGCCGTGGGCGTGGGCCAGCGCCGCGGCGACGTCGGCTGCGACCCTGACGGCACGCCGCCAGCCCGCCGGTTCCGGCTCGGGCAGAGGGTGGCCGTCGGCAAACTCCATGACGATGTACGGGGTGCGGCCGCGGTCCGGCAGGTCGGCGATCCCGACGTCGTACACGGCGGCCACGAGTGGATGGGCGAGGCGCGCGCCGAGGCGTCCGGCGGCGAGGAACCGCTCGGTCGCTCCCGCCCGGCCGGGGGGCAGCACGCGCACGGCGACCCTGCGGCGGAGCAGTTCGTCCTGCGCCGACCAGAGCTCGGCGCTGGTGCCGGCGCCGGACCGGTGGAGCAGGCGGTAGCGGCCTTCCAGCAGCATTGGTTCGGCACCTCCCTCGGGCCGGCTCGGTACGGGCATGCGGCAGCCTGCGGAAACCTCCGCTGAACGGGCGGCTAGTCGCCGAGTCGCGCCCGCCGGTGGCCCGGCCGCGCGCAGGAGGATGCCGGCGACGGTCTCGTCACGGCGCCGGACATCTCGACGTCGCCCGGGGAGGCATGTTGTGCGGGCACGCCTGCGAGCGTTCTCCGCGAGTATGTCGGACGTTCCGCGCTTTTATGGCGATCATGTGACGAATTTCGTGGCCGCCGCGCCGCGCTGTCCGACGGGCAGGCGTGGCGCTGCGTGATCAGCCACTTGCCGATCGATGCCCCGGAACGGTGTGATCTTCCGGTGATCGATCTGGCGCGGGTTGCGAAATGGTGTTCCGGCGTGACGAAGTCGCGGGCGTTCGAGGTGGCGATCGTGCTGCTGATCGGCGCCAACGCGCTGGTCCTCGCCGTCGAGACCTATCCACACCTCGGCGCGATCGGCACGCTGCTGGACGAGCTGGAGTGGGTTTTCCGCGTTGCGTTCGTCACCGAGATCGCGATCCGGATCCTCGCCCACGGCCGCCGGCCGCAGGACTTCTTCAAGCAGGGCTGGAACGTCTTCGACTTCGTCGTGATCGCGGCCGCGTTCGTGCCCGGCCTCCACGGCGACTCGGCCGCCCTGCGGGTGATCCGCATCGCCCGCGTGGTCCGCCTGGTCCGCTTCTCGCCCGGGCTCCGCACGATCGTGACCGCGTTGCTGCGCAGCCTCCCCGGCGTCGGGGGCTTCCTGGCCCTGGCCCTGGTCACGCTCTACGTGTACGGGATGGCCGGGTGGCTGATCTTCGGCGAGACCTATCCGCAGGAGTACGGGACCATCGGCCGCGCCGTGCTGACCCTGTTCGTGCTGCTGTCGCTGGAGACGCTGCCGGAGCTGATCCAGCAGGGGATGGAGCTGTCACCCTGGACGCTCGTCTACTACATGAGCTACGTGCTGCTGACCGCGAACCTGCTGATGAACATCCTCATCGCCGTCATCGTCAACTCGATGGAGGAGGCCCGCCGCCTCGAGATGACCGACGGCCTGTCCCCGGACTACGACGGCGACGGCGACGGCGTGCCCGACGAGATCGACCGCATCGCCATCAGCCAGCGCCTCGACGACCTGCGCACGCTCCTGCAGGAGCTGGAACGCGACCTTCGCATCGACCGTGGGCCCGGGGGTTGACGGGCCGTGCCAGCATTGCCCGGGTGCGAACCGAAGACGAACTGGTGGCCATCGCCCGCGAGCACCTGCCCGCCGACGTCGCCGAGCGGTGGCTGGCGCTGCGGCTGCCGGCCGTGAGCCTCGTCCCGGTACCGGTCGGTGACGTGCTCACCCCGATCGTCGGGCAGCTCGGCGGGGAGCCGGCGCTGCCGGACGACGTGCCGTGGCCGGTCACCGACGACGGGCGGCCGCTGTACCACGTCGCGACCGTCGACTGCGCCGCGCTGCCCACGGCGGGCGCCGGGCTGCCGGACCGGGGGCACCTGCTGTTCTTCGTCGACGAGGCGCTCTTCGAGGACGACGCCGACCCGGACGAGCCGCCTCCGCCCGGGGCGGCTCGCCTCGTGCACGTGCCGGCCGGGCAGGCGGTGCGGCGCCGCGCCACCCCGGCGCAAGGCAACGCCTACGACCGGACCCGGCTGGCCGCGCGTGCGTGCGTCACGGCCCCGGCCGGCGACCATCCGGCCGTGTTCCAGGCGCTCGGCGACGCGGTGACCGAGCCCGGGCATCCGCTGCAGGCCCTGCGGTTCGCCGCGGCGCTCGCCGGCCCGGAGCCCGACCACCGGCTCGGCGGCCACCCGCAGCCACTGCGCGACTCCGTGGAGTTCGACGCCGCAGCCGCGTCGCTCGGCGGTGCTGCCGGCTGGCGCGACCCGGCGCTGCGGGCCGAGGCGCTGCGGTGGCGGCTGCTGGCCCAGTTCGACCGCGGCGACCCGGACATCGCCTGGCACGGCGACGACGCGGTACTGCTGTACTGGCTCATCCGCGCGGACGACCTCGCCGCCGGCCGCCTCGACCGCGTGTTCTTCACCCTGCGCCGCCCATACGGCAACGACGGATAGCGCGGTCGTCCGCCGCGGGCGCCGGGTCTCTCACCCGGCCTGCGGCGGCACCGCGGCCGCAGACTCCTGCGCAACGACGTCGAACACGTGGTCGACCCGGGCCAGGACGAACATCCGCCAGACCTCGGGCGGCACGGCGCGCAGCGTCAACCGGCTGCCCTGCCGCCACAGCGCCCGGTGGGCGTCGAGCAGCACGCCGATGCCGGTCGCGTCGATCCCGGAGCACCGGGAGAGGTCGACGATCAGGCGCGCCGGATGCCGGCTCAACGCGTGGGCCAGCATCGCCTGGCACCGGCGGACCGAGGCCACGTCGAGCCGCTCGGTGACCAGGACCTCGACATGGCCGGCCGGGCTCGCCGCCGTCGGGGTGGCCGGTTCCTGCGGTGCGCGTTCTGCGGTCATGTCAGCAGCGTTCGCCAGCAGTGTGGCGGACGTTCCGCGCTTTCATGGCGATCATATGACGAAAGCCACGGTGGCCACCTCCGCAGCGCTCGCCGGGATCGAGCCGGAGGCCTTCGCGGAGTACCGTGACGCCGCGGCGTCCATCCTCGCCGACCTGCGGCTGACGAAAGGGGGCGACCAGATGCGGTTGTGGCCGCACGGCGCGGTGCTCGCGCTGCTGGTGCTGGCCGGGGTAGCGCTGGTCCTGCTGTCGCGCCGCCGCCGTCCGGCGGACCCGCAACGGACGCAGGAGGCCCTCGACGCGGTCGCCGCCGGCCGTCCGCTGACCCGGGACCAGCTGATCGCCTTCGGTGTGCACGCGGCGCTGAACGCGGTCGAGCGCCGCGGTGTGGTCGCGGCGGTGCTGCCCGGGGACCGCTACGAGGTGACGTTCCCCGACGGCAGCCGGCTGCCCGCGTTGCGCAGCACCCGCATGTGGCGCTACCGCCGCAAGGTCGTGCTCGGCGACGCGGTGCGGGTCACGGTCTCGCCGGGCGACGTGTGCATCATCCATCAACGGCTGAGCGCGCCGTACGGGCCGGCCTAGGGTTCGACCCGATCGAACCGCCGGAACCGGGCGGCATCGGCCGGCCCGAGCGGCAGGTAGGCGGCCCATGATCTCCCGATCCCCGATCCGGGGAACAGGCGCAGGATCAGGCAAAGGTTCGAGACTTCTGGGCGAGGCAGACCCGGCGAACTCGCATAGTGTTCATCACCAGTGTGAAACGCCTGTTGCCCACTCCTCCGGACACCATGGGGCCGCCGCGCAGCGCCGTCGTCACGGCGCACCCGGAGGCCGGCCGGCATGAGGAACCCGGGATCTGACCTGTGGGCTTCGAGCAGCTGGTGAGAGGACCGCGATGACCGATGACACGCGCAGTGAGATCGCACTGCGAGTCAACGATGTGCCGCACCGACTGGCGGTCGACAACCGCAGGACGCTGCTCGACGCGCTGCGGGACGACTTGAGCCTCACCGGCACGAAGAAGGGATGCGATCATGGACAGTGTGGCGCGTGCACCGTCCTGATCGACGGGCGGCGAGTGGTCTCCTGCCTCACCCTGGCCGTCGCCGCCGACGGCGCAGCCGTCACGACCATCGAGGGCCTGGCCGGCGACGGCGAGCTGCGCCCGATCCAGGAGGCCTTCGTCCGCCTCGACGGATTCCAGTGCGGATTCTGCACGCCGGGACAGATCTGCTCCGCGGTCGGGATGCTCGCCGAACACGCGGCCGGCTGGCCCAGCGCGGTCACCCGTGACGGCTCGCCGCAACGGAAGCCGGAACTGACCGAAGAGGAGATCCGCGAGCGGATGAGCGGCAACCTGTGCCGCTGCAGCGCGTACCCGTCGATCGTGCGGGCGATCCTCGAGGCCTCCGCCCGTGCGGCGGTGGCCGGATGAGAGCGTTCGCCTATGCGCGGACCACGCAGGTCCGCGATGCCCTGAACCTCGTGGCCCAGCACGACGGCGCGCGGTTCCTCGCCGGCGGCACCAACCTCGTCGACCTCATGAAAGCCGGCGTCGAGTCGCCCGCCCGGCTCGTCGACATCCGAAGCCTCGCGCTGCACGAGATCGATGGGACGCCGGACGGCGGGCTGGTGATCGGTGCGACCGCCACCAACAGTGCGGTCGCCGCCGACGCGCAGGTGCGCAGCCGGTATCCGGCGCTGAGCCAGGCGATCCTGGCCGGGGCCTCGGGCCAATTGCGCAACATGGCAACCGTCGGGGGCAACCTGCTGCAGCGCACCCGCTGCGCCTACTTCGCCGATCCGTCGGAGCCGTGCAACAAGCGGGTTCCCGGCAGCGGATGCTCCGCGTTCAACGGGTCGAACCACAACCACGCGATCCTCGACTGGACGGAGCACTGCGTGGCGACGCACCCGTCGGACATGGCGGTGCCGCTGACCGCCTTCGATGCGGTGGTGCGATACGAGACGCTGGACGGCATCGGGACGATCCCGCTGTCGGAGTTCTATCTTCCGGTGGGCGACCGCCCGGACCGGGAGACCGCCCTGCCCGACGGGGCCCTGATCACGGCGGTGGAGGTGCCGGCGGCTGCGGTCGCCCGCAGGTCGCGCTACCGCAAGGTCCGCGAGCGCGCGTCGTACGCGTTCGCCACGGTGTCCCTGGCCGCGGCCCTCGACGTCGAGCACGGCGTGGTGCGCGACGTGCGGCTGGCCCTCGGCGGCGTGGCGGCGCGGCCGTGGCGGGCGCGACTGGCCGAGTCCGCGCTGCGCGGCGGTCCGGCCACGGCCGAGCGGATCAGCGCGGCCGCCGACGTCGAGTTCGCCGCCGCCGAGCCGCTGCGCGACAACGCCTACAAGGTGACCCTGGCCCGCAACCTGATCGAAGCGGTGCTGACCGAGCTCGCGGCGGATGCCGGAGAGGAGCGCAACGGATGAACCCCGACTGGATGACGGCTGCCGTGGGCGAATCGCGCCCCCGGGTCGAAGGCCGCCTCAAGGTGACCGGCTCCGCCCCGTACGTCGCGGACCTGGCGGTGCCCGGCCTGGCGCACGGCTGGATGGTCACGGCCACCGTGTCACGCGGGCGGATCCGCGACATCGACGCCACCGACACGCTCGCCCACCCGGGTGTCCTGGGAGTGCTGGACCACCGCACCGCGCGGCGCCTCAACCCCGACGTCGGCCAGCACTTCGGCCCCGACCGCAGTCTCCCGATGCTGCAGGACGACGTCATCGCGTACGCCGGCCGGCCCGTCGCGCTGGTGGTGGCGGAAACACCGGAGCAGGCCCGCGCCGCAGCGGCCAGGCTGCGGGTGACGTACGACACCGAGCCCCACGACCTCGCGTTCTCGATGCACCACCCCGCCGTACGCCCCGCGTCCACCCTGTTCGGCCCGGAGGCCGACATCGGCGACCTGGAGGGCGAGCTTGCGGCGTCGGCAGTGGTGGTGGACGAGGTCTACCGCACGCCGGAAGAGCACCACGGCGCCATGGAACCGCATGTGGCGACCGCCTGGTGGGAGGACGGCCAGCTCCACGCGCTGGACTCCAACCAGGGGCCGTTCGGCGTCTCCCAGGTGATGGCCGCGCTGTTCGGCATCGACCGGGAGCGGGTGCATATCCGCGCCGAGCACGTCGGCGGCGGCTTCGGCGGCAAGACCATCTGCGGGGCGCAGATCATCCTGGCGGCGCTGGCCGCCGAGCATTTCGAGCGGCCGGTGCGCGTCGCGTTCACCCGTCGGCAGGTGTTCCTGGCCACCGGGTCGCGGCCGCCGACCGAACAGCGCGTCCGGATCGGCGCCGACGCCGAGGGGCGGCTCCGAGCCGTCCACCACCACGCGGCGTTCGCGCTGTCGCCCCTCGCCGAGTACATCGAGTGGTGCACCGAGCAGGCCCGGACGCTCTATGCGGCACCCGCGATCCGCACGGAGCTCAGCGCGGTACCCCTCAACATCCTGCCGCCGTGCTCCATGCGCGGACCCGGCGCGACTCCCGGTTCGTTCGCCTTCGAGTCGGCCGTCGACGAGGTCGCCGAACGGCTGCAGCTCGACCCGCTGCACCTGCGGCTGCTGAACCAGCCGTCGGTGAGCCCGGTGTCCGGCCGTCCGTTCAGCACCCGCCGCCTGGTCACCTGCCTGCGGGAAGGCGCCCGCCGGTTCGGCTGGGCCCAGCGCGACCCTCGTCCCCGGGTCCGCAGGGAGGGCAACCTGCTCGTCGGCACCGGCGTTGCCGCCGTCGCGTTCATCGCCGGGGTCTTCCCGTCCTCGGCAACGATCACCGCGGAGACCGACGGGACGTTCTCCGTCAGGGTCGGCGCCACCGACATCGGCACCGGGGCACGTACCGTGCTGATCGCCGTGGCCGCGGACGCCCTCGGTGTGGGCACCGAGCGGATCCGCCTGCACCTCGGCGACAGCGACCTCGGCATGGCGGCCGGAGCCGGCGGATCCCGCGGCACGACGTCGTGGGCGTTCGCGGTCACCGAGACCGCGAAGGCGCTGCGCGAGCGGCTGCCCGGCTCCACCACGCCGGTCACCGCCACGGTGGACACGACACCGCTGATCAATTGGCAGCCGGACGAGGAGCGATACACCTACAGTGCCGTGTTCGCCGAGGTCACCGTCGACCCGGCGACCGGGGAGGTACGCGTGCGCCGGCTGCTCGGCATGTTCGCCGTAGGCCGCGTGATCAATCCGCTGCTGGCCCGCAGCCAGTTGATCGGCGGCATGATCGGCGGCCTGTCGATGGCGCTGCACGAGGAGGCCGTTCGCGACCCGATCACCGGCCGCCTCGTCACCGCCGACTTCGCCGGCTACCACATCGCCGCCCACGCCGACGTGCCGGACATCGAGGCCGACTTCGTGGCCGACTACGAGCCCCAGGATCCGTCCGGGTTCAACGGCCTCGGTGAGATCGGCACGGCCGGCACCGGTGCGGCGATCGCCAACGCGGTGTGGCACGCCACCGGCATCCGGCAGCGGACATTGCCGATCGGCCTCGGCCGGGCCATCGAGCCCGCGGCGGCCCGCGACCGCCCGGAAGCCGTCAGCGCCGCGTAACGTCCGGCACGTACCGAGCCCAGCCGGGTCCCGGCCGGGCGTGACCGGGCCTCGCTGATCATGATCTGCTTCTAGGATGCGTTCATGAGGCGAGCGGCACACGTCGCTGTAGCAGGTTCCGTCGTGCCGTGTTCCCGAGCCGACGAGACCACCCCCGACGAGAAGGTTCTCAGCCCGTGACCGATGTTCAGCCCGTCCCCGTGCCACGCAAGACGCTCACCCACGCCAACTGCGTGGTCTCGACCCCGCTCGGGTACCGCCCGCTGCACCTCGACCTGCACGTGCCGCCAGGCGACGGCCCGTTTCCGGTCGTGCTGTGGATTCACGGCGGCGGTTGGATGACCGGCAGCCGGGTGTGGACCGTGGATCAGCAGTTCCACGAGCGGATGGTGGCCCGAGGTTACGCCGTCGCCGACGTCGACTACCGGCTGGCGCTGGAGGCCACCTACCCCGCCCAGCAGGCCGACATCGACGCGGCCGTCCACTGGCTGCGTCACCACGCCTCGGCGTTGCGGATCGATCCGGGCCGCTTCGCTGTGCTGGGTGAATCAGCCGGCGGCCAGCTCGCGGCGGTCGCCGGCCTCACCGGTGCCGCTGAGACCGCGATCCAGGCCGTCATCCTCTGGTACGGCCCGGCCGACCTGTCCAACCTGCGCAACCAGGACGACCCGTTCACGTTTCCGGCGATCCTGCTCGGCGGGCCGCTGGCCGAGCGCACGGCCCTCGCGCGGCTCGCGAGCCCCCTGCACAACATCCACCCGGATGCCCCGCCGTTCCTGCTCATCCACGGTACCGAGGACGAGACCGTCCCGTTCGCCGAGGCGCTCGGCTTCGCCGCGGCGCTGCGAGCACAGGGCGTGCGGTGTGACGTGCTGCCCGTCGAGGGCGCGGGCCACGTCTTCGCCGGCGCCTCCGTCGAGGTCGGCACCCTCACCGAGGCCGGCGCCGACTTCCTCGACGACGTCCTCGGCCGCGGCGCGATCTAGTGCCGCGTCAGGCTACGTTCGCCCTCTCTACGATGCGGCGTAGACGTGGATTGTTGGTGTTGCGGTTTCGCCAGGCTATGTAGCGGCGGATCATGCCGGCTTGCTCGGTGTGGCTGCTGTGGTCGGTGCCGTCGAGGGTGAAGTACCGCAGCGCGGTGAACTGTGCCTCGATGCGGTTCAACCACGAGGAATTCGTTGGTGTGTAAGCGATCTCGACGTTGTTGGCCGCCGCCCAGTCACCCACTGAGGCGTCCGTCTTGGTGGTCAGGTGCGGGCTGTAGTTGTCACAGACGATCGCCATCCGCACGTGCGGCGGATACAGCGAGCGTAGGTAGCGGCAGTACTCCAGGAAGTGTGCCCGCTTCTTGCGTTTCTTGACATGCCCGTACATGACGTTGCGGCCCAGGTCGAGGGCGGCGAACAGGTGCCGCACGCCGTGCGGGCGGGTGTAGGTGGCCCGCCGGCGCGGCCTGGGATCACGGTCGGGGTCCTTGTGCCGGCCGCCTCGTTCGGCCCACTGCCGGCCGGGGTGCGGTTGCAGGTTCAGCGGCCCGAACTCGTCCATGCTGAATACCACGCTGGGCTCGCCGGGTTCGGGGATGACCTCGCCGTCGGCGATGGCGTACAGGTGCTCCACCCGGGCCTTTTTCGCCGCGTAGTCGGGATCCCGGGAGTGTTTCCAGGTCTTTATCCGTTGAAAGGACACCCCCTCGGCGCGCAGGATCTCCCGCAGCCCCTCGATGCTGATGTCGTCAACCACCCCCTCGGCGACCAGGAAGTCGGCCAGTTTGGCCAGGCTCCAGGTCGAGAACGGCAGGCCGTGCTCGACCGGCCTGGACTTGGCGATCTTCTTCATCTCCCGTCGCTGGGGCAGGGTGAACGTCGGTGACCGCCCACCGCGGTAACGGGGGTAGAGCGAGTCGAACCCGTCAGCGTTGAAGTTGTGGATCACATCCCGGACCCGGTCCGGGCTGGTGAAGCTCACCTCGGCGATCCGGACCGGGTCCATGCCCTGCGCCGAGAGCAGGATCATCTGTGCCCGCCGCCAGGTCACCACCGACCCGGTCCCGCGACGCACGATCCGCAGCAACCGACGTCCTTCGTCATCGTCAATCTCACGCACGCGTACCGGTCCGGCCACGCTGCACAGCCTCAACTGACCACGACCGCTGATGTGGGATCCCAGCCGGAGTGTCGATCAGAACGAGGCGAACGTGACCAGATGCGGCACTAGGTCGCACCGCTGTCGGACGCCACCGAACCGGCCGCCCGGACGGATTCGGTACGCACGGGCGGTTCGGAGTCGTGATCGCGTGGCGGGGAAAGCACTGGACGGGACGATGCTCGGGCTTGTAGCTTGCAGTTGACCGCGACACCGTCCGAGGAGGTGAGACCCATGAACGCTGTATCGATGTGGGTGCTCCCCCTTCCCGTCACGGTCGGGCGATTGACGTAGGTGTCGCCGGGAGCGCCTCGCCACCAAGGCACTCCCGAAAGGCCACACCTATGGACTCTTCGCAGTTCACCGCGCCCCTCATGTTCGACGTGATCATCGCCGGGTGCGGGCCGACCGGCGCGATGCTGGCCGCCGAGCTGCGGCTGCACGACGTGCGGGTGCTCGTCCTGGAGAAGGAAACCGAGCCCGTGTCGTTCGTCCGCATCGTCGGTCTGCATATTCGCAGCATCGAGCTGATGGCCATGCGCGGCCTGCTGGAGCGCATGCTCGAACGTGGAAGGCGGCGTCCGGCCGCCGGCTTCTTCGCCGCCATCAACAAACCCGCGCCCGCGGGCCTGGATTCCGCGCACGCCTATCTGCTGGGCATCCCGCAGCCGGTCATCGTCCACCTGCTCGAAGAACATGCGATCGAACTGGGTGCGCAGGTCCGGCGCGGTTGTGCGGTGGTCGATCTCGAGCAGGACGACGAGGGCGTGACCGTCGAGCTGGCCGACGGGGAACGGCTGCGTTCGCGCTATCTCGTCGGCTGTGACGGCGGGCGCAGTGCGGTGCGCAAACGGCTCGGCGTCGGCTTCCCCGGCGAGCCCTCGCGGACCGAGACGCTGATGGGCGAGCTGGAAGTGGGTGTACCGCAGGAGGAGATCGCCGCCAAGGTCGCCGAAATCGCCCAGACCGACAGGCGGTTCAGCCTCAGGCCCTTCGGCGAACGGGTGTATCAGGTCATCGTCCCCGCCGCGGGAGTCAGCGACCGTGCGGTACCGCCCACCCTCGAGGATTTCAGACACCGGTTGCGCACCATCGCCGGAACCGATTTCGGCGTGCACTCCCCGCGCTGGTTGTCCCGCTTCGGGGATGCCACACGGCTAGCCGAGCGGTATCGGGTCGGGCGGGTGCTGCTGGCCGGCGATGCGGCACACATCCATCCACCCATCGGCGGACAGGGTCTCAACCTGGGCGTTCAGGACGCATGCAACCTCGGCTGGAAACTGGCCGCACAGATCCGCGGCTGGGCGCCGGACACACTGCTGGACACCTACCAGGCCGAACGTCATCCGGTCGCCGAGGACGTGCTGGACAACACCCGCGCGCAGATGGAGCTGCTGTCCACCGAACCGGGCCCGCAGGCCGTGCGCAGGCTGCTCACCGAGCTGATGGACTTCGACGAGGTGAACCGCTATCTGATCGAAAAGATCACCGCGATCGGCATCCGCTACGACTTCGGCGCAGGCCCCGACCTGCTCGGCCGCCGCCTGCCCGACATCGACGTGAAACAGGGCCACCTCTACGGCCTGCTGCATCGCGGCCGCGGCCTGCTGCTGGACCGCACCGAACGCCTGACCGTCGGCGGCTGGTCGGACCGGGTCGACTACCTCGCGGATCCCACTGCGGCACTGGATGTTCCGTGCGTCCTGCTACGCCCCGACGGCCACGTCGCCTGGATCGGCGACGATCAGCAGGACCTGGACGATCAGCTCTCCCGCTGGTTCGGCAAGCCCGCCGACGGGACGGTGCGGGAGCGCTGACCGGCGGCGAGCGGAGGCTCAACCAGCGCGGCAGGCTTCCCGGCCGGGTTCAACCGGCTGTGCGGCGGGGCCGGGCGCGGCAGCGGGACGCTTCCACGGCGGCCACCGCGGCGGCCATCGTGGGTGGCACCTGGGGATCCAGGACGTCGGGGAGCAGGCGGTGCGGACCGAGCGCGTCCTCGCTGACGAGACCGGCGAGGACGTCGGTCGCGGCGAGCAGGATGTCGGTGGTGACTCGCGGTGCTCCGGCGTCGAGCAGGCCGCGCAGGATGCCCGGGAAGGCGAGCAGATCGGTGATGTGGTTCGGGTGGCCGGGGCGGTCGGTGGCGGTGATCGCGGTCGCCCCGGCCGGCGGTTCGGGGCCGGAGAGGGCGAACACGACCGGTGGTTGCGCCATCGTCGCCAGCAGCTGCTGATCCAGCCGCGCGGCAGGGCTGAGGTCGACGACGGCGTCGGCGCCGGCGAGGGCCTGCGCCTGCGGGCCGTGCAGCCGGCGTGGATTGGTCTGCTGGGCCAGCCACGCCGTCTGCGCCGGCAGGTCGCGCAGCTGCGGGCCGAGGATGCCGTGCGGGGTGCAGACCGTCACGTCGCTGACGCCGGCGTGCAGCAGCAGCCGGGTGACCGCGCCGGCGGTCACGCCGGTGCCCAGGATGACGACGCGGGCGGTGCTCATGTGCTTGTCCGCGACGCGCAATGCGTTGCGCAGCCCGGCGAGGACGACAACCGGGAGGCCGTGCTGCTCGTCGTGGAACACCGGGATGTCCAGCGCGAGCCGCAGCCGGCGCTCGATGTCGGAGCACACGGGGGAGGCGATGCCGGTCAGGATGATCGCCCCGAAGGTCGGGGCGATCGCCCGCACCGCCGCGACGGTGCCATCGGCGTCGCGGGCGAGGCCCATGTCGAGGCAGATCGGCACCGCGTCGATGCCGGCGAGCCGCGCGCACAGCGCCGCCTTGGCCTCCAGCGACGGCAGCGCGGCCGTCGGCCCGAGGTCGCCGAGGCCGGGCACGGCACTGCCGTCGCTGATCACCGCGACGCGATTCGAGCGGCCGGTCAGCTCGGAGGCGGTGCCGGGGTCGGCGGCGATGGTGGCCGCGAGGCGAGCCGCGCCGCGTGTGTACAGCAGCGCGAGGTCCTCGGCCGCGCGGAACGCCGGCCGCGGCCGCACCTCGATCGGCCCGCCCGCCGACATCGCCCGCAGCCGATCCGTGCAGGCGACGACCCGGCCGTCGAGGCTCGCCGCGCGGCGCAGGCGGTGCAGCGCCGCCTCGTCGCCGACCTGGACCAGCAGTTGCCGCCGGCCCGGCAGGTCGCCGGTGCCGTCGTGGCGCACGGCAGCCACACCCCACCCGGGCTCGAGGAAGTCCAGCGACGACACTGCCTCGTCCTGGGTGTCGGCGCGGACGGTGAGCACCATGGCGAACGCCGGGTTGCCACCCGGGCGTTGCTGGCCACCGGTCGACGCCTTCATCAATTGCAGAGTTTATCAAGTCTTCGAGTCGCTGCGCCCCATCGACGCCGGAGGCCGGCTGCTCCGGCGCCGCTAGATGTCGATCGTGGACTCGATGCGCTTCAGGTGGTGGCGGGCAAGGGCCAGGTTGGCGCGTGACTTCGCCAGCACCAGGTAGAGGAACAGGCCGCGCACCGACCGCCCGGAGAGCGGGCGGATGAGGTGGTACTGGTCGTTCAGCGTGACCAGGATGTCCTCGATCGCCTCGTCGATGCCGAGCATCTCCATCGTGCGGAGCTTGGCCCGGATGACGTCCGAGTTCCCGGCCGCCGCGACGGTGAGGTCGAAGTCGCGGCTGCCGCCGGCGGTGCCGAGGGCCATGCCGCTGTTGTAGTCGACGAGCGCGGCACCGACGGCACCGTCGATCTGCATGGCGTCCTTCAGTGCGACATCCATCTCTGGCATGGCAGCGCCCTTCGGTCCGGAAGCGGCGTCGTGTACGCCGTGCGGCAGAGCATTGCCGGTGCACCGCGCTGCCAGTCGCACACCGTGTCCGTCCAGGGCCGGCGGGCAGGAGAAATATTTGGTACCGCGGCCGCCGACATGACGATGTTTGCAACTCGTGAACCATTCACAGTCGGTCGCCCGTCGGCTGGTCGGACGGCGCCCCGCTGGTGCTGGCTCCCAGGAGCGCCCGGGCGTGTGCGATGGCCGCCGGGGTGTCGGGGAAGCGGGCCAGCCGGTCCGCGACGCCGAGTGCGGTGAGCACCTGGTCGTGGTGCGGGGCGATGCCGGACAGCAGGACGGTGATGCCGCGGCGGCGCAGCCGGGAGATGGCGTCGCCGAGCACGTGCGCGCCGGTCGCGTCGACGGTCGTGACCCGCGACATGCGCAGGATGACGACCCGGACGTCGGCGACCTCGGAGAGCTCGAGCAGGAAGTGGTGGGCGGCGGCGAAGAAGAGCGGCCCGTCGAGCCGGTAGGCGACGATGTGCTCGCTCAGCAGCTGATGCTCCTCGTCGCTGTGGTCGGTGGTGTCGAGCGGGACCTGTTCCAGCCGTGCGGTGCGGGCCACGGCCCGCAGCGCGAGCACGACGGCGACGCCGAGCCCGACCGCGACCGCGGTGACGAGGTCCACGGCGACGGTGACCGCGAAGGTGAGGGCGAGCACGAGCGCGTCGCCACGGGTCGAGCGGGCGAGCGCGAGCAGTGCGCTGGCCTCGACCATGCGGACGG
Organism: Dactylosporangium sucinum; assembly: GCF_014647515.1. Classification (GTDB taxonomy): domain Bacteria; phylum Actinomycetota; class Actinomycetes; order Mycobacteriales; family Micromonosporaceae; genus Dactylosporangium; species Dactylosporangium sucinum. The sequence continues at coordinate 79,832 of NZ_BMPI01000012.1, read as the reverse complement.
TGGTGGCGAGGAGGACCCCGGCGAGTGCGGCCAGGGGGATGCCGGAGACGAGCTGCGCGGCGACGAGGATGATCGCGGCCAGGACGGCGGCGTGGGAGAGCGCGGCGAGCTTCGAGCCGGCGCCGGCCCGGACGTTGACGGCCGTGCGCGCGATGGCCGCGGTGGCCGGGATCCCGCCGAAGATCGGGGTGACGAGGTTGGCCAGGCCCTGGCCGAACAGTTCGCGGTCGGGGTCGTGGTGCTGGTCGACGCTCATCGCGTCGGCGACGGTGGCGCAGAGCAGGCTCTCCAGCGCGGCGAGGGCGGCCACGGCCAGCGCGGAGGGCGCCAGGCGGGCGATTGCGTGCGGATCGAGGAAGTCCAGGGACGGGGCGGGCAAGCCGGCCGGCAGCGCCCCGATGCGGGCCACGTCGAGGTGCAGCGTCGTGGCGAGGATCGTCGCCGCGGCGACGGCGATGAGCGAGAACGGCAGTTGCGGGCGCCAGCGGCCGCCGAGCAGCATCGCCGCGGCGACGCCGAGCGCCATCAGCAGGGGGGCCGGCGCAGGGTCGGCGGTGAAGCGCACCACGGCGTCGGCGGCCAGCGCCCACACCTTCTCGCCGTGCGCGTCGGCGATCCCGAGCGCGGCGGGCACCTGCTGCAGCGCGATCACCACGGCGATCCCGGCGGTGAACCCTTCGATCACCGGGGTCGGCAGGTACCGCACGTACCGGCCGAAGCGGGCCAGCGCGAGCACCAGCAGCACGACGCCGGCCATCGCCCCGACCATGAGTACACCGGTCGGCCCGAAGGTGGCGACAACCGGTACCAGAACGACGGTCATCGCGCCGGTCGGCCCGGACACCTGCAGGTTCGAGCCGCCGAAGACCGCGGCCACCGCCCCGGCGACGACAGCGGTGACGAGACCCGCCCGTGCCCCGAGCCCGGAGGAGGCGCCGAAGGCGAGGGCGAGCGGCAGCGCCACCACGGCGACGGTGACACCCGCCATCAGGTCGCGTCGCGGGTTGCGGCGCGCCGCCGTCCAGTCCGACCGCTGGGGCAGCAGGCCGGTCACCCGGGCGGTGGTACTGCGGACAGCCGTCGTGCGGATCGCCATGCCGCCACCTCCGTCGAACGCCCCGCGCAACTGTCGGAAGACTTTATCAGTTGATAAAGTCTTCAAGTCGGGGCTCCCGGACCCGGGCCGGCAGGGGCTGCTCGTCGCCCGTTCCCGGGGCCGGCGAGGGGGCATTCGGGCCGGATGGTGATCGCCGTGCTCGCCGTCGGCCGACTGCTAACCTTGCGCGAGAGGCCGGGTGGAGGTGACCGCAGACATGTCCGTGCCCTTGTATCAGGCGAAGGCGGAAATGTTCCGCACCCTTGGCCACCCCGTGCGGATCCGCGTGCTGGAGCTGCTGCAGGACGGCCCCCGGCCGGTCCGTGACCTGCTCGCCGAGATCGAGGTCGAGGCGTCGAACCTCTCTCAGCAACTGGCGGTCCTGCGCCGCGCCGGCATCGTCACGTCCTACCGTGACGGCCCCCTGGTGATGTATGCCCTGAGCACCCCGGACGTCGCCGACCTGCTCGCAGCCGGACGAAGAATCCTCAAGTCCCTGCTCACCGACCGCGACGGCCTGCTCGTCGAACTCCGCACCCACAGCGAGTAGCCGGCCGCGCGTTCAGCATGTGCACGATGCCGGCGGCGAACTGCAGGTTCAAGGCACCGCGCGTGGGGTAGCGGGCGGTCGCCGGGCCGGTCCTGCTCTCCTGCTCTGCCGGCCCGGCATGTTGGGGGTTCGGGTGTGTCAGCCGGTGGGCGGGTCGATCGGGGGTTCACCCGCTCACCGGCGCCGAACCGGAACGGGTCGTCCGTTCGGTCAGGTTTGGTGCGTCATGCCGCGAACCTGGCTGATCGATCCCCGATCGGTCGGGGTCACTGGTAGACGTGGGTGGGCCGGTGCGGCGGCCGGGTGGCTCCCGCCGGGGTCCACCGCCGACCGCAGCACGGCTGGCGTCGCACCGGCCCGCCCGCGGCGGCGATGCCGGCGTGCGGGCCGGTCCGCTCGGGTCCGGTGGTGCGGTCCGTCAGGCTTCGCGGGCCTGGCAGGGCACGCAGAACCGGGCGTGCGGCCGGATTTCCAGCCGGGCGGCGGGAATCGGCTGAGCGCAGCGCTCGCAGCGGCCGTACGTGCCGGCGTCGATACGTGACAACGCGGCCCTGATCTCCTGGATCGCGCGGCGGGCCGCGGCGGTGCGCGCTGCGATGGTGTTCGGATCCTCGCCGGTGCTGCCGGGGTCGGTGCTGGCCGCGGTCAGCGCGGAGAGCTCCTCGGATTGCTGGCGCAGGTGTTCTTCCAGCGTCTGGCGCAACGTGTCGATGCCTGGGTCGGCGGCGATACTCATGGATCTCCCATCGAATTGTCCGAAAAGCGAACGTCGGTCGGATGTGCGCCGGTCAGGGCCGTGCGGCGCTGTGGCGCAGGGCGGCGGAGGCGGCCAGGGCCGCGCCGCGCACGGCGGCCAGCTGCGGTGCGGCCGGACGGCGGACAGGGATGCCGGTCGCGCCGGCGATGCGGGCAGCCAGCCGGGGGCGGGCCGCGCCGCCGCCGACGAGCAGCAGGCCGCCGCGCACCGCGGCCGCGATGGCCCGGCGGTCGCCCGGCCGGCGGCGCACCTGGCCGATGAGGCCCGTGACGGCCGCGACGAGCGCCGCATCGGGGTCCGGTCCATCGGCGTCGTCGTGCAGTCCGACGTCCTGCCGTTCGGCGGCGACGATGATGCCGTCCGAGAGCACGGCGACCTCGGTCAGGTGCGCTCCAACGTCGGCGATGAGCAGCGGACCGGGTGCCGCGGCGGCACCGATCGCGGCGGCGCGCACGGTGTTGATGAACAGCAGCCGGGCCGGCTCGAGCACTGCCGTGAGCACCTCACGCATGGCCCGTTCGCCTCGCGGGTCGCTGCCGACGGGCCGGCACGCCACCACGACCATGCCCGAGGGCAGTGGCCGTCGCCGCTCACCGAGCAGACCGGACAGCAACCCCTGCATCGCCTTCGGGTCGGTGATCCGGCCGCGGTCGACCGGGCCGGACCGTCCCGCGCCGGCCGGCGTCGGGTAGGTGGCGTGCAACGTGGCGTGCCCGGCCGCCCAGATCCGGGTGTTGGCACTGCCGAGGTCGACCCCGACGGCCGCGAGTTGGAGGGCCGGGGTGCCGTGCGCCGAAAGCGTCATCCCGCGTTCGAGGGTCGTCATGTGAGTCGGTCTGGTGAGCACTGGTTCTCCTCTCGAATGCCCGAATCTCGAATGCCCGAATCTGGAATGCCCGAACGCGGTCCATTGCGTCTCCATGACGCCGCCGGAGGTTGGTTGATGCAGGTTCCGGGTACGCCGAGGGCAGGTGCGGAAGGGTTTGCGCGGATGGCTGGATCCGGCCCGCCGGCGTCGACCGCTGCGTGCGGTGCCGGCCCGACGGTCAGCGCGCGCTGCTCGGCAGTCCCTTGCCGCCGGGCGGCGACGAACGCCGGGACGATAAGGCAGCGGCCGGGGCGGCGCTGCGCATGCTGTAGGACGTGCCAGTCGTCATCGCCACCACCCCTGCAAAGCCGTGCCGAAATGAAACTCCAGCATCGGCCACCGGCCACCGATTCGCACCAACACCGGTCGGCAAGCTCGCACCGGCCAGATTGCCGGTCATCGGCAATGTCGTCCGGCTTCGCCGGCCGCAGATGGCCCTGCCAGCGGTACTGGCTGGGAGAATGTTTGCCGCTGTTGGCCGGTCGTCGGCAATCTGTGCCAGTGTTCGGCATGCTCGCCGGGGAAGTCGGTGGCGGGCGGGTGCCCGTCGAGCAGTCGGAGGTGCGTTGATGACCGCGCGGAGTTCTCGCCGGAAGGACGAGGCGGCTACGAGCCGCGAGGCGTGGCTGGTCGACGTCGCGGAGAGCGCCAGCCACGACGCCGGCGGGGTGCCGGTCGACCTGCTCGGCGACTACCTGCCGCTGCTGGCCGACGCCGCGGTGACCGGGCGGCGCCCCAAGCGGGCGGAGCTGGACGCCGTCGGGCGGCTCGGTCGGCAGGCCGCACAGCAGGGCATCTCCGCCGGGCGGGTGGTGCAGCTGTACCTGTCCGCGGCGCGACGGCTGTGGCAGGACCTGCCGATCGTGGTGGGCTCCCGCGACAGCGAGGTGGTGCGCACGGCCGCGGCGGCGGTGCTGTCCGTCATCGACGACGCGGTTGCCACCCTCGCCGAGGGCTACGCCGACGCCCGCCGCGACCTGGTCCGCCGCGAGGAGGCCCTACGCCGGGAAGTCATCGACGACCTGCTGCGCGGCGACTCCGATCTCGGCGGGCTGGTCGAGCGGGCGGAGCCGTTCGGACTGGACCTCGCCCGGGTGCACCAGGTGGCGCTGGCCGCACCCAGCGAGCGCCTGCCCGACACCGACGCCGCGATCAGCGCGCTGGAGGCGGTCATCTTCGACCGCCTGGGCGACCGCGACGTCCTCGTCGCCACCAAGGAGGGCCTGCTGGTCGTGCTGGCGCCGGCAGAGTCGGCACAGGCCGGCGGCGGCAGCAGTCAGGAGCTGGGCCGGCTGATGCACGACGAGCTGAACAGGCTCCGCCACGGCCGGCCGTGGCAGGTCACGGTCGGCCGGCCGTACCCCGGGCTGTACGGCATCGCCCGCTCCTACGAGGAGGCTCGCGAGGCGCTGGCCATGGCCACCCGCCTCCACCTCGACACCCCGGTGGTCAGCGCCCACGACCTGCTGGTCTACCGGGTGCTGCTGCGTGACCAGCCCGCCATCGTCGACCTGGTCGCCGCCGTGCTCAGCCCGCTCGTGCACAGCCGCGGCGGCGCGCAACCGTTGCTGGACACCCTCGACGTGTACTTCCGCGCCGGCGCCGTGGCCACGGAGGCCGCCAAACGGCTGCACGTGTCGGTCCGCACCGTCACCTACCGGCTGGCCCGCGTGAAGACCCTGACCGGCTACGACCCGGCCGACCCGGAGCACCGCTTCACGCTGCAGGCCGCCGTGCGCGGCGCCAAGATCCTCAACTGGCCCGTTGCCCCGCTGCCGACCCCTGGCTGACGGGGACGCCGGGCACGCACGACACCCGCGGCACCCGTGCCGTTCGTGGCCGCTACGCTTCAGCACACCTGCGACTGGAGGATCATCAATATGAGCGACGACTACGTCAGCTTGAGCAAGGACCTCGACGGCGACGGCGACGTGGACCCGGCCCAGATCTACACCCTCGACGACGGCAGCAACGTCCTGGTCGCCGACACGGACGGCGACGGCGAGCCGGACTTCGCCGCGCTGGACGCCAACGGCGACGGCGTCTACGAGTTGTCGTACGACGCCAACACCGGCGTGACCACCGACCTGACCGCGGACGCCTCGTAGGCTGACCTTCGACAGGCGCCGGTCAACCGGTCCGGAGCTCGGGTTGACCTTGGAGCTGTCCAAGGTCAACTCCCGGGTGCGAGGCTTCGGTCCGTGCGGGTCGCCCCGCCCCCGGTGAAGTCACGTGGCCTAGCATCGAGCCATGCCAGGCAGGCCCACGGAAGCCCAGTTCCTCATGGGAGCCGCAGTCGCAGGCCTCACGCATGCGGGGTTCAGTCTCTACTGGGCACTCGGCGGTCGCTGGCTGTTGCCGACGGTCGGCCAGTGGGCGGTGACCGCCGCGCGGGAAGCGCCGGTGACTGCCGGCCTGTTGCTGATCGTCGTTGCTGCGCTGAAATGCGCGGTCGTGATCATTCCCCTGGCGGCCGGCAGAAGGCCGCTCCCTCGCCCGGGCGCCTGGCGGGCGTTCGCGTGGCTGGCCGCCGCCGTGCTCACCGGATACGGGGCGTTGAACTCCATCGTGGCCTGGCTCGTGCTGGGTGGCGTGCTGCGGCCGGAGGGCGGCTACGACCGGGAGGCGATGATCGGCCACGCGTACCTGTGGGATCCGCTGTTCCTCGCCTGGGGCGCCCTCCTCGGCGCCGGCCTGCTCACCGGCAGCCGGGACAGGCGAAAGCGCGCGCTGGACCGGCAACGGTAACGAGAGCCCTGCCGGCAGGAGGCCGAGTCGTTCCTCGGCGGGCCGTGGGAGCAGTCCCGCCCGTCTATGATGTGGCGGACAAGCATCCGGGACAGAGGAGCCCGTCGTGACGCGCTCGGCGACGTTCCTGCTGGAATGCCTGCTGCGGGCCGGGATGCGCGATGTCGTTGCCGTGGAGCCGGCGGAGGGTGGGCTTGCGGCGCTCGCGGGCATCGCCGTCCGGCGGGACGCGCCGCCGGTGTTCGTCAAGGCCTTCGCCGACCCGCCGGCCGACGACGTCTTCGCCGCGGAGGCCGAAGGGCTGGCCGCCCTGCGCGAGCTCGGCGGCGTGGCGACACCCGAGGTGATCCTGGCGGACCGGGAACTGCTGGTGTTGTCGGTGCTGCGGCCGAGGCCGCGCAGCGAGACCTTCTGGGAGCAGTTCGCGCACGCGCTCGCCCGCCTGCACACGAGCACGACCCATCCTCGCTTCGGATGGCACCGCGACAACTGGCTGGGCCGCCGCCGGCAGATCAACACCTGGGACGACGACGGCTTCGCGTTCTTCGCCCAGCACCGGCTGCTTCGGTGGCTCGGGCAGCCCCGCGTCGAGGCGGCACTCGACCCCGGAGACCGGGCGGCGCTGGAGCGGCTGTGTCACCGGCTGCCCGACCTGCTGCCGGACCGGCCGGCGTGCCTGACGCACGGCGACCTGTGGGCGCAGAACGTCCTGGCCGACCCGGACGGCCAGCCGGCGCTGATCGACCCGGCCGTGTCCTACATGTGGGCCGAGGTCGACCTCGCCCACGTGTGGTCCACCTCGCCCCCGCCCGAGGCGCAACGGTTCTTCGAGGTCTATGCGGAGCTGACCGCACTCGACGACGGCTGGCGGTCCCGCATGCCGATCGTCCAGCTGCGCCAACACCTCGCCGTGCTGGCCCAGTTCGACGACGACTGGGGCGCGGCCGACCAGGTCCGTGCCGCACTCGCCCCGTTCCGGACGCGACCAAGCGCGAAGTGATGTTGGGGCATTAGGGTCCACTTTTAGGGATCGACCCCAATGCCGCGGACCACCTCCCCTCGCAAGACTTTCGATGGTTTTGCATCTCACAGGGAGGTTCCATGCACCGCAGGCTCTTCGCAGGGTCGGCTGCCGTCGCCGCGGGCGTGTTCGCGGCGACGCTCGCCGTCGTCGGACCCGCCGCCGCCATCCCGCCCGACCATGACGGTGATCCGCCGCCGACGAACGTCTGCGAGGTGACGAACTCGGGCATCAGCGCGCCGACGTCGCGGGTCGAGTCCGGGCGGCCGGTGACGATCAAGTGGTTCGTGTCGTTCGGCAACTACTGCTCGACCGCGAAGGTACGCGTCGGCGGGCAACTGGTCGCGAAGACCGGGACGATGGTCGTGCGGCCGACCGGCAACGTGTCCTACCACCTGACCGTGCAGGCCAACTCGTCCACGATCTCGCTGGGCACGGTCTCGATCCAGACCTATCAGCGCCACTCCGATCTGCTGACCCAGTCGCTCGGCGACCGGCAGCCGCGCATCACCACGGTCCGCGACCTTGTCGCCGGGACCGAGAAGCTGCCCTACAACAGCAACCCGGGGCTGGACTTCCTCGCCTCGGGCGACTTCAACGGCGACAGCAACGACGACATCGCCTGGTTCGACTCGGGCACCGGGCAGGTGACGGTCTGGCAGATGAGCAACGGCCAGCGCGGCCAGATCGTCGGGATGGGCTCGGTGACGGCCGGGAACCGGCTGCAGGCCACCGGCGACTTCAACGGCAACAAGATCACCGACCTGCTGTGGCGCACCACCACCGGCCACCTGCGGGTCTGGTGGGACGGCCAGCCCGTCGACCAGCCGTTCGACGACACCGGCGGCACCCCGAACCTGGACTGGCAGGTGGCCGGCAGCGGCGACTTCGACGCCGACGGCTACGACGACGTGCTGTGGCGGTACGTCGACGGCAGTGTCGCCATCCACTACATGCGCGGGGCGCAACGGATCGGCCAGGGGTACCCGGGCAGCGCCTACCCCACGGAATGGGCGATCAAGAAGGTGGCCGACTTCGACGCCGACGGCTACGACGACATTCTCTGGCGTCGGTACCACGACGGCGCGCTGGCGATCTGGAACCACGGCCTCGCCCAGCTGGCCGCCTATCCGACCCGCAACAACGTGCCGGGTTCGAACATGTCACTCGCGTACGAGCTGGTCGGCACCGCCGACTTCAACCTCGACGGCAAGGCCGACATCCTGTGGCGGCACGTCAACGGCCGGTTCGCGATCTGGTGCATGGACGGCGCCCAGTTCGGGCGGGAGAACACCATCGTGGCCGTCGAGTCGACCTGGGACTACCTCGGCATCCTGCACAGCAAGGCGTAGGTAGGTACCGGAGGAAACCGGGGCCGGGAGATCAATGCTCCCGGCCCCGGCGCGTGCCCAGCGGCGGGGCGTGCAGCGCGGCGGCAAGGTCGGTGCGGCGGTTGATGCCGAGCTTGCGAAACGCGTTGCTCAGATGCACCTCGACCGTCTTGACGGTGACGAACAACGTCTGGGCGATGTCCCGGTTGGACAGTCCGGTCACGGCCAGGTCGACCACCCGCGTCTCGCCGGTGGTGAGCGCGGACCGGCCGAGCCGCACCGCGGCCGCGGGCCGGACACCGGTCAGGGCCAGTGCCCGCACCAGGTCGTCTTTCAACGGTGTCGCGCCGCATGTCTCGGCCAGCTCGTACGCGTCCCGCAGCGCCGCCCGGGCGTCCGCGATCCGCTTCGACCGTCGCAGCGCGTCGCCGAGGGCAGCGCTCGCCAGTGCGTGCTCGTACCTCGCCCCGGAGCGCTCCAGGACCGCAACGGCCTCGGTGAGCACCTCGATCTGCGCGTCGCCGGTCTCGACGATCGCCGCGACCCGCAGTGAACGGCCGATGGCCCAAGGGCTCCCGACCTCCGCCGCCAGCCGGCGGTGTTCCGCAGCGACCGCCCGCGCCTGCTCGTCGTCGGACTGCGCGTGCAGGCACCACACCAGGTGGTACCGCCAGTCGCAGAACAGCGGGTTGCGGACGCCGTACCGCTCGCACTGGCGGCGTGCCTCCTCGATCGCGGCCATGGCCGCGACCAGGTCCCGCTGGGCGAGCCGGACCTGGATCTCGCCGCCCAGGCACATGTAGTGCGGCAGGTCCGGGGAGCGGTTGGCCTTGACGTGGTGGAGGATGCCCGCCGCCTCGGCGACCTCACCGGTGTGGACCAGCGCCTCGAGAAGGTAGCCGGCCACGAACGACATGCCGATGTTCGCGGCGGCGGTGCTCGCCGCTTCCCACGACTCCCGGCCGGTGACGACCGCCTCGTCCAGGTTGCCGCGCGCCAGCATGACCCCGCTGCGGTAGCAGAGGGCGGGGGCGAGGGTCCGCATCGCCCCGGACCGGCGGGCCCAGCCGATCGCGGCGTCGATGCTGCGCAGCGCCTCCGGCTCGTCCGCCAGCTGCAGCGCCGTCCATGCACACGACAGCGGGCTCTCCGCGACCGGGTGGCCGATGAGCCGGTCGCCCGCGATGGCGCGGATCGCTCGCTCCCGCGCCTGCGCCATCCGGCACGCGAACGCGTCGCGCAGCGCCAGCGCGCCGTCGAGCATGAGCCCGCCCATGCTCGGGTCCGGCGACAGCTCGGCCAGTCCGGTCACGGCCGCGGTCCGCGCCGGGTCGACGGGATTGACGAACGTCAGCAGGACCAGCCAGGCCTGCAGGGATCGTCTGCTGTTCTCCGGCAGGTCGTGCGCCTCCGCCAACGCCGCCTCGGCGGTGCGCAGCGCCGCCACCGGCTCCCCGACGAAGAACGTCGCGCCGGTGAGGACGAGGGCAAGGTCGCAGCGCCGCTGCGGGTCGGGCTCCAGTTCCAGTGCCTCGGCCAGCCGGTGCCGCCCGGCGCCGGCGTCGAGGAGCACCTCGGCCATGGCCAGCCGCCGCAGCACGGTGCGCCGCTCCTCGCCGAGATCCTCCTGCAGTTGCCGGCGCAGGAAGGAGACCGCCCCGTCGACCGCACCCTGCGCCAGGCAGGAATCGGCCGCCTGGCCGAGGATTCGCGGCACGTCCAGGTCGGACCGGACGCCCGGCGGCACCCGCAGCAGGTACGCCGCCGCCCGCTTCACGTGACGTCCGAGCATGGCCGCCTGCGCCGCGCGCAGTTGCAGGGCGGCGCGCGACGCCGGGGAGATGTCGTCGTAGACGGCCGCGCAGATGAGCGGGTGCGCGATCGAGTAGACCTCCGGGACGCCTGCGGCTCCGACCAGTTCGGCCTCGATGAGCGCGGACAGCGCGTCCAGGACGGCTTCGACCGGCGCGTCGGCGACAACCGCCAGCCGCTCCGCGGGCGACCGGCCGCCGAGCACGGCCAGCGCCCGCATCGTGACCCGGGCCAGGTCCGGCATCCGCCACAGCTGCCGCCCGACGTAGCGGGCCACGCTCGGGATCGGCCCTTCCAGTACCGCTTTCCGCTCCTGTTCGTCCGCCGCGGCGAGCTCACGCGCCAGCTCGCGGAGCAGGAGCGGGTTGCCCAGGGTGAGTTCGTGGCAGCGAGCCACCAGTTGCTCGTCCGGCGGGGTGCCCATCGCCGCGGCCAGCATCGCGGCGGTGGCCTCGGTCGTGAACGGGCGCAGCATCCGTACTGAACCGCCCGAGCTTTCGGTGACCGCCGACAGCAGGTAGCTGCGGCGGTCCGTGCTCGGGCGGGTCGCGGCGACGAGCACCACCGGCAGGCCGTCGAGCCGGGCGGCGAGATAGGCGAGGAACCGCAGCGACGGCAGGTCCGACCAGTGCAGGTCGTCCGCCAGGAGCAGCAGCGGACCACGCGACGCGACGTCGCTGGTCCACCAGAACAACGAGTGCAGCAGTGCGTACTCGCCCTGCGACGACGATTCGTCCGCCGGGTCGGTGGACAGCTCGCGAGTGCGGATCAGGTCGGCCGCGGGGAGAGCGGCATCGGCCGGTACGGTCCGGGCGCTGTCGGCGAAGAGCTGCCGCACCAGGCCCCAGGCGTACGTCTGCTCGAGGTCCATGCCCCGCGCCTCGGCAAGGGTGAACCCGCGCTCGGCGGCGTCTGCCCGAGCGCTGGAAAGCAGGCAGGTCTTGCCGATGCCGGGCGGCCCCTCGAAGAGCAGCACCGCTCCCGAGCCTTCCTGCGTCGCGCGATCCAGGGCTCGCCGGACGAGCCGCAGCTCGTCGGACCGCTCGATCAGCGCCGCCCCGTCCGCCATGTGCCGCACCCCCCGGCGGGGCCAGCACCGCGGCCCGCGATCCCCCTACGCGGACACCCTATCGATGCATGCACGCCGTCCGGCGGTCGTAAAGACGACGGAACCGGTCAGGACCCAGGATGGCGGTGGCGCGCGCCGTGATCCAGGTCACCATTGCGGAGCCAACCTTTCGTGGCGTCGCGCGTCTATCGCTGCGAAAGCCGTACCTCGTCCACTGGAGTGCCGTGATGCGCCTGAAGGTTCGTTCCGTTGCCTACGTCGTGTGCGGGGCCGCCGTCGCCGCGATCGGCGCCGTGTCCGCCGTCGCGTTCGCCGATGACGCTCCGCAGCCGTCGCCGTCGCCGTCGCCGGTGCCGCGGTCGTCGTCGGTGGTGCCGTCCCCGGAGTCGTCGTCGGTCCTGCCGTCGCCGGTGCCGCAGTCGTCGTCGGTGGTGGCGTCGCCGGTGCCGTCGTCGGTCCTCCTGCCGTCGTCGGTGCCGTCGTCGGTGCCGTCGCCGGGGTCGTCGTCGGTCCTGCCGTCGCCGGTGCCGCGGCGGTGACCCCGGTTCGGCGTCGCGGTACCGTCGCGTGTCTGTCCCCTGACCTGCGAGAACCATGACGCTCACGTTCCGCCTGCCCTGGCCGCTGCTGCGCGTGCTGCGCTCGGTGGTGTCCGGCGCGTCCACGTCCCGAGGCACCCCGCAGCGGGACGGTCCGCCGGCGATCAACGAGCTGTACCACGCGCGGCGGCTCAGCCTGGTACGGCTGGCCGTCCTCATGGTCGACGACCTGCCCACCGCCGAGGATGTCGTGCAGGACGTGTTCGCCGCGTTGTATCAGCGGCACGGTGCGGACCTGCGCACGATCGCCGATCCGCACGCGTACCTCACGGCGGGGGTGATGAACGCGGCGCGGTCGGTGCTGCGCCGACGCCGTAGTGCCCGCGCCTACGTGCCGCCGCCACCGCCGCCCGTGCCGGCCGCGGAGGAAGAGGCCCTGCTGTCGGAGGAAGACCAGGAGGTACTCGCGGCGCTGGCGCGGCTGACCGTCCGGCAGCGCCAGGTGGTGGTGCTGCGGTACTGGTCGGAACTGTCCGAGCGGGAGATCGCCGAGGTGCTGCATGTATCGCGCGGAACCGTGAAGTCGACGGCCAGCCGGGCGCTGACGATCCTGCGTGACGCGCTGTCGGAGTTGCGACGATGAACGTGGACATCGACGGGCGCCTGCGCCGGGCACTCGCCGCACAGGCGGCCCGGGTCACTCCGGAGCGGCTGCGGCCGGCGGTCCCGCCGACCGCGCTGCTGGCGCGCCGCCCAGCGTCCAGGTTCCTGCGACGTGCCGGCTGGGTCGCCGCGATGCTGCTGCCTGTGGCCGTCACGATCGTCACGCTGCGTCCAACCGGCTCGGAACCGCAGCAGCCGCCGACCAGGGTGACGCCGTCGCCGTCAGGCTCGTCCCTCGCGCCGTCGTCGTCACCGCCGCCGTCGCCGTCGCCCTCACCGAGTCCCGCTGCGCGCTCGCGGGACGGCGTCGTGCCGTCCGCGGGTCACGTGGTCGCGTCACCGAACATCGGCTCGCCGGCGCCGCCGGCGTCGTAGCGGACGTGAACAGGACTCATCCGCCGGGCGGGCCGAAGTCGAAGCCCGACCCGGTCACGCCGAGCTCCGCGCGGAGGCCGGCGAGCAGTGCCCGCTGCCCGAAGAGCGCCGCCTCGATCGCGGCGCGCAGGTCGGTGTCGTGCGGGTCGGCCGTGCGGGGATCCGGGTCGTGCCCGCCGTTGCACGCTGTCACGCGTGCTGGGTCACGTTGATGACGGTGCCGTTCGGGTCCCGAACGAAGAATCGCCGGAGGCCCCACTCCTCGTCCGTGAGGGGATAGACGATCTCGGCGCCGGCCTCGACGGCTCGGCCGAACACCGCGTCGACGTCGTCGACCTCGATGGAGATGTCGGGGTGAATGCCGGCCTTGACGTCCAAGCTCATCACACTGAGCTGCACCTCGCGGCGGTCTGTCCCGAAAAACAAGATCCAGTCGAGGCCGGGCTGCTCCTGCAGCCCGACCACCTTCGTATAGAAGGCCCGACTCTCGTTGAAGCGATCGGATCGAATGTTGGGCTTGATCCGCTTGACACTCATGACACGAGTCTATGGCGTGGCACGGAGCCGGCGCTCTCCGATGACCGGGAGCGCCAGGAGCAGATGCACGGGCTCGCGGCGCGGCAGCGGCCACGGTGGACCTGGGCGGTGAGCGCCGCCGATCAGCCGGTAGGCGGCTGGTCTGGTCGGACTTTGTCGATGTTGGCTTGCGGCCTGGCCCGTCCCGATACGGTCAGTGTTGGCGGCAGGGCCATCGCGGCGCTGCCGCGCTGTCGCAGCCTGTCGTGACGTACGAGCAGGCCGGCGTGCCGGTACCGAACGTACGGGGTCATCCATGTCTCGCCACCGCGGGGTACATCGCCATCGCGCTGCCCACCGGCGTCGCTCGCCCGCGTTGGTCGCCCCGCCGGCCGGGCCGCCGAAGCGGGCCGTCAGTACCTGGCAGGGTGTGGCGATGCTCGTCCCGGCCCTCGTCGTCCTGGCGATCGTGCTCGCGTGGTTGTTCGTGATCGGCACCCGCTACTCGTCCACGCCCGGGGGTGTCACCGCGGCCGACGCGACGGCAACCGAGGACTCGTCACTCGTCGGCCCGACGGCGGGGGCCGGCGTGCGTGCGGTCGGACAGCTGCCGAACCTGGTGGGCATGAACTGTCAGTCGGCGTTGGTCCGGCTGGAACGCCTGGGGTACGACCACGTCGTCGCGCTGTCGCTGGACCCCGAGATCAGGTACATCGACCGGGCCACGGTCTGGACCGTGGCCCATCAGGCGTCCCCGGCGGGCAGCAAGCTCCAGCTCGACGAGCCCGTCGTGATGGGATGCACCTGGAACGGCCGGGACAACCGGACCCCTTGGCCGCCGAAGAACGTGTGACTCCGAGATCGAGCGGTGGAGGGTGGCCACTGCGGCCGCACTTGACCCTCCAGCCACTGGAGTTCATAGCGTCGCCGCCATGGCAGTACAAAAGAAGATCGTCCGCACCGTCACGATCGAGCTGGATGCCGGCGACGCGTCCATGGTCGAGCTGGGCAAGATGCTCGGCCCGACCGGCGTCAACATCCGCCGGGTCAAGACCGAGTTCGACGAGGACACGGCGGGCCGGCGCGGCGAGATCGTGCCGGCGGTCGTCACCGTCTACGAGGACCGCACCCACGCGCTGCGGCTGAAGACCCCGCCGACCGCATTCCTCATCCGCAGGGCGCTGGGCATCAAGTCGGGCGCCCAGCGCCCCGGTCACGACTCGGTCGGCACGCTCACCCGGTCCCAGCTGCGCGAGATCGCCGAGCGCAAGCTGCCCGACCTCAACACCGACGACCTGGAGGCCGCGATGCGCACGGTGGCGGGCACGGCCCGCTCGATGGGCGTGCACGTTGAGCCGCCGCGATGACGGCCCGTGGCGCGGGGTTGTGGCCCCGTACGGCATGCTCGACCCCGCGCTGCACGCCGCCGCCGGCACGCCGCTGCTGCCCGCGCTCGTGGCGGCGCTCCCCGACGAGGAGGCCGCGGCCGCCCTGCTGAACGAGGCGCTCGCCAGGCCGTCACTCATCCGCGGGCGGTACTGGCAGCTGTCCCTCGACCCACCCCTGGCGCTCGGCCTGCTGGTGGTGGCGGGCGGCTGGCACCGCCTGAAGCAGTGCCACTGCGGCACGCCGTTCGTCGACCGCACCGCCGGCGCCACCCGCCTGCACTGCCCGGCCCACCTCCGCCGCCCAGGACACCCCCGCTGATCCCGGCCGGCGGGACCATCCGCAGGCCGGCGACGGGATCAGACGCTGTACCAACGGTTCGTGGAGTGGGGCGGGACGGCCGCTAGATGCCGATGTTCAGGTGTGCGGCTAGCTCGGCGACCGGACCTGGTTGCCGCATGGCCGCACGACAGTTATGCCCCGCGGCCCGCCGGCTCCTCCACGCAGCCCGTCCGCCGCATCATTCGGCGGAAACGAACCGCTGCATGGCGTAACCCGTTCGGGAGGCTGGCGACGCCAGCCGCGTCCAGGCCAGGCTCGGGGCGGGCGGTAGCCCAGTGATCGCCGGTCGGGTAACCCGGCCGCCCGGCCCGGCATCCCTCGAACCCGGCCTCGCGGTCGCCATCGGGGTACTGATGCCGGTTCCCCCGGCCTATTGACGGTGTTGGTGGAACGATGGAGGGCGTGGGAACTACGAAATCTGCCATGCCTGCAATCTCGCCGCTTGCCGGCGAGCCGATCATGCGCGCCGACGCCGAGCGGCTCGCCGGAGTGCTGAAGGCCATCGCCGACCCGGCCCGGCTGCGGCTGCTCAGCCTGATCCAGTCCGCTCCGGAGGGTGAGGCGTCCGTGAGTGATCTCACTGCGCCGCTCGGTCTGTCCCAGCCGACCGTGAGTCATCACCTTCGGATCCTCACCGAGGCCGGCCTGCTCGAGCGCGAGAAGCGCGGCGTCTGGGCGTATTACCGCCTGGTGCCGTCGACGATCGCGGCGATCGCCGACCTGTTGACGCCGCCGCGCAAGCGGGCGGCGAAGCGGGCCCGCTGAGCGGCACTGTCGAGGGCCGGCGCCGGCAACGGGTCTCTTCGGCAGACCGGCCCGGGGCGCACCAGTCCGGCGCACCCCGGGTGTGTTCAGGACCGTCCAGGAACACGACGGCCCGTGGTCAGCCGGACGACTACGTCACGGTGAACTCGATCTGCCCCTCGTTGTCGGCAACGGCGTCCAGCGTCTTGTCGTTGAGCGCCTCGGTGGCCGTCTGGTCCAGGAACAGCCGGGCGCCGGACGCCTCCACGACCGCGTCACCCTGCGCCGGGCTGGGCGCCAGGCTCAGCCGCAGCGACCCGCGGGTCTCGTCGGCGGCGATGCGAAGGCCGCCGCCCTCCGGTGCACCGGGCTGGGCGGTAAGGGTCTGGATGGCTGTCACTGCGTGGTCGGTCAACAAAACCATGACGAAGTTGCTCCTCCAGATTGGCAGCAATGCGAGGCACGGCGCCACGGACGTGCAGCGCCCGGCCGTGCGGGGCCGCGGATGTGATGGGGCCCGCCCTACCAGCCCAGACTTGCGCGGAATGCCGGATGTGTCAAACGCAGGTCCGAGTGAAACTGCGCGAGTCGCTGACCCGAAACGCCGGACCGGGGCGAAGGCGTCACCCCGTCGGAATGATCGGCCCACCACTGCGGCGCGTCTGCCAGTGCCTGGCCGCGGCCTGGCTGCGGCTGCTCACCGCGAGCTTGGCCAGGATCGCCGACACGTGGTGGTCGACTGTCTTGTGGGACAACGTGAGGCGGTCGGCGATCTCGGCGTTGGTCAGCCCCAGTGCGAGTAGCTCGAGCACGTCCGCCTGGCGCGGGGTCAGGCCGTCGGGATGGGCCGCGGTGGCCCGGCGGGGCCCCCGGGGCACCTTGGCGAACCCACGCCGGCGCATCCGGCCACGCAGGTGGGACGCCGCGGCGGTCGCGCCGATCTCGTCGAGCAGCAGCAGCGCCTCCACCGCCGCGGCTTCGTCACCGCACGCCATGGCCTCGACCCGGCCGTACAGGTTGCCCCGCCGGTGCCACTCGTTCGCGGCACCCGCCCAGTCGCCGGCGATCAGCCGGGCGTAGGGATTGGCGGGGTTGAGGCCGGGTGGCGGTTGCCCGCCCGCCTGGCACAGGTGGTATGCCAGCTCCTCGAGATGGAAGCGGTGCCGCACCTGCAACAGCCGCCGCAGCCCGTGCTCGGCCTCGCCGCGGGCGCGCGCCAGGTCTCCGTTCCAGCGGAAGAACTCCGATCGTGCCACCGCGACGGGGACAATCGATTGCAGGTCGCCGACGGCGGACGCGTGCCGCCGAGCATCGTCCAATGTGGACAACGCAGCGCGATGGCCTCGGGCGGCCTGGATCCGCCCCCGGACCACCAGCGGGAGGACCGCGTTCACCCCGCCCGCCGACCGGGCCAGCGACTCGTCGGCGTCGCTGAGCGCGCCGGGCCAGTCGCCGGTCCCGAACCGGATCGTCGCGCGATAGCCCAGCACCAGCCCGTAGATGGCGTCCGTCTCGTGCTCCAGGGCGAACGTCAGCGCCTGGTCGGCGATCGGCTCGGCTTCGGCGTACTCGGCCAGTTCGCCCGAGGTGACACCGGCCAGGTTGGTCAGCGCCCGCGCGGCCTCGTCGAGAAAACCCAGTTCAGTCGCCGTCTCGTGCACCTGCAGCAGCCGCTTGGCCGCTCCCGGCAGACCCATCGCGAGCTCGGCGGTGCCGACGTTGACCATGGCGTGAACGGCGGTCGGCCGGTCGCCGACCCGATCGGCGACCGACCGGGCCAGGGTTCCGAGCTCGATCGCCTCGTCCAGTTCGTACGCCAGCATGTGCAGCTGCGACTGGTTGCTGATCGCCATCGCCAGCTCGGGTCCCTCCGGCAGGGCCAGCAGCGTCTGGACGGCGTCGGCGGCGGACTTGCGGGCCTGCCCGGCGTCGCCGGCGAACCACGCCATCCGCGAGATCCACCGCTGGTTCTCGCCGACCCGCAGGGGCTCGCCGAGTTCGCGGCGCAGCGCCAGCGCGGTCTGCCGGGCGCGCAGCCCTTCCTCCATGCGGCCGACGCGGTACGCCTCCGTGGCGTAGGCCTCCAGCAGCGCCGCCCGATCGCGGGCGGGCAGCCGGTGGGCGTGGAAGGCGGCGGCCCGGTAGTGGTCGGCCGCCTCCCGGTGCGCGCCCTGTCGTGCGGCCTCCTCGGCGGCGATGCGCCCGTAGCGCAGGACCGCCTCCGCGTCGTGAGCCAGGCGGGCGTGGTGGACCAGCCGGCCGGGGTCCACGCCAGGGCTGTCGCTGAGCAGTTCCAGGGCGTGCCGGTGCAGCTCTTCGCGGTGCGCGGCGACCAGCGAGTCCTCCACCGCGGTGCGCAACAGCTCATGCCGGTACGCCACATCGCCGCCGTCGCTGACCAGCACCCCCGCCGCCACGCACTCGTTGACCAGCGCGACGCGCTTGGCGAAGACGGCTCGCTCGGCCCTGGTGGGAATCACCGCGATCAGGTACGCCAGGCGCCGTGCGCCTTCGGACAGGCCGGCCAGGCGGTACAGGATCAGGTCCTTGGCGCTGTCGGGAATCCCGCCGCGATCCGAGGCCAGCAACTCGGTCAGCAGCAACGGATTGCCACCGGTCAGGCGGCCGACCAGTGCCGGGTCCCGGCCGGCGGCCCGCGCCTTCTCGGCAACACAGTCGGCGGACAGCGGGGCGAGCGCCACCCGCCGCACCGAGGCTTGCGGCAGCGCGGAAAGCGCGCGCCGCAAGGGATGCACGGCACCGATCTCGTCGTCGCGGAAGGTCACGATCAGCAGGACCGGCAGCCGGTCCAGCCGGCGGCCGAGGAACAGCAGGAGGTCGAGCGTTGCCTCGTCGGCCCAATGGACGTCCTCGAGGACGAAAACGGTCAGGCGGCGGCGATGCTGCGGCCCCGACAACTCGGTCAGCACCGCGGCGAACACGTCGTCGGCCGACGTACCCGTACGCAGCCGTTCAGCGAGCTGGCCGCCCGTCTGCCGGGCGATGTCGTGCAACGGGCCGAGGGCACGCGGGGTGACCAGCGGATCGCACGCGCCCCACAGCATCCGCGCCGGCGGGCCGCAGCGCCGGGCGAACTCCAGCACCAGGGCCGACTTGCCGATCCCGGCCTCGCCCGCCACGAGCACGATGCGGCCGCTGTGCACCGCGTCGTGCGCCTGGCGGTCCAGGGTGTCCAGGGCGCCGGCCCGCTCCCACAGCTCCGTCGCCAAAGCCCCTCCCGCTGCGCTCAAGGTTTCGTTCGTACGGAGTGGAAGACCTGCCGCCGCGACCGGTCCGACGGCACCGGGGCGGCGGCAGGAGTCCCACGCGGCGAGCCCGCCTACGCGGTCACGGCACGGGCGATCAGATAGTCCCAGTCCGCGGCGACGGTCTCGTCGGTGGAGACGTTCGCGCCCTCGGCGAGGGCGAGCAGGTCCGAGCGGAAGTTCCGCAGTTCGTCCTCGTCCAGCCGCTCGGCCACCTTGTGCGTCGGGCCGTAGTGGGTGATGAAGAAGTCCGCGAAGTGCCCGGCCGACAGGAACCGCTGCCGCACCGACGCCGCTTCGAAGGTGAGGCTCGCCGCTTCGGGACCGAGCAGCTCTGTGATGAAGTCCTCGGTGCCCCAGCGGGTGGCGGGCCGGGCGGCGGGCGGCGGCGGGGCGTACTTGCCGGCGATCTTGAGGATCTCGCCGACGAACCCGTCCGGGGTCCAGCTCGCCAGGCCGATGTCGCCGCCGGGACGGCACACCCGCAGCAGTTCCCGCGCGGCCCGGTGGTGATCGGCGGTGAACATGACGCCGATGGCGGAAAGGACGAAGTCGAAGCTGTCGTCGTCGAACGGCAGCTCCTCGGCGTCGCCCTCGACGAAGTCGATCCGCAGACCCTCGGCCTGCGCCCGCGCGCGGGCGGTCTGCAGCAGGTCAGGGACGTAGTCCAGGCCGGTCACGGCGCAGAACCGCCGGGCGGCGGCGAGGGCCGCGTGGCCGGTTCCGGTGGCGACGTCGAGCACGGCCGCACCCGGCCGCAGCTCCACCGCATCAACCAGCGCCTCTGCCACCGGCACCGTGATCCACGCGATCCGGCCGTAGTCACCGCTTGCCCAGGTGAGCTGCTGGCGTGCCTTGAGCAGCTCCAATTCGGACGGCGCACTGATCATGTTCAATTCCTCTCGATTGGCGCGACTCGTGCCGTCACCCCCGGGACGGCACCACCGCGATAACTGTCGCCGCCGCTGCGGCGTGCGGTATCGGGAAACATCCCTAACTTGCGACGGGGCGGCCGAACGTGACCGCGTCGAGCACCGGCTGCGGTGCCGACTCGCGGAAGAAGGCGTCGGGCCGGACACCGAGCGCCCCGTTGACCGACGAGAAGGCGACGCGCAACGCAACGAACAGGAATCCGGGGTCCGTCACGAGCCCGCCTTCCTGGCGATGAACCCCGTGACGGCGATCTCGGCCCGCAGCGGCAGCCCCGCACGGACGTGCGCGGTCGCGCACCGGACCGCTTCGGCCAGAAATGCCTTCTCGCCCGTGTGCTGGATGGCCTCGTAGGCCGGCCCGGTGGCGGCGATGGTGCGGGCGTAGGTCGGCGGATCCGCGAACTCCCACGCGAAGGGAACCTCGAATCGTTCGATGTCGACGAAGCCGGCGCGGGCCAGCAGATCCTCCGCCGCACCCGGCCGGCCCAACTGCATCGCCGCCTGGTTGGCGAGTTTGGGCGGCGACGCGGCGCGAAACGGCTTGAGCGCCCAGGCGCCGGGGGAGGCCTTGATGTGGCCCCACACCGTCATTCCCAGCCGACCACCCGGGACGAGAGCCCGCAGCAGCTCCGGCAGCGCTTCCGGTGTGGTACCCCAGATGCCCCGGAAACTGGTCGCGACATCGAAACTGGCGTCCGGCCACGGCAGGTCATGCATGTCGCCGACCCGGATGTCGGCGTGCGGGGAGCGGTCACGGGCGACGGCCACCAGTCGCGGCGACGCGTCGATGCCCGCGCACGTCGCGCCGCGCAACGCGGCCAGTTCCAACGCCAGGCCGGCACCACAGGCGACGTCGAGGAGCCGGTCGTCCTGGCCGATTCCCAGCCGATGGTGTACCGAGACGTACTCCCGGCAGTTGCCCGGCTCGCTGAGCGTGGCGAAGGGCACGGCCTGGCGGCCCCAGCCCTCGTCCACGACGGTCCAATCGTTGCTCACGGCCGTTGACGCTAGGAACCCCACCGGCCGGCGGCTTGGGGACAACTCCCCAGATTGGGCCTGGCAGCGACTGTCGCCCGCCCCGAGGGTGGCGGTGAGTCCCGGGGTCGACGCGTCGGGACCGTCTGTTCACGACGGTCCGGTCAACATGGGTGGTCTTCCCCATTCATGCGCGGCGGCCGAATCCTAGCTTCGACGGGCCTGCCGATCGGCGGGCCGGCCGTGCGGTCCGCTCCAGGGCCCCGGTCCGTCGAGGAACAGGGAGTAGTGCAGATGTCCAACACCGGTCATCAGCCGGTCCAACCGACCGCCGTCGCCGCGTATGCCGCAGTCCCATCGACCCGCCCCGCCACCCTCACGTTCGGCTTCTTCGGCGCCCTCCTGGCCGGCCTGTTCAGCGTCGTCGGATCCGTGCTGCTCATCGTCAAGGCGCACGACCTGGCGGCGCGCACCGCCAGCGACATCCTGGGCGAGGACACCGAGTCCCTGCTGGGATCCGAGCTGACCGCCAGCGTGGTCGACGAGGCCGCGAACACGCTCGTCGTCCGGGGTGTGACGGGCCTGGTGTCGGCGGTGCTGGTGCTCGGCATCGCGCTCGCTGTGCGCAACGGGGCCCTGTGGGCGCGCATCGTCCTGACCGTGCTCCTGCTGGGCGGGTTGTGCGCCAACGGTCTCATGATCTCGGACGTGGCACCCGGCGCGACCAAGGCACTGGGCGGGGCGGCGATCGTGCTCGGCCTCGCCGCGGTCGTGCTGCTGTTCCTGCCGCCCACCAACCGGTACGCCAAGGCGCGCGGGCAGCGCGTGGCCTGAGCCCCGGGTGCCGGCCCGCCCGAGCGTCTCGGACGGACCGGCACACCGCAACGCGGTCGGCTGGTACGGCCCTTGGGCCGGCGCCGTGCCGGGCCGGCCCAAGGGTTGGCGTCACTGCGGCAGCGTGAACTTCTGCGCGCCGCTGCCGTTGCAGTCCCAGATCTGCATCTGAATGCCCGGTGTCGTCGACCCGTTCGGGTCGTCAAGGCACTTGTTGGCCTGCGGGTTGTAGTAGGTGTTGTCGGAGCGGTGGATGAAGACCTGGGCCGCGGTGCTGTTGCAGTCCCAGAGCTGGACCTTCGCGCCGTTGGCGGTGGAGCCGCCCGGGATGTCCAGGCACTTGCCGAACGCGCGCAGCGTGCTGCCCGCCTCGACGTAGGTCCACTGCTGCGCGCCGGTGCCGTTGCAGCCCCAGAGCTGGACGGGGGTACCGTTGGCGCTGTTGGAGGAGCGGACGTCGAGGCAGAGGCCGCCCGGGCCCTTGACGGCCTTGCCGCCGGTCGGAGGCGGTGTGGTTCCGCCGCCACCGCCACCGGCCGTGTAGGCGGCGACGTAGTCGACGATCATCGGCACGCCGGACACGGTGGAGGCGTAGGGGCCGCCGCCGAACGCGGCCGGGAAGCCGCCGCCGATCGCCACGTTGAGGATGATGAAGAACCCGTGGTGCGTGGCGTTGTTCCAGGTGGTCGCGTCGACCTGGTTGGCGTTGATGGTGAAGAAGTTGTTGCCGTCGAGGTACCACCGGATCTGCTCCGGCGACGTGCTGCGGTCCTGCTCCACCGCGTAGGTGTGGAAGCCGGTGTTGCAGCCCCCGCAGGCGCGCTCGCCGCTGCCGATGCCCGTGGTCTCGTTGCACGGGCCGCCCGGGTTGGTCCCGCAGTGCAGGGCGCCGAACACGGAGGGGCGACCGTTGATGTTCTCCAGAATGTCGATCTCGCCGATGCCCGGCCAGCCGGTCGCGCCGGTGCCGCGGGCCGCCGCGCCCAGCATCCAGAAGGCGGGCCAGTAGCCGGCGCCGTTGGAGGTGTTGACGTTCGGCTGCTGGATGCGGGCCTCGACCCGCAGCTTGCCGCCCGCCGGGGCGGCGAGGTCGGTGCGCTGGGTCTCGATGCGGCCGCTGGTCCAGTTGCCGGCGCCGTCGCGGATCGGCTTGATGGCGAGGTTGCCGTTGCCGTCGAGGTAGACGTTCTGCGTACTGTTGGTCATGTACTCGATCTCGCCGGTGCCCCAGTTGCCCGCGCCGCCGGGGTAGCCGTGGCCGATGTCGTAGAGCCAGTTGCCGGTGTTGACGCCGGTGTTCGCGGAACCGTTGAAGTCGTCCGCGAAGATCTGGGTCCAGCCGGCCGGGGTGGGCGGAACCGACGCCCCGGCGTTGGGCAGTGCCGCGATCGAGGCGGCGAGCACCACGGCAGCGCCCGCGCCGGCGAGCAGCATGGTGCGGCCGCGGAACTTGCGGCCTGTGCGTTCTTGTTGGATCTCCACAGCGAGTGTGCCCTTCTCGAGCAGTGGGCGGGGGCGGAGCGGTTGGCGGACAGGTCTGTTCACGCCCTACGTAGCGGCGTGAGAGCGCTCTCAGCATGGTGCTTGACTGGAAACCTTGTTGTCAATAACCATCAATGACTGCCGCCCGCCGCCTTCCAGGCAACGGACTCGCACAAGAGGCGACAGATACCAACGCCGCGTGACGTCCACGTGCTGGAACGTGACCGGAGGGCCGGCCGTCGCGGGCACGGCTCGACCTACGCCAAGGACGACCGGGGCGACGGCGAACCCTCGGACCCGGGGCCCAGGCGGCCGAACGAGTCGCCTCAACCCGCCGAGACGCCCGCCCACGGGTCGGGCCAGGAGCGGGGAAGCCAGGCAACGCAGCGCGTTGCGGTCACCGGCACCGGCATGAGGCCGCACGAACGCGACCGCCGCCTCCACACCGCAGGAGGACTCCCAGAACGGCGGTCATCTTGCCGGCCGCACCCGTGCTGGATCGTGCGTCAACACGGTGCGAACCGGGCTTCGAACAACCGGCTTGGTCGTTGCGGCAGTGTCAATGGGTCAGGCGCAGGCGTTCTCGCGGTAGCCGGTGGCGGGCGAGGGTGACGACCGACTGTACGGCGAGGGCGGCGATGAACGCGCTGATCGCCAGGATCACGATCCAGGACCAGATGCGGTACCCCGGCGGCCGCGCGTACTCGATCCAGTGCAGCGTGAAGGTGGCGACGGCGGCGTACGGGAAGGCGAACGCCCAGAAGCCGAGGGTGAAGGGCAGCTTGCGGTACAACCCGATGAGCCGCACCTGGACGAGGACGGCGAGCAGCGTGTAGCCGCCGAGTGCGAAGGCGACGGCGTCGACCGTGCCGTGCGTGATGGCCAGGTAGGCCAGGCCGGCGAGGGCGGGCGGCGCCGCCTCGATCGCCAGGGTCGGACGTAACGGCGGGGGCAGCGGTCCCCGCAGGTACAGCCGGGAAACGATGATCGACTCGATGAACAGCCACGACAGCAGGCCGAGGCCGAAGAACGTCCGGGCCAGCCCGGGCCAGCCGGCCAGGGCGGCGCCGATGGCCGCGATGAGCCCGCCCGCGACGGCGGGCAGCACGTACCCGGGGTGCAGCTGTTCCGGCTTGAGGCCCTCGATGACCCACTGGCCGGTCATCCAGCCGGCCACGGCGATCGTGGCGACGATGAACACCCCGAGCAGCCAGCGTCCGGCGGCCGGGCTGCTCGGCAGCAGGCCGATCGCCAGGAGCATGCCGACGATCGGAATCAGCGAGACGAACGGCCCATATCCCGGATGGGCCAGCTCGGCGCGCCAGCGCCCGGGCCGGCGCGGCACCTGTGCGACGTAGCCGGCCAGCAGCGCGAGCCAGGCCAGGGCGGCGATGGCGAACAGGATGTCGGACACGAGCGCCGGGGCCAGCCCCGTCTGCGCGGCGTACCGCCAGCCGACCGCGAGGCCGGCCGTACCATACGCGATGCCGAAGAGGTTCGGGGTGATACCGGCGTGCGAGCCGGTCGTCGGCGTGCTCATGCGGCCCCCCACGAGGTTCGACAGTCGGCCTCGGCACGTCTACCCGGAATCCTCCCGGTATCCCGCCCCGTGCGGCGCGGGGGAGCACGTGAGCCGCCGGCCCGGGCAGGCCCGCTACCCGGCGTAGATGCGTACCGCGTCGAAGCCGCGGACGGCGACGCGGCGCCGCGTGACGGCGATCGACGCGGCGAGGATCCGGCGGTCGCCGGGGTTCGGCCGGGGTACCAGCGGACTGTCCGGCAGCGGGAGACGCCACCGGACCGTCCGCGGTGCGGGCGTCGACACGCACACCAGCTCGGTGGCACTCGCCAGCAGCAGGTGGGCGTCGTCGACGTACGCGATCGCCGGCGGCTCGTCGCCGGCGTCGAGGGTGACCGGCTCGTCGCGGTGCGCGTGCTGGCCGTCCAGCCGGATCCGTTCCAGCCGGCAGCGCCGCGCGGCGTCGACGGTCACGGCGCGGACGGCCGCGGGTCCCGCGGCGACCGAGACGATCTCGCCCTCCACCGGGTACCGCCAACGCTCGTGCCCGCCGGTCAGGTCGTACCCCACCAGGTCCTCCCCGGGCGGGGGATGCTCGCGTTCCCAGGCTCGGGCCAGGTCGTCGAAGTCGATCCGGTCGGGCTCCACGTCGAGCTCCATCGCGCGGGCGACGATCGCCTCCTCGCGCAGCGCGGCCGCGGCGAGCCGGCGCCCGCGGTCCACCAGCACCAGCGAGTCGCCCACCACCGCGCCGAACGAGCGGGCCCGCTCCGGGAAGATCGGCGCCGGTGGGAGCCGCCATCGCTCGGTACCGTCGGCGACCGCCCGGCCGACGACCGTCCCGCCGACCCCGGGCCGCTCGGGCTCGGCCTCGGTGACGGCAACCTCCCCGGCCACGACGATGACCCGCTCCGGCGCCTCCCAGCGGGCCGCCCCGGTCGCGAGGTCCCGGCACTGCAGGTGCCACGATCTGGCGCGGTACACCCAGGACGCGAGGTAGGCGTCGGCACCCACCGCGAGCGGCTCCTGCCAGAGCTTGACCCCGACGTCGGCGCCGTACACGTCCAGCTCGACCTCCCGGCCCGCGGCGAGGTCGTCCTCGCGCAGGATCCGCCCGTCCGCGTCGATCAGGTACACGGTGAACGACTCGTCCCAGCGGTACACGGGCAACAGGATGCGGCCGTCCGGCAGCGGGCGCGGCAGGCCCACCTGGCTGCCCTCGGCGCCCCGCACCGCGAGCGGCATCGACACCCGGAACCGCTCCACCGCCGCGACGACGTCGAGCGCGACCAGGGCGACCAGGTCCGGCCCGGCGTCACCCGCCGCGCCGGGCGCAGGCCCTCCCGCGGCGAGCAGCAGGCCCCCGCTGATTGCCGGCGGCAGGTACGACTCGTGCCACGCGTCCGGCACCGGCAACGTCGCCACCAGCGCCGGCGGCTCCGCCGGGCAGGACCCGGGAGCCCACATGCCCGCACCGTAGCAGCCGGCACGCGGACCCTGCCGGCGACGACGTAGCATCTAGGCCGCGAATCAGCACAAACACCCCCACCATCGCGTCCGATCGCCCGCCGTGCGGGGACCCCTCGAACAATTTCGGCGGAGCGTGTCGGATCGGGGCAGCGGCGTTCGTAGCGGGGGTGACCGGCGGCCCGAGGAGCGGCCGCCCGACGACAGGAGACGATTCCGATGGCGCAGTACCTGATGTCCGTGCTCGACGAGACGGGTGGCCGCGCCACCGCGGAGGAGATGGCCGCGATCGACGTCTTCAACGAGCAGCTCCAGGCCGACGGCAACTGGGTCTTCGCCGGCGGCCTCGCGTCGCCCGGCACGGCCACCGTCGTCGACGGCCGCGACGGGGAGCCCGTGTTCACCGACGGGCCCTACGTCGAGTCGAAGGAGCACATCATCGGCTTCTGGATCGTCGATGCCCCCGACCTCGACGTGGCGCTGCGGCTCGCCGCTCTCGGGTCGAAGCACTGCAACCGCAGGGTCGAGCTCCGGCCGTTCCTGGGCGAATGACCGACGTCGGTGAGGTGATCACCCGGGTCCACCGTGCGGAGTGGAGCCGGGTGGTCGCGACCCTGGCCAGGCGCATCGGCGACCTTGACATCGCCGAGGAGATGGCCGCCGAGGCGTTCGCGGCCGCCGTCGAGCACTGGCCGGCCGGCGGCGTCCCGCCGAATCCCGGCGCCTGGCTCACCACCACCGCCCACCGCAAGGCCATCGACCGGCTCAGGCGCGAGGCCAGGCGCGAGGAGAAGCACAAGGAGGCGCTGATGCTCTCCGACACCCCCGAACCGCTCGGCGCCATCGACGACGACCGGCTCCGCCTCGTCTTCACCTGCTGCCATCCCGCCCTGTCCACGGAGGCGCGGATCGCGCTGACGCTGCGGATGGTCGGCGGGCTCACCGTGCCCGAGATCGCGCGTGCCTTCCTGGTCCAGGAGGCCGCCATGGGTCGGCGGATCACCCGCGCGAAGGAGAAGATCAAGGCGGCGAGGATCCCCTATCGCGTGCCGTCACGCGCGGACCTTCCGGCTCGGGTGGCCGGGGTGCTCGCCGTCCTCTACCTGATCTTCAATGAGGGCTACCTGGCCTCGGACCCGGGGAAGGAGGCGGTTCGCAGCGACCTGACCGCCGAGGCGATCCGGCTGACCCGCCTGGTCCGTGACCTGATGCCGACGGACGGCGAGGTCGCGGGACTCCTGGCGCTGATGCTGCTGACGGATGCCCGCCGGGCCGCGCGGGTGGCGGCGAGCGGTGAGCTCGTCGCCCTCGGCGAGCAGGACCGCGGCGCCTGGGACCGCGAGCTGATCGCCGAGGGTCACGCGCTGGTCCGCGCGCGCATCGCCTCCGGTCAGGCGCCGGGGCGGTACCAGATCCTCGCCGCGATCAACGCCGTCCACACCGATGCCCCCGACGTCCGCGACACCGACTGGTCGCAGGTGCTCGCGCTCTACGACCAGCTGGTCCGCGTCGACCCCTCGCCGATCGTGCGGCTCAACCGGGCGATCGTGGTCGCCGAGCTCGACGGGCCGCAGGTCGCGCTGGCGGAGGTCGACGGTCTGCCGCTGGCGGGCTATCACGCCTTCCACGCCGCCCGGGCCGACCTGCTGCGCCGGCTGGGCCGCAGCGCGCAGGCGCGGGCGGCGTACGACCGGGCCATCGCGCTGGCCGGCAACACCGCCGAGATCGCGTACCTGAGCCGTCGCCGCGACCAGCTGGCCGGCCCTTGACGGCTCGGCTGAACAGCCACCCGCTCAGGGCCGCGGCGGCGGGTGCCGGTGCGCGGAGCGGGTCGCGTGCAACGACGCCAGGATCCGCAGGCGGTCGGCGTCGGCGCTGTCCGGCTCGGCGGTGAAGACCAGCATGACCGGGCCGGGGTTGCCCGGCAGCGGATAGGTGTCCCAGTCCAGGACGATGTCGCCGACCTCGGGGATCCGGAAGGTCTTGGTACCGCTGACCGACGCGCGGACGTCGTGGCGGGCCCACAGCCGCCGGAACTCGGCGCTGCGGATGCTCAGCTCACCGACGATCGCGGTGGCGCGCGGATGGGTGGGGTCGGTGGCGACGGCGGCGCGCAGCATGCCGATGTAGTCCAGGGCCTGCCGCTCCCAGTCCGGGCAGCTCCGCTCGCCGGTCAGCGCGTCGTCGAACAGCAGCAGGAGCATGTTGAGCCGGTCGGGCGGGTAGGCGTCCGGGTCGCCGAGCAGCGCCTCCGCCATCGGGTTCCAGGCGAGCAGGTCGAGGTGCCGGCCGAGCACGACCGCCGGGGTGTCCATCACCCGCAGCAGCCGCCGGGTGCTGTCCGGCACCCGTTCCGGACCGTGGTCCACCCGGGCGGGCATCGGCCGGCGAGCGGCGTGGGCCAGGGCGAACAGGTGCCGGCGTTCCTCGTCGTCGAGGCCGAGCGCTTCGACGAGCGCGTCCAGGACGTCGTCGGACGGGCGTACCTCCCGGCCCTGCTCCATCCGCTGGTAGTAGTCGGTGCTCAGCCCGGCCAGCAGGGCCAGCTCCTCGCGCCGCAGCCCGGTGACCTTGCGCCGGCCGCCCGGCTCCAGGCCGACGTCGTGCGGTCGCAGCCTGCTGCGCCGGGCGCGCAGGAAGTCACCGAGCTCACGGGCGTACGGATGGGTCATGCCGCAAGTGTGCCGCCTCGCCGGGGGCCCAAGGTAGGTCCCGCAGACCTAGGCAACCGGGAACGACGGAACCGGCCCGCGGTGCTCGTAGCGTCGTCGGTCGACCGTCCCGACAGCCCCAGGAGCAGCCGATGACCGGATGGACCGCCGACCGCATCCCCGACCAGCACGGCCGGCTCGCCGTCGTGACCGGCGCCAACTCGGGCCTCGGCCTGGTCACCGCGACGGAGCTGGCCCGGCACGGCGCCCACGTCGTGCTCGCCGTCCGCAACACCGCGGCCGGCGAGGAGGCGGCCCGCCGGATCGGCGGCGGCGTCGAGGTGCGCGAGCTGGACCTGGCCTCCCTCGACTCGGTTCGCGCGTTCGCCGCGAAGCTGGCCGCCGACCACCCGGCGATCGACCTGCTGGTCAACAACGCCGGCGTGGTGCTGCTCGGCCCGCGCCGAACCTCCGCCGACGGCTTCGAGCTGCAGCTCGGCACCAACATGCTGGGCCACTTCGCGCTGACCGGCCTGCTGCTCGGCAAGCTGGCCGCGGCGCGGGAACCCCGGGTGGTCAGTCTCAGCTCGATCACCCACAAGAACGCACACCTCGACTTCGACGACCTGATGTTCGAGCGTGACTACCGGGCCGCTGCCGCCTACGGCCGGTCGAAGCTCGCCACCACGGTCTTCGGCGTCGAGCTGGACCGCCGCCTGCGCGCCGCCGGATCGCCGATCGTCAGCGCGCTGGCCCACCCCGGTCTCACCCGCACCAACCTGACGCCGCGCGCCTGGGAGCACCGTGGCCGGCTCGGCCAGGTGGTCGCGTGGCTCGGCCTGCTGGCCACCCAGTCGGTGGAGCAGGGCGCGCTGCCGCAGCTGCGCGCCGCGACCGAGCCCGGTGTGCGCGGCGGCCAGTTCTTCGGCCCGTCCGGGCTCTGGGAGACGCGCGGCCGGGTCACCGAGGCCCGGCTCAGCCGGGAGGCGGCCGATCCGGCCGTCGGTGAGCGGCTCTGGGCGGCGGCCGAGGACCTGACCGGCGTCAGCTACCTCTGACCGGCTGCCGCGCCGGTTCCATTCGGCCAGTCGGCCTCCGCACCCGGCCGGTCCTGGCCACCCGTGGGCAGTCGCACGCTGAGGGACGTGCCGCAGCCGGGCGGGCTGGTCAGCAACAGCGTGCCGCCGAGTGCCTCGACGCGGTCGCGCACCCCGGCCAGGCCGGAGCCCTGACGCGGATCCGCACCACCGGTGCCGTCGTCGCGGACGGTCACGCTGAGGACCTCGCCCTGCGCTGCTCCGTCCGGGCCCGATCCGTCGGCGACGATGTCGAGGTCCACGTCGATCATCGAGGCGCCGGCGTGCTTTGCGGAGTTGGCGAGTGCCTCGGAGACCACGTAGTAGGCGGCGACCTCGACGTAGGCGGGCAGGCGACGGTTCGGCGCGTGGTTGACCGCCACCGGGACCGGGGAGCGGCGCGCGAGCGCCTTGATCGCGGGGCCCAGGCCACCCTGGGAGAGCAGCGCCGGATGGATGCCGCGGACGATCCGCTGGAGGTCGTCGAAGGCGCCGGACAGCCCCGCGGCGGTGTCCAGCAGCCGGGACCGCAGCTCGCCGAGCTCCTTGGGCACCAGCGCCTCGGCGAAGCGCAGTTCGAGCCCGAGCGAGATGAGCCGTTGCTGCACGCTGTCGTGCAGGTCGCGTTCGATGCCGCGGCGGGCTTCGTCCGCGGCGAAGACGAGCCGGGCTCGTGACGCGGTGAGCTCCGCACGGCTCTCCGAATTGGCGATCGCGGTCGCGACGAGCCCGGTGAACTGGGCGAGCTCGTGCTCGGTGCCGGGTGGCGGCGGGCCGGTCCGGCCCCACAGGGCGACGAGGGCGCCCCAGACCTGGCCGTCGACGATGATCGGCGCGCCGACCGAGGCGTGGATGCCCAAACCACGGGCGAGGTCGGCCAGCGTGCCGCTGCTGCCCTCGTACGAGTCCAGGCGGGCCGGACGGGAGCCGCGCAGCACCAGCCCGGCGACGCCGCCGGAGGAGTCGAGCCGCCTGCCCAGCATCGGCTCGGCGCCCGGCTTTCTGTTGTACTCGGCGACGACGGTCACCGTGCTGGGACCCTCCCGGTGCAGCACCGCCGTGGAGTCCGCGCCGAACAGCTCGGCCGCCTCGGCGGCGACCGCGCCGGTGAGCTCCGCGGGAGCGACGCCGTGGGCCACGAGCTCCGCCACCCGCCGCAGCGCCGCCTGCTGGGTGAGGAGCGCCTGCAGCTCGGTCCGGCTCTCCTGCAGCGAACTGCCGGCCCGCAACACCGTCGCGAGCCCGGGCACGACCCCGTCCCGCAGCCGTCCCACGACGCGGTCCGGCAGGTCGGCGGGCACGACGAGCGCGCCGGGCCGCAGCGGCAGCTGGATCCGGTCCCCGCGTGGCGGGACCGTGCCGACCTCGATCGCCGCGTACGGCAGCTGCATCGCCCGTGCGATCCGGTTGGAGACCTCGGGAAGTACCGCTCCCACATCCTCGGCGCCGAGGATGAGCTGGGTCAGGTCGGCGACCGCGTCGGTCTCCCGGCGCCGTTCGTTGGTCTCGGCCGCCCGGGCGCGGGCCAGCTGCGCCACCGAACTGGCGACCCCGGCGACCATGAGGTACACGGACAGCGCGAGCCAGTCCCGCCAGTCGTTCGCCTCGAAGCGTCCGACCGGCGGGGTGTGGAAGTAGTCGAGCGCGAGCCCGCTGGCGATCGACGTCGCCACGCCCAGCCACAGGCCCCACACCGTGGAGACGACGAGCACACCGGGCAGGTAGACGACGGCCAGGGCCCCGATGGGAGCGAGCTCCCGGAGCGGATAGACGAGCAGGGTCTCCACGACGACGAACCCGACGCCGACCACGATCCCTATGGCGAGCGGCGGCGGACTGAGCCGTACCAGCCACGCACCTAGGCGTCCCCGCATCATCGGTCCTCTTCTCGAACACGTCGGTTCCGCCGTGGGGCGGGACAGCCGGAGTGGGTCGAGCGAAGACAACGACTCGATGGTAGGGCGGCGGGCACTGAACGCCGGATTCGTGGCGGTCCGGGTGCTGCGGACCACCCGATGATTCACCCGAGGGGGAGCTGCACGGTTGCCGTGCAGCCGGCGTTCGGGCGCGACCGGACATCGAGGTTCCCGCCCGCATCGGCGACCGCCTGTGCGATGAGCGCGAGGCCGAAGTGGCCCGGCGCCGGCGGCTGCCGCGGGTCGAAGCCCACGCCGTCGTCGTGGACGGTCAGGCGCAGCGGGTCGGCGATCGTGAGCGCGACGGTGACCGTGCCGGGGCGGCCGTGCCGGACGGCGTTGCGGACCAGTTCGCGGGCGCTGCGGGCGATGAGCAGCGCGTGGCCGTCGGTCAGGTCCGGCGGGCGCTCGTCGCCCGTGACGCGCACGTCGAGCGCGACGGCGTCCGGCACGGCGGCGCGCAGCAGCGCCGGCAGCCGGCTCGCCAGCTCCGCGGCGCTCAGCGTCTGCGGCAGGATGTCGTCGGTGAGCGTGCGCAGGTCGCGGATGCTGTCCCGGACGATGGTGCGGGCCAGCGGCGCCGCCGGGTCCACGGACAGCACGACGTTGGCGGCGGCCAGCTGCTGGATCGGCCCGTCGTGCAGCCGCTGGGCGAGCTCGCGGCGCTCCCGTTCGGCCGCCGTCATCGCCAGCGTGGCCAGGGCGGCGTCGCGCTCGGCGCGTTGCCGCGCCCGGCGCGCCGCGGCCAGGCTCAGCGGCAACGTGGCCAGGCCGAGGCCGAGCACGCCGGCCAGCAGTGGCGGCAGCTGCGTCGCGACCGCGGTGAGGGTCTGGGGGCTGACCGGCACGTACGCCTCGAGGCTCATCGAGTTGCCCGCGGCGTCGCGGAAGTCCAGGAAGGCCTCCCGCAGCCCGCGGCGGTGGGCCGCCTCGTAGCGGTGCTCACCGTCGTCGGGAACGTCGTGGCTGCCCAGCCCGCCCGAGCCGATCGACCGCAGCGGTTCGGTGTCCCGGATCCGCGTCGTGCCCTCCAGGCCGGGCACGTCCGAGACGACGATCCGGGCCAGGTCTCCGTCGACGATCCACAGCTTGACCCGGTAGAGCGTGCCGGAGCGCAGGAACGGGTCCAGGCGGTCCAGGACCGCCGTGCGGTCGTACCCGGCGGGCCTGGCGAAGTCGTACTCCGCGAGGCTCGTGATCACCGCGTCCGCGACGGTCTTCGACACCTGCGTCGCGTCGCGGCCGGTCTGCTGCTGCCCGGTCCGCCAGGCGCCGGCCGTCGACCCGGCCGTGACCACGGCGGCGGCGAGCCCGGTGAGGGCGGCGTGCCGCAGCAGGGCCCGGCGCCGAGCGGCCCGGGCGGGCGCCCCGCTCATCGGAAGCGGTCCGCGCGCGCCAGAAGGCCGAGCCGGTCGGCGGTCAGCACGGCGTCGAGCTGCGACTGCACGCCGAGCTTGGTCCGGATGGTCTTGATGTAGTCGCGGACCGTGTGGACCGACAGCTCCAGCGCGCCCGCGATCCGCGTCGCGTCCTGGCCGGAGGCGAGCAGTGCGAGCACCTCGCGCTCGCGCGGGCTGAGCCGGGGAACGTCGGCGGGATCGGGCGGCGAGGGTCCGTCGGCGCCGCGGATCGCGTCGAGCACGCTGTGCAGGGCGTCGTCCTTGGGCAGGAACGCGTCGGCACCGGCGCGCCGGGCGCGCTCGGCGAGACCGGGCTGGTCGTGGCCGGTCAGGACGATCAGCTGGGCGGCCGGGCGCAGCGCTCGCAACTGCCCGACGACGCTGAGCCCACCGCCGTCGGGCAGGTTCACGTCGACGACGGCCACGTCGAAGTCGCAGGCCGCGGCCGCGTCGAGGGCGCCGCGCACCGAGCCGGCAACGGCCGCGCAGTGCAGATCCGGCTGGGCGTCGAGCGCGAACGCGAGCGCCTCGGCGAAGACGCGGTGGTCGTCGACGAGAAGGACGGCCCTGGTGGGCGCGCGACGCGCGACGGACCGCATGGTCAGATCGGCTCCTTCGCAGGCCCCCACATTTTGGGGGGTTGGCGTCATATGGAAGCACCGGCAGGGTGATTTAGGCAAGCCTAACCTTCATATGCGCCGATCCTTACCGAAGGAACCCTCTGTGTTGATCAACCGTGTCGGTGTCCGCCGCCGCCTGCTGCCGGTGCTTGCCGTGCCGGTCGTGCTCACGCTCCTGGCCGCCTGCGGTGACGGCGCGCCGGAGCCGGCGGGCGCCTCGTCCTCGCCGGGTGCCGCCCTCGACCGCAACGTGACGCTGATGCTGTACAACGCGCAGCACGACACCGTCGCCAAGGCCTGGGTCGACGCGTTCACCGCCAAGACCGGTATCAAGGTCCAGATCCGGCAGGGCAGCGACCTGGAGATCGCCAACCAGCTCGTGGCCGAGGGAGCCGGCTCACCCGCCGACGTGTTCCTCACCGAGAACTCGCCGGCCATGTCGCTGGTCGAGAACGCCGGCCTGTTCGTGCCGATCGACCCGGCGACCCTGGCGCAGGTGCCCGCCGAGTACGCGCCGTCCACCGGCAAGTGGGTCGGCATCGCCGCACGGTCGACCGTCCTGGCGTACAACCCGGAGAAGATCAGCGAGGCGGACCTGCCGAAATCGATCATGGACCTGCAGGACCCGAAGTGGAAGGACCGCTACGGCGCGGCCCCCAAGGGTGCGGACTTCCAGGCGATCGTCAGCGCGATGCTCGAGCTCAAGGGCGAGGCGGCCACGAGCGCGTGGCTGGCCGCGCTGAAGGCCAACGGCCAGGCGTTCACCGGCAACAGCGCGGCGATGAAGGCGGTCAACGCCGGCACCGCCACCACCGCGATCATCTACCACTACTACTGGTACGGCGACCAGGCCAAGACCAAGGAGAACAGCAAGAACGTCAAGCTGCAGTACTTCGGCAACGGCGACCCCGGCGCGTTCGTCAGCATCTCCGGTGGCGGCGTGCTCAAGTCGAGCAAGCACCAGGCCGAGGCGCAGGCCCTGGTCAACTTCATCACGAGCAAGGAAGCCCAGACGGCGCTCGCCGCCGGCACCTCGTTCGAGTACTCGGTCGGCAAGGACGTCGCCTCCAACGCCGCGCTCAAGCCCCTGACCGAGCTCAACGCGCCGAAGGTCGACCCCTCGAAGCTCAACAGCAAGAAGGTCGTCGACCTGATGACCACGGCCGGACTCATCTGAGCCGTTGTCCGTGCCGCACATCAACGCAGCGACCGCAGCCGCCGCACGGTGGCTGCGGTCGCTGCCGCCGCTGCGCCTGCTCGCCCTGTGCATCCCGGTCGCGGTGTTCGCGGCGATCCCGTTGCTGCTCATCGGGTTCTACTCGGTCCAGGCCGGCTGGTCCGGCATCCGACCACTCGTCTTCCGGCCGCTCATCGCCGAGCTGCTCGGCAACACCCTGGCGCTGTGCGGCACGGCCACGGCGGGCTGCGTGGCGCTCGGCACCGCCCTGGCGTGGCTGGTCGAACGCACGTCGCTGCCCTGGCGCTCGGCGTGGCTCGCGGTCCTGTCCGCCCCGCTGACGATCCCGGCGTTCATCAACAGCTACGCCTGGATCACCGTCCAGCCCGGTCTCCACGGGCTGACCGGCTCGACGATCGTGGCGACGCTGTCGTACTACCCGCTCGTGCTGCTGCCGGTCGCGGCGGCGGTGCGCGGCCTGGACCCCGCGACCGAGGAGTCGGCCCGGGCCCTCGGCTCCGGCCCGGTGTCCGTGTTCGTCCGGGTGGTGCTGCCGCGGCTGCGGCCCGCCCTGCTCGGCGGGGCGCTGCTGGTCGCGCTGCACCTGCTGGCCGAGTACGGCGCGATCGAGCAGCTGCGCTATCCGACCTTCGCGACGGCGATCATCGCGCAGTACCAGTCGACCTTCGCCTCGACGGCCGCGAACGTCCTCGCCGCCGTGCTCGTGGTGTGCTGCCTGGCGTTCGTGACGATCGAGGTGCTGCTGCGCGGCCGCGTCCGCACGGCCCGGCTCGGCTCGGGCACGCCCCGGCCGGCGGTCCCCGTGCGCCTGGGCCGGTGGACGGCACCGGTGATCCTGGCGCTGCTGGGGCTGCTCGGGCTGGCGATCGGCGTCCCGGCGTACAGCGTCGGGCACTGGCTCACGTACAGCACCGCCGACGCGTGGGCGGTCGACGCACTGGTGCCGGCGCTGTGGAGCACGGCGCAGCTCGGCGCGCTCGCCGCGGGCGCCGCCGTCGTCGCCGGATTCCCGATGGCCTGGCTGGCGGTGCGGCATCGCAGCGGCCTGACCACCGTGCTGGAGCGCGGCACCTACCTGGCCAGCGCCGTCCCCGGCGTCGTCGTCGGGCTGGCGCTGGTGAGCGTGTCGATCCGGTACGCCCGTCCGCTGTACCAGACGACGAGCCTGGCGGTCGCCGCATACGTCATGCTGTTCCTGCCCCGGGCGATGGTGAGCCTGCGCTCGGCGATCGGCCAGGCGCCCCCGGGCCTCGACGAGGCGTCGCGCGCGCTGGGCCACTCGGCGCCGGCCACGTTCCGGCGGGTGACGGTCCCGCTCACGGCGCCGGGCATCCTGGCCGGCGCCGCCCTCGTATTCCTCGCGGTGTCCACCGAGCTGACCGCCACGCTGCTGCTGGCGCCCACCGGAACCCACACCCTCGCCACCGAGTTCTGGGCGGCGACCTCCGAGATCGACTACCCGCGGGCCGCGCCCTACGCGGTCTGCCTGATCCTGCTGTCGGTGCCGGCGGCGTACCTGTTGCTGCGCCAGTCCACCAAGGGAACCGCGTCATGAGCACACTGTCGATCCGGGATCTGCACAAGAGCTATGGCGCGGTCCGGGTGCTCGCGGGAGCCGGCCTCGATGCCGCCGACGGCACGAGCACCGCGATCCTCGGCCCGTCGGGCTGCGGCAAGACGACCCTGCTGCGGCTGGTCGCCGGGTTCGACCGGCCCGACGCCGGCACCATCGTTCTCGCCGGTCGCGAGGTCACGGCCGGGCGCCGCGGCCTCGCCCCCGACAAGCGCGACATCGGCTACGTCGCCCAGGAGGGCGCCCTGTTCCCGCACCTCACCGTGCACGCGAACATCGCCTACGGCCTGTCCCGGCGCACGACGACCGCCTCGGCCCGCCGCTCCCGGGTCGGTGAACTCCTGGAACTGGTCAGCCTCGACCAGGCGCTGTCCCGCCGGTACCCGCACGAGCTCTCCGGCGGCCAGCAGCAGCGGGTCGCGCTGGCCCGCGCGCTCGCCCGCCGCCCCGCCCTGGTCCTGCTCGACGAGCCGTTCTCGTCGCTGGACACCGCACTGCGCGCGGCGACCCGCGCGGCGGTCGCCGCCGCGCTGCGGGCCGCCGGCGTCACCACGCTGCTCGTCACGCATGACCCGGCCGAGGCGCTGGCCCTGGCCGACCAGGTGGCGGTCATGCACCGCGGCGCGTTCGCCCAGGCCGGACCGGCTCGCGACGTGTACGCCCGCCCGGCCGACCTCGACACCGCCCGCCTGCTCGGCCCCGGCAGCATCCTGCCCGGCACGGTCACCGCCGGTGCGGCGGTGTGCGCCCTCGGCGTCCTGCCCATCGCCGAGCCCCGCCCGGACGGCGACGCGGACGTCTTCGTCCGCCCCGGCCAGGTACGGCTCGGCGGTACCGGAGCGCCGGCAACCGTCGTCGCCGCCGAGTTCCTCGGCGCCGACACGATGCTCACCCTCCGGCTGGCCGACGGCAGCACGCTCGACGCCCGCGTCGACGGCACCGTCACCCACGGCGTCGGCACGTCCGTCACGGTCGACGTGATCGGCGCCGTGCACGCGTATCCACGGCGCGTCGTGGGGGAGCGGGGCGTCACCGCGGCAGCGCCCGGGCTCGGTGCCGCGTAGCCAGGAGGTAGTCAGACGCGCAGCGCGTGGATCGCGAGCTCGGCGAAGCGACGGGAGGCGGACAGCCGAGCCCGGTCCGAAGCGGCGTGAAGTCCTCCGTTGGCCATCAGGAGGAGCACGACGTCGTTCACGCCCACGTCGCGCCGCATCCGGCCGGTCTCCATGGCCCGGCCCATGAGGACGGTGAGCAGGCCAATCGCCTGCTCGCGCGCCGCGGCCAGGTCGAACGCCCTCGGGAACGCCGCGAACAGGGCCGCGGTGGCGGCGCGACTGCGGGCATGCAGCGCGAACAGGTTCTCGACCGCCAGGCACAGGCCGTGCCACGGGTCGGGGTCGGCGAGCCCGTCCTCGATGATGGCGTGGCACGCGTACACCTGCGGCCTGAACGCCTCCGCCACCAGCACCTGTTTCGTCGGGAATCGGCGGTACACCGTGGCCGGACCGACCCCCGCCCGCCGGGCGATCTCGCGCATCGGCACGTCGAGCCCGTCCGCGGCGAACAGCGCCCGCGCCGCGTCGAGGATCCGCGCACGGTTGTCGGCCGCGTCCGACCGCAGCGACTGAGACAAACGGCCTCCCACCACCCTCACATTACCCAGCCGGACCTCGCAGTCCGGTTAGTGTTCCGGCGATCGGTGATGCTGATCGTTCGGAAGAGGAGGACACCGGTGCGGGCGGTCTCGATCAGGCGGTTCGGCGACCCGGACGGGCTCGCGGTCATCGACGCGGCCGCCCCGGTTCCCGGGCGGGGGCAGGTGTTGATCGCCACCGAGGCCATCGGCGTCGGCGGCGTCGACGTGGTGATCCGGCGCGGAGATCTCGCCGCCTACGGCTTCCGGGAGGGTCACGTTCCCGGTGGCGAGGTCGCCGGCACGGTGACCGCGGTCGGCGGCGGTGTCGACCCGTCGTGGGTCGGCCGGCGGGTGTGGGCGGCCACCGGCACCGGTGGCGGATACGCCGAGCAGGCCGTCGCACCGGTCGACGATCTCTGCCCCCTGCCGGCGGACCTGCCGGCCGTCGCATCGGTGGCGCTCGGCAGCGCCGGGATCGTGGCCCACTTCGGCCTGGCCCACGCGCATCTCGCCGCCGGCGAATCCGTCCTGGTGCGCGGCGCGGCCGGCAGCATCGGCATCATGACGGTCCAGCTGGCCGTGCTCGCCCGGGCCGGTGCGGTCGCGGTCACCACCGCGTCGCCCGAGCGCGGCCGGAGGCTGCGGGAGCTCGGTGCCACCCACACGCTGGACCGGTCCGGCGGCGGCGAGGACTCGCCGGCCGGGTTCGACGTCATCATCGACGTGGTGGCGGGTGGCGCGATGCCGTCCTTCTTCGACCGGCTCAACCCCAACGGCCGGCTCGTCGTCGTCGGGGCGGTCGGCGGCCAGCCACCCGACAACTTCGGCACGAGCATGATGGCCGCGTTCCAGCGATCGCTGTCGTTCGCGACCTTCAGCAGCGCCACCGTGCCCGGCTCGCTGCGGCAGGCCGTGCGCAGCCGGCAGTTCGCGGCCGCAGCACGCGGAGAACTCCACACCGTGGTCCACGAGATCCTGCCGCTGGCGCACGCCGCGCAGGCGCACCGGAAGATGGACGCGGGCGAGGTCTTCGGCCGGATCGTGTTGACGCCGTAGCTGCCCGGGAGCCGCCCGGAAGCTGCCCTGACGCTCCCTCACAGGATCACTCGGGGCTGGTCGCCGAACGGGCACGGCCGGCGACGAACGCGTGTGTCAGGGTGCCGGCGAGCAACCGACCGGCCTCGGCGGCGGTTCGGCGTCCGACCAGCACTTCCTCGTTGGCCGCGCGGCCGAGTCCATGGATCATCGCGTACATCCACTCGGGGGGCAGATCGGTGCGCAGCTCGCCCCGCTCGGCGGCCCCGATCAGCCACATCAGCAGCGGCTCATCGGCGGCGGGGTGCCGCAGCGGCGCATCGGTGACGCTGCCGGAACGGCTGTCGAGGAACCGGTAGCGTTCTCCGACCCGGATGATCCCGGGGCCGAGCCGATCGAACACTTCGGCGGCCGTGGCGTCCGGTGTGATCGCGGTCGTGACGACGGCCCTTTCCTGCTCGACGACGAGGTCGATGAGCGCCTGGATGAGGTGTTCGCGGGTCGGGAAGTGTCGATAGACGGTGATTCGAGCCACGCCGGACTCCGCGGCGATCTGCCGCATGCTCGCCTCCGGGTCGGTCGCGAGTATCCGGATCGCTGCGGCGATCACCGCGTCCCGGTTGCGCCGGGCATCCAACCGAAGTGCCTGTTCGTTCGCGCTGAGATCACTGGCGTCGCCCACGAATAAATGATACAACGTGTCACAACTGATACAGCGTGTTTCATTTGGAGGGGCGCGTGAGCGTGGTCGAAACAACGGGCATCAGCCCGTCGAGACGGAAGCAACGGATGACCCTCGCCGCGGTGGCGCTGGGGGTGGTGATGGTCAGCCTGGACGGAACCGTCGTCCACATCGCCAACCCGACGATCGCCCGCGACCTCGGCTCGTCGATGACCGGGCTGCAGTGGGTGACCAACGGCTACCTGCTCGCACTGGCGGTGACGTTGATCGTCGGCGGCAAGCTCGGCGACAGGTTCGGCCGGCGCAGACTCTTCGTGATCGGCGTCGCCGGTTTTGCGCTCGCGTCGCTCGGGTGCGGTCTGTCGCCGTCGACTCCGGCCCTGATCACCTTCCGCGTGCTGCAGGGACTCGCCGGGGCGTTCCTGGTGCCGAACACCCTCGCGATCCTGAGGTCGACGTTCCCGTCGTCCGAATTGAACCGTGCCATCGGGATGTGGGGCGCCGCATCGGCGTTCGCCGCTGCCGCCGGGCCGATCGTCGGCGGACTGCTGGTGGAGTACCTGTCCTGGCAGGCGATCTTCGTCTTGAACGTCCCGATCGGGTTGGCCGCCGCCGCGCTGGCGGTCCGGTGGGCCGGCGAGAGCCACGCCCCAGGCGCCGACCGGTTCGACATCGTGGGCGCCGCGGTGCTGGCCGGGGCGCTGTTCGTCCTGGTGTGGGCGTTGACGAGCGCTCCCGGGCGTGGATGGCAGCACTGGGCCGCGGGCGTGGCCGCGGCGCTGGTACTGCTCGCAGGGTTCGTGATCCGACAGCGACGGTGCTCCGCGCCGATTGTTCCGCTGTCGCTGTTCCGGTCCCGGGCACTGTCGGTGGGCGTCGTCCTGCTGGTGACCGGGAACGTCGCGCTCTACGGGGTGCTGTTCTCCATCGGCCTCTACATGCAGAACGTGCACGGCTACACGCCGCTGGAGACCGGCGTGCGCCTGTTGCCGCTGATGGCGATGTTCATGGTCGGCTCGCCGCTGGGTGGACGCCTGACCGGGCGGCTGGGTTCGCGTTGGCCGCTGGCCCTCGGGATGGCGCTGCTCGCGGCGAGCTTCCTCGGGCTGGTCGGCCTGTCCGCGGACTCCCCCTACGGCCGGCAGTGGCCATGGCTGGTCCTGCTGGGCCTCGGCATGGGGATGGTCGTGGTGGCTGGGACCGACGCTGTCGTCGGGACGGCTCCCGTACAGCACAGCGGCGTCGCGGGGGGCCTGCAGACCACCGCGAACCAACTCGGTGGCGTGCTCGGCACCACGGTGTTCGGGATGGTGATCGCTACCATCGTCGCGCGGACGCTGCCGGCAGAGCTCCACGGTGCCGGCGTTCCTGATGCGGTCACGGAGCAGGTCCTCACCCGCATGGGCCAGGCCGAGCAGGGGATCGCCCCACTCGGCGCACAGCTGGACGACCTGGCCGTGGCGGCGATCACCGGTGCGACGCAACGCGCGTTCATGTCGGGCATGCACACGGTCATGTGGATCGGCGCCGGCATCGCGCTCCTCAGCGCGCTGCTGGCGCTGCTGATCCCGGGCCGCCGCCGGGAAGCGGGCAGTCGCCCCGCAACGGCGGGCTGAGAACGCCGGCCGCGCTGCGGCCGGCGTACCGCCGGGCCGGCACCGGGGGCGGTGCCGGCCGGCGGCGGGGCTGGGGGAGACTGCTGTTGGTGACAGCGGCGGCGGACGGGAGTGGCGGATGGCGGACAGGACACGGGGGCCGATCCGGCGACACCTGCCGTTGATCCTGCTGGTGGCGTTCGTCGCGTGGATCGTCGTGGTCATCGTGCTGATCGCCGTGAGCCCGGACCCGGGTGGTAGCAATCCGACGGGCTGAGCGCCGCGCGTGCGGTGCGGTACCCCTGGGAGCTTCGGAAGGTGACGTATGACGCAGCGCAGGCCGTGGCGGCTCCCGTTGACCGGGACGCGGAGCACCGGGTCCGCCGAGCCGGTGGTGGCAGCCCGGCGGGAGGGTGCCGCGGTCGTCGACTGCGCGCTGTACGTCGGCGGGGTGCGCCAGAGCGGCGGCCGCGACGTGGCGGAGTTGTTCGCCGATGCGGTCACGACCGTGGACGGGTTCGTGTGGATCGGGCTGCACGAGCCGACCCCGGCGGAGATGACCGAGGTCGCGAAGGTGTTCGACCTGCATCCTCTCGCGGTCGAGGACGCGCTCTCCCACGACCAGCGGCCGAAGCTGGAGCGGTACGAGGACACCGCTTTCCTGGCCGTGCGGGCGGCCAGCTACGTCGAGCACACCGAGGTCACCGAGACCAGCGAGGTGCTGGAGACCGGCTCGGTGCGCATGTTCGTCGGCGAGCGGTTCGTGGTCACCGTCCGGCACGGCTCGGTCGGCGGGCTGCGCGCGGTGCGTGCCGACCTGGAGGCGGACCGGGCGCTGCTGGCGCAGGGGCCGTGGGCGGTGGTGCACGCGATCTGTGACCGGATCGTCGACGTCTACCTGGACATCGCCGCGGCGTTCCAGCGCGACCTGGACGCGGTGGAGACCCGGGTCCTGTCCCGCGATGCCAACGCCGGGATCGGCCAGATCTACCAGCTCAAGCGGGAGCTGGTGGAGTTCCGCGGCGCCGTGCTGCCGCTGCAGCAGCCGCTCGCCACGATCCTGGACGGGCGTACCGTCAAGCTGAGCAAGGAGGTGCGCCGGTACTTCCGTGACGTCGCCGATCACAACACCCGGGTCGCTGACCGGATCGGCGGGTTCGACGACCTGCTCAACTCACTGCTGCAGGCGCGGCTGGCGCAGGTCACGGTGGACCAGAACAACGACATGCGCAAGATCGCGGCGTGGGCGGCGATCGCGGCGCTGCAGACCGCGTTCGCCGGCATCTACGGCATGAACTTCAAGTACATGCCCGAGCTGGAGTGGCGGTACGGCTACCCGGGGCTGCTCATCGTCATGCTGGTCACGTCGGTGCTGCTGTACCGGTACCTGCGCAAGGTCGGCTGGCTGTAGGCGCCGGACCGCAACCGGTCACGGCTCGGCGGTCCGGGCCCGGCTGCCGGCCGGGCGGGACCGCGCCGCCGCGGCTGTGCGCACCGCTGCCGCCGCGGCGGTGGCCGGTGCTGCCGCGGGCCGAGGGAGGTCCAGCTCGCCGGACACGTGCCCGCCCACCACGACGAGCTGGTCCAGCAGATCCGCCAGGTGTGGCGTGGCGGCCCGGTAGAAGATGCGGGTGCCGTCCCGGCGGGATGTGACCAGGCCCGCCTCCCGCAGCTTCGCCAGGTGCTGCGACACCGCCGCCACGTGGGCACTCACCAGCTCGGCCAGGTCGCTCACCGAATGCTCGCGCGTCGACAGCGCCCACACCAACCGCAGGCGGGTCGGCTCGGCCAGCGCCCGCAACACGTCCATCATCGGCCCGAACTGTTCTTGCCCCGCCACGCAACAAAACCTAGCGGCCGGCCCGTCGACAGCCAACCCGGCCACGCACCGGTCCCCGGTCGTCACGCCGCTCCCGCGGGGTGCTCCAGCCGCCGCCACGAGGTGTCGCCGGCCCCACCGCGAACGTGGCCGGAGTCATCGTCGCTCGTCCTCCTCCACCCGGTCGGCCGTGGATTCAGGGTCTTCCGTCACGGTCACCGCTGCTGTGACCGAAACCATATTTGCGCGTCGACGCAAATAGGTGGCAGACTGCACCACGGTCGTTGCTGGATCGGCCGGAGGAGGTGACGGGGCATGCGAAGTTGTGACCCTCCCTCCAGTCGTCGTCCCCGGCACCGAGCCGCCGCCTGAACGCCGGCGCTCCGCCGGGGATGTCCGCGGCCCCGTGCGGCCGCGACCGCCTCGATATCTGACGGTGCGTGCCGGCGGGCCGCGCCGCCCCATTTCGCCGCCCGCGGGCGGTATTCCGTGTTTGGCTCTCCCCGTAGGGGGCTGTTCATGCTGCCCATGAAGCGCGCACCGCGTGCGGTGCCGAGACTGCCGTCGCGCCTGCCGTGGCTGCGTACCCAGTTCGGCTGGGTCGACTGGGTCGTCGCGGCCGCGGTGCTGGTGCTGTTCTACGCGGTGTTCCGGATTGCCGAGGGCACCACGGTGTCGTTCGCCCCGGAGCACCTGTCCATCGACACCGACCCGGCCCGGCTGCCCTACTACGCCGGGCGAAGCCTGCTGCGCATGTTCGTCGCGCTCGGTGTCTCAACCGCCTTCACCTTCGGCTACGCCTATGCGGCGGCCCGGTCGCGGCGGCTGGAGAAGGTGCTCATCCCGGCGCTGGACATCCTGCAGTCGGTGCCGGTGCTGGCCTTCCTCACCGTCGCGATCGGCGCGTTCATCGCCCTGTTCCCGCACTCGTTCATCGGCCTGGAGCTCGCCTCCATCTTCGCGATCTTCACCTCGCAGGCCTGGAACATGACGTTCAGCTTCTACCACTCGCTGATCACCCTGCCGCGCGAACTGGACGAGCTGTCACGCAGCCTGCGCCTGACCCGGTGGATGCGCTTCTGGAAGATCGAAGTGCCGAACGGGGCGATCGGGTTGATCTGGAACGGCATGATGTCCTTCGGCGGCGGCTGGTTCTTCCTCGTCGCCTCGGAGGCGGTCACCGTCGCCGACGCCGAGTACACCCTGCCCGGCGTGGGCGCCTACGCGGGCGCCGCGATCGCGCAGGGCAACCTCGGCCACGTCTTCCTGGCGATCGTGACGATGGCGCTCATGGTGATCAGCGTCAACTTCTTCTTCTGGCGGCCGATGACCGCCTGGGCCGAGCGGTTCAAGCAGGAACAGGCCGAAGCCACCGAGGTCCAGCGCTCCATGGTGCTGAACTTCCTGCGCCGCTCGCACTGGCCCCAGGCCCTCGCCCCGGCCCGGCGCCGGATCGCCGGATGGTGCTCGCGGGCCGGCCGGATCTTCGGCACGGACGATCGG
Source organism: Dactylosporangium sucinum (assembly GCF_014647515.1). GTDB lineage: Bacteria > Actinomycetota > Actinomycetes > Mycobacteriales > Micromonosporaceae > Dactylosporangium > Dactylosporangium sucinum. The sequence goes on along the minus strand of NZ_BMPI01000012.1, from coordinate 34,836 downwards.
CCGCTGCGGGTCAGCGACACCCGGCGCCGCACCGGAGACGTCGTCTTCGCCGCCGCGACGATCACCCTGATCGGCTGGGGCATGTACAGCCTGCTGCGCTACCTGCACGGCACCGCCGGCCTCGGCGTGTTCGCCGAACCGCTGCTGCTCGGCCTGCTCACCTTCGCCCGGGTGATCGTCCTCGTCGTGCTCGCCACCCTGGTGTGGGTGCCCATCGGCGTGCGCATCGGGTCGAGCCCCCGGCTGGCCCGCATCGCCCAGCCCGTCGTGCAGGTCCTGGCCTCGTTCCCGGCCAACTTCCTGTTCCCCCTCGCCACCTGGCTGTTCGTGCGGACCGGCCTGTCCATCGACATCGGCGGCATCCTGCTCATGGGCCTCGGTGCGCAGTGGTACATCCTGTTCAACAGCATCGCCGGGGCCATGGCCATCCCCACCGACCTGCGCGAGGCCATGGACAACCTCGGCGTCCACGGCTGGCAGCGCTGGCGCCGGCTGATCATCCCGGCGATCTTCCCCTACTACGTCACCGGCGGCATCACCGCCTCCGGCGGCGCCTGGAACGCCAGCATCGTCGCCGAGGTCGTCGGCTTCGGCGGCACCACACTCACCGCACACGGGCTCGGCGCCTACATCACCGACGCCACCGAGGCCGGCAACTACCCGCAGCTCATCGCCGGCATCGCCGTCATGTCGCTGTACGTGGTCGGGCTGAACCGGCGGTTCTGGCGCCGCCTGTACCGGCTGGCCGAAAACCGCTACGCGCTGACCTGAGACCGCGTCGACCCGTCCACGGAGGACATACCGCCATGACCATGTTGCAGACCAACGAGGCGCTGCTGGCCACCGACCGGCTGACCAAGTCCTACGCCGGCGCCGACGGGGACCTGCCCGTGCTCGCCGGCATCGACCTGCAGATCCACGCCGGTGAGATCGTCGCGCTCCTCGGCCGGTCCGGCTCCGGCAAGTCCACCCTGCTGCGCTGCCTGGCCGGCCTCATCCCGCCCAGCGCCGGCGTGATCAGCTACAAGGGCACCCCGCTGACCGGCTCCAACCCCGGCACCGCCATGGTCTTCCAGACCTTCGCCCTGCTGCCGTGGCTGACGGTCCAGCAGAACGTCGAGCTCGGCCTCGAGGCCCGCGGCGTACCCCAGGCCGCACGGGCCCAGGCCGCCCTGCAGGCCATCGACCTCATCGGCCTGGACGGCTTCGAATCCGCGTACCCCAAGGAACTGTCCGGCGGCATGCGCCAGCGCGTCGGGTTCGCCCGCGCCCTCGTCGTCGAACCCGACGTCCTGCTCATGGACGAGCCGTTCTCCGCCCTGGACGTGCTCACCGCCGAGAACCTGCGCGGCGAGCTGCTCGAACTCTGGGACTCCGGCCATTTCCCCACCAAGGCCATCGTCGTGGTCACCCACAACATCGACGAAGCCGTCATCCTCGCCGACCGCGTGCTCGTCCTCGGCTCCCGCCCCGGCGTCATCAAGGCCGAGTTCCGCGTCGACCTGCCCCGCCCGCGTCCGCGCGAGGGCAAGGAGTTCGACGACCTCGTCGCGGCCATCTACGCCACCATGACCGGCCGCGAACGCCAACTCACACCGACCGCACCCGCACCCCGGCGCACCCCCGCCAACACACCCCTGCCACCCGCCAGCGTCGACGGGCTGTCCGGCCTGGCCGAGATCCTCGCCAAGCACCCCGACCCGGCCGACCTCGCCGGCCTCGCCGACGAGCTCGGGCTCGACGTCGACGACCTGTTTCCCCTGGTCGACGCCCTGGAGCTGCTCGGCTTCGCCACCGTCGACCACGACGGCGTGGTGCTCACCGACGTCGGCACCGAGTTCGCCGGCGCCGACGTGCAGACCAGCAAAGCCCTCTTCGCCGCCACCGCCAGCCAGATTCCCCTGGTCCACACGATGCTCAGCAGCCTGCAGCGGACCGACGACGGCACCCTGCGGATCGGGTTCTTCCGCGACCTGCTCGCCCACCACTACACCAGCGAACAGGTCACCCAACAACTCGACGTCGCCACCGACTGGGGCCGCTACGCCGAGCTGTACTCCTACAACGCCATCGACGAAGAATACGAGCTCGACCCCGCACAACGGAGCACGGCCGCGGAACCGCGCTGACCGGCGCCCGGCGACATCGGCCGGGGCTACCCGGCACCGGCCCGGCCGGAGATGGCCCACGCGCTGGGCATCGAGACGACGACCTTCGAGCGGTGGGCGCGCTCGCGGTGAGCCACCGCCACCGCGGCGAACCTGGTCGATGAGTTCGACACACCTACAGGTCGAGGACGACGTCAGTGTCCGGTTGGGAGCAGCAGGTGAGTGCGTTGCCGTCGGCCGGCGGCTCCACCGGTTCGGGCGCGTAGGCGACGCTGCCGGTCAGGAGACCGGTTTCGCAGGTGTGGCAGACGCCGGTGCGGCACGACCACCGCACCGGTACCGAGCACGCCTCAGCCAGTTCGAGCAGGCTCGGGTACTGCGGATCCCAGTTGACCGTCAGGCCGCTGCGGGCGAAGGTGACCGCGCGCCCGGTGCCGGGCGGACCGGCCGGCGGATGTGGGGCCGCTGCCGCGCGCGGGGCGATGCCAGGGGTGACCGCTGCACGGGCGCCGAAGATCTCGGTGTGGACCCGGGCCGGATCGATGCCGTGCCCTTCGACCCACCCGGGCGCCTCCCGCATGAAGGCGGGTGGTCCGCACAGGTACGCGTCGACCGCGTCCGGCACCCCGAGCCGGCCGAGCACCCCGGCGGCCAGCCGCCCGGTGGCGGTGTAGTCGATGCCCGGTCGATCGCCCGGTGTCGGTCTGCTGTAGCAGACGAGCGAATGCGCGCGGGGGAGTTGGGCGAGCAGTGACCGGACCTCCCGGGCGAACGGGTGCTCGCCGCGGTTGCGGGCGCCGTACAGCCACCACACCTCGCGTTCGGAACGCTGCGCGGCCAGGGCGTGCAGCATGGCCAGCATGGGGGTGGCGCCGACACCGGCCGACAGCAGGAGCACGGGGCGCTCGCCGCTGCGCAGCGTGAAGGTGCCCCGTGGTGCCGCAACGTCGAGCAGGTCACCGCCGGCGATGTGGGTACGAAGGTAGCCACTGGCCGCGCCGAAGGGCTCCTGCTTGACGCTGATCCGGTACTCGGCCGCACCGGGCCGGCCCGACAACGAATAGCTGCGCACGATCGGCGCGCCGGCCGGCCCGGCCGGCAACCGGAGCGCAACGAACTGGCCGGGCAGCGCGCCGGGCAGCGGCGCCCCGTCGGGAGCGGCCAGGCGCAGCGAGAACACGCTCGCGCTTTCCGGCTCGACGTCGACGACGCGCAGGGGGCGGAACCCGCTCCACGCTGGTGGCGTCCCACCGGCCGCCGGCGTCAGGCCCGGGTTGCCGACCGCGGGCCGGCCGCTGTCGGCCTGGTCCAGCAGCGCCCGCAGCGATCCCTGCCAGCCGGGACTGAGCGCGGGGATGCGCAATGCCCGGACCAGCTCGTCGCGGGGGTGACCCGGCGTGTACAGGAGCTCGTCGATGTCCGTGACGGTCATGCCCTCGGGGCCGTCCGCCACCTTGACGATCTCGTCGCCCGCCGTGACCTGCCCCTCGGTCAGGACGCGCAGATAGAACCCCGGCCGGCGGTGCGCGACGAGCAGTGCGGCCATCCTCGGCACGTTCATCCGCAGGCCCACCCGGTAGCAGGTCACCCGGGGCTGGGTGACCTCGAACAGCGCGCCGCCGATGCGGTACCGGTCGCCGATGCACACCTCGTCGTCAGGTAACCCGTCGACGGTGAAGTTCTCGCCGAACTGGCCGTACCCGAAGTCGGTCCGCCCGAGCTGCCCCTGCCAGTAGCGGTACGAGTCGAGCTGGTACACGAGAACAGCACGGTGCTCGCCGCCGTGCCCCACCAGATCTCCTTGGCCGTCCCCGTCGATGTTGAGCCGGCGCACCATCCGCGGCCCGGCGACCGCTTGCTTCCACACGCCCGTGTGCACGGTCCTGCCGTGCCAGGAAACATCCTTGGGCAGACCGACATTGACCGCCACCAAGGTCGCCACGCGGTCAGGCTACCCAGCGAGCTGCCGCTAAACGCGGTCGTCGGCCTACCTCGGGTACCCCTCGACGACATCACCTACAACGTTGCGGGCCGCCCCGTCACGGCAGCGTGCGCCTGGAGGAGGGTGTTCCAGGCTCGCCGGTCGTTGGCGTCGCGGCCGGCCAGCCGGCTCAGGACCGGCGCTCTTGCCGTAGCGCGCGTAGTCGGTGGGCTGCCTCGGGCGTGCCGGCGTGGACTTCCGCTGCAAGGTTCGCAAGGTCGCCGTGCTCCGCGAGCAGATCGACGAGCCGGTGTGAGGCCGACCGGTCGCCTGCGTCGGAGCGGGCCTGTAGCTCGGCCACTCGGCCGAGGTTCGCCAGGAGGCGGGCCAGCTGATCGGCGGCAGGTACGTCGCCGACATCGGCCCGGGCGCTCAGCAATGTGATCACCTCATCCGCCCCGCCTGTTCAGCGTCCTGCGCCGGACATTCCCAGCCAGCGTAGAACGGCCTGCAACCGTGCGGCAGATCGTGTTTGCCTGGAGCCGGGGAACTCAGATCGTGCGGCGCAGCGCGGTCTCCACGGCATCGATGAGCGGGTCACCCTCGGTCCGCGGGTGGCGCGCCAGGCCGAGTTCGACGTCCGGCAGGGCGGGCAGGGCGTCCGCGTCGTGGCAGGCCATGGCCGGTTCGAGGTTCCCGGGCATGAGCGCCGCGACGCCGAGCCCGGCCCGCAGCGCGGCGAGGACACCGACCAGGCTGTTGCTCTCGAACGCCACCCGCCAGCGCCGGTCGGTACGATCCAGCGTTTCCACCACTGACGTACGCCAGGCGCACGTGTTCGAGAACAGCACCACCGGCAGCGGGTCGGCGGCCACGTCCACACCTTGGCCGATCGCCCAGACCAGCGGGCGGCGCACCGTCCAGCGCGGCGGACCGGGAACGTCCGGCACCTCGTCGAGCACGAGGTGCACGCGGCCCGCGTCGTAGGCCTCCCGCATCGCGGCGCTGGAGACGCTGAGCACCTCCAGGGTCGCGCCGGGGTGCAGCCGGGCGAGGTCGGCGAGGGCCTGCGGCAGCTGGGACGCGGCGAGGTCTTCGAGCAGTCCGACGCCGCAGTGGCCGGTCAGCGCGCGCCCGGTCTCGGTGAGGGCCTGTGCGGAGAGCGAGAGGATGCGTTCGGCGTACGGCAGCAGCTCCTCACCCGCCCGGGTCGGCGCGACGCCGGACGGCGACCGGTGCAGCAGGGGGCGGCCGACAACGCTCTCCAGCTTGCGCAGCTGCTGGCTGAGCGCGGGCTGGGTGTGTCCGAGCGCGGTCGCGGCCCGGCTGATGCTGCCGGCCCGCACGGCGGTGAGAAACGACCGCAGCAGCACGATTTCAAGATCTCTTGCCATAAGTATTCATTATGTCAGCTCCAACAAGATTCGGCATTCCTATGACACGACGGATGATTTAGCGTCAGGTAGGTGACCAGATACCGGCAGGTGCTCGCGGTACCGGGGATGGCATCGCTGCTCGGGGTCTCACTGCTCGCCCGAACCGCGATCACGGCCGACGTGATGGCGCTGACGATGTACGTCGTGCTGGGCCTGGACATGAGCTACGCGGCAGCGGGTGGTGTCGCGGCGGCGCTGACCGCCGGGGTGGCCCTGGGCGGGCCGCTGCTCGGCCGCATGATCGACTGGCGGGGCGTGCGTGCCGTGCTGCTGGTGACGGTCGTCGTGCAGGTCGGGTTCTGGCTGAGCGTGCCGATCCTGCCGTACGGGATCCTGCTGGGCGCCGCGTTCGTGGCGGGTCTGCTGATGGTGCCGGCCCAGTCGGTGACCAGGCAGGCGATCGCCGCGATGACGACGCCGGGACAGCGCCGGGCCGCGTTCGCGCTGGAATCGGTGCAGGGCGAGCTGTCGTACATCGTGGGCCCGGCGGTGGTGATCGTGGGCGCGGCGAAGATCTCCCCTGACGTCATGGCGTGGGGGGTCGGTGCCGCGATCGCGGCCGGCGGGGCCGGGATCGCGTTGCTCAACCCGCCGGTGCGTGCCGGGGACGAGGCGGATGCCGGCGCAGCCGGACGGCCCCCGCGCCGGGAGTGGCTGGGCGCCCGCATGATTGCCGTGCTGACGATGGCGCTCGGCGCCACGACGCTGCTCAGCGGCGTCGACCTCGCCATCGTCGCCACGCTCCAGGCGGCGGGTCAGGTGTCCTGGGCCGCCGGGGTCGTCGTCGTGTTCGGCGTGGCGTCCGTCGCCGGTGGACTGATGTACGGCGCGCTGCCCCGGCCGCTGCCCACGTGGCTGCTGCTGGGCCTGCTCGGGCTCGTGACGATTCCCGCCGGGCTCGCCCACGACTGGCGCTGGTTGTGCGTGGCCGTTGTCGGCGTGGGGCTGCTCACCGCGCCGACCCTGTCGATGGTGGCCGACGCGGTGAGCCGGCTGGCGCCGGCCGGCGTGCGGGGTGAGGCGACGGGTCTGCAGTCCTCGGCGCAGAGCGCGGGGTTCGCGCTCGGATCCCCGATCGCCGGGTTGGCGATCGACCTCTCCGCACCGGCGGGCGGCTTCGCGGCGGCCGGGCTGGCCGGCCTGGCCGCCGCGCTGACCGGATGCCTGCTGTCCCGCCGCCCGCCCGCCCGGACGCCGTCGCCGCCGGCTCAGCGCCCCAGTACCGTGCCTCCGTTGACGCCCACCAGCTGACCGGTGACGAACGAGGCCTCGGGGGAGGCCAGGAAGGCCACCGTGGCCGCGACGTCCTCGGGCGTGCCGGCCCGCCCGACCAGGGTGCGCTCGACCCGGGTCCGGTGGAACTCGGGGTTCATCCGGTCGCCGAAGAACTCGGTGTCCGGCACGTACCCGGGCAGCACCAGGTTGGCGGTGGCGCCGGCGGGGCCGAGCTCCGCGGCGAGCCAGAAGATCCACGCGTGCAGGGCCGCCTTCGCCGCGCCGTACGAGCCGCTGTAGCCGCTGCCCAGCTGGGCGCCGATCGAGCCGATGCCGACGACCCGGCCCGGCTCGGCCAGTTTCGGCCGCAGCGCGGCCACCAGCAGCACGGCGGTCAGCACGTTCTGGTCGAAGTCGGCCCGCCACTCCCGGGCGATCGCGTCCAGTTCGGTCGGCACCGCTGCGCTGGTGCCCCCGGCGCCGGCCACGATCACGTCCACCCGGTCCACCGCGTCGGCCACGCGTGCGCAACCGCCGGCGGTGCTCAGGTCGGCGGCGACCCAGGTCGCCTCGGGGCCGAGGGCCTCCGCCGCGGCACGCAGCGCCGGCTCCCGCCGGCCGACCAGCACCACCCGGTCACCGCGCCCGGCGAACGTCGCGGCGACCGCCCGGCCGATGCCGGTGCCGCCGCCCGATACCACCACCGTGCGGCTCATCGAATCCCCCCGGGCAGCAGCATCGTCTTGATGCGCGCCGCCGGGCCCCGCATCAGCGCCGAGAACACCTCGACACCGTCGGCGAGGTCCCGAAGCTCCAGCCAGCTCTCGTCGAGGCCGGCGACGAGGGGCACCGCCGCCGCGAACTCGGCATCGGTGTAGCAGAAGCTGCCCAGCATCGTCTTCTCCTCCCGGATCATCGCCCGGCAGTCCACGTCGGACTCTGCGGCGTGCAGGCCGAGCCAGACCGTGGCACCGCCCGGGTGCAGCAGGGCGACGGAGTCGGCCCGGGTCCCGGCCGTGCCCACGGTGTCGAGAATGACGTCGAAGGTACCGGTCAGCCGCGGCCCGGTGCGCTCGGCGCCCGCCTGGACCGCGGTCGTGAGCCGCTGCTCGGCCAGGTCGGCGACGTGGATGCCGGTCAGGCCGCGGCTGCGCAGCACCAGCAGGACCGCGGTGCCGAGCATGCCGGCGCCGATCACGCCGACCCGGGCGTCCGGGGCGAGCCGGTCGGCGACCAGGTTCGCGGCGTGCACGGCGTTGGCGAGGGGTTCGACGAACGCTCCGCGCAGCGGGGACACGCCGGCCGGCAGGGCGTGGACGTTGGCTCGCGGCACGGCCACGTACTCGGCGAAGCCGCCCGCCCGGTGGATGCCCAGGAGGCTGCGGTTGTCGCAGATGTTCGTCCGGCCGCGCCGGCAGTTGCCGCAGGCGCCGCACGCCACCAGCGGATTGACCGTGACCAGGGTGTCGTCGTCGACCCGGTACCCGGCGAACTCGTGGCCCATCACCAGCGGCGGCTTGCGGAACGGGCTCTGGGTGGCGAATCCCTCCACCTCGGATCCGCAGACCCCGGCCGCGGCCACCCGCACCAGCACCTCGTCGTCGGCGGGAACGGGAACGTCGAGGTCGGTGACGACGAGCTGGAGCGGCGCGGCGTACAGCAGTGCCCTCATGCGACACGCTCCCCACTGGTGGTGTCGAACCAGCAGGCGCCGCTCAGGTCGAGCTGCACCCGGCACTCGTCGTCGACGGCGAGGTCGGCGTTGCCCGGCACCTTCGCGTGGTGCAGGTCCCGCACGGCGGCCGTGCCGAGCTCGTCGGTGCCGGCGTCGAGCCCGAGCCGGAAGCCGATCACGGTCTCGGCGCCGAGCCGCTCGACCACCGCCACCCGGGCCGGCAGCCCGGGGCCGGTCGCGGCGATCCGCACCTTCTCGGGCCGCACACCCAGCAGGACCGGGCCGTCGGGCACCCCGGCGGCGGGCAGGGGAGGACCGCCGTCGATCGCGGCCTGTCCGCCGTCGACCGTGACGGGCAGCAGGTTCATGGCCGGCGAGCCGATGAACCGGGCCACGAAGGTGTTCGCGGGCCGGTCGTAGATCTCCTGCGGGGTCCCGTTCTGCTGCACGACGCCGTCGTTGAGCAGGATGATGCGGGTGCCCATGGTCATCGCCTCGACCTGGTCGTGCGTCACGTAGATGAAGCTCGCCCCCACCCGCCGGTGCAACGCCGTGATCTCGGTGCGCATCTGCGCGCGCAGCTTGGCGTCCAGGTTGGACAGCGGCTCGTCCAGCAGGTAGATCGAGGGCTCGCGCACCAGCGCCCGGGCCAGCGCGACCCGCTGCCGCTGCCCGCCGGACAGCGTGCGCGGCCGGCGGTCGAGGTAGGGGGTGAGCTCCATGGTCGCGGCGATGCGCTCGATGGTCGTGGCGATCGCGGGGTCCCGCATCGCCCGCCAGCGCGCGACCATGCCGACCACCGGGATGTGCTGCCACCAGCGGAAGCGGCTCATCAGCAGCGGGAAGGCGATGTTGGCCCGCACGGTCTTGTGCGGGTAGAGCGCGTAGGACTGGAAGACGAACGCGATGTTGCGCTGCCTGGGCTCCAGGTCGTTGACCCGCTGACCGTCGAAGAGCAGGTCGCCGCCGGTGATGTCGATGAGCCCGGCGATCATGCGCAGCATGGTGGACTTGCCGCACCCCGACGGGCCGAGCAGCACCAGGAACTCCCGGTCCGGGATGTCCGTGGAGAACTCGTGGATGACGGGCGTGTCGCCGTAGGACTTCCGGATGCCCCGGAACGCGATGGCTGGCATGCCTAACCCTTCACCGATCCGGAGGTGAGACCGCTCACGATCCGGCGCTGTACCAGTAGGAAGAAGACGATGGCGGGAACGGTGAACACCAGCGCGGCGGAGAACACCGTCGAGAGCGGGGTGATGAACTCGCCGATGAACGACGACAGGCCCTTGCTCGCCGGCCACTTCGCCGTGTCGCGGATGAACGTCGAGGCGAACAGGTACTCGTTCCAGCCGTCGAAGAAGGTGATGACGGCGGCCGCGGCCACCGACGGCGCCACGAGCGGCAGCGTGACCTGGGAGAAGATGACGAACCGGGGGGCGCCGTCGACCCGTGCCGCCTCCTCGATCTCGTAGGGCACGCCGTCGACGGCCGACTTGATGATCCACGCCGCGACCGGCATGGCGAAGGCCGTGTTGGCCAGCACCAGGCCGAACAGCCCGTTGATCAGCCCCAGCGCCACGAACAGCGTGTAGAGGGGCACGATGAGCAGCGCCTCGGGCAGCATCTGGGTCGCGAACAGCCCGAAGCCGAGCAGCCCGCGGCCGTGGAATCGGCGGTACCGCGACAGCCCGTATCCGGCGAGCACGGCGAGCGTCAGGCTGAAGAACGTCGTGCCGGACGCAACGATCGCGCTGTTGGTGAGCCAGCGCAGCAGCGGCACGCCGCTGTCGAAGACGTCGAAGATCTGGGCCAGCCGGTCGAGCCGCGGCCACAGGCTCTGCCCGCTGAACAGCTCCCCCCGGGTGGCGAGGGCGGTGTTGAACATCCAGTACACCGGGAAGCCGGCGGCCAGGATCAGCACCAGGATCGCGAGCCACCGGCCCAGGCCGGCTCCGGTCAGCCGTTTCACAGCGCCTCCCGCCGCGCCGAGCGCCGCTCGACGACGAAGTACACGACGGTCACCACGAGGGACAGGCACAGCCCGAGCATCCCCAGGGCCGCCGCCCGTCCCAGGTCGGAGTTGGCGAACGCCTCCCGGTAGACGTTGATGACCAGCGTGTTGGTGGCGTCGATCGGCCCGCCGCCGGTGAGCAGGTAGATGATCTCGAACCGGCGCAGCGACCAGATCGTCATGAGCAGCGCCAGGATGCGCAGGGTCGGCGCGATGTGCGGCAGGACGATCTCCTTGACCGTGGTGAGGCGGTCGGCGCCGTCGACCCGGGCCGACTCGCGCACCTCGGCGGGCACCGACTGCAGTGCGGCGAGGACGACGAGCATGATGAACGGGAACACCTTCCAGACGCTCACCGCGGTCACGGACAGCAGACCGAGGTCGGGGTCGATGAGCCAGCCCTGCTCGCCGATGCCGAGGACGGCGAGTCCGCGGTTGGCGACGCCGTCACCGACGTTGAAGATCCAGGTGAAGACGAGCACGACGGCGATCGACGGCACCGCCCACGGCATCGTCAGGACGGCCCGCACCACGGCCCGGCCGCGGAACCGGTCGTTGATCGCGAACGCCGCGGCCGTGCCGAGCAGCAGCGAACCGGCGACCGTGCAGGCGGTGTAGAGGATCGTGGTGAGCACCGACGACATGAACCGCTCGTCGACGAGGAGGTCGCGGTAGTTGTCGAGGCCGACGTACTCGCCTCCGTCCGGGTTGAGCAGCTTGGTGTCGGTGAAGCTGAGCATGACCCCGCGCAGCAGCGGGGTGGCGGTGAACACCAGCAGGTAGACAGCCGCGCCGCCGACGAACAGGTACGGCGCGAGCCTCGATCGGGTGGTCATGGATCTCCTTCGCAGACCGTGCGCGGTAGGTGCCGCTTGGCTCGGCACCTACCGCGCCTGGGGGCGGGGTCAGCCCCCGACCGCTGCCTTGGCCTCCTGGGCCGCCTTGGCGAGCGCCTCCTCGGGCGGGACGTTCTGCAGCAGTACCTTCTCGACCCACTGCAGGACGATGTGCCGGATCTGCGGGGTCTTGGCCTCGAACCCGTCCACCACGGCGTCGTGGGAGAAGGGCGCGTTCTGCCGGTAGGCGGTGACCCACGGGTTGGCCTTCACGTACGCCTCGGGGACGGTCGTGTCGACGGCCACGGTCGAGGCGTTGCCGATGACCTCGGAGAGCTTCTGCTGCGGCTCGGGCTTGACCAGCCAGCGCAGGAAGTCCTTGGCCAGATCCTTGTTCTTGGAGTGCTTGTTGACGACGAAGTAGATGCCGACCTGGCTGGTGTTCTTGCCCGGGAACGGCAGCTTCGACGACATGATGGAGGTGCCCGGCACCTTGTCGCTGATCATCGCGGTCGGCGCGCCGGTCGCGTCGATCAGCATGGCCAGCTTGCCCTCCTTGAACTTCGTCCGGAAGGTCGACGCGTCGTCGCCCACGGCGAAGGCGCCGGAGTCGTAGACGGCCTTGTAGGCCTTGAGCGCGGCGATGTTCTCCGGGCGGTCGATGGTGAGGGACTTGCCGTCGGACCAGCCGCCGCCGAAGCCCTGCGGCCAGTTGTTGAAGTCGATCCACCACGGGTTCTCCTCGGCGATGCGGTGGCGCACCGCGAAGCCCGTGATGCCGGTCTTCTCCTTGATGGTCTTCGCCGCCGCGACGAGCTCCTCGGGCGTGGTCGGCGGCTGGACCCCGGCCTGGGCCAGGATGTCCTTGTTCCACAGCAACGCGTACGGCGCGATCTGCGCGGTGATGGCGAGCTGCTTGCCGCGCCACTTGCCGCCCTCGTTGGTGACGTTGAGCTTCACGTCCGGGCCGAAGACGCCGTCGAGCGGCTCCAGCACGCCGGCCTCGGCGAGCTCGGGCAGGAACGTGTCGGCGACGGCGAACACGTCGGGCCCGCCGCCCGCGGCGAGCTGGGTCTTGATGGTGGTCTCGTAGTCGGCTCGGGTGATCTCCTGCTTGGTCAGCGTCGCCTTCGGGTTCTGCTGCTGGTAGCCCTGGAAGGTCTCCCACATCTTGGCGCCGTAGCTCGGTGCGAGCAGGTCCCAGTGGGTGATCTCAAGGGTTCCGCCGTCCTGGGCGGACTTGGCGGGCTCTTCGGTGTCGCCGCATGCGGCCGTGAGGCTCAGCGAAGCCACGACAGCGGCCGCCAGAAGTGCGCGTCGGTGTCTCCAGTGTCTCAACATTCCAGTCCACCTCGTGTGGGGGGCAGTCAGTGTGTCGGTGGGACTCGGGACTTGGTGCACGACTGTAGACCGGGTGATCGGATATGGGAATCCCTGTTCACATATCTGAACCAAATTGGCGTCGTTGCAGTTCAGGATGGTGTGTTGCTTACGATCCGACCGGTGTGTCACCCTTCTCGGGACCCACCCACGGACAGAGGCGGACGGAACCATGGCGCCGACAACCCGACCCAAGGACGCCGCAGACACCACGGACGCAGCCGTGCCGGCCGGCTCGATCAAGTCGGCCGAGCGGGTGCTGCAGATCCTGGACCTGGTCGCGCGGCACACCGACGGGATCGACGCCAGCGGCATCCGCGCTTCCCTGAAGCTGCCCCGCAGCAGCCTGCACGGGCTGCTGCGGGTGCTGTCGGACCGGGGCTACCTGTTCGTGGACCCGGACTCCCGGGTCTACCGGGTCGGGCTGCACGCCTGGGAGGTCGGCCAGGCGTATTCGCACAACCAGAACATCAGTGTCCTCATTGGACCGGAGATGCGCGCACTGCGCGACGAGCTCAACGAGACCGTGCAGCTGGCCGTCCTGGACGGGCTGGACAACGTGTACCTGGCCAAGGAGGAGTCCGACCACCCGCTGCGGCTGGTCTCCGGTGTCGGCCTGCGGCTGCCCGCCCACACCACGGCGCTGGGCAAGGTCCTGCTCGCCGGCCTGCCTGCGGGCGAGGTGCGCCGCCGGCTGGCCGGGGTCACGTTGCAGCGGTTCACCAAGAGCACCATCGGCGACAAGGCGGAGCTGCTGCGCCGCCTCGCCGCCGTGCGGGCCAGCGGTTTCGCCGAGGACGACGGCGAGTACACCGTGGGGCTCTACTGCGTCGCCGTGCCGGTGCGCAGCGAGTCGGGGGCGGTCGTCGCCGCCGTGAGCTGTTCCACCCCCTCGGCGCGCGCGGGCGCCACCGGTGACCGCGCCCAGCGGTACCTGCCGGCGCTGCGAGCCTGTGCCGGTCGGCTCGCTCCCCTGATCGCTCCGCTTTCCTAAACGCCGCCGTCGCGCCAGCCGAGGTCATGCGACATCGCGGCGCAGTGGCGGGTCAGCGTGTTCACCAGGTGGTCGCGGTGTCCCGGTCCCTCACCGAGCCGGACGCGGGGGATGGAGCAGCTCATCGCGGCCACCACCCGGCCCGTCGCGTCCCTGACCGGCACGGCGACGCAGAAGACCCCGGGGGTGTACTCGCCGTCGTCCTCGCCGAAGCCGCGCTCCCGGATCACCTGGATCCGCTCGAACAGCTGCTGCGGCGTCGAGATGGTGTGCTGGGTGAACCGGCGCATGGTCACGCCCTCGAGGCGCGCCTTCAGGTCGGCCGGATCGAGGAAGGCCAGCAGCACCTTGCCCAGGCCGGTCGCGTAGGCGGGCAGCCGCATCCCGACCCGCGACACCAGCCGTAGCGGGTGGTCGGCCTCGACCTTGGCGATGTAGACGTTGTCGATGCCGTCCAGCACGGCCAGTTGCACCGTCTCGTTGAGCTCGTCCCGGGCCCCCCGCAGGTGCGGTTCGGCCCGGTGGGCGAGGCTGTCCAGGTAGGCGAAGCTCTGCGCGGTCTCCCAGACCCGCACGCCGATCCGGTAGCGGCGCCGCTCGTCGTCCAGATAGATCCAGCCGCGGCTCACCAGCGTGCCGAGCAGCGCGTGCAGGCTGCTCTTGGGAAAGCCGAGGTCCTGGCTGATCTGCGGGAACGTCGCGCCGGAGCGGTGGGCCGCGAGGTACTCCATGAGATCCAGCGCCCGCTCGGCCGACTTGACGCCGGCCGCGGACTGGGCGTTCGGCGGGGTGCTGCGGGTGGCGGTCATGACGCAGGCCTCCTTGCGTGCCGAGGTGTGATCGGGAAGCGTGCCGCGTTGCCCGGGTCGTGCAACGCCACCACTTCATCACACACGCGTCGATACTGTTTGATGGCCCGGCGGCACGCGGCCGCGTCCTCGGCGATGCCGATCGGGAGCTCCTCGTCGACGTTGCGGGCGAAGAACGCCGTCTCCAGCAGCCCGACCAGGCCGTCGGCGCACCGCACCCGGACGCCGGCCGAGCCGGGGTGGTGCCCGCCGGTCGCCTCGAACGAAAGGCCCGGCGCGACCTCGACCGGCCCGTCGGTCAGCACGAGCCGCCCGCCGACCGCCAGGTCGCGCAGGTACGACCAGGTGGGGCCGGTGAAGTAGAACTCGGTCGGCGGGTGCCCGGGCGGCGCGCACAGCATCTCCCGGACGCCGGCGTAGGAGGCGTAGACCGTCGCCCGGGGGAGCAGGTCCGGCAGGAGGCCGCCGGTGTGGTACGTGATCGTCTGGGTCAGCAGGACGAAGTCGACGTCCTCGCCGCGCACCCCGAGCGCATCGAGGGCCTCCGGCAGCAGCCGCACGTCCTGGAACACGCAGCGCGGGTCGAGGGCCTGGTTGGCGGCGTCCAGCGCGGCCCGTTCCGCGGCGTCGACCGGCAGGCCGGTGTCGATCAGCCCGGTCCGGTCGCCGTCGGTGACCAGCCAGACGTAGAACCACAGGTCGTGGAACTCCTGCTCGTTGCGGCCGAAGAACGCCTCCCAGCCCGGGATGGGCAGCCGGCCCACCGGCGCCGCCGACAGCGAGAACGTCATCCGCCCAGCACCTCAGCGAACCGTTTGGCGAACGCCGCGCCGTCGCCGGGCTGCAGGCCCTGCGGGTTGACGGTGAGGACGCCCTGCCAGGCCCGGTCCTCGCCGAGATGGATGCGGGGCGTGCCGCGGTCCAGGTCCCGGATCACCTCGTCGGCGCTGCGGCCCGACGCGGTGACGTCGATCTCCAGCACGGGCACGTCGAGGTGGTGCTCGTAGCCGTCCCGCACCGTGCAGCGCGGGTCGTCGTGCAGGCCGGCGCGGATGTCGGCCAGCTCCTGGGCGCCGTGCCGGTGGTGGGCGCCGGGGTCGCGGACGAACGCCCGCAGCGCGACGAGCAGCCCGACGATCTGCTCCCGGCCCACCTTCATGCCCCGGCCGATGCCGTGCCGGCCGCGGACCGGGTCGGCGCCGGTGACCTCCGAGCGCTGCCAGGTGCGCGGGCGGATGTCCATGTCCTGGTGGTGCAGGGCGACGGCGCCGACGAGGTCGGCCTGGCCGCACAGGATCCCGGCGGTGTGCGGGCCCCGGAACCCCTTCCCGGCGCTGATCGCCACCAGGTCCGCGCCGGCGTCGAGGATGTCGCGCAGCCGTTGCAGCGGTGGTACATCCATGGCGGCGTCGACCAGCACCGGTACCCCGGCGGCATGGGCCAGCTCGCAGACCTCGGCGATGCCGAGGTGGTCGCCGCCCCGGCCCGGCCGCCACAGCACCAGCGCGGCCCGGCCGTCGAGCTCGCGGACCAGCTCGTCGGGGCGGGTCGAGCCGGGGTAGCCGATCTCCACCAGCTCCGCGCCGACCGCGGTCAGGGCGTGGTCGTAGGGGTCGCGGTGGGCCCGCTGGATGACGGCCCGCCGCCGGGGCCCGGCGACCTCGGGCAGCACGTCGATCGCGGCGGGCCGGTCCCCGGCGAGGCACACGGCGGTGGCGAGGCTCAGCGCGGCGGCGGCGCCGCTGGTGACGTAGGCGGCCGGTGCGCCGAGGAGGGCGGCGATCTCGGCGCCGGCCGCCTCCTCGAGCTCGTCCATGCGCACGTTGCGCGCGCCGGCGGCCCGCATCGCCTCGATCACCTCGTCGGAGAGCGACAGGCCGCCCAGCCGGGTCGCCGGCCCGACCGCGTTGATGATCGTCCGGACGCCCAGTTCGGCGTAGATGTCCATGGCTTCGATGCCTTTCAGTTCGGGGCGCGGTACACGATCTCGCCGGCGCGGACGGTGAGGACGGCTTCCACGGTCTCGGTCACCCGCAGGACGGCAATGTCGGCGGGCGCGCCGGGGCGCAGGGTGCCGACGCCGTCGAACCCGGCGATCCGGGCGGGGTTGAGGGTCGTGCGGCGGACCACCTCGGGCAGGGCGACGCCGAGTCCGAGGAACTTCGCCATCACGGCCGGCAGGTCGCCGACGATCGGGCGGGAGTAGGTGTGCAGGTCGGAGCTGATCGTGTCGGGCAGGAACCCGGCGGCGACCGCGGCCCGGGCCTGCTCCAGGTCGAAGCCGCACATGCCGTGCCCGATGTCGAAGAGCACGCCGCGCTGCCGGGCCTCGGCGACCAGGTCGATGACCCGGCCGTGCTCGGTGTACGGGGTGCCGGACAGGCCGGTGAAGCAGTGGGTGAGCACGTCGCCGGGGCCGAGCCGGGCCAGGATGTCGGCCAGGGACGCCGGCGGGGGACCGAGGTGCACCATCAGCGGCAGCCCCTCGGCGTCGGCGACCTCGCGGGCCCGGTCCAGGGCGACGACGCCGTTGTCGCCGGCGACGTCCGCGGACGCCCGGACCTTCACGCCGATGATCCGGTCCCGGTGCTCGGCGATCGCCGCGCGGCACGCGGCGACGTCGACGTAGGGGAGGGTCTTCAGCTCGCCGGAGAGCAGGATGCTCGTGGTGCCGACGGTGGAGATGTTGATGAACGCGCCGATCCGGGTGCGGACCCGTTCGACGGTACCGCGGACGAACGCCCCGAACAGGTGCGCGCCGGCGCTGCCGGTGTCCACCATGGTCGTGACCCCGCTGGGCGGGCCGGCCTCGTCCGGGTCGACGCCGAGGTCCTGGCCGACGAAGACGTGCGTGTGCAGGTCGACCAGTCCGGGCGTGACGACGAGTCCCGACACGTCCACGATCTCGTCGGTGGCCTCGGCGGTACCGCCGATGCGCCCGTCGCGCACGACGACGTCCCCGGCGGCGAGGGTGCCGGCCTCCGGGTCGCAGACCAGGCCGCCGCGCAGGACGAGCCCCGTCATGACAGCCTCACCGCCTCGCCGGTGCGGGCCGACTCGGTCGCGGCGACGGCGCAGACGACGGCCCGCCGCCCGTCCTCGGCCGTCGGGAAGTCCGGGCCGGCCCCGGAGCAGGCCGCGACGAAGGCGGCCAGTTCCCGGTGCAGCCAGTCGTCACCGGCGTGCGACTCGACCCGGTTGCCCGCCGGCGTCGACACCGCGAGGGCGCCGCCCTGCTCGATCCGCAACTGCCCGGCGGTGCCCTGCACCACGGTCAGCGACCGCGGCTCGGCCCGGTGGGTGCGGCCGAACGACAGCGCGATCCCGGCGACGGCGCCGCCCGCGAACGTGCCGGCGATCGCGGCGGCCTCCCCGGCGACCGTTCTGCAGGTGACCTCGGCCAGGGGCACCCCGACCAGCCAGGGCAGCCGGTCGAAGCAGTGGTGCGACTGCAGGTGCAGGATGCCGCCGCCGCGGTCGGCGTCCCAGTACCACGCCGGCGTGTCCGGGGCCGCCTCCACGATGACGTCGGTGACCGACAGCGGCTCCCCGATCGCCCCGTCGGCGACGAGCCGCCGGGCGGCGAGCCACTCGGCCCGGAACCGGTAGCTGAACCCGACCATGACCACGACACCGGCGGCGTCCCGGGCGGCGATGATCCGGTCGGCCTCCTCGACGGTCGTGCACAGCGGCTTGTCGATGAGGACGTGAACGCCCCGGGCCGACGCCTCCGCGCACGCGTCGGCGTGACTGTCGTGGGGCAGCCCGAGGTACACCGCGTCGACCGATCCCGAGTCGAGCAGCTCGCGCCAGCCCGCGAACGGGGTGCCGCCGAGCGCGGCCGCCCGTTCGGGGACCGGGTCGGCGACGGCGGCGACCTCGACCCCGGGTAACCGGTCGGCGGTCGCCGCGACCTTGGCGCCCATGATGCCGGCGCCGACGATGCCCAGCCTCAGCACGTCACATGCCCAACAGTTCGCCGCCGTCGACGACGATGTCGCCCAGCAGGATGTGGGAGCTCTCGGGGGAGAGCAGGAACCGAACCGCGGCGGCGACGTCGCTGCCGCGGGCGACCCGGCCGGCCGGGATCCGCGGGCGGAACGCCAGCAGGCTGCCGTCGGCCAGGTCGTCGACGGTGGCGTGGTCGCTGGCGAGCTGCCGCATCATCTCCGTGTCCGTCGGCCCGGGCGAGACGGTGTTGACCCGGACACCGCTGCCGGCGACCTCCATGGCGAGGACCCGCAGCGACTGGCGCAGGGCCGCCTTGGAGGCGGAGTAGACGGCCTGGCGCATGCGGGGCATCCGGGCCGCGACCGAGGCGACGGCGACGATCGAGCCGCCGCCCCGGGCGGCCATCCCGGCCGCGTAGCGGCGGGCGACGTCGAAGCAGCCGATGGTGTTGACCCGCAGGATGCGTTCGAAGTCGGCGACGGTGACCTCCAGGCTCGGCGAGCTGTCGAACACCCCGGCGGCGATCGCGACCCGGTCGGCGTCCGACGTCTCGTCGACGAGCTCCTGCACCGACTTCTCGTCGGTGATGTCGACGTGGCGGGCGATCGCCTCGACGCCCTGGGCCTGCAGGGACGCGGCAACGCGTTCGACGAGGGCGGCGTCGATGTCGGCGAGGATCAGCCGGTCGCCGGGGCAGGCCCGGGCGAGGTCCTCGCCGATCGCCTGCCCGATGCCGCGGCCCGCGCCGACGACGACTGCCGTGTTGCTCATGGTTGTTCTCCCGGTTCTGTGGCGGGCTGTTCTGTGGTGGGCATTGCCGCGTACGCGAACGCCCGGGCGGGGTTGTCGACCGTCATGCGGTGGATGTCCTCCTCGGACACTCCCCGGTCGCGGAGCATGGGCAGGAAGTTCTCGATCACGTTGGCGTAGCCCGGTCCGCCGTACGCGGCGAGCTGGCCCAGCTCGCAGATGTCGTTGGACAGCATCAGCTGCCCGGCCAGTCCCATGGCGCACAGCTCGGCGACGTTGTCGGCCCGGAACGACAGCGGTGCGTAGCCCTGCACGAAGGCCAGGTTGTCGATGTTGAGCCAGGCGCCGCGCTCGGCGATCGGCAGCCACCACTTGACGCCGCGCCGGTCGCCCAGGTGCGACACGACGACGTGGGACGGGTCGACCCGCTCCTCGGCGAGCAGGTCGAGCTGCTCGAGCGCCAGCTCGCCCCAGTGGGTGGTGTGGGTCATGATCGGGCAGCCGGTGCGGCGGTGGGCCCGGCCGGCGGCGCGGAACACCCGCTCCTGGTGCGGGGTGATGTGGCCGCGCTCGGTGCCGATCTCGCCGATGAAGCCGGGGCGGATGCCGCTGCCGTCGACGCCGTCGGTGATCTCGGCGACGAGGCGGTCGGCGAGGGCGTCGGTGCTGTCGGTGGTGATGTAGCCGGGGTAGACGATCTCGCGGTACCAGCCGGCGCCCATGACGATGTTGACGCCGGTGGCCGCGCTGATCCGGTGCAGCGCCTGCGGGTCGCGCTTGAGGCCGATGTTCGTGGGGTCGCAGATCGTCCGGCCGCCGGCCGCCGCGAACCGGCGGACCTCCTCGACGGCTATCTCCTCGTCGTCGAGGATCGCCTCGTACAGCTGGCGCAGTCCCCACCCGTCGACCAGGACGTGGTCGTGGGTGAGGGTGTTGCCCATGTCCTCGGGCTCGATCGGCCCGAGGACGGTCATGACCTTCCCGGCCAGACGTTCGCTCATTTCACACTCCCTGCGGCGAGGCCTGTGACGATGTACCGCTGAAACGCCAGGGCGATGAGCACCGGCGGGACGACCGTGAACATGGTGGCCGCGGCCAGCGTCGTCCAGGAGAACTGCTGGAGGTTCTGCAGGCCGGCCACCACCGGCGGCACCGTGAGGGCGTTGGTGAGCACCAGCGAGTAGAAGAACTCGCTCCAGGCCTCCAGGAAGACCAGCAGGCCGGCGGCGATCAGGCCGGGCCGGGCGATCGGGGTGACGACCACCAGCAGGCAGCGCAGCCGGGACGCGCCGTCGACCTCGGCGGCCTCCTCGAGCTCCTTCGGCACGCTGTCGAAGTACGTCTTGAGCAGCCAGATCGCCAGCGGCAGCGTGAACGCGTTGTAGCTGATGATCAGGGCCAGCGACGTGTTGAGCAGCCCGAGCTGCCGGAACGCGATGAAGAACGGCAGCACGACCGCGATCGCCGGCACCACCCGGGACGCGAGCAGCAGCAGGTACGCCATCCGCGAGCCGCGGAACTGGTACCGCGAGAACGCGTACCCGGCGGCGCCGGCGATGACGAGGTTGCTGGCGACCACGACGACGCCGACCCACAGGCTGCGGGCGATCGCCGGCATCAGCCGGGCGACCGCGTCGGTGCTGGAGACGATCCCGCCGTCCTGCCCGGTGGAGAAGGGCGCGCTGTTGCCGGTGAAGATGGCGACGTAGTTCGCGAGGGTGGGGTCGTGCGGCCACCAGTGGAACGGCTTGGCGCCGATCTCCGCGGGACCCATGAAGCTGCTCAGCACGGTGAAGTACAGCGGGAACAGGATCCAGACGAGGAACAGCGCGAACCCGAGGTAGATCCCGGTCGAGGCGAGCCGTGACCGTCTCATCTCACTCCACCCCCTCGGTGATCGTGCTCGAGCGGTACAGCAGCTTCACGAACACGAACCCGAGCACCAGGGCGATCCCGCCGAGGACGACGGCCGTCGCCGAGCCGAGGCCGGTGTTCGTGTAGACGAACAGCTGCTGGTACAGGTAGATCGACAGCACCGAGGTGGCGTCACCCGGCCCGCCCTGGGTCAGCGCCCAGATCGTGTCGAACTGCATGAACCCGAAGATCGTGTTGATGATGACCACGACGACGATGACCGGCCGCAGCCAGGGCAGGGTCAGGTGCCGCAGCCGCTGCCAGGCGTTGGTGCCGTCGACCATCGCGGCCTCCGGCAGCTCGCGCGGGATCGTCTGCAGCCCGGCCAGGAACAGCAGCCCGGTGAACGACGCCTGCCGCCACGCGCCGGCGAGGATCGCGACGATCAGCGCGCCGGTGGTGTCCGAGAGCGGTGCCGCATGCAGGCCGAAGACGGCGAGGACTCCGTTGAGGGCGCCGACCTCGCCGTCGACGAACCACTTCCAGATCATGCCGACCATCACCCACGGGCAGGCCCAGGGGACGATGAGCAGGCTGCGGGCCAGCCACTGGCCGCGGAATCCGGTGTTGAGCAGCAGCGCGAAGGCGAGGCCGAGCAGCGTGGAGACGAGCAGGAACCCGACCGCGTAGAGCACCGTCGTGGTGAGCGCGTGCCGGAACTGCTCGTCGGCGAACAGGGTCTTGAAGTTCGCCAGCCCGGCCCATCGCTCCTGCCCGGCGAAGGTGACCTTCTGCAGGGAGTAGATCGTCGTGCGGATCGCCGGCCAGGCGACCAGACCGAGCACGAAGACGAGGGCCGGGGCGGCGAGGACGAGCCCGAACCGGGCGTCGGCCCGGGCCCGTACCGATTTTGCGGCCATGCTCTAGCTGCCCGCGGCGGCGAGGTTCTTGGCGTCCGCGGCGAGCCCGTCGACGGTGTCCTTGACGCCGGCCTGGCCCAGCAGCATCGCCTGGAGCCGGTCGCCGACCTTCACCTGGAACGACGCGTACCACGGCGCGACCCGGGCGGGGACGACGTCGCTCTGGTTCGCGAACGAGTCCTCCAGCTTCGGCATGTCGTAGTAGTCGGGGAACGCGGCCAGGAAGTCCTTGTCCTTGAACAGCCCCGGGTACGGGCCGAGCAGCGCCGCCGCCTTGGCCCAGGACGCGAACGTGGAGTACTTGCCGGCCTCGTCCTTCCAGCCGTAGAACTTCAGCAGCTTCCAGGCGTCCTCGGCCCGCGCGCCGCCGGCCGTGGCCCCGATCTGGATGACCTCACCGATCTGCAGCGTCTTGCCGGTGATGCCGGGGTGGCGGTACGAGATCGTGACGTTCTTCGACTCGGGACCCTCCGTCGTGCGGATGATCTGCAGGAAGTAGTGGTGCAGGGTGTAGAACGTGGAGTTGCCCTGCGCCATCGCGGTGACGTGCGCGCCGGGGTCGGCGGTGAGGACCTCCTTGGACGTCAGCCCCTCCTGGTACATCGCCTTCCACCACTCCATGACGCTGAGCGTCTTGGCGTCGTCGGCGAACACCGGGGCGCCCTTGGCGTCGAACGGCGTGATCCCGTCGGCCAGCAGGTACACCAGGAAGTACTCCTCCAGGAACTGCTTGGTCCAGTAGCCCGCGTACGGGCTGGCCACCCCGGCGGCCTTGAGCTTCTTGCACTGCTCGTACACCTCCTCCTTCGTGGTCGGAGGTGCGCTGATGCCGTTCTTCTGCAGGTGGCTCTGGTTGTACATGAGGCTGTGCACCGCGGAGAAGTACGGGACACTGATGATCCGGCCGTCCGCGAGCCGGTGCCGGGCCGCCGACGCGGGGAACATGTCGTTGAGCATGTCCTCGACGCCGGCGAACTTGTTGAGCGTCCCGGCCCAGCCGGCGTCGACGTACTTGGTCGAGGCGTAGGCGAAGTTGTAGAAGGCGTCGATCGCCTGGCCGCCCTGCAGCCGCGTCTGCAGGGCCGGGCCGTAGCCGACGTTGGGGATGAGTGACAGGTCCACGCCCACGCCGGACTGGTCCTTGAAGGATGCCAGCAGGGTGCGGATCTGGTCGGGGTATGCCTCCCACGCGGTCATCGCAAGCGTGCCGCGGGCTTCGTTGGTCTTCGGGGTTGCCGCACCGCCGCACGCAGCGAACAGCGATGCCGTGGGAACGGTCAGGCCCGCCGCGAGCGCGCCGCGCAGCAGGCTCCGACGGGAGATCGACGAATGGATCATGAGGTCCCTCCGGCCGCCAGATGGTTCATATACATGAACCTGAGTTCTGAGTTGAGCATTCGTACCAGGTCAGCGACGCGCAGGCAAGAGGCGACTTGATCGCCCGGGGCGCGATACACCCGAAACCCGAGAAGGCTCGAGAGAGATTTGGGCGGTTTTCTCAGCTGATCGGATGACGGCCGATGAGACGGCTGAACACCACGCCCGCGATCGTGTGTCAAGGGAGCGCCGACGCCATGACGAGCATGTCCAGTACCGCCGCGCCCAGAGCGACCATCGGGCTCAAGCTGACGGTCATCTTCGTCGGCATCGCGCTGGTCTTCGGGTCCGTGTGCTCGGTGGCGTACCTGTCCGTGGACTCCCTCGTGGCGAACACCGGCATGGTGCAGCACACCTACCAGGTGCTCGGCCGCATCGAGGCGCTCAACGCCAGCCTCAAGGACGCCGAGACCGGGCAGCGCGGGTACCTCATCACCGGCGAGGACGCCTACCTGGCGCCGTACAGCCAGGCCCTGACGGATCTGGCCGCCCAGCAGCAGGCGTTGCGATCGCTCACCGCGGACAACAGCGAGCAGCAGCAGCGCCTCGACTCGCTCGCCCCGCTGGTGACCTCGAAGCTCGACGAGCTCAAGCAGACCATCGACCTGCGCCAGGCCCAGGGCTTCGACGCGGCGCAGAAGGTCGTGCTCACCAACGCCGGCAAGACCGTGATGGACCAGATCCGCACGCTCACCACGGCGATGTACGACGAGGAGTCCAGCCTGCTCGCGGTGCGTGCCGCCGCCGCGAGGTCGGCCGAGGAGCGAACCAAGGTCTCGATCGTGGTCGGCGTGCTCGTGCTGCTGGCCGGCATGACGACCGCCGGGACCATGATCACCCGGCAGACGAGCCGGCGGGTCAACCGGGTCCGCGACGCCATCTCGGCGCTGGCCGCCGGCAACCTGACCACCACCACGAACCTCACCTCGAGCGACGAGTTCGGCCGGATGGGGCAGGATCTGGACACCGCGATCGCGGCGGTCCGCGCCACCGTGCGGGATCTCGCCGGTACCGCCGCAACGCTGTCCTCCGCCGCCGACGAACTGTCGAAGGTCAGCGGCGACCTCAACCAGGGCGCCGACGAGGCCTCCGGCAAGGCCACCCTGGCCGCGCGGGCCGCCGACGAGGTCCACGTCAACGTGCAGTCGGTGGCGGCCGGCGCGGAGCAGATGACCGCCTCGATCCAGGAGATCGCCACCACCTCCTCCCGCGCCGCCGACGTGGCCAACCGGTCGCTGGACATCGCCCGCACCACCACCGAGCAGCTGACCACCCTCGGCCAGGCCAGCACCCAGATCGGCGAGGTGGTGCGGCTCATCACCTCGATCGCCGAGCAGACCAACCTGCTGGCGCTCAACGCGACCATCGAGGCGGCCCGGGCCGGCGACGCGGGCAAGGGCTTCGCGGTCGTGGCGAGCGAGGTCAAGGACCTGGCCCAGGAGACCGCCCGGGCCACCGAGGACATCACCCAGCGGATCGGCGCCATCCAGGCCGGCAGCGACGGCGCGAGCACGGCGATGCAGCGCATCGAGGAGGTGATCGGACAGCTCACCGAGTTCAGCCACACCATCGCCGCCGCCGTGGAGGAGCAGTCGGCGACCACGAACGAGATGACCCGCTCGATCAGCGACGCGGCCCGCGGCGCCGGCGAGGTGCAGGCGAACTTCTCCGCCGTGGCCGAAGTGACCACGGCCACGTCGAGCTCGGCTCGTTCCAGCCAGCACGCCGCCGATGACCTGGCCGGACTCGCGGTCAGGCTCAACGGCATGGTCGCCAAGTTCACGTACTGATCACCGTGCGATTGCGGAGGCACAAGTGACCGTGGTGAACAGCGGGCCCTACGAGATGTCCCGCCCGGATCTCGCCGAGGCACGGGAATCCCTGCGCCGGCTCTACGGTGCCGGCACCGACCGGCTGTGGGCCGACCTGCTGCGCGCGGCCCAGCTGACCGGGCGCGAGACCGACCCGGCGGCGCTGGAGCGGCTCATCACCGCGATGCTCGGCGCCGATCCGGTGACCGCGCTGTGCGGGCGCAGCCTCGCCATCCGCGCGACGACCTTTGTGCGCCTGTCCTCCGTGCACGACCTGATCCGCGAGCGCGAGCGCCGCCTGGACGCGCCGGACACGGTACCGAGCGGCGGATAAGGGGTACCACCAACGGCAGGATTTCGTACTGCACGGGGGGAGCAGCCATGCACCAGCACAGCGAGAAGATCGCCAACCTGGATCGGATGCGCGGCCTGGCCGCCTTCGACCTGTTCAATCCGGACCTGCGCGAGCAGCTGCACGGCCTGTGCCAACACAGCGCCGCCCGCGTGGGCATGCCGATCGCGGCCGTCCAGGCGGTGCTCGACACCGCCACCGCGACCCTGGCCGCCTCCGACGGCGGCCAGGAGCTGGAGGGCCTGGGCGGCGGCCCGAACGAGTTCGCGTTCTGCCCTCAGGTCGTGGTCGACGAGGCACCGTTCGTGGCCGACGACCTGACCCAGGACCCGGTCCGTGGGGACAACCCGTTCGTGCAGGCCGGCCTGGTCCGCTCGTACGCCGGGGTCCCGCTGCGCCTGCCGTCGGGGCACATCCTGGGCGCGCACTGCGTCATGAGCGACGAGCCGCACGCCTTCACGGACGCGGACATCGCGCTGCTGACCAGGGTGGGCGACGAGGTCGTGGAGACCATCCGCCGCTACGACCTCGCCGCCCCCGGGTAGGCCTGCCGGTGAGGAGGTTCGGAGGGCGTCGGTCGGGTTGAGGTGGGCGGCGCGCGCCGCCGGGTACAGCCCCGCCGCGACGCCGATCACGAGCGCCGCCGCCAGGCCCGCGCCCACCCCGGCCGCCGGTATCAGCGGCGGCCAGCCCCGCATGCCGGCCACGGCGTACGTCACGGCGGTGGCCAGCAGCGTGCCGGTCAGGCCGCCGAGTGCCGCAACCGTCGCCGGGCAACGGGCTGCGCGGGCTCACGGAGCGGGTCCAGGTCCTGGGCGGCGAGCTGCGCGCCGGACCGGCCGACGGCGGCTTCGAGGTGTGGGCCCGCCTTCCGGTGACCGCCGCCGCTTCGGCCTCGGCTTCGCCGGGGCTGGTCGCGTGATCCGCGTCGTGATCGCCGACGACCAGGTCCTCGTCCGCGCCGGCTTCCACATGATCCTCGACGGTACCGACGACATCGCCGTCGTCGGCGAGGCGGCCGACGGGCTGCACGCCCTGACCGTCGTCGCCGACACCCGGCCCGACGTGGTCCTCATGGACGTGCGGATGCCCGGCATAGACGGCATCGAGGCCACCCACCGGTCCGGCGAGCCACCCCACGTGATCATCCTGACGACGTTCGACCTCGACGAGTACGTGTATGCCGGGTTGCACGCCGGCGCGGCCGGCTTCCTGCTCAAGGACACCCTCGACGGCGACCTGCTCCAGGCCGTGCGCACCGTCGCCGGCGGGCACAACGTCGCCGCCCCGACCGTCACCCGCCGCCTGGTCCAGCACTTCGTCGCCACCGGCCCGCGCATCGTCGACACCACACCCCTCAGAGGGCACCGTCAAGACCCACGTGAGCCGGATCCTGGCCAAGCTCGGCCTGCGCGACCGCATCCACGCCGTCATCTACGCCCACCAGAGCGGCCTGGCGTAGCCCGCGGCGCAACTGGCGCGGTGTCCACCAGCGTCGGCCGGGTCGCGGCCGCCAGGACCGCGATGCGCCGATCCTGCCCACAAGGCCGCCCCGCGCAAGGCCGCTCCGCGAGATGTGCAGTTGGTGGAAGTTTTCCCGCGCGGGGATCTTGCCCACCCACCCCGCCGCTAGGCTCGCGGTGATCTTCCTCGATGGGAAGATCATCGATCAACGGGGGAGGAACGCTCAGCATGTGGTC
This sequence comes from Dactylosporangium sucinum, assembly GCF_014647515.1. Lineage (GTDB taxonomy): Bacteria > Actinomycetota > Actinomycetes > Mycobacteriales > Micromonosporaceae > Dactylosporangium > Dactylosporangium sucinum. The sequence continues at coordinate 7,733 of NZ_BMPI01000012.1, read as the reverse complement.
CGTTCGCAAGGCGGCCGGGTCCGCCGTCGTCACCGCGCTCGTCGCCGGGGGCGGGGTGGTGGTCGCCGCCGGTCCGGCCGTGGCCGGCAACCCGCTGGCCATCTCCGTCGCTGCCTGGGCGTACACCGACGCCCGCCACCCGGCGCAGTCGTACGCCGGCCAGACCGGCGCCGTGCCGGTCGGGGCGTGGCGCGACGCCGGGAACGTCGTGCACCGGTCCCGGGCCTACTACAGCTTCGACCTGTCCGCGCTCGCCGGGGCGACCATCTCCGAGGCGACGCTGATCGTGCCCGAGCTCGCCGCCAACGACTGCGCGACGCCGCGCACCGTGGAGGTCTGGCGCACGGCGGCCTTCACGGCGCCGACGTGGGCGCACGCGCCGGCGGCCGAGGCGCTCGTCGACGCCACCGACGGCGGGCAGGGCTGCGGGACCCGCGGCTCGTGGGATCTCGCCGCCGAGGTCACGGCCGCGCTCGCGGCCGGGCGGACGACACTCAGCCTCCAGCTGCGGGTGCCTCAGGGCCACGAGCGCGACGAGCGGTACGGGCGCTCGTTCGGCACCAACGCGGGCATCAGCGTGCAGTACAACCGCGCCCCGAACGTGCCGGCGAACGTCCGGATCGACGGGCGGGCCTGCGGCGCCGGGCCGCTGTTCGTCACCGGGACCCAGCCGCTCGTGCAGGTCCAGGTGAGCGACCCCGACCCGGTGCCCATGGTGGGCGACGGGACGACGCTGCAGCTCGCGGCCTGGCCGGTCGGCGACCCGGCGCAGCGCACCGAGTGGGGCGGCGGCTTCGGCTACGGCACGTGGACCTCGACCACGATCCTGCCCGGCGGCATCCTCACCGACGACGGGACCTATGCGCTGTCGGGCCAGGCCACCGACCGGCACGGCGCCACCTCGGCCTGGAGCGAGCCCTGCCTGCTCGTGCTCGACCGGGTCGGCCCGGCCGACGCGCCGCTGGTCTCGTCGGCGACGTATCCGGCGGGCACGGCGAGCGGCGGGCCCGGCGTCCCGGGCACCTTCACGTTCGACGCGAACGGCGACACCGAGGTCACCGGCTTCATGTGGGGCACGATCCTGACCGGCACGTACGCGTACGTGCCGGCCGACGCGCCCGGCGGCACCGCCACGATCACCTACACGCCGCCGGTCGCGGGTGACGTGGTGCTCGTCGTCGACAGCGTCGACCGGGCCGGGAACCACTCGCCACGGGCCGAGTACGGCTTCGCGGTGCTGGAGCCCTGAGCGGTCAGCGCATGAGGCGGAGGGCGGGGTGCTCGGCCAGCTTCTCGGGCGCGTAGCGGAAGCTGCCGAGCAGCGCCGCCTTCGCCGGCAGGTCGAGGGCGCGCAGGCGCGGCGGCGGGCTCTCGAACAGCGATGGGGACGCCGGCCGGGTGGAGTCAGCCTTCGGCCAGGCGGCGGAGAAGGTCGCGAGGCCGGTAGGGGATGACCTCGCCCAGGGAGATGATCGTGCTGGTGCGGTCGACTCCTTCGATGGCGAGGACGGCGTTGGTGATGCGGTGCAGGTCGGTCGTGTCCTTCGCGACGATGTGGGCCAGGAGATCGGCGTCGCCGGTGGTGTGGTGGGCTTCGATGACTTCCGGGAGGGCGAGCAGCCCTCGGCGGGTCTGCTCGGGTTCGGCCTGCCGTACTGACAGTGACATGAAGGCGACGAGGCCGTAGCCGAGGGCGGCGGGGTCGACGCGCCTGCTGAACGGTTTGAGCGCGCCGGTGGCCGCCAATCGTCGTAGCCGGGCGTGGACGGTGTTGCGGGCGATACCAAGGGTCTGCGCGAGGGCGAGGATCGTGGCGTCCGGGTCGTCGTCCAGGGCGAGGATGACCCGTGCGTCGAGGGCGTCGATGCTGGTCATGTTGAGCATTCTGACACAAGTTTCTGGACAGATTGAGCATCCATCGCATGTCGAATGATCTCTGTTGCGCGAATGCCTGCCGTCGAGAGAGGTTGGCGTCACCACGTACTTTCCGAGGAAGGCCGTCACGGTGGTGAAGGCGCATGCGTCGCGCATCAGCAGATCGTGGATCATCGTGGTTCTCGCCGGGATCAGCGCCGGGCTGCAGGTGTGGAAACTGCCGTCCGCGATCCCCCTGCTGCGCGACGACCTGTCCATCACGCTGCTCCAGGCCGGAATGCTCCTCGGGGTCGTCCAGCTGGCGGGGATGCTCGGCGGCTTGGCCATGTCCCTCCTGGCTGAGGTGATCGGTGAGCGACGCTGCCTCAGCGCGGGACTGATCCTGTTGTGCCTGGGATCGGCCACCGGGGCCCTCGCCTGGTCAGCGGCTTCGCTGACCGTCTTCCGGGCGGTGGAGGGCGCCGGTCTCATCATGGTGGCGGTGACCGGCCCGGGGCTGATCCGCCGCCACACCCCCGGACCGCGGCTCAACGCGGCCATCGGCTTGTGGGGTGCCTATCAGGGCATCTCTGCCTTCGCGGGGCTCATGGCCAGCGCGGTGATCCTGCAGGCGCTGCCGTGGCGGGTGTGGTGGTGGGCCATGGCCGCGGTCGCGCTGGCACCGCTGCCCCTGGTGCTCGCCTACGTCCCCCGTGACGAGCGCAGCCGCGCCCTTCGCCCGGCAACGGCGACGACGCGGATCGCGCGAACCGTTCGCTCACCCGGGCCCTGGACCGTCGGTCTGGCGTTCGCGTGCTACACGCTGTCGTGGATGGCCGTGGTCGGGTTCCTGCCGACGATCTACCAGGACAGCGGGATGACCGGCGTCATCCCAGGTGTGCTCACCGCGGCCGTCGGCGGGGTGAACGCCATCGGCTCGGTGGTCACCGCGAAGGTACTGCAGCGCGGCGTCCCCGCCCGTGCCCTGCTCATCCCCGCCTTTGTGGTCATGGCCGCCACATCGGTGCTGGCCTTCGCGGCCAACTGGACGGCGGTGCCCGCGGGAACGACGCTGCGTTTTCTCTGCGTGGCCGTCTTCTCCGTCGTCGGCGGTGCGATACCGGCCACCCTGCTGCGCACGGCCGTGGAACTGACCCCGGAGGGCGGCTCCACGCCGGCCGCCATCGGACTGATCCAGCAACTCTTCAACGCCGGCAGCCTCGCCGGTCCCGGCATCGCCGCCTGGCTGGCCAGCCAGGCCGGCGGCTGGCAGTCCACCTGGTGGATGACGTGCGCCAGCTCTGCCATCGGCATCGCACTCAGCCTCCACCTCGGCGGCCGGTTCGCCCCGCCAACCCCAGCAGGACCGAGGCGGGCGCACATGACCTCCACGGCGTGGCACCGATGAGGAGCTCGTATGTCATGCCCCCGGATGTTGCCGCTGTGGTTTGTCGCGTTGCCGGACCATCACATCGTTGTCCCGGGCGAGTTGCCGCCTCCGGGTCCCGTCCAGAAACCAGTGCCGTGACCAGGACCGCCTGGTCACGGCACCGCAAGGCGCGGGTTCCGCGGTGGGCTCGTTCAGCGGGCAGCAGACCGGTCAGCACGTCCACGCGGTGTTCGCGTGCAGGCAGCACAGCGGCCGGCAATCGAGCCGGTGCGCGGAATGGCTCAGTGGGTTCAGCACTGGCGGTTCACGTACTGCGCCCTATCGTTCGCGTTGGCCCCGACCCAGGCGATTGCCTCCCCAGCGTAGTTTCTGATGAGGGTTTCCCCACCCAGCGAGGTGTAGAAGATCGTGCTGTCAGTGCTGTTGTGGACCGAGGATGTGCGGTTGTTCCAGCCGTAGGCTCCGAGGTATTGAGTGCCGCAGTCCGAGAGCTTGCCTCGCGGGTAGCCGAAATTGATGTCCTCGTAGAAGCAGAACCAGCCGGACGGGCAGTCGGCGGCGCCGGTGATGGCGAGCGTCCCAGGAAGAGCGTAGGTCACTACGAACTTGCCGTTGTCATACGAGACCTCGTTGCGGCTCGTCTGTTTGCCCCCCGGGGCAATCTTCAGCTGAAGCGCGATCTGCTCGCGCAACTCTGCATCCGAGCGGGCCTGCCGGGTCAGCAGGGACGACTCGGCCACTGGACTGTTCGATGCCGATGCCGAAGCCGGCGTTGCGGCCATGGCCGATGCGGCAATGAGCGCCGTCCCCATGGCAGTGACGATACGGATGACTCGTCCGAGGTTCATCTGCGCACTTTCCTTCCTCATTTGTAGAGCCGTGGTGATCGTAAGATTTGTAGAAATTGGCGTCCATCAATCTGTCGAGGTTCGGACAATGCTGGACGGAACCATGGCGTACGTGCAACAATGAGCCATTCCGCGCAAGGGTTCTGACGGCTGACCGTTGTCATGTGGTGCGATCGTTCTCGATGCGGCGGATGACCAGCGCGGCGGCGACCATCTTCCCGGTCCACCAAGGGTTGAGGCCGGCCATGCCCGTGGCAGGTGGTCGGCTTCCGCACCGGGCCTGAGGGCCGGCCGATCCCGTCGCCGGCGTTGCTGGGGCGCCGCGGGCACACCTCGGCCTGACAGCCGTCAACGGCCGCCCCGAGCGGCGTCGAGCGACGGCACGTGACCTACTGGACGGCCTCCGGGATGAACTCGCCGGCGAGGCGGTGCGCCGCGGACGCCACCAGGACGCCGGCGCCGATCCACAGCAGCAGTGCCGGGTCGATCGAGTCGCTCGCCCAGCGCGGGTCGGTGCGGCCGGTCGGGTCGAAGAGCACGTCCCGGTGCCCGCGGGACGCACTGATCGTCGTGGTGAGCGCCGTCACGCGGGGGTCCGCACAGCGCAGCGTGTGGTCGTAGTGGGTGGTGACGTCGATGTTGCCGTTCCCGTCGGGATTGACCTGGTTGCGCTCGCGGACGGCGACGATCTCGCAGGCCGTGACCCGGCCGCGCTCCCGCAGGGCGGCGCCCTCGATGGCGGCCGGGAACGCGAACAGGCCGAGGAACGTGGCGCAGAACATGACGAGGTTGAGGAACGGTGGCCGGTACTTGAACGACAGGAACGCGGCGAACAGCGCCGCGCCGTAGCGCAGCGGGAAGTACAGGATTCCGAACCAGTCGCTGGCGAACGGCATCGGCCCGTAATTGACCAGCACCGCCGGCACACAGACCAGCACCGCACCGGCCGGCAGCGGACCGACCGCGCTCACCACCCGCCCGGGGATCGTCTTGAGCCAGCCGCTCATGAAGGTCGATTCAAGCATGCGGGGACCCGGCCTGCACCCAGCCGAACAGTTCGCGGTCCAGGTCGGCCGGGCGGTTGGTTTCCGGGTAGCTGGGGGAGTAGGAGGACATCCGCGCACCTCGTCGCCGCGCCTCTCGACGCGGCTTGCCGGGCGGTGCGAGATAACCCTCGTCGTCCGCGCGAGCGCGGCGCCCGTCCGGCGGTGACGTGAGAAGGCCGGCGGAAATGCGCGGGCGGTGAACCTGCCGAAAATTGTGTTATCTGGAGCCGGGTCGCCGAGTCGCACATCCGAGTATCGGGCGGACCCGGGCGACCGACGTATTGACATCCGATGCGGCAGGCCTGTTTCATGTGGATTGCGGGACGATGTGATCGTTAACACGCCATCGCGGCTGAGCGCCGGTCCCGCGCGGCGTGGCGCTGCCGGACTGGCCCTGGCATGCTGATCGCCTGGTGGGACGGCAAGGTCCCTTGGATCGGTGATGCACATGGGCAGGACGGGCGCGAGGAAGGCAACACTGGTCGCCGCGGCGCAGGCCGGCGACGGGCGGGCGATCGAAGAGCTCATGGCGGCCTACCTGCCGCTGGTGTACACGATCGTGCGCCGTGCCCTCGCCGGGCACCCGGCCGCCGTCGACGATGTTGTCCAGGACAGCGTGCTGCGCGCCCTGCGTCAGCTGCCGTCGCTGCGCGAGCCGGACAGCTTCCGCGCCTGGATCGCCGCCATCGCCGTCCGCCAGGCCGCGACCTACCTGCAGCACGAGCGCCTCACCGCGGGCCGCAACGCCACGCTGGACACCGTTGCGGGTGCACCCCGCGCCGCCGACTTCGAGGATCTCACCCTGCTGCGCCTGGAACTCGCCGGGCAGCGCCGGCAGGTCGGGCAGGCGGTCGCCTGGCTCGACCCGGACGACCGGGTGCTGTGGTCGCTGTGGTGGCTGGAGGTCGGCGAAGAGCTCAGCCGCGCCGAGCTCGCCGCCGCGCTGCGGGTGAGCGTCCCGCACGCCGGAGTGCGGCTCCAGCGCATGCGCAACCGGCTGGAGCAGGCCCGCGCTCTGGTCGCGGCGCTCGAGGTCCGGCCGCGCTGCCCCTGGCTGGACACCGTCGTCGCGGACTGGGACGGCATTCCGAGCCCGCTGTGGCGCAAGCGGATCGCCCGGCACACCCGGTCCTGCGCCACCTGTGGCGCGGGCGCCGACGAGATGGTCGACACCGAGCGGCTGCTGACCGGGTTCGCGCTGCTGCCGGTGCCCGCGGCGCTCACCGCCGCCCTGGTCGGCCACGGCCAGTCCACCGCGACCTCCGCCACCGCCGGCGGCCTCGCCGCGACCACCGGCCACGCCCCGCTCGCGGCGTCCGCTGCCACCGCCACGGCCTCCGGCCACGGCCCGCTCGCCGCGTCCGCTGCCACCACCGCGGGCGGCGCCGCCGCGACGACCGGCTGGCTGGCCGGCTTCCCCGTCGCGAAGGCGACCATCGCCGCGACGATCGTCGCCGGAACCGCCGTCGCCGCCCTGACCTGGCCGAGCGGCGCCGGCTCGCCACCCACCGCGGCCGCACCGTCGAGCCTGCCGTCGCCGACGGTGCCAGCCGGCCGGCCGTCGTCGGCCGCGCCGTCGGGCCGGCCGCCGACGTTGCGCCTCGGGCCGGTGTCCTTCGAGTCCGTCGCCGTCCCCGGACGGTACCTGGGCAACGACGGGCAGTTCGGCATCCTGGTCGCCGCAACGAGTTCGACCCAGCGCGGCCGGGCGACGTTCGAGGCGGTGCCGGGCCTGTCCGACAGCAGCTGCTACTCGTTCCGGGCGGCCAACGGGCAGTACCTGCGCCACCAGTCGTGGCGGCTCAGGCTGAGCGCCGACGAGGGCAGCCACGTGTTCCGCGGCGACGCCACGTTCTGCCCGACGGTCACCGACGGCGGCGAGGTGTTCCTGGAGTCGGCGAACTACCGGGGTCACTTCATCCACCGGCAGAACGACCAGCTGTGGGTGGACCAGGCCGACGGCACGGCCGCGTTCCGCGCCGACAGCGCGTTCCGCCTCCAGCCGCCGCTCGCCTGACCGGGGCACGCCAGCGCGGCGCGCCCGCGATATCGGCGACCTCCCGACGGCTCCGCGGATAACCCGAAATTGCCGGGTCGAACTCGCGCGGAAAAAAGCGTTACGAGTCGCCGAAAAAATGGTCGCAGATCGGTGGGCGTGAAAATAACATCGCATTCATTGCGGCATCGTGGGGCTCGGCAACATGGCGCTGAGCTGGGAAAAGTCCAATACCGGGCCGGGTGGGAACGGCTTGCCGCGTGGGGTGGTCGCCCTTCGGTCTTGCGCGTTCCGAAACGGTCTGGCAATCTCGCGGTCCTGGATGTGAGCGTTCCCCGCTCCATTCGGCACGAATCTGTTAGCGCTAACACGCCAGGGCTCGACCGTCGACGGGCCCGAGCGGCGCGCAGCCTCCAGGCCGGAAGGGAAACCCATGCAAGCCGGTACCAAATCCCCGCCCGCCCGGGCCCGCCGTCGCGGCGCCCGGACGGCCCTGCTCGCCTCGATCGCCACCGCGCTCGTCGCCGGGGTGGTGGTCGCGATCAATGTGACGACCGCTTCGGCGGCGACGGTGGACACCAGTGCGTGGTATGAGCTGG
>NZ_BMPI01000011.1 GCF_014647515.1 Dactylosporangium sucinum | reverse complement strand
CATCTGGCTGTCCCAGCAGCCAAATCCTTCCCACGATCATGGAGAGCCCGCCGAACCCGGCCGGCTACCGCCCCCGGGCCCCGGCCCCCGGCCCCCGGCCCCCGGCCCTCGGGCCCCCCGACCCCCGGGGCCCGACCCCCGGGCCCCTTCGGGCTCGCCAAGCCCGCCGGGGCGGCGGTTGCCGAGTTTGTGCGGGAATGTCCGGAGCGGCGCGGAAAATCTTGGTGGGCTTGTCGAAAAGGCGGCCGCGTTGTTCGCCGGGTGGGGTGTCAGGGGTTTCGCGAGAGGAGTTCGGCGTGGGGAAGTTGGTCGTCATGGCGTTCATGACGTTGGACGGGGTGGTGCAAGGGCCCGGTGGGCCGGACGAGGACCGGGAGCACGGGTTTGCCCACGGAGGGTGGGCCGTGCCGCACTTCGACGACGCGTTGCTGGGGCACGTCGAGCGGTTCGTGCGCGGCGCGGACGGGCTGGTGCTCGGGCGGCGGACGTACGAGGTCTTCGCGGCCACCTGGCCGCTCGCCGGGGACGACGACCCCGTCGGGAGCAAGCTCAACCGGATGCCCAAGTATGTCGGGTCGCGCACGCTCCAGGGGCAGGAGCTTGCCTGGGAGAACGCATCGCTGCTCGGGGACGACGTCGCCGGCGAGCTCATCCGGCTCAAGCGGGACCGGGAGTTGCAGGTGCACGGCAGCGGCGGGTTTGTGCAGGCGCTGCTGCGGCAGGGGGTCGTCGACGAGCTGCACCTCATGACCTTCCCGGTCGTGCTCGGGAGCGGGAAGCGGCTCTTCGGCAGCGGTACCGTGCCCGCCACCTTCAGCGTCGAGGACAGCGTCGTCACCGGAAAGGGGGTCAGCGCCGTGACGTACACGCGGCGTGGAGGCGTCGAGTACGGTGCGATGGGGCCCGAGACCGGGAACTGGTGAGACGGGAGCAGCGGATGCCGCAGTACGCCATCCTCATCTACGAAGCCGAGCTCCCCGGCGGTGTCGCGGACATCCCGCCGGACGTCATGGAGGCCAACCTGCGCGCCGGGGACGAGATCGCCGCCATGGGGGTGCGGGTCGTCAACGAGCAGGCGTTGCAGCCCAGCCGGCTGACGCGGACCGTGCGCGCCGGCGGGCTGGTCACCGACGGGCCGTTCCTGGAGAGCAAGGAGGTGCTCGCCGGGTTCTTCGTCGTCGAGGCGCAGGACTTCGACCAGGCTGTGGCCGTGGCGCGGCTGCTGCCGATCATGGACGGCGCGGTCGAGGTGCGGCCCCTGCTGACCGGATGACGGTCGGGCAAGCCGTCGAGGACGCGCACCGCAGCGAGTGGGCCGCCGTGCTCGCCGCGACGGTGCGCGTCACGCGCGACCTCGACCTCGCCGAGGAGTGCGTGCAGGATGCGTACCTCGCGGCGCTGCACGACTGGCGGGAGCGCGGCATCCCGGACCGGCCGGGCGCGTGGCTCGTCACGGCGGCCCGGCACAATGCGCTCGACGCGCTGCGCCGGGCCGCGACCCTGCGGGCCAAGCTGCACCTGCTGGTCGAGCCGGAGTCGCACGAGGACGACGACCCGCTGCGGCTGGTCTTCCTCTGCTGCCACCCGGCGCTCAGCCCCGACGCGCAGGTCGCCCTGGTCCTGCGGCTGGTGTGCGGGGTGCCGGCCGCCGGCATCGCCAAGGCGTTCCTCGTCAGCGAGCCGACGATGGCGGCGCGGCTCACCCGGGCCAAGAAGAAGATCACGGCGGCGCGGATCCCGTTCCGGATGCCGCCGGCGGCGGAGCTGCCCGGCCGGCTGGACGCGGCCCTGACCGCGGTCCACCTGCTGTTCACCACCGGCCACACGGCGCCGGACGGGCCGAGCCTGGCCCGCGACGACCTCGCGGCGCGGGCGCTCGACCTGGCCCGGATGCTGCACCGCCTGCTGCCCCGCGAGCGGGAGGTCCGTGGCCTGCTCGCGCTGCTGCTGGCCAACCATGCCCGGCGGGCCACCCGCACCGGGCCGGACGGGCGCCTGCTGCGGCTGTCGGAGCAGGACCGCTCGGCCTGGGACCGGCGGGCGATCGCCGAGGCCGACGCGCTCGTCGTCGGGGCGCTGCGGGGCGGGCGGCCCGGCCGGTTCGGGCTGCAGGCGGCCATCGCCACCCTCCACGCGAGCGCCCCGGCCTGGGCCGACACCGACTGGCCGCAGATCCTGGTGCTCTACGACGCCCTGCTGGACGCCTGGCCGTCACCGGTCGTCGCGCTCAACCGGGCCGTCGCGCTCGCCGAGGTGCACGGGCCCGGGGCGGCCCTCGCCGAGCTCGACCCGCTGCTGCGGGACGGGCGGATGCGGCGGTACCACTACCTGCCCGCGGTCCGCGCCGACCTCCTGCGCCGGCTCGGCCGCGCCGGGGAGGCCGCCGACGAGTACCGCCGGGCCCGCGACCTCACGGCCAACGCGGCCGAACGGGCGTTCCTGAGCGCCCGGCTCAGCGAGCTCGGCTAGGCAGCACCCGGGCGTCCGGGCCCGGCACGACCAGGCCCTCGTGGCCGTCCTCCCACCGTACGGTGTACGGCGGCGTGTGGTCGTCGTGATGCACCTCGGTGATGACGCCCTCCCGTCGGACGTCCCCGACGTGGGCGCCCTCCACGATCAGCCGGTCTCCGACGTTCGCGTGCATGGTTTCCTCCCTCGTACTCCTGGTGGCCGTCCTTTCCATGGCACGCCGCGACGGCCGCCCGGTCAAGCTCAGGGCACCAGGACCGCCGCGCCGGTCACCCGATCCGCGGCCAGGTCGGCCAGGGCCTCGCCGGCCTGCGCGAGCGGGCGCGGCCCGGCGGTCACCCGCAGCGGGTGGTCCTGGGCGAAGGCGAGGAAGTCGCGGCCGTCGTCGCGGGTGTTGGCGGTGACGCTGCGCAGCGAGCGCTCGTAGAACAGGTGCTCCTCGTAGTTGAGCGTGGGGATGTCGGTGAGGTGGATGCCGGCGATCGCGAGCGTCCCGCCCCGGTCGAGGTGGGACAGCACCACCGGTACCAGCGAACCCACCGGCGCGAAGAGGATCGCCGCGTCGACGGGCTCGGGCGGCCGGTCCGCGCCGGCGGAGGCCGCGCCGAGGTCGAGGGCGAGCCGCTGGGCGGCCGGCGCGCGGGTGACCACGTGGACGGTGGCCCCCTCGGCCAGGGCGACCTGCGCGGCGAGGTGGGCCGAGGCGCCGAACCCGTAGACGCCGAGCCGGCCGCCGCGCGGCAGGTCGGCCCGGCGCAGCGCCCGGTAGCCGATGATGCCCGCGCACAGCAGCGGCGCCACGTGCACGTCGTCGTAGGCGCCGGGCAGCTGGTAGGCGTAGTCGGCCGGCGCGACGGTGTACTGCGCGTACCCGCCGTCCGCGTGCCAGCCGGTGTACCGCGACGCCGGGCAGAGGTTCTCCGCGCCCGCCCGGCAATAGCGGCACGTCTGGTCGGTGTGCCGCAGCCAGGCGACGCCGACCCGGTCGCCGATCGCGAAGCCGGCCGCGTCCGCGCCGGCGTCGACGACCTCACCGACGATCTCGTGGCCGGGCACGGTGTCCGGCCGGACCGGCGGCAGGTCGCCCTCGGCGAGGTGCAGGTCGGTGCGGCACACGCCGCACGCGGTGACCCGCACCAGCAGCTCACCCGGGCCGGGCTGCGGCACCGGCAGCGACACCTGCCGCAGCGGCCGGGTCCCGATCGGCCCCGGCCGGTGCACCTGCCATGCGAGCATGCGGGCCATCCGTCCATGCTGCCCGGCGGCGGCCGGTCTATCCCTCGACGATCTCCACCGCGTCGCTGGCGGCGCGGCGCGGCGAGCGGGGGCCGGTGTCGCCGCGGCCGGGGACGCCGATGCGCACCACGATCGCGGGGTGACCGACGTTGCCGATCGCCCGGCGCAGCGTCTCGCGGGCCGCGACGATCTCGACCATGTCGCTCATCGGCGAGGTGGCCAGGCCCTCGGCGGTCGCGGTGAGCAGCACGGCGCTGAGCGCCTCGCCGGCGGCCAGCCAGTCGCGCGGCGTGTCGTGGTCGGTGACCACGACCGCGTACCGGGCGAACCGGTCGGCGACCTCCGGCGCGTCGTACACGCTCGCGTCGGTGTCCCGGCCGGTGAAGCTGCGGATCGGCACGGTCCGGGCGCCGTTGGGCTCGGTGGTGGCGGGCGGCACGCCGGTGCCCGAGCCGTCGTCGGTGTGCACCCAGGCGGCCAGGTCGGCGCGGTAGGCGGGGTCGGCCCGCTCCACGTCGGCCGCGTGGCCGGCGGCGACGACCACGGCGGTGACCTCGGCCGGGTTGACGAGGTGCAGGTGGGCGCCGGCGGCCTCGGCGGCGGCCCGCATCCGGTCGAGGGCGGGGGCGGGCACGGCCACGTCGAGGAACGGCCGGCGGTCGGAGCGCCGGACCGAGATGGCCCGCCGGAGCCGCTCGGCGTTCCCGGTCTTCGGGACGCTCCCGGTGTACCGCAGGACAGCGAGCAGATCGGGTTCGTCCGCGTCGGGCAGGTGTGTCACGTCCACGCCGGCCCCGGCGGCGCCGAGCGCGACGCGGGCGTGGTGCAGCGCCACGCCGCAGCTGAGCGTCATGAGCCGCCCGTCGGGGTCGAGCGCGGGCAGCTGGCGGCGCCGGTCGGCGCGCAGCTCGGCCCGGTCCCCGGCGATGCGCCACTGCCAGGGCTGGGTGTTGAGCATCGACGGTGCGTCGAGCGCCGCGAGGACGGCCGAGGTCAGCGTCCGGTTGACGGCGCTGCCGCGGTCGGTGAACTGGATCGCAGCCATGATGGGCTCCTCGGAGGCTCGTCGGTGGTACGCCTCCCACGATTGCCGCCGGCCACCCGCGCCGTTCAGAGGCCCCGGCCCCGTCCGTCCGGGACCTTCGGCCCGATGCCCCGGCCGCCCCGCGCCCGCCGTTGTTTGCGCTGCTGTCCGCCCGGCCCCCGACCCACGGGACCTTCGGCCTGTGCCGGTCGGCCCTCCACTTGGTAGAAATAGGACATGATCCGGGTGTATCTGCTCGACGACCACGAGGTGGTCCGCTACGGCCTGCGGGAAATGCTGGAGCGGGAGGGCGACATCGAGGTCGTCGGCGAGTCCGGCTCGGCGGTCGAGGCGACCCACCGCATCCCCGCGCTGCGGCCCGACGTGGCCGTGCTCGACGGCCGGCTGCCCGACGGCAGCGGCGTCGACGTGTGCCGCGACATACGGTCGGTCGACCCGTCGATCCGGGCCCTCATCCTCACGTCCTACGAGGACGACGAGGCCCTCTTCGCGTCGATCATGGCGGGCGCCTCGGGGTATGTGCTCAAGCAGATCCGCGGCACCGACCTGGTCGACGCCGTCCGGCGGGTCGCGGCCGGCCAGTCGCTGCTCGACCCGGCCGTCACCGCCCGGGTGCTGGAGCGCATCCGCAAGGGCCCGGAGCAGCCCGACGAGCTGCGCAACCTCACCGAGCAGGAGCGGCGGATCCTGCTGCTCGTGGCCGAGGGCCTGACCAACCGGGAGATCGCCGAGCGGATGTTCCTGGCCGAGAAGACGGTGAAGAACTACGTGTCGAGCGTCCTGGCGAAGCTCGGCCTGGAGCGGCGCACCCAGGCCGCGGTGCTGGCCTCGAAACTGCTCGGGCGGCCGCACCCTTAGAATCGCCGGGGTGGGCAACGAAGATCCGGGGTGGCAGCTGCCGCTGCCGTCGCTGTCGCGGGTGGACCTCGACGCGCTGCTGCAGGAGCTGCTGACGCGTGTCCGCGAGGTGATGACCAGCCGCGAGCGGCTGCGCGCCCTGCTCGACGCCGTCGTCGCCATCGGCGCCGACCTCGACCTGCACAGCACTCTGGAGCGCATCGTGCAGGCGGCCTGCCGGCTGGCCGGCGCGCGGTACGGTGCGCTCGGCGTGATCGGGCCCAACCGGATGCTCATCGAGTTCATCAACCAGGGCGTCTCGCCCGAGGAGCGGGCCGCGATCGGTGACCTGCCCCGCGGCCACGGCGTGCTGGGCGTGCTCATCGACGAGCCCCGGCCGATCCGGCTGGAGGACATCACCAGGCACCCGCGGGCGTACGGGTTCCCGGCCAACCACCCGCCCATGCACAGCTTCCTGGGCGTGCCGGTGCGCATCCGCGACCAGGTGTTCGGCAACCTGTACCTCGCCGAGAAGCACGGCGGGGAGCAGTTCACGCAGGACGACGAGGACCTCGTGGTGGCGCTGTCGGTGGCGGCCGGCGCCGCGATCGAGAACGCCCGCCTCTACGCGCAGACCGCCCGCCGGCAGCGCTGGCTGGAGGCGGCCGCGGAGATCACCGCCGTCCTGCTCGGCGAGGTCCGGCGCACCGAGGCCCTGGAGCTGGTCGCGACCCGGGCCCGCGAGGTGGCCGAGGCCGACCTGGCGATGGTCCTGCTGTACGACGACGCGGCCGAGGACCTGCGCATCGAGGTCGCGGTCGGCGGCGACCCCGGCCTGGTCGGCGCGTCGGTCGACGTGCGCCGCAGCGACTTCGCGACCGTCCTGCTCAGCGGGCACCTCTCCGTCGTCGAGGACCTCGGCACGGCCGCCGCCTGGCCCGTCCCGCTCTCCACCGGCACCGCCCTGCTCGTGCCGCTGGCCGCGGGCGGCGTCCCGCTGGGCGCGCTCGTGGTGGCGTATCGCCCGGACAGCGTCACGTTCGCCGAGGACCCCGACGTGGCCCTGGTCGAGACGTTCGCCGGCCAGGCCGCGCTGGCCCTGGAGCGGGCCCGCTCCCAGGACGAGCGCGAGATGCTGGCCGTGGTCGGCGACCGCGAGCGCATCGCCCGCGACCTGCACGACGTGGTCATCCAGCGCCTGTTCGCCGCCGGCATGCAGCTGCAGGGCGCCGCCCGCCTGCCCGGCCGCGCCGACCAGCAGGAGCGCATCGACCGCGTCGTCGACGACCTGGACGCGACGATCCGCGACATCCGGGGCAGCATCTTCGAGCTGCGCGCCGTCCCCGGCGACAGCCTGCGGGCCGAGCTGCGCCGCGTGGTCGACGAGGCCCGCGGCCCGCTGGGCTTCCGCCCCGACCTGCGCCTGGACGGCCCGGTCGACACCGCGGTCACGGCCCCGGTCCGCAAGGCCCTCCCGGCGGTGCTGCGCGAGGCGCTGAGCAACGTCGCCAAGCACGCCCAGGCGACGTCGGCCCGCGTCACGGTGGACGCCCGCCCGACCAGCCTGACGCTGGTGGTCGAGGACAACGGCCGCGGCTGCGACCCGGCGACCAACCCGGAGGGCAACGGCCTGCGCAACATGCGCGCCCGCGCCGAGGACCTGGCCGGCACCTGCGCGGTCGAGCCCGCGACCCCGGCGGGCACCCGCCTGACCTGGCGCGTCCCCCTCTAACCCGCCCTCGCCGCACCGCCCCGGCGCCGTGCCCGTCGTCGGCCCCATTGATCGATGGAGCGTTCCGGCTGCCATGACGACCAGAACGCGCCATCGATCATGGGCGCGGCGGGAGCCGGGCGCGGCGGGAGCCGGCCGCGGCGGGAGCCGGCCGCGGCGGTGCGTGGTCAGACCGTGGCCGCCTGGGCCGGCGCGCGGAGCGGCGGTCGTGGCGGGGGCCCGGTGAGGGTGCCGGCGTCGAGGTGCAGGACCTCGTCGACGGCCGCCGGGTCGACGGGCCGGTGGGTGATGAGCAGCACGGTGCGCCCGTGCGTGGCCGCCAGCAGGTCGTCGGTCAGCGCCGCCGCCGTGGGCTCGTCGAGGTGCTCGGTCGGCTCGTCGAGGACGACGATCGGGAACCCGGCGAGCAGGAGCCGGGCGAGGGCGAGCCGGCGGCGCTGCCCGCCCGACAGGGCCAGCCCGTGCTCGCCGACGGGGGTGGCGAGCCCGGCGGGCAGCGTGCGGGTCCAGTCGAGCAGCCGCGCCGCCCCCAGCGCGGCGTCGAGCTCCTCCCCCGTCGCGTCGGGCCGGGCGACGCGGAGGTTGGCCTCGATCGTGGTGTCGAACAGGTACGCACTGTCGTCCAGGCACCCCACCACCCGCCGCGCGTCGTCGCCGGACAGGTCGCGCAGGTCCGTCCCGTCGAGCGTGACCCGCCCGGCACGGGGGTCGAGCCAGCGCGCCAGCAGCGCCGCGATCGTGCTCTTGCCGGCCCCGCTCGGCCCGACGAGCGCGATGCGCCGACCGGGCGTCAGCGTCAGCGAGACCCCGTGCAGCACGTCCGGCCCGCCGGGCCACCCGGCGTCGACCCCCTCCACCCGCAGGGTCGGCACGCGGCCACCCGCGGGCAGCGGGCGCGGGGCGACCGGGTCGGGCGTCGGGTCGGCCACCCTGGACAGGGCCGTCAGGCGGGACAGGGCGGCGCGGGCGGCGGCGAGGCGCTGGACGGCCGGGGGCACGGCACCCACGGTCTCGAAGAGGGCCAGCGGCGTCAGGACGACGACGGCGAGCAGCTCGCCGGGCAGGGTGCCGGCCCGGACGGCGAGGGCGCCGGCGGCCAGGCCGGACAGCACGGCCAGGCCCGTGCAGAGGGCGGTCACCGCGGCCGACACGCCGGTCGTGGCGCTCGCGCGGCGGGTCGCCGTGAGCAGGGCCCGGTCGGTCTCGGCGAGGCGGGCGAGGGCGGCGGGCGTGGCACCGTACGCGATCAGGTCCGGCAGCCCCTCCACCAGCTCGACCGTGCCGGCGGCGAGCGTGCCGCGCAGCGGGGCCAGGCGGGCGTCGGCGCGGCGGGTGACGGCGGACTGCAGCAGCGGCACGCCGACGCCCGCCACCAGCAGCGCCACCGCCAGCGCCCCGGCGGCGGCGGGCAGCAGGGCGCCCACCAGCAGGACCGTGCCGAGGGCGGTGACCGCGGCGACCGCGACCGGCAGGACGACCCGCACGACGAGGTCGAGGACCGACTCGACGTCGTCGACCAGGCGGGCGACGAGGTCGCCCCGGCGAAACCCGGTCAGGCCGGCCGGCGCGAGCCGTTCGAGGCGCCGGTAGGTCCGCACGCGCAGCGCGCCGAGCAGCCGGAACGCGGCGTCGTGGCCGGTGAGCCGCTCCACGTACCGCAGCACGCCCCGCCCGATCCCGAACGCCCGCACGGCCACGATCGCGACCATGAGGTGCAGGACCGGCGGGTGCTGCGCGGCCCGGGAGATGAGCCACGCCGAGGTCGCCATGAGCCCGACCGCCGCCCCGGCCGCGCCGACCCCGGCGAGCACCGCGACGACCAGCCCGCCCGCCGCCGGCCGGCACCACCGCAGCACGTCCCGGACGGCCGCGACCCTCCGCCCGGCCGGCCGGGGCTGGGCGGTGTCGCGCGGGAGGGGCGGGCTCACGGGGTCACCGCCCGGCGTCGTGCCGGACCGGGGACGGGAGCTCGATCGGTCGGCGCGGGCGACCGGCGAGGAGCCCACCGGACCGAGCCACCGCGCGAAGCGCAGCGCGCCGTGCAGGCTCCGTGACACGGCCCGCGCGCTCACGGGGTCACCGCCGGGGCCGCGGCGGCCAGCGGGCGCGGGGCCGGGAGGGCGATCTCGCGGTCGGCCAGGGCGACCAGCGACGGCCGGTGGGCGACCAGGACGACCGTGCGGCCGGCCGCGTGGGCGCGGATCGCGGCCAGGACCGACGCCTCGGTCTGCGCGTCCAGGCCGGCCGTCGGCTCGTCGAGCAGGACCAGCGGGGCGTCGAGCAGGAACACCCGGGCCAGCGCGATCCGCTGGCGCTGGCCCGCCGACAGGCCGGCGCCGCCGTCGCCGAGGGGCGTGGCGAAGCCGGCGGGCAGGGCCTCGACGAACGGCAGGGCGCCGGCCTGGGCGGCCGCCGCGCGGACGGCCGCGTCGGTGGCGTCCGGCGCGCCGAGGCGGATGGCGTCGGCGATCGTGCCCGCGCCGAGCCACGGCCGCTGCGGCAGCCAGGCGATCCGCCGGCGCCACGCCGCCGGGTCCAGCGTGGCCAGATCGGCGCCGCCGACCGTGACGCGGCCCGCGGCCAGGGGCGCGAAGCCGAGCAGCACCGCCAGGGCGGTCGACTTGCCGCAGCCGCTCGGGCCGGTCAGCGCGACCAGCTCCCCCGGCCGCACCTCGGCGGTGAACGGCGGCAGCGACGGCTCGGACCGGCCCTCGTGCCGCACCTCCGCGCCCTCGAAGACGACCGGGCCGGCGGCGTCGACGGGAGCGGTGCCGGCGGCGGCGGCCGGGGTCTCCAGCAGCGTGAACACCTCGGTGGCGGCGGCCAGGCCCGCGGCGCTCGCGTGGTAGTTGGCGCCGACCTGGCGCAGCGGCAGATACGCCTCCGGGGCGAGGATCAGCACGAGCAGGGCGGTGGCCAGGGACAGCTCGCCGTCGACGAGCCGCAGGCCGATGCCGACCGCGACCAGCGCCACGGACAGGGTGGCGAGCAGCTCCAGCACGAGCGAGGACAGGAACGCGACGCGCAGGGTGCGCATCGTGACCCGGCGCTGCTGGGCGCTGATCTCGGCGACGATCGCCGCCTGCCGGCGGGCGCGGCCGAACACGCGCAGCGTCGGCAGGCCGGCGACGACGTCGAGGAAGTGGTGGGAGAGCCGGGCCAGCAGGCGGAACTGGCGCCGGTTGGCGGCCTCGGTGTGCCGGCCGACGAGCACCATGAACACCGGGATGAGCGGCAGCGTCAGGGCGATCGTGCCGGCCGCCACCAGGTCGGCCGGGGCGATGCGGACCAGGACGATGGCCGGCACGAGAGCGGCGAGCACGAGCTGCGGCAGGTATCGCGCGAAGTACGCGTCGAGCGCGTCCAGCCCGCGCGTCGCCAGGGTCACCACGTCGCCGCTGCGCCGCGCGCCCGGCCCGAGCGCGACGACGTGCGCGAACAGCCGGGCCCGCAGCTGGCGCTTCACGGCCGCCGCCGAGCGGGCCGCGGCCACCTCCTGGGCCCAGGCGACGGCGGCCCGGGCCGCGACGACCGCGGCCAGCCAGCCGAGCGTCGGGGTCAGCGCCGCGAGCGAGGCCCCGCCGAGGTAGACGGCGACGATCCCGTCGGCGAGCAGCGTCGCCTGGGCGACCACGAGGGCGGCGAGCGCGACGCCGAGCACGACCGACAGCGCCAGGTAGGCGCGGGTCGCCGACGCATACCGCAGCAGGCGCGGATCGAGCGGCCTCATGGGTGCGGCACCGGGATGTGCTCGACCCGCAGCCGCTTGCGGAACACCCAGTAGGTCCACGACTGGTAGAGCAGCACGATCGGCGTGAAGCAGACGGCGACGCCGGTCATGACCTTCAGCGTGTACGGCGTGGAGGCCGCGTTGGTGACGGTGAGGCTGTCGCCGCCGGCCAGGGTGGTGGGCATGACGTCGGGGAACAGCGTCACGAACAGCGCCGCGACGGCGATCACCAGCGTCGCGCCGGCGGCCAGGAACGCCCAGCCCTCGCGCCGGGCCCGCGCGGCGACGACCCCGGCGACCAGGGCCAGGGCGGCGGCGCCGGACAGCGCCCAGCCCCACGCGTCGTCGTGGGTGAGCTGGGTCCACAGCAGGAACCCGCCGGCGAGCGCGACCGCCGGGAAGCCCAGCCGGTAGGCCAGTCGGCCGGCCCGCACCCGCACGTCGCCGTCGGTCTTCAGGGCCAGGAAGACGGCGCCGTGCAGCAGGAAGAGCGACAGGGTGGTGAGCCCGCCGAGCAGCGCGTAGGGGTTGAGCAGGTTGAAGAAGCCGCCGACATACTCGTGGTCGGCGTTGATCGGCACGCCCCGGACGATGTTGCCGAAGGCGACGCCCCAGAGCAGGGCCGGCACGTAGCTGCCCACGATGATCGCCAGGTCCCAGCGTCGCCTCCACTGTGGACTGTCGACCTTCCCGCGATACTCGAACGCGAGGCCGCGCACGATGAGCGCCACGAGAATGATCAGCAACGGCAGGTAGAAGCCGGAGAACAGCGTCGCATACCACTCCGGGAAGGCCGCGAAGGTGGCGCCGCCGGCGACGAGCAGCCAGACCTCGTTGCCGTCCCAGACCGGGCCGATGGTGTTGATGAGCAGGCGCCGCTCGCGCTCGCCGCGGCCGAGGACCGGCAGCAGCATGCCGACACCGAAGTCGAAGCCCTCCAGCAGGAAGTAGCCCGCCCAGAGCACGGCGATGAGGACGAACCAGACGGTGGTGAGTTCCATGACCAGCTTCCTCAGTAGGCGAAGGCCAGCGGGCGATCCTCGTCGGACGCATCATCCGACTCGGGTACGACAATTTCCGGTGCACCGGCCCGGGCGTAGCGCAGCATCAGCATCAGCTCGACGACCGCGAGCCCGCCGTACAGCAGGGTGAACACGATCAACGAGGTCGCCACGTGCGACGCGGACACCGACGGCGACACGCTCTCGGAGGTCTTGAACAGGCCGAACACCGTCCAGGGCTGCCGCCCGACCTCGGTGAAGATCCAGCCGAACGAGTTCGCCAGCAGCGGCATCGCGACGGCGGACACGGCCGCGATCCACAGCCACCGCCCGGCGGGCCGCCGTCCGCGCCGCGTGGCCCACAGCGCCAGCGCCGCGACCGCCATCGCCAGGGCACCGAAGCCGATCATCAGCCGGAACGACCAGTAGGTGACGGGAACGTACGGCACGTAGTCGCCCTCGCCGTACCGCTCGACGTAGGCGGCCTGCAGGTCGTTGATGCCCTCCACGGAGCCGTCCAGCGAGCCCGTCGCCATGAACGACAGCAGCGACGGGATCCGCACCGACGCCAGCTCCGACCGCCCGTCCAGCGAGCCGACCGTGAAGACCGAGAACGACGCCGGTTGCGACGTCTCGTAGAGCGCCTCCGCCGCCGCCATCTTCATCGGCTGCTGCTCGGTCATCACCCGCGCCTGCAGGTCGCCGGTGACGAGCACGCCGACGCCCGCGACGAGCACGACCCACGCGCCGAGCCGCAGCGCCGGCCGGAACACCTCCGGCTGGTGGTCGCGGCGCACGTGCCAGGCGGCGACGGCCAGCATGAGGGCGCCGGCGGTGAGGAAGCACGCGGTGATGGTGTGCGGGAAGGTCACGAGGGCCGTGGAGTTCGTCAGTACCGCCACGATGTCGGTCAGTTCGGCCCGCCCACGTTCGGCGTTGACGGTGTAGCCGACGGGGTGTTGCATCCACGAGTTCGCGGCCAGGATGAAGTATGCCGACAGCATCGTGCCGATCGAGGCGAGCCAGATCGTCGCCAGGTGCACCTTCTTCGGCAGCCGGTCCCAGCCGAAGATCCACAGCCCGAGGAACGTCGACTCCAGGAAGAACGCGAGCAGCCCCTCGATCGCCAGCGGCGCGCCGAAGATGTCGCCGACGAACCGCGAGTAGGCGCTCCAGTTCATGCCGAACTGGAACTCCTGCACGATGCCGGTGACGACACCCATCGCGAAGTTGATCAGAAACAGTTTGCCCCAGAACTTGGTGGCGCGCAGGTACTCCGGCCGTCCGGTGCGCACCCACGCGGTCTGCAGCCCGGCGACGAGCGCGGACAGGCCGATCGTGATCGGGACGAAGATGAAGTGGTACACCGTGGTGACCGCGAACTGCCACCGGGCGAGATCGAGCGCGTCCATGTACCGCAGTCTTCCGGCCCAAAGTTGCAACCGGTCAGGGTCGAAGGTCCCGACCCGCGGGTGCGCTAGGTCACCAGCCGCAGGCGGCGGGCGGCGACGCCGATCGTCACCCGCTGGCCCCAGGCGAGCTCCAGGCGGTCCCCCTCCAGGCCGTCGGCGAACACGACCAGGCGCTCGCCCTCGCTCGCCAGCTCCAGGCGCTCGCCGGGGCCGAGCCGGCCGGCGGTGAGCGTGACGCCGGTCGCCGGCGACGGCCAGGCCTCGCGCACGAACCAGGTGAGCGCCTCCTCCCCCGCAGCGGGCGGCGGCGGGGCGGCGGCCCGCTCCCGGGCGATCGACGAGCACCAGCCGGTGGCGCCGGTCCCGGTGCCGACCACCACGCCGGAGGACGACTGCCGCTCCCGCCGTCCGTCCGGTGTGGACAGTGTGTACCGCGCGGACTGGTGCGTGGGGTGCCCGACGTACACCTCGTTGAGGCCGACGAGCTCCTGGCCGTCGTCGAGCCGCGCGGCGACCATCGTGAGCGGCTCGGCGGCGGGCAGCGCGCGCAGGATCGCCCCGACGGCGGCCGGCTCGTGGCGCACGAGGACGCCCGGGTTGCGGTCCGGCGCCGGGTTCACGCCGACGACCGGCTGGCCGTCGAGGTACTTCGCGACGTTCGCGACCAGCCCGTCCTGCCCGACGGCGACGACGACGTCCTCCGGGGCGAACAGGAACCGGGACAGGTCCTCGCGGTCCAGCCGGCCCCGCCGCCAGTCGGCCGGGACGGCCGCGCCCACGGTCGTGAGCGCGGCCTCCTGGGCCTGGTGGCGGGCCTCCACCTCGGCGAGGTCGCGGCCCCGCTGGCCCAGGAAGTAGGCCGCGGCGGCCCGGGTGCCGTGGCGCGCGAGCAGCTCGTCGAGCTCGCTGCGCCGCGACACCAGCACCACCCGCGGCGCAAGCGTGCTCACGCGCCCTCCGCTTCGCTCCGGAACCGCTCATCGCGACTCATCGCGACAGCCGCCCCAGCAGGTCGGTCACCACGTCGGGGGTGACCGTCAGCTGGCCGATCTCCGGCAGGTGGCCCGCCAGCTCCTTGAGCGCGAGCGCCTGCAGCACGGCCGGCGGCAGGTCGCGGTACGCGGCCAGGCGGCTCGCCTCGGCCTCCGCCTCGGCCAGCCCGACGGCCCGGACGCCGGCGGCGCGGGCCTCGCTGCGCAGCCGGTCGGCCTCGGCGTCGGCCGTGGCCGAGATCCGGGCCCGCTCGGCGGCGCCGGCCGCGGCGACCTGGGCGCGCTCCTCGGTCGCCTGGGCGGCGACGAGCGCGGCGGCCGCGTCGAGCTCGGTCTTGCGCCGGGTGTTGGCGCCGTGCTGCTCGACGAGCTGCTGCTCGCGCCGGGCCAGCTCGATCTTGTTCTGCAGCTCGTTCTCGGCGATCGCGCGCTCCTGCTCGACGGCGCGGGCCCGCCGGCTGTACGTGGCCCGGTCGGCCTCCTCCTGCACCGCCTCCCGCGTCGGCGTCTGCAGCGCCCGCTCCAGGTCGGGCTCGGGCCGGATCGCCACCACCCGGGCGCTGACCACGCTGACGCCGGTGTCGGTGAGCCGCGGGTCGCCGCCGAGCGCCGCCGACACCGCCTCGCGGACCGGCGCGATGCCGGCCGTGAGCGCCTCGGTGAGCGCCAGGCGGGCCAGCAGGTCGAGCGCCGGCTGCTGGGCCAGCTCGGCGAGCAGCGTGGCGACCTGGTCGAGCGGCTGGCCGCGCCACTGGCCGCGCTCGGGGTCGACGGAGAAGTCGAGGCGCTCGGCGGCGACGGCCGGGGCGCTGATCCGGTAGGTGACGGTGGCCTGGACGGTGACGTCGGCGAAGTCGCTGGTCCGCGCGTGGAAGAGCAGCGGCAGCTCGCGGTCGTCGACGGGCACCTCGGACAGCACTGCGTTCAGCGGCCGGTACCAGAACGACTGGCCGATGCCCTCGTGCCGGACGCGCCCCTTCACGTGGTGCCGGACCCAGCTGGTCGGCGCCCCGCGCAGGTGGCGCAGGAAGAAGCGGCGAGTCACGTCCGCCATGGTGGCCCTCCCGGGGTAAGTTATCGTCATACTGACGATATTCGCCCGAACCCTTTCTCGTCAACGTGGTGATAAATACATGACATCGTTCACCGTCACCGTCGACCTGGTGATGCTCACCATCCGCCAGGGCGCCCTGCACGTCCTGCTCATCCGCCGCGCGATCCCGCCGTACCAGGGCGCAAGCGCGCTCCCGGGCGGCTTCGTGCTGCCGGAGGAGGACCTCGGCGCGGCCGCGGCCCGCGAGCTCGCCGAGGAGGCCGGGATCGCCGCGCCCGGCCACCTGGAGCAGCTGGCCAGCTACGGCGCGCCGGGCCGGGACCCGCGCGGCCGGGTGGTCACGGTCGCCTACCTCGCGCTGCTGCCCGACGCGCCCGCCCCGACGGCCGGCAGCGACGCCGCCGGGGCCGAGTGGGTGCCGGTCGCCGCGCTGCCGGCCCTGGCCTTCGACCACGCCGGCATCCTGGCCGACGGCGTCGAGCGGGCCCGGGCCAAGCTGGAGTACACGCCGCTCGGCGCCGCCTTCTGTCCGCCGGAGTTCACGATCGCCGAGCTGCGGCAGGTGTACGAGGCGGTCTGGGACACCACGCTCGACCCGCGCAACTTCCACCGCAAGGCGACGTCGACCGAGGGCTTCGTCGAGCCGACCGGCCGGTCCACCGCCGGCGAGCGCGGCCGGCCGGCCGCGCTGTACACCCGCGGCTCGGCGACCGTCCTCTCCCCGCCGCTGCTGCGGTCGCGATGAGGGACCTGCTGGCCGAGGCGCCCGTGCCCGCCCTCGCGCTGTCCGTGTTCGACCGGGAGCGGGTGCTCGCCGAGCACGTGCGGGGCGCCGCCCCCGACGACTGGTGGGACCTGGCCAGCCTCACCAAGGTGCTCGTCACGCTGCCCGAGGTGCTCGCGCTGTGCGACGCCGGCCGCCTCGGCCTCGACCTGCGCCTGGGCACGCAGTGGCCGCCGGCCGCCGGGCACCCCGTGGCGGCCGCGACCGTCCGGCAGCTACTGAGCCACGACGCGGGGCTGCCGGCGACGCGGCCCTACTTCCGCGACGGCCGGCCGGTCGCCGCGGCGGCGCTCGCCGAGCCGCTCGACCGGCCGCCGGGCAGCGGCGCCGTCTACAGCGACCTGGGGTACATCATCCTCGGAAGGCTCGTCGAGGACGTCACCGGACGGCCGCTCAGCGCGCTTGCCCGCGACCGCACCGGCCTGCGGTTCGCGCCGCTGCCCGGCCCCGCCGTGCCGACCGAGCGGTGCGCGTGGCGCGGCCGGCTCGTCCGCGGGGAGGTGCACGACGAGAACGCCGCGGCGATGGGCGGCGTGGCCGGGCACGCGGGCGCGTTCGGCACCCTAAGCCTGGTCACCCGGGCGGTCCGGGACTGGTTCGCCGGCCGCGTCGTGAGCGCGGGCCTGCACCGGCAGGCGGTGCGGGGCTGGTCGAGCAACGGTTCGCAGGAGGTGTACGGGCTGGGCTGGTGGCTCGGGGGCACCCGCGGGACCGGCGGCGCACTGACCGGCCCGGGCGCGCACGGCCACACCGGGTTCGTCGGCAACCTGGTCTGGCTGGCGCCGCACCGCGACCGCGGCGTGGTCCTGCTCAGCAACCGGGTCCACCCCGTCCGCGGCGACCGCGCGCCCTTCGCCGCCTGGTGCGGGCGGCTGCTGGAGGCGGTGGCGCGGGACGATTCGCTGTGAACCGTACAGTGGCACGTGCTAGTGTCTCGTGATGATACGTGCCGAGCTGCATGAGCCCTGTGTACGCCCCGGCACCATGGTCCCCGGCGAGGTGCACCTGCGCGCGGGCGTCGCGGCGCTGCCACCCGGCGAGGTCACCCTGAGCGTCGAGACGCGCACGGGCGTCGCCGTCATCCGGCACCGCGTCGCGGTCGTGTCGCCGGTGCCGCCCGGCCGCAGCCGCTCGGTGCCGTTCCTGCTGCCACTGCCGTGGGAGACGCCGCTGACCCGGCCGATCCCGGCGGTCTCGGTGCTGCTGCGGACGGAGGCGCATGGCGAGAGCGTCGTCGAGCCGATCGACGTCCACCCGCTGCTGGGCCACCAGCGCGTGCTCGACGCCGCGCGCCGGCTCGGGTTCCGGCTCGTCGACGCCGCCCTGCAGACCGGTCCCCTCCCCGGGGTGCTCCGGGCCGTATCCTTCCACCAGGAGTTCACGTTCCGGCCGCCGGCCGGGGCGGAGCTGCGCGTGGTGACCGTCGCCGGCCCGTCCGCGGTCGACGTGGTCGCCCGGCTCGGCGGCGCGTCGCTCACGTTCGCGGTCGGCGCCGACACCGACCCGTTCGCGGTGCTGCGCGCCTGGATGCTGACCCAGATCCCGGCGCTGGCGCCGGCACCGACGCCGATACCGGATCGTGACGCAACCGGTGACCGGCTTCACCCCGTCTTACCAACGTGATCCCGGCCGATTCCAGAAGGCATCCCTCATGACGCCCGACCTCCCGCGCGGCACCACCCGCCGGTCCCTGCTCCTGGTCGCGGGGGCCTCGGTCCTCGCCGCGTGCACCGCCAAGCCCGGCGACGCCAAGCCCGGCGACACGTCCGGCGCGGGGTCGCCCAGCCCGTCGCCGATCCCGCCGGCCACCGCGCAGATCACCGCGCCGGCCGCGGGCGCCGCCGACGTCCACACCGCGACCGAGGTCGCCGTGGCCGCCACCAACGCCGCGAAGACCGAGGTGGTCTTCGTCGACGCGGCCGGCGCCTCGGTGCCGGGGGTCCCGCACCAGGTCGCCGGATCATGGATCCCGGGCCAGCAGCTGAAGTACGCGACCGCCTACGAGGCGCGGGTGACCGTCACCGGCAACGACGGCAAGCCGGTCACCGCCACGACGACGTTCACGACGATGAAGAAGCCGGGCAGCCTGGCCAAGGTGTCGAGCATCATCGCCAACGGCCAGACCGTCGGCGTGGCGATGCCGGTCATCATCAACTTCGGCGTCGACGTGGCCAAGGACCAGCGGGCCGCGGTCCAGCAGCGGCTCACCGTCGTCAGCAGCCCCGCGCAGGAGGGCGCCTGGCACTGGTTCAACGCCAAGGAGGTGCACTTCCGGCCGAAGGACTACTGGCAGCCGGGCACCAAGCTCAGCGTGCGCGCCGCGGTCGGCGGCCTGCCGGTCGGCGGGAAGTGGTATGGGGAGCGCGACGTCACCTTCGAGGCCGCCGTGGGGCGCAAGTTCCTCATGGAGGTCGAGAACAAGACCCACCAGCTGACGGTCACCCAGGACGGCGCCGTCATCCGCACGATGCCGGTCAGCCTCGGCAAGCCGTCCAGCCCGTCCGCGAGCGGCCACTTCATGATCATGATCAAGAACGAGTGGGAGTGGTTCGACTCCGCGTCCTTCGGCGTCCCGAACGACTCCGCCGACGGCTATCGCACCAAGGTCTACTGGCCGCAGCGCCTGACCTGGGACGGCGAGTATCTCCACTCGGCCCCCTGGTCGGAGAAGGACCAGGGCAAGCGCAACGTCTCGCACGGCTGCACCAACCTGTCCGCGGTCAACGCGGAGTGGCTGTGGAAGAACACCCTGATCGGCGACCCGGTGATCATCCGCAACACCGAGGAGCACGTGAAGTGGGGCAACGGCTGGACCGACTGGGACATCAGCTTCGACGAGTACGTGAAGGGCAGCGCCATCCCCTACACCCCGCCGGCGGCCTCGGCCTCGGCGTCGGCCTCCCCGTCCGCGTCCTGACCCCGTCCTGACCGCGGCCGGCCCGGATCGGCCCGGGGCAGCAGCGCCTGCCCCGGGCCTTCGCGCCGCAGGCTTCAGGCGGTGGCCGTCGCCCGGCGGCGGCCCAGCCGGACCAGCACCAGCCCGGCCACGAGGAGCAGCCCGCCGGTCAGCGTCATCGTCGTGACGTCGACCCCGGTGACGGCGAGGACCGGCCGCCGGTACAGCCCCGCGTCCAGCACCACCGTGGTGCCCCCGGCCGCCGTCACCGCGCCGGACAGCCCGGCGGTCACCGGCTGGCCGGGATCGACGACGGGCACGAAGTCCGAGTCGCGGGACCGGTCCGATCCGCGCCCGTGCCGCGTGAACGCCCACTGGACCGACGAGATGTCCCCGTCCGCGTCCACGGGCCCGGTCCCGATGGCGACGATGAGCGTCCCGGCGGCGACGGCCGGGACGTCGTAGGTCCCGTCGCCCCCGGTCACCGTCTCCAGCAGGTCCATGCCGGCCGCCGCCGACGCCCCGGCCGCCGGCCGCCGGCGCAGGTGGTCGCGCAACTGCTGGGCCAGGTCGGCGTCGGAGGCCGCGCTCAGCTCGCCGGCGCTGACGACGATGACGGGCAGCCCGCGGATGCCACGCTCGCTCGCCGAGCGGATGCCGTCGCGGTTGCTGTCGTTCCAGGCCCGCCCCCGCACCCGCACGGTGGCGGCAGCGGCCGCCGCGACGCCGCTGGGATCGGCCGCCGCACCCGCGGCCCCAGCGGCACCCGCCGCCGCAGCCCCAGCCGCGGCCCCAGCGGCACCCGCCGCCGCGCCGTTCGCACCCGCAGTTCCCGCCGCCGCGCCGTTCGCAGCGGCCGCCCCGTTCGCGTCCGCGGCCCCCGCCGCCGGACCGCCGGCCTGAGCGCCCGTCGCCGACGGGCCGGGCGACGCCTTGGCCTTCCCCGCCTTCCTGGCGCCACCGGCCGTCGCGCTCGCGCCGGCACCGGCCGACGGCGACGCGGCCGGAGCGCCCGGGGCGGCGTCGGCCGGCCCGGACGGTACCGTCGCCGCCACCCCCGCGGCCGTCATCAGCACCACTGCCGTCATCGCCACGCGGGACACCGCCCGCGCTCCCCTGAGTCCACCCCGAAGCACGACGCCTCGCTCCTGTTGCCGAAGAGGTGCCGCCCCGTGCGACGCCGGTGCGATCGTATGCACCTTTTGCACCTTTTATCCCCAACTACCGGCCGAACGGCCGGCGTGTCCCGCCCGCGCCGCTCGTGCCGTTGACGACGGGCGTCACCCCGAGCCAGTCAACCCGGTCGCGGACGTTCCGGGACGTCCGCGACCGGGCCGGGCGTCAGCGCTCGGCCGGGACCGGGAGACGGGTCCAGCGACGGCCGTCCGCCGAGCGGTACACCGCGTCGGCGTCGAACATCAGGTACACGCCCGGCACGGCGGACTGCACCGGGGCGCGCAGGCCGGTCACCACGGGGCGCTCGGGCAGGCCGTCCGGCCGCTCGGCGCGGTAGTGCTGGCCCTGGTCGGAGCTCACGTACCAGCGGGGCCCCCGGTCGTCGCGGATGAGCACCACGTGGGTGCCGTCGGCGGCGACGTACGTGTCCTCGCTGATGTAGTAGCCCCCGCCGATCGGCAGCGAGTGACCGGGGTCCACCGGCCGCCAGGTCGCGCCGCCGTCGGTGGTCAGCAGGACCCGGGCGGCGAGCCCGGCGGACGCGGTCGCCGCCGGGTCGGTGTCGTCCGCGCGGGTGGAGAGGATGGCGTACCCCGTGCGGCCGTCGGACGACGCCACCGCGAGGTGCACCACCTGCGGCTGGTCGAAGGCGTGCACCCGCCACGTGCGTCCCCGGTCCGGGGTGAAGGCGACGGCCGGGTGGCCCCCGATGCCGGGCACCGTGCCGGTGACCCACATCCCGGGCGAGGCCGGCTGGTCGGACACGGCGCCCACCACGAGGTCCGGCTGGCTGGCCAGGGGCGCCATCCGCCCGGCCACCGGGTCGACGGCGACCAGGCGGCAGCGCTCGTTCAGCCGGTAGGGCGCACACTGCAGCCATCCTTGCGGCGGTACCGCGGGAACCTCCTCCGCGACGAGGACCAGCTCCCGCCAGGTGCGGCCGCCGTCGAGGCTGACATGGTTGTGCCGGATGACCTTGGGGCCGCTCTGCCCGGTCTCGTCGCCCATGGTCTCCGTGGTCCGCAGCAGGACGCCGGGGGCGGGGGCGTCGACCTGGCCGTCGCCGAAGTCCTCCTGGCGCACCGTCCAGGTGCGGCCGCCGTCGTCGGAGCCGAGCAGCTTCGCCGGGCAGCCGTCGCAGCCGCGCACGCCGGCGTACAGGTGCCCGGCGTCCGTGGCGGCCGCCGACAGCACCGGCCCGCTGCCCTCCTGCGTCGGTGGCGGCGGCACCACGTCCGGCTCCGACCGCAGCGCGGCGAGCCCCAGCCCGGCGACGACCGCCACGACGACCGCGGCGGCGACCGCGCGCCGCCGCCGATGGCGCCGCCAGGCCTTGACGTACACCGCGTCGGCGCTGAGCCGCGTCGGCGGCGCGGCGGTGTCGGCCAGCTCCTCGAACCTCGTCCGCAGTCCGGTCATCGCCCCTCACCCGCTGTCGTCATCGCGTCGTCGGCACCGATCAGCTCGCGCAGTTTCGCCAGGCCGCGGGCGGTCTGGCTCTTCACCGTCCCGGCCGAGCAGCCGAGGGTGGCGGCGGTCGCCCCGACGTCGAGGTCGTGGTAGAACCGGCAGACGAGCACGGCCCGCTGCCGGGCCGGCAGCCGCCGCAACGCCGCCGTGAACGCCACCCTGCTCGTCGGGTCGTCGCCGTGCGCGTGCTCGGGCGGCTCGGCCACCGACCGCTCCCGCCGCCGCCAGACCCGCCGGACGTCGGCCAGGTACGCGCGCACCAGGCAGGTCCGCACGAACGCGTCGAGCGCCTCCCGGTCCCGCACCGTCCGCCACGCGACGGCCAGCCGCATGAACGCGGTCTGGGTCAGGTCATCGGCCCAGTGCCAGTCCCCGCACAACACGTACGCGGTCCGCCGCACCGCCTGTTGCCGCGCGACGAAGTACTCACGGAACTGGCGCTGGTCTTCACTCTCACCGCCGGGCATCGCACCTCCTCACTCCCTAGGTGCGCGCCGGCCCCGGATTCGGTTGCACGCGACACCCGCCACCATGACCCGGCCGGTACCGCCGGGAACCGCGGTCCCGATCTATGATCATCGGCATGGATCTCGCCGTCGTCGTTCGCGGAGGCTGGGAGGGGCACTGTCCCGTCGAGGCCACCGACCGCTATGTCGCCTGGCTGCGCGCCCAGGGCACCGAGGTGGTCACGTCCGAGTCGCTCGACGTGTACGAGGACGCCGGCCTCATGGGCCGGGCCGCGCTCGTCGTGCAGTGCTGGACGATGGGCACGATCACCGCCGGGCAACTGGCCGGCCTGTCGGCGGCCGTCCACGCCGGCACCGGGTTCGCGGGCTGGCACGGCGGCATGATCGACGCCTTCCGCGCCGCCCCCGACTACCAGCGCATCACCGGCGGCCAGTTCGTGCACCACCCGCCCGACTTCGTCACGTACGAGGTGCGCCCCACCACCGGCCACCCCGTCGTCGCCGGCCTGCCCCCGTTCACGGTGCACACCGAGCAGTACCGGGTGCACGTCGACCCGTCGATCGAGGTCCACGCGGTGACGGACGTCGACGGGGTCGCGATGCCGGTCGTGTGGACGACCGGCTGGGGCGCCGGCCGCGTGTTCGTGACGACGGTCGGCCATGAGCTCAAGGACCTCGAGGTCCCCGAGCACGACGAGATCATCCGGAGGGGCCTGGCATGGGCGAGCCGCTGACCGTCGGCATCGTCGGCGCCGGCAAGATCAGCGCCGCCTACGCCCAGACCCTGGCCCGGCTGCCCGGCGTCCGCCTGACCCGGGTGGCCGACCTGGACCTCGCCCGCGCCGCCGCCTTGGCCGCGGACGTTGCGGGCGCGCTGCCGGTGCGGCCCGACGAGCTGCTGGCGTCCCCCGACGTCGAGGTGGTGCTGAACCTCACCGTGCCCCGCGCCCACGCGGAGGTGGCCCTCGCGGCCCTCGCCGCCGGCAAGCACGTCTACGGCGAGAAGCCGCTCGCCACCGGTACCGGCGAGGCACGACAGGTGCTGGAGGCCGCCGCGTCGGCACGGCGCACCGTCGCCTGCGCCCCGGACACGGTCCTCGGCACCGGCCTGCAGACGGCCCGGGCCGCGCTGTCGGCCGGCGACATCGGCACCCCGGTGGCGGCCACGGCGTTCATGGTCACCCCGGGCCACGAACGCTGGCACCCGTCGCCGCAGTTCTACTACGAGCCCGGCGGCGGCCCGCTGTACGACATGGGCCCCTACTACCTGACCGCGCTGGTCCACCTGCTGGGCCCGGTCCGCCGGGTGACCGGCATGGCCTCGACGCCCCGCCCGACCCGCACGACCCTGGACGGCCTGGAGTTCCCGGTCGACGTGGCGACGCACGTGACGGGCGTCCTGGAGCACGCGTCGGGCGCCCTGACGACGCTGATGATGAGCTTCGACGCCTGGACGGGCCAGCTGCCCCGCATCGAGGTCTACGGCACCGAGGGCACCCTGAACGTCCCCGACCCGAACGGCTTCGCGGGCGACGTCCACCGCTTCACGGGCGCCGCCCAGGAGTGGGCGGTGCTCCCGGAGCTGGCCGGCTACCGCGACGCGGCCCGCGGCTACGGCGTCGCGGACCTGGCCCGCTCGCTGCGCGAGGGCACGCAGCCACGAGCCTCGGCGGACCTGGCCTACCACGTCCTGGACGTGATGGAGTCCCTGCTGGCCGCCGCCGCGACGGGCACGGCGACGACCGTGACCAGCACGTGCGCGGTTCCCCCACCGGTCCCGCTGGCGGCCGACCCGCAGGACGCGTAGGCCGTGCCGCCCGGGCGGGCCCGGTGTGCGCAGGGCGATCGGCCCGGTCAGGGCACGTCCGGCACGATGCGCCGCCAGTGCAGGCCGTCGGTGGAGACGTAGACCGCGTCGCCGGGGGCGTAGGCGAGGTAGCCGCCGCCGGGGAGCGCCTGCACCGGCGTGCCGGCGCCGTAGATACCCTCTGCCGGCAGGCCGTCGAGGGTCACCGGCGTGTAGTGGGCGCCGCCGTCCCGGCTGATCCGGAACGTGACCTTGCCGTCGCGGCCCAGATCGGCGATCACGTGCGCGCCGTCGGGCGTGACGAACGAGCTGCCGCCGCCGTAGGACCAGGGCGCCGTGCCGCCGGGGTCCACGCGCTGCCAGCTGTGGCCGCCGTCGGTGGTGCGGTGGACCCAGGCCCGCCCTCCGCCGTCGAGGCCCATGCCGGTCATCGAGACGGCGTACCCCGTGCGACCGTCGAGGCTCGCCAGCCGCGTGGAGTAGCTCGAGTCCCCGGGGGCCGCAACGTCGGTGAGCACCCGGGTCGACCAGGTCCGCCCGGCATCGTCGCTGACGGCCACGGCCGGAAGACGGGTCGCGGGGTCCTCGCCGCTGATCCACAGGCCGCCCGTCGCGGTCCGCAACGAGCTGCGGTAGGCGAGCGCCGGGGGGTTGGCCAGTGGTGCCGACCGGCCGAGCCGGGGGTCGCCGACCCCGACGTCGACCCCGACGCCCGCCTGCAGGTAGCTCGGTTCGAGCCACCCGTCGGCGGGTACCGACGGCGTCGGGGTGCTCTGCCGCTCGACCGCCTTCCAGGTCCGCCCGCCGTCGATGCTGACGTACACGCCGGACTGCGGCAGTATGCCCGGCGAAGCCACCTTCTGGGCCCGCACCACCAGGATGTCGTCGGTCAGCGGGGTCAGGTCGGTCGACTCGAAGCTGCCGAGGCCACGGCTGCGCACCTGCCAGGTCCGGCCGGCATCATCGGACCGGACGAGGTCCTGGTTGCAGTCGAGCCAGGCCGGCTCCGTCAAGCTGTCCGGGCAGTCGAGCACGACCGCGTACAGGTGGCCGGCGTCGCTGGCGGCGGCCGCGAACACCGAGCCGGTGCGCCACTGGACGGGCTGCTCGGCCGGTGGTTCGGGCGGCCGCGGGCCGGCGCCGCCGTCGAGGGTGGCGAACACCACTCCGGCCGTCAGCATGATCATGGCCGCGCCGGCGGCGGTCAGCGTGGCGGCGGTCAACCGGCGGTGGCGTCGCCGGCCCCGCGTGTAGAGGTCCCGGGGACGCAACCGGCTCGGCGGGGCGGGGGCCTGGGCGAGATCCTCCAACAGTTCCGACAGGTCGGTCACGGTGTTCCCTCCAGCGCGATGAGCGGTTGGATCCCGGGCTCGGGGAGTGGGTCGTCCAGCAACGTCCGCAGCCGGGCCAGGGCCTTCGCGGTCTGGCTCTTGACCGTTCCGGCCGAGCAGCCGAGCGCTTCAGCGGTCGAGGCGACCTCGAGGCCCTGGTAGAAGCGGCAGACGACGACCGCCCGCTGGCGCGGGGGAAGCCGGCGCAGCGCCGCGGCGAACACGACCCGGCGCGTGGCGGTCTCCGCGTTGTCGTCGGGCGTGCCCAGGTCGGGCAGCTCGGCCTGGCTGCGTTCGCGGCGTCGCCACACGCGCCGCGCTTCGCTCAGGTACGCACGAACGAGGCAGGTGCGGACGAACGCGTCCAGCGCCGCCCGGTCCCGTACCCGATGCCAACCGGCGGCCAGCCGGACGAACGCGATCTGGGTGAGGTCGTCGGCCCAGTACCAGTCGCCGCACAACAGGTACGCAGCGCGGCGAACGGCGTCACGGCGCGCCGCGAAGTACTCCTCGAACTCTGCGACGCTGGCGTCGTCGATGCCTGCCATGGCGCCCCCCTTCACCTGAAGGTGCGCGCCACCGGAGCATTCGGTTGCCCGATGTTCTGGACCCGGTCGGGCTACCCTTGCCGCATGACGGCCGTCGAGGAGCTCGGGCGCTCCAAGTATGTCAGCCTCACCACCTATCGCAAGGACGGGACGCCCGTCGCCACGCCCGTGTGGCAGGCGCCCGACCAGGGGGAGCTGTTCATCATCTCCAACGCCGACGCCTGGAAGGTCAAGCGGATCCGCAACGACCCGCGCGTGACGGTCACCGCGTGCAACGTCCGGGGGCGGATCGCGCCCGGGGCGCCGACCGCCGAGGGGACCGCGCGGCTGCTCGACGACGCCGGGACGCAGCACGCGCGGCGGCTGCTCGAGCGGCGGTATCTCACCTCGCGGATCGGCAACGCCCTCGCCCGCCTGCTGCGGCTGCGGCGGCCGCCGGCCATCGGCATCGCCGTCAGCCTGTGAGCGAAGCCGACCGGCCCGAACCCGAAGCGACCGGCGGGCAGCCGCTCGCCCTCCTCGTCGTGATCGCCGTCCTGGCCCTCATCCCCGCGCCCGTCGTCGCGCTGCTCGACATCGGGGACGCGACGACGCCGATCGGGGAGGACCTCTTCCGGCTCGGGGTGTGCGCGGTCGCGGCCGGGCCGCTCGTCGCCGCGTTCGTCAAGGCCCGCCGCGTCGGCCGGCACGGCGGGCGGGCGACCGCCGCCGTCTGGCTGCTGCTCGCCGGGCTCGCGGTGCTCGTCGCCGGGTCCATCGCCGGGAACCGATGAGGGACCCGGCGCGTCTCAGGAGGCATGAGACGGATCTGGGCGC
The DNA here is from genome assembly GCF_014647515.1 of Dactylosporangium sucinum. Taxonomy (GTDB): domain Bacteria; phylum Actinomycetota; class Actinomycetes; order Mycobacteriales; family Micromonosporaceae; genus Dactylosporangium; species Dactylosporangium sucinum. Next base: position 195,748 of record NZ_BMPI01000011.1, on the reverse strand, counting down.
TGTGGATCATCGGGCTCCTCGCGACGGCCGGGTGCGGGAACGCCGGCGGCGCCGGCGGGCCCGGTGGTGACGACCCCGAGCGGCTGCGGCAGCAGGCCCGGGAGCACCTCGCGCGGTACGACCGGGCGGTCCAGGACGCCGGAGGGCAGCAGCGCTTCGTCCCGGTCGGCGACCTGACCGGCCAGCTCGGGAACTGGGAGGCCGGCCGGGAGCAGAACAAGGCCGCGCTCCTCGCCGGGCTCCTCGTGCCCGCCGGGCCGCTGCCCGCGCCGCCGCAGGCGACCGGCACGGTCACCTGGGACGGCGGCGCCCCGCTCGACGTGCCGCTCGTCGGGGCCCAGGAGGCGCTGCAGGCGATGACCCGGTACGACTGCGGCGGCTGCGAGCCGCTGACCGTCACCGGCGCGCGGCTCGCCACGGCGACGATCGGCACCACGCGCGGGCCGGCGACGGTGCCGGCGTGGGAGTACACCCTGCGGGACACCGCCGTGCGGGTGACCCGGCCCGCCGTGGCCGCCTCGGCGGCCGTCACGGTCACGCCGCCGTCGTGGGACCCCTACCACGCACCCGGCGGCCTGCCGATCAGCTCGGCGACCGTCGACCCGGCCGGGACCCGGCTCACCGTCGCGTTCGTGGGCAGCCGCGGGCCGGCCAGCGAGCCGTGCGGGGCGGACTACACGGGCGAGGTCGTCGAGTCCGGCAACGCCGTGATCGTCATCATCGTGACCCACCCGCACGCGGGGGACGAGGCGTGCACCGCGATGGGGTACCCGCGCGAGCTGAGCGTCGACCTGGCCGCCCCGCTCGGCGAGCGGGCGCTGCTCGACATCCAGCAGGGGCTGCCGATCGCCGTCACCAGGACGTGAGCGCCGCCTCGGCCCGCGCGACGGCCGCCGCGTACTGCAGCTCCCGGGCCCGGCGCAGCGCCTCCTCGGCGAGCGCCCGGTCGCCGAGCGCGAGCGCCCGCACCCGCCGCAGGTCGGGCTCGGCGAACCCGCTCTGCCCCGGCAGGCCCCGCTCCAGCGCGGCCCCGGCGACGGCGGCGGCCTCCTCGGCGCGGCCGAGGGCCAGGCAGGCGTCGGCGTGCAGGGCCTGCAGCCGGCCGAACCGCAGGATCGTGTCGCCGAGGTGCTCCCGGGCGGCGTCGATGCGCGCCAGGCCCGCCGGGTCGCCGGAGCGGACCTCGGCCCAGCCCAGGACGATCCCGGCGAGGCTCTGGTACTCCCGGTGGCCGCCCCGCTCGGCGGTGGCGAGCGTGGCCCGGGCCGCCTCCAGCGTCGCCGCCGCGTCGTAGCGGTCGGCGGCGACGACGGCCGCGTAGTTGGCGACGTACATGTCGAGGAACGGATCGCCGACCCGGGCCGCCCGCTCCCGGGCCGCGCGCAGGTGCCGGTCGGCGGCGTCGAAGTCGCCGAGCAGGTTCGCCGCGATCGCGGCCGGGGCGAACGCGCCGATCACCGGGTCCCAGTTCACGATCGGGAACACCGGCAGGTCGCCGGCCGGCAGCGCGGCGAGCGCGGCGTCGAAGCACTTGTTGGCCCGGACCAGGTCGAGCTCGCTGGCCGCGGCGGCGCCCTCGTGGACCTCGGCGACGAGCGCGGCCCACGGGTCGGTGCTGCCGCCGGCGGCCGCCGAGCGCGCCACCTCGACGCCGCGGGCGGTGTTCCCGGCGGCGGTCTGGAAGGAGGCGTACCCCCACAGCGCCGGCAGCACGTCGAGGACGGGACGCCCCCGCAGTCGCAGCAGGAGCGGTTCCATGGCGGCGTACTGCGCGGTGACCACGGGCGCCAGGTAGCCGTCGGTGGCCTGGTGCATGTAGGCGAGCCGGATCCGCAGGTCGAGCTCGGCGGCGTCGCGCTTCTCGTTGGCCGGGGCCCGGTGCACCATGCCCAGCGCCTCCTCCAGCATCGCGGAGGCCTGCTCGTGCGCGGTCCGGTCGTACGCCTCCCGGGCCGCGTCGGCGAGCGCGGGCACCACGTCGTACGGCGACAGCACCGGCAGCGCCGCCCGCAGGTGGGTGGCCAGGTCGGCCGCGGTGGCCAGGCCGGTGTCGCGCAGCGCCTGGGCGGCCCGCGCGTGCAGGCGGGCGCGGCGCAGCGGCCCCTGGTCGAGGTACGCCGTCTGCCGCACGAGGTCGTGGGAGAAGCGCAGCAGGCCCGGGTCGTCGGTGGCGGTGAGCACGCCGGACACGACGGCGGTGTCGAGGGTGTCGAACAGCGCCAGCTCGTCGATCTGCACGACCTCGCGCAGCACCGGCACCGACACGTCGCGCCCGAGCACCGAGGCGACCGCGACCACGGCGTTGACCTGGCCGGGCAGCTTGGCGAGCCGGCGCCGGACGACCTCCTGGACCCGCACCGGCACGTGCTCGGGCTCCAGGGTGTGCTCGGCGACGAGGACCCGCAGCAGCTCGACGACGAAGAACGGGTTGCCGCCGGTCCGGTCGACCAGCATGGCGACGGTCTCGGCCGGCACCTCGTCGCCGGTGACGGCGCGCGCGAGCGTGGCCACGCCCTGCGCGTCGAGGCCGTGCAGCGGCAGGCGTACCGCCGAGGCGTCGGCCAGCAGCTCGCCGAGCGCGCCGGCGAGGGGTGCGTCGGGGGCCAGCTCGGCCTCGCGGTACCCGACGGCGAGCAGCACCCGGCTGCGCCGCAGCGCCTTGGCGAACATCGTCAGCAGCACGGTCGACGGCGCGTCGAGCCAGTGCGCGTCGTCGACGACGAGCACGAGCGGGGCCTGCCGGGAACCGGCCGCCGCGAGCCGGCACAGGCCGTCGACGATGCCCTGGTACAGCCGGGAACGGGCGAGGTCGGGGTCGGCGAGGCGCTCGGCGGCCGGCAGCGGCAACGTCTCGCTCAGGGTCGGGTCCAGGACCGCGGGCAGGTTCCCGTACGGCGCGAACGCCGCGGCCAGCTCCGCCTTCGCGCCGGACTCGGCGATCCCGCGCAGGATCTGCGCCCAGGGCAGGAACACCGGCGGCGCCTCCCCGTCGACGCCGGTGCCGGTGCCGACGTGGCCGGTCGCCCGCGCGGTGAGCTCCCGCAGCAGGGCGGACTTGCCGATGCCCGGGCTGCCGGAGACGAGCAGCAGGCGCCCGCGCCCGCCGGCGGCCTCGGCGAGCAACCGGTCGACGGTGCGCAGCTCGGCGTCGCGCCCGACGAGCCCGCCGTCGTCGGGCTCGCCGGGCTCCTGCTGGGGTTGCGGCTGCGGTGCCGGCGCCGTCACGGCCGGCGCCTTCGCCTGCGCGGTGAGGTGCGGCGCCTGGCGGAGGACGTCCTGCTCCAGCTGCTGCAGCGCCGGGCCCGGCTCGATGCCGAGCTCGTCGATCAGCCCGGCCCGGGCCCGCGCGTAGGCGGCGAGGGCGTCGGCCTGCCGCCCGCCCCGGTACAGCGCGAGCATGAGCTGCGCCCACACCCGCTCCCGGTAGGGGGCCTCGGCCAGCTCGGCCTCGCTGAGGTACACGACCTCGGCCTCCCGTCCGAGCGCGAGCAGCGCCTCGGAGCGCTCCTCGACCGCGGTGAGCCGCAGCTCGTGCAGGCGCCCGCGCTCGGCCCGCGCGAAGTGGGAGTCGCCGAGCTCGGGCAGCGGGTCGCTGCGCCAGAGCTTGAGCGCGGCCTCGAGGGTCCGCAGCGCCGCGTGGGGGTCGCCGCCCTCCCGCGCCTCCTCGACGGCGGCGGCGAAGCGGGCCGCGTCGACCGCCTCGGCGGGGACGTTGAGCTGGTACCCCGGCGCCCGGCTGACCAGGACGTTGGACTTGTCGCGCGCGCTGCGCCCGGGTTCGAGCGCGCGCCGCAGCCGCGACACGTAGGCCTGCAGCGAGGCGATCGCCCGCTCGGGCGGCTCGTCGGCCCACAGCTCGTCGATGAGCCGCTGCACCGAGACGGTGCGCCCGGGCTGGAGCGCGAGCATGGCGAGGACGGCACGCTGCTTCGGCGTGCCGGTGTCGACCGGCCCGTCGGCGTTCTCGACCTCGAGCGGGCCCAGGATCCGGAACTGCAGGATGTCCCCCTTTGCCCCCGCTCCGAACCCAGAGCCTACCGGCCGCGATCCCGGCCGGTTGAGGACCTGAACGGCCACCGCGACTCATCCGGTCGGCGGGCAACCCGACCCACCTGGCCGACGCCCGTCCGACCGGATTTGCCGCAAATGTGCCCGCTACGCGCAGGTGTTCAGCATCGACTGCAGGGCGGTCTTCTCGGACGACTGCAGCGTCAGGCCCCAGTAGTACTTGACGGCGATCCACATCCGCGCGTACGTGCAGCGGTACGACGCGAGCGGGGGCTGCCAGGTCGACGGGTCCTGGTCGCCCTTGGACTGGTTGACGTTGTCGGTGACGGCGATGAGCTGCGGGCGGGTCAGGTCGTTGGCGAAGCTCTGCCGCTTCGCCGTCGTCCACGAGCTGGCGCCCGAGCGCCACGCCTCGGCGAGGGGCACCACGTGGTCGATGTCCACGTCGGACGCGGCGGTCCAGGTCGCGCCGTCGTAGGGCGAGTACCAGCGGCCGGACGTCGCCGCGCACGCACTGTCGGTGACGACCGAGGAGCCGTCACGCTTGAGGACGGTCTCGCGCGTGTTGCACGAGCCGCTGATCGTGATCCAGTGCGGGAACAGGTCCCGGGAGTAGCCGCTCGTGGAGCCCTGCGTGGCCACGGTCAGGGCGTTGAGGTAGCTCTGGGCGGTGGACTTCGACGGGATGCCGGGCGGGGTCGCGCCGGCGGGGACGGCGAACGTGAAGGTGGCGAGCACCGCCGCCAGGCAGGCGACGATCCAGCGGTACGGTCGTGACATCACTGCTCCTTGATGAACATCGAGGACCGTCAGTGTCTATCGCGATCGTTCGGCCGTGAACATCCCGGCGGCGTCCTGCACCGCACATGATGATGAACTCTGGGTACCGCGCTTCCTCAGCTCCGTGTCGAAATCGGCCCGGCCCGTTCGACGCATGGGTGAAGGCACCGAGACGAGGGAGAGACCATGTCGTTCCAGGCGTACCTCGACGCGATCGAGACCAAGACCGGGCGCACCCCGCGGGAGCTGCTCGCCGACGCGGCCGGGAAGGGGTTCGAGGGGCCCGGCGTCAAGGCCGGTGACGTGATCGCGTGGCTCAAGGAGGACTACGGGCTCGGGCGGGGGCACGCGATGGCCCTCGTGCACGTGATCAAGCACGGGCCGAGGATCTCGTCCAAGCACGTCGGGAGCACCGGGGCGCACCAGGACGAGAGCGACACCCTCTGGCTCGACGGCAAGGGAACCCGGCCGGGAGCCGCCGCGTCCAAGACCGCATGAGACGAATCGCCGCGCTCGCGGGGGCCCTCCTGGCCCTGACCGGCTGCGCGCAGGCACGAGGCGACGAGACCGCGCAGCGGTCGCCGTGGGGGACCACCTACACGGCGACCGCCGTCACCGAGCAGGGCGCGCCGAAGCGCCTGGCCGACGGGACGACCATCGAGCTGCGGTTCACCACCGACGGCCGGCTCATCGCCCGGGCCGGCTGCAACCAGCTGAGCGGGCGGGCCCGCATCGACCAGCGGCAACTCCGCGTCGACGACCTCGCGACCACCGAGATGGGCTGCGACCCGGCCCGCCACGAGCAGGACCGCTGGCTGGCGGCGTTCCTGGAGGGCGGGCCGGGCTGGCGCCTCGACGGCGACCGGCTCACCCTCGACGGCGACGGCACCACGGTCGACCTGGTCGCCGCGGCGAACCGCCCGCTCACCGGCGTCCGCTGGGTCGTCGACACGCTGGTCGAGGGCGACGTCGCCGGCTCGGTGCCGGCCGGCGCGGAGGCGTGGCTGACCTTCGGCACCGACGGCAAGGTGAGCGGGAACGGCGGGTGCAACCAGTTCGGCGGCTCCTACACCGCCAAGGGGTCCACGATCACCTTCACGGGCCTGGCCTCGACCGCGATGGGCTGCCTCGACGATCGGGCGTCGTTGGAGTCGGCGGTCCTGCAGGTGCTGCGCGGCGAGGTCCGCTGGACGATCGACGGCGACCACCTCAGCCTGACCGCGCCCGGCGGGACGGGACTGCGCCTACGCGCGGCCTGAGCGCCAGTCGCGCAGCACGGCCTCGACGTCGAGGGGGCGCAGCACGGTCGGCGGCCCCTCGATCAGCCCCCGCCTGGCGCGCTCGATCCGGTCGTTGAGCTCGGCGACGGCGCAGCGCACGCGCTCCTCGGTGCGGTACTTGCGCAGCGTCGACGGGAAGTCCTCGACCTCGCGCCGCAGCCGCAGCGTCGGGGGAACGCCGCCGGCCAGGTCCTCCCGGTGGGCGAGGGACTTCAGCCACCAGTCCTCGTCGTAGAGCTCACCGTGGTCGGGCAGCGGCTTCCCGGCGCCGGGCAGGTTGTCGAACTGACCCTGCTCCTGCGCCTCGCGGATCAGCTTGTCGATGTGCGACTCGTACCAGCTGGTCATCGTCAGCCCATGGTACCCGCGGGGAGGATGATCGGAGTGTGGAGCAACTCCGGCGGTACGGCTATCCGGCCCTGTTCGTGCTGGTCCTGCTGGAGGGCGTCGGCATACCGACCCCGGCGGTCAGCGCGATCGTGGCCGCCGCCGTCCTGGCCGGCGAGGGCCACTTCAGCCTGCCGCTCGTGGTCGCGGTGACGCTGGTCGCGGCGGTGGCCGGCGACAACCTGGGGTACCTGATCGGCCGCCGGGCCGGCCGGCCGGCGATCCTGCGCTGGGGCCGCCGGGTCGGCCTGACCGAGGCCCGGTTCGCCAGGGCCGAGCGGTTCATCGCCGAGCGGGGGCTCAACGTGGTGTTCATCGCGCGGTTCATCGACGGGCTGCGCCAGACCAACGGCCTGATCGCCGGCGCCGTCGCCCTGCCCTGGCGCGCCTACGTCACCCGCGACGCGATCGGCGGCGTGGCCTGGACGGCCGTATGGGTGACCATCGGCGCCGTGACCGGCGGCAACCTCGGCCGGATCCGCCACTGGCTGACCCACGACGAGCTCCGCTTCGCCCTCGCGGCGGCGGTGGTCGCCGGCATCGCCCTGTGGTGGTACCTCCGCCGGCGCCGCCGGCCTAGCGGAACAGGAGGTTCACCCCGAGGGTGAGCAGCACGGACAGGACCACCGAGACCAGGATCATCAGCAGGCAGCCCAGCCCGCCGCCCAGCGGCCGGATGTCGACGTTGCCGAAGCGCATCCACCAAGTGTCGCTCAGGAGGCGAGCCGCCGGCGGCACCCGGCAGGGTCACGGCGCCGTCGGCGTCCACGCGTCCAGGGGGTAGCCGTACGACAGGTCGGCGTGGCCCGAGGAGAGGACGTCCTCCCGCCAGTACCGTCCACATCGGACGCAGCGGTGCACCGCCTGCCCCCAGGCGAGCTCCTCGACGAGCTCCAGCAGGGGGCGGGCCCGCGACCAGGCGCCGGTCAGGCGGAACGCCTCCCACCGCTCCCGCGGCGGGCGGAAGCGCTCGTGGCGGCACTCGCAGGTGACCGGCGGCGGGAGGTACGACTCCCGCCTGGCCCAGGCGAGGACCCGCGCGGTCTTGCGGCGGGACTTCCAGCCGCGCGAGGAGCCCTCGTGCCGGGCGGCCAGCGCCACGCCGTCGACCCCGGGGTGGACCAGGGCGCACGCGAGCGCGTCGTGGGCGTGGTACGGGCGGCCGCCGTCGTAGGCGTGCTCGGCCGCCGCCCGCACCGCCTCCGCCGGATACCCGCCCTGCGCGGCCAGGGCCAACCGGGCCAGCTTGGTGACCCGGCCCGGGAACAGCCCGGGCGCGACCGGGTCGCCGGGCGCCCCGAGCGCGAAGGACCGCACGGCGGGCGCCACCCGGGCGGGCACCGGCGGCACCGCACCGTCCGGCAGGAACCGCTGCCGGAGAAAACCCAGCAGCTCCTGTACCGCCGGGTCGTAGCCGAGCGCCGAGCGCAGCAGCGGCAGCAGGGCGGGGCCGGCCGCCGTCCCGGCCAGCAGCAGCCGCTCCACCGGCAGCCCGGGCAGCACCGCCCACGCGGCCACCGGATCCGCGACGTCGAACACCCGAAAGTCGCAGGCGCGCGGTTCGAGGGCCAGCAGCTGCCGCTCGACGGCACCGTCGATCATCACCACGGTCGGCACGGTGCCCAGCGTAAAGTGTGAGCCCATGACCGGCGGGGCGGATTTCGCGAAGCTGCGGCGCACCTCCGCCGCGGCCGATGCCGTCCGCGCCATCCAGGAGATGATCGTCGACGGCCGGCTCGTGCCCGGCCAGCGCCTGCCGCCCGAGCGGGAGCTCAGCGAGCTGCTCGGGATCAGCCGCCCGACGCTGCGCGAGACGATCCGCTCGCTGGTGAGCATGAACATCCTGGAGAGCCGCCACGGCGCCGGCACGTTCGTCGCCTCCCTCGACACCGCCGCGCTGCTGGAGCCGTTGCAGTTCGTGATGGCGCTCAACGAGCGGACCATCGACGAGCTGTTCGAGGCTCGGCTGGTGCTGGAGCCGGCCCTCGCCGCCCTCGCCGCCGAGCGGGCCGGCCCCGAGCAGGTCGCGGCGCTGCGGGCCGCGCTCGACGACGCCGACCCCCTGGTGGCCGACGTCCGCCTCCACGCCCTGCTCGCCGAGACGGCCGGCAACGCGCTGCTGGCGGCGATGCTGCAGACCCTGGCGACGCTCGGCCGGTCCAGCCGGGCCCGCACCGCGCAGCGGCCCGGCGTGCTGGACCACACCGCGGCCGACCACGCGGCGATCGTCGCCGCCGTCGCGGCCGGCGACCCGGCCGCGGCCCGGGCGGCGATGGCGTCCCACCTGACCCGGATCGCCCGGGCCGCCCGCCTTTCGAACACCGTTCACATTTCCGGGGACGCCCCGTAGCGTGTCGGCGTGATCGCACGCGGCACGGTGGCCCTCTCGTATTTCCTGTTCATCCTCGTGGGCCTCGGCGCCGGCGTGAACGGCGTGGTCCTGCTGCCGCAGCTGCAGGACTACGGCGTCGACCGCACCCTGTTCGGCCTGGTCTTCTTCGCCGGCTCGGCCGGGTTCGTCGCGGCCGGCGCGGTCACCGGCCCGGTCGTGCACCGCTGGGGCTGCCGGGCCGCGCTGCTGCTCGGCGTCGCCAGCTACGTGCTCGGCGGGCTGTACATCGCGACCCGCCCGTCGTTCGCCGCGTTCGTCCTGGTCCAGCTGCTCGCCGGGTTCGGCACCGGCCTGCTGGAGTCGGTGCTCAACGCCTACGTCGCCGCGCTGCCCGAGGCGACCGGCCGGCTCAACCGGCTGCACGCGTTCTTCGGCGCCGGCGCCCTGCTCGGGCCGCTGCTGGCCACCTGGATGCTGCGGTTCACCACGTGGCCGATCGTGTTCCTGGCCCTCGCCGGGGTGGCCGTGCCGCTCGGCCTGGCCGTCGCCGCGCTGTTCCCGCGCCGGGCCGCCGACCCCGCCGCCGCGGTGAGCGAGGAGCACGCCGGGCGGCGGCTGCTCGGGCCGGCCCTGCGCAGCCGGGTCGTGCTGCTCGGCTCGCTGCTGCTCACGGTGTACGTCGGGCTGGAGATCGGCGTCGGGAACTGGGCCTTCAGCTACCTGGTCGAGGCGCGGTCGGTGACGCAGACGGCGGCCGGCGCGACGGTCAGCCTGTACTGGCTCGGCCTGACCCTGGGCCGGTTCCTGCTCGGCTCGGCGGCCACGCGCGCCGGGCTGACGGCGGCCGGCCTGATGTACACCTGCCTCGCCGGCATCACCGTCGCCACCGCGCTGACCTGGGTGCTGCCCGGGGCGGTGCCGCTCGCGGCGGGCTTCGCCCTGCTCGGGTTCTTCCTCGGCCCGGTGTTCCCGACCGCGATGGTCGTCGTCCCGCCGCTGGCCGGCCCGGGCCTGGCGCCGACCGCGATCGGCGTCATGAACGCCGGCTCCGTCGTCGGCGGCGCCGCGCTGCCCTGGCTCGCCGGTGCGGTGACCCAGGGGTACGGCGCCTGGACCCTCATGCCGTTCGCGCTCGTGCTGGCGGTCGCGCAGCTCGCCGTGTGGTGGCCGGTCGCGGCCGGGTCGCCGCTGCGGACCCGGCCGCGGCAGGATGAGCTAAGCCGCGCGTAGCTCCTCGAGCAGCGTGGGGCGCTCGGGAGCCCAGCCGAGCGAGCGGGCCTTCGCGCCGGACGCCTGCTGGTCGAGCAGCAGCGCGTCGGCGAACAGCGGGCCGAACCGCTCGCGGGACGCCTCCACCGGCTCGGCGACGACGCCCTCGGGCCCGGCGGCCGCCTCGGCGATCTCGCGCACGGTCGGGCTGGCCCCGGACACCGCCAGGAGCCGGCCCAGCGCCTCGCCGCGGGTGACGACGAGCGCGTACAGCGCGGCGGCGTCGTCGACGTGGATCGTGGTCCAGTGCTGGCCGCCGTCGCCGACCAGGCGGATCCGGCCGGCCTCGTCGCGGCCGGGCAGCAGCGCGCCGGCCGGGATGCCGCCGCCGTGGCCGTAGACGATGCCGGGCGTGACGATCGTCGCCGTGAGGTCGGCGTCGAGCACCGACGCCTCGACCGGCAGGCGCCATTGCGTCAGCGCCGGCGGCCGCAGCTCGGAGTTCTCGGCGATGTCGGCGTTGTCGCCGTAGAGCCACACACCGCTGGTGTGGACGTACGGCTTGCCGGTCCCGCCGAGGGCCTGCGTGGCCGCCGCGACGACGGCCCGGTCGAGGCGCTCGGTGTCGGGGCCGCCGGTCGCGGCGAGGTGCACGACGGCGTCGGCGGCGGCGAACCGCTCGGCCGTCCACGCCACGTCGAAGGCGTCGCCGACGGCCGCGTCGGCGCCGTGCTTGCGCACCTTCCCGGCCGCTTCCTCGGTCCGCACGAGGGCGGTGACGTCATGCCCGGTCGCGGCGAGCCGCCGCACCAGCGCGGAACCGATGTACCCGGTCCCGCCGGTCAACACGATCTGCATGCGCCCGACGCTAGAGCGGCCGGCCGGGTGGCGTCTCGTGATACTGATCGCGACGACCGCCGGGAATATTCACGGCACTGTGCACCGGGGGCACCGGTCCGGGTCCCCGCCGGGCGGCGCTCGTCGGCCTTCGCCGAATGTGGTTACCCCTCCCCGCCGTGGGCAGTGCACGGCGATGACCTACCGCATGGATCGAAAGATGCTCGGAGCGGCGGCGCTCGCCGCGGCGGGGGCCGGGGCCGGGGTGGCGCTCGCCCGGTCGCTGCGGGAGGACGCCCCCGCGGTGGCTGAGCACGCGTGGACGGTCCGCGCGGCCCGCCCGGCCGGCGAGGCCGCCGAGGCGACCGCCACGTTCGTCGGCACCGCGACCGTCCTGCTGCGCCTCGGCGCGTTCACGCTGCTCACCGACCCGAACTTCCTGCACCTGGGGCAGCGGGCCTACCTGGGGTACGGGCTGTGGAGCAAGCGGCGCACCGAGCCGGCCCTGTCGATCGACGAGCTGCCGCCCCTCGACGGGGTCGTGCTGTCGCACCTGCACGGCGACCACTTCGACCGGGTCGCCCGCCGGGGCCTGCCGCGGGACCTGCCCGTGCTCACCACCCGGCCGGCCGCCCGGCGGCTGCGGACGTGGCGCTTCGGCGAGGCGGTCGGCCTGACCGACTGGCAGAGCGCTGAGTTCTCGGCCCCCGGTGAGACGCTGCGGGTGACCGCGGTCCCGGCCCGGCACGGCCCGCCCGGGGTGCACCTGCTCATGCCGGTGACGATGGGGAGCATCATCGACTGGCAGCGCGCCGACGGCCGGCGGCTGCGGCTGTACGTCAGCGGCGACACGCGCTACCGCCAGCGGGTCCTGCGCGAGATCCCGGAGCGCTACGGCGACATCGACGCGGCCCTGCTCCACCTCGGCGGCACCCGCATCCTCGGCGCGCTGGTCACGATGAACGCCCGCGACGGGGTGGCCCTGTCCCGCCTGCTCCAGCCGCGCCGCATCGTGCCGATCCACTACGACGACTACCCGGTCTTCCAGGAGCCGCTGTCGACCTTCCTGCGGATGGCCGAGGTGTCCGGCCTGGCCGACGCGGTGCGTCCGGTGATCCGCGGCCAGACGGTCGACCTCACGGCCTGAGCGGCGGCACCCGCCGCCCCGCCGCCACGCCCGTCACCGTGGTGGGGTGCCCCGCGGCGGTCAGCTGTTGAACACGCTGGCGAAGAACTCCCCGAATCCGTTGGCGATGTCGAGCAGGCCGCCGCCGATCGACGAGACGATGTTCGCCGCCGACTGCGGACGGTACGCAACGAAGAACACCAGGAACGCGAGGCCACCCCATCTGAGGATCTTCTTGACCATTCTGCTGCCTTCCTCCCTCCGGCCCGTGCGCATTCAGGGTAGTCGTTGAACTACAGGTAGTGAAGACGACCCATGCATGGTGCACTGACGATCGCAGCACACTGAGCCGTCATTCACGACGGTTCACTCACCGCTCCGTACAGGTCGCGAGAACCGATCGGCCGGATCTGCGGCCGGGGAGCGATCCGTATATTGGCCTCGTGGACGTGCGAGGGTACCGGCTCGGGGTCGACTTCGGTACCTCGAACACCGTGGCGATGCTGGCGTGGCCGGACGGGCACGTGCGCCCGCTGCTGTTCGACGGGTCGCCGACGCTGCCGTCGTCGGTGTACGACGACCCCGGCAACGGCCTGCTCGTCGGGCGCGACGCGGTGCACGCGGCGCGGATCAGCCCGGAGCGCTTCGAGCCCAACCCCAAGCGGCGCATCGACGAGCCCGCCGTGCTGCTCGGCGAGCGGGAGATCCCGACCGCCGACCTGTTCGCCGCCGTGCTCGCCCGGGTCGCCGGCGAGGCCCGGCGGGTGTCCGGCGGGCAGCTCGGCCCGGTCACCGTCACCTGCCCGGCCGCGTGGGCGCAGACCCGCCGCCGGGTGCTGCTCGCCGCGGCCGAGCGGGCCGGGCTCGGCGCCGTGACGCTGGTGCCGGAGCCGGTCGCCGCCGCGCATGTCTTCTGGTCGATGGTGGGCGACGCGGCCCCGCCCGGCTCGGCCTTCCTCGTCTACGACCTGGGCGCCGGCACCTTCGACGCCTCGGTGGTCCGCCACGGCGCGGGGGCGTTCACGGTACTGGCGACAGAAGGCCTCAGCACCAGCGGCGGCCTCGACATCGACGCGGCGATCGTCGGTTACCTCGGCGCCGCGCACGCCGGCAAGGACCCGGCCGCCTGGAACCGGCTCGTCCACCCGTCCACCAGCACCGAGCGGCGGGCCAGCCGGATGCTGTGGGACGACGTCCGCGCGGCGAAGGAGATGCTGTCCCGCACCGCGGCGACGATGATCCACCTTCCGGCGTACGACACCGACGTCCCGCTCGGCCGCGACCAGTTCGAGCAGCTCGCCCGCCCGATCCTGACCGCCACCGTGACCGCCTCCCGGGCCGCGCTCGCCACCGCGGGCCTGGCCCCGGCCGACGTCGCGGGCGTGTTCCTGGTGGGCGGCGGCAGCCGGATCCCGCTCGTCGCGACGCTGCTGCACCAGGCGCTGGGCGTCGCCCCGACGGTGGTCGAGCAGCCGGAGCTGGTCGTCGCCCAGGGCGCGGTGGGCGCCACGACGCTGTCCGGCCCGTCCCCGGCCGGCCCGCCGCCGGTGCCGGTGCCGCCGTCGTCCGCCCCGCCGTCCTACGCTGCACCCACCTCGGCGCCGCCGTCCTACGCCCCGCCCACCTCGGCGCCGCCGTCCTACGCTCAGCCGGCGTCAGCCGCGCCGTCGGTCTCGCCGGCCTCGGCCCCGCCGTCCCCCGCGAGCGCCTCGGCGGCCGTCCCGCCGCCGCCCGCGCGGGCCTCGGCCTCGGTGTCCGACGTGCCGTATCCCATGTCGGCCGTCCCCGCCTCGCCCGGCCCGGCGAACGCCCCCGTCTCCCCCGGCTTCGTGGCCGCCCCGGTGACCTCGTACCCGGCGCCGCCGCCCGGCACCTACCAGCCGCCCGCGCCGCCGCGGCCGCCCGCCACCCCGTTCGCCACCCCGTTCGCCCCGCCCGCCGGTCCCCCGCCGGTCCCGCCCGCCGGCCCCCCGCACGCGGCGCCCGCCGAGCCCGGCGGCGGGAAGCGGACCGTGCACCCCGCCCTGCTCGTGGTCGTGGCGGTCGTGGTGCTCGCGGTCGTGGGCGGCGGCATCTACGGCGCCCTGCGCCTGTTCGGCAACGACGACACCGGCGGCAACGGCGGCGGCGGTGACGGCGGTTCGTCGCAGGTCACCGCCGACGTCGAGCACGCCGACACCAACTGGACGAGCAACGCCGAGGAGTACGTGAACCACCCGGGCAAGAAGATCGCCTACAACTGCCCGGCGGACGGCACGATCATCACGGTCTACGGCTCCGGCCCGTACACCACCGACTCCTCGGTCTGCACCGCCGCGGTCCACGCCGGCCGGATCACGCTCGCGGACGGCGGCCGGGTGGTCATCGAGATCCGCGAGGGCCCGTCGTCGTACGAGGGCTCCACCCAGCACGACATCGCGACCACGGCGTGGGACGACGCCTACCCCTGGGCGTTCGACTTCGTCGGCTGAGCCCGGCCGAGCCCGGCCGAGCCCGGCCGAGCCAGGGATGAGCCAGGGCTGAGCCCGGTGCAGCCCGGCTCAGCCGGGCGCGTCAGGGCCGTGGGGCATGCCGAGAGCATTTGACACGACGCCGGGGCGGCCTTTACCTTTCTCCGCAACTGTTAATCAGTTTTCCTATTAGTGGCGGAGGAGCGGGCCGTGACCGTCGGAGGCTCCTCCAAGCTGCTCAAGGCGCTCAACGAGGCCGCCGCGCTCGGCTTCCTGCTCGACCGGGGCCGCCTGACCCGGGCCGAGCTCAAGCAGCTCACCGGCCTGTCCAAGCCGACCGTCTCGGAGGCCGTCCGCCGGCTGGCCGAGGCCGGGCTGGTCGTCGTCGCCGGCGAGGAGACCGGCCGCCCGGGGCCCAACGCCGAGGTCTACGCGGTCAACGCCGACGCCGCCTACGCCGTCGCCGTCTCGGTGCGGGACACCGCCGGCAGCGGCGCCCCGTCGGTCACCGCGGCCCTGCACGACCTGCGCGGCGAGCGGCGCAGCCGGCTCGCCCGGCCGGTCGACTTCACCTCGACCGACCCGGTCGCGGCGGTCGGCGAGACGATCGACGCACTGTGCGCCGCCGCGGATGTGGGCCGCGGGCCGGTCGCGCACGTGCAGCTCGCGGTCGCCGGCGCCTTCGACCGCCGCGACCGGGTCATCCACCACGTCGACGTGCCCGGCTGGAGCCGCCCCGGGCTGGTCGACGACCTCGAGCACGCCACGCGGGCCCGGGTCGAGATCGACAACGACGTCAACCTGGCGGCCCTCGCGGAGCGGGCGCACGGCGCCGCCCGCGGTGCCGGCGCGTTCGCGCTGCTGTGGCTCGGCGCCGGCGGCCTCGGCCTGGCGATCGACCTCGGCGGCGGCCGGCTGCTGCGCGGCGCCCGCGGCGGCGCGGGCGAGGTCGGGTACATCCCGATGGGCGCCGGCGACTTCCACGCGCTCGTCGGCCCCGAGGCGGTGGCCGCGCTCGCGGCCGAGCACGGGCCCGGCAGCGCCGCCTACCTCGACGCGCTCGCCGAGCGGATCACGCCCGGCCTGGCCGCCGTGGTGGCAATCCTCGACCCGCCGCTGGTGGTGCTCGGCGGCGAGACCGGCCGGGCCGGCGGCGCACCCCTCGCCGAGGCGGTCGCCAAGGCCATGTCGCACGCCGCGCCCCTGGAGACGGCGGTCGCGGCCAGCACGGTCGACGACGACGCGCCGCTGCTCGGCGCGGCCGACGCGGCGGTCCTCGCGGTGCGCGAGACGCTACTAGAGTCGACGCGCTCGCAGTGAAACAACGACAGGAGTCACAGGGTTGAAGATCGCGGTGGTGGGCGGCGGCTCCACCTACACGCCCGAGCTGATCGACGGCTTCGCGCGGCTGGCGCCGTTCGCGTCGGAGATCGTGCTGCTGGACCCGGCGGCCGAGCGGCTCGCCGTCGTCGGCGCGTTCGCGCAGCGGCTGCTGCGCACGCACGGCAGCGCGGCCACGCTGCGCTGGACGTCCGATGTGGACGACGCCCTCGCCGGCGCGGCCACGGTCGTGATCCAGCTGCGGGTCGGCGGGCAGGCGGCGCGCATCAGCGACGAGACGTTCCCGCTCGGGTGCGGCTGCGTGGGCCAGGAGACGACGGGCGCGGGCGGCTTCGCCAAGGCCCTGCGCACGGTGCCGGTGGTGCTCGACATCGCCCGCCGGGCCGACCCGGGCGCGTGGATCGTCAACTTCACCAACCCGGTCGGCATCGTCACCCGCGCGCTGCTCGACCACGGTCACCGCGCGGCCGGGCTGTGCAACGTGGCGATCGGCTTCCAGCGGCGCTTCGCCGCGCAGCTCGGCGTCGACCCGCAGGCGGTGACCCTCGACCACGTCGGCCTCAACCACCTCACCTGGGAGCGGGCGGCCTACGTGGACGGCGTCGACCGGCTGCCGGAGCTGCTGGCGGCGCACCGGGACGAGATCGCCGCCGAGGTTCAGCTCCCGCCCGCCGTCCTGACGTCGCTCGGCAACGTGCCGTCGTACTACCTGCGGTACTTCTACTGCCACGACGAGGTCGTCCGGGAGGAGCTCGGGCAGCCCACCCGCGGGGAGCGCGTGGCCGAGATCGAGCGGCAGCTGCTCACGATGTACCGCGACCCGGCCCTCACCACCAAGCCCGAGCTGCTCGGCCAGCGGGGCGGCGCGTTCTACTCGGAGGCGGCGGTCGGGCTCATCGCGTCGCTGCACCAGGACGACGGCGGCGTCCACGCCGTCAACGTCCGCAACGAGGGCACGTTCCCGTTCCTGGCCGACGACGCGGTCATCGAGGTCACCTGCCGGGTCGGCGCCGACGGCGCGCGGCCGGTGCCGGCCCCGCCGCTGCGTCCGGAGCTGGCCGGGCTAATCGCCGGGGTGTCGGCGTACGAGGAGCTGGCCGTCGACGCCGCCGTCCACGGCGGCCGCGACCGGGTCTACCGGGCGCTGCTGGCCCACCCGCTGGTCGGCCAGCACGACACCGCGAGCCGCCTCACCGACGAGCTGCTCGCCGCCAACCGCGACCATCTCGCGTGGCTGTCGTGACCGCGGTGCTCTACGCCGCCGCCGACGGGGGCAACTCGAAGACCGACGTGGTGCTCGGCGACACCGACGGGCGGATCCTGTCCCGGGTCACCGGCCCGACCACCTCGCCGCACGCGGTCGGCCTGCCCGCCGCCCTGGCCCAGCTCGCCGAGCTCGTCGGCAAGGCCCGCGCCGTGGCGCCGGACCGGCCGCTCGCGCAGCTGTCGGTGTACGTGGCCGGCGCCGACCTGCCGGTCGAGGTCGAGCGGCTCAACGCCGAGGTCGGCGCCCTCGGCCTGGCCGAGCGGGTGACCGTCGACAACGACCTGTTCGCCCTGCTGCGGGCCGGCACCGCCGAGCCCGACGCGGTCGGCGTGGTGTGCGGCGCCGGCATCAACGCCGTGGGCCGCCGCGCCGACGGCGCCACCTCCCGCTTCCCGGCCCTGGGCCAGCTCACCGGCGACTGGGGCGGCGGCCAGCACCTGGCCGCGCTCGCCCTCTACCACGCGGCGCGCGACGAGGACGGCCGCGGCCCGGCGACCGCGCTCACCGACGCCGTGCGGCTCCACTTCGGACGGTCCACGGTGGAGGACGTGAGCATCGCCCTGCACCTGGGCGAGCTGCCCGCCGGCCGGCTCGACGAGCTGTCCCAGGTCCTGTTCACGGTGGCCGCGGCCGGCGACCCGGTCGCCTCCCGGGTGGTGCGCCGCCAGGCCGACGAGATCGAGGCCCTGGTCCGCGTCGCCGCCGGCCGCCTCGGCCTGCTGGACCAGCGCTACACCGTCGTGCTCGGCGGCGGCGTGCTCACCGCCCGCCACCCCCAGCTCCACGACGACGTGGCGGCGCGCGTCGGCGCGCTCTCCCCGCACGCGGCGCTGACGGTGCTCGACGCCCCGCCGGTGGCGGGCGCGGCCCTGCTCGCCCTCGACGCCCTCCACGGCGCCCCCTGCCCGCCCGGCCTGGAGGCCGCCGTCCGCCGCGGAATTCCACTATAGTGGAGACATGGACGTCGAGGCGCTCGGCGGGCGGGTGCGGGCGGAGCGGAGGCGGCGGGGGCTGACCCTCGACGCGCTCGCCGGCGCGAGCGGGGTCAGTCGCAGCATGCTGTCGGAGATCGAGCGGGGCGGGCGAATGCCGACGGTGCTCGTGCTCGACCGGATCGCGACCGGGCTCGGCACGAGCATCGCCCGGCTGATGCAGGACGAGCGGCCGGTGGGCACCACCGTGCTGCGCCACCACGAGCAGGAGGTGGCCCGCGACCCGGCGGGCTGGGAGCGGCGGGTGCTGAGCCCGGTGCTGCCCGGCGTCGAGTTCGAGTTCATGCGCACGACGCTCGGCGCCCACGTCGACGCCGGGGTCTTCCTGCCGCACGGTGCGGGCTCCCTGGAGTACATCGGAATCGAACGCGGCACGCTGCGCCTCACCCTCGACGACGAGCCCCTCGAGCTGCACGCCGGCGACAGCGCCAGTTACGCCGGCGACCGCCGCCATGCCTTCGCCAACCCCGGGAGCGAACCGTGCGTCTACTACCTGGCGATGCGGCTCTGAGCCGCCGCGTCGCGGACCTCGTCCACGGCTACCTCGCGGACCTGCCCGCCGGTCCCGTCTGGCGCCCGCCGCACTTCGCCGCGTCGGCGGTGCCGCTGGAGGGCACGCCGGCGGACGCCGTCCTCGACGAGATCGCCGAGCGGGTCATGCCGCACCCGTTCGGCAACGGGCACCCGCGCTTCTTCGCCTGGGTCAACTCCCCGCCGCACCCGCTCGGCGTGGCCGCCGACGCGATCGCCGCGGCGATGAACCCGAGCGTGGCCGGCGGCGACCACGCCGCTGTGCACGTCGAGCGGGAGGTGGTGCGCTGGTTCGCCGAGCTGGCCGGCTTCCCGCCCGGGGCCGGCGGGCTGCTGGTGAGCGGCGGCTCCACGGCCACGCTCACGGCGCTCGCGGTGGCCCGGCACCGGGCCGCCGCCCGGACCGGGATCGACGTGCGGGCGCGCGGGCTGCAGGGACACGACCGGCCGTTCGTGCTGTACCTCGGCACCGAGGGGCACGGCTCCGCCCGCAAGGCCGCCGAGCTGCTCGGCCTGGGCTCCGACCACGTCCGGCTCTTCGACGACGTGGCGGCGCTCGACCACATGCTGGCCGCCTCCGGACGGGACATCCCGGTCGCGGTCATGGCCACGGCCGGCACCGTCAACACCGGCGCGATCGACGACCTCGCCGCCGTCGCCGGCGTGTGCGCGGCGCACGGCGTCTGGCTGCACGTCGACGCCTCGTACGGCGGCCCGGCCGTGCTCCTCCTCGACCGCTTCGCCGCCGCGCGGGCCGGCCTGTCCCGGGCCGACAGCATCTCGCTCGACCCGCACAAGTGGCTCTACGCGCCGGTCGACGCCGGCCTGGTCCTGCTGCGCGACCCGTCCCTGGCCCGCGACGCGTTCAGCCTCGTCCCGCCGTACCTGCGCGCGGACGGCGACCCGTGGTTCAGCGAGTACGGCTTCGAGCAGACCCGCCCGTTCCGCGCCCTCAAGGTCTGGGCGCTGCTCAAGCACCTGGGCGTGGCCGGCTACCGCGCGCTCGTCGAGCACGACCTGGCGGTGGCCGCCCACCTCGCGTCCGCGGTGGACCGCGCCGACGACCTGGAGCTGCTGGCCCACGGCCTGAGCGTGGTGTGCTTCCGGGTGGCCGGCTCCGACGAGCTCAACCGGCAGGTCCTCGCCACGGTCCAGGCGTCCGGCCGCGCCTACCTGGCCGGGACCACGGTGGACGGCGCGTTCGCCCTGCGCGCCTGCGTCGTCAACCCCGGCACGACCACCGCCGACGCCGACGCGCTGCTCACCGAGGTGCGGGCCGCAGCGCCACACTGACAACCCCTCCCGATCGCGCTGCACCGGGAGACGGACGCGGCTTCCGGCTCCGGCTCACCGGCGTCGGCGACCACCGGCAACTGCACACCCTGCTGGCCGGGCTGCTCATCGGGCCCGAACGCGGCGTGCCCATCCGAGAACTCACGCTCGACGCAGCAGTCGTCTCGGTCTTGGTCGATCAAGCGGCGCAGCGCATCAGTTCGTCGACTGCGATGCGCGCGGATGACGGGCAGCCCTTCGTAAAACCGTAGAAGGGGCCGAAGTCGCGGGTGGAGGCGAAGCCGATCACGTAGAGACCCGCCAGCGATGTTTCGAAGCCCTCGGTCAGGTCGGGGAAACCATCTGTCGTCCTCACCTGGTGCGAGACGCTGCGCAGGTAGGGGATGCGAGACAGGTCGGTCTTGTAGCCGCATGCGAAGATCACATGGTCCGCGATCAGCGTTGTCTGATCGGAGAGCCGAAGTCGCACATCTTCATCACCGGGCGTCACGTCGATGACCGCGCAGTGGGGATGGCTGGTGACAACCTCCGTGGCGAGGCGTGGGACGAGCCAGGGCTCGAGGGTGAAGCGGCCGACTCGCCAGAATTCGCCGGCGATCCGCCGTTGTTCCTCCGCGGAGAGTCGGCGCCACCATCCTCGCTGTGCCAGCGTTTGATCGATGTATGGGTCCACGAAGGACCAGCTGACCTTGGCGAACTCCGGAATGGGATGGCGATGCACCACGTGCACCTGCTCGGCGCGCCGGTCGCACAGCAGCGCTGCCCACTCGTAGGCGCTCTGCCGCCCTCCGACAATGGCGACACGGGCGGCGGCGAGATCCTCGAAGGTGACAAGCTCGCTGGTATGTGATCGGAGTGTCGGCGGCACGTCCTCGTGCCAGTGCGGGAGGTTGGCGAAGTAGCACATGCCCGGGACGGCAATAACCTTCTCCGCTGTGATCGTCGAGCCGTCGTCCAGGTGTGCGAGAAAGCTCCCGCTCGGTTTTGTGAGGTCGGTGACCATCCGTTCGTCGACTTCGAACGACGTGCGCTGACGGAACCACTCCGCGTAGTCGATGAAGACAGCGATCGGAATTGGGTCGAAGTCCTCGGGCCGCATCCCTCGGTCCTCGAAGAAGGCCCTGAAGGTGTAGTTGCCGCCGGCGTCGAGGTGCCAGTCGGGTCCTGAGCGCAAGAACATGTCAGCCGGCATCTGCTCACGCCAGAAGGCCATCGAATGGCCGACGATGTGCGTGTCGATTCCGTTGTCACGAGCAAAGGCAGCGGCCGAGTACGCGTACGGTCCCGCACCGATCACCAGGAGTTCTGTCCGCTTCGGCATAGTGCCTCCCGAACAGTCGGATACTTCTACGCTACCTCGGGCCCGCCATCACGCCGCGGCTGCACACCGGCGGGCGGGTCTACACGGCGCGGGACGGTGACGAAATGTCGGGATATCGGTGGCGAAGCAGGGCACCCCACAAGGGGATCCGGCACAGACTGAGGTGAACGGAGGCTGGGAGGGCGGTGTGAGGTCGCTCTCAAGGCTGGCCGATCGGTCAGGTTCTGACCGATCGGTCAGGCATGATGAGCGCCGGGAGGTGACCGATGGCTCGGAGCAACACGCGCGACGAGATTCTGGCCGCGGCCGCGCGCCAGTTCGCCCGCGCCGGGTTCAAGGGCACCTCGCTGCACGACATCGCGGTCGAGGTGGGGTGCTCCAAGGCCGCGTTGCTGTATCACTTCGACAGCAAGGAAGCGATCCTCACCGAGATGTGCGCGCCGGCGATCGCCGAGCTGCGGGAGCTCGACGCGAAGCTCGCCGGCCTCGGACCGGACGCGGCGCGGGCGGCGGCCATCGAGGGGTTCGTCGACCTGGTCCTGGGTTACCGCAAGGAGATCCAGGTCATCTACGGCGACCTCCCGGGCCTGCTCCAGCAGCCGGAGTTCCAGGAGGTACACCTCATGACCCAGCGTCTGCAGGCATCGCTGACCGGGCCGTCCGGCTCCCCCGCATCGCACGTCGCGGCCAAGCTCGTGCTGGCCGGTGCCGCGGCCGTCGCGTTCGACTGCACCGACTACCCCGACGACGACCTGCGCGCGGCGCTCATCGCGGCGGCCGCGCGAGTCCTCGCCCCTGAAGACTAAGGACACGGACATGGCAACTGTGCTGTACCGGCTTGGCCGCGCCTCGTTCCGGCACCGCTGGCTCGTGCTCATCGTGTGGGTCGTCGTGCTCGGCGCGCTCGGCGGCGCGGCCGCCGCGTTCCGCGGGCCGACCTCGAGCGACTTCACGATGCCCGGCACCGAGTCGCAGCGGGCGATCGACGCGCTGAAGACGCAGTTCCCGGAGGCGAGCGGCGCGACCGGCACGATCGTCGTCAAGGTGCCCGACGGCCAGACCCTCGCGGCGAACAAGGACACGATCGACGCGCTCGTCCTCGAGGCCAACAAGCTGCCGGGCGTGGTCGGCGCGATGAGCCCGTTCCAGACGGGGGCCGTGTCGCAGGACCGGTATGCGCTGGTCACCGTGCAGTTCAAGGAGCGGGCCGACAAGGTCACCGACGAGCAGCGCGCGGCCTACGAGGCCAGCGGCGCGGCGGCGCAGCAGGCCGGCCTGCGCGTCGAGCACGGCGGCGAGGTCATGAACACCGAACCCGAGGTCGGCGGCAAGGAAGGCATCGGCGTGGCCATCGCGCTCGTCGTGCTGCTGGTGACGTTCGGCTCCCTGGTCGCGGCCGGCATGACGATGCTCAACGCGCTGCTCGGCGTCGGCGCCGGCATGGCCGCGCTCTTCGCGCTGTCGAGCACCATCACGCTGACCAGCACCGCGCCGGTGCTCGCCCTGATGCTCGGCCTCGCGGTCGGCATCGACTACTCGCTGTTCATCACCTCGCGGCACCGCCAGCACCTGGTCGAGGGCCTGGAGCCGCAGGAGGCGGCCGGGCGCGCGGTCGGCACCGCCGGCTCCGCGGTCGTGTTCGCCGGCGCCACGGTCGTCATCGCCCTGGCCGGCCTGGCCGTCGTGAACATCCCGTTCCTGACCGTCATGGGCCTGGCCGCGGCCGGCACGGTGGCGGTGGCCGTCCTCGTCGCGATCACCCTCCAGCCGGCCCTGCTCGCCTTCGCCGGCCGCCGGGTCCTGCCCCGCAAGCAGCGCAAGGTCGCCGAGGGCAGCGTCGCGCACCACACGCGGAACTTCGGCTTCCGGTGGGCGCGCGGCGTCACCCGGCTGCGCATCCCGGTGATCCTGGTCGGCGTCGTCGGCCTGGCCGCGCTGGCCATCCCGGCCGCCGACATGCGCATCGCGCTGCCGGGCGCGAGCGCCGGCGCGGTCGACTCGCCGGCCCGCAAGGCCGCCGACCTCGTCACCGAGGGCTTCGGCCCGGGCTTCAACGGCCGCCTGGCGATGGTCGTGTCGTCGGACTCGCCGGAGCAGACCGCGAAGGCCGCGCAGGACGCGATGGCCCGGCTGCAGGGCACCGAGAACCTGCTCGCGGTCACGCCGCCGAACTTCAGCCAGGACAAGAAGACGGCGCTGCTGGCGATCATCCCGAAGACCGGCCCGACCGACGCGGCGACCGAGGACCTCGTCCACGCCGTCCGCGCGAAGGTCCACGCCATCGACGGCGCCGACATCGCGCTGACCGGGCAGACCGCGGTCGGGATCGACGTGTCGGAGAAGCTGTCGGACGCGATGCCGGTGTACCTGCTGCTCGTCGTCGGCCTGTCGGTCCTGCTCCTGATGCTGGTGTTCCGCTCGATCCTGGTCCCGCTGAAGGCCGCGGCCGGCTTCCTGCTCACGGTGGGCGCGACCTTCGGCATCACGGTGGCGGTCTTCCAGGAGGGCCACCTGGCCTCGCTGGTCGGCCTGGACACTCCGGGCCCGCTGGTGAGCTTCCTGCCGATCCTGCTCATCGGCATCCTGTTCGGCCTGGCCATGGACTACGAGGTGTTCCTGGTCTCCCGGATGCGCGAGGACTACGTCCACGGCGCCTCGGCCCAGGAGGCCACGGTCAGCGGCATGGGCCACGGCGCCCGGGTGGTGACGGCCGCGGCCATCATCATGACGTCGGTCTTCGCCGGCTTCGTCCTGGTCGACGACCCGATCATCAAGTCGATGGGCTTCGCCCTGGCCGCGGGCGTCGCGATCGACGCCTTCATCGTCCGCATGACGATCGTCCCGGCGGTGGTCTCCCTGCTGGGCCGCGCCGCGTGGTGGCTGCCGGGCTGGCTGAACAGGCTCCTGCCCGACGTGGACATCGAGGGCGAGAAGCTGCGCCACCACCTGGCCACCGAGCCGGAGCGCGAGCCCGCCCGCGTCTGACGCCGGTAGCGCCGAGGAGCCGGCACTCTCGGGTGCCGGCTCCTCGGGAGCCGTCAGCGGCCGGCGGTCACCAGCTCGCGCTCCGCCGGGGCCGGGGCCTCGTGCGGCACCGACGGAAGCCAGCCCAGCCAGCGCGGCAGCCACCAGTTGCGCTCCCCCAGCAGGGCCATCACCGCCGGCAGCAGGACCGCGCGGATGATCGTCGCGTCCAGCAGCACCGACGCCGCCAGGCCCACGCCCAGCTGCTTCGTCGACGCGATCGGCAGCGTGGCGAACAGGGCGAACACCGCCACCATCACCGCCGCGGCGCTGGTGATCACGCCCGCCGTGCGGGTGATGCCCTCCGTCACGGCGCGGCGCGTGGGCAGGCCGCGGTCGTGGCCCTCGCGGATCCGGCTGACCACGAAGACGTGGTAGTCCATCGACAGGCCGAACAGGATCACGAAGAGGAACAGCGGCATCCAGTTCGTGATGCCGTCCGCGGCGCGGAAGTCCAGCAGGGACTCGAAGTGGCCGTACTGGAACACGTACACGAGCATGCCGTACGCCGCCGCCACCGACAGCAGGTTGAGGACCACGCCGGTCACCGCGACCACCACCGAGCGGAACGACACCAGCAGCAGGACGAAGGCCAGGCCGAGCACGAAGGAGAAGACGACCGGCATGCTGCGCGCGAGCTGGTCGTTGAAGTCCTTCGATCCAGCGGTACCGCCGGTGACCCCGACCCACGCGCCGGGGAGCTTGCCGAGGGTCGCCGGGGCGACCGTGCCGCGCAGGGCGGCGAGGGCCTCCTCGGAGGCGCGGTCGGAGCCGCTGCCCGACAGCCCGACGCGGACGACGGCGACGGTGCCGGCCGGGTTGACCTCGACCGTCACCGGCTCGTGGAGCTTGCCGGTGGCGAGGGCCTGCCTGGTGAAGTCGGCGACGGCCGCGTCGAACGCGGGGCCGGTGACGGACGGGGCGCGCACCACGACCTCGGCCGGGTCGCTGCCGCCCGGGAACGACGTCTGGATCGCGACGAACGCCTTCGTGATCGGCGCCGACGGGGACAGATCCTCGACGCCCTCGCCCTTGGTGCGCAGGTCGAGCGCCGGGAACGCGAGCAGGCCCAGGGCCGCGGTCGCGAGCAGGGCCGAGACCAGCGGGCGGCGCAGCACCAGCCGCAGGATCGCGCCCCAGACCCGGCCCTCGGCACGCGTGCGGTACAGGCCGGGGATGCGCACGAGGTCGACCCGGTCGCCGAGCGCCGAGAGCAGCGCCGGCAGGACGGTCAGCGAGCCCAGCACGGCGGTGGCGACGACGAGGATCGTGCCGACGGCGAAGCTCACGAAGGTGGTGTCGCGGGTGAAGAACATGCCGGCCATGGCGACGATGACGGTCAGGCCGGAGATCCACACCGAGCGGCCGGACGTCTGGGCGGCGACGACGAGCGCGCGGTGGCGGTCGGCGCCGGCGCGGCGCTCGTCGCGCTCGCGGCGGATGTAGAAGAGGCAGTAGTCGACGCCGACGGCGAGGCCGACGAGCAGCATGACGTGCATGGTGGTGTCGACGGTCGGCGCGAGGCGGCTGGCGAACGCGAGCAGCCCGACGGCGGCCACGACCGCGGTGACGGCGAGGACCACCGGCAGCAGCGCGGCCACGACCGCGCCGAACGCCACGAGCAGGATGCCGAGCGTCACCGGGATCGACAGCATGGAGAGCCGGTTGAGGCCCTCGTCGAGGTCGTCGCCGATGAGCTTGTCGGCGCTCGCGTCGCCGGCCTGCCCGATGTACAGCTGGGGATGCTGCCGCTGGACCGCGGCCACGGCGTCGAGAACCGGCCCGACCCGGTCCTTGGCCGTCTCGGGGTCCCCCGTGACGGTGAAGGTCAGCAGGACCGCCCGGCCGTCCTCGGACCGCAGCGGCTCGCCGACCGGCCCGGTCACCCCGGTCGCCCGCACGGCCGCGGTGACCTCGGCGGCCGCCGCCCGCGCACCGGGGTCGTCCACGACGGGCGACCGGACGACGACCATCTCGCCGGCCTCGCGGACCGGGAAGCCGGCGTCCGCGATGACCTTGTCGGCCCGGCCGGACTCGCCGTTGCCGAAGTCCCCGGCGCCGGCCTGGGTGGTCCCGAAGTGTCCACTGAGGACGGTGACCCCGACGACGAAGACGAGCCAGCCGACGATGGCGAGCGCCCGGTGGCGGGCGCTCCAGATCGCGAACCGGGCCGCGATCCCGCTCACGTGCTCCCTGGAATGCATGCTGCCGACGCTATGGACGCGCGGCGCCCGGAACGATCCCGCGAACCCGCCGGACGACGGTGGGGACAGCCCTACCACCCGGCTCAGGTCACCCGGATCTCCTCCAGGTCGGTGCTCGGGCGCAGGAACAGCAGGCCGATCGCGACGATCGCCAGGACGGCGCCGAGGGCGACGCCGGCGTCGCGGGCGAGCTCGGCCCACGGTACCGGGACGGCGAGGTGCAGCTCGGGCTCCTTCGTCACCTGCCAGACCGTGGGGTCGTCGAGCGGCGTGGCGTCGCACTGCTCCGCGGTGGTGAGGCAGGTGGTCATCCCGCCGCCGCCCGCGTGCACCTCGGAGGCGAGCGAGGCCATCAGCCCGGCGCCGACGGTGAGCGCGATGAGGACGGCCGGGATCGCCGGCACGAAGGCCTGCCACAGGATCGAGCGGGCCAGCACCGGGCGCGGGACGCCGGTGGCGACGAGGGCGGCGTACGCGCGGCGGCGGGTGAGGATGCCGTCGGCCAGCGCGACGAGCATGCCGAGCGCGGCGAGCACGACGCCGAGCAGGACCGCCAGGTCGATGAGCGCCACCGTGTTCAGGTAGAACGGGTCCAGCTGCGGGTCCTGGAGCGGGTCGAGCGTGCGCTGGTACTGCGCCCGGATCCGGTCCTCGGCCGCGAACCAGGACCTGGTCCAGGCCACGCCGCCGGCGAAGACGACGCAGACGAGCAGCACGGCGAGGGTGCGCGAGCCGCTCCACGGGTCGGCCATGAGGCGGCTGCCGGCGAGCAGCGGCGCCGGGCGGCGGGCGTAGCGGTGCAGGAGGCGGCCGGTGGTGTACGAGAGCCAGCCGGTGCCGAGCACGACGCCGAACGCGGCCATGAGCGCACCGCCGTAGACGAGGACCGGGGACCAGTCGGCGAGCCAGGTGATCCGGTGTTTGTCGGCGAGCTTCATGAGCGGGCCCAGGCCGGTGAACAGGGCGATGCCGACGCCGAGGACGAGGCCGGCCCAGATCGCCGGCGGGCGCTCGCGGCGGGCCTTGCGGACCACGCCGAGCGGGCTGACGGTCACCCGGCGCATGACGAGGGCGGCGGCCAGCGCGGCGACGACGGGGATGGCGGCGACGCCGGCGGCGATCAGCCAGACCGGCGGGAGCACGTCGGTGGGCAGCGCCAGCCGGCCCTGGGCGTCGGGCTCGTCCAGCAGGCGGTGGCCCACGAGGTACCCGGCGAGCCCGAAACCCGCCCCGATCAGCGCGGCGACGCCGGTCTCGGCGGCCGCCACCGTGACCGCCTGGCGCGGGGTGGCGCCGGCCAGGCGGATCGCCGCCAGCCGCCGGTCGCGCGCCGGCGCGCCGAGGCGGACGCACTGCCCGGCGAGCGCGAAGACCGGCACGGTCAGCAGGATGAAGGTGAGGATGACACCGGGGCGCAGGCCGGGCTCGCGCAGCAGGGCGCTGCGGTACTGCTGGGCCCACTGATCGGCGTCGACGTGCCCCGGCACCAGCGGGCCGATGGCCAGCACGTTGAGGGCGGCGAGCACCGACAGCGCGGCGAGGGCGGCGCTGAGCGCGGTCAGCGCCACCCGCACCGTGTCGACGCGGGTGCCGGCCAGCGCCAGCCGCATCGTGGTCAGCGGGCTCACCGGCCGTGCCTCCCGCCCGGGACGGCGATGCCGAGGCCGCTGTCGTCGAGGACGCCGTCGCGGAGCACGAGCTCGCGGTCGGCGTACCCGGCGACGCGCGCCTCGTGCGTGACCAGGACGACCGTGGTGCGGTGCTCCTGGGCGACCCGCACGAGCTGGCCGAGGACCTGCTCGCCGGAGACGGTGTCGAGGGCGCCGGTCGGCTCGTCGGCGAAGACCACGGCCGGCTCGGTGACCAGCGCCCGGGCCATCGCGACCCGCTGCTGCTGGCCGCCGGACATCTGGCCCGGGCGCTGGTCGGCCACGTCGGCGACGCCGGCGCGGTCCAGCCACGCCAGCGCCGCCGTCCGCGCGGCTCGCCGCCCCGTGCCGGCGAGCAGCAGCGGCAGCGCGACGTTCTCCGCCGCGGTCAGCTCGGCGACGAGCTGCCCGAACTGGAACAGCACGCCGAACTGGGTGCGCCGCAGCCGGGAGCGGGCGGCCTCGGAGAGCTGGTCGACGCGCTGGCCGCGGTAGGTGACCTCGCCCGCGTCCGGCCGGATGATCCCGGCGAGGCAGTGCAGCAGGGTCGACTTGCCGCAGCCGCTCGGCCCGGTGACGGCGAGGATCTCGCCCTCGGCGACCTCGAGCGTGACGCCGCGGACGGCAGGGGTCGGCCCGTACGAGCGGACCACCCCTCGCGCGGAAAGGATCATGACGGTTCCCCCGGGTGTGGCGTCGCGACGCGCTCGATCGTGGCGGCGAGCCAGGTCAGGTCGGCGTCGAGGTGGGTGATGGCGTAGTCGGCGGCGATGACGTCACCGACGGTGGCGCCGGGCTGGGACTTGGCCCGGGTGAGCTCGCGCAGCCGGTCGACGTGCGCCCGGCGCTGGGCGGCGAGGTAGGCGAGCGCCTGCTCGGGCCCGGCGGCCAGCAGGGCGACGACGACCTTGGCCAGCAGCGCGCTGGCCACGTGCGGGGCCGGCTCCTCGACGGCGGCGAGCCACCCGGCCAGCTTGCGCCGGCCGTCCTCGGTCAGGGCGAACGTGGTGCGGTCGGGGCCGCCCTCCCGCTCCTGGCCGGACTGGCTGACGAGGCCGTCCCGTTCGAGCCGGCCGAGGGTGGCGTAGACCTGGCCGAAGCCGAGCGGCTTGGCCCGCGGCAACGTCCGGTCGTAGGCGTGCTTGAGGTCGTAGCCGTGCCGCGGGCCGCCCGCGAGCAGGCCCAGCAGCACGAACGGCGCTGACATGGCGACCACTATTCACCGGATGAATAGCGGGCGTCAAGCGGTACCCCTCTGGACAACAACAGTTAACAAACCTAATAATGGCGGCCACCGTCCATGGAGGTCCGTCCATGAAACGCAACCGCATCCTGCTTGCCGCCGGCGCCGTGGTCTCCCTGGCCGCCGCCCTTCTCGTGACAACGAACGCCTACGCCGCGAACCTGCTGACCAACCCCGGGTTCGAGAGCGGCAACCTGAGCGGCTGGTCGTGCACCGGCAGCGGGTCCGGTGCGGTCACGACGCCGGTGCACTCCGGCTCGTACGCCCTCAACGGCAACGCCACCGCCTCCGACAACGCCAACTGCACGCAGACCGTGGCCGTGCAGCCGAACACCGCGTACACGCTCTCCGGGTGGGTGCGCGGCAGCTACGTGTACCTGGGCATCACCGGCGGCGCGTCGACCTGGACGACGGCGTCGGCGTACACCAAGCTCACCGTGCCGTTCACCACGACCGCCGGGCAGACGTCGGTGCAGGTCTTCGTGCACGGCTGGTACGGCACCGGCGCGTACAACGCCGACGACATCTCGCTCGACGGCCCGGGCGGCCAGCCCACGGCCTCCCCGACCACGGCCTCCCCGTCGCCCTCGCGGTCGGTCTCGCCGTCGCCGTCGCGGTCGCCGTCCACCTCGCCGTCGCCCTCCACCAGCCAGCCCCCGGTGACCGGGCTGCCCAAGCACGCGCTCATCGGGTACCTGCACGCCAGCTTCGCCAACGGCTCCGGCTACGTGCGCATGGCCGACGTCCCGGCCGCCTGGGACATCATCAACCTGGCGTTCGGCGAGCCGACCAGCGTCACCTCGGGCGACATCCGCTTCCGGCAGTGCCCGGTCGCCGAGTGCCCGAACGTCGAGTCGGAGGCCGAGTTCATCGCCGCCATCAAGGCCAAGCAGGCCCAGGGCAAGAAGGTGCTCATCTCGATCGGCGGCCAGAACGGCCAGGTCCAGCTCACCACCACCGCCGCTCGCGACGCGTTCGTGTCCTCGGTCTCGGCGATCATCGACAAGTACGGCCTGGACGGGCTCGACATCGACTTCGAGGGGCACTCGCTGTACCTCAACGCGGGCGACAGCGACTTCCGCAACCCGACGACCCCGGTGATCGTGAACCTGATCTCGGCCCTGAAGACGCTGAAGACCCGCTACGGCACCAAGTTCGTGCTCACGATGGCGCCGGAGACGTTCTTCGTGCAGCTCGGCTACCAGTTCTACGGCGGCACGTCCGCCGGGGACAACCGCGCCGGCTCCTACCTGCCGGTCATCCACGCGCTGCGCGACTCGCTCACCGTCCTGCACGTCCAGGACTACAACTCCGGCCCGATCTGGGGGCTCGACAACCAGTACCACACCATGGGCGGCGCCGACTTCCACATCGCGATGACCGACATGCTCAAGGCCGGCTTCCCGGTCGCGAACACCGGCCAGACGTTCCCCGGCCTGCGGGCGGACCAGATCGCGTTCGGCGTGCCGGCCGCGGTCAGCGCCGGCAACGGCTACGTCGCCCCGGCGGTCGTCCAGGCGGCGGTCAACTGCCTGGTGAAGGGCACCGGCTGCGGCTCCTACACGCTGCGCGGCGGCACGACGCCCGCCTTCCGGGGCCTGATGACCTGGTCGATCAACTGGGACCGGTACTACGGCTGGGAGTTCATGAACGCCCACGAGCCGTTCCTCAACGCGTTGCCGTAGTTTCGTTCAGGTGAGCGCACTCGACATCGTCAAGACCTGGCCCGTGAACACCGCAGCGGTCGCGGTCGTGGACGCCGGCGGCGTCCGCGACCGCACCGGGCCGGACGTGGCGCTGCCGTGGGCGTCGGTCACCAAGCTCCTGACCGCGGTGACGGTCCTGGTCGCCGTCGACCGCGGCGACGTGACGCTGGACGAGCCCGCCGGCCCGGCGGGCTCGACGGTCCGCCACCTGCTCGCCCACACCTCGGGCGTGGCGTTCGACGAGGACCGGCAGCTCGCCGCCCCGGGACGCAAGCGGGTGTACTCCAACCGCGGCTTCGAGCTGCTGGCGGACTTCGTGCTGACCCGCACGGGCGGCACGTTCGCCGAGCTGATGACCGAGTCGGTCCTGCGCCCGCTCGGCATGGGCGCCACCCGCCTGGCGGGCTCCCCCGCCGCGGGCGCGGTGGGCCCGGTGTCGGACCTGGCCCTGCTGGCCCAGGAACTGCTGGAGCCGACCCTGGCCCAGGACCTGATGCCGGAGGCGACGCGGGTGCAGTTCCCGGGCGTGTCGGGCGTCCTGCCGGGCTTCGGCCGCCAGGACCCGAACGACTGGGGCCTGGGCTTCGAGCTGCGCGACGGCAAGACGCCGCACTGGACCGGCTCCCGCAACTCCCCCGGGACGTTCGGCCACTTCGGGAAGACGGGCACGTTCCTGTGGGTGGACCCGCGGGCGGGCCTGGCCCTGGCCTGCCTGACCGACCGGGACTTCGGCGAGTGGGCGGCCGAGGCCTGGCCCGCGCTGTCCGACGCGGTGCTGGACGAGCATCAC
Source organism: Dactylosporangium sucinum (assembly GCF_014647515.1). Classification (GTDB taxonomy): domain Bacteria; phylum Actinomycetota; class Actinomycetes; order Mycobacteriales; family Micromonosporaceae; genus Dactylosporangium; species Dactylosporangium sucinum. Next base: position 163,978 of record NZ_BMPI01000011.1, on the reverse strand, counting down.
CCCAGCGCGGGGTAGGTCTCCTCGAAGCGGTCGCGCTCGCGGTACGACCGCTGCCAGAGACCCGCCAGGAACTCCGGGTCGACCGTCGGGATGCCCGCCGCGGCCCCGTCGGCCAGGAACATGCGGTGGCCCTCGCTGCCGGCGATCATCGCGGCGACGTTGAGCGTGCCGACGTAGACGCCCTCGGCGGCCACCTCGGCGTGCAGCGCGGCGAGCCAGTTGCGGGTCGCCGCCATCGCCGGGCCGAAGCCGCTCAGGAACGGGCGGGGGTGGACCGCCGTCACGCCCTGCGTGACCAGGATCGCGCCGTCGCGGCGGCCGGTCATGCCCGGCAGGACCTGGTGGACGAGGGCGATGAGGGTGTGGGTGTACAGGTCGAGGTAGCCCCGCAGCCGCTGCGGGTCGAGCTCCCGGGCCGCCGTGAACCGTTCCGTCGGCGCCGGGCCGTAGTGCACCACACCGATCTCGCCGAGCCGCGCCGCGATCGCGCCGGCGAGCGCCGGGACGCCGTCGGGGTCGGCCAGGTCGGCCGGGAAGGCGGTCGCGTCGATCCCCTCGGCGCGCAGGGCGGCGGCGCGCTCCTCCAGCGGCCCGGCGCTGCGGGCGACGAGCGCGACCCGGTGCCCGTCGCGCCCGAACGCCCGCGCGACGGACACGCCGAGCCCGGTGCCGGCGCCGAACACGGCCATGACCTTGGACATGCGATACTCCTCGGGAAAAGTTGATGCTCTCATCAAGTTCCGCGGACGAGCGTAGCAACAAAGTTGAGGCATCTGTCAAGTTAGGGAGGTCCGGGCGGGGTGGCACTGCGGCGGGACGCGCAACGCAACCTGGAGCGGCTGACCGCGGCCGCGGTGGAGGTCTTCCACGAGCGCGGCCTGGACGCGCCGCTGGAGGAGATCGCCCGGCGGGCCGGCGTGAGCCCCGGCACCCTCTACAACCGGTTCGCCGGCCGCGACGCCCTCATCGACGCGGTCATGCCCGGGCTGATCGCGGCCCGCCTGGCGGCCGCCCGGTCGGAGGCGCTGGCCTGCGCGGACCCGTGGGACGGCTTCGTGGTCTACGTGACGCGGATGTGCGAGCTGCAGGCGAGCGACCCGGCGCTGGACGACGCGATGTCGCGCCGCTTCCCGGACGCCGCCGAGCTGACCGCACTCTGCGACGCCCAGCTGGACTTCGTCCGCGAGATCATCGCCCGGGCGCACACGGCCGGCGTCCTGCGCGCCGACTTCGCGGTCGAGGACCTGCCGCTGCTGATGTGGTCGACGTCGACGGTTGTGCGGGCCACGGCCGCGGTGGCCCCGGACACGTGGCGCCGCGCCCTGGCCCTGCTCCTGGACGGCCTGCGCCCCGCCGCCGCCCGTCCGCTTCCGGTCCCGCCGCTGACCGAGCCCCAGCTCCACGAGGCGATGACGTCGCTCGCCCTGCGGTCTCGCTGAGCGACCGTGTCGGCCGGTCGGGGCACCGGCGCGACGAGCGTCCGACAGGGCCGAGGAAATCCTGTCGGGCGTTCGGGGCATTGTCGTCACGGTGTCGTGACTTTGCCGCAACGCCGACCCGGCGAACCCGATCCGCGTGCTCAACCTGTCCTACGGCACCGGCGGCATGTCGGCGTCGGCCGTCGACCCGCTGATGTACGCCGTCGAGCAGGCCTGGCTGGCCGGGATCGTGGTCGTCGTGGCCGCCGGCAACGACGGCGGCGGCACCGCCTCGCTCACCAACCCCGCGACGGACCCCTTCGTCGTCGCGGTCGGCGCGTCCACCACGAACAACACCGTCTCCACGAGCGACGACGACCTGGCGAGCTACACCAACACCTCGACCGCCGCACGCAAGGTCGACTGCGGCGACCAGGACAACCAGCGCTGGGTCCCGCCGTACGCCTCGCGCACCTGGGCCGCCGCGACCTGGGCCGGCACCCCGTGGACGGGCACCGGCTCGTGGAGCGACCCGCAGTGGGCCGAGCGGTACTGGACGGGCCACTACTGGAGCGGTCACTACTGGAGCGGCCACTACTGGTCGGCCGACGACTGGTCGACCACCGGCTGGTCCTGACCGTGGTTGCGGCGGGGCGCCCGGGGCGCCCCGCCGTCGTCACCAGGCCCAGGCCTCGGGGCCCGGGCCGCCCTTGCCGATCGGCGGGAACAGCTCGTCCAGGCGGGTCAGGGTCTCGTCGTCCAGCCCGGTGCCGAGGGCCCGCAGCGCCAGGTCGAGCTGGTCCGGGGTGCGCGGGCCGATGATCGGGGCGGTCACGCCGGGGCGGGACAGCAGCCAGGCCAGGGCCACCGTGGTCGGCTCCAGGCCCAGGCCGGCGCAGAGCCGCTCGTAGCGCTCCAGGACCGCGCGGTGCTCCTGCACGCGGGGCGCGGCGTGGGTCGTGGTGCGGCCCGGTGCGGCCTCGCGCTCCTTGCGCAGGGCGCCGGAGAGCAGGCCCTGGGCGAGCGGGGACCAGGGCAGCAGGCCGATGCCGAGCTCGATCGCCGCCGGGACGACCTCGAGCTCGACGTGGCGGGTGAGGAGGCTGTACTTCAGCTGCTCCGACACGAGGCCCAGGCGGCCCCGGCGGTCGGCCGCGGCCTGCGCCGCCGCCAGGTGCCATCCCGCGAAGTTGGAGCTTCCGCAGTACACCACCTTGCCCTGCTGCACCAGGACGTCGAACGCCTGCCAGATCTCCTCCCAGGGCGTGCTGCGGTCGACGTGGTGCATCTGGTAGAGGTCGATCCGGTCGGTGCGCAGCCGGCGCAGCGAGGCCTCGCACGCCATGACGATGTGGCGCGCGGAGAGGCCGCGGTCCGTCGGCCGGTCGCTCATGGGCTGGTAGACCTTGGTTGCCAGGACGACCTCGTCGCGGCGGCCCGTGCGGGCGAACCAGCTGCCGATGTACTGCTCGCTGGTGCCCTCGTAGTCGCGGGCGCCGTACATGTCGGCGGTGTCGACGAAGTTGATCCCCTCGTCGAGGGCGCGGTCGAGGACGGCGTGGCTGTCGGCCTCGCCGAGCTGCCAGCCGAAGTTCATCGTGCCGAGGCAGAGGCGGCTCACGGCCAGCCCGGTGCGGCCGAGGGTGGTGTACTCCATGCGCCGGACCGTAGGCGCGGTCCGCGGACGGCGGCGAACCGTTCGACGCTGCTCGAACGGCTCGCCGTTCCACGCTGCTCGAACGGCTCGCCGTTCCACGCTGCTCGAACGGCTCACCGTTCCACGCTGCTCGAACGGCTCACCGCCGTTCCACGCTGCTCGAACGGCTCACCGCCGTTCGACGCTGCTCGAGCGCGAGCCGCCCGCCGGGACCGGCGAGAATGGATCCGTGAAACGGCTCGAACTCACCGCCGCCGACCTGCTCGGCGTGCGGTTCGCGCACTCCCCGATGGCGGAGGTGGTGACGAGCACGTTCGGGCTGCGGGGCACGGCGTGGCCGTTCGCCGCGTGGCGCGAACGCGTGGCCGCCGACGTGGCGCGGGCCGGGCTCGGCACCTTCTGGGCGGTCCTGGACCCGCCGACCGGTGTGGTGCCCGACTTCCTGACGCCGGTGCCGTCGGCGCCGCGCCCCCGGCTGTCCGAGGAGCTCCGCCGGATCGCGGCGACGCCGCTCGCCCGCGTGGAGGCCGAGCTCGCGGCGGCGGGCGTACCGTCGGCGGACCCGGCCGGCGTGCTCGACTCGCTGGTCCGGGAGATCGAGCGGTACCATCGGATCGCGGTCGCCCCGGTCTGGCCCCGGCTGCGGTCGGCCGCGGAGGCGGAGATCGCCGCGCGGGCGCAGCTGACGGCCGCGCACGGCCCGCGGTCACTGCTCGACGGCCTCCACCCGCGCCTGCGGTGGGACCCCGACGCGCTGCGCCTCGACTATCTCAAGGACGGCGACCACCCGCCGTGGTCCCTCGACGGGCACGCCCTGGCGCTGCTCCCGTCGGGCTTCGCCGGCCCGCACGCGTGGGTCATGGAGTCCGGCGCGGGCCGGGCGCTGTGGTATCCGCCGGCGGCCTACGGCGCGCTGTGGGCCGCCCCGTTCCCGCCCCCGGCGGCGCTGGCCGCCGTGCTGGGCGCGACGCGGGCGGCGGTGCTGTCGCTGCTGGCCGCCCCGTCGAGCACGGGCGACGTGGCGGCGGCCCTGAGCCTGGCCCCGGCCACGGCGTCCCACCACCTGACCGCGCTGCGCGACGCCGGCCTGGTCGTGGCCGCCCGGTCGGGCCGCCGCCTGCTGTACCGCCGCACCGACCTCGGCGACCGCCTCCACGACCTCGGTTAGCGCGGTCTCGGCCGGCCCACTCGGCCCCGCCCGGCCCCGCCCGGCTGTTCGGTCGGTGGCGGCGGGTGCTGCGCTAGCTTCGTCGCGCTCCCCCAGAGATGTTGGTCGATCCACCATCGCTTTTCGAGATCAACTTGAGGGTGTATCGACCAGCATCTAAGCGTTGAGCCGGCTCGTCGACCCGCCCGGCCGCATCCCGCCCGGTCTCGCCGGGATACTTCCGACTGCCCGACCCCTGGGGGTTGCGGTTGTTCTGGGCAACGACTGGGGGCCTTGCCCATGATCGATGGCGACTTCTGGTCGCCATGACAGCCAGAAGTCTCCTTCGATCATGAGCCGCTGCGGCGGCTTACGTCCGGGCGTCAGCCAGGAACGTCGGCCGGGTTGCCGGTTGCCGGGCGAAGGGATGTGTCGCCGGGAGCGGAGCTTCGGCGTTGCCGGCCACGGCGGGGAGCGCGGCGGCGGCTCACTCGCCGAGGGCGGGCAGCAGCTTGGCGGTGATCTCGCGGAGGCGGTCGACGTCGTCCTGCGTGAGGTGGTCGAAGACCAGGCGGCGCACCTCGGCCACGTGGCCCGGGGCGGCCGCCTCCAGCGCCGTCATGCCCTCGCCCGTCAGCTCGGCGACCTGGCCGCGGCGGTCGGTGACGCAGGCGCTGCGGCGCACCCACCCGCGCTGCTCCAGGCTGGCCACGGCGTGGGACAGGCGGCTCGTCGTGGTGCCCACGACCCGGGCCAGGTCGGTCATCCGCATCGACCGGCCGGGGCTGTCGCTGAGCATGGCCAGGATCTGGTAGTACGCGTGCGGGATGCCCGTGTCGTCGCGCAGCTGCCGGTCGAGGGCGGCCGGCAGCTGGATGAGCACCTGGGTGAGGTTCAGCCAGGTGCGCAGCTCGGGGCCGCTGAGCCAGCGCGGTTCGTCCGTCACGGGACCATCATCAGCCTGCGAGCGGGAGTTCGAGGGTGTGCCGGGTGCGGTCGCGCTTCGAGGTGAGGTACCGCACGTTCGCCCGCGACAGGTGCACGCCCGTCGCCACCTGCTCCACGATGCCGATGCCGAGCGCGTCGAGCTGCAGCGCCTTGTCGGGGTTGTTGCTCAGCAGCCGGATCCGGTCGACGCCGAGCGCCTCGAGCATCTGCGCGGCGGCGGTGTAGTCGCGCTCGTCCTCACCCCGGCCGAGGGCGACGTTGGCCTCGTACGTGTCGAGCCCGGCGTCCTGCAGCGCGTAGGCGTCGAGCTTCGCGTAGAGCCCGATGCCGCGCCCCTCCTGGCGCAGGTACAGCAGCAGCCCGCCCGCGGTGGCGATCCGCTCCACGGCCTCCCGCAGCTGCGGCCCGCAGTCGCACCGCTCGCTGCCGAAGACGTCGCCGGTCAGGCACTCGCTGTGCGGCCGGACGAGCGCCCTGCCCTCAGCCGCCGCGGCCCGCCAGTCCCCGAGCCCGAGCGCGAGGTGCTCCTTGCCGTCGGCGAGCCCGGTGAAGGTGAACACCTCGGCGGTCGCCGAGTACCCGTCCGCGAACCGCACCGGCACGCTGACCCGCGTCCGAACCTCGGCCATGACCCGCCCCCCAGTTGTTGCAGTTTCACGGACCAGCATCGCGCGCGGATCTTGAAACTTCAACAAACCGCCGCATGACCTGACTCACACGGGGCCCGGCGCAACGAACGGCCGGCGGCACCCTCGACGACTAGGGTGAGACGCATGGCGGAGCAGGTGGATGTCGTGGTCGTCGGGCTCGGCGTCGGCGGCGAGGAGGTCGCCGGGAAGCTGGCCGAGGCGGGCCTGCGGGTGGTCGGGATCGAGGGGCGGCTCGTCGGCGGCGAGTGTCCGTACTACGGCTGCGTGCCGAGCAAGATGATCATCCGGGCCGCGAACGCGCTCACCGAGGGGCGGCGGATTCCGCTGCTCGCCGGGAGCAGCAGCGGCACGCCCGACTGGGGGCCCGTCGCCAAGCGGATCCGCGACGAGGCCACCGACGACTGGGATGACACGGTCGCCGTCGAGCGGTTCACCGGGAAGGGCGGGATCTTCGTCCGCGGGTGGGCCACCGTCACCGGGCCGCGCACGGTCGCGGTCGACGGGCGTGAGTTCACCGCCGGCCGGGCGCTCGTCATCGGGACCGGGACCGAGCCGGCCATCCCGCCGATCGACGGCCTGGACGGTACTCCACTGTGGACCAACCGCGAGGCGCTGCGCACCGAGACGCTGCCGGAGTCGCTCGCCGTGCTCGGCGGGGGTGCCATCGGGCTGGAGCTCGCGCAGGCGTTCGCCCGGTTCGGGGTGCGCGTCACCGTCGTCGAGGCGCTCGACCGCCTCCTCGCCGTCGAGGAGCCCGAGTCGTCGAAGCTCGCCCGGGAAGCCCTCGAACGCGACGGGGTCACCGTCCACACCGGGGCGAAGGTCGACCGCGTCGACCACGACGGGACGGGTTTCACGCTGCACGGGCCCGGCGTCACCGCCGAGCGGCTCCTCGTCGCCACCGGGCGCAGGGCCAACGTGCTCACGGGGCTCGGGTTCGACGGGCAGCGGTTCATCACCGTCGACGAGCGCATGCGGGCCGGCGACGGGGTGTGGGCCGTCGGCGACGTCACGGGGCACGGGGCGTTCACGCACATGGCGATGTACCAGGCCGGGATCGCCGTCCGCGACATCCTCGGCCAGGACGGGCCGCCGGCCGACTACCGGGCCACGCCGCGGGTCACCTTCCTCGACCCGGAGATCGGCGCGGTCGGCCTGACCGAGGCCGAGGCCCGGGAGCGCCGGCTCGACGTGCGGACCGGGATCACGCAGGTGCCGTCGACCGCCCGCGGCTGGATCCACAAGGCCGGCAATGAGGGCTTCATCAAGCTCGTCGCCGCCGGCGGCGTGCTCGTGGGCGCCACGTCGGCCGGGCCGGTCGGCGGCGAGGTCCTGTCCGCCCTGGCCGTGGCCGTGCACGCGGCGGTCCCCCTGGACCGGCTCCGCAGCATGATCTACGCCTACCCGACGTTCCACCGCGGCATCGAGGACGCGCTACGCGCGCTCGAGTAACGACAGCGCCCGGCGCAGCAGGTCGCCCAGGTCGGCCGGCGGGTCGGACCACAGCCAGCGCCGCATCGCCACCCCGCAGGCCGCCGCCACCGCGCCGCCCAGGACCTCGGGCAGCAGGTCGTCCGGCTGCGCGCCGCCGAGGCGCTCGCGGATCGCCGCCGCCAGGGCGTCCTGGGTGGCGGCCTGCGCGCGCAGGTACTCCCCCTGCATCGCCGGCGTCGTGACCACCAGCCGCAGCCCGGCGATCCAGACCCGGTCCGGCACGTCCGCCGGCACGCCGCCGGAGCCGAGCTCGCTCAGCACCGCCTCGCGCAGCGCGGTCCACAGCGGCTCGCCGGGCGGCCGGGCCCGCAGGGCGTCGCCGATGCGCTCCGAGCGGTGCACGGCCAGGGCGCAGATCGCCTCGGCCTTGCCGCCGAAGTAGTTGTTGAAGGTGCGGGGCGACACGCCCACCTCGGCCGCGATGTCCTCGACGAGCACGCGGTCGTAGCCGCGCTCGACGGCCAGGCGCAGGGCGGTCAGCGCGAGGGCCTGGCGCGTGGCCTGCTTCTTGCGCTCGCGGAGCCCCATGATGTCCAGCCTACAAACACTGCGTGACACGCAAAATGTTCAGGTTGACACGCCGGGCGCCGATCGAACCGGGGTGAGGTGGCGGCGCGACCGGCTGTGGATCGCCCAGCTGGCCCTGGGCGGCGGCTCGACCGTGCTCTACGCGCTCGGCGTGGTGCCGGCCCTGGCCTTCGCCGTGGTCGGCGGCGCCTGCGTCACGGCCTGGGCGTTCGGCCCGCGCCTGCACAACGTCCACCCGCGGCGGCCGTGGCGGCTGCTCACCGCGGCCGGGATCTGCTTCCTGACCGGGATCATCGTGCGCGGGGTGCTCGTCGGGCAGCCGCCGCCGCTGGCCCAGCTCGGCGACCTGTTCACGGTGCTCGGGTTCGCCGGGCTGATCGCCGGGATCCTGGCGTTCCTCACCCGCTGGGGCATGGACCGGCACGCGCTGCTCGACGGGCTCATCGTGTGCATCGGCAGCGTCGTCGCCTCGCTGCTGCTGTTCGTGCAGCCGGCCCTGGCGATCCCCGGCCGGCCGGTCGTCGTCACCGTGCTCGCCGGGCTGTACCCGCTGCTGGACACCGTCACCGTGCTGCTCGTGGCGAACCTGGCGTTCACGACCGCGGTCCGGCAGCCGGCGTTCCTGCTCATCGGCGCGATGATGGCGCTGATCTTCGTGGGCGACGTCGGGTACGCGATCATCGGCCGGCACGGGGACGTGGTCGGCACGCCGCTGATGGACCTGCCGTTCCTGCTGGCGTTCACGTTCGGCGGGGCGGCGGCGCTGCACCCGACGGCGAAGGTGCTCAGCCAGGCCACCCCGCTGCCGATCCAGGCCTGGTCGGCGCGGCGCATGCTCGTGATCGGCCCGGCGGTGGCGGTACCGTTCCTGCTCACCGTCCTGCTCGCGCACGAGTCGCGGGCGTCCCGGCTGATCCTGGGGGCCGGCGGGGCGGCCATCGTGGCGCTGCTGCTGGTGCGGGCCTCCGACGCGGTGCAGCAGCACGCGGCGGCGCAGCGGCGCTTCGAGCACCAGGCCACCCACGACCCGCTCACCGGCCTGCCGAACCGCCGGATGCTGGCCATCATGGTCGAGCGGCTGCTGACCGAGCCCGGCGACCACGACGTCTGGATGTTCTACCTCGACCTCGACGGCTTCAAGCTGGTCAACGACTCCTGGGGCCACCACGCCGGCGACCGCCTCATCGTCGACGTCGGCGCGCGGCTGCGCCACGCCCTGCCCCAGACCGCCACCGTCGCCCGGGTCGGCGGGGACGAGTTCGTGGTCGTGCAGCGCTGCACCGAGCCGGAGGCGATGGCCGACGCCCGCCGGATCATGGAGTGCATCGAGCGGCCGCTGGTCATCGTCACCGCCGAGGGCGTCACCGCCGACGTCGTCGTCGGCGCCTCGATGGGCATCGTGCGGGCGGACCACCAGGACCGGGCGGAGTCCCTCATGCGGGACGCGGACACGGCGATGTACCGCGCGAAGGAGGCCGGCCGCAACCGCTGGACAGTCTTCGACGCGTCCATGCGCGACGCCGTGCGCGAGCGCCTGGAGATCGAGGTCGCGCTGCGCGCCGCGGTCGCCCAGGAGCAGCTCAGCATCGCGTACCAGCCGATCGTCGAGCTTCCCGGCGGCCGACCGGCCGGCGCCGAGGCCCTGGTCCGCTGGGAGCACCCGGTGCGCGGCTGGCTCGGCCCGAACATGTTCATCGCCGTCGCCGAGGACTCCAACCTGATCTCCGCGCTGGGCGCCTGGGTGCTGCGCGAGTCGGTGCGGCAGCTGGCCCGCTGGCGGGCCGGCGGGGTCGTGGACGAGGACTTCTGGCTCTCGGTGAACGTGTCGCCGCGGCAGCTCGGCGACGCCGCGTTCGCCGAGCGGCTCGCCGCCACCCTGCGGCAGGCCGGGGTACCACCGGCCAGCCTGGTGCTGGAGATCACCGAGTCGGTCATGATCGAGGGCAGCGACCTCGCCGAACGGGTGCTGGTCGACCTGCGCGCGCTCGGCGTGCGGATCTCCGTCGACGACTTCGGCACGGGGTTCTCGGCCCTCGGGTACCTGCGGCGCCACCCGGTCACCGGGGTCAAGATCGACCGGTCGTTCGTCAGCGGCCTGGGCGCGAGCGCCGAGGACGAGGAGATCGTCCGGGCGGTGGTGGCGATGAGCAGCGCCCTGCACCTGTCGGTCGTCGCCGAGGGCGTCGAGACCGAGGCCCAGCGGGACGTGCTCGTGTCGCTCGGCGTGCCGCTGGCCCAGGGCTGGCTGTGGGGCAGGGCGGTACCCGCCGAGCGGTTCGAACGGGACAGGGTGGGCGAACGGGTCCCCGCTCGGTCAGACTGATCGGATGACGGAAACGATCACCCGGGACGACGAGTACCTCTGGCTGGAAGACGTCGCGGGCGAGGAGGCCCTGGCCTGGGTCCGAGCCCGCAACGCCGAGACCACCGAGGCCCTGACCGGCAATGATCGGTTCGCCGGGCTGCGCGACGGCATCCGCGCCGTCCTCGACGCCGACGACCGCATCCCGATGATCGCCTGGCACGGCGAGCGCGTCTACAACCTGTGGAAGGACGCCGAGCACCCGCGCGGCCTGTGGCGGCGCACCACCCTCGAGGAGTACCGCGCCCCCGAGCCGCGCTGGGAGACCGTCCTCGACCTCGACGCGCTCGCCGCCGCGGAGGGCGAGAACTGGGTCTGGCAGGGCGCCGACTACCTGCGCCCGGGTGAGCGGCGCTGCCTGGTCTCGCTGTCGCGGGGCGGCGCCGACGCGGCCGTGGTGCGCGAGTTCGACCTCGTCGCGCTGCAGTTCGTGGCCGACGGCTTCACCCTGCCGGAGGCCAAGAGCGACGTCAGCTGGATCGACGAGGACCACATCTACGTCGGCACCGACACCGGCCCCGGCTCGATGACGTCGTCGGGCTACCCGCGGCAGGTGCGCCGGTGGAAGCGTGGCACCCCGCTCGCCGACGCCGAGCTGGTCTTCGAGGGCGAGGCCGACGACGTCTCCGTGCGCGCCTCGACCGACCCGTCCGCGCCCGGGCACCGGGCGGTCATCCGCCGCTCGACCGACTTCTTCCACGCCAGGCGGCACCTGCTGCGCGACGGCACGCTCACCGAGCTCGACGTGCCCGACGACGCCGGCGTCGACGTGCACCGCGAGTGGCTGCTCATCCGGGTCCGCACCGACTGGGAGGTCGCCGGCGCGACGCACCCGGCGGGCTCGCTGCTCGTCGCGAACCTCGACGACTACCTGGCCGGCGGGCGCGACCTCACCGTGCTGTTCACCCCCGACCCGCACACGTCGCTGAGCTACGCCGACTGGACCCGCAACGGCCTCGTCCTCGTGCTGCTCGCCGACGTCCAGAGCCGCCTGGAGCTGCTCACCCACGACGACGGGCAGTGGCGGCGGACCGTGCTCGGCAGCGAGCTCGGCCAGACCGACGTGTGGAACACCAACGCCGACACCGACGACCAGTATCTGCTGCTGTCCAGCGGGTTCACGCTCCCGCCGACGCTGCGCCACGGCGTCCTCGGCGGCGAGGGTCCGACGATCCTCAAACAGGGTCCGGCGTACTTCGACGCGGAGGGCATCACGACGCGGCAGTTCTTCGCCACGTCGGCCGACGGCACGCAGGTCCCCTACTTCGTCGTCGGGCGCCCGGAGGCCGGGCCGGGCCCGACGCTGCTGAGCGGCTACGGCGGCTTCGAGGTGTCCCGCGTCCCGGCGTACAGCGCGATCGTCGGCCGCGGCTGGCTGGCCCGCGGCGGCACGTACGTGGTGGCGAACATCCGCGGCGGCGGCGAGTACGGCCCGCAGTGGCACCGCTCCGCGCTGCGCGAGAACCGGCCCCGCGCCTACGAGGACTTCGCCGCCGTCGCCGCCGACCTGGTGGAGCGGGGCATCACCACCCGCGCGCAGCTCGGCATCGAGGGCGGCTCCAACGGCGGCCTGCTCATGGGCGTGATGCTGACCCGCTACCCGGAGCTGTTCGGCGCGGTCGTCTGCGCGGTGCCGCTGCTGGACATGAGGCGGTACCACCTGCTGCTGGCCGGCGCGTCCTGGATGGCCGAGTACGGCGACCCCGACGACCCGGACGACTGGGCCTACCTGCGGCTGTTCTCGCCGTACCAGAACGTGCGGGCCGCCGTGCCGTACCCGCCGGTGCTCATCACCACCTCGACCCGCGACGACCGGGTGCACCCCGGCCACGCGCGCAAGATGGTGGCGCTGCTGCGCGCGGAGGGCAAGGACGTCACGTACTACGAGAACATCGAGGGCGGCCACGGCGGCGCCGCGGACAACGCGCAGCTGGCGTTCAAGTGGGCGCTCGCGTTCGAGTTCCTGTGGCGGACCCTCAGCCGCTGATCAGGCGGCCGCCGTGGCCAGGGCGGCCGCGGCGGCCATCCGGCGGCGGGTGGTGCGGCGGTAGCGGAAGACCTGGGCCGCGCCGAAGCCCCACACGAGGTACTGCATGGCGAACGCCCACTTGAAGGTGCCCAGCGACGGGTGGTCCGCGCCCGGGGCGGTCCGGACGTCGAGCAGGACGCCGATGGCGACGATGAGCACGATCGACGCGACGAACCCGCCGACGTTGACGATGCCGGTCGCGCCGCCGAGGCGGGCGGCGGGGTTGAACGAGCGGGCGTAGTCGAAGCCGATCATCGAGCCGGGGCCGTTGACGGCGAGCACCAGCACCAGCGCGACCAGCAGCCACAGCGGCGCGCGGCCCGGCCACAGCAGCACCGCGCCCCACGCGGCGGCCGAGCTGCCGACGATGGCGAGGACGAGGCTGGAGCGGTGGTACGGCAGGCGCCCGCAGAAGTGCCCGACCAGCGGCCCGAGGACGATGCCGCCGACGGTCAGCAGCGACAGCAGCAGCGCCGCCGTCTGCGGGGACAGCCCCTCGCCCTGGGTCAGGAACGGGTACCCCCACAGCAGCGCGAACACGCAGCCGGAGAACTGGGTGACGAAGTGGGTCCACAGGCCCAGCCGCGTGCCGGGCTCGGCCCACGCGTCGCGCAGCCCCAGCTCGGCGGGCGGCGCCGTGGACACCCCGGCCGGCGCGTCGCGCAGCGCGGCCACCACCAGCGCCACGACCGCGGCGCCCAGGGCGGCGGCGCCGGCGAACGTCGCCGTCCAGCCCTCCTGGCGCAGCAGGAACACCAGCGGCGCGGCGCTGGACAGCGCGCCGAGCTGGCCGATCATGCCGGTCAGCTGGACCAGCAGCGGGTTCCTGGCCGGCGGGAACCACAGGGCGACGATCCGCAGCACGCTGATGAACGTCATCGCGTCGCCGACGCCGATGAGCACCCGGGCCGCGACGGCCGGGCCGAGGTCGTGGGCGTAGGCGAACAGCAGCTGGCCGGCCACCATGAGCAGGCCGCCGGCGGCGAGCAGCTTCCGCGAGCCGTACCGGTCGAGCAGCACGCCGACCGGGATCTGCATGCCGGCGTAGACCGCGAGCTGGGCCACGGACAGCATGGCGAGCAGGGCCGTGCCGACCCCGAGGCGCTCGGCCGCGGCGATCCCGGCGACGCTGAGCGAGGAGCGGTGGAAGACGGCGACGACGTAGGCGGCGAGCCCGACGGCCCAGATCAGGTAGCGGCGCATGGCGATCCGACGCTATCGGCTGGGCTCCCCGAAGTGTGCCGACTGTGACCGGCCTCAAGTGTGGCCTTGCGGACAGGCCATACGCTGTCGGCGACCGCTTTGCCGTTCTGAGGATCCCCGTCATGCGCGATCTGACCGTCACTCCCATCCGGTGGGAGCACTCGGGCGACGGCGAGTTTCCCTACCACGCCGAGGTGGACGGGCGCAGCCTCACCGTGCGGGTCAACGACTTCCCGGCCGAGCCGCTGTACACGCTGCTCGTGGACGGCGCCGAGCTGGTCGACCTCGACGACTGGCCGCCGGTGTGGCGCCGCCCGCCGGTGCCGTCGCACCTGCTGGACCTCGTGGCGCGTCCGGTGACGACCGACCTGCTGTGGACGTGGGCGCGGCGGATCTGCGGGGTGACGACCGAGCACGCCGCCGAGGTGGCCGCGCTGCTGGGGCTGCCGGCGCCGACCCAGGACGACTTCGGGCGGCTCTTCGTGCAGCCGAGCCCGCCCGGCACCGCCTGGCTGCAGCTGTGCATGAACGATCGGGCCGGGCTGTCCACGGTGGAGATCCGGTTCGCCGAGCCGGCGCTGACCCGGGCCGAGCTCGACGCGTGCTTCGGCCCGAGCCAGGAGCTGCCGCGGGTGCACTGGGACTCGCCGCACCTCATCGCCCACGCGGTCCGCACACCCGACGCGCCGCTGTCGTGCACGCTCTTCTCGTCGTTCACCGCCCAGCCCGACCCGTCGGAGCGGGCGTTGCAGGTCACCCTGCGGCGCGACCACCACTGAGCGCGCGCTTGAGCGGCGCCGTCTTGGCGGCGGCCTCGGCCACCTCGGCCCGCGGGTCGCTGTCCCAGACGATCCCTCCGCCGGCCCAGAGGTGTGCCCGGTTCGCGGAGATCGCGGCGGTACGGATGGAAAGCCCGAGATCCACGCTGGCTCGCCCAGTGTGGTCGTGCCCGATCCAGCCGAACGCCCCCATGCTCGGTCCCCGGCCGACGGGTTCGAGGCGGCCGGCGACCTCGACGGCGGCGCGTTTCGGCGCGCCGGTGACCGAGCCGCCGGGCCAGACGGCGGCCAGGAGCTCGGCCAGGCCGACCCCGTCGCGCAGCTCGGCGCTGACGGTGGACTCGGCCTGCCAGAGCCCGGACCAGCGCCGGATCGCGAACAGCTCGTCGACCCGGACGGAGCCGGTGCGGGCGACCCGGCCGAGGTCGTTGCGCTCCAGGTCGACGATCATGACGTGCTCGGCCCGCTCCTTCGCGGAGGCGAGCAGCTCGGCCCGCCCCTCGGGGGTGGCCGGCCGGGTGCCCTTGATCGGCCGCGTGGTGACCCGGCCCCCGGCCACCTCGACGAGCGTCTCGGGCGAGGCCGAGGCGACCCACCAGTCGTCCCCGTGGAGCACTCCCCCGTACTTCGCGCCCGGAAGGCCGGCGAGCCGGGCGAGCGCCTCCCGCGGGTCCCCGGAGAACGGGGCGCTCGCGTGGCCGACCAGGTTCACGACGTAGACGTCTCCGCGGGCGATCGCCTCCCGGACCGCCTGGACCGCCGCCGCGTGCTCCTCGGGCGTCCAACTGGGCGTCCAGGGCCCCGTGACGGCCCCCGGCCGGCGTGCAACTTCCATTCCGACACTGTGACGGTGCTCATAGACGACGGCCGCCAGATCCGGCACCGCCGGGGCCGGCGAGGCGGTCACGGAGGGTGGCGACAACAGCACCGCCGCCCCGCACACCGATCGGTCGGTCACGGAGGGTGAACCCGAAAAGTCCGAAATCTGAACACCGTGTGACGCCAGGAAGTCGCAGAGCAATCGAAGAGGGTCGCCACCGTCCCGGGAATGCCACTCCAGCCGGGAGCGCTCCCATATATATGCGCGACACGCGGTTGGTAGCCCGGGCGGGTGAAGATCCACCGACCCGCGCCGGTACCCGACGACCGGTCCTAATGTGCTCATACGAAGGGTGGATTATCCCCAAGTTGTGCCGTCACGTGTTCGAAATCGTGTCGTTGGCCGTAGTAGCGTGCATCACTGGTCATGTGAAGAACCACACAGGCCTCAACTGAACCTCTCAATCGGAGACCCCCGATGCTCTGCCAGCACCAACCAGCCTGTCCATCCGCCGACGACACCGACCGGGAAGCCGCACGCGTCACGGCCGCACACCCCGAGCAGGGGTGGAGCCTGCTGTGCAACGGCGTGATCTTCTTCGAGGACACGGGCGAACTGCTGCCCGACTGCAGCGTGATCGAGCCGCACCGCGGCCCGGCCCGCCACGTCCTGGTCGAGGCGGCCTGACCGCTACACACCGTAGCGATCAGGCCACTACGCTTCGTAACTTCTACTCCTCGAAGGCCGACGCCGGTGGGCATGCGCAGACGAGGTTCCGGTCGCCGTAGCTGTCGTCGATCCGGCGCACCGGCGACCAGTACTTCGCCGACGCGTCGACGCCCGCCGGGTACGCGGCCACCGACCGCGGGTATGGCCGCTCCCACGTATCCGCCGTCACCACCGCCGCCGTGTGCGGCGCGTTCGCGAGCGGGTTGTCGTCGCCGGGCCACTCGCCCGCCGCGACCCGCTCGATCTCCCGCCTGATCGCGATCATCGCGTCGCAGAAGCGGTCGAGCTCCGCGAGGTCCTCACTCTCCGTCGGCTCCACCATCAGCGTCCCGGCCACCGGGAACGACATCGTCGGCGCGTGGAAGCCGTAGTCGATGAGCCGCTTGGCCACGTCGGCCACCGTCACCCCGGTCGCCCGGGTGATCCCCCGCAGGTCCAGGATGCACTCGTGCGCGACGAGGCTCGCGCTGCCGGTGTAGAGCACCGGGTAGTGCTCGCGCAGCCGGGCCGCGACGTAGTTCGCCGCCAGCACCGCGGTCGCCGTCGCCTTCGTGAGGCCGTCGGGGCCCATCAGCCGCAGGTACGCCCACGGGATGGGCAGGATGCCGGCCGAGCCCCACGGCGCCGCCGACACCGGCCCGACCGGCGCGTCGCCCGACAGGAACGGGTGCGACGGCAGGAACTTCGCCAGGTGGGCCCGGACCGCGACCGGCCCGACGCCCGGCCCGCCCCCGCCGTGCGGGATGCAGAACGTCTTGTGCAGGTTGAGGTGCGACACGTCGGCGCCGAACTTGCCGGGCTTGGCGAAGCCGAGCAGCGCGTTGAGGTTGGCGCCGTCGACGTACACCTGGCCGCCGGCCTCGTGCACCTTCGCGCACAGCGCGGCGATGCCCTCCTCGTAGACGCCGTGCGTCGACGGATACGTGACCATGATGGCCGCGAGCCGGTCGGCGTGCTGCTCGATCTTGCGCTCGAGGTCAATGAGGTCGACGTTGCCCAGCTCGTCGCAGGCGACGACGGCGACCCGCATGCCCGCCATCACGGCGCTGGCGGCGTTGGTGCCGTGGGCGCTGGAGGGGATGAGGCAGACGTCCCGCCGCGCCTCGCCGCGCTCGTGGTGATACGCCCGGATCGCGAGCAGCCCGGCAAGCTCACCCTGCGAACCGGCGTTGGGCTGCAGGCTGACCGCGTCGTAGCCGGTCACCTCGGCCAGCCAGCGCTCCAGGTCCGAGATGAGGCGGCGATACCCCTGGGTCTGCGCGGCCGGCGCGAAGGGGTGCACGTTCGCGAACTCCGGCCAGGTGATCGGCTCCATCTCGGCCGTCGCGTTGAGCTTCATCGTGCAGGAGCCGAGCGGGATCATGCCCCGGTCGAGCGCGTAGTCCTTGTCGGAGAGCTTCCGGAGGTACCGCAGCATCGCCGTCTCCGACCGGTGGCTGCTGAACACCGGGTGGGTCAGGTAGCCCGACGTGCGGCGCAGCCCGGCCGGCACGGCGTCGGCGACGTCCTCGTCGACGTGCGTCGGGACCCCGAACGCCGCGAGGACGTCGCGGAGGTGGCTGAACGTCGTCGTCTCGTCGCAGGCGATCCCGACCCGGTCGGCGTCGACGCGGCGCAGGTTGACCCCGCGGGCGGCGGCCGCCTCGACGATCTCGTCGGCCCGCTGCGGAACGACCGCGGTGACGGTGTCGAAGAAGGCGGCGTGCTCGACGGTGATCCCGCCGGTCCGCAGCCCGGCCGCGAGCCGCGCGGCCATGTCGTGGGTGCGGGCGGCGATCTCGCGGAGGCCCTCGGGCCCGTGGTACACGGCGTACATGCTCGCGACGACGGCCAGCAGGACCTGCGCCGTGCAGATGTTGCTGGTCGCCTTCTCGCGGCGGATGTGCTGCTCGCGGGTCTGCAGGGCGAGCCGGTAGGCGGGGGCGCCGCCGGCGTCCTTCGACACGCCGACCAGGCGGCCGGGCAGCGTGCGCTCCAGGCCCTTGCGGACGGCGATGTACCCGGCGTGCGGCCCGCCGAAGCCCATCGGCACGCCGAAGCGCTGGGCGCTGCCGACGGCGACGTCGGCGCCGATGGCGGCCGGCTCGCGCAGCACGCACAGGGCGAGCAGGTCGGCGGCGACGGTGACGATCGCCTGGCTGTCGTGGGCTTTCGCGACGAGCTGCGCGTGGTCGCGGACCGCGCCCGACGCCCCCGGGTACTGCAGGTGCAGCCCGAAGTACTCCTCCGGCAGCTCCCCGGCGGTGAGGTCGACGACCCGGACCTCGATGCCGAGCGGCTCGGCGCGGGTCCGCAGCACGGCGAGGGTCTGCGGGAGCACGTCGCTGTCGACGACGTAGACGTCGGCCTTGACCTTCGACGAGCGGCGGGCCAGGGTCATCGCCTCGGCGGCCGCGGTGGCCTCGTCGAGCAGCGACGACCCGGCGACGTCGAGCCCGGTGAGGTCGGCGACGACGGTCTGGAAGTTCAGCAGCGCCTCGAGCCGGCCCTGGCTGATCTCCGGCTGGTACGGGGTGTACGCCGTGTACCAGGACGGGTCCTCCAGCACGTTGCGGAGGATCACGGGCGGCGTGTGGGTGCCGTGGTACCCCAGGCCGATCATCGACACGAGGGTCCGGTTCTGGGCGGCGAGGGCACGCAGCTCGCCGAGGACCTCCGCCTCGGAGGCCGCGAGCGGCAGGTCGAGGCCCTGGTGCCAGCGGATCGACCCGGGGATCGCCGCGCTCATCAGGTCGTCGACCGATTCATACCCGACGGTCTTGAGCATCCGGTCCTGCTCGTCGGGCGAGGGTCCGATGTGCCGGCTGGCGAAACTCGTCATAGCCACACTCTTCTGGGTCTTTTTCGGGGCAGGGATGCGGTGCTCCTCCCCCTCTGTCGCAGACACTGCAGACTCCAGAGGTGCCAACCCGACGCGGTCCTTCTGCCTGAGAGGTTCCGGGGAGGATTTGCCCCTTCGGCGCCGCCGTCTGTCGTCCTTTCCGGGACGGCGATCTCTCCCGCGCGGGTATTGCCGGCACCCCTAGGCTACCAACCGTGCATGATCTGACCATCGTGGCGTCGCACACGATCTATTCCGCCATCGTCGGATCCCGCGCCTACGGCCTGGCCGGCGAGTCGTCCGACACGGACCGCCGCGGCGTGTTCCAGGCCCCGACCCCGTCCTTCTGGCCGCTACGGAAGCCCCCGACGCACGTGGAGGGCCCGCTGCCGGAGCAGTTCAGCTGGGAGCTGGAACGGGCCTGCACCCTGGCCCTGTCGGCCAATCCCACGGTCCTGGAGTGCCTGTGGTCCCCGCTGGTCGAGCGGGTGACGGAGGCGGGCCGCGACCTGCTGTCGATCCGCGCGGCGTTCCTGTCCCGCCGCACGGCGCGCACGTACGGCGACTACGCCAGGGACCAGCTGGCCAAGCTGACCACGACCCGGGCGAAGACGGGCCAGGTGCGGTGGAAGCAGGCCATGCACATGGCCCGCCTCCTGCGGGCGGGCGCCCACGTCCTGCGCGAGGCCGAGATCCTGGTGGACGTCACCCGGTGGCGCGAGGAACTCCTGTCCATCCGCCGGGGCGACCTGACCTGGGAGGCATTCGCGACCCTGGCCGAGTCCCTGGAAGCAGACCTGGAGTCGGCGGCGGCATCGACCACCCTCCCGGACGCCCCCGACCACGCCACGGTCGAAGCGTTCCTGGTCACAGCCCGCTCCCGGTCGGCAACCACGTCGGCGCCCGCGCGCTCCGCAGCGCCCTTCGCCCACCGGACGCCCACGGCCTCTGCTCCCACCGCCTCTGCTCCCGCGACTCCTGCTCCCGCGACCTCTGCTCCCGCGACCCTCTCTCTTGCGCCCCTCCCTCCCGCGGCGGTGGCGGCGGGCGTGCCGGGCTGGGCCGGGGAGGTGGTCGACGAGCTGGCGTACCCGGTGGTGTTCGCCACAGTGAGCGGCGCGCACCTGTACGGCTTCGCGTCCGTGGACTCCGACCTCGACCTGCGCGCGTGCCACCTCCTGCCGCTCGCCGAGGTGGTCGGCCTGCACACCGGCCCGGAGACCGTCCAGTCCGGCGGCGAACGCGATTGCATGGAGCTCGACGTGGTCGCCCAGGAGCTCGCGAAGTTCATCCGGCTGCTGCTGAGGCCCAACGGCTACGTGCTGGAGCAGCTACTCTCACCGCTGGTCGTGCGCACCTCCGAGCTGCACGACGAGCTGGCCGCCCTGTCGCGCCACTGCGTCACCTCCCGGCACGCGCACCACTACCTGGGTTTCGCGGCCGGCCAGTGGCAGCTCTTCCAGAAGACCGGCGAGCTGAAGCCCGCCCTGTACACCCTGCGCGTCCTGCACACCGGCATCCACCTCATGCGCACCGGCGAGATCCAGGCCGACCTCCGCCCGCTGGCATCCCTCCCGTACATCGCCGACATGATCGAGGCGAAGCGGGCCGGCGAGCATCACCTCCTCCCCGCCGACCTGGTCAGCCGCGACCGCCTGGCGGACGACGTCGAGTCCCTGACCGCGACCCTCGAAGCGGCCCGCGACACCTCCGCCCTCCCGGCGGCCCCGTCGGCCGGCGACGCCCTGGAGGCCCTCCTGATCCGAACCCGCCTCGGCCATGCCTGACCGGCGCACCACGGTCCGGGCGTCCCTGATCTCGGCCTTCCACGACGACCTGTTCGCCACCGAGCCCACCGAGCCCAGCGCGCCCAACAAGCCCAGTGCGCCCAACGAGCCCAACGAGCCCAACGAGCCCGCCAAGTCCACCGAGGGCCTGCGCGGCGGGTCCACCGAGGGCCCACTCGGCGGGCCCGCCGCGCTCGGCGGAGCCGGCGGGGTCGACCCGGCCTGGCGGCTGGCCGGCTGGGGCAGTGCCGCGCTGCAGCGGATCCGCTTCGACGCCTTGCTGCGCGCCACCGCCTTCGCCGGCGGCACCGTCCTCGACTGGGGGTGCGGCCCCGGCGACCTCTACTTCCACCTCACCAAACTGGACCTCCCGTTCACCTACGTGGGGACAGACATCGACCCGCGCATGGTCGAGCTGGCGTCGAGCCGCGGTGTGCCGGACGTCCGCCTGGTCGACCTCGACTTCCGGCCGGAGCGCACCTACGACTACGTGCTCGCCAGTGGGATCTTCCAGTTCCAGGACCCGGACGACCCCCTCTACTTCCTCCCCATTCTGGAGGCCATGTACGACAATTCCGCGCGAGCGGCCGCCGCCACCTTCCTCAGCGCGCACCGGCGGGCGGCCGACAAGGCGCCCGACGAGCTGTACGTCGACGCGGCCACGATCGCCCGGATCGCGGCCGCGATCACCGACCGGTGGGTGGTCGACCACGCGTACCACCCCGACGCCGGGGACCTCACCGTCGGCCTGCGGGCGGCCGGCGGTACCGCCGCCGCTGTCAGAGCTTCCGGCAGCGCCCCGAGTCCGCCTCGACCATGAGCAGGGAGGCGTCGACCGCCTCGAAGTCGGAGCCCTTCAGCGTCTTGAGCGCGTCCAGCTGCGAGTTGCTCCACTTCGCGTCCTGGGTGCCGGTGAAGTACCACGGGGAGCCGTTGTCGGCCAGGATCGCGCCGTAGGTCTTCAGCGCCTGCGCGACGGCCCGCGCCTGGGGCGGGAACCGCGAGACGTCGACCGACGCCTTGAGCCGGAACCGGGCCCCCATCGGCGGCAGCGCGGCGTCGGTGGCGGCGCTCGCGGCATGCCGGGCGGGCCAGACGTACTGCTTGCGCGTCCTCGGCGCCGTGAACCGGATCGCGTGGTCGATCCGCCCCGCCGCGGCCTCGTCGGCGCGGGCCAGCCCGGCGAGGACCGACAGCCCGGCCGCGTCCGCCGACGTCCAGCCGGCCTTGCGCAGCTTGTTGCCGCGCAGGTCGAACACGGCGCCCGAGCCGGCCTTCCACGACCCGTCGGCGTTCGGGTGGGCCGCGTACAGCTCGTAGGCCTTGCAGGCGGCGGCGTCGTACACGATCACGTGCCGGTCGCCGTCCGCGGAGGCGCCGCCCTCGATCCGGGCGTCGCGCGGGATCGGGTACGGGCCGGGGTCGCTCTCGTCGGCGTACTCGAACGACACCTTCACCTTCGCCTGGCCGGCTGGCACCTGGGTGACGGGGATGCCGTAGCCGGTGCCGAAGTCCGGGTGGCCCTTGGCCGCCGCCCCGATGCTGGCCACCCAGGCGGCGGAGTCGCGGTGGACGGGCAGCTTGGACACGTCGGCGCGCCACACGTTGTCGGCCGGGAAGATCGTGCACGGCCCGGCCGAGGCGGGGGCGCTGCCGGCCGCGGACACCCCGGGGGACGGTGGAAGTGATGACTCCGGTACCGACGGTGACGACACGGGCAGAGACTGCGACTTGGCTGGCGGCGAACCGCAGCCCGCCAGTACGATGACCGCCACCAGAGCCACCGAGAACCTCATGCCGCCGCACGCTACCGGCCCACCGCGCTGCGCCTCCACGAGGTCACCCGGCCGTGCTGCTAGCATTCCCCCGGTTGCAGGCGAGCCGGGGGGAAGTGAGCGTGGTGGACCGGCAGGGGCTCGGGCCCGTCCTTACCGTCCCCAACCTGATCAGCTTCCTACGGCTGCTCGGCGTGCCGCTGTTCCTGTATCTGTTCCTCGCGACCGACGCCACCGGCTGGGCGATCACCGTGCTGGTGGTCGGCGGGCTGAGCGACTGGGTCGACGGGTTCGCCGCGCGGCGCCTCAAGCAGGTCAGCCGGCTCGGCGAGCTGCTCGACCCGCTCGCCGACCGCCTGTACATCCTGGCCACCCTCTTCGCGCTGACGTTCGAGGACGTGGTGCCCTGGTGGTTCACGATCGCGCTCATCGCGCGCGAGGCCGTCATGGTCCTGTGCCTCGTCGTGCTGCGGATCCTGGGCCACGGCCCGCCGCCGGTGCACTACGTCGGCAAGACGGCCACCGCCATCCTGCTCATGGGCTTCCCGATGATGCTGCTGGCGAAGTACAGCGAATGGGCCCATCCCTGGGCGCAGCCGAGCGGCTGGGCGCTGCTGTGGTGGGGCATCGTCCTGTACTGGGTGGCCGCCGTCTTCTACTTCATCCAGGCCGGCCTCCACGTGCGCGCCGGCCGGGCAGCAGCGGCGTCGTGACGGCGCCCCGCCGCGACGAACCCACCGAGCGTCGCCGCGACGACCTGCTGGCCGACCTGTTCCGCACCCCGCTCGACCCCGGCTACGCCGCCGCCGCGGCCGCCGGCAAGCCGCCGCCCCGCTGGGGCCGGTGGGGCCGGGCGGCGGCGCTCGCCGCGACCGGGTTCCTGCTCGCCGTCGCCTACCACCAGGCCGTCGCCGAGGCGCCCAGCGCCAGCCGGGCCCGCGACGACCTCGTCGCCGACGTGCGCGCCCGCCAGCACACCGCCGAGGACCTGCAGCGGCAGGCCGAGGAGCTGCGCGCCCAGGTCGACCAGGCCCGCGACGACGCCCTCGCCGACAGCGACAGCGCGGCCCGGCTCAAGCAGCTCGCCGCCGGCACGGGCACCGGCAGGGTGACCGGCGACGGCGCGGTGGTGCGGGTCGTCGACGCCCCGCCCGAGGTCGACCCGGTGACCGGCCAGGCCAAGGAGGAGAACCTCGGCATCGTGCTCGACCGCGACCTGCAGGACATCGCCAACGGGCTGTGGCAGAGCGGCGCCGAGGCGATCGCGGTCAACGGCCAGCGGCTCACCGCCACCAGCACGATCCGCGCCGCCGGCGGCGTGATCCTCGTCGACTTCAAGCCCGTCACCAGCCCGTACGACGTGACCGCCATCGGGCCGGGCGACCTGGCCCAGCGGTTCGAGGGCTCGCCGACGGCCAAAAGGTTCAAGCGGTACGTCGACTCGTACCGCATGCAGTTCAGCGTCAAGAAGCGCACGAAGCTGACGCTCGCCGCGGCGCCCGAGCCGCCGCTGCGGTACGCGCGCCCACCGTCCCCGTCCCCGTCCGCGTCCCCGTCCGGAGGTCCCCGATGATCGCGGTCATCGCCCTGGTGATCGGCGTGGCGGCCGGCATCTTCCTGGAGCCGACCGTCCCGCTGGGGCTGCAGCCGTACCTGCCGATCGCCGTCGTGGCCGCCCTCGACGCCGTGTTCGGCGGGGTGCGGGCCAAGCTCGACGGCATCTTCGACGACAAGCAGTTCGTCATCTCGTTCGTGTCCAACGTGCTCGTCGCGGGCCTGATCGTGTACCTCGGCGACCAGCTCGGCGTCGGCGGGCAGCTGTCGACCGGCGCCGTCGTCGTCCTCGGCGTGCGCATCTTCGGCAACGTGGCCGCGATCCGCCGGCACCTCTTCAAGGCATGAAGAACCTCTACGAACAGCGGCGGCCGCTGGCCGCGAACACGATCATCGCCGTGCTGCTGGCGCTGCTCGGGTTCGCGCTCGTGGTGCAGTTCAAGGCGCGCAACTCCGACGCCGAGCTGGCCGCCGCCCGGCCCGAGGACCTGGTGCGGATCCTGTCCGACCTGGACTCCCAGCAGGAGCGGCTGCGCCGGGACATCGCCGACCTGGAGGAGACCCGCCGCCAGCTCGACTCGGGCGCCCAGGGCCGCGACGCGGCGCTCGCCGAGGCCCGCCGGCGCGCCGACGAGCTGGGCATCCTCGCCGGCACGCTGCCCGCCGAGGGCCCCGGGCTGGAGGTCACGCTCAACTCCGGCTCCGAGCCGATCCAGGCGGCGACGATGCTCGACGCGATCGAGGAGCTGCGCGGCGCCGGCGCCGAGGCGATGCAGATCGGCGGCGCGAACGGCGCGGCCGTACGCATCGTGGCCTCGACGTACTTCGCCGACGGCGGCGACGGCCGCCTGCTGGTCGCCGAGTCGACGCTGAGCGCGCCGTATACGATCATGGTGATCGGCGGACCGGACACCATGCGGACGGCGTTGAACATCCCGGGAGGGGTCGTGGACAGCGTCCGGCAGCACGGCGGTACGGTTTCTCTGCGCGAAGCGGATCCGGTAAGAGTGACCGCGTTGCACACTGCCGGTGAGTTGAGATACGCAAAGCCCGCCTGAGAAGAAGGACCGACGTGATTCCCGAGGATCTGCGTTACACGGCCGAGCACGAGTGGCTCGCACCCGCGGAGGCGGGTGCCTTCAAGGTCGGCATCACCCACTTCGCCCAGGACTCCCTGGGCGACATCGTCTTCGTGCAGCTGCCCGAGGTCGGCACCACGGTCGGCGCCGGCGACTCCCTCGGCGAGGTCGAGTCGACCAAGAGCGTGTCGGAGATCTACGCGCCGGTCTCCGGCGAGGTGGTCGCCGTCAACTCCGCGCTCGCGGACGCGCCGGAGCTGCTCAACTCCGATCCGTACGGGGAGGGCTGGCTGGTCCAGCTCAAGGTCGCCGACGCCGCCGCCGTCGACGCCCTGCTCGACGCGGCGGCCTACCGGGAGCTGACCGAGGCCTCCTGAGCTCTATTTCCGACCTGGCTGCCGCGCGTCCGGTTGACCCGTTATTTCGGGCGTGACTAGGCTCGCTCAGTCAACCGTATGCGTTCTTGACGTTGCCACGCGGCGGCCGGCCGCGCGGATCGTCCCGTTGCACTCGGAAGACACCCGAGAACACGACCGTGAGGTGGTTCGATGACGCGCCCAGACGACGAGTTTCCCCCGCTCGACGTCACGTCCACGCTCAACCTTGGCGCCATTGAGGATGCCATCGAGGGGCCGGACACCGACGTGGTGCCCACCCGCGTGTCGGGCTCCCTCCCGCCCGGGACGGCCCTGCTCGCGGTCCGCCGCGGCCCGAACGCCGGGGCCCGCTTCCTGCTCGACCACGACGTCACCACGAGCGGGCGTCACCCCGACAGCGACATCTTCCTCGACGACGTGACGGTGTCCCGCCGGCACGCCGAGTTCCACCGCGAGGGCGGCACCTTCACGGTCCGCGACGTCGGCAGCCTCAACGGCACCTACGTCAACCGTGAGCGGGTCGAGGCCGCCACCCTGAGCAACGGCGACGAGGTGCAGATCGGCAAGTTCCGCCTCGTGTTCGTGGCAGGGCCGCGGCCCGACGAGAGCTGAGGCGATGACCGGGGCGTCGGCAGCCGCCTGGAACTCACCGGCCCCGGGTGACGAGGTCACCCGGGGTGACCGTCTCATGAGCATCGGCGAGGTGCTCGCCCACCTGCGCGGGGACTTCCCCGACGTCACCATCTCGAAGCTGCGCTTCCTGGAGACCGAGGGGCTGGTCGAGCCGCGCCGCACCCCGGCCGGATATCGCAAGTACACCTGGACGGACGTCGCTCGCCTGCGCTACGTGCTCACGGCGCAGCGCGACCAGTACCTCCCCCTGCGGGTGATTCGCGAGCATCTGGCGACGATGAGCGCCCCGCTGACCGAGGTGCGCCCGGCCGCTCCCGAGCCGCCGGTGGCGGAGCTGCGCCTCACGCGCGACGAGCTGCTGTCGCGGTCGGGGCTTGACGACGTACTGCTGAAGACCCTCGAGGAGTACGGCCTCATCCGGGCCCGCAACGGCTACGACGCCGACTCCCTGGAGGTGGCCACCGCCGCCGCCAGGCTGGCCGAGTTCGGGGTCGAGCCACGGCACCTGCGGGCGCAGCGGGCGGCGGCGGACCGCGAGATCGGCCTCTTCAGCCAGCTCGTCACGCCGTTGACCAGGCAGAACAGTCCGTCCGGCCGAGCCCGGGCGGCGGACACGGTCCACGAGCTCGCCGCGCTGACCCAGCGGGTGCACGCCGCTCTGGTACGGGCCGGACTGCGGGAGATTCTGGGCAAATGACCGTTTTGTGCGGTGCACCGACCCGGCCCGCCGGGTGCGCGGTGCCATCGACCGGCCGGTTCCTGTGGCCCCTCCCGACCACCGCGGGCGATCTTCGCCACTGCCCCGATCCCGGCGGCCTTGCGAGTGGCGCAGGTGCCGTCCGGTCCGTGTACCGTGCAGGGAGAGGCAAGTCGACACGGAGGCGGCAGTGCGAGAGCTGAATGTGGTCGGAGTTCGCGTGGAGCTGCCAACCAATCAGCCCATCGTGTTGCTCAAGGAGGTCGACGGCGACCGCTACCTGCCGATCTGGATCGGCGCGGTGGAGGCGACGGCGATTGCCTACGAGCAGCAGGGGGTGAAGCCTGCCCGGCCCCTGACCCACGACCTGATGCGAGACATGCTGGCCGCGCTGAAGACCCCGTTGCGCGCGGTCGAGATCGTGGAGATGCGCGACAACATCTTCTACGCCGAGCTGGTGATCGGCGACAACGTCCGCGTCTCGGCGCGCCCGAGCGACAGCATCGCCCTGGCGCTGCGGGTGGGCGCCCCGATCCGCTGCGCGGACCAGGTCCTGACCGAGGCCGCCATCGTCATCCCGGACGAGCAGGAGGACGAGGTCGAGAAGTTCCGCGAGTTCCTGGAGCAGGTCCGCCCGGAGGACTTCGCCGGCTGACCTCCTCCCCCGCCGAGACCGTCCCTGAGGGCCGGTCGGCGGGTGGGCGTGGGTACAACACCCCCAGAGCGGCGTGGCGTGCCCCGTCTCTACCGGTGTCCTCGGGTGTCCGCGCCCGAAGCCGGCCCGGGGCAACGACCGGCCGTCGCGCCCACAGCGCCCAGTCACCGACATACCGCCCGCCGCTCCCTCGGGCGCGCCTGCCGTGCCCCGATCTTGTGGGTCCGCGATCTCGTTGGTCCGCGATCTCGTGGTCCGTCCGGTGACGAAGGGACGCTCGGCGGGGGAAGTTCGGGCCGGCGGGGGTTGGTGTCGGTTAGAGTCGGGGCCTGACGGGTGTTTGGGGTGGATTAGCCGGGCTTCGGGTGACGCGCGCAGTGTGGGGTAGCACCAACACGCGGCGTGTCGCGGCGTTATCTCCCCGCAGACCCTCAAGGTGCGCTATAGGGTTGCGGGTGTTGACGCTGGAGGTGGGTCGCAATGCAACAGCCGCCCGATCCCGGGACACCTGGTCATGCCGTCGAACCGGCTGACGCACCGGCCGACGTGATGCCCGGCGCACGCGCCGACGCGTTGCCCGGCGGCCCTCCCGACCCGACCGGACCCGCCGGCCGCGGCGGATTCACGGCGGCCGTGGGCCACGCCGGACCCACCGGACCCACCGGACCCACCGGCCCCACCGGCCCCGCAGACCACGGCGCACCGACCAGCCCGGCCGACCGCGGCGGATACGCCGGAGGCGCCACGCACCCCGGCGGGACCGAGGCCGCGGCGGGCACCACTGGCGGGCCGGCCGGAGCACCCGGTGGCGCAGGCGCGCGCATGATGTCGGGAAGCCCGGCCGACGCGGACGACGTCGGGTACCGGGGGCCGACCGCCTGCCATGCGGCTGGCATCAGCTACCGGCAGCTCGACTACTGGGCCCGCACCGGGCTCGTCGTGCCGAGCGTCCGCGACGCGACGGGGTCAGGAAGCCAGCGGCTGTACTCCTTCCGGGACATCGTCGTCCTCAAGGTGGTCAAGCGCCTCCTGGACGCCGGAGTGTCGCTCCAGAACATCCGCAAGGCCATCGACACCCTCCGCTCGCGCGGCGTGGGTGACCTGGCCGGCATCACGCTCATCTCGGACGGCACCACCGTCTACGAGTGCCGCTCCCCCGAGGAGGTCGTCGACCTGCTGCAGGGCGGCCAGGGCGTGTTCGGCATCGCGATCTCGGGCGCCTTCAAGGAGATCGAGGGCACCCTCTCGCACCTCCCGGCGGAGGCCGCGACGGCGGCCGACGAGCTGCCCGTCGCGCCAGCCGGCGCACCGGCCGAGTTCCCCGCCGGGGACGAGCTCGCCATGCGCCGCGCCCGCCGCCGCGCCGGCTGAGCCACCACCTGCCACCTCCGCGCACGCCGGTCGATGAACACTCATCGGCCGGCGTGCGCGCTCGCTGGGAAGAGGGAGCCGCTTCCGGCGCGGAGGAAGCACCGGTAGCCGCAGCATCCCGGCGCTCGGGTGCGCCCGGCGGTGGAGAAGCCGGCTCCGATGGAAGAGATGGAAGAGCGGCCGGATCGGGTGGCGAGGTGGACCGGGATGTCAGGGCATCCTCGGATTTCGGCTTGCATTTGCGTGTCGAGGCGGGCTCGGGTGTCGACGTGAACGGAGGCGTCGCCGCCACGGCCGCCTCCACCTCCCGCTCCCGATCAGCCATGTCCAGCCGCGCCAGCCGCATCGCATGCCGGGCATGGAGCCCGTGCCGGCGCGACTCCCGGAACTCCGACCGCACCGCGAGGCGGTGGGCGCGACGCCGGTGCCACGCCGCCGTCGACTCGGCCAGCCGGGCCCGCCAGTCGAGCTCCCATCCCTCACCCATGCTCCGACATTAGAACACCCGTACGACAATTTCCGGGCGAACCGGCAAGAACGCCGAACCGGCGAGAACGGCAACCAGCGGGTGCATGGCCGGAAAGGTGGGATCCGTGGCGTTGTGGGCGGGCGCGGGCCCACCCGAGGATGGACAGCGTGCAGGACGTCCTCATCGTCGTGTTCGACGGGGTGCAGAGCCTCGACGTCACCGGGCCGCTCGAGGTCTTCGCCGGGGCGAACGTCGGGGTTCCCGGCAGCTACCGGACCCGCATCGGCAGCGTCGGGAAGCGGGCCGTCGTCACCTCCAGCGGGCTCACCGTCCTCCCCGACGTCGACCTCGCCGAGGTGACCCACGCCGACCTCATCGTCATCCCCGGCGGCGCCGGCACCCGGCACGGCCAGGACGACGTCGCGCGGTGGCTCCGGGAGCGCGCCGGCACCGCCCGGCGAATCATGGCCGTCTGCACCGGGGCATTCATCCTCGGCGATGCCGGCCTGCTCGACGGGCGGCAGGCGACCACCCACTGGGACCACTGCGCGGCCCTCGCGCGGCAGCACCGCACCACCCGCGTCGACCCCGAGCCGATCTTCGTCCGGGACGGCAACATCGCCACGTCGGCCGGGGTCACCGCCGGGATCGACCTCGCCCTCGCGCTCGTGGAGGAGGACCTCGGCCGCCGGACCGCGCTCCAGATCGCCCGGCACCTCGTCATGTTCCTCAAGCGGCCCGGTGGCCAGCGGCAGTTCAGCGTCCAGCTGCGGGCGCAGCTCGCCGAGCGCGACCCGGTCCGCGAGATCCAGCAGTACATCATGGAACACCCGGACGCCGATCTCACCATGAAGGCCCTCGCGGACCGGGCCAGGCTCTCCGAACGCCAGTTCAGCCGCAGTTTCACGAAGGAGGTCGGCGTCCCGCCCGGGCGGTACGTCGACCAGGCGCGCCTCGAGGCCGCCCGCAGACGGCTCGAGGACACCCGCGACGGCATCGAACAGGTCGCCAGGGCCTGTGGCTACGGCACGCCCGAGGCCATGCGCCGCGCCTTCGTCAAGGAGCTGGGCGTCGCCCCACTCGACTACAGGGAGCGTTTCCGATGCGCATCGTGATCGTGTTGTACCGCAGGATGACCGCCCTGGACGCCGTCGGCCCGTACGAGGTGCTGTCCCGCCTCCCGGGCGCCGAGCTCGTCACCGCGAGCCACACCAAGGGACCGGTCGAGACCGACACCGGCTTCCTCACGCTCCATGCGGACGAAGCACTCCACACCATCGGCAACGCCGACGTCGTCGTCGTCCCCGGCGGCCCCGACATCACCGACCAGCAGCAGGACCGGGAGCTCCACGAGTGGCTCAGGACCATCGATCCCACCACCACCTGGACCGCCTCCGTCTGCACGGGCTCGCTCATCCTCGGCGCCGCCGGCCTGCTCGCCGGGCGCCGGGCCACCAGTCACTGGCTGGCGATGAGCGAGCTCACCAGGCACGGCGCCACGCCCGCGGATGAGCGCGTCGTGCGGGACGGCAAGTACGCCACCGCCGCCGGCGTCTCGGCCGGCATCGACCTCGGCCTCACCCTCGCCCGGGAGATCGCCGGGGAGGCCGTCGCCATGGGCATCCAGCTGGCGATCGAGTACGACCCGCAGCCGCCGTTCGACGCCGGCTCGCCCGCGAAGGCCCCGCGGGAGGTGACGGCGTTCCTGACCGCCAACGAGCAGCTGGTCCTGCGAAGATGAGGACATGGCATTCCGCGGCTGGAAGGTCGACGCGCTGGAGTTCTACGAGGGGCTCGAGGCCGACAACTCCAAGACGTACTGGACGAGGCACAAGGACGTCTACGACGAGCAGGTGCGCGGGCCGATGACCGAGCTGCTCGCCGAGCTGGAGCCCGAGTTCGGCCCGGCGAAGATCTTCCGGCCGTATCGCGACGTGCGGTTCAGCGCCGACAAGTCCCCGTACAAGACCAGCTGCGCGGCGTCGTTCGAGCGGGGCGGCTACGTGCAGCTGACCGCCCACGGCCTGGCGGCCGGCATCGGCGTCTACATGATGGACAGTCCGCAGCTGCAGCGGTACCGCGCGGCGGTCGCCGACGACAGCTCCGGCGCGCAACTGCAGGCGATCGTCGACGGCCTGGCCTACGAGGTGACCTCACACGAGCAGCTCAAGTCGGTCCCGAGAGGGTTCGACAAGGAGCACCCGCGGGCCCACCTGCTGCGGCACAAGGGCCTGATCGCGTGGCACCAGTTCCCGCTCAAGCCCTGGCTCGGCACCGCCAAGGCCAAGGACCACCTGGTGACGTTCTACCGGGCCTGCAGCCCCCTCCAGGAGTGGCTGCAGGCCCACACGGGCTGAACCGTCGTCAGCGGCGCTCGACGGCCGCCATCACCACGTCGAACTGGCCGGTGCGCAGCAGGCCCTCGTCGCGCAGCGCCTCCCGGGCGGCCGACGCGCCGGCCTGCCAGGCGGCCTCGTGCACGGCCTCGGCGGCCTCGGCGAGCGACCCGACCGGCACCGTGGGCGCGTCGGCGAGCAGGTTGCCCGCCGGCACGAACACGACCGGCCGGCCGCCGGCGACCAGGGCCGCCTCGCGCCGCGCCTCGAAGGCCGGGGCCTCGTCGACCGCGGTGCCGTAGATGGCGGCGGTGCGGGCGGCGATGGCGTGCCACGAGTGCCGCTCGCGCACCATCTCCCGGGCCCGCGAGGCCAGGGTCTGGGCGAGCAGCGGGTCGGCCAGGAGCGCTCCCACGGCCTCGGCCAGCCCGTCGGGCTCGCCGACCGGGAAGCGGACGCCGGTCACGCCGTGCTCGACGATCGAGGCGAGGCCGCCGGTCGAGGCGACGACGAGCGCGGCCCCGGACGCGGCCGCCTCCAGGGCGACGGTGCCGGTCGGCGCGTAGCGGGCGGGCATGACGAAGGCGTCGGCGGCCGCCAGCACGGCGGCCAGGGTGAGCTGGTCGAGCCGGCCGGGGAAGCTGACCGCCCGGTGCAGCTTGAGCCGGCGGGCCTCCTCGATGAGGGCGCCGCGGTAGTCGCCCTCGCCGACGACGACGGCGCGGGTGCCGGGGTGGCGCTCGCGGATCGCCGGGAGCGCGGCCAGCAGGTCCTGGACGCCCTTCTCCTCGACGAGTCGCCCGGCGTACGCCAGCAGCGGCCCCTCGCCCGCGAACCGCAGCCGCGCCGAGAGCACGGCCCGCGGCGGCGCGGTCCACACGTCGGGGTCGATGCCGTTGGGCACCACGTCGACCCGCTCGGCGGGGACGTCGAAGAGGTGCTGGACCTCCCAGCGCAGGTACTCGGTCGGGACGATCACCCGGCAGGCCTCCGACCCGAGCCACCACTCGACCGAGTGCACCGACCGGCTGGTGTCGCCGGGCAGATACCCCTGGTGCCGCCCGGCCTCGGTGGCCTGCAGCGACGCGACGACCGGGATCCCGAAGCGCTCCTTGAGCGCGACGGCGGCGTGGGTGACCAGCCAGCCGTGCGCGTGGATCACCTCGTAGCCCGCCGGCGGCGCCGCGGCCACCGCCGCCTCCACCAGCAGGTGGTTGACGGCGATCGTGTGGGCCAGGTCATCCGCGGTGTCGGACTCGTCGCCGCTGAGCGCGGCGGCGTGCACGACGCGGACGCCCGCGGGCGCCGGCGCCGACCCGGCGCGGGTCACCACGGTGATCTCGTGGCCGGCCGCGGCGAGCGCCGCGGACAGCGAGGTTGACGGAACGTTCCAGGCGATCATCAATACGCGCATAGCGGATGCCTCTCGTCGCCGAATGTCACCGTAGCGCGTTCCGGCGCTTGCGCGGACCGGCTGCACGGGCCAACTTCATCTTTCCCGTCTGCGTGGGCTCTGCACCCTGCATCTTGCAGTTCTGCCTGATGGCGGCACGCGCATGGAGCACCGCGGCGACCGATCGGGCCGAGAACGGCGCTCCAGTCGCCCGGTGCGGCGCGTCACCCTCCGCGATCTCGCTCACCGACCCGAGACCGCACTCGCTCAAATGTGCCTCAACCCCGGCGAGCGTCGCGTCCACCGGTAGGCCGGCGGCGCACCGCGCGTCGACGTACGGCCCCAGCAGCCACGCCCACGCGGTGCCCTGGTGGTAGGCCGTGTCGCGCGGGACGACCCCGCCGCGGTGGCTGCCGTGGTACCCGAACTCGCCGGGCGCCAGGGTGCGCAGGCCCAGCGGGGTCACCAGGGTCGCGCCGACCGCCCGCAGGACGTGCTCGCGCAGGTGCGGCTCGTCGGCGGCGGGCGCGTACGGCAGGCTGAACGCGAGCAGCTGGTTGGGGCGCAGCACGGGGTCGTCGTGCTCGCTGCCGCCGCCCTTCGGGTACGGCGCCGGGCGCGCGTCGACGACGTCGAAGAGCCAGCCGTCGGGCGCGCGGAAGCGCTTCACGACCTGGGCCCGCACGGTGTCGCGGCGGCTCTGCACGACGGAGGCGTCGCGGCCGCAGCGCTCCCGCAGGGCGCAGACGGCGCCGAGCGCGTTGGCCCACAGCGCGTTGAGCTCGACCGGCTTGCCGTCGCGCGGGGTGACGGCACCGCGCGGGAAACGCGCGTTCATCCAGGTCAGGCCCGAGTGGTCGGCGTCGATGACGAGGAGCCCGTCGGCGGGGTCGACGCCGACGCCGTCGCGGGTGCCCTTCGTGTACGCCGCGACGACGTTCTCGACGGCCGGGAGCAGCTCGGCGGCGAGGTCGGCGTCCCCGGTACGGGCGACATGGCGCTCGACGGCGTGGACGTACCACAGCGGGCCGTCGGCGTCGCCGAGCTCGGTGGCGCGCATCCGCTCGCCGAGGTCGGCGTGGGCCTGCAGCAGCCGGCGGCCCTCCGCGTGCCGCCCGGTGTGCAGGAACAGCCCCTCGTAGGCGGTCATCGTGTCGCGCAGGTAGCTGCCGAACCAGGGGTAGCCGGCGATCACGGCCGGCGCGCCGTCGCGGGTCACGATGAACTGGTCGGCGGCGAGGACGAGCGCCCGGTCCACCCCCTCGCGGGCGCCGGACGCGCGCACCAGCCGGCGGGCCCGGCGGCGGGCGGCCTCGACCGTGGCGGCGGCGCCCGCCGGCGGCAGGTCGTCGGAGCACGCGAACACGTCCGCCGAGTCGCCCGCCGCGAGCGTGGCGGTGAAGGCGCCGGCGGCCCACAGGTCCTCGACGGCGTTGAGCCCGCGGGCGGCCTCCTCGCGGGCGTACGCGTCGAGGTACCACTCCCCGATCGCGCGGAAGCCCGGCCCGTGGACGCGGTAGGCGCTCTCGACCTCGATGCCGCCGTCGTCGAGGATCACCACGTCGGGCGAGGCCGACGTGCGGTCGCGCTCGGCGTCGGCGTCGCGCCAGGTGCACAGCGCGGTGAGGGACAGCTCGACCGTGGCGCCGGGCGGCGCGCTCACCAGGCGGTGGGTGACGGCGACGGCGTTGCGGCCGTGGACCATCGCGACCTCGCGCTCGAGCACGATCTCGCCGATGCGCCAGCGCCACCGCGGTACACCGTCGGCGAGCTCGAACTGCTCGAGGTGATGGTGGCCGGACGGGTCCAGCGCACCGGAGGCCCACTCGTGCACCGCGAGGCGGACGGTCGCGCCGCCGGGCAGGGTCAGGACCGGGTCCAGCGCGGCGAGCGCGAGCCGGCGGTCGGGAGTGACGAGGAGGCCGTGGTACCGCCGGGTGCGCAGTCCCGCGACGGTGCCGGTCGCGTATCCCCCGAGTCCGTCGGTGACCAGCCATTCAGCCTCGAATCCCGCGGCCGTGGAACAGGCATGCGGACCGAAGGTCATCACCGATCCTGGGGGCATGTGCCCAACTATGATCTGAACCCCCTTGCTTCAAACCCGCGCCACGGCGGAATTCGCCGGAGATTCATCCTGGAACGCTGTCGGATAGCCGACGGGGAGCCCGGCACGATTCATTATCGAGTGCGGTGGGCATATGGCAGCCAGCTTCGCGCGTACCCGCGCGTGAACTTTCGACGCACGTAACACGGTGGCAACGGGGCAGCCGTTGAGCACCGGGGTAACGACCTACGACAGGGGCGGGACATGCAGGTTTGGCCGGGCAACCGGTACCCCTTGGGCGCGACCTACGACGGCCAGGGCACCAACTTCGCGATTTTCAGCGAGGTGGCCGAGTCCGTCGAGCTGTGCCTCTTCGACGACCACGACGTCGAGGAGCGCATCCGGCTGGTCGAGGTCGACGCCTTCGTGTGGCACGCCTACCTGCCGGGGGTCGATCCCGGCCAGCGGTACGGGTTCCGGGTCGACGGGCCCTACGACCCGGCCCGGGGGCTGCGCTGCAACCCGCACAAGCTGCTGCTGGACCCGTACGCGAAGGCGATCGACGGGGACGTCAACTGGGACCCGGCCGTGTACGGGTACGACTTCAACGACCCGGAGCAGATGTCGACGGCCGACTCGGCGCCGTTCATGCCGAAGGCGGTCGTGGTCAACCCGTACTTCGACTGGGGCAACGACGCCGCGCCCCGGGTGCCGTACCACCACACCGTGGTCTACGAGGCGCACGTGAAAGGCCTGACGATGCGCCACCCGGACGTACCCGGCGAGCTGCGCGGCACGTACGCCGGCATCGGCCACCCGGCGATCGTCGAGCACCTCAAGCGCCTCGGCATCACCGCGCTGGAGCTGCTGCCGGTGCACCACTTCGTGCACGACCAGCGGCTCGTGGAGCTGGGCCTGTCGAACTACTGGGGCTACAACACGATCGGCTTCTTCGCCCCGTACCACGGCTACGCCCGCCGGCACCGCGGCCAGCAGGTCCAGGAGTTCCGCGGCATGGTGAAGGCGCTGCACGCGGCCGGCATCGAGGTGATCCTCGACGTGGTCTACAACCACACCGCCGAGGGCAACCACCTGGGCCCGACGCTGAGCTTCCGCGGCCTGGACAACGGCCACTACTACAAGCTCGAGGACGACGACAACCAGTACTACACCGACTACACCGGCACCGGGAACAGCCTGAACGTGCGCAACCCGCACTCGCTGCAGCTGGTCATGGACTCGCTGCGGTACTGGGTGACGGAGATGCGCGTCGACGGCTTCCGCTTCGACCTCGCCTCCACCCTGGCCCGCGAGTTCTACGAGGTCGACCGCCTGTCCACCTTCTTCGAGGTGGTGCAGCAGGACCCGGTGGTCAACCAGGTGAAGCTCATCGCCGAGCCGTGGGACGTCGGGCCGGGCGGCTACCAGGTGGGCAACTTCCCGCCGCTGTGGACGGAGTGGAACGGCCGGTTCCGCGACACGGTCCGCGACTTCTGGCGCGGCGAGCCGGCCACGCTCGGCGAGTTCGCGTCGCGGATCTGCGGCTCGGCCGACCTCTACCAGGACGACGGGCGGCGGCCGTTCGCCAGTATCAACTTCGTCACCTGCCACGACGGCTTCACGCTCAACGACCTCGTGTCCTACAACGAGAAGCACAACGAGGCCAACACCGAGGACAACCGCGACGGGGAGAGCTACAACCGCTCGTGGAACTGCGGCGTGGAGGGCCCGACCGACGACCCGCACATCAACTCGCTGCGGGCGAAGCAGCGCCGCAACTTCCTCACCACGCTCATGCTGTCGCAGGGCGTGCCGATGATCTGCGCCGGCGACGAGCTGGGCCGCACCCAGCGGGGCAACAACAACGCCTACTGCCAGGACAACGAGATCAGCTGGGTCGACTGGGAGAACGTCGACGAGCAGCTGCTCGCCTTCACCCGCGGCCTGGCGCTGTTCCGCGAGCGGCACCGGGTGTTCCGCCGCCGGCGGTTCTTCACCGGCCGGCCGGTCCCCCGGCCCGACTCGGCGGCCATCCCGGACGTGGCCTGGTTCGCCACCGACGGGCGGCAGATGACCGAGGAGGACTGGGACAACCACTTCGGCAAGGCGGTCATGCTGTTCGTCAACGGCGAGTCGATCACCGAGCGCGGCTCGCACGGCGAGCGGCACATCGACGACTCGTTCCTGCTGTGCTTCAACGCCCACGACGAGCCGCTCGACTTCGCGATCCCCACGCAGGAGTACGGCAAGGAGTGGGAGCTGGTGATCGCGACCGCGACCGGGCCGGCCCGCGACGGCGTCTCCTACCCGGCCGGCGGCACGATCACCGTCCCCGACCGGTCGCTCGTCGTGCTGGACCGGACGGTCTGATGGTCCCGTCGGCGACCTACCGGGTGCAGGTCCGGCCGGACTTCGACCTCG
Organism: Dactylosporangium sucinum; assembly: GCF_014647515.1. Classification (GTDB taxonomy): domain Bacteria; phylum Actinomycetota; class Actinomycetes; order Mycobacteriales; family Micromonosporaceae; genus Dactylosporangium; species Dactylosporangium sucinum. Next base: position 126,802 of record NZ_BMPI01000011.1, on the reverse strand, counting down.
ACACCACCGCCGGGCTGGCCGGCTACCTGCACGACCTCGGCGTGAGCCACCTCTACTCGGCGCCGCTGCTGGCCGCGACGCCCGGCTCGCCGCACGGCTACGACGTGGTCGACCCGCGGATCGTGAACCCGCAGCTGGGCGGGGCGGCGGCCCTCGACCGGCTCGTCGCGGCGCTGCGCGCGCAGGGGCTCGGGCTGGTCGCCGACATCGTCCCGAACCACGTGGGCCTGTTCCAGCCGGCCGCGAACCCGATGTGGTGGGACGTCCTGGCCACCGGACGTGCCTCGCCGTACGCCGCCTGGTTCGACATCGACTGGGACGCCGGCCCGCTCGTGGTGCCGGTCCTCGGCGGCGAGTCGCTCGACGAGCTGCGGGTCGAGGGCGGCGAGCTGCGCTACTACGGGCACCGCTTCCCGATCGCCGAGGGCACGGCGGGCGGGACGCCGCAGGAGGTGCACCTGCGGCAGCACTACCGGCTGGTGTACTGGCGGGAGGCCAACGAGCGGCTGAACTACCGCCGCTTCTTCGCCGTCACCGAGCTGGCCGGCGTGCGGGTGGAGGACCCGGCGGTGTTCGACGCCACGCACGCGGAGATCCTGCGGTGGGTCCGCGACGGGCTGGTCGACGGCATCCGGGTCGACCATCCGGACGGCCTGCGCGACCCCGGCGGCTACCTGGCCCGCCTCCGCGCGGCGGCCCCGGACGTGTGGCTGGTCGTGGAGAAGATCCTGGAGGACGGCGAGCCGCTGCCGCCGTGGCCGGTCGACGGCACCACCGGCTACGACGCCCTCGGCGAGGTGTGCGGCCTGTTCGTCGCCGTTCGTGACGATGCCGGCGACTGGGCGCAGGAGGCGCACGAGCAGAAGCTCGACGCGACGAGGCGCCTCTTCCGGGCCGAGCTGCACCGCCTCGGCCGGATCAGTGACCCGGACTGGGAGGAGCGCCTCGCCGAGCTGGCCTCCTGCTTCGAGGTGTACCGCACCTACCTGCCCTACGGGCGCGAGTACCTCGACCGCGCCCTCGGCGAGGCCCAGCGGCGCCGGCCCGACCTCGACTTCGACCCGCTGCTGCCCCGCCTGACCGACCCGGCCGACGAGCTGTGCGCGCGGTTCCAGCAGCTCACCGGCGCCGTCATGGCCAAGGGCGTCGAGGACACGGCGATGTACCGCTGGAACCGCTGCATCGCGCTGAACGAGGTCGGCGGCGACCCGTCCCGCTTCGGCGTGCCGCCGGGGGAGTTCCATGCGGCGGCCGCGCGCCGGCTGGCGCAGTGGCCGGCGACCATGACCACGCTGTCGACCCACGACACCAAGCGCGGCGAGGACGTGCGGGCCCGCCTGGCCGTGCTCACCGAGCTGCCGGACGAGTGGGCGGCGGCGACCGCCCGCTGGCGGGCGGTCGCCCCGCTGCCCGACCCGTCGTTCGAGGACCTGTTCTGGCCGACGGTCGCGGGCGCCTGGCCGATCGAGCGGGACCGGCTCAGCGCGTACTTCGTCAAGGCGGCCCGGGAGGCGAACCGCTCGACGTCGTGGAGCGACCCGTCGGCGGCGTTCGAGGCCGCGGTCGAGGCCGCCCTCGACCGCGTCTTCGGCGAGCTGCGCGACGACGTCACCGCGTTCGCGTCCGCGATCACCCCGTTCGGCTGGAGCAACGCGCTGGGCCAGAAGCTGGTGCAGCTCACGATGCCCGGGATCCCCGACGTGTACCAGGGCAGCGAGCTCTGGGAGAACTCGCTGGTCGACCCGGACAACCGGCGGCCGGTCGACTTCGCCGAGCGGCGCGACCTGCTCACGGCCCTGGACGCGAGCCCCGTGCTCCCGCCGATCGACGTGTCCGGGGCGGCCAAGCTGCTCGTCGTCAGCCGGGCGCTGCGGCTGCGGCGGGACCGGCCGGAGCTGTTCACCGGGTACGCGCCGGTGCCGGCGACGGGCGTCGCCGCGCAGCACGCCGTCGCGTTCGACCGGGGCGGCGCGCTGGCCGTGGCCACCCGGCTGCCGGTCACGCTGGCCGCCGCCGGCGGCTGGGGCGACACCGCCCTGGAGCTGCCGCCGGGCGCCTGGCACGACGTGCTCACCGACCGGCCGGTGACCGGGCCGGCGCTGGGCGGGCTGCTCGACACGTATCCGGTGGCACTACTGGTAGGGGGCTGAGCGTGGAGTTGCGGGTGTGGGCGCCGGCGGCGCGGCGGGTGTCGCTGCGGATCGACGGGCGGACGGTGCCGATGGCCGCCGCGGACGGCGGCTGGTTCACCGCGGTCGACGACGGCGCCGGGCACGGCAGCGACTACGGCTTCCTGCTCGACGGTGCGGACCCGCCGCTGCCCGATCCCCGCTCCCGCTGGCAGCCGGCCGGCGTGCACGGGCCGAGCCGGGTGTACGACCACACGCGGTACACCTGGAGCGATGACGCCTGGACCGGACGGCAGCTCGCCGGAAGCGTGATCTACGAGCTGCACGTCGGCACGTTCACCCCGGCGGGCACGTTCGACGCCGCGATCGAGCGCCTCCCGCACCTCGTCGACCTGGGTGTCGACCTCGTCGAGCTGCTGCCGGTGAACACCTTCAACGGCGAGTGGAACTGGGGCTACGACGGCGTCGGCTGGCACGCGGTGCAGGAGTCGTACGGCGGGCCCGACGGGCTCAAGCGGTTCGTCGACGCCGCCCACCGGGCCGGCCTCGGGGTGCTGATCGACGCCGTCTACAACCACTTCGGCCCCTCCGGCGCGTACGCCCCGCGGTTCGGCCCCTACCTGTCCGGCGGCGCGAACACGTGGGGCCGGTCGCTGAACCTCGACGAGGCCGACTCGGGCGAGGTCCGCCGGTTCATCATCGACAGCGCGCTGCAGTGGCTGCGCGACTACCACGCCGACGGCCTGCGGCTCGACGCCGTGCACGCGCTGGTGGACCGGGGCGCCACCCACCTGCTCGAGGAGCTGGCGGTCGAGGTCGACGCGCTGTCCACCGCGGTCGGCCGGCCGCTGTCGCTCATCGCGGAGTCCGACCTCAACGACGCCAAGCTGATCACGGCGCGGGAGGGCGGCGGCTACGGCCTGCACGCCCAGTGGGACGACGACGTCCACCACGCGCTGCACGCGATGCTCACCGGCGAGCGGCAGGGCTACTACGGCGACTTCGGCTCCCCCGGTTGCTTCGCCACCGTCTGGCAGCAGGCGTTCTGGCACGCCGGCACCTGGTCGTCGTTCCGCCGCCGCGTCCACGGCCGCCCGGTCGACCGGTCCCGCATCCCCGGCCACCGTTTCGTGGTGTGCCTGCAGAACCACGACCAGATCGGCAACCGCGCGACGGGCGACCGCCTGACGGCGTCGCTCTCCCCCGGCCTGCTGCGCGTCGGCGCGGCCCTGCTGCTGACCTCCCCGTTCACCCCGATGCTGTTCATGGGCGAGGAGTTCGGCGCGCGTACCCCGTGGCAGTTCTTCACCAGCCACCCGGAGCCGGCGCTGGCGTCGGCGGTCGCTTCCGGTCGCCGCCGAGAGTTCGCCGAGCACGGCTGGGCCGAGGGCGAGGTCCCGGACCCCCAGGATCCGGCGACGTTCCACCGCTCCAAGCTGGACTGGGACGGCCGGGACACGGACCTGCTGGCGCTGTACCGCGCCCTGATCCGCCTCCGCAAGACCGAGCCGGACCTGTCCGACCCCCGCCTGGACCGCGTCCGCGTCGTCCACGACGAGGGAGTCCTGATCGTGGACCGGGGCGCCCGCACAGTGATCGCCAACCTGACCCCCGACCCGCGCACGCTCCCGCTCACGGCCGAGTGTCTCCTGCTCACGACCGACCCGTCCGCGCTGCTGCAGGGCGACTCCGTCACCGTCCCGGGTGAGTCCGCGGTGATCCTGTGACGGCTTGACTTTTCGCCGGCCGGCGGCGTTAGATAACCAGGAGGTTAGATAACCGACTGGTGAGGTAACGCATGGTCGCTGACCGGCTTTCCGTGACCTTCGCCGCGCTCGCGGACCCGACGCGGCGGGCGATTCTCGCGCGGCTCGCGCGCGGGGAGGCCACCGTGAAGGAGCTGGCCGAGCCGTTCTCGATCAGCGGGCCGGCGATCTCCAAGCACCTGCGGGTGCTGGAGCAGGCCGGGCTGATCTCGCGCGGGCGGGAGGCCCAGTGGCGGCCGTGCCGGCTGGAGGCCGGGCCGCTGCGCGAGGTGGCCGCGTTCACCGAGGAGTACCGGCGGTTCTGGGACGAGAGCTACACCCGGTTGGACGCCTACCTGCAGCTGCTGCAGGACGATGTGAAGGAGCCGCACGATGACCACGACCGGTGAGCCTGGACGGCTCGGCGTCACCGACTTCGACCTGCCCAGCGCGCTGGAGGTCCGGATCGTCCGGACCGTCGCCGCGCCCCGCGCGCTGGTGTTCGACGTGCACACCCGGCCCGAGCACCTGCCGAAGTGGATGGTCGGGCCGCCCGGCTGGACGATGCCGGTGTGCGAGATCGACCTGCGGCCCGGGGGAACGTTCCGGTACGTGTGGCGGTCGGAGTCCGGCGAGGAGCTGACGATCACGGGCACGTTCCAGGAGGTGCTGCGGCCCGACCGGCTGGTGAGCACCGAGGGATGGAGCGGCGGCGACTGGCCGGAGACGCACAACACGGTGACGTTCACGGAGCGCGCGGGCCGCACGACGATCACCACGATGATTCGGTACCCGTCGCAGCAGGCCCGGGACGCCGCACTCGGCTCCGGCATGCAGCAGGGCCTGGACGCGGGGTACGCGGGACTCGACGCCTACCTGGCCACGCTCGAGATCGAGCCCGCCCTCCCGGCCGCGCCGTCGATGCGGCTGGAGCTGGTGCCCGTGCCGGTCGCGGACGTCGACGTGGCCCTGGCGTTCTACCGGGACAAGCTGGGCTTCGTGCTGGACCACGACGTGCAGCCCGGCAACGGTTCGCGGGTCACGCAGCTCACTCCGCCGGGGTCGGCGTGCTCGATCGTGCTGTACAAGGACCTGCCGGGGCTGGACCTGGCGCCGGGCACGCTGCGGGGCCTGCACGTCGTCGTCGACGACATCCACAAGGCGCGGGAGGTGCTGCTGGCCCGCGGGGTCGACGTCGGCGGGGTCGACGACCTCGGCGGGATCCTCTACGCACCGTTCAGCGACCCGGACGGCAACACCTGGCTGCTGCAGGAGATCCCGGCCGGCGCCGGCCGACCCGACTAGCTCTAGGCGTTGAAGAGGTCCGCGATCTGCTGCATGCGGGCGTCGCTCGTGAGCTCCTCCAGGGGCAGCGGCAGGGGGATGCGCCAGTTCGGGTACTGGTCGGTGGTTCCGGGCAGGTTCGGCTGGCGCACCACGCCGAGCACGTCGTAGGGCGAGGCGAGCACGATGCGGCACGGCGTGCGCTTGAGCAGCCGGTGCATGGCCAGGACGATCTCGTCGTCGGTGCTGTCGGGCTCGGTGAGGCCCTCGGCGTCGAGCAGGTCGAGCAGGGCGGTGCGCTCCAGCGCGGCGGCCGCCCACTCGTCCTTGACGTCGCGGCCGAGCACGCCGGCCTCGGCACGGGCCAGCACGTGCTCGCCGGCCAGGAACCCGGCCGCGGTCGGCAGGTCGTGGGTGGAGATGCTCGCCACGGCGTTGGCCGGCCACTCGGCGGGCGGCAGGAACGCGCCGGCGTCGTCGCGGGTGAACCACAGCACCGCGGAGCCGAGGATGTTGCGCTCCTGCAGGGTCCGGGTGACGACCGGCTCGACGGTGCCGAGGTCCTCGCCGACGACGACGGCGCCGGCCCGGGTGGCCTCCTCGACGAGGACGCCGAGCATGGCGGCGTCGTCGTAGTGGACGTACGTGCCCTCGGCGGGGCCGCGGCCCGGCGGCACCCACCACAGCCGCCACAGCCCGGCGACGTGGTCGACCCGCAGCCCGCCCGCGTGCCGGAAGATGTCGCGGAGCAGCTCACGGTAGGGCTCATAGCCGCTGGCGGCGAGCCGGTCGGGCCGCCAGGTCGCCAGGCCCCAGTCCTGGCCCCGCTGGTTGAACGCGTCGGGCGGCGCGCCGACCTTGGCCCCCTGGGCGACGACGTCCTGCAGGGTCCAGGCGTCGGCGCCGCCGGGGTCGATGCCCACGGCCAGGTCGTGGACGATCCCGACCGCCATGCCCGCCGCGGCCCGGTTGGCCTCGGCGAGCTGCTCGGCGCAGCGCCGCTGCAGCCAGGCGTGGAACGCCACCCGGTCCACGGGCGCCGCCTCGGTGGCCGCCATCCCGGGCCGGCGCAGCGCCGCGGGCCACCGCCGCCAGTCGGCGCCGTGGAGCTCGGCGAGCGCGGTGTAGGTCGCGAAGTCGCGCAGGGCGGCGTCGGTGCCGGGCTCGGCCGTGCTGGGCTCCTCGACCGGGAACAGCAGGGACAGGGCGGCGTGCTTGGCGCGCCAGGCCGTGCCGTAGTCGATGAGGCCGTCCCGGGCCGGTGCCGGGCGCAGGGCGTCGACCTGGGCGCGCAGGGCCGGGGGCGCCGCGCGGTACTCGGGCAGGTCCGGCACCCGCAGGTACAGGGGGTTGACGAAGCGGCGGCTCGACGGGGAGTACGGTGACGCCGGGAGCGGGTCGACCGGGGCCACCGCGTGCAGCGGGTTGACCAGGATCGCGCCGGCGCCGGTCGAGGCGGCCCAGCGGGTGAACGCCGCGAGGTCGGCGAAGTCACCGACGGACCACGAGTCGCGCGACCTCAGCCCGTACAGCTGGATCATCCAGCCCCACGTCCGCGGCGGCTCGGGCAGGGACGCCGTCGTGCCGACCCGGCTGCGGGGGGCCGGCTCCGGGCCGAGGAGGGCGAGCACCGAGGCGACCACGTCGTCGGGGATGTCGACGCGCTGCTTGCCGGACGTCTCGTAGTGGGTGGCGACGCCGTGCGCGGCGGCCAGCGCGTGCAGCTCGTCCGCGGGCCCGTCCGCGCGCGTGGGCTCGGGCCCGTCCCCGCGGGTGGGCTCGGGCCCGTCCCCGCGCGTGGGCTCGGGCGTGGACTGCGGCTTGGACTGCGGCGTGGGCTCCGGTGAGGGTGACACGTCTCCGGTCATACCCGCGCCACCTGGTCGCGAAGCACCAGTGACGGCACGTCGTCGGCGCCGACGAGCCGCAGGGCCTGGCGGACGCCGCGGCCGCAGCGCACGACCGTGTGGCGGGTCGGGCGCGACGCGGCGAAGCGGACCAGCGTGCCCGCCCCCGCGGCATCGACGAACACCAGCTCGCTCGCATCGACCAGCACCACGCTGTCGGACACCGCGAGCAGGGCCAGGATCGCCGGCAGCGCGGCGCCGTTGGACGCGTCGAGCTCGCCGGCCAGCCGCAGGTGGGCGCCCCACCCGCCGATGGTGAACCGCAGCAGCGGGGCGGGGTGGGTGGCACCCAGCCGGGCGAGCAGGTCCTTCGCGAAACGGCGGCGGTCGTACAGGCAGAGCGCGGCCACCCGCCCGTCGCCGAAGAAGCGGGCGACGCGGGTCTCGTAGCCGAGAAGGTCGTCGTCGCGCAGCCCGGCGGTGCGGGTCCAGGTCATCTCGTCGGCCACGCAGATGCCGGCGAAGCCGTCGGCGAGCGCCTCCTCGCGCAGGGCGTCGAGGCTGTCGAGCATGTCGTGGCCGCCGAAGCCGAGCCCGCCGAAGCCGGTGCCGAACCGCAGCACGCTGAACTGGCCGACGCGGGCGTCGGGGACGGCGGCGGTGAGCGCCCGGGCGAGCTCGACGGACCCGGCGTCGAGGAACATCACGACCCGGTGGCCGGCGCCGACGCCGTGGCGCGCGAACGCGACCATCAGGTCGCGGCACTCGTGCTCGGAAGCGTAGGTCAGCGACAGATGGTCACCGAGCCGCCACGCGTCCACCGCAACAGCGTACGACCCCTGGACCAGGCGACTGACGCGGCCTACGCGGGCGGCGGCTGCCGGACGCCGTCGAGGTACACCTCGACCCGTTCGTTGTAGAAGCAGGCCAGTCCGGCGATCTTCTGGCTCTCCGGCAGCGGGGTGCGGTAGATCCAGACGAGGTCCTCGTGCAGCCGGGGCCCGGCGGGGCCGCCCTCGACCTCGACCGACCAGTGGTGCGCCTCGCCCTTGTAGGGGCAGTGGGTCACGGTGGCGGACGGGCGCAGCAGGTCCATCCGCACGTCGGTGAGGGGGAGGTAGTACCGCGTGGGCAGGCTCGTCTCGAACAGCAGGCGCGGGCTGCGGGACTCGGCCAGCACGACCCCGTCGAGCTCGATGCGCACGGTGCGGCTGCTGGCCAGGATGTCGACCCGCTTGTAGGGGTCGCGCGGGTGGGTGTAGACGGGCTCGTCCTCCTCGAACCACTCGCTCATCGCGGCCCAGTCGAGGCGGACGGCGTCGCGCAGCTCGGCGAGGGGCGAGTCGGTGAACCGGCGGGCCGCGGCCTTGGCCACGCCGCCGGCGGTGACGACGTCGAAGATCTCGGCGGTGCCGCGGCTCGGCGACCGCTCGGTGGTGCCGGTGTCGACGAGCTCGGCGTGCACGTCGGGCGACGGGATGTAGTACGCCGGGTAGTAGGGGACCTCCCACACGAGCAGCGGGCGCAGCGTGTCGGCCACGAGGCTGCCGCCGAGGAAGGCTCGGACGCGTTTGGGGCCGGTCTCGACGCGCACCCGGCCCCGATGGTGGCTTTCGGTCACGCTCCCAACGCTACAAGCGGGGCGCGTCGTCCGCGGAGTCGTCGGCGAGCGAGGCCGGGCCGACGATGAGCGGATCCGGGGTGCCCACCAGCTCGTGGTCCTTGCCGTCGTAGTCGAAGCGGCTGAGCACGTGCCGCATCGCCTCCAGCCGGGCGCGCTTCTTGTCGTTGCTCTTCACCACGGTCCACGGCGCGTCGGCGGTGTCGGTGTAGAAGAACATCGCCTCCTTGGCCTCGGTGTAGTCGTCCCACTTGTCGAGCGACGCGAGGTCCATCGGCGACAGCTTCCACTGCCGGACGGGGTCGACCTGCCGGATGAGAAACCGGGTGTGCTGCTCGTTGCGCGACACGGAGAACCAGAACTTGACCAGCTTGATCCCGGACCGGACGAGCATCCGCTCCAGCTCGGGCGCCTGGCGCATGAACTCGAGATACTCGGCGCGGGTGGCGAAGCCCATGACCCGCTCGACGCCGGCCCGGTTGTACCAGGACCGGTCGAACAGCACGATCTCGCCGGCGGCCGGCAGGTGCCGGATATACCGCTGGAAGTACCACTGGGTGGACTCCCGCTCGCTCGGCTTCTCCAGCGCGATCACCCGGCAGCCCCGGGGGTTGAGGTGCTCCATGAACCGCTTGATCGTGCCGCCCTTGCCGGCGGCGTCGCGGCCCTCGAAGAGCACGACCAGCCGGTCGCCCCGCGCCTTGATCGTGTTCTGCAGCTTGAGCAGCTCGATCTGCAGGAGCCGCTTGGTGCGGTCGTACTCGTCCCGGCTCATCCGCTCGTCGTACGGATAGTCCTCCCGCCAGGTGTCGACCGGCTGCCCGTCCTTGCGCAGCAGCACGGGGTCGTCATCGTCGTCGTCCTCGACCAGATAGTCGTCGAGCGAGAGGTCGGCCATTGGATTGATGTACCCGCCCCGGGAGGATTTCACCACTCCCGGGGCTTGAACATCGCGTTACTGGTACCCACGGATCTCCTTGAAGGCGGCGGGCAGCGCGCCGGTGCGGGCGTCGAACGACCGGCCGCCGGTCAGCGTGGCCACCTGCTGCATCTCGGCCACGTTGCCCTCGCCGAACAGGATCGTGAAGACCGGGATCTTCGGCAGCTGCGGCAGCCGGGCCTGGAACGCGGCCAGGTCGGCGCCGACGGTCCGCTCGCCGTCGGTGAGCAGCACGATCGAGGTGAACCGGTCGGGCTCGGCGGCGATGAGCGGCGCGGCCTGGGCGTACGCGGCGAGCAGGGCGTCGTAGATCGCGGTGTCGCCGGCCGGGGCGAGCCCGCCGGCGTAGGCGCGGATCTGGTCGAGGGTCGGCTGCACGTCGGCCTCGGGCACGTCGAACCGGCGGGTCTGGCCGGGCTTCGTGCTGAACGGGATCATGAGCACCTGCTCCCGGCCGTTGAACCGGGTGAACTGGCCGGCCAGGCTGGTGTCGGCGCCGGTGAGCCCGGTCAGCGCGGCCTTGAGCCCGGCGATCCGCTCCCCCTTCATCGACCCGGACACGTCGAGCACGTAGATCGTGCGGGCCGGCTTGCGCAGGCTGTCGCCGAACGCGCCGATGAGGGCGTTGGCGGCCTCGAGCTTGCCGGGGAACGGCAGCTCGGGCAGCGAGCCGCCGGCGGGTCCGAACTCGCCGGACAGGGCGACGCCGGGCACCGCCGGGCGCCGCCACGTCCTGGCCATGATCTCCTTCTGCACGCTGGGCCGGCGCAGGTAGTCGGCGACCGCGGCGTAGTTGTTCCTCGTCTGCTCGGGCACCCCGCTGAGCAGGGTCAGCGGGTAGTCGGCGCTGACCACGCCGTCGGACGGGTACACCACGGTCATCGGCTCGGTCAGCTTCCCGGACGCGTTGAGCGACAGGATCACCGACTCGTAGTTGACCAGCCCGTCGACGGGCTTGCCCTCCTGCTGCTGCTTGAGGAACGCGTCGGCCAGCCAGCCGGACGAGCCGGCGGTGAGGTTCTGCCCGGCGAAGAACGCCCGCAGCCGCGGGGTGAGCGGCGCGATCTGCTCGGCGGTGAGCGCCGCGCCGGTGCCGGCGAGCGCGGCCGCGACGCCGACCAGCGCCGAGAAGCCGGAGTTGGAGCTGGCCGGGTTGGTCATGCCGTAGCTGAACCTGTGCTCGCCGGCGGCGACGGCGATCTCGCTCCAGGTCGGGCGGTGCTCGGTCCAGCCGAGCTGCTGCGCGACCGAACGGCGCAGGCCGAGCACGACCGGCGAGGTCGCGACCTTGGTCGCGGTGCCGATCTTGTCGCCGGCGCCGGGGTGGAGCTGGAGGTACCGGTTGCTGGCGAACCAGGTCGCGTCGTACTGCTGGGCCGCGGTGCCGTTGACGACGGTCTCGACGCCTTCGAGGGTGCCGGTGGTGCTCAGCTTGACCGTGACGCCGGTCGCGGCGGCGGCCGCGTCGAGGATCGGCTGCAGGTCGGCGAGCTCGCTGCCGGCGAGGACGCGCAGGACGCCGCTGCCCTTGAGGTACGGGCCCTCGCCCTGGTCCGGTGTGGCCTTCTTGTCGCTGGTGCACGCGGTGAGCGCGACGAGCGCGAGCGCGAGCCACGTGAAGCGCCTCATGCGAGCTTCTCCTCGACCTTGGTCAGCAGGGTGTGCAGGGTGGTCTGGTCAGGGGCGGGCACGGCGCCGACGATCAGCTCCGGCAGGCGGGCGTCGCCGGGGCGGACCCTGTCCAGCACGGGGCGGGACACCGCCGGGTCCAGCGCCCGGAAGCCGTGCTCGGCGGCGAGGCGCTGCAGGCCGGGGTCGGTCTGCAGCAGCTTCGCGACCTTCGCGCCGGCCTCGGTGAACGGCACGGCCGTGTGGGCGCACATCACCGTCGGCGTCGGGTAGATCAGCGTCTGTCCGCCGGTCGGGGCGGTGCGCGTGGCATGGTCGACGAACTGGGCCTCGTAGATGAGCACCAGGGGCGCGAAGTTGCTGCCCTGCAGCAGGTACTTCTCGAACGGCTCGCCGCTCGTCGTGTCGACGGCGCCCTGGTCGGCGAACAGCTGGGCGACCTCGGCCACGTCCCCCTTGGTGACGCTGTCCAGCAGCGCCGCGTACATGGCGGCCGAGTTCGAGTCCTGCGGGTGCGTGGTCGAGACCAGCACCTTGCGCTCGGCCGGGTACGCCGCGTTGCCCGGGATCTGCTTCCACAGCAGGCCGGTGCGATGCCGCTCGACCAGCCTGGCCAGGTCGAGCCGCCAGACGCCGGTGCCGTCGCGGGAGGCCAGCCCGGCGGTCTGCAGCACGTCGACGATCGGCGTGAACGTGGCGACGGCGAGGGGCGAGCTGAACACGGTGACCGGATCGCCGGCCGGCGCCCGGCGCGCGGCGAGCTCCTGCGCGGCGGCCAGGCTGCCCGGGAACGCCAGGTCGTAGCCGTCGAGCCGGTTCACCATGTCGCGGGAGCCGGAGGCGTCGGCGCGGTAGGCGAAGCCGTGCCGGTCGAACGCGGCGCGGACCGCCGGGTCGGCGAAGAAGCCGAGCTTCTCCGAGCCGACCAGCAGGGTCACCTGCGTCGTGCCGCCCCGCGCCTTGCCGATGAGGTGCCCGACGAGGGCCCCCGCGACCACCAGCGCCACCACGGCGACGATCAGGACTCCGGTGCGTCTCACGGCCCTGATTCTGGCGCATCGACGCAACCACCATCCATATATCCGCTGTTCAGCGGCCGTTCATATAATCCACTGTGGACGTTCAGCCGGGATGAACGGTAACCGCGCCCGCACGCTGGGTACACGGCGGACCGCTACCAGTCGGAGAACGCGCTGCCCGAACGGGCCGGGGTGGCCGCCGGACGGTCGACAGGGGCCGGAATCCGCCCCGCTCGATGGCATACTTGCCCCCGATCAACGACCCCCTTCGAACCTTGGCGGATCCATGGGCAAGCATCAGGCCGGCGTCCCCGGTGCGGGCACGGTGCTGCGCGGGCTGGTCCTCGTCCTCGTGCTCGGCCTCGTCGCGGGCGCGGGCTGGTACGTGCTGCGCGGCGAGCCCACCGAGGCCGACGGCGCCGCCTGCCCCACGACGCTGCACGTGGTCGCCGCGTCGTCGATCGCCACCGTCGTCTCCGCCGCCGGCCGCACGCTGCGCGCCGGCGAGGACTGCATCCTGGTCGACACCGTCAGCGCCGACGGGCGCTCGGGCGCGGCCCAGGTCAGCCAGTCGCCGATCGACGTGTGGATCCCCGACGACACCGCCTGGACGACGCTCGCCCCGCCGCAGTTCCTCGCCGAGCAGGGCAACCTCAACGCGTACAGCGTGATCGCCAGCAGCCCGATCTACATGGTCACCGACCCGGCCACCGGCGACCGCATCAAGGCCGCGGGCGACAGCTGGCTGGGCCTGGCCAACCTGCTGAACGGCCACGCCCCGGGCATCCGGCTGGTCGTGCGCAACCCCGCCCTGAGCGGCGACGGCATGGTCGCGGCCGGCGCCGTCGGCGAGGCGGTCTGGATCGAGAAGGGCATGGACGCCTCGTCGCTGGCGCTGGCGAACATGCTCCCGGTCACCCGGACCGTCAACCACGACCTGTCCGCGCTGCCGAGCGCGGCCGGCGAGGTGGGCCTCGTCCCCGAGTACGCGCTGCTCAGCACGCTGCGGCTGGCCCAGGCCGACCGCCGCTACGTCGTCGGCGCCGACCACACGGCGCTGCTGCGCTACACCTGGCTCCCAACGGCCGCCGCGGTCAAGAACGCGAAGCGGGCGGCGGCGCTGAAGCGGCTGTACAGCGCGTTCAGCTCGCAGGAGGGCAGCCGCGCCCTGGCCGCGGCCGGCCTGCGCGGCCCGGACAACATCCGCCCGATCTACGACGGCGCGAACGTCCTGCCCGAGCCGACCGCGAAGCCGTTCGACGTGCTGGCCCCGCACCACGTGCAGCACATCTTCGCCACGTGGGACCCCGAGGACCGGCGCAGCAACCTGCTCATCATCGTGGACGTCGCCACGGGCGGCTCCTCTCCGTCGCCGGGCAACTCGTCGTCGCCGGGCAAGCAGGCGCCGGTCGACGTCCTCAAGCAGGGCTGCCGGCAGCTCGCCGACCTGATGCCGGTCGGTTCCCGCCTCGGGCTGTGGGAGGTCGCCCCCGGCCAGCCCGGCTACCGCAGAATCGTCCCGACCGACCGCCTGGACGACGCGACGCGGGCGGCCTTCGGCACCTCGGTGAAGTCCCTGGCCGCCCACCGCGCCGGCCCCGGCCTGCTGGACGCGATCGTGGCCGGGTACCAGTCGGTCCGCGACGACTGGCACGACGACATGTTCAACCAGGTGTTCATCCTGACCGACGACCAGAACAAGGACAGCGCCAACGCGGCCGCGGTCACGGCGATGGTGCAGAAGCTGACGGCGCTGAAGGACCCGAGCAAGCCGGTGACGATCAGCGTCGTGGTCCTGAACAAGAAGGACGCGGCGGACGCCTTGAAGAACTCGCTGAAGCCGATGGACGCCTACGTCGACAACGCCACCAGCGCGGACGACGTCCAGGCCGCCTTCATCCACGTCGTGGCGGGCGGCCTGCACGAGTAGCTCTCCGGGGTGTGCCGGGGTGTCCGCGCCGAGGCACGCACCGCTCACCCTGCGCGGCGGGCAGCCACCCCGCCGCGCGAACATCGTCACCTGCGGCCACACCGCACCCTCGCCGTCACCCGGGCAGCCACCACCCGCCGCGCGAACATCGTCACCCGCGGCCGCACCGCACCCCCACCGCGACCCGGGCAGCACCCTGCGCGACGGCACGCGTCATCGTCCACCGCACGGACCCCCGGTCCCGAGCGGCCGGCCGGCACCGACCGCCGCTACGCGGGGGTCGTGGGCGAGTCGAGCCAGTCGTTGATCAGGCCCGTGAAGTCGCGCCCCGTCTGCCGGTTCACGAACGCGATGAAGGACGCGCGGTCCTGGGCCGTGCCCGCGTAGGTGCGCACCCAGGCCCGCCCCAGCGCGAAGAACTTCGCGTCACCCAGCGCCTTGTGCAGCTCCCGCAGCATGAGCGCCGGGCAGAGGTAGACGTTGCCCTCCGCGAAGCTGTCCGCCGGCGGGTTGCCCGGCGGGCCGATCTCCTTGCGCAGCCGCGCGTCCGCCGCGCGCGCCTGCCGCTCCCATCGCTCGATGGCAGCCGTGTCTCCCCGGGCGACGTACAACTGCTCGACGTAGCTCGCCCAGCCCTCGTTGAGCCAGACGTCACGCCACGTCGACGGGCCAACGGCGTCGCCGAACCAATGATGGGCGTACTCGTGCACCATGACCTGCCGGACGCCCTGGCCGGCCGCGACCTGATCGCCGAGGGTGACCATCTGCTGGGTCTCCATCGCCGATGCCGACGGCACAACCACCACGCCCGCGCTGGGGAACGGATATGGGCCGAACCGTTCCTCAAGCCAGCCGATGAACTCGCCCGACTGTACCAGGGCATCGACCGCCGCATCGTCCCGCCCGGTACGCGTCCAGACCGTCACCGGAAGGCCTCGCGGCCCGCTGACCTGCGTCTTCGTGTACCGGCCGACCGCCAGCGTGGTCAGGTAGCTGGCCACCGGCGTGGTCGTCGTGTACTCGAACGTGCTGCCCGACTGCGCCTTCGGCGTGCCGCTCGCGATCCCGGCCCAGCCGGCCGGCACCGTCACCGCGATGTCGTAGAGCGCCTTGTCCGACGGCTGGTCGCTCACGGGGTACCACGTGGAGGCCCCATAAGGCTCCTGCATCGTCCACAGCTCGCCGTCGGGCGTGACGGTCAGCCCCAGCGGCTCGGCGTCCCCGCGGTGCGAGGGCATCGGCACCGTCCGCGGCGTGCCCCGGTACTCCACGACCAGCGTCGCGACGGCCCCCGCCGCCAGCGGGCGGTCGACCGTCAGGTCCTCGCCCGTGAAGCTCGCGGGGGCGTCGCCGCCGTCGACGCTCGCCTTCCCGATCGTGTACGCGCTGGAGAAGTCGAGCCGCACCTGCCGCACCGCCTGCACGGCCCGCAGCCGGATCGTCACCCGGCCGGCGAGGGTCTTCGTCTGCGGCGTCCAGGTCAGCGCCAGTCCGTAGTGGAGCACGTCGATCGCCGGGTTGCCGTAGTCGGGGTACAGCGGATCCGCCACGGGTGTCGACGTGCCGTCCGCGGCCGCGTGCGGCACCGGCAACGGTTGCGCCCGCGAGATCACCGGGGCCGAGCAGCCCGTCGTGCCGGCCGCCAGGACCCCGGTGATCGCGATCGCGCTCAGCAGTCGTCGCATCGGCCCAAGGCTAACCGCAGCCCAGCGCGTCCTTCAGGGCCGCGAGGTTGGCCCGCATCACGGTGAAGTAGGTGGCGTCACCCTCGACGCCCTCGATCGGGTCGAGCACGGCCGCCTTCGCGCCGACCTCCTTCGCCACCGTCTCGGACAGCTTCGGGCTGACCAGCGCCTCGAAGAAGATCGTCGTGACGCCCTTCTCCTTCGCCAGCCGCGCCACCTCCGCGACCCGCTGCGGGCTCGGCTCCGCCTCGGGGTCCAGCCCCGAGATCGGCACCTGGTTCAGCCCGTACCGCGCCGCGAGGTAGCCGAACGCCGCATGACTGGTGACGATGTCGCGCCGCTGGCAGGATGTGAGTCCCGTCCGGTACTCCTGGTCAAGCTGCTGCAACTCGCCCTGCAGCTGGGTGGCGCGCGTCTTGATGCCGCTCGTGTCGGCGCCGTCGACCTGCTGGAGACGCTCGCTGAGCTTGCCCACGATCACCGACAGGCGCACGGGGTCGAGCCAGACGTGCGGGTCCTTGCCGTGCTCCTCGTCCCCGCTGCCCTCCTTGAGCGTCTCGACGCCGGCGACGTCGAACGCGTGGCCCTTCGCCTCCTGCCCGACCGCCTCGTCGACGGCCGGCTGGAACCCCGAGAGGTACACGACCAGGTCGGCCTGCTCGATCGCGGCCAGCTGGCCGGGCTGCAGCTCGAGGTCGTGCGGCTCGGCGCCGGCCTTGGTGAGGTTGGTGACGCGGACCCCGGCGCCGCCGATGCGTTCGCTGATGAACTGCAGCGGGTAGAACGCCGCCACGACCTGCGGGCCCCCGCCGCCTCCGCCGGCCCCGCCGGCCTGGTCGTCTCCGCAAGCACCGGCCCCGGCCACCACCGCAAGGGCGGCCAGGCTAGCCACAATCCCACGACGCAACATGCCGACGAGTGTGTCCCTTGATGACAATGATTGTCAAAAACGCATGGGACGTGGCTCGTTGCAGGCGGTCGGTCACGACATGGATGTTCAACAAGCGGCAGCCCCGGAATTTTGTCGTACCCCGCGTCGAGAATCCCGGTACCGCCTCGACCAGTTGGTGACCACGAAGTCCGAGAAGGGATTGCCATCATGTCCAAGCTGCGTGTCCAGCGTTTCTGCCTCTCGCTCGACGGCTACGGCGCCGGCGCCGGCCAGAGCCGCCAGGACCCGGTCGGCGTCGGCGGGGAGCGGCTGCACGAGTGGATGTTCCCGACCCGCACCTGGCACCGGATGACGGGCGAGGAGGGCGGCGCGACCGGCGTCGACGACCAGTTCCTCGTCGAGGCCACCGACGGGATCGGCGCCACGATCATGGGCCGCAACATGTTCGGCCCGGTCCGCGGGCCGTGGAGCTCCGACCCGTCGTGGTCGGGCTGGTGGGGCCCCAACCCGCCGTATCACCACCCGGTCTTCGTCCTCACCCACGAGCCGCGCGAGAGCATCCCGATGGAGGGCGGCACGGTCTTCCACTTCGTGACCGACGGCATCGAGTCCGCGCTGGAGCAGGCCGTCAAGGCGGCCGGCGGCCAGGACGTCGCGGTCGCGGGCGGCGTCTCGACCGTCAAGCAGTATCTGCGGGCGGGCCTCGTCGACTCCCTGCACCTGCCGATCGTCCCCGTGCTGCTGGGCCGCGGCGAGCGCCTCCTCGACGAGCCGTTCCCGGGCTACGAGTGCACCTACTTCGCCAGCTCCGACACGGTCACCCACGTCCGCCTGGAGCGGGTGCGGTCATGACGGCGCTGGTCACGGCGCTGGTCACGGGGCCTGCCACGGGCCGCGCCCTGCAGCTCGTCACGGCGCGCGGAACTGGCGGGCCGTCAGGCCGAACCAGCGGTCGGTCAGCCCCTCGTCCCGCATGCCGAGGCGCCGGGCCACGGCCTGGGACCGCTCGTTGTCGGGGTCCGTGAGGGCGAGGACGCCAGGCGGCGCGTCCCGCAGCAGCCGCCGCGCGGCCTCCGTGGCCAGGCCACGGCCCTGGTGGTCGGGGTGCAGGTGCCAGCCGACCTCGACCTCGCCGGTGGGCCCGTCGCCGTCGTGCAGCGGCAGCAGCAGGGCGGTGCCGACCGGGTGCCCGCTCCCGTCGGGCACGATGGCCCAGAGCCCGTAGGGGTCGGCGAGCTCCCGCTCCCGCGCCTGCCACCGGGCCAGCCGCTCCCGGGCCTCGTCGAGGTCCACCAACGCCCGCCGCGGCTGCGGCCCGAGCCACCGCATGACGTCCCACCGGGAGTAGATGTCGAAGAACGCGTCGAGATCGTCCGCGACCCAGTGCCGCAGCTGCACCGCACCCACCCACTTCCCGAGCCCGCTTCCGAGCCCGCTTCCAAGGCCGCTTCCGACAGCCCGCTTCCGACGGCCCGCTGTCTGAGGACCGTTTCCTGAGGCACGTTCCTGAGGCGGCTTTTCCGAGACCCGCTCCCCCGACCGCACCTGCCGGCCCACCAGCGTGCGGCAGCCCACCCGCCGTTGTCGACGGTCAGCGCCTCGGGGTCGGGTTGACAGGAGGGTGGCCCCGCGAGTTGATGGGGACCATGACCGGTGAAGCGGGGCTGCGGGGTGCGGACGGGATCGGGTTCCTGCCGACGACCGACCTGGAGCGGGCGCGGCGGTTCTTCGGGGAGGCCCTGGGGCTCGCCGTGGAGGAGGCGACGCCGTTCGCGTGCGTGGTGCGGGCCGGGGCCACCATGCTGCTGGTGACGAAGGTGGAGGAGCTGCGGCCACAGCCGTTCACGGTGTTCGGCTGGGCGGTCGGCGACATCCGCGCCGCCATCGCCGCCCTGCGGTCCGCGGGCGTGGAGATGCTGCGCTACGAGGGCATGCCGCAGGACACCGACGGCGTGTGGACGACACCGGGCGGAGAGGAGATCGCCTGGTTCCACGACCCCGACGGCAACACGCTGTCACTGACCCGCTTCACGAACCCGCCCACCTGATCCCGGACGACCAGCCCGAGCGGCCAGCCGCCCGGCCGCGCCCCACCCCGGAGCGTCCGCCGGGGAAGCCGGCCGCCCGGCCGCGCCCCACCCCCGGAGTGTCCGACGAGGGGGCTGGCAACGCGGGTCGGTCGCAGCGAGGAGTGCCGGCCCCACCGCGGGTCACCCCGCGGCGGCGGCCGGTGGCGGGCTCAGGGTGTAGTGCCAGCCGGGCTGCCAGGCGAACGGGGCATCCACCAGGTCCTCCAGCCTTGCGCCGGTGAGCAGGTGGTCCAGGGACCAGCGGTTGGCGGAGTGGGCGATGACCAGCACCCGGTGGCCGTCCCACTGCGCCGCCAGGTCGGCCAGGAACGACCTGGTCAGGTCGACGACGTCGCGGAAGCTCTGGCCGCCGGGGAACGGTACGTCGATGCGGGACCGGCGCTCCTGCGCCACTCGGGAGACCGGGGCGCCGTTCAGGGCGCCGTAGTTGCACTCGCGGAGGCGGTCGTCGACGTGGACCGGGATCGGGGTGCCCGCGAAGGCGATCGTCGCCGTCTCCACCGCGCGGGCCAGGTCGGAGACGAACACCGCCGACAGGCCGTCCGCGCGGCGGCGGGCGCCCAGGTCGCGGGCCAGGTCGCGGCCGCGGGCGGAGAGGCGTCCCGGGAGCCAGCCGGTGGCGATGCCCGCCTCGTTGTCCTCGGTCACCGCATGGGTCTCGTACACGATCTCGACCGCCATCGTTGCCCACGGTACCGTTGCGGACTCCCGGTCGCCGGGGAACGCGACGGCGCACACCGGCGCGAGGCCGCCCGGGCCCGGGCGAGGGCGGCCCGCGAGGCGAACAGCGTCAGTGGCGGTGGCCGCGCACGCGGACCTTGAACGACATCGCCGGGCCCGGGGTCGGGGCCGTCTTCGTCGCCAGGGTGTAGCCGGGCGACGGCAGCTCCAGGTCGAGCCGGTGGAACAGCCGCGCCATGGAGAACGCCATCTGCACGTCGGCGAAGCTCTTGCCCAGGCAGGTGTGCGGGCCGCGGCCGTACGGCGAGTACGCGCCCGGGCGCAGGTGCTCGGAGCGCGGCTTCTCGTAGCGGGTGATGTCGAACTTCGCCGGCTCCGCGAAGTACTCCTCCAGGAAGTGCGGGACCGTGGTGCCGACGTAGACCGTCTCGCCGGCGCGGACGGTGTGGCCCTCGAACGTGAAGTCGCGGGTGGCGGTGCGGGTCAGGGCGACCGCGATCGGGTACAGCCGCATCGTCTCCATGAGCGCGTACCGGATCGACGGGATCTTGCGCAGGTCCTCGTCCTGCAGCGAGCCGCCGCCGGAGAAGAGGGCGTCGGCCTCGGCGCGCACCTGCTCGAGCACCTCGGGGTGCTTGAGCACGGCGTACACGAACGCGGCCGTGGTGTTGGCGACGGTGTCGAGCCCGGCGACGTACGGGCCGGTGAGGGCCATCGTCATGTCCTGCGCGGGCAGGGCGTCGGGACGGTTCAGGTGTACGTGCACCAGGTCTTCGACCAGGATGCGGTCCTCGTCCGGCTTGCCGGCGGTGGCGCGCAGGTCGGCGAGCATGCGGTCGCCGAGCTCGAAGACGCGCGACTTCGCCCGGCGGTACTTCGGGTGGCGCAGCAGCACCCGGGGCCGCTGCCGGGTGACGAGCACGTTCAGCACGTACAACGTCATCGTCCGGATGTCGGGCACGTACTCCAGCGGCGCGTTGCCGGTCAGGATCGTGCCCAGCTGGTCGGTGACCAGGTACTGCAGGGCGTGCACGACGGAGACCCGCGCGCCGGGGCGCCAGTCGCGGTCGATGACCCGGTCGGTGATCTCGACCAGTTCGTCCAGGCGGCCCCGCAGCGCCTCCCTGGAGTACCCCCGCCGCATGATCTCGCGGAGCTCCTTGTGGCTCTCGCCGTCCTCGCCGAGGATCGTGCGCGTCCCGCCGTACTCGTCGAGGAAGTCCTGCCAGAACTCCTTCGAGCGCAGGCACTCGCGCCCCTCGCGGGAGCCCATGAACGCGGCCGCCTCGGCGCCGGCGAGCACCGTATACGTGCGGTTGAGCAGCCGCATCCGGTAGACCGGCCCGTGCTCGCGGTACGCGCGGGCGAAGAACGCCGCGGGGTCTCGGGACATCTCGAGGGCGTTGCCGACGACCGGCAGCCCGGGGACCTGTGGGATCTCCGTAGCGATCATAGACACTGATCGTATCGAAGTACGACGCTGCGTGATGTCCTGCGCGTTACGGCCTAAGCTCGTCCGTATGACGGTCGTGATCACCGCTCCGCAGGACTGGAGGATTCCGGGGTACCGCGTGTTCCTCGCCGGCGCCATCGACAGCGGCAGCGCCGTCGACTGGCAGGCCGAGGTGGTCGCCGCGCTGGCCGGCCGGCCGGGCCTGGTCCTGCTCAACCCGCGGCGCGCCGACTACGCGACGGCGCAGCTCGACGAGCAGATCGCCTGGGAGCTCGACGCGCTGGAGGCGGCCGACCGCATCCTGATGTGGTTCCCGGCCGGTTCGGTGGCGCCCGTGTCGATGTTGGAGACGGGCCTCTACCTGCGGTCGGGCAAGCTGCTGCTCGGCGCCGACCCGGGGTTCGCGCGGCGGCGGAACCTGGAGCTGACGGCGGCCCGCTTCGGCGTCGTCGTCCACGATGCGCTGCCGGGACTGATCAAGCTGCTGGAACCGGAGTAGGTTCGCGGACGTGCTCTCGTTGTCCAGCGCCGCCGGCCGGTGGGTGCTCACCGCGACCATCCTCGGCTCCGGCATCGCATCCATCGACGCCACCGTCGTCGGCATCGCGCTGCCGGCGATCGGCCGCTCGTTCGGCGCCGGCCTGGAGACGCTCCAGTGGGTCGTCACCGCGTACACCCTCACCCTCGCCGGCCTGCTGCTGCTCGCCGGCGCGCTCGGCGACCGGTACGGACGGCGCCGCGTCTTCCTCATCGGCGTCGTGTGGTTCGCGGTCGCGTCGGTGCTGTGCGGGATCGCGCCGGACGCCGGCACGCTCGTCGGCGCGCGGGCCCTGCAGGGCGTGGGCGCCGCGCTGCTCACGCCGGGCAGCCTCGCGATCCTGCAGGCGTCGTTCCGCCCCGAGGACCGCAGCCGGGCGATCGGCGCCTGGTCGGGCCTCGGCGGCGTGGCAACAGCGATCGGCCCGTTCCTCGGCGGCTGGCTGGTGGGCCTCGGCCCGTCCGCCTGGCGGCTGATCTTCGCCATCAACGTCCCGATCGCGGCGGCGGTCGTCGCGATCGCGTGGCGGCACGTGCCGGAGTCGCGTGACCCGGAGGCGACCGGCCGGGTCGACCTGCCCGGCGGGATCCTGGTCACGGGCGGGTTGATGGCGCTCACGTACGGGCTGATCCAGGGCCACGCCGTCGCGCTCGGCGCCGGCGCCGTCCTCCTGGCCGCGTTCGTCTGGTGGCAGGCCCGCGCCCCGCACCCGATGCTCCCGCTGAGCCTGTTCGCCTCGACGCAGTTCACGGCCACGAATGTGGTCACGTTCATCGTCTACGGCGCGCTCGGCGGCGCCCTGTTCCTGCTGCCGATCCAGCTGCAGAACGTCTCCGGCTACTCCCCGCTGGAGGCCGGCGTCTCCCTCCTGCCCGTCACGATCCTCATGCTGCTGCTCTCGGCCCGCTCGGGCGCCCTGGCCAGCCGCATCGGTCCCCGCCTGCAGATGGCCGCCGGCCCGATCATCGCCGGGCTCGGGATGGCACTGTTCGCCCGCATCGGCCCGGACGGCGACTACCTCACCGAGGTGCTGCCGGCGGTGCTGGTCCTGGGCCTGGGCCTGTCCACGACGGTCGCCCCGCTCACCGCCACGGTCCTGGCCGCGGCCCCGTCCAGCCACGCCGGCATGGCCTCGGCCGTCAACAACGACGTGGCCCGGGCCGCGGGCCTGATCGCGGTGGCCGTCCTGCCGATGGCCGCGGGGATCACCAGCCAGGCGTACCTCGACCCGCCCCGCCTCTCGGCGGGCTTCCACACCGCGGTCCTGATCTGCGCCGCCCTCTGCGTGGCGGCGGGCCTGCTGGCGGCGGTGACGGTCCGCAACCCGAGGCGCCCCGCGCCTGCGCCGGGCGCGCCGCCGGCGGTGACGGAGGAGAAGCCCTGGCACCACTGCGGCCTCGACGGCCCGCCGCTGCGCACCCACCAGCCGGCCTCCGGGGAGCGGTAACCGCGCGCGGCCGGTCGTGGAACCGTCCGGCGCCGGGGCGCGTCACACCGCACATGGACTCAACCGCGCGGGGTGCTGCCCGCGTCCGGGCGACGGTCGTACCGGCGCTGATCGGACTGGCCGTGGTCGCGGCCCTCACGGCCTGCGCACCGAAGGAGATCGCACCGGGCATCCCGCCCGGAGGACCGCAGATCCATCCCGGTTGGACGTCGTGCGCCGAGGAGGTCCTCGGCATCCCGCAGCCGCTCACCGATCCCGCCATGTCGCCCGCCGCTCCCGACGTGCCCGGCGCCGCTCCCGTCGCCTCGGCCACCGGCCCCGCCCTGCCGACCGGCGCTCCGGGCGCGGGTACGAACAGCGCGGCCGTCGCCAGCGGCGGCCCCGGCGCTCCCGCCTCGGCCGGCGCACCGGGCTCACCGGGAGCCGGCACTGCGGGCGGTCCGGGAGCCGGTGACTCCGGCGCCTGGAAGCAGCCCGCGTGGCTGCCCGACGACTCGGCCCTGCGGATGCCGCGGCTGGCGGCGGACTTCGATCCCGTGGGCGTCGTCCTCTGCGCGTCGGCCGCGCGGACGGAGGACGACGGCGGCGAGGCCATGTTCCTCGACGAGATGCGGGGTTCGGACACCGCCGCGCTGGTACGAGCGGTGCGGCTGCCCGACGCGCCCCAGACCGCCGCGGCGTGCAACCTCGACCTGCCGGGCCTGCCGTGGTTCGCGCTGCTGGCCGCCGACGGCTCGTGGGTGCGCCCGGGCGTGCCCGCCGACGCCTGCGGGAAGATCCGCATCGAGGTCCGGGACGCGGTGCGGCAGCTGCGCCTGGAGCGGGTCGCGTCGACCCGGCTGCATACGACCCTCTCGGCGGGGGCGGCGGCCTCCGGCTGCGGCCAGTCATACTCGGACATGGTCGCGACCGTGGCCTTCGACCGCGAGCCCCCGACGTCCGGCCCGATCGACCTGCCACCGGCCGGCACTGCGGTGCGCCTGTGCGTGTACCGCGTGCCCGCCGCCGAGCAGGGCACCGCCAAGCCCGCCGGCGAGTTCGACCGCGGCGCCGTCCTGCCCGCGACGGCCTGGGCCGCGGTCCGGTCCGCGCTGCCGCAGCCGGGCTCGGCCACCGCCCCGCTCCGCGCCCCCGCCGCCTGCACCGCCCATGCCTCCCGGTTCGCCCGGCTGGCCCCGGCCGAGACCGACGCCCCCGAGGTGTTCGTGGAGCTGGACGCCTGCCACCGCGTCCTCTACGTCTCGGTCGGCGGCACCGTACTCGCCCAGGGCTCCCCCGACCTGGCCCGCCTCCTGTCCCAGTAGCGAAGCCGTCCCGCCCGCCACCGGCAGCCCAACCCCGGCCCATGATCGATGGAGCCATCTGGTCGCCATGACGACCGAAACTCTCCATCGATCATGGGCCCGCGGGTCGGGCCACTTCGGCCGGCATGCTCCGGCGATTAGGCTCGGTTTGAGGGGGTGATCTCGATGCCCAGATTCCTTATCGAGGCGACCTACACGGCCGACGGACTCCACGGGCTGCTCAAGGAAGGGGGCAGCGGACGAGTCGAGGCGGTCGAGAAGATGGCCCAAAGTGTCGGCGGGCGAATGGAGTCGTTCGACTTCTCCTTCGGGGAGCCCGACGTGCATGTGATCTGCGACCTGCCCGACAGCAGGGCCGCCGCGGCCGTGACGCTCGCGATTGGCGTAGCTGGTGGGGCCACCGCCAAAACCTTTGCGCTGCTGACCCCGGCAGAGGTCGACGAAGCGGTCAGGCAGACCGTCGACTACCGCGCGCCTGGCGCCTGATCGGGCTGCATCCGGGCTGGTCAGTTGCGAGAGCACGCGAGTGGCCGGCCCGCTCGGCGACCTCGGGCGCGTGCGCACCGCAGGCGTGAGCCTGCGTCCGTGCCGAAGCGGTCGACATGCCCCGCAAGACGTCACCAGCTCGTGGTCACGGCCCCTATCGACGGGCTTGTTCCTCGACGGTGGCGACGAGGCGGTCACGGAGTAGGGCGTGGCGGAACTGCCAGACGCCGCCGGCTTGCCGGAGGACACCGCGTCGGTGGGCGTCGGCCAGGAATGCCATGAGGCGCCACGGCAACCGACCCTTGCCGCACCACCACAGCCGAGCCACCTCGAATCGCAGCCAAGCTCCAAGCGTGACCCCGACCCCAAGCGCGACCGCGAGCCCGCCCGCGAGCCCGCCCGCAAGCGCAGCCACGAGCGCAGCCACGAGCCCGCCCCGAAGCCCAATCACGAGGATCAGGAGCCCTGCGGGGAGGGTGGCCACGAGCCCGGCCGTGATAACTCGGCGGCGATCACCACGCAGCAGTCCGACCGGGTCGGTGGCGGCTGGCACATCGGCGTCGTTGACACGCAACAACGTCGTGAATTCCGCCCCGAACCCGAACACGAGCCCGAGCGGGAGCCCGTACACGAGTGCAACCGTGAACCCGAATGCAAGCCCGGTCCCGAGAGCGATCGTGACAGCGAGCGCGAGGACGGCCGCGAGCTGGCGGGAAAAGAATCTGCTCGTCCGACGCCATCGGATCCGACGGCGAGCAGGGTGAGGCGCCAGTGCACCCCCGAACATGATCCCGAACACGACCCCGAACATCATCCCAACCCACCAGAACCCGATGCCGAGCCCGATGCCGAGCCCGATCGCGAATTTCAATGGCCGGGGGACGGCGAGGGTGAGTTGCCACCAGGCGAGGTCCTGGGTATCACGGTGATGCATGTCGATGGCAAGGTGTTGTAGCCATCGGTGGGCGTCGTCGCGTCGCCAGGTGTTGCCGTCTGGGGCGGGTTCGGGTGGGTCAGGGTAGGCGGTGGGGATGAGCCGGTCGAGTAGGCGGGAGTGTATGGAGTCGATGTCGGGCAGGTGAAGGAGCTCGGTCGGGTCGTTGTCGGCCCGATCTGGATCGGTGTAGGTGGTGCGGGCCAGGTCGACCCAGAGGGGCGCCGACAGTGCGGCAGCGAGCCGCCCGCCGCAATCTGCGGCGTCGCGGGTGAACACGTCCGCCCAGCTGACCGGACGGGCGGTGGTCAACTGCAGGTAGTCACGCACTGTTGCTGCAAGCAGCGCGGTCAGCTCCAGGACGGCGGCGGCAGCCAGAGTATTGCCAGCCAGGGCGGCGAGGGCATCGAGGTACTCGGCGGTGCGGCTGGTCAGCACGATCGGGGTGTCCACGAAGGTGTTGCTGATGGCCTGCAACGCCTGCCTGCGGCGGGGTTCGGGCATCTCGTCGAGCCCGTCCAGCAGCGGCATCAGGTGGCGGATGGGGACCGGACGGCGGTGGCCGTAGTCGGCGTCGAGCCGGGTGGTGATCCACCGTTCGAGGGTTTGTTCGTCGGGGTTCCAGGTCGACAGCCGCAGCAGGACCGGCACCGGCAGTGGGCCAGAGCGCGCGTCGCGGGCGGCGGCCTGCTCACGTTCGGCCAGCAGGGTGAGGGTGAGCCGGAGCAGCAGCGCGGTCTTGCCCGCGCCAGGGTCGCCGAGGAGCACGATGCGCCCGCGGAGCAGCGGGTCGGTCACGGTCCGGTGGAAGGCGTCCGGGTGGGCCAGGTCGACCACGCCGGCCAGGTCGAGCGGCTCGTCACGCCCGTCGGCGCGGACGTTGGCCCAGTGGTCGGCGATCGGCGGACCGATCGTGGTCCACGCGGTGGGCAGCGGTCGAGGGTTGAGCAGCCGCCGACGGGCCTGCTCCGGTTTCCACACCGCTGTCACCGAGCTGGCCAGTCCGGCCAGTTCCCGCTCCACGTCCACAGGATGATCCGGTGTTGCGGCGCCGCCGGTCGGCCCAGGCAGGGCGAGCAGGAGGGCGCGACCTGCGACGTTCTTCCCTGGCGTTCGCTCGCCCACCGCACGGTCCCCTCGCCGCCCACCATCGTGTGAGCACCGGAGCGTATCGACATGCCGACCCGGACAACAGGCACCGGACGGACCCGTCACGCCACCCGTACCACCAGCTGGACCCCCACCTGCACGCTGACCTGCCACGCCCTCGCGCCTTCCGGCGTGTCGCCGCCGGCGCGGTACAGGATCCCGGGCTCCCGCATGTTCCAGTGCTGGTCCTGTCCCCACACGTCGGACCGCAGCCGCCGAACCGGACCTTGAACAGGCCGCCCTGCCATGGCGCGGCCGGCGTGGGGTGGACGAGGTCCATAACGTCGCCGAACCGGAACCCGCGCGTCTGGCCGTCGTACTTGAGGAGGGTCCGTTCGGTGTAGAGCCGCTGGACGGCGTCGGCGACGCCTCGCTTCACCGGCTTCGGGATCGCCCGCCCGTGGCGGGACGTGGTCGGCGTATCGGCTGCCGATTTCCGGCCGGTTCGTAGAAGGTGTTCTCGCCGACCATGTTCGTGACGGCCAGCAGGAAAATAGCTCGGACTTGACGTCCGCGGGCGTAGCCGGCGCCGCCTTCGTGGGTCGCGCCGCTGGAACGTGCTCGGTGATGATGGGGCCGGTGCCGGGCGCGGGGCGGACGGTCCGGGTGTTGAGCTTGGCCACGAAAGCTCCTTCCGCACCGGGAGGAGCCGCGTCGTTCAGTTGCGGGTGCCCGAGGTCACGTCGGTGTCGGCCCATACGTGCTAACCGTTACACCATCGGTCCAGCGGCGACCGCGCCCGAGATGCTCCCGTGCGGACGGGGCTGATCGTGACGAGCCTGGTCTACAGGCCAGCGGCACCTATGGCGGCCCGATGATGCCCGGACCGCCCAGCGACGGCCCGGTGGGGATCGGTTCGAGCCGTCAGCGAAAGGGATTCGCCTTTACGCCTATGCATCCGACAAGGGGCACAAGACAGCATGGTGAGGCGCCACCTCGGTGTACGAATCCCGAGATGGCGCCTACTGTAGAAGGGCTACTGACCTGTTACGTGGCGGTAGATGGTCCATGCTGCGGCAGCAACCGTCAGCAGGACGCACGCGCGGACGGTCCGACGCCAGTCGGCCAAGACATGCCGGACCGTCCGCGCGATCTCACGTATGAGGACTTCCATCTCGGTTCACCTCCTTTCCTCGTTTCGAACTCCGCCCAACGGCGCCCGTCAAGCGACGTTGACAGCCCTCGCTCGGACGTGAGCGCCGCGGGCGGGGATCGGTTCGCCTTGCCTTTTCTGCGAGATGGTGACCTCGCCGCTCTCGATGCGCATGACCTTCGACAGTGACCAGTCCATGGCGTCGGCGACCTGGCCCTGTGTGTAGCCCTTGGCGTTGCGCGCGTCGCGGATGGCCAGCCGGACTCGCCGGCGCGCCACCGCGGGCGTATCACCCAGGCTCATGCGCGTGTGCCCCTCGTTGGACCCGTCCGTTGACCTTGAAGTACATCCGCTTGGCGCGTGATGGCTAGCTGTATCGCAGATTGCGGCTCACCGTACTGATCTGAAACCTGGCTTGGGTTGGACGTCTGGGGTGTCGGCGGCGCATGCCCATCGGTGGCGGATCATGCGGTCGTGCGAATTGGACCGCCTGACATTGTCTGCGCTTGGTTTGGCCGTCACCACTTGCCTGCCAGCTTTGTAGCAGATCGTGACCTACCGCACAGTAGGTCGCCTGCGAGACGACCGCTCGCTGCAGGCGGCCTTGACGTGCGGATTCGCGGTCTCTGCGCAGGCGAGGACGGTTAGGCGCGGCGCTCGAGCGCGCGGATCAGCGCCCGTCGTACGTGACCGAACGTTGTCGCGTTGGTCGTGCTGAAGAGCCGGACGTCGCGGGCGCCGTAGCGGGCGCGGATCTCCTGGGTCGAGCGGAAGCGGCTGCCGCGGCCGTGCTGGACGATGTACGGCTCCCCGCTCGTCGTCGAGGCGGTAGCGCACCGGGTAGGGGCCGAGGATGATGAGTATCACCGTTACCCCTCCGCGTAAGCGTCGAGTCGACGGGAAACACAACAGCACCCGGTCGCCGCCGGGTGCTGTTGCCGTTTCCGCCTCGCGGGCCCTTCGGGCCCGTATGCACGTGGTCTGACGCCGTATCACTATTCGCTAGGTGGCAGTCTGCGATATCGCAGGCTACAGCGTGACCCGTTAGCCAAGCACGTAGCGGCACGGACGGTCGTCAACGTGGTCACTCTGGCCGGTCGGGCGCCGGCTGCACCTGGAGTCCATGCCCGCCGATCGGTTCCCGATGATGGTCGAGCTCGCCGGCACCTATACCCACGAGCCTGACCTGGACCGTTATTACACCTTCGGCGTCGAGCCCGTCATGGACGGCGTGGCGAAAATGGCGTCGAGCCGGCGGGTAGCATCTGGGGTCAGCGGCGAAGCAATCGCCGGGTGACCCGACCACGGTGGCCGCCCGGAACGGTCGCCGGACGGTATTGGCCAACTCAACCAGTAGAAGGTGCGCGGAAGCATGCTCGACATCGAGTTGATTCGCAAGGACCGGGCCTCGGTGGAGGCCGCCCTGTCCAAGAGGCTCGACCCGTCCGAGGTGTCCCGTGCGCTGAGTGCCATCGCCGACCTCGACCAGCAGCGGCGCGAGCTCATCGGCGCGATCGACGCCGAGCGGCAGCGGCGCAAGGAGGAGGCCCGCGCGTTCGCCGCGGCGAAGCAGGCGGCCCGGCAGGCCGGCGAGGATCCCGACGCGATCCAGGCGGCCGGCCAGGAGGCCGCCGGGCGGGACGCCAAGGCGGCGCTGCAGGAGCTGGAAGACCGGCTCGGCGAGGTTCAGGACCAGCTGCAGACCGCCATGAGCGAGCTGCCCAACCTGCCCAGCGACGACGTGGTGGCCGGCGGCAAGGAGGCCAACCAGGTCGTCAAGGTGTTCGGTCAGCAGCCGCAGATCGAGCGCGTCCGCGACCACGTCACGCTCGCCACCGAGCTGGGCCTCGTCGACTTCGAGCGCGGCGTGAAGCTCGGCGGCTCGGGCTTCTGGATCTACACCGGCTGGGGCGCGCGCCTCGAGTGGGCGCTGGTCAACTGGTTCATCGACCGGCACTTCGCGGCCGGCTACCAGTTCATGCTGCCCCCGCACCTGCTGCTCGACTCGGCCGGCTACGCCGCCGGGCAGTTCCCGAAGTTCTACGACGATGTGTTCCACCTCGCCGTCCCCGAGGGCGAGCGGGGCCAGTTCCTGCTGCCCACCTCGGAGACCGCGATCCTGGGGGCCTACCAGAACGAGATCTTCGAGACCGGCGACCTGCCGCACAAGGCGTATGCGTACACGCCGTGCTACCGCAGCGAGAAGGCCGGCTCGCACTCCGACGAGCGCGGCACCGTGCGCGGCCACCAGTTCAACAAGGTGGAGATCTTCCAGTTCACCACCCAGGAGGACGGCGAGAAGACGCTCGAGGAGATGGTCGACTACGCCGAGGGCCTGGTCGACGCGCTCGGGCTGCACTTCCGCCGCTCGCTGCTGGCGGCCGGCGACGCGAGCGCCTCGATGCGCAAGACCATCGACATCGAGGTCTGGATGCCGAGCACCCAGAAGTACAAGGAGGTGTCGTCGGTGTCCTGGGCCGGCGACTACCAGGCCCGCCGGGCCGGCATCCGCTACCGGGTGCCCGGCTCGAAGAACAACAAGTTCGTCCACACGCTCAACGGCTCGGCCCTCGCGACCAGCCGCATCTTCCCGGCCATCCTGGAGCAGTTCCAGCAGCCCGACGGCTCGGTGCTGGTGCCCGAGGTGCTCCGTGACCGGGTCGGCACCGACCGGATCGTGCAGCCGGCGAAGCGCAAGGCGTAGCGCCCGTGGTCGTGGCGCGCCCGCCGGCCGGGTGCGCCACGACACACGCCGCCGACACCCTGCCCGGCACCGGGCGTTGCTATGATCGTCTACGCGAAGGGGAGTAGTCCCTAACTGCCCGGTCGACACACTGGCGCCCTCGGGTGCCCGGCCGGCAGGCCTCCGCGATCGTCCAGGCGATCGTGAGGCGGACGAGACTTTCGACTCAGCTGTCAGCGGCAAGTTTGCTGGACGGCCGGGTCGAGGTCGTCCGCTGCGGCGCGTTCCTCCTCCCGGCGGTCCACCGGGAAGGGTTGGAATTGAGCGGGTTCCTTGCGGCACTGGCCATCAGCTTCGGCGTCATCTTCGTCGCCGAGCTCGGCGACAAGTCCCAGTTGATGGCGCTGACGTTCGCCACCAGGTTCCGTCCGGTGCCGGTCCTCATCGGCATCACCGTCGCCACCGCGGTGGTGCACCTCGTGTCGGTCGGCGTCGGCTACGGCCTCGGCGCCGCACTGCCGACCGGCTGGATCTCGCTCGTCGCGGCGCTGGCGTTCTTCGCGTTCGGCGCGTGGACCCTGCGCGGGGACAGGCTCACCGACGAGGAGCGGTCCAAGGCCGAGAAGACGAACCGGTCGGCGATCGTGGCCGTAGGCGTGGCGTTCTTCCTCGCCGAGCTCGGCGACAAGACGATGCTGGCGACCATCACCCTCGCCACCCAGCACGGATGGTTCGGTACCTGGATCGGCTCCACCGTCGGCATGGTCGCCGCCGACGCCCTGGCCATCCTGGTCGGCCGGATGCTGGGCAAGCGGCTGCCGGAGCGGGCCATCAAGTACGGCGCGGCGGCCCTGTTCGCGCTGTTTGGCGCGTGGCTGCTGGTCGAGGCCCTGCGCGAACTGCTGTAAGGCGGGTGAGAGGCGGCCTGCGGGCCGCCTCTCAGCGCGCGCAGCAGCCTGCGGGCCGCCTCTCAGCGCGCGCAGCGGCCGCAGGTGCCGAAGATCTCCAGCGTGTGGCTGACGTCGGTGAAGCCGTGCTCCTCCCCGATCCGGTCGGCCCAGCGCTCGACCGCCGGCCCGAGCACCTCGACGGTGCGGCCGCAGCTGCGGCAGACCAGGTGGTGATGGTGGCGTCCGCTGCACCGGCGGTAGCGCGTGTCGCTCCCCGGCACCTGCATGACGTCGATCTCGTTGCTCTCGGCGAGCAGCTGCAGGGTCCGGTAGACGGTCGTGAGGCCGACGTTGGCGCCGCGCTCACGGAGCATGACGTGCAGCTCCTGGGCGCTGTAGAAGCCGTCGACGTCGCCGAGCAGGGTCATGACCGCGTCGCGCTGCTTGGTGTTGCGCCGGACGGGGTGGACGTCGGCAGGCGGCGCAGCGGATGGATCGACGTGCGTGCCGGCGTGCTGGCTCACGTGGTGCGCCTGGTCGTTCACCCGGAAAGCTTAGCTTACCCTCACCGCGGTGAGCGGGACTCGGAAATGCGCCCACACCTTTCCTGACATCAGTATCGCCCAGCGCCCGAATGGACCAGCGACCGGGGTCGTTGTGACGTGGCGCGCGTCGCGATCCGGGAACTCGGCGGCGGCTCGAAACACCGGCCGCGTACTGTGAGGGAGCATTCGAACGTGGCTTCGAAAACCGGGTCCTGTCAGTGATTATGCGGTCACGCCGCGATCATGGACGGGGCCGGCAGGCGCGCCTGCCGAACACCCACCCGCCCATTCTTCAACGGCTCTGTCTTGGGGGAACTTGTGGCCGACCAGCCCGTAGCGGCTTCAAATAAGCTCGACGCGGCGGTCCTGAAGATCGCCGGCGTGATCGTGCTCGGCGCGATCATGTCGATTCTCGACGTGACGGTCGTGAGCGTCGCGTTGCCGACGTTCCAGAACGAGTTCGACGCGTCGTACGCGCGGGTCGCCTGGACGATGACCGGCTACACGCTCGCGCTCGCGACGGTGATCCCGTTGAGCGGCTGGGCAGCCGACCGCTTCGGCACCAAGCGCCTGTACATGCTGGCGCTGTTCCTGTTCACCGTCGGTTCCGGCCTGTGCGCGACGGCCGACTCGATCAACCAGCTCATCGGCTACCGCGTGCTGCAGGGCCTCGGCGGCGGCATGCTCATGCCGCTCGGCATGACGATCATGACCCGGGCCGCCGGCCCGCACCGGATCGGCCGGCTGATGGCCGTGCTCGGCATCCCGATGCTGCTCGGCCCGATCGGCGGCCCGATCCTCGGCGGCTGGCTCATCGACGTGGCGAGCTGGCACTGGATCTTCCTGATCAACCTGCCGATCGGCCTCATCGCGCTCGTGTACGCCTGGTTCGCGCTGCCGTCTGACAGCCCGGAGCCGTCGGAGTCGTTCGACTTCCTCGGCATGCTGATGCTGTCGCCGGGCCTCGCGCTGTTCCTGTTCGGCGTGTCCTCACTCCCGGAGACCGCAACCATCACGGCGACGAAGGTCTGGTTGCCGATGCTCGTCGGCGCCCTGCTCGTCATCGGGTTCGTGTTCTACTCGTTCAAGCCGCAGCATCCGCTGCTGGACCTGCGGCTGTTCAAGAACCGCAACCTGACGATCGCGTCGCTGTCGCTGTTCGTGTTCATCATCGCGTTCATGGGCGCCGGCCTGCTGTTCCCAAGCTACTTCCTGCAGGTGCGGGGCCAGTCGACGCTGCACGCCGGCCTGCTCATGGCGCCGCAGGGCATCGGCGCGATGCTCACGATGCCGATCGCCGGCATGCTCTCGGACAAGATCCCGGTCGGGCGCACGGTGCCGTTCGCGATGGTGCTCATCGCCGGCGGGTTCTTCACGTTCACGCAGGTCGGGGTCGACACGTCCTACTGGCTGCTGTGCGGGTCGCTGTTCGTCATGGGCCTCGGCATGGGCGGCACGATGATGCCGATCATGACGTCGGCGCTCAAGACGCTCACCCACCACGAGGTGGCCCGCGGTTCGACGCTGGTGAACATCCTCCAGCAGATCGGCGGCTCGATCGGCGGCGCGGTCATGTCGGTCATCCTGACCAGCAACCTCAACAACTCGACGCCGATCCCGGGGGCCGTCGACCCGCAGACCGGCAAGCCGGTCACCGAGGCGGGCCTCGCCATCGCGTCGCAGCTGAAGCCGGAGATCCTGCAGCAGTTCCCGGCGCCGCCGGAGCTGATCCGCAAGGGCCTGGAGTTCGCGGCGGACTCGTTCGCCTCGACGTACTGGGTGGGCTTCATCCTGGTGCTCGCGACGTTCATCCCGATCGCGTTCCTGCCGCGCAAGCGCGAGGTGTCGCACCTCGACGACGACGTGGCGGGCGACCGGCAGGCGCCGGTCATCATCCACTAGTCAGCCCGGGCGAACGGAGCGCCGCGACGAACCCGTCGCGGCGCTCCGGCGTTGCGCCGGGCTTGCGGGCACGAGCAGCCCGGCAACACCCGGCCGGCCGCACGTGCGGCGCCGTCACGCCGGCCCGGGGACGTCGTCGAGGGCCGTGAACACCAGCTTGCCCTCGGCGCGGGCCTGGCGGACCATCTCGTCGGCGCCGGCGGACGGGCCGCCCACGCGCAGCACCGCGTCGCAGCGGCTGAGCAGCCGGGACGAGATCGGATGGAAGATCTCGTCGAAGACGGCATCCCCGACGGTACCGGAGCCGGCCCGCTCGATCAGCGGCAGCGCGAGCGCCTCGCCGGTGACCGGCAGGTGCCCCTGCCGGAACAGCCGCACGGCCACGTCGTTCATGCTGTCGACGTTGGCCCGCAGCTTGGCCGGGTCGTCCCCGGTGCCCGAACGGTACGGGCCGGCGACCAGGATCATCATGGCAGCTCCTCGCAACGATAGATCTCGACACCGGCGGCCCGCAGCGCGGCGAGAGTCTCGGTCGCGGCGGGCGGGGCCGGGGTGGACAGGGAGTCGGTCACCAGGGCGCCGACGGCCTCCAGGGGCGCCACCCGGGCGAAGGCCTGCACGCCGAGCTTGGTGGCGTCGGCGACGACGAGCGTGCGGCCGGCCCGGCGGAGGGCGGCCCGCTTCACGGCGGCGTCGTCGAGGTCGAACTCGGACCAGCCGAGGTCGTGGTGGACGGCGCCGATCGACATCACGAACGTGTCGAAGCGCAGCTGGTCGAGGGCGCTCAGGGCGAGCGGCCCGACCAGGCTGCGCTCCCCCGCCCGCGACTCGCCGCCGATGACGAGCAGGCGGATGCCGGGCTGGTCGGCCAGGCGTACCGCGGCCTGCAGGCTCAGCACGGCCACCGTGAGCGGGGCGCGGGCCGGCAGGTGGGCGGCGAGCTCGGCGGTGGTCGTGCCGGCGTCGAGCAGGACCGTGCTGCCCGGCTCGACCAGGGCGGCCGCGGCCCGCGCGAGGCGCGCCTTCGTGCCGGACTGCCACTGCTCGCGGACGGTGAAGCCGGCCTGGTCGGCGGGGACGTCGAGGGCGACGGCGCCGCCCCGGACCCGGCGGACCAGGCCCTGCTCCTGCAGCTGGTCGAGGTCGCGGCGGACGGTCATCTCCGAGACGCCGAGGCGTTCGGCGAGGTCGGCCAGCGAGAGGCGGCCGCTGCCCCGGACGAGGCGCAGCGTCAGGTCGAGTCGGTCGGGCACGGGCACCCGCCGAATCTAACATTCGCATGTAAGCTTTGAAAGATCACTGTTAGGTATGTGATACCTCGGGCACGGCCACGGGCTCGGCGACCGGCTCGGCCCGGCGGCTGCGGCGCAGGACCGCGTACGCCAGCAGGCCGAGCGGGATGATCATCCAGCACGACAGGAGGCGGTAGACGAGCATCGCGGCCGCGGCCGGGCCCTGGGCGGCGCCGGCCGAGACCAGGCCGGCGAGCAGCGCGACCTCCACCACGCCGATGCCGCCGGGGCTGATCGGGATCTGCCGGACCAGCTGCACCGTGAGGTACACCGTGGCGAGCCTGACCAGGCTGACGTCGATGTCGAACGCGGCGGCGGTCGCCGCCAGGCAGGCGAAGTCGAGGCCCCAGTTGACCGTCGCGTGGAGCAGGGACAGCACCCATGAGCTGCGCGGGAGGCGGCGCAGGTCGGTCAGGGTGCGGCGCACGGCGGCCCGCGCGCCGTGCTCGTCCGGCTCGGCGCCGTCGAGCTCGCCGGCGGACACCGCGCGCCGGGAGAACAGGAAGTCGGCGCCGAACACCAGGGCCGCGACGACGAGCAGGCCGCTGACCAGGACGAGGGTGTCGGTGTTGCCGGTCGCGCCGCCCCGGGGGATGAGGACGACCGCGCCGTACATCAGCACGAGCGCGACGCCGGAGAGCACCGACGACAGGACGGCCACGGCGCCGGCGGTGCGGCGGCTCGCGCCGGCCGTGCGGAACTGGCGGAACGCGAAGCCGGCGGAGACCGCCGAGCCGGCCGGCAGGCTGAAGGAGATCGCCGAGCGGGTGAACGTCACCGCGAACGCCCGCGGCACCGACATGGCGACCCCGAAACCGGCGAGCAGGCGGCGCTGCTGGAGGGCGAAGTGCCGCAGGGACGTGAGCTCGGCGGCCGCCGCGAGCACCAGCCACCACGGGTGGGCCGAGGTCAGGGTGTCGAACGTCTGGCCCGGGTCGGGCAGGTCGTCCCTGAGCGTGACCCCGGCGACGACCAGGACGAGCAGGAGCCCGGCGACACGCAGCACCCGCTTGCGGTTGGCCCCCATGCAATGAGGGTCGCATCTTCCGGTCCCCGCGCGTGCCCGATC
Organism: Dactylosporangium sucinum; assembly: GCF_014647515.1. Taxonomy (GTDB): domain Bacteria; phylum Actinomycetota; class Actinomycetes; order Mycobacteriales; family Micromonosporaceae; genus Dactylosporangium; species Dactylosporangium sucinum. The sequence goes on along the minus strand of NZ_BMPI01000011.1, from coordinate 90,525 downwards.
CTCAGCGGGAACTCAGTTCCCTGGATCACGTGGGAGGCTGGTCGGATGAAACGACTCGCGCAGGTCGATCAGGGCGCTGTCCTGCCCAGGGACGTCGCGCAGCGGCGGCTGACCCAGGCCCAGGAGCGGCTGCTGCGGCTGCGGCTGACGCTCGGCGGGCAGATCCCGGCCGGCGGCGACCGGAAGCTGGGACCGCCGCTCTGCGTGGTGTTCGAAGGGTGGGACGCGTCGGGCAAGGGCGGCTCGATCAAGCGCCTCGTCGACCACCTCGACCCGCGCCACGTGCGGGTGGCGCAGTTCGCCGCCCCGACGTACGACGAGAAGCGGCACCATTTTCTCTGGCGGTTCTGGCCCGTCCTGCCGGGCTGGGGCGGGATGACGGTGCTGGACCGGTCCTGGTACGGGCGGGTCCTCGTGGAGCGCGTCGAAGGCTTCGCCACGCGGGAGCAGTGGACCCGCGCCTACGACGAGATCGCCGAGTTCGAGCGGACCCTCGCCGCCGAGGGCATGATCCTGGTCAAGTTCTGGCTGCACATCTCGTCCAAGGAGCAGCTGCGCCGGTTCGAGAGTCGGTCGAACGACCCGCTGCGCTCGTGGAAGCTCACCGACGAGGACTGGCGCAACCGCAAGAAGCGCTCCGCGTACAAGGAGGCCATCGAGGACATGCTGGCCCGCACCGACCACCCGGCGGCGCCGTGGACGGTCGTCGCCGCCGACGACAAGGCGACCGCTCGCGTCACCGTGGTCGAGGCGGTGTGCAAGGCGATCGAGGCCGCCGTTTGAAATCCCGTCCGCAGGGTGATGAAGGTCCGCATGGACGACATCACCGCGCTGATCCTCGACGACCATGCCGCCTTCCGGCGCGGGTTCGCCCGCCTCGACGACGCGCGGGGCGAGGAGCAGCTCGCCGCCGTGTGGGACGCGCTCGCGCTGCACCTGGACATCCACGCCGAGGCGGAGGAGCGGATCCTCTACCCGCACCTGCTCAAGCAGGACTCCGGCGGCGCGGAGGAGGAGACCGACGACGCGATCCGCGACCACAACAAGATCCGGGACGCGATCGAGGAGTCGAAGCGGCACCCGGTCGGCTCCGACGCCTGGTGGGCCGCGGTCCGGGACGCGCGCACGGAGAACAGCGAGCACCTGGCCGAGGAGGAGGACGAGGTCCTGCCCGACTTCCGCCGGCACGCCGGGATGGAGCTGCGGCTGGAGCTGGGCGAGCGCTGGCTGACGTTCTACGGCGAGCACCCGAGCGGCAAGGGGCTCAGCTTCCGGGACAAGGATCCCCAGCGGTACATCGAGCAGCACAGCGAGTGATCGGGCGACACGGTCCGTAAGGGTCACCCGGCGTCGCCCGAAAATTGTCGGCGCCCTCGGGCATGATGAGGCCCGTGAGTAGCCGGTTGCGAGCGATCGCCAGCGATACCCTGACCATCGTCGAGCGCGGGTGGTATGACGGGCCCTCGGGCCGCGTCGACCTCGCCGACGACGTGGCCAGGGCGGTGGCCGGCACCCGGCTGCACCTCCCGGACGATCCCCTGGCCCCGGATCCGCCCGCGGACGGCGCTACGGTGACAGTAGAGGTCACGCAGGAGTCGACGCTCTGGGCGATCAGCCGGCTCGGCGGCCCCCTGGCGGTGCTGGTGTTCGCCTCGGCGCGCAACCCCGGCGGCGGGTTCCGCAACGGGGCCCAGGCGCAGGAGGAGAGCCTGGCCCGCGCCTCCGCGCTGTACTCGGCGCAGCTCGCCGCGCCCGGCTTCTACGAGCACCACCGGGACGACCCCGACCTGACCTACAGCGACCGGGTCATCCACTCACCCGGCGTGCCGGTGTTCCGGGGTGACCGCGGCGCCCTGTGGGAGCGGCCGGTCCCGGTGTCGTTCCTGACCGCCGCCGCGCCCAACCGCGGCGCGGTCGAGCGCAACCAGCCCGACCGGCTCGCCGCCGTGCCGGACGCGCTGTTCCGGCGGGCCGGGCGGGTGCTCGACGTCGCGCGGGCGCACGGGCACCGGCGGCTCGTCCTCGGCGCGTGGGGCTGCGGCGTGTTCCGCAACGACCCGGCGACGGTCGCCCGCGCCTTCGCCGAGCAGCTCAAGATCCCGCGCGGGTTCACGCACGTGACGTTCGCGGTGCTCGACGCACCGACGTTCGCGGTCTTCGACCGGGAGGTGCCGCGATGACCGCACCGGCCAGGCTGGCCCGGGCGATCCGGCGGGTGCCGGACTGGTATGCCGCCGGGCTGCTCCTGGTGGCCGCGCTGAGCGCGGTCGCCGCGGTGAGCGCCGCCCTCGGCTCCCGGGTGCACCCGGTCCGCGCGACCATCGACGCGCTGCTGGTGCCCGCGCCGGCCAACGTCGGCTACGCGGCGCTGCTCGTCACGCTCGCCGCCGGCATCCACAACCGCAAGCACATCACGTTCTGGCTGCTCGCGATCTTCTTCGGGTTGCAGGCGCTCTACGACGCGTTCGTGCTGCTCGACGTCGGCGAGCGCGGCGCCGAGGCCCACGAGCTGAGGCTGCCCTTCCACGGCGTCGGGGCGGCGCTGACCAACGTCGTCGTGACGGCGGTGCTCCTCGCGCTGCTCTGGCTGGCCCGCGGCGAGTTCCGGGCCAAGGTCCAGCGGGCCAGCCTGCCGAAGTCGCTCGCCACGCTGGCCGGGCTGCTGGCCGCGTTCACCGTCGCCGGGTGGGGGCTCGTCGAGCTGTTCCCGGGGTCGGTGGGCGCCGGGGCGGGGCGGCTGCTCTACAGCGGGCGGATCGTCCTCGGCGGGGCCTTCGCGTTCGACATCGGCCGGCACGGACGGGCGCCCGGCTGGGTCAACCTGGTCCTCGGCGCGTTCGGCGCGATCGCCCTCTTCGCCGCCCTGTTCGTGCTGCTGCGCTCGCAGCGGGTCATCGCCTCCCTCGACGTCGACGAGGAGCGGCGCGTCCGCGAGCTGCTGGCCGAGCACGGCCGGCGGGACTCGCTGGGCTACTTCGCGACCCGCCGCGACAAGGAGGTCATCTTCTCCCCGACGGGGCGGGCCGCGGTGACCTACCGCGTGGTGTTCGGGGTGTCGCTGGCCAGCGGCGACCCGCTCGGCGAGCCCGGCGCGTGGCCGCCGGCGATCGAGGCGTGGCTGCGGGAGGCCCGGGAGTATGCGTGGACGCCCGCGGTCATGGGCGCGAGCGAGGAGGGCGCGACCGCGTTCGCCCGGGCCGGGCTGCGGGTCATCGAGCTCGGCGACGAGGCGATCCTGCACGTGCGCGACTTCGACCTCGACGGGCCGGAGCTGCGGCAGGTGCGGCAGGCGGTGCGGCGGGTCGAGCGCGCCGGCTACACGGTGCGGGTCCGGCGGCACTCGGAGATCGGCGCCGCCGAGATGGCGAGGATCATCGAGCTGGCCGCCCGCTGGCGGGACACGGAGACCGAGCGCGGGTTCTCGATGGCGCTGGGCCGGCTCGGCGACCCCAACGACGGCCGGTGCGTGCTGGTCGAGGCCCACAACCGCGACGGGCGGGAGGTGGCGCTGCTGTCGTTCACGCCGTGGGGCCCCGACGGGCTGTCGCTCGACCTGATGCGGCGCGACCGCAGCTCCGACAACGGGCTGATCGAGTACATGGTGGCGGCGCTCATGCGGGAGTCGCCGCGGCTCGGCGTCGAGCGGGTGTCGCTGAACTTCGCGGTGTTCCGGGCGGTGTTCGCGGAGGGCGCGCGGATCGGCGCCGGGCCGGTGCTGCGGCTGTGGCGGGCGTTGCTGCTGTTCGCGTCGCGGTGGTTCCAGCTGGAGTCGCTGTACCGGTCGAACGTGAAGTACCACCCGCAGTGGCTGCCGCGGTTCCTGTGCTTCGAGGACGTGCGGGACCTGGCCAAGGTGGGGCTCGCGTCCGGCGTCGCCGAGGGGTTCGTCGTGGTGCCGCGGCTGCGGACCCTGCTGCGGCGGGGCACGGCGACCGGGCCCGAGCAGTACCGGGAGCTGATCACCACCGCCGTGCCCGCCGGCACCGCGGCCGCTGCCACGGGCGCCGCGACGGAGGCGGAGACGGAGGCGGAGGCGGCACCGCGCGAGCCGCGGCGGCCCGAACAGGTCCGGGTCCGGCTGGCGAAGACGGCGGCGCTGCGGGCCGCGGGCATCGAGCCGTATCCGCCGGGGTTCGACCGCACCGACACGATCGCCGCGGCCCGGGCCGGGCACGAGGGGCTCGCGCCCGACACGCACACCGGCGACCGGGTCGCGATCGCCGGGCGGGTGGTGCGGCTGCGCGACCACGGCGCGCTGTGCTTCGCCACGCTGCGTGACTGGACCGGCGACATCCAGGTGCTGGTCACCGAGGCCCCGCCGGGCCCGGCGTCCCCGGCAGCCCCGTCCCCGGCAGCCCCGGCAACCCAGTCCCCGGCAGCCCCGTCCCCGGCGACCCCGTCCCCGGCGGCGCCGGCGGGCTTCGCCGCGACCGTCGACCTCGGCGACCACGTCGGCGTCGTCGGCGAGGTGGGCACCTCGAAGCGGGGCGAGCTGACCGTCTTCGCCGACCGGTGGCAGCTCACCGCCAAGTGCCTGCGGCCGCTGCCCGACAAGCACAAGGGCATGGCCGACGCGGAGGCGCTGGTCCGGCAGCGGCACGTCGACCTCATCGTCAACCAGTCGGCCCGCGACATGGTCCGCACCCGGTCGGCGGTGAGCTTCGCGCTGCGGCGCGCCCTGCACAGCCGGGGGTTCGTCGAGGTCGAGACGCCGGTGCTGCAGCCGGTGCACGGCGGCGCCAACGCGCGGCCGTTCACCACCCACAGCAACGCCTACGACATGCGGCTCTACCTGCGGATCGCGCCGGAGCTGTACCTGAAGCGCCTCGCCGTCGGCGGGGTGGAGAAGGTCTTCGAGATCGGCCGGAACTTCCGCAACGAGGGCGTCGACGCGACGCACAACCCGGAGTTCACGATGCTGGAGGCGTACGAGGCGTACGGCGACTACACCAGCATGCGGGAGCTCGTCCGGGAGCTGGTCCTGGCGGCCGCCGGCGACTCCCCCGTGCTGCGCCGCCCGGACCAGACGGAGGTGGACCTGCGCGACGAGTGGCCGGTCGTGCCCGTCTACACGGCGGTGTCCTCGGCGGTCGCGAAGGCGCTGCCGGGCGCGGGGCCGGGCCTCTCGATCACGCCGGACTCGTCCGTCGGCGACCTGCGGGTGTTCGCCGACAAGCTCGGCGTCGCCTGGCAGGAGGACTGGACGCACGGGCAGCTGGTGCTGGAGCTGTATGAGCACCTGGTCGAGGGCACGACGGTCCGGCCGACGTTCTACACCGACTTCCCGGTCGACGTGTCGCCGCTGACCCGCCAGCACCGCGACGACCCGCGGCTGGCCGAGCGGTGGGACCTGGTGGCGTTCGGGATGGAGCTCGGCACCGCGTATACGGAGCTGGTCGACCCGGTCGAGCTGCGGGCCCGGCTGACCGCGCAGTCGCTGCGGGCCGCGGCCGGCGACCCGGAGGCGATGGAGCTCGACGAGGACTTCCTGGACGCGTTCGAGTTCGCGATGCCGCCGAGCGGCGGCCTGGGCCTGGGCGTCGACCGGCTCGTCATGCTGCTGACCGGACGCTCGATCCGGGAGACCCTGCCGTTCCCGCTGGTCCGCACGACCCGTGGTGGCCGCCCATGACCGGTCGTTTTCTCCATGGAGCCGATGCCTATTGCCGCGGGCGCGCGGAGACGGTAGCCGTGCGGTCAGTATTCCGCTCCGGACTATTGGCCACCGGAATGTTCCAGCGGTCCATTGTCCTCGGCCGGACCCGGGGGTGACAAAAAGGGCCACAGCAGGCGGATCATGCGACGTAGCTGCGGATGAAACGGACAATGTGGCCGGCCGGGTATTGACGCCGGGCAAAAAACGGGGGAGAAACATGTTTCGGGGGAAACGCAGATGGGAAACGCACGCTGAATGCCCGATGAGAGCCCGACCCTGGACTTGCTGGAACGGCTGGCCGCCGCGTCGGACCGGATGACGTTCGACGCGTTGTTGCGGCAGGTCGGCCTGCCCGAGAAGGTGCTGCGCGGGCGGCTCAAGCAGCTCGTCGACCGCGGCTGGGTGGACGCGTACCCGGCCGACGGCTACACCGGCGAGACCTACACCGTCGACGCACCGGACGCGGACGCGCCCGACGCCGACCCGCTGGGCGCCGGCCCGCTGGGCGCCGGCCTCGCGGCTGCCGATGCGCCGGCCGGCTCCGCCGGCTCCCCCGGCACCCACGCACCCGGCACCGATCCGGCGGGCGCCCACGTGACGGGCGCGCGGGTCGCCGACGGGCCGGCGCGCCGGGACGTCGGGCGGGCCGTCGTGCCCGGGGGCCGGCCCGCCCGGGCACGGGGCGGGGTGGATCGGGCGCGGGGCATGACGTTCGCGATCGGGGTCGGGGCGCTGCGGCCGGGGAGCGCGTTCCTGTCCGGGGACCGGGCCGCGCGGCTCGCCGGGCCGATCCTGACGCGGGCGCGGGACCTCGTCGACGAGTCGTTCCGGCTGGTCCGGCTCGACGGCACCGCGATCGTGTGCCTGGCCGGCCGGGAGTCGTCGCGGGACATGGCGGGCACGCCGGTCGGGCGGCGGTTGCCGGCGTACGCGGCGGCGAGCGGGCGGGCGATCCTGGCGTACCGGTCGCCGGCCGAGGTCGAGGCGCTGCTCGACCAGGGGCTGGAGGCGCACACCGTCGACTCGGTGGTCGACCGGGCGGCGTTCTTCGCCGAGCTGGCCGAGGCGCGGGAGCGCGGGTGGGCGTACGAGCGGGGGCAGATGATCCCCGGCATCGGCTGCATCGCCGCCGCCTTGCTGCCGGCGCCCGGCGGGCCGGGGCCCGTCGACGGCGAGAGCGACTTGAGCGGCGGCCGGACCGGCGAACGCGGTGCGCACCGGGCCGGTGACCAGGGGCGCGGCCGGCACGCGAGGGCGACCGGCGACCGGAGTTCGGGGTTCGTCGTCACCGACTCGATCAGCTGCGCCGTGCCGCTGGCCCGCCTCACCGACGACCACGCCGAGGACATCGCGGCGGCGGTCCTGCGCGCGTGCCACGAGCTCGCCGTCGCGCTGCGCGGCTGAGCCGTCGCCGCCGAGCCGGGGCGGGCCCCCGTGGCGTCACGGTGTGCTGCCGGCATATCGCACTGTGCCATCGCGAGATCGGGCATCTCGATACGATGGGCTATGGACGTCCAGCGCACCGACCTGCCCGGCATCGGCACGAGTCACGTGGTGACGACCGGTCGTGGCCGTCGCATCGGGATCGTCTCGCACCGCAGCGGGCGGCGGGATCTGGTCATCTACGACACCGAGGACCCCGACACCAGCATCGTGTCGGTGGCCCTGTCGGCCGGCGAGGCCAACGCCGTCGCCGAGTATCTCGGGACCGCGCGGATCGTCGAGCAGCTCGCGGAGATGCAGCGGCAGGTCGCCGGGCTGGTGACCGAGCAGCTCGTGATCACGCCGGGGTCGCCGTACGACGGGCGGACGCTCGGCGACACGCGGGCCCGCACGCGCACGGGCGCCTCGGTCGTCGCGGTCGTGCGGGGCAACGAGGTCATCGCCAGCCCGCGGCCCGACTTCGGGCTGCTGGCGCGCGACCTGGTCGTCGTGGTCGGGACCGCCGCCGGCGCCGAGGGTGTCGCGACGCTGCTGACGGACGGTTAGGGCGGCGTGCAGCACGACACGATCCTCATCGAGCTCGGCGCCGTCATCCTCGCGCTCGGGCTGCTCGGGGCACTGTCGCTGCGGTTCTCGATCTCGCCGATCCCGTTGTACCTCGTGGCCGGCCTGGCGTTCGGCGTCGGCGGCGTCCTGCCGCTGACGACCAGCACCGAGTTCATCTCGGCCGGCGCGAAGATCGGCGTGATCCTGCTGCTGTTCACGCTCGGCCTGGAGTACACCGCGCCGGAGCTCGTCGGCACGCTGCGCTCGTCGGCGCCGGCCGGCCTCGTCGACCTCGTGCTCAACGCCACGCCCGGCGTCGCCGCGGCGCTCATCCTCGACTGGGGGGTCGCGGCGGCCGTCGCGCTCGGCGGCATCACGTACGTGACGTCGTCCGGCATCACCGCGAAGGTCCTCGGCGACCTCGGCTGGCTCGGCAACCGCGAGACGCCGGTCGTGCTGTCGCTGCTCGTCTTCGAGGACCTGATGATGGCGCTGTACCTCCCGATCCTCACGGCCCTCCTGGCCGGCTTCGGGGTGCTCGGCGGCGCGGTGACCCTGGCGATCGCCGCGGCGACGGTCAGCTTCGTCCTGCTCGTCGCGCTGCGGTTCGGCACGGTCGTGGAGCGGTTCGTGGCCAGCGACAGCGACGAGGTACTCCTGCTGAAGGTCCTCGGCCTGACCCTCCTCGTCGCCGGGGTGGCCGAGCTGCTGCAGGTGTCGGCCGCGGTCGGGGCCTTCCTCGTCGGCATCGCGCTCTCCGGGCCGCTCGCCCACACCGCGCGGCAGCTGCTCATGCCGCTGCGGGACCTGTTCGCGGCGGTGTTCTTCGTGTTCTTCGGCCTGCAGACCGACCCGCGGAAGCTCCCGCCGGTCCTCGGCGTGGCGGCGCTGCTCGCGCTGTGCGGCATCCTGTCGAAGCTGGCGACCGGCTGGATCGCCGCGCGGCGGGCCGGCATCGCCGTCCCGGGGCGGGTCCGGGCGGGCGCGGCGCTGCTGCCCCGCGGGGAGTTCAACATCGTCATCGCCGGGCTGGCGGTCGCCGCGGGCGCGAACGTGAAGCTGGGCCCGCTCGCCGCCGCGTACGTGCTCGTGCTCGCCGTCCTCGGCCCGCTCGCGGCCCGCGCGGCCGAGCCACTGGCCCGGCTGTACATACGCCGCCGCGGCGGTGGCACGGGCGGCCGGGGAAGGCGCGGCGCCGAGGGCGCGCCGGGCGGGGCCGGCGGCGACGGTGGCGCCGCACCCGGGGCGGCGGGACCGGCCGCGGCCGGGTGACGTCGGCCCGGGCCACGGCGCGGTCGCGGAGGCCGTGCGCCCCGGGCGGGCAGGCCGCAGGCCACAGCGGGCTGAGCCAGGCGGCACAGCCGACCGGTTCGAGAAAACTGTCCGAAATACGGAAATTATCCGATCTCGCCGATCGCGCCGGGCCCGCCGTGTTTGGCTTCCCGTCGGAGGTGCCACGGCAGCGCTGCCGTGGCGGACGACGGGGGATCAGCACATGTTCAAGCTCAACCGCGGCCTGCCCGCCATCGGCGCGGCCGCCCTGCTCGCCACGCTCATCGGCGCGCCGGCCCACGCCGCCGGCACCGGCGGCGGAGGCGGCGCCACCTTCAGCGCGGGCAAGGTCAAGCGCGCCGGGTCGGCCGTCTGCAGGGAGATGACCGTGAACGGCGGCTTCGAGCTGCCGAAGCTGGGCGCGAAGCAGAACTGGTACCAGTTCGACGAGGACGACGTCCAGGGGTGGCGCACCGACGACCCCGACGGCAAGATCGAGATCTGGGGCGGCGGCAACGGGGTGCCGGCCCGCTTCGGCAAGCAGTTCGCCGAGCTCAACGCGACCGGCTCGGGCAACTCGGTGTACCAGGACATCAAGACCAAGCCGAACACGAAGATCTACTGGTCGTTCTGGATCCGGGCCCGCGACACGTCCGGCGGCAAGGACGTCGACGCCACGCAGATCCACTTCGGCCGCACGCCGAAGAACGACGGCAGCGTCAACGGCGTCGGGTCCACGTTCGCGTACGCCAACAGCGCCAGCGACGTGCAGTGGAAGCGGCTCTACGGCTGGTACAAGACCGGCCCCGGGCAGACGTCGACCCGCGTCACGCTGACCGCGGTGGAGAGCGCCTCGACCGACGAGGGCTACGGCAACCTGGTCGACGGCCTCACGATCGTCGAGCACCAGAGCTGCATCTAGCCACCCCGAAGAGCGGTACCGAACCCCCGCCGGGTGAGATCACGCGCCCGGCGGGGTGAGGTAGGTCCAACTGCATAAGCCGCTTCTATAAGCGCGTGATACGAATAGAGCATGCCTGCCGCTGCGAAGACCACGCCCGGCGCCACAGCGCAAGCACCAGCACCGGACACCGCCCAGCTCGACCCGGCGCGGCTCGCGTCGGCGGTCGAGCGGCTGTTCAGCCAGCTGCGGCACGGCAACCCGCCGAACGACATCAGCCTCACCGCCGCGTCCACGCTGCGCCGGCTGGAGCGCGAGGGTCCGCGGCGGCTCACCGAGCTCGCCGCCGCCGAGGGCGTCACCCAGCCGGCCATGACCCAGCTCGTCCAGCGCCTCGAACGGGAGGGGCTGGCCGCCCGGGCCGCGGATCCCGACGACGGGCGCGTCGTCCTGGTCGGCGTCACCGACGACGGCCGGGCGCTGCTGGCCCGGCGGCGGGCCGTGCGGGCCAGGCACCTCGCGGCGATCCTCGACGAGCTGCCCGGCGACGACAAGGCGCTCATCGCCGCCGCGCTCCCCGCCCTGGAGAGGCTGGCGCGGTGACCGGCACCCTCGAGAAGAGCAGGCGGGGCTTCCCGACCAGCGCCGACCACCCGAACTACAAGTGGGTGGCGCTGTCCAACACCACGCTCGGCATGCTCATCGCCACGATCAACTCGTCGATCGTGCTCATCTCGCTGCCGGCGATCTTCAACGGCATCCACCTCAACCCGCTCAGCCCCGGCAACGTGAGCTACCTGCTGTGGATGCTCATGGGGTACATGCTGGTCAGCGCCGTCCTCGTGGTCACCCTCGGCCGGCTCGGCGACATGTTCGGGCGGGTCCGCATCTACAACCTCGGCTTCGCGCTGTTCACGGTCACCTCGATCGCGCTGTCGCTCGACCCGTTCGACGGCGGCGGCGGCGCGTTGTGGCTCATCGGCTGGCGGGTGCTGCAGGCCGTCGGCGGCGCGATGCTCATGGCGAACTCCGCCGCGATCCTCACCGACGCCTTCCCGGCGGCCCAGCGTGGCATGGCCCTGGGCGTCAACATCGTCGCCGGCATCGCCGGCTCGTTCATCGGCCTCGTCCTCGGCGGGCTCCTCGCCGAGTGGAACTGGCGGGCCATCTTCTGGGTCAACGTGCCGATCGGCATCATCGGGACGATCTGGGCGTACCGCTCCCTGCACGACACCGGCCTCAGACGGCCGGGCCGGATCGACTGGTGGGGCAACCTGACCTTCGCCGTGGGTCTGACGGCGCTGCTGGCCGCGATCACCTACGGGATCCAGCCGTACGGCGGGCACTCCCAGGGCTGGACCAACCCCTGGGTCCTCGCGGGCCTCATCGGCGGCGTGCTCGTCCTGGCGCTGTTCACCTGGATCGAGAAGCGGGTCACCGAGCCGATGTTCCCGCTCGGCCTGTTCAAGATCCGGGCGTTCGCCTCGGGCAACGTGGCCGGCCTGCTCGCCTCGATCGCCCGCGGCGGCCTGCAGTTCATGCTCATCATCTGGCTGCAGGGCATCTGGCTGCCGCTGCACGGGTACCGCTACGAGGAGACCCCGCTGTGGGCCGGCATCTACCTGCTGCCGCTCACCGTCGGCTTCCTGGCGGCCGGCCCGATCGCCGGGCACCTCTCCGACAAGTACGGCCCGCGGCTGTTCGCCGCCGTCGGCCTGCTCGTCATGGCGCTGAGCTTCGGCGGCCTGCTGATCCTGCCGACCGACTTCGCCTACTGGGCGTTCGCCGGGCTGGTCTTCCTCAACGGCCTCGGCGGCGGGCTGTTCGCCGCGCCGAACACCGCACTGATCATGTCGAGCGTCCCGGCCCACCTGCGTGGCGCCGCGTCGGGCATGCGCGCCACGTTCCAGAACGCGGGCATGGTGCTCTCGATCGGCGTGTTCTTCTCGCTCATGGTGGCCGGCCTCTCCAGTCACCTGCCCGCGACGCTCAATGACGGGTTGGCGGCGCAAGGTGTACCGCCGGAAGCCGCGCACACCATCGCGTCCCTGCCGCCGGTGGGCACGCTGTTCGCGGCCTTCCTGGGGTACAACCCGATCCAGGAGCTCCTCGGCCCGCAGCTGCTCGGCCAGCTCCCGCCCGCCAACGCGGCGACGCTGACCGGCCGGGAGTTCTTCCCGAACCTGGTCGCCGGCCCGTTCCACGACGGACTGATGATCGTCTTCTGGCTCGCCATCGGCATGTCCGTGATCGGCGCGATCGCGTCGCTCGTGAAGTCGCCCAAGCCGGTGACCTAGACCCCGCTCCCTGGTGGAATGCCGCCCTCCGGCCGGCCACGGGCCGAAGCGGCGGCGACAGCACGGACGGGCCGGCGCCCTCGTGGGAGCAGGGGCGCCGGCCCGTCCGTGGCACAACCAGCGCCTACAGCGCGGCCAGGCGCGACTCCAGGAACGACCGCTCCACGGCGTTGTCACACAGCGCGATCGCCCGCCGGTACGCCTCCGCCGCCTCGGCCGGCCGGTCCAGCCGCCGCAGCAGGTCGGCCCGGGTCGCGGGCAGGTAGTGGTACGCGGCGAGCCGCGCGTCGCCGGCCAGGCCGTCGACGACGGACAGCGCCACCGCCGGGCCGCCCGCCGGCGGCGGCAGCATCGACACGACCACGGCCCGGTTGAGCGCGACGACCGGCGACGGCCAGACGGCGAGGAGCAGGTCGTACACGTCGCGCAGCTGGCCCCAGTCGGTGTCGGCGTAGGTGGGGGCCTCACTGTAGAGCGCGGAGATCGTGGCCTGCAGCGCGAACCGGCCGGGCTTGCCACCGCGCAGCGCGGCCCGGACCAGGCGCAGGCCGTCGGCGATCTGCGCCGCGTCCCACCGCGACCGGTCCTGCTCCTCCAGGCGCAGCAGCCGCCCGCCGGCCCCGACCCGGGTGGCCCGGCGGGCGTCGTGCAGCAGCATCATCGCGAGCAGCCCGACGGCCTCGCGCTCGTCGGGCATGAGCGCGCACAGGGTGCGGGCCAGGTCGAGGGCCCGCTCGACCAGGTCGGGCCGCACGAGCGCGTCCCCGGACGGGGCGGCGTGGCCGGTGGTGAAGACCAGGTGGACGACGGTGAGGACGGCGTCGAGGCGGTCGGGCAGCTCCTCGGCCGACGGCACGCGGTACGGGATCCGGGCGGCCGCGATCTTCTTCTTGGCCCGGGTCACGCGGGCGGCCATCGTGGGCTCGCTGACCAGGAACGCGCGGGCGATCTCGGCCGTGGTCAGCCCGCACACCAGCCGCAGGGTGAGGGCGAGCTGCGCCTCGCGGGCGAGCGCCGGGTGGCAGCAGGTGAACACCAGCCGCAGCCGGTCGTCGGGGATGTCCTCGGGCTCCTCCGCAGCGGGGGCGTCCGGCACGACGAGCAGCGGCAGCTTCGAGCGCAGCGTCGACGCGCGCTTGTGCGCGTTGAGCGCCCGCCGCTGCGCGGTCGTCGTCAGCCAGGCGCCCGGGTTGACCGGCACGCCCTGGCGCAGCCACGCGTCCATCGCCGCGACGTACGCGTCCTGGACGCACTCCTCGGCCAGGTCGAGGTCACGCGCGACGCGCACCGTCGCGGCGAGCACGCGGGCCCACTCGCGACGGTGCGCGTCGGCGACAGCCTGCCGGATGTCAGCAGGATCCACCGGGGACGACCTACTCGAAGACCATCACCGGGCGGACCTCGACGCCGCCGAACCCGGCCGGGCACAGCTTGCCGATCTGCAGGGCGTGGTCGAGGTCCCTGGCCTCGACGAGGTAGTACCCGCCGAGGACCTCCTTCGTCTCGACGAACGGGCCGTCGGTGACGACGTCGCCGCGGATCGAGGTGGCCGTGGGGGTCGGCTGGAGGGCGTTGCCGCCCAGCAGCTGCCCACCGAGCTCGACGACCTGCTCGGCGAAGCGGGCGTGGGCCTCCATGGCCTGCTGCCACACGGCCGGGTCGGGGTTCTCGTAGCCGGACTCGTCCTCGTAGATCAGGATCAGGTACTGGGCCATCGTGCATCTCCTAGCGTGGCGTGGACACTTCCACTCCTACGTCAATCGTCCCCGGCTCCGGATCGACAACACGGCCAAAGAATTTTTTCGAGCCGACGTAGAGCAGTGCACCGGCGGCCATGAACAGCGTCCCGGCGACGTACCACCCGGTCAGCACGAGCAGGACGAGCGACGCCACCAGGGACACCCAGGCGCAGCCGCGGGCGAGGGAGCCGCGGGGCAGCAGGCGCAGGGCGGCGGCCGAGCCCATGAGGTACACGAGGACGAAACTCCCGCTGGTGAGCAGGACGAGCGGCCGGGTGCCCGTCCCGGTCAGCGCCACCACGAGCATCGACACCCCGCCGAGACCGGCGACCACCGCGAGGCTGCGGCGGGGCACCTCGCCCGCGCCGGACCCGCGGGCGAACCAGGCCGGCAGCGCGCCGTCGCGGCCGAGCGCGGCGCCGAGCTTGGCCGCTCCCGCATAGTAGGCGTTCATCGTACCGAGCGTGAGCAGCACGGCCGCCCCGGCCGCGATGACCCGGACCTGCCCGCCGGTCCCCCGCGCCAGCAGCTCGGCGAGCGGCGCGTCGGACGTCGCCGCCGGGCCCAGGACCAGGATGCTCGCGGCGGCGATGCCCAGGTAGAGCACGCCGACGACGAGCAGCGCGATGGCGGTGGCGCGGGGCAGGTCGCGGGCCGGGTGGCGGAAGTCGGCGGCGAGCGAGGTGACCGCCTCCCAGCCGGCGAAGCCCCAGACCAGCACGGCCGCGGCCGAGCCGACCGCCCACCAGCCGTGCGGCGCGAACGGGTGCAGGTTCGCCGGGTCGGCGTGCGGCAGGGCGGTGCCGGTGGCCGTGACGAGCAGGGCGACGAGCAGGGCGGCCAGGCCGAGCTGGAGCCGGCCGGAGACCCGGACGCCGCCCAGGTTGCCGGCGGTGACGATCACCATGAGCCCGACGGCGGTGGCGATGACGGTGGGGGTACCGCCACCGAGCGCGGCCGCCACGTACGCGCCGCCGAACAGCGCGGCGGCCGGGGCGCCGACCGGGACGGCGAAGAAGAACGACCAGCCGACGACCGCGGCCGCCCGGTCGCCGAAGGCCCGGCGCACGTAGGTGGCGACGCCGCCCGAGTCGGGGTGGCGGGCGCCGAGCGCGGCGAAGGTGGCGGCGAGCGGGACCGACAGCAGGACCAGCGCGCCCCACGCGAGCAGCGACGCCGGCCCGGCCGTCTGCGCGGCGAGCGCCGGGAGCGCGATCACACCGGTCCCGAGCACGGCCCCGATCGAGAGCGCCGCGCCTTGTGGCACAGTCATCATGATCCCGATTTTTCAGCGGTACCGCCGGATCAGCGAGTGGCAGGAATGCCATCCTCGGATAGATTCGTGCCATGGGTGGGAAGCCGCACGTCGTGGGCGTGGCCGTCACCGAGGACATGCCGGTCTTCGAGCTCGCCGTCCCCTGCGAGGTCTTCGGCATCGACCGGGCCGACCTCGCCGACCCGTGGTACGAGCTGCGCTTCGCCGCCGTCGAGCCGGGCCGCCACGCGGCGCGCTGCGGGCTGACGGTCGACGCGCCGCACCCGATCGCGTCGCTCGCCGACGCCGACACGGTGCTGCTGCCGGCGTTCGCGCGGGCCAGGCAGATCGAGCCGCCGGAGGAGCTGGTCCGCACGGTCCGCAAGGCGTACGAGAACGGCCGGCGGATCGTCGCCATCTGCACCGGCGCCTACGTGCTGGCCGCGGCCGGCCTGCTCGACGGCCGCCGGGCGACGACCCACTGGATGAACGCCTTCGACTTCGCGCAGCGCTACCCGGCGGTGACGTTCGACCCGGACGTGCTCTACACGTCGGACGGCACGATCTTCACGTCGGCGGGCACCGGCGCGGCCGTGGACCTGTGCCTGCACCTGGTCCGGCTCGACCACGGCGCCGCGGTCGCCAACGAGGTGGCCCGGCGGATGGTGGTGCCGCCGCACCGCGACGGCGGCCAGTCCCAGTTCGCCCAGCCGCCGCGCCCGTTCCCCCGGTCGCCCGACGCGCTCGGCCCGGCGCTGGAGTGGGCGCGGCAGCGGCTCGACCAGCCGCTCACCGTCGCCGACCTGGCCCGGGAGGCGCGGCTGAGCCCCCGGACGTTCGCCCGCCGCTGCCGAGAGCAGCTGGGCACCACCCCGCTGCAGTGGCTGGTCGGCCAGCGGGTCCGGCTGGCCCAGGAGCTGCTGGAGACGACCGGCGACTCGATCGAGCGGATCGCCCACCGCACCGGCTTCGGCACCCCGGCCAACCTGCGGACCCACTTCGCGCGGCACACGAGCGTGACCCCGACGACGTACCGCCAGGTCTTCCACCGCTAACCCGCGCCCTCCGCACCCTCCGCGCGCCCTCCGCGCCGTGCGCGCCCTCCGCGCGCCCCCGCACCCTGCGCGCGCCCCGCACCCTCCGCGCGCCCCGCGGCCCCCGCGCCCTCCCCGCGCCCCGCGCCCTCCCCGCGCCCCGCGCCCTCCGCCCGCCGCGCGCCCTTCGCGCCCTGCGCGCGCCCTCCCCTCGCCCCCGCGCCCTCCCCGCGCGTCGATCTTGCAGTTGTGGTGCCTGACAAACCGGACATTCACGGAGTGTCCGGGCACCACAACTGCAAGATCGACGAGAGTGGGGCGTTGACGGGGGGGGGGCAACGTCAGGCGAGGACGTGCTCCAGCAGCAGTGCGACCTCGCGGTAGCGGGACACGGTGACCAGGTGGACGCCGTCGAAGGCGCCGCTGTCGCGCAGCGCCGCCACCTGCGCGCAGGCGGCCTCGACCCCGGCCCGGCGATCGGCCTCGACCCGCTGGACCAGGTCGGCCGGGATGTCGATGTCGGGGATCGTCGCCGCCAGCCGGCGGGCCATGCCGGCGCTGGCCAGGACGAGCACCCCGGCGTACACCGGCGTGGTGATCCCCGCCGACTCGCGCCACCGCAGCAGGGCGTCGACGTCGAAGCTCATCTGCGCGAACACGAAGTCGGCCGCGCGCTTCCACCCCGGCAGTGGCCGCAGCCCGGCGGCCACGCCGATGCGGGGCGGCGTGAACCCGGGCCGCTCCCCCATCGCGCGCGCCTGCTCGATCATCGTCCGGACGGTGAGCTCCCCGGTCCGCCCGCCCTCGGTCGGCTTGTCGCCGTGGACGAAGAGGAACTCCCCGACCCCGTACGCCGCCGCCGTCAGCATGTCCCGCTGGAACCCCAGCAGGTTGCGGTCGCGGGAGTTCAGGCACGCGATGCTCCGCCCGCCCATCGCGGCGACCTCGTGCGCGACCGCGATGCTCGACACCGTGGCCCGGCCGATGTGGTTGTCCGGGATGAGGAACGAGTGCGCGACCGGGGCGAGCACCCCGATCTGGTGCCGCACGTGCCGGATGTCCGGCCGCGTCGGCGGCTCGATCTCGCAGATGACGTCGAAGGCCACGGTGCCGGAATCTAGCAGGGGATCAGTTCCGAGCGGCGGACCCGGACGCGGGTGCCGTCGGTCAGGGTGACCTCGACCCGGCCGGCCGGGTCGGTGTCGCCGAACGCGTAGATCTCCTTGCCCGCGTGCTCGGCGAGGTCACCCCCGGCCGGCCGCAGGACCCACTTCAACTCCGGCGATTTACGCATTTCGCCCACCCCCTCGCTCGCAACGGTAGGGGTTCGGGGGCGCCCGGCGCCGCCGAAGCGCCGGGCGCGCACCCGTGTGGGTGAGCGGGTCAGTCGCGGACCAGCTGCTCGCGGAGGTTGCGCAGCGCGCCGGCCAGCAGGCGCGACACGTGCATCTGCGAGATGCCCAGCTCGGCCGCGATCTGCGACTGGGTCAGGTTGCCGTGGAAGCGCATCGCGATGATCTTCTGCTCGCGCTGCGGCAGGCGGGCCAGCAGGGGGCGCAGCGCCTCGCGGTTCTCCACGTTGCGCAGGTCCTCGTCCTCGCCGCCGAGCAGGTCGCCGAGGCCGTTGGCGCCGCCGTCGCCCGCGTCGCCGACGGGGGCGTCGAGGGAGAGCGCGCGGTACGCCTGGCCGCACTCCAGGCCCTCGATGATCTCCTCCTCGGAGACGTGCAGCCGCCCCGCCAGGTCGGCGACCGTCGGGGACCGGCCCAGGTCCTGCGCGAGGTCACCGGTGATCTTGCTGATCTCCAGGCGCAGCTCCTGCAGCCGCCGCGGGACGCGCACGTCCCAGCCCTTGTCCCGGAAGTGCCGCTTGAGCTCGCCCACGATCATCGGGATCGCGTAGCTGGTGAAGGCCGCGCCGCGGTCCGGGTCGAACCCGTCGACGGACTTGATGAGGCCCAGGTTCGCGACCTGGACCAGGTCGTCGAACTGCTCGCCGCGGTTGCGGAAGCGGCGGGCCAGGTACTCGGCGAGGGGGATGTACAGCTCGATGAGCCGGGCCCGGGCCCGCGCCCGGTCGGCGCCGGGCGGCAGGTCCGCCATCAGCGACAGCAGGGCCTTGGCCTGCGCGTCGTTCTCCCGGTGCCGCGAGGCGGCACCCCGCTCCTCGGCGGACGCAGCGGATACCGTGGAAACAGACACATCGACAGTCACGACCAACAGCCTTTCGATCGGTGCCACGACGCACGCCCGGCGCACCACCGGCCCGCCTCGAAACGGCGGCGAGCGACGGCGCGGCAAGCGCGGCGAAAGGGGGTTTCGGCACTTGGCGAGCGGGCACCCCACACGGAGAGGGCAGGCTCGCGCGGAAGAGGTCCGAAAGGGCGCCCGTGTCTTGAGCACCAGACCTGCGCTGTCGCCACCCCGCGGGTGACCGCCGTTGCTGGACGGCCCGCACAGGTGGGGGCGACGGATCCGACTGTACAAGAGATTGCCGCACGACAAAAGTCGGCCCGGCCCCGGTCGGCAACAGGCCTTAGGGTGGCCGCATGACCGGAAGCGGTGAGCGCACGACCGGAAACGAGGAGCGACCGGAGGACGGCGACCGGCCGGGCAGCGGCCGGATCGACTCGAACATCCCGAACGTCGCCCGGATGTACGACTACTACCTCGGCGGCTACCACAACTTCGCCGTCGACCGCGAGGCCGCCGAGAAGATCCTGGCGATCTTCCCCGACACGCCCGCGGCGGCCCACACGAACCGCCGCTTCCTGCAACGCGCCGTGCGGTACCTGGCCGGGGAGGCCGGCGTCCGCCAGTTCCTCGACATCGGCGCCGGCCTGCCGACCCAGGGCAACGTGCACGAGGTCGCCGGTGCCGGGTGCGAGGTGGTCTACGTCGACAACGACCCGGTCGCCGTCGCCCAGGCCCGCGCCCTCGTCGAGGACCTCCCGAACGTCTCCGTCGCCCTCGCCGACCTGCGCGACCCCGACGCCCTGCTCGCCGACCCGCACGTGCGCGGCCACCTCGACCTCGACGAGCCGGTCGCGATCCTCATGGTGTCGTTGCTGCACTTCGTCCCCGACGACGCCGAGCCCGGCCGGATCGTCGCGCGGCTGCGCGACGCGACCGCCCCCGGCAGCCACCTGGTGGTGTCGCACCTGACCCTCGACGGCGTCGCGGAGGCCCCCGCGAGCCAGGGGCAGGAGGTGTACCGCACGTCGACCGCGCCCATCGTGCCGCGCTCCCGCGCCGACATCCTGCGCCTGTTCGAGGGCTACGACCTGGTCGAGCCCGGCCTGGTCTGGCTCGGCGAGTGGCGGCCCGAGCCGGACGGCACACCGGAGGGCGTCTCGCACGGCTACGGCGCGGTGGGCGTGAAGCCCAAGTACTGAGCTTCGTGGCCGGCGGCCCGCCGGATGGGTCGGTGACGGCAACCTCACAGTGACCCGTCATCCCGTGCGGTAGCTCCGAAGTCCTCGCGTCAGGCGGTTCGACAGCCCGGATCGCCTCCGATGCGGGAGGACCACGAGCATGCGCACTACAACCCGAGCCGGCCGGTGGCGGGCAGCGAACGCCACGGCCGCCGCGATGGTCGCGGCCGGTGTCGCGTTCGCCGGCCTGGGGCCGGCCACGTCAGCGGCGTCCAGCCACCGCGAGGCACCGCTCGTCGCGGCCGACCCGGCCGTCGACAACACCGACCTCTACGCGTTCGTCAGCCCCGAGCGCGCCGGCTACGTCACGTTCATCGCGAACTGGCAGCCGTTCGAGGAGCCCAACGGCGGCCCGAACTTCTTCCCGTTCGCGACGGACGCCGTATACAACATCAACGTCGACAGCGACGGCGACGCCAAGGCCGACGCCGTGTTCCGGTGGACGTTCCAGAACGTCGACAAGCGCGGCGGCAACACGTTCCTCTACGCCAACGGCCCGGTCACCTCGCTCGACGACGAGAACCTGCTGTTCCGCCAGACGTACACGCTGGAGTCGTCGTTCCACGGCGAGCCGTTCAAGACCCGCGTCAAGGACGCCCCGGTGGCGCCCTCCCGCGTGGGCAAGGCGACCATGCCCGACTACGCGAAGCTGCGGGGCGACGCCAACAAGCGGCTCCCCGGCGGCTGGAACGTCTTCGCCGGGCAGGCCGACGACCCGTTCTTCCTCGACCTGCGGGTGTTCGACCTGCTGTACGGCGGGGACCTGAGCGAGACGGGACAGGACACGCTGGCGGGGTACAACGTGAACACCATCGCCCTGCAGGTGCCCTTCTCCGACGTGGCGCTCAAGGGCGACGCGAAGCGCAACCCGGTCATCGGCGTCTGGACGACGACGGAGCGGGCCAGGACGCGGGTCACCGGACAGGCCTCGCCGGTCACCGGTGACAAGGTCCAGGTGTCGCGGCTCGGCAACCCGCTGGTCAACGAGGTGGTCGTGCCGGCCTCGCTGAAGGACGCGTTCAACTCGATCAGCCCGGACAAGGACGCCGACATCCCGGCCGTCGTCGCCCGGGTGACCGACCCGGAGCTGCCGAAGCTCATCGAGGCGATCTACAAGATCCCCGCCCCGGCCACGCCGCGCACCGACCTGGCCGAGATCTTCCTGACCGGCATCACCACGAAGGCGAACGGCCCGATCAAGGCCGACCTCAACTCGCAGCTCAACAACGCCGACGTGGACCCGTCGAAGTTCCGCCCGGCCGAGATGCTCCGCCTGAACCTGGGCGTGCCGGTGACCGCGCAGCCGAACCGGCTGGGTGTCCTCGCCGGCGACCTGCAGGGCTTCCCGAACGGCCGGCGGCTCACCGACGACGTCGTCGACATCTCGATCCAGGCGGTCGAGGGCGCGGCCCAGACCGGCAAGCTCGTCGACGCGCTGGCGACCGGCGACAAGGTCGACACGAACGACAACGCGTTCGGCGCGCAGTTCCCGTACCTGGCCCTGCCGAACAGCGACGCGGTCAACAAGGGCGGCGGCACCGGTGGTGGCGCGGCCGTTCCCAGCGCCGGCCCGTCCACGTTCGCGGCCACCCCGTCGGCGTTCGAGTCCGGCACGGGCATGACCGCGGTGGCGGTCGGCACCTCGGCCCTCGCGGCCGGCCTCGGGACCCTGCTGTTCGTCGGCTGGTGGCGGCGCCGCAACAGCGCCGGCCTCTAGTTCCCCACCCGCCGGGCGGGTCCGCCGTGGACCCGCCCGGCCCACCCCAGACCTGAGGAGGATGCAGTGCGACTGCGTGCGATTTCCGTGGTGGTGCTGGCGGCTGCGCTGCTCTTCGGCATCGGCGCCACGATCGGCCGGCCCGCCCCGGCGCCCGCCCCGTCCGTCACGGAGAGCCCCCGGCCGGCCTCGCCGCTGGCCGCCGCGATCGGCCGCCACCAGGAGCGGCTGCGCGCGGTGCCGGGCGACTGGGCCACCTGGGCCGCGCTCGGCGAGGCCTACCTGGAGCAGGCGCGCATCAGCGCCGACCCGGCGTACTACCCGAAGGCCGAGGGTGCCCTGCGCCGGTCCCTCGAGGTGCGCCCCGACGGCAACGAGCCGGCCCTCGCCGGGCTCGGCGCGCTCGCCAACGCCCGGCACGACTTCGCCGGCGCGGAGCGCTTCGCCCGGCAGGCCCTCGACGTCAACCAGTGGTCGGCGACCGCGCACGGCGTGCTCGCCGACGCGCTGACCCAGCTCGGCCGTCCGGCCGAGGCGACCGCCGCCGTGCAGCGGATGCTCGACCTGCGGCCCGGCCTCAGCTCGTACACCCGGGGATCCTATGACCTCGAACAACACGGCCGTCGCACCGAGGCGGTCCAGCTCATGGAGCGGGCCCTCGCGAGCGCGACCGAACCGGCCGACGTCGCCTTCTGCCACCAGCACCTCGCCGCGCTGGCGTGGGCGGCCGGCGACACCGCGACCGCGACGCGCCACGTGACGCTGGGGATCCGGGTGTACCCCGAGACGCCCGGCCTCTGGCAGCTCAAGGCGCGCATCGACACCGCCGGCGGCGACCTGGACGCCGCGCTCGCCGACCTCGAGCGGGTCGTCGCCCGCACGCCGACCGTCGACGCGCTGCTCGACCAGGCCCGGCTGCTGCGCTTCGCGGGCCGCGACCCCGGCCCCTCGCTGGTGCTCGCGCAGGCCGCGCACCAGCTGTTCACCGCCAACGGCGGCACCGACGACCTCGGCGCGGCCGCGCTGGCGCTGGAGCTCGGCCGGCCGGCGCAGGCGGCGGCCCTCGCCGCGCAGGAGTGGCAGCGGCGGCCGTTCGCCGAGGTGGCCGACGTGCTGAGCTGGAGCCTGCTGCAGGCGGGCCGGCCGGCCGAGGCGCTGCCGTACGCTCGGCAGGCGTCCGCGCTCGGCCAGGTCGACGCGACGCTCGCGTACCACTACGGGATGGTCGCGCTGGCCGCCGGCGACCCCGACCTGGCCCGGGTCCAGCTGCGGCTGGCCCTGGCCCTCAACCCGAAGTTCTCCCCCGTCGACGCGCCGATCGCCGCGCGGACGCTGGATTCGCTCTCGCCGTCGCTCTCGCCTTTGCAGGGGTCGTGATGTTCCGTCGCTTGGTTGTTGTGCTGTCGGCGCTGCTGGTGGCGCTGGTCGTCGCCCCGGGCGCGGCCCAGGCCCACCCGCTCGGCAACTTCTCGGTCAACCAGCTGGGCGCGCTGTCGTTCCGCCCGTCCGGCCTGGACGTGCTGGCGGTCGCGGACTTCGCCGAGCTGCCGACGGTCCAGTCACAGTCCACTGTGGACTACCTGGGCGCCGCCGCCTTCGCGGCCCGCGAATGCGCGGCGCTGGCCTCGGCGTTCTCGGTGCGGGTCGACGGGGCGCCGCTGGCGCTGGCCGTCGGCGATGCGTCCTTCGGGTACTCCGACGGGTCGGCCGGCCTGCGGACCAGCCGCCTGGAGTGCTCGCTGTCGCTGTCGTACGACTTCTCCGACGAGTCCACTGTGGACGTTGTCAACGGGTATCGGGGGGATCGGGTAGGATGGCGGGAGTTGACGGCGGTGGCTTCCGGGGTGCATCTCGTCGACTCGCCGCTGCCGACGGCCAGCCGCAGCGACGGCCTGCGCAGCTACCCGGACGACCTGCTGAGCTCTCCCCCGGACGTCCGGTCGGCCCACCTGCGCGTGGCTCCTGGCGGCTCGACGCTGTCGACGTCCGCCGCCGACGGCGAGTCGGTCGCTCCCGTCCTGCCCGGCTGGCTGGGCCGCGCGGAGGCCCAGCTGCGTGGATGGGTCGGCTCGCGCGACCTGACCGTGGGCGTGGGCCTGGCCGCGGTGCTGCTGGCGCTGCTCCTCGGCGCCGCCCACGCCGCGCTGCCGGGCCACGGCAAGACGGTGATGGCCGCGTACCTGGCCGGCCGCCGGGGCCGCCCCCGCGACGCCCTGGCGGTGGGCGCGACGGTGACGCTGACCCACACGGGCGGCGTCCTGGTCCTGGGCCTGCTGCTGACCACGGCGGCCGGCCTGGCCGGCGAGACGGTCCTGGGCTGGCTGGGCGTCACGAGCGGCGTCCTGGTGGCGGCCGTGGGCGCGGCGATGCTCCTGTCCCGCCACAAGTCCCACACCCATACCCACGGCCACACTCACGCGCACGCTGAGGGCCACACCCACTCGCACGACAACGCCAACTCCCACGCGGACGACGGCGGTGGACACTCCCACGAATCACACTCGCACTCCCACGGGCCGGCGGCCCACACCTCTGGCCACTCCCACTCCCACGGGCCGGCCGCCCACGCCTCTGGCCACTCCCACTCCCACTCCCACGGGCCGGCGGCCCACACCTCTGGCCACTTCCACTCCCACGGGCCGCACTCGCACGCTCATGGAGACGGTCCCGGCGGGGCCGGGCCGAGCCGCCTCGCCATCGTGGGGATGGGCATCGCGGGCGGCCTGGTACCCAGCCCCTCGGCCCTGGTCGTCCTCCTCGGCGCCGTGGGCCTGGGCCGGACCTGGTTCGGCGTCCTCCTCGTCCTCGCCTACGGCCTGGGCATGGCCGCCGTACTCACCGCCGCCGGCCTCCTCCTGATCCGCGTTCGCGACCGCTGGGCCGGCCGCCTCCGCCTGACCACCCGCCTCCCGCGCCTGACCAGGCTGGCCCCGACCGGCACCGCGGCGATGGTCCTCCTGGTCGGCTCGGCCCTGGCCGTCCGTTCCCTGATCAGCCTGTAACCGCCCACCTGTGACACCGCGCCACGGGCGGGCCGCCCTCCGCAGCGACCCGCCGGTGGCGGGTGTCGTGGGCTGCGGGGAGGGTGGGGAGGCGGTACTCTGGTCACCAGGCAGTGCGCCTGCCTGAGCCAACACGGTCGCCCACGCCGGCCGTGGAGTGGCCAAGAGGCTCCGACTCAGCGCATCGATGCAGGATGCCCGGCGGAAGTCTCGCCGTCCGACTGGTGCGAGCGTGGGTCGACGCCGGAGGACTCGTGATGGCAGAGGACACCCCGCAGGGCACCCCCGATCCGACCGACCGCGCACCGGGCGACACCCCGGGCGACGACGAGCAGCCAGGGCCCGAGGCTGCCCCGGCACCGACCGCGGATGCTCCCCCACCGGGAGCCCGACCACCGCTGCCCCGCCAGTCCGACCGAGCCCCGGAGCAGCACCCAGCGCAATCCCCGGCGCAATCCCCGGAGCGGAGCCCGCACCAGGAAGGCCGCAACGACGGCCGCAAGCCCCGGCGAGACCGCGCCCGGCGCCGGGCGGTGCGGGCGCACGCGGCCCTGGCCGGCCTCGCGTATTCCGTGGCGGCCCGGCAACTCGACGCCGCCGGCCTGCGCGACGGCGAGGTCCTCGGCAGCACGGGCCGGACGGTGTACCCGAGGTTCGCCGCCGACGGCCGCCCGTGGACGATCATCGCCCGCGAGGCCCGTCCGGCTGACGTGAAGCTCGCCGACTGCCGCCGCGCCGCCCGGATGGTGACCGGCCGGGCGGAGCACCTCACGGAGCGGTTCCCGCCGAACCACGACGGCTCGTTCTACGGCGGCGAGCGCCGCACCGAGCTACTGGCCCTGCTGTATCTGGTCGTTGCCCACGACAGCCCCGGCCTGATCCCGGCCCCGCTCGACCTGGCCTGGGCAGCCGAGCTGGGCGAGGAGACGGCGATCGACGCCGTCTGCGCCGACGCCGACCGCGCGGCCAGGCTGGTCCTCGACGACGGCGCCGCCCAACGCTGGCAGCGCATCGCCGACGCGTTACTGGCCGGCCAGCGCGGCGGCGCCTGGACCGAGGAGTGGCGCGTGCGCTACGAGGCCGACGTCCTCGACCTCGCCTACCGCAGCTTCGTCACCCCGGTCGAGGACGCCCGCGGCGAGCCGTTCGTGGTCCGCGCCCCGTGGGAGGGCGTGCGCCAGATCCTCGACGCCCTCCTCGTCGTCGCCGACGACGGCCACGCCCCAGGCACCCGCGTCCGCACGCTCACCCCACCCGCGCCCGCCGACCACTCCACCCACCCAACCCATCAGACCCACCCGACTCACCCAACAGGCCATGGCCACGCCCCTGGCACCCGCGACCAGCCGATCACCCTGCCCACCCCCGACCACCCAACCCACCCGACCAGCCACGGCACCCCCGCCACCCCGCCGACGCGCCCGACCCCGGGCCCGGCACCGAGCCGGACGTCCGACGCGGGCGGGACAACGGCGGGACGGACGAGCACGGGCGGGACGACGCCGAGCACGGGCGGCACGACGCCGCGGCGGCCCACGAGCACGGGCGGCACGACGGCGGGGCGGACGACGGGCGCCGGCGGGACGACGGCGGGCAGGAGCGAGGGCACGATCGTCGGGGTGTGCTGGTCGCCGGGCGGCCCGCCGACCGGGTACGAGGTGCGGGTCGACGGCGAGACCGCGACCCGCACCCTGCGCCCCGACGAGATCGTCATCCTGCCGGGACAGGAGTCGGACGCTCCGGCGTACCAGCCCGGCTGACCGTCAACGTCAACCGCCCCGCCTCGGCGTCCACCAGCACCCCGGCCCCGGCGGGCAGCTCGCCGAGCAGGATCATGGCCGAGAGCTCGTCGGCGAGCTCCCGCTGCACGGCTCGCCGCAGCGGCCGGGCGCCCAGGCGCGGATCGTGGCCGGCCGCCGCCAGGTGGGTGCGCGCGGCCTCGGTCAGCGTCAGCGTCACGCCGCGCCCACCCGGGCCGCCACCCCAGCCGCCGGCCGCGGCCTCACCCGAGCTGCCGGCCGGGGCGGTGGCGAGGCGGGCTGCCACCTCGGTCACCGCCAGGTCGACGATCTGGAGGAGGTCCGGCTCCGTCAGCGGGTCGAAGACGATGACCTCGTCGATGCGGTTCAGGAACTCGGGGCGGAAGTGCTGGCGGAGGTCGGACTGGGTGCTCAGCTCGGACAGGCCCGCCGCCGTGCGTGGGTGGGTCGGCGTGAAGCCGGCCGGGGACGTGAAGCGGGTGCCCAGGTTGGTGGTCAGGACCAGGACCGTGTTGGTGAAGTCCGTGACGCGGCCCTGGCCGTCCGTCAGGCGGCCGTCCTCCAGGATCTGCAGGAGGGTGTGGAAGACGTCCGGGTGGGCCTTCTCGATCTCGTCGAACAGGATGACCGACGACGGACGGCGGCGCACGGCCTCCGTCAGCTGGCCGCCCTCGTCGTGGCCCACGTAGCCGGGTGGGGCGCCGAGGAGGCGGGAGACGGTGTGCGGGTCGTGGTACTCGGACATGTCCAGCTGGACCAGCGCGTCCGCCGAGCCGAACAGGAACTCGGCCAGGGCCTTGGCCAGGGAGGACTTCCCCACGCCGGACGGGCCCGCGAAGATGAACGAGCCCGTCGGGCGCTTCGGGTCGGCCAGGCCGGCGCGGGCGCGGCGGATCGCCCTCGCCACCGCCTGCACGGCGGTGTGCTGGCCGACGATGTGGCGGTGCAGCTCGTCCTCCATGCGCACGAGCCTGGCCGTCTCCGCCTCCGTCAGGCGCTGGACCGGGATGCCGGTCCACTGGGCGACCACGGACGCGATGTGATCAGGGCCCACCTGCAGCGCCGCCGGAGCAGCCGTCGGAGCGGCCGCCGACGACGACGGCGCGGAAGCCCCGGACGACGCGACGCCCGCTGACCCGGCGCCCGCCGAAGCCCAGCCGGACCCACCCGCGCCCGCCGAAGCCCCGCGGGACCCACCCGCGCCCACCGAAGCCGCGCCGGACGAGCCCGCGCCCGGTGAGGCGGCCCCAGACGCAGCCGCCGCCGGCGCACCGGCACCTGACGCGTCCGCACCCGGCACGACAGCGCCCGCGATGCGGAGGCGGGCGCCCGCCTCGTCCAGCAGGTCGATGGCCTTGTCCGGGAGGTGGCGGTCGGGGAGGTAGCGGTCGCCGAGCTCGACCGCCGCGCGCAGGGCGGCGTCGCTGTACGACACGTGATGGAAGGTCTCGTAACGCCCGCGCAGGCCGTGCAGGATGTCCAGGGCCTGGGCCGGGGTCGGCTCGCCGATCTCGACCGGTTGCAGGCGGCGCTCCAAGGCCCCGTCCTTCTTGATGTACCGCCGATACTCGTCGTGGGTCGTCGCGCCGATCGTCTGCAGCTCGCCGCGGGCCAGCAGCGGCTTCAGCAGGGACGACGCGTCGATCGCGCCCTCCGCGGCGCCGGCGCCGACCAGGGTGTGGATCTCGTCGACGAACAGGATGACGTCGCCGCGGGTGCGGACCTCCTTGAGGACCTTGCGGAGGCGTTCCTCGAAGTCGCCGCGATACCGGGAGCCGGCCACCAGCGAGCCCAGGTCGAGCGACCACAGCTGCTTGCCGGTGAGCGTGTCGGGGACGGTGCCGGCGACGATGCGCTGGGCGAGGCCCTCGACGACGGCGGTCTTGCCGACGCCCGGCGCGCCGGTGAGGACCGGGTTGTTCTTTCGGCGGCAGGACAGGACCTGCACGACGCGGTCGATCTCGCGGTCGCGGCCGATCACCGGGTCGAGCCGGCCGGCCCGGGCCGCGTCGGTCAGGCTGTGCCCGAACTGGTCGAGCACCGGATTCCCGGCCGGGACGGGAGCAGGATCCGGAGCCGACGGGTGGCCGGTCAGCGAGCCGAGCACCTCGGCGCGCACGTCGTTGAGGGTGACCCCGAGCCGGGCGAGCACGCGCACGGCGGTGCCCTCGCCCTCCCGGACCAGCCCCAGCAGCACGTGTTCGGGGCCGATGAAGTTGTGGCCGAGCTGCAGCGACTCGCGCAGCGCCAGCTCCAGGACCTTCTTGAACCGCGGGGTGAACGGGATGTGCCCCCCGGGGGCCTGCGTGCCGTGGCCGATGAGGTCCTCGACCTCGCGGCGGGCCCGGTCGAGGGTCACGCCCAGCCGCTGCAGGGCGCCCTCACCCTCCTGCACCAGCCCGAGCAGCATGTGCTCGGTGCCGATGTAGTTGTGGTTGTGGGTCCGCGCCTCCTCCTGGGCCAGCACGACGACCCGGCGGGCACGGTCGGTGAACCGTTCGAACATGCGCCATCACGCCTCTCCGGCGGGCCGGCCACGAGGAGCTGCACCCGCCATCCGTCTCGGGAAGGTGGATGCGCTGAGTCGAAGCCTCTTGGCACACCGAAAGGGCCGCAACGGCCACGGCGGGCGCGGGCAGGCGCACTGCCCAAACATCACCTTAGCCCGCCCCGCCGCCGAATTGGCAACCACTGGTGATAGAAGGATGCGGTGACGGCAACGACGCTGTTCCAGCGCACCTCCGGCCCCCTTGGGGCGCCCACCCTGCTGCTCGGCGGCTCGCTGGGCAGCAACCTCGACATGTGGCGACCCCAGCTGGCCGCGTTCGGCGACCGGCTGCGCGTGGTCCGCTTCGACCACCGCGGGCACGGCGGGTCCCCGGTCCCGCCGGGCCCCTACTCGATCGAGGACCTGGGCCGTGACGTGCTGGCGCTGCTCGACCGGCTGGGGATCGAGCGCGCGTCGTACTGCGGGCTCTCCCTCGGCGGCATGGTCGGCATGTGGATGGCCGCGCACGCGCCGGGGCGCATCGACAAGCTCGTGCTGATCTGCACGGCGGCCCACCTGCCGCCCGCCGACAGCTGGCGCTCGCGCGCCGAGCAGGTCCGCACGGGAGGCATGGGCAGCATCGCCGACGCGGTCCTCGGCCGCTGGTTCACGCCGCGGTACCGCGCGGCGCTGCCGGCCCGCGTCGCCCCCTACCGGGCCATGATCGCCGCCTGCCCCGCCGAGGGCTACGCCGGCTGCTGCGAGGCCATCGCGGCCATGGACCAGCTCGCCGACCTGCCCCGGATCACCGCCCCGACGCTGGTCATCGCCGGGGCGGACGACCCCGCGACCCCGCCGGAGCACGGTGAGCGCATCCACGCGGGGATCGCCGGCAGCCGCCTGGTCGTGCTGCAGGGCGCGGCCCACCTGGCCAACGCCGAGCAGCCCGACGCGGTGTCACAGCTCATTCTTGATCACGTCCGCAGCGACGACTGACAACAACCCGCCATCCACTCGGTTCCGGGCTCGCACAGGGACCGAACTGTGGGCGGCCCGTGCGGAGCTCTTCCCGCGCCTGGCCTTTCTGTCTCAGGTGCGCCGCCAGCTCGTCGGACTACCCTCCAATTGGCTGGAGCCGGTGAAGGAACGGCTGGCCGAGCTGCAGGTCGCGGCGTCCGCCTGGGACACGCAGGCAGCGCCGGCGCCGGAGTGGCTCAGCAGGGTGACGTCGGAGTCCCAGACCCGCCTGAAACTCTGCACATTCGACGACGACGAGGGCGTTGCGCGCATCTACGACATGCACGCACGCTTCACTCCCGGCGCGGGCCGGGTTCATTTCAGGATGGACCGCGGTAACGGCCGCCTCACCATCGGTTACATCGGCGAGAAGCTTGGTATCTAGCCGGCACCTTGCGTGTCCCGGCCTGGATGGGCTGCCCTGCGTAGCCCGCCCGGCTTGCGCGGTGCATGTGCGTCGCCGCCGAACGAAGGCGACGCACATCGCGCGTCAAGACGTGATCGACTGATAGACGGCGTGGGTGCGGTCGGCGATGGCGGCCCACGAGAAGTGGTCGACGGCGCGCTGGCGGCCCGCCCGGCCGAGCTCGGCCGCCCGGGCCGGCTCCTCGACGAGCTGCAGCATCGCGTCGGCGAGGTCGGCGACGAAGCGGTCCGGGTCGAGCGGGGTGCCGCTGCCGTCGGTGACCTGCTCGATCGGCACCAGCAGGCCGGTCTCCCGGTCGGCGACGACCTCCGGGATGCCGCCGGTCGCGGTGGCCACGACCGCGGTCTGGCAGGCCATCGCCTCCAGGTTGACGATGCCCATCGGCTCGTAGATCGACGGGCAGACGAACACGGTGGCGTGCGTGAGGACCTGGATGACCTCGCGCTTGGGCAGCATCTCCTGCACCCAGACGACGCCCTCGCGGCCCGCGCGCAGCTCGTCGGCGAGGCCGGTCACCTCGGCGGCGATCTCCGGGGTGTCCGGGGCGCCGGCCAGCAGCACGATCTGCACCTCCGGCGGGAGCCGGCGGGCGGCGCGCAGGAGGTACGGGAGCCCCTTCTGCCGGGTGATCCGCCCGACGTAGACGACGGAGGGGCGGTCCGGGTCGACGCCGAGGCGCTGCAGGACGTCGGTGGCGGGGTCGGGCGCGTACTGCTCGGTGTCGATGCCGTTGTAGACGACGTGGACCTTGTCCGGGTCGACCTGCGGGTAGGCCCGCAGCACGTCGGCCTTCATCCCGGCGGAGACGGCGATGACCGCGTCGGCCGCCTCGACCGCGGTCCGCTCGCACCAGGAGGAGAGCGCGTAGCCGCCGCCGAGCTGCTCGGCCTTCCAGGGGCGCAGCGGCTCGAGGCTGTGGGTGGTGACGACGTGCGGGATGCCGTGCAGGAGCTTCGCGGTGTGGCCGGCGAGGTTGGCGTACCACGTGTGGCTGTGCACGAGGTCCGACCCGGCGCAGCCGGCGGCCATCTCCAGGTCGACGCCGATGGTCCGCAGGGCCGGGTTGGCCCCGGCCAGGCCGGGCGGGTCGGCGTAGCCGGTGACCCCGGCCTCGGCCCGCGGGGCCCCGAAGCAGTGGACACGGACGTCCAGCGGGAGCCGGCGCAGCTCCCGGGCAAGGTACTCGAGGTGGACGCCCGCCCCGCCGTAGACGTCCGGGGGGTACTCTCGAGTGAGCAGGTCTACTCGCACGCCCCAAACCATAATCCCGTTCGTCTGGCGCAACACGCCGGACACGTTTAGCGTCTGCGCCATGGCTGCCAAGAAGGTCCTCGCGATCGTCCTCGCCGGCGGTGAGGGCAAGCGACTGATGCCGCTGACGACCGATCGGGCCAAGCCCGCGGTCCCGTTCGGCGGGATCTACCGGTTGATCGACTTCGTGCTGTCGAACCTCGCCAACGGCGGCTATCTCAAGATGGTCGTGCTGACCCAGTACAAGTCGCACTCGCTGGACCGGCACGTCACCAAGACCTGGCGGATGTCGACCCTGCTCGGCAACTACGTCACCCCCGTCCCGGCCCAGCAGCGGCTCGGCCCGCGCTGGTTCGCCGGCTCGGCCGACGCGATCTACCAGAGCCTGAACCTCATCAACGACGAGCGCCCCGACTACGTCATCGTGTTCGGCGCCGACCACATCTACCGGATGGACCCGGAGCAGATGGTCCGCCAGCACATCGAGTCGGGCGCCGCGGCGACCGTCGCCGGCATCCGGCAGCCGCTGTCGACGGCCGACCAGTTCGGCGTGATCGAGGTGGCCGCCGACGACAGCGCACGCATCAGCGCGTTCCGCGAGAAGCCGAAGGACGCCAAGGGCCTGCCGGACTCCCCCGGCGAGATCTACGCGTCGATGGGCAACTACGTGTTCACCACCGACGCGCTCATCGACGCGGTCACCCGCGACGCGCAGGACCCGGCGAGCAAGCACGACATGGGCGGCAACATCATCCCGTTCTTCGTCGGCAGGAACGAGGCGGCGGTCTACGACTTCAGCAACAACGTCGTGCCCGGCAGCTCGGAGCGCGACAAGGGCTACTGGCGGGACGTCGGGACGCTCGACTCGTACTACGAGGCGAACATGGACCTCATCGCCGTCCAGCCGGTCTTCAACCTGTACAACTTCGAGTGGCCCATCTTCACGGGCAACAGCCCGTGGCCGCCGGCGAAGTTCGTGCACGGCTGGGGCGAGCGGGTCGGCCGCGCGGTCGGTTCGATGATCTCGCCCGGCGCGGTGATCTCCGGCTCGCTCGTGGAGAACTCGGTCGTCTCCCCCAACGTCAAGGTCCACTCGTGGGCGCACGTGGAGGGCTCGGTCCTCATGGAGGGCGTCGACATCGGGCGGCACGCCGTGGTGCGCAACGCCATCCTGGACAAGAACGTCATCGTGCCGGAGGGCGCCGAGATCGGCGTCGACCTGGAGCGCGACCGCAAGCGATTCACGGTGTCCGAGGGGGGCATCGTGGTCATCGGCAAGGGTCAACGCGTCGAACCCTAGCCGAACCCTGAGGACAAACCGTGCCAACCCGGCGCCGATTCGATACGGTGAGGATCATGGGTAACCCCGCGGAGCCCGACACCCGCACGGCCGACACCCTCAAGGCGGAAGCGCGCAAGCCGGAGGGTGTCAAACCGGAAGCGTTCAAGACCGAGATCGCCACCACCGAACCCACCCCCACGGAGGTCGCGCTGGCACCCGACCGCGCCGACGACGCCGTCGACACGGCGGAGAGCCCGGCGGCCACCTTCCAGGCGGCCCGCGGCGGCGCCGCCTGGGCCGACGTCTACGGTGCCGAGCAGCGGTTCCCGATCGAGCAGGTCACCCCGTCGGTCGAGGGCGGCCGGTTCCCGGCCAAGGCGGTCGTCGGCGAGTCCGTCCCGGTGTCCGCGGTCGCCTACCGCGAGGGCCACGCGATGATGGGCTGCAACGTCGTGCTCGTCGGCCCCGGCGGGCAGGAGGGGCCGTTCACCCGGATGAGCCCCGGTGCGCCCGGCACCGACCGCTGGTTCGCCGAGGTGCGCCCGGACGCGGTCGGGGCGTGGACGTTCGCCGTCGAGGCGTTCTCCGACCCGTACCTCACCTGGCACGACGCGGTCTCGAAGAAGATCGCCGCCGGCCAGGGCCTCGAGGACCTCGCCAACGACCTGGCCGAGGGCTCGGCCCTGCTGCACGAGGCGGCCCAGGGCGTGCCGGCCCCCGACCGCGACCGGGTCAGCGGCGCCGCCCGCGCGCTGGCCGACACCGGCATCCCGCTGTTCGCCCGGGTCTCCCCCGCGCTCGCGCTCACCGAGGTGCTGTGGCGCCACCCGCTGCGCCGGCAGGTGACCCGCTCGGCGCCGCTGCCGATCTGGTGCGACCGGGAGCGGGCGCTGTTCTCCGCGTGGTACGAGTTCTTTCCCCGCTCCGAGGGCGCCGAGGTCGACGAGCGCGGCAAGCCCGTGCGGCACGGCACGTTCGCCAGCGCGACGCCGCGGCTGAAGGAGGTCGCCGACCTCGGCTTCGACGTGGTGTACCTCCCGCCGGTCCACCCGATCGGCCGGGTCAACCGCAAGGGGCCGAACAACACGCTGGTCGCCGGGCCGGACGACGTCGGCTCGCCGTGGGCGATCGGCGCCGCCGAGGGCGGCCACGACGCGATCCACCCGGACCTCGGCACGCTGGAGGACTTCCGGGCGTTCGTCGCCGCCGCGAACGACGCCGGCGTCGAGATCGCGATGGACCTGGCCCTGCAGTGCGCGCCCGACCACCCGTGGGTCGAGGCCCACCCGGAGTGGTTCACCACGCGCGCCGACGGCAGCATCGCCTACGCCGAGAACCCGCCCAAGAAGTACCAGGACATCTATCCGGTGAACTTCGACAACGACCCGGAGGGGATCCGCGAGGAGGTCAAGCGGGTCGTCCTGCACTGGGTCGCGCAGGGCGTGAAGATCTTCCGGGTCGACAACCCGCACACCAAGCCGGTCGGCTTCTGGCACTGGCTCATCGACGAGGTCAAGCAGGCCGATCCCGACGTGCTGTTCCTGGCCGAGGCGTTCACCAGGCCGGCGATGATGCACGGCCTCGGCAAGATCGGCTTCAGCCAGTCCTACACCTACTTCACGTGGCGGGTGCAGGCCTGGGAGCTGCGGGAGTACGTGCAGGAGCTGATCGCGGCGGCCGACTACATGCGGCCGAACTTCTGGCCCAACACGCCCGACATCCTGCCCGAGCACCTGCAGCACGGCGGGCCGCCGATGTTCAAGATCCGGGCGGTGCTGGCGAGCCTGCTCAGCCCGTCGTGGGGCATGTACGCGGGCTTCGAGCTGTTCGAGCACGAGGCCCGGCCGGGCGCCGAGGAGTACCTGGACAACGAGAAGTACCAGCTGCGGCCGCGCGACTGGGCGGGCCGGGAGCGCGACGGCGAGTCGCTGGCGCCCTACCTGCGCACGCTCAACACGGTCCGGCGGGACAACCCGGCGCTGCACCGGCTGCGCAACACCGTCTTCCACGGCATCGACAACGAGCAGATGCTGTGTTTCTCGAAGCGCGACGCCGACACCGGCAACACGGTGCTCGTGGTCGTGTCGCTGGATTCGCGCGAGGTGCAGTGGGGTAACACGACGCTGGACATGCCCGCGCTGGGCTTCGACTGGCACGAGCGCTTCACCGTCCGCGACGAGATCACGGGCGCGACCTTCGACTGGGGACAGCACAACGCGGTCCGGCTCGACCCCCTGTACGAGCCGGCTCACGTGTTCACGGTGCACCGCCACCGGTGAGCGTGACCACCGCAACAGCAGCAAGGTAGGTGGCGACATGACGGACCAGGGAACCGAGGTCGAGGGCACCCACGTCGCGGACGGGACGGTCGAACATCCGTCCTCCAGCGACTTCGGCCAGGCGCGGGTGCTGCCGGCCGACACCACCTGGTTCCAGCGGGCCGTGTTCTACGAGGTGCTCGTGCGGGCCTTCGCCGACTCCAACGCCGACGGCTCGGGCGATCTCAAGGGGCTCATCGGGCAGCTCGACTACCTGCAGTGGCTCGGCGTCGACTGCCTCTGGCTGCCGCCGTTCTACGACTCGCCGCTGCGCGACGGCGGCTACGACATCCGCGACTTCTACAAGGTGCTGACCGACTTCGGCACCGTCGAGGACTTCGTCGACCTGCTCGACGCGGCGCACAAGCGCGGCATCCGGGTCATCACCGACCTGGTCATGAACCACACGTCCGACTCGCACCTGTGGTTCCAGGAGTCCCGCCGCGACCCGACCGGCCCCTACGGCGACTACTACGTCTGGTCCGACAGCGACAAGGCCTACGCGGACGCGCGGGTCATCTTCGTCGACACCGAGGAGTCGAACTGGACGTTCGACCCGGTGCGCCGGCAGTTCTACTGGCACCGGTTCTTCTCCCACCAGCCGGACCTCAACTACGCCAACCCCGAGGTCCAGCGCGAGATGATCGACGTGCTGCGGTTCTGGCTCGACCTGGGCATCGACGGCTTCCGGCTCGACGCGGTGCCGTACCTGTTCGAGTCCGAGGGCACCAACTGCGAGAACCTGCCGGAGACGCACGAGTTCCTGCGCCGCTGCCGCAAGGTCATCGAGGACGAGTACCCGGGGCGGGTCCTGCTCGCCGAGGCCAACCAGTGGCCGGCCGACGTGGTGCAGTACTTCGGCGACGGCGACGAGTGCCACATGGCGTTCCACTTCCCGCTCATGCCGCGCATCTTCATGGCGGTGCGGCGCGAGTCGCGGTTCCCGATCTCGGAGATCCTCGCCCACACCCCGCAGATCCCGGCCAACTGCCAGTGGGGCATCTTCCTGCGCAACCACGACGAGCTGACCCTGGAGATGGTCACCGACGAGGAGCGCGACTACATGTACGCGGAGTACGCGAAGGACCCGCGCATGCGCGCCAACGTCGGCATCCGCCGGCGCCTCGCCCCGCTGCTGGAGAACGACCGCAACCAGATCGAGCTGTTCACCGCGCTGCTGCTGGCGCTGCCGGGCTCGCCGGTGCTGTACTACGGTGACGAGATCGGCATGGGCGACAACATCTGGCTCGGCGACCGCGACGGCGTGCGCACCCCGATGCAGTGGACGCCCGACCGCAACGCCGGCTTCTCCCAGTCCAACCCGGGCCGGCTCTACCTGCCGGTGATCCAGGACCACGTGTACGGCTACCAGGCGGTCAACGTCGAGGCGCAGAAGGAGAACTCGACGTCGGTGCTGAACTGGACGCGCACGATGCTCGCCGTGCGCCGCCGCCACGAGGCGTTCGCCGCCGGGGAGTTCCGGGAGCTCGGCGGCTCGAACCCGTCGATCCTGGCGTTCGTGCGCATCCACGGCGACGACGTCGTGCTGTGCGTGAACAACCTGTCGCGCTTCCCGCAGCCGATCGAGCTCAACCTGCAACAGTGGGCGGGATTCACGCCGATCGAGCTGACCGGTCACGTCCAGTTCCCGAACATCGGTCAGCTGCCGTACCTGCTGACCCTGCCGGGGCACGGTTTCTACTGGTTCCAGCTCACGCCGCCCAGCGAGCAGCCTTAGGAGACGCGATGACGCACCTGCCGTTCACCGAATGGCTGCCGCACCAGCGGTGGTACGCGGGCCGGAGCCGCACCCTGACCGCGGTCGAGCCGGCCGCGCTGACAGCGCTGCCCGACGGCCTCGACCACTTCCTGCTCGACGCCCGGTACGCCGACGGCGGCACCGAGCGCTACCAGGTCTTCGTCGGCTGGGACCTCAACGTGGCCGCCGAGCTGTCGGCGGCCGCCCTGATCGGCGCCGACGGCGACCGCACCGGCTTCGACGCGCTCTACGACGAGCACGCCTCGCAGCGCCTGCTGGCGCTCATCGACACCGGCGCCGTCGTCGACGGCATGCGGTTCGTGCCGGAGCCGGGCGTGACGCTGCCGGTCGACGCGCCCGCCCGCGTCGGCGGGGCCGAGCAGAGCAACACCAGCGTCGTCTACGACAGCGCCGCGATCCTCAAGGTGTTCCGCCGGGTCAGCGCGGGGGTCAACCCCGACGTCGAGCTCAACCGGGTGCTGGCCCGGGCCGGCTGCCCGAACGTGGCCCGGCTGCTCGGCGCGATCGAGAGCAGCGACACGGACGGCGAGCCGGTCGCCCTGGCCATGGTGACCGAGTATGCGCAGAACTCGGCCGAGGGCTGGGCGATGGCCGCGGCCAGCGCCCGCGACCTGTTCGCCGAGCACGACATGCGCCCCGAGGAGGTCGGCGGCGACTTCGCCAGCGAGTCGATGCGCCTCGGCGAGGCCGTCGCGCAGGTCCACCGGACCCTGGCGACGGAGCTCGGCACGCAGACCGCGCCGGCGCCCACGGCGGCGATGGCGCAGCGGCTCGACGCGGCCGTCGAGGCCGTGCCCGACCTGGCCGAGTTCGTCCCCGGCATCCGGGCGGTGTTCCGTGACGCCGGCGACGACCCGATCACCGCCCAGCGCATCCACGGCGACCTGCACCTCGGTCAGGTGCTGCGCACGCCCGAGTCCTGGCTGCTCATCGACTTCGAGGGCGAGCCGGGCGTGC
The DNA here is from genome assembly GCF_014647515.1 of Dactylosporangium sucinum. GTDB lineage: Bacteria > Actinomycetota > Actinomycetes > Mycobacteriales > Micromonosporaceae > Dactylosporangium > Dactylosporangium sucinum. Next base: position 52,949 of record NZ_BMPI01000011.1, on the reverse strand, counting down.
CGGTCGAGCAGCGCCGCCGGCCCGACTCGGTGCTGCGCGACGTCGCCGGCATGCTGCGCTCGTACGAGTACGCCGCCTACCAGCTGCTCGTCGGGCAGGAGGACGACGACGAGCTGGCCCGCCGGGCGCGGCAATGGGTCGACCGTAACCGGGACGCATTCTGCGACGGCTATGCTGCCGCGGCCGGGTACGACCCGCGCGACGATCAGGCCCTACTGTGTGCGTACGAGCTGGACAAGGCCGTCTACGAGACCGCCTACGAGGCGCGGCACCGGCCGACCTGGCTGCGGATTCCGCTGCAGTCGATCGCGCGCCTGGTGAACGGCTCCGACCTCAGTGCAGGACGCTGACGAACAGGGTGATGGATCACATGTACTTCGACGACCTGATCGCCGGCCGCGCGCACGACCCCCACGGGGTCCTCGGTGCGCATCCCGGCCCGAAGACGACCCTCGTCCGCGCGCTGCGCCGCGGCGCGTCCGAGGTGACGGTGGTCGCCGACGGCGAGCGGCACCCGATGCGCCGGGTCCACGACGAGGGCATCTTCGAGGCCGAGCTGCCGGGTGTCGTCGGCGACTACCGCATCGAGGCCGATGGGGTCCTCGGCGACGACCCGTACCGTCACCTGCCGACCATCGGCGAGCTCGACCTGCACCTCATCCGCGAGGGCCGGCACGAGCGGCTGTGGACCGTCCTCGGTGCCCAGCCGCACGACGACGGCGTCGCGTTCGCGGTGTGGGCGCCCAACGCCCGCGGGGTCCGCGTCGTCGGGGACTTCACCGGGTGGGGCCCGCACGAGGGCTGGCCGATGCGCTCGCTGGGCAGCAGCGGGGTCTGGGAGCTCTACGTGCCCGGTGCCCGGCCGGGTCAGCGGTACAAGTTCCGCATCCTCACCCCGAACGGCGACTGGGTGGAGAAGGCCGACCCGCTGGCCCTGCACACCGAGACGCCCCCGGCCACGGCGTCGGTGGTGTACCGCTCCAGCTACGACTGGAAGGACCAGGACTGGCTGGCCCAGCGGGCCGAGCGGCGCGCCTACGAGGAGCCCGTCAGCGTCTACGAGGTGCACCTGGGCTCGTGGCGACCCGGGCTGTCCTACCTGGAGCTGGCCGACCAGCTCACCGACTACGTCACCGACCTCGGCTTCACCCACGTCGAGTTCCTGCCGGTGATGGAGCACCCGTTCGGCGGCTCCTGGGGCTACCAGGTCACCGGCTACTACGCGCCGACCGCCCGGTTCGGCTCCCCCGACGAGTTCCGCCACCTCGTCGACCGGCTCCACCAGGCCGGCATCGGCGTGATCCTCGACTGGGTGCCGGCCCACTTCCCGAAGGACGCCTGGGCCCTCGCGCGCTTCGACGGGACCCCCCTCTACGAGCACGGCGACTGGCGCCGCGGCGAGCACCCCGACTGGGGCACGCTGATCTTCGACTTCGGCCGCAACGAGGTGCGCAACTTCCTGGTCGCCAACGCGCTGTACTGGTGCGAGGAGTTCCACGCCGACGCGCTGCGGGTCGACGCGGTGGCCTCCATGCTGTACCTCGACTACTCCCGCGAGCACGGCCAGTGGGCCCCGAACCAGTACGGCGGCCGGGAGAACCTCGACGCGATCTCCTTCCTGCAGGAGGCCAACGCCACGGTCTACAAGCACCACCCGGGCATCATGATGATCGCCGAGGAGTCGACGGCCTGGCTGGGCGTGACCCGCCCGACCGACCAGGGCGGCCTGGGCTTCGGCTTCAAGTGGAACATGGGCTGGATGCACGACACGCTGACGTACGTCGGCAAGGACCCGATCTACCGCCAGTACCACCACAACCAGATGACGTTCGCGACCGTCTACGCGTGGAGCGAGAACTACGTCCTGCCGATCAGCCACGACGAGGTCGTGCACGGCAAGGGCTCGCTGGTCGGCAAGATGCCCGGCGACCTGTGGAAGAAGATCGCCAACGCCCGCGCCCTGCTGGCCTACATGTGGTCCTTCCCCGGCAAGCAGCTGCTGTTCATGGGCTGCGAGCTCGGTGACGAGGAGGAGTGGAGCGAGGAGCGGGGCCTGAACTGGGGCCTGCTCAACGACCCGTTCCGCTCGGGCCTGCAGCGCCTGGTCCGCGACCTGAACGCCACCTACCGCCACACCCCGGCCCTGTGGACCCAGGACACCACGCCGGACGGCTTCCGCTGGATCAACAACGAGGACTCGGGCAACAACGTCTTCTCGTACCTGCGCTGGGGCGCCGACGGCTCGGTGGTCGCGGTCGTGATCAACTTCGCGGCGCACCCGCACGAGCTGTACCGCCTGGGCCTGCCCTTCGCCGGCCGCTGGACCGAGATCCTCAACACCGACGCCGAGACCTACGGCGGCTCGGGCGTGGGCAACTTCGGCGCCGTCGAGGCCGAGGCGACCCCGTTGAACGGCCTGCCGGCCTCGGTCCAGCTCCGCGTCCCCCCGCTGGGCGCCCTCTGGCTCAAGCTCGGCTGACCCCACCCCGGGCGCCGCGCCCGCACCCGGGCCGGCGCCGCACCCACCCCCGCCGCCACGCCCGCGCCTCGGGCCGGGCCGCGGCACCCAAACCCCGCGGCGAGCTTGGAGTTGTGGTCCCGGGTTTATCGAACATATGTGCAAAAGTCCGGGACCACAACTCCAAGCTCGCGGTGAACGGGCGGACGGCCGGCGGGACGGCGGCGGGCAACGAGACGGCGGGGGCGGCGGGCAGCGGCAAGGCGGTTCACGGGCGGCGGGACGCGCGAACGCGCGAACGCACGAACGCACGAACGCACGCACGCACGAACGCGCGAGGGGCGCACCGGTGGCACAGCGGCCGGGCGGTCGGTCAGGGGTGGTCCGGATCCTCGAAGAGGGCCGAGCCGGGAACCTTCGGAGGTAACGGCGGGCAGTGGGCGTGCGTGGCGGCGATCAGGCCGCCGCACTGGGCCGGGAGGTCGACCAGGAGGTTGTGGTCGTACACCAGGACCGTCCAGCGGCCCAGGTCCTCACGGTGGCGGGGCGGGCCGAACTGCTCGACCGCCGCGTCCACCGTGCCGTACGCCGGGTTCTGCAGGTCGATGACCACGAACCGGGCGTCGTGGCGGGTCGCGTCGTACCACTCGGCCCTCGACTCCCAGCGGAACGCGCGGATGTCCGGGCCGATGACCGGGGCCACCTGCACGGCGCCGCCGGCGGCCACCGTGACGTTGTTCGACGCCCAGTAGCTCCCCAGCCCATACCGCAGATCGTGCGCCACCAGCCAGTCCGCGACGTGCGCCGCCTCCGCCGGGCGGGCGCGGGCCGTCACCACCTGGGTCGCGAACGCGGTGGCCAGCACCGCGGCCAGCACACCGGCCGTCCAGCGGGCCGGCCGCAAGGGCACGGCGGCGGCCAGGCGGTCGCCCCAGAGCCGGGCCGCGAGGGCGGCGCCGAACGGCAGCACGGCCACGATCTGCCGCGAGCTGGACAGGTCGGCGCCGGCCTGGGTCGAGACGACGTAGGCGCCGAGGTTGCACAGGATGGCCGCGGCGAGCAGCTCGGCGACCCGGTCGTGCTCGTCCTGCCGGCGGACGGCGCGGGCGCAGACCTGCAGCAGGGCGGCCGCGGCGAGCAGCAGCAGGGCCAGGTTCACCACGCCGGCCGCGATGGCGAGGGCCGGCAGCGGGCCGTCGTCGAGGTGCGGGAAGTAGGCGCCATACAGCAGCGCGGTCGCCTGGCCGGCCCGCCAGGCGTGGTCGGCCAGGTCGGCCAGCGGGCTGAGCCTGGCGATCGGCGAGTGGACGGCGAACCCGCCGAGCCGCCAGATGAGCGCGAGCGCGGCCTGGGCCACGGCGACCGAGGCGACCGCGGCCAGCAGCAGGTGGGCGTCGGTGCCGCGCCAGGTGCGGGCCCGCAGCAGCCGGAAGGCGCTCACCGCGGCGAGCGGCACCGCGCCGACGAACAGCGCGAGCGGGTCGGCGACCTGGGCGGTCGCGAGCAGCGCGGCGACGCCGACCGGCCACCAGCGGCCCAGCGGCGTGCGGGCGCGGCGGTCGACCAGCAGGAGCGTGACGAGCAGCGGCACGGCGGTGCCGGTGTGGTCGGGGACGTAGAGGACCACGGCCCAGCCGCTGCCCGGCTCGGGGACGAGCAGGGCGGCGACCACGACCGCGACCCGGCCCCAGGCGGCGCGGCCGGCGGCATCGCCCTTGGCGACGAGGGCGGCGAAGACGATGAGCAGCGTGTAGGTGATCGCGGACGCGACGTGGATCACGTCGTCGTTCAGCCCGTAGACGAGCTCGATCAGCGCATACTGCACCAGCTCGGTCGGGTAGAACGAGACGTCGCTGAGCGTCCAGCCGCGCAACAGCAGGTTGCCGTGCAGCATGTCCCAGGCCTGCAGGGCGTTGGCGCCGCCGTCGGCGTTGGTCGGCGTGGCGCGGGCGATGCGCAGGTAGCCGAACAGCAGCACGGCCAGCCCGGACAGCACGAGGCCGGCCGTGGCGAACGGCCGCCGCGGACGCGGCTCGGAGACCGGTGCCGTCCGCTGGCGCGGGATGGTGAGGGCAGGCGTGGAGGAGCGGCTGGCGGGCCCCGTAACACCGCCAAGAGTGTGGCTCACACAGCCTCCGACGCTTCCTGTCCGCCGCGAGGTTCGCGGCACCCGGCAACAGTGACCCACTTGTGATCAGGTCAGGCCCATTGTCGGGTACCGCGGCCAGCCCCCGCTGTCCCGGACACGCGCGGCGAGCGCCGGATTACCGACCGTGGTACGTCGCGTCCGAGAAGTACGCGGGCAGCCCTCCCCCGGTCCAGTCGTGCGCCCACAGCCCGAAGAACATGCCGGTGAAGCCCCAGTGCGTGGCCTGGCCTTCGTTCTCGAACTCCCGCGCGTACTCGTCGGAGAGGATGCTGGCGTCGAACGGCCCCCACTCGGCCGCCCCGAACGCGAAGCGCAACGACGCGTGGTCGAGCTCCGCGGTGAGCCGCGCCGGCCCGTCGACGGGCACGCGCGGGCCGTGGACGCTCAACCGCCCCCGGTCGCAGGCGAGCACGTCGCAGTACACCTGCCGCTCCTCGTCCGTCGTGACCCGCAGCAGGTACCAGTTCCGCGAGTTGTAGTACGCGGTGATCCCGGCCATCTGCTGGAAGCTCACCGGCGCGACGTCGACGGTCGCCGCGAACGACGCCCGGAAGTGCTCGACGCGCCGCCCGACCAGGCTGGCGCCGTCGCGAGCGGTCGCCGACCGCCCGCCCGCGACGCGCAGCTGTCCCGGGCGCTCGTGCAGCGACAGCCAGTCGCCGGTCGCGGGCCGCCGCAGGGTGCTCCATTGTGGACCAAGGGTCGATGCGGAGAAGTCGTCGGTCTCCGGCGTCCCGGGCCACGGCGTCGCCGGCAGGTCCGGCCCGTCGACGGTGACGTGCGGCACGCCGCCGGCGATGCGGGGCCAGCCCTCGCCGGTCCAGGCGACCCGCTGGATCGCGGTCTCCCGCCCGAGGATGCACGGCCCGCGCTCGGTCAGCGGCCGCCCGACGAGATGCGCGAAGAACCACTCGCCGCCGGGCGTGGCGACCAGGCTGCCGTGGCCGGCCTTCTGCAGCTGCAGCGCTGGGTCGTGCACCGACGTGACCAGCGGCCCGCCCGGGTCCGTCTCGTACGGCCCGAACAGGTCGCGGGACCGCGCGACCGTCGCCTGGTGCTCCCAGATCGTGCCGCCCTCGGCGGTGACCAGGTAGTACCAGCCGTCGCGGCGGTACAGGTGCGGGCCCTCGGTCTGCCCGACCGGCGTGCCCGCGTAGATGTCGACGGGCTCGCCGATCAGCTTGCGGGCGCCCCGGTCGTACTCCTGGATGATGATCCCGTTGGCCCACGGGCGCCCCGGCCGCCAGTCGACCCGGTTCGACACCAGCCAGCTGCGCCCGTCGCCGCCGGGGCCGCAGTCGTGGAACAGCGACGGGTCGAAGCCGCGCGCGTGCAGCGGCACCGGAGGCGACCACGGTCCGTCGATCGAGGGCGCGGTGACCACGTAGTTGGGGACGTCCCAGAAGCCGCCGGCGTAGGAGCGCACGTCGGTGAAGACGAGGTGGAACAGCCCGTCGGCGTGCGACAGGCAGGGCGCCCACACGCCGCCGGAGTCGGGATCGCCCGCGAGGTCGAGCAGGTCGGTGCTGTCGAGCGCGCCGCCGAGGGGGCGCCAGTGCACGAGGTCGCGCGAGTGGTGCAGGCGTACCCCGGGGTACCACTCGAACGTCGAGGTCGCCAGGTAGTAGTCGGCGCCGACCCGCAGGATCGACGGGTCCGGATGGAAGCCGGGCAGCACGGGGTTGCGGATCACGGTCTCGGACATCTCTGCCCCTCGAAAGTTTCGCAGGAGTTTCGGTCTGTGGTCCTCCGGGTGTACGGTCCCGATCAAAGGGCAGCCGGGCTTTCCCGGCAAGGCTTTTCGAAACCTAGGACGGCTCATGGTCACCAAACGCCCCACCATGGCCGAGATCGCCCGCGAGGCCAACGTGGCGATCTCCACCGTCTCGAAAGTGCTCAACGGCCACACCGACGTCTCCGCCGCGACGCGCCGGCACATCGAGCAACTGCTCACCGACCGCGGCTACGAGCGGCCCCGCGCGTCGCGCCGCCCGGGCCGCCGCAGCGACCTCGTCGACCTGGTCATCAACGAGCTCGACAGCGTCTGGGGCCTGTCGATCCTCAGCGGGGTCGAGGAGGTCGTCGAGGCCGCCGGGCTGGGCCTGGTCGTGTCGTCGGTGCACAACCGGGAGAGCCTGACCCGGCGCTGGCTGGAGTCGCTGCTGGCCCGCGGCTCGCAGGGCGCGATCCTGGTGCTGTCCGAGCTCACCGAGCACCAGCGGGCCGAGCTCGGCCGCCGCAACATGCCGTTCGTGGTCGTCGACGGGGTGAGCCAGCCGCCGCCGGACGTGCCGTCGATCGGCGCGACGAACTTCGCCGGCGGGTTCGCCGCGACCGAGCACCTGGCCGGGCTGGGGCACCGGCGGATCGCCGCGATCGGCGGGCCGGAGCAGCTGCAGTGCACGCGGGCCCGCATCGCCGGCTACCGGGCGGCGCTGGAGTCGGCCGGGCTGGCGGCCGACCGGCAGCTGGTGCGGTACGGAAACTTCCACCACGACGGCGGGCTGCGGGCCACGCAGGGGTTCCTGGCCCTGGCCGACCCGCCGACGGCGATCTTCGCCGGCAGCGACCAGCAGGCCACCGGGGTCTACGAGGCGCTGCGGCAGGCGGGGCGCAAGGTGCCGCACGACGTGAGCGTGGTCGGCTTCGACGACCTGAACTTCGCCGAGTGGACCGCCCCGCCGCTGACCACGGTCCGCCAGCCGCTGCACGAGATGGGCGTGGCCGCGGCCCGCACGCTGCTGCGCATCATCGGCGGCGAGCGCCTGGAGTCGACCCGCATCGAGCTGGCGACGCGGCTGGTCGTGCGGGAGAGCACGGGCGTGCCGGCGGCGTCGGTCGTCGGCTGACGCCGCCCCCCACCGCCGCCGATCTTGCACGTGTGGTGCCGGGACGCTCCCGGGATGCGGCGGTTTGTCAGGCACCACGAGTGCAAGATCGGCGAGAAAGGGGCGGCGGGGGCGGGCGGGGCGGCGGAGGATGGCCGCATGGGGAAGTACCACGAACGGATCGACGGCCGGCTCCGGGAGTTCATCGAGGCGCAGCACATCTTCTTCACCGCCACCGCGCCCCTCGCGGGCGACGGCACGGTGAACCTGTCCCCCAAGGGGCTCAACGGTTCGCTGGCGGTGCTCGACGAGCGCACCGTGGCCTACCTCGACTACGCCGGCAGCAACGCCGAGACCATCGCCCACCTGCGCGAGAACGGCCGCATCACGCTCATGTGGTGCGCGTTCGACGGCCCGCCGAACATCGTGCGCGTCCACGGCCGCGGCGAGCCGGTGTTCCGCGACGACCCGCGCTTCCCGGGACTGCTCGCCGCCTTCCCGGACGCCCGCGTCGAGGACCACGGACTGCGCGCGGTCATCGTCGTGCACGCCGAGCAGATCCGCGACACCTGCGGCTACGCGGTGCCGTTCATGACCTACGAGGCCGACCGCGACCTGCACGGCAAGCGGTTCGCGCGGGAGGACGACGCCTCCCTCGACGAGTACTTCCGCACGAAGGAGCACGTCGCCACCAGCATCGACGGCCTGCCCGGCCTCCCGCTCCCGCTGCCACCGTCGGTGCGGCCGTCGGGCGAAGCGGCCAGAGGCTGACCGCGCCCCGGGCGAAGATGGTTCCTGACGGAGTCGCAGCGAGCCGAAGGGGAACGACATGCCGGGCAACGTGCCACCGGTCAAGGACGAGCGCGAGGGCCTGCTGGCCTTCCTGGACCAGCAGCGGCAGGCGGTGCGGATCGCCGCCCACGGGCTCACCGACGAGCAGGCCCGCCGCGTGCCGGGCCCGGGCCGGCTCAGCGTGGGCGGGCTGGTGAAGCACCTCGCGCAGACGGAGCGCAACTGGCGGTACATCATGGTCCAGCAGCCGGCGCCGCCCGTCGACTACGAGGACGGCTTCCGGCTGCTGGAGGGCGAGACCCTGGCCCAGGTGCTCGCCGGGTACGCCGAGGTCGCCCGGGAGACCGAGGCGGCGGTCGCCGGCTTCGCCGACCTGGGCGCGCCGGTGCCGGTCCCGAAGGGCGTCCCGTGGTTCCCGGACGACGTCGACGCCTGGTCCGTCCGCTGGGTGCTGCTGCACCTCATCGAGGAGACCGCCCGCCACGCCGGCCACGCCGACATCGTCCGCGAGGCGGTCGACGGCGCCACCGCGATGCCGCTGATGGCCGCGGCCGAGGGCTGGCCGGCGAGCCCCTGGTTGCAGCCCTGGCAGCCGCCGGCCTGACCGCGGCCACCCCCGACCCGATGCCCGTCTTCGACAGCCTCGCCCGGACCCGGCCGACGCCGCCCTGACCGGCCGGCATCTCCTCACCCGGGGACCGCCGACGGGTCGGCATAGGCCTGCATGTGGACGATCCGGCCGTCGCGCACGGTGAAGACGTCGGCGACCGTGACGTCGCGGATGCTCAGGTCCTGGACGACGCCGTGGACGCGGTGGACGACGACGACACGGCCGCCGCGGCGCGTTGCGGTGGGCTCGGAGTGCAGCTCCAGCCAGTCGTCGTAGGACGCCTGGAGGTACCGGGCGACGGCCGCCGGGCCGACGTGCCGGCCGCCGTTCGGGAACTCGTCGGGCTCGATCCACTCGACGTCCGGGTGCAGGTCGCGCACCGCGCCCGCGATGTCACCGGCCACGAACGCGGCATAGGCCCGCAGGACGAGCTCGACGTCCGCGGCCGCCGCCGGCGCCGGCTCGGCGCGGACGACGGCCGGCAGCTCCGGCTCGGCGTGGAGAACCGCCGGCAGCTCCGGCTCGGCGTCGAGGGCCTCCTCCATCCAGGTGCCCGACGGGGCCGCGGAGTGGGCCGGGGCCGGACGGCCCGGGCCCTGGTCGGAGCGCCGGTCGGAGCGCTGGTCGGAGCGCTGGCCCGAGCCCGGGACCAGGGCAGTGGTGCTCCAGGCCGCGGCCGGGGCGGCCGAGTGCGCCGGGGCCGGGCGGTCGGCCTCCGGCGCCCGCGACCACAGGCGTTCGCCGCCGCCGAGCGGGGTCCGGTGGGTGGCCCGCAGCGGGACCAGGTGGACGCCGTCCGGCGGGGTGGCGAAGCGGCCCGTCCCCCAGCGCACCCACAGCGCCGTCCGGCCCGCGGCCGCCTCGGCGGCCAGCTTGTCCAGGGTCCGCCGGCGGTCGGCGTGGTCGACCTCGACGACGACCGGCGAGCCGTCCGTGCGGGCGAACCCCACGTCGACGACGGAGTGCCGCTGCTCGTACGGCGGCGGGAGCGGCACGACGCTCGCCGCCCGCGGATACACCCGCCAGCCCCGCGACCGGCCCCACTCCTCCACCGCCGCGACGACGAGCCGGGTCACCTGGGCCTCCGTGCGGTCGCTGAAGGTCAGCCGGTCGAGATGCGCTGCGAGCGCCGACGCCTCCATGGCACGAGAGTAACCATGCGACGGGGCATCGGTGGCGGTGGATGATGGGTTACCCTCCCGGAGTACCGCGCAATGGACACACGGGAGGAAACCATGACGAACGCCCTGACGCGCCGCGCTGCCCTCGCCCTCGGGGCCGGTGCGGCGCTGGGAACGGCGGCCGGCGTGCAGCCGGCCGCCGCCGCGGCGGAGACTGATCGGGTGACGGCACCAGCGGAGCGGATCCGGCGCGTGTACGAGCGGCAGAAGGCGAAGGCCGGCGGCACCTGGCACAGCCACGTCGCCCTGGTCGACGCGGCCGGCGTGCCGCGGCCCGTGGTCGAGGACGACGCCGACCACGTGACCAAGGGGTACAGCGTCCAGAAGCTCGCCGTCGCGACCGCCGTCATGGACAAGGTCGACCGTGGCGAGCTCTCGCTCGGGCAGAAGCTCGACCTGCCGGCCGACATCATCCTGGGCGGCAGCGGGATCTACTTCCTGCACACCGTCTGGGGCGACGACGTCACGATCGCGAACTTCCTCACCGCGATGCTGCTCGTCTCGGACAACACCGCGGTGCGCATGTGCGGGCGGGTGGTGCCGGCGCTGGAGATCAACGAGATCCTGGCCGCGAAGGGGTTCACCCACACCCGGGTCGAGCCGGTCGCCAACCCGAACCGCTTCTTCCTCGGCGACACCACGCCCCGCGAGATGCACGACCTGCTCTGGCGGCTGGCGACGAAGACCCTGCTCACCCCGTCGAGCTGCGACTTCCTGCTGGGCATCCTGCGCTGGATCAACGGGTACCACGACGGCATCCGCCGCACCATGTCCTCGGCGGAGCGCAGCCGGGTGGCCACGAAGTACGGCGCCGACTTCAACACCCTCGGCGCCTCCCGCCACGAGGCCGGGATCATGTTCGGCGCCGACGGCGCCCCCGCGCTCACCTACAGCCTGTTCGCCGAGGGCCTCGGCGACCTCGACAACTACGGCGCCACCCACCCGGCCGTCGAGGCGCACGCCGTGCTCGGCCGGGCGTGGTTCGACGTGGTGGAGCGGGTGACCACCCCGGCGCTCGCGGCGCGCCAGGCGCTGGTGCCGTTCCGGCCGGTCGACGGGGGGTGAGGACGGGCGTGAAATTGTCACGTGCACACCGCCGCCGCGCCCGGGTCAACCGGGGGGAAATGTTGTTAGGTTCGATGGATGCAGCAGCGGTACCGCGTGCAGACGCGCTTCAGCGACCCGGGACGGTACGCCGCCCTGCTCGATGACCTGCCGGCCGACCTGCCCGACCTGATGGCGGTCGTGCGCAACGTGCTGGTCCACTACCAGGCGGCCGGCATCAGGTTCACCGGGCCACGGCTGGCCGAGATCGACTCGCGCCGCGTCGAGCGGCTCCTGGAACTGGACCAGAGCCGGTTCCCGGTGCCGCTCGCGCAGCCGCGGCCGGAGCCCGACCGGGTGGTGGTCTGTTGCCGCGACTTCGCGCTGCTCACGGTGGCGGCGCTGCGCCACCGCGGGGTGCCGGCCCGGGTGCGGGTCGGCTTCGCGCCGTACCTGGCGGACGACTGGAACTACGACCACGCCGTCGCCGAGTACTGGGACGGCGACCGCTGGGTCCTCGCCGACCCGCAGCTGGAGCCGTCGCGGTATCCGTTCGACACCGCCGACCTGCCGCAGTTCCTCACCGCCGCGCAGGCCTGGGACGCGCACCGGCGCGGGCTCATCGACGCCGACAACTACGGTGCGAGCCCCGGCCTGCCGTTCCGCGGCCACCAGTTCCTGCTCGACCAGGTGCTGCTGGAGGTCGCCCACCGCCGTGGCGACGAGGTGCTGCTGTGGGACCAGTGGGGCGCGATCACCGACCGGAGCGCCGACGAGCTGACCCGGCTGCTGCTCGCGGCCGACCGCGGTGACACGGCGGCCGAGCGGGTCCTCGCCGAGCGCTACGCGACCGACCCGGACCTGCGCCTCGACGGCCGGGTCCACTGCATGTCCCCGAGCGGCTTCGACGGCTGGGTCAGCGTCTGACCCGATCCTCGTCCTTGAGGTCCTGGAGCAGGTAGAAGGCGGTGTCGCTCGCGCGGTCGTCGAGGGCCCGCTGCAGGGCGGCGCGGTAGGCGGACCGCTCGCCGGCGGTGCGCTGCGGGTCGCGGTACAACTTGGAAAGACCCTGCAACGCGAGGTCCTGCGAGTCGGGGTTGAGCCCGGGCGCGAGGGCCATGAGCTGATCCCAGGCGCCGGGGAGGGCGGCCGCCGCCCGCTCGATCGGGCCGCTGAAGTCGTTGTAGTGGAACCGCATCGGGCCGCCGCCGACGCGCACCATCGTCTCCAGGGCCGCGGGGCTGGTGGTGGTCATGCGGGCGAGGTACCAGCCGGCCTGGATCGCGGCGTCGCGGTCCTCGCCGCGCAGGTCGTCGAGGAGCGCGTCGAGGACGCCGGGCTCGGGGCGCAGCATGGCGCACACCCCGCAGCCGCACCGCCCGCGGGCGGTCTCGACGGCCGCGGCCTCCTCGGCGGTGAGCTCGGCGAGCTCCAGCATGCTGTTGTCGCCGGTGAGCCGCCCGTCCTCGATGAGCCAGAGGTACCCGCGCAGGACCACGAACCGGTTCGGCGCGTCGTCGCGGGCCGGCGGCTCCCCGGTGAGGGCCACCCCGTGCTGCCCGGCCCGGTAGGCGATGAACCGCCAGTCGATCGCGGCGGCGAGGTGGCACCAGTGCTCCCAGGCGAGCATCGAGCGCACGCAGCAGCCGGCGTGGTCGGGGAGCCACCAGTACATGCGGGTGTCGCCGGGGCGGTGCGGGTCCTCGGCCGGCCGCACGTCGTCGAGGTAGTAGTGGACCTCCTCGTAGACGTCGCTCGTCGTGCACCACTGCGCGAATCCCTGCATGTAGTCCCAGATGGCCGACCGTGCCGCGTCGACGTCGCCGGCACCGCTGATGCCGAGCGAGTACCCGATGCCTCCCATGCGCGGGGACGCTATCAAGCGCTCGCAACCCGGGTCCGGCCCTTGACGGCGTACATGGCGACGTCGGCGTCGTGCATGAGGGCGTCGATCGGCACCTCGCCGTCCCAGACGGACACGCCGACGCTCGCGCTCGGGTGCAGGACGACGCCGCGGTACTCGGTCGGCGCCTGGATCGCGGCGCACAGCCGGGCGGCGACCGCGCGGACGTCGTCGATGCCGTCGAGCAGCACGGCGAACTCGTCGCCGCCCAGGCGGGCCACGGTGTCGGCCGGTCGGACGCCGGCCTGCAGCCGGGCGGCGACGACGGTGAGCAGGTGGTCGCCGGCGGCGTGCCCGTGGGCGTCGTTGACCTGCTTGAAGCCGTCGAGGTCGATGAGCAGCATGGCGACCGGAAGGCCGGCGAGCGCGGTCGGCCGGGCCGCGGCGATCCGCTCGCGCAGCAGCGCCCGGTTAGCCAGGCCGGTGAGGCCGTCGTGCGAGGCGCGGTGCTGCACCTCCTCGAACGCGCTGCGCAGCACGGCGAGGGTCTCGTTGAGCGAGCGGCCCATCTGGCCCACCTCGTCGCCGCGGTCGAGCTCGACGCGGCGGCTCAGGTCGCCCCGCGACACCCGGGCGAGCACGTCGACGACCTGGTGCAGCGGGCGGGAGATGGCCCGGGCGGTGAGCACCGACAGCAGCAGCGCGGTGAGCGCGCCGACGGTGAGCAGCAGCCCCATGAGCCGGGCGGTGTGGTCGCTGCTGGCCTTGGCCCGCCGCGCGCCCTCGGCGACGGCCTCGACGAGCTGGGCGAGGAAGGCGTTGGCGCGGTCCTTGACGGCGCGGGCGATGGCCTCGGAGCGCACGAGGACAACGGACGCGGCCTTGCGCTGGTCGCCGGACCGGGCGGCGTCGAGCGCGGCGTCGCGGGCCGTGCGCCACATGGTGATCGTGGCGGCGAACGCGCGCAGGCCCTCGTGCTCGGCGACCGGCGGCCCGACCCGGCGCAGCTCGGCGATCTCGGTGTCGATCTCCGCGTCGGACTCCTCGATGACCGCGGCGTAGCTGTCGCGGTAGAAGCCGGGATCGGACAGGATGAAGGCGAGGACGGCCTCCTGCTGGGCGCCGACGGCGGAGCGGACGGACGTCATGCGGTCCAGGGCGACGACGTTCACGTCGTACTCGCGGCGCTGGTCGGCGGCGAGCCGGCGCAGGTTCACCAGCCCGACGACGCCGGACGCGGTGAAGATGGCCGCGACGACGAGCGACACGCTGATGATCTTGGTCGCGATCCGCAGATCGGCCAAGCGGCGGCGCACCCGTCTGTACACAGGCCGAACATCGGCGCCGGACCGTCCGACTCAAGCGGGCCAGGCGCCCTGGATGCGGTGCAGGACGGGAGCCGTCCTCCACGTCACGGATCGAGCCGTAGATCTTCACGGCACGCGGGGTTCGCCCCGGGCTCGCCGGCGCCGCCGCCGCAGCCGGCCAACACGGTGAGTGCAGTCAGCGCAACGGCCCGAACAATCCCCACGAAATGAGTATATGCGGTCATACCGGGGGTGAGGTCCGGGTGAGCCTTCTCACGACCGGCCGCGACCGCCGAAGGGGTCGCCTAGCGTCGCGGACGGCCCTCATCGCGGCCGGTGTGATCGATTGTCCACTTCGTCCGGTACTTCGGGTCCCGGCGGACGGCCCGCCTCGGTTGCTTCTGGGGTGGCGCCACACCCGCCGCACCGCCCGAGACACGCGTGAGTGCACCGGGCCGACCCGGGAGTAGTTCTGAACGCATCGCAGCCGCTGCGCCGCATCGCAGCGGGAACCACTGTCCTGGCCCTCTCCGCCGTCTGGCTCGGCTCCTCCGCCGCCAGCGCGGCCCAACCGAAACCGTCGAGTGTGACGACCGCCGACGAGGTGGCGGCCCTCCAGGCCCACGTGCTCGCCGACGAAGAGGCGCGCATCGCGGCCCTCGAGAAGGCGGACCGCGCGTACCGCCCGATCCACCTCTCCTCCCGTGACACGGCGTCCAGGGTCGTCTCGTCGCCGCCCGCGACAGCGTCCAAGCCGCCGGTGAAGAAGCAACCACCAACCACCACCAAGCAGCCGAAGCAGCCGTCCGTGGCCCCGCCGTCCGGCGCGGCCGGCACGGTCGTGTCGTGGGCCCTTGGCCAGGTGGGCAAGCCATACAGGTACGCCGCGTCCGGCCCGAACGCGTTCGACTGCAGTGGGCTGGTCATGGCCGCGTACGCGCGGGTCGGGGTGAAGCTGCCGCACCAGAGCGAGCAGATCGCCGCCCGCGGCCGCAAGGTCCCGTCCGGACAGTGGCGGGCCGGCGACGTCATCCACATGCCGGGGCACGTCGCCATCTACATCGGCAACGGCAAGATGGTCGAGGCCGCCAACCCGCAGGCCGGGGTGCGCGTCGCCCCGGTGCGCGGCGGGACGGCGTACCGCTTCCTGTGATCCTGTGGCGGCGGGTCGCCCTTCGCGGCCCGCCGCCGCGGATCCTCAACAACGGCTCGTTCCGGCCGAATCTGTCGACATGAGCGGTTCGGAGCGAAGCGGAGAGGCCGCGAATCATCGGCACAGCGTGGGCTCGTGCGTCCGGAGCGAAGCGGAGGGCACATGAGCGGTTCGCGTGGGCCGGTGCTGCTCCGGCCGGCCCTGTGGTTGTCGGACCGGGTCCGCACCAGCACCCGGCTGGCCGTGCTGTGCGTCGTACTGCTGGTGCCGGGCCTCGGCGCAACATGGGCGTACTCGTCGACGATCGGCGGGCAGGTCGACTTCGCCGCCGACGAGCTCGACGGCACCGGGGTCGTCCACGAGGCGCTGCGGGCGATGACGGCGATCGCCGCCGGGGAGGCCCCCGACCTGGCGCGGCTGCGGTCCGCCGTCCAGCAGCACCCGACGCTCGAGCTCGGCGACGAGCTCGGCGCGATCCCGCCCACGGGCGGCGTGGCCGCGGCGACCGCGCTCGTCGCGCTCATCACCGAGGCCGGCAACACCTCCAGCCTGATCCTCGACCCCGACCTGGACTCCTTCTACGTCATGGACATCCAGATCGTCGAGCTGCCGGAGGCGCTGCTCACCGCGGCCGAGGCGGCCAACCCGGACCCGGCGGCGAGCGCCGCCGACCGGACGGCGGCGCAGGCGGTCGCCGCGGGCAAGCTGCAGGGGGCGGCCGAGGCGCTGCGGGCCGCGGTACAGACGGCCCTCACGCACACGTCGGACGCCGACCTGCGCGGGAACCTGGCCCCGGTCACCGCCGCCGCCGATGCCGCGGAGGCCCTCGGCGACGCGCTCGCCGCCGGGCTGTCGAACCCGTCCGCCGCCGACACCACGGCGCTCGCCGCGGCGGCCGGCGCCGCGCTCGACCCGAGCCGGTCCGCGCTGGAGCGGTTGCTGCGGGAGCGGCACGACCGGCTCACCCGCGACCGGATGCTCAACCTGACCGTCACCGGCGTCGGGCTGCTCGTCGCGTGGTGGCTCGCGGCCGCGGTACTGTGGCGCACCCGGCACGACGTGGGACTGGCCGTGTCCGGGGTGACCGCGACCGCCGACGGCGACCTCAGCGAGCGCGAGCTGCCGTCGGGCCACGACGAGCTGGGCGACATCGGCCGGGCGCTGCAGAAGGCCCGGTCGCGCCTCGCCGAGCAGGACGCGGCCCTGCAGCGCAGCCAGCGCGTGCGCGAGGAGCAGCTGCACGCGAGCTTCGAGCAGCAGCGGGAGGGCCAGCGGCAGCTGCGCGAGCGGGCGCAGGGCGTCGTCGACGAGTCCGTCAACGCGATCGCGCAGGAGCTCCACGACGTCGTCGCGCAGGTCGACGAGGTCCGCGGGGCCGCCCGCACGATCGAGGAGCGGGTGACCGAGGCCGACCGGGCCACCGCGTCCGTCGTCGCGCGGGCCGGCCAGGCCGAGCGGGTCGTCGCCGCGCTCGGCGACAGCCTGCGCCAGGTCCACGGCACCACCCAGCTCATCGCCGGGATCGCCGCGCAGACCCGGCTGCTCGCGCTCAACGCGACGATCGAGGCGGCCCGGGCCGGCGAGGCGGGCCGCGGCTTCACCGTGGTCGCCAACGAGGTCAAGGACCTGGCCAGCAACACCGCCGAGTCGACCGAGCAGATCAGCACCACGATCACGTCGCTGGAGCGCAACGCGGCCGAGATGGCCGACACGATCGCGGCGATGGTCTCCGGCGTCGGCGGGATCGGCGAGGCGACGGGCGTGCTGCACACCGTGGCCCAGGACCAGCACGCCGTCGTCGAGCGGCTCAACGGCCGGGTCAACGAGACCCTCGAACGCATCCGCGGGATGTCCGCCCTGGCCGAGAAGCTGGAGCGACGCCACGCCGAGCGGATCGCCGCGACCGGCCCGGTGCGCATCACCGTCGACGGCGGCGCGGACACGCTCACCGGCGAGCTCATGGACCTCAGCGCCGGCGGCCTGCGCTGCTGCGCCGACGGCGCGGTGCCGCTGCGCACCGGCGACGCGGTGAGCGTCGAGCTCGACATCGACGAGCGCCCGCTGCGGCTGCACGCGCAGGTGATGCACTGCGTGGCGCAGGGGTCGCAGACCGAGATCGGGCTGCAGTTCCTGACCCCGCCGGGCGACGCCGTCGAGCGGATCAAGCGGTTCGTCGCGTCGACGACCTGAACGCTTTCGCCCGGGAAGGGGTAGAACGGGGTATGACCATACATCGACGCGTGATGGTTGGACTGACCCTGGCCGCAACGATCATGGCCACGCTGGTGGCGACGCCCGCCGCCGCCTCCTCCCCGGGCCACCGCCCGCTGCCGACGACCCTCGACCTGCCCGACGGGTTCCAGCCCGAGGGCATCGCGATCGGTCCCGGCCCGTTCGCGTACTTCGGCTCCCGGGCCGACGGGCGCATCTACCGCGTGAACCTGGTCTCCGGCGCCGGCTCGGAGCTCAGCCCGGCGGTCGGGACCGCCTCGCTGGGTCTCAAGACCGACGGCCGGGGCCGGCTCTTCGTCGCCGGGGGCGGCGGGGGCAACGCCCGCGTGATCGACCTGCGCACGGGCGCGGTGCTCGCCGCGTACCAGTTCGCGACCGCTCCCACGTTCGTGAACGACGTCGTGCTCACCGATTCGGCCGCGTACTTCACCGACTCGCGCAAGGCGGTGCTGTACAAGGTCGCCCTCGGCAAGCACCGCCGGCTGCCGTCGTCGTTCACCACGATCGCCCTCACCGGCGACTTCGTGCTGACCCCCGACGTCAACAACCTCAACGGCATCGCCGAGACCCCGGACGGCAAGGCGCTCGTCGCCGTGCAGTCCAACACCGGCTTGCTGTTCCGCATCGACCCCCGCACCGGCGCCACGACCCGGATCGACGTGGGCGGCACACTGTTCACCAACGGCGACGGCCTGCTCCTGGCCGGCCGCACGCTGTACGTCGTGCAGAACCGCCTGAACACGGTGGCCGCGGTCGAGCTGGACCGCGCGGGCCGCACGGGCGAGTTGCGCGCCACGGCGACGGACCCGCGCTTCGACGTGCCGACCACGGTGGCGAGGTTCGGCAACCGTCTGTACCTGCCCAACGCCCGCTTCACGACGACGCCGACCCCGGCGACGCCCTACACGGCGGTCGCCATCCCGGCGTTCTGATCCCGAAGCTCGGCGGGTACGTCGACGAGCGGGAAGTGGTAGCGCACCAGCCCGTCGGCGTACTCGCCCTGCGGCCCCCGGCCGGCCAGCGCCCGGACGAACGCGCGCACGTCCCGGTTGGAGGGCAGGACCTCGGCGTACACCTGCCGGATCCCGGCCGCGGCCATGCGCTGGACGAGCGCCCGGACGAGCCGCGACCCGACGCCCGCCCGCTGCCACCGGTCGGCGACGATGACGGCGAGGTCGGCGGCGTCGGTTGTACCGTGGATCCGCCCGTACTCGGCCCATCCGCAGAGCGTGCCGCGGTCGATCGCGACCTGGGCGTCCCAGGCGGGCGGCCGGGCACCCTTGGCGATGTGGGCGAGGTAGCCGGACGGCAGCCGCCCACCGGTCCCGACGAGGAACCGCCGGGTGAGGCTCCGCTCGGACAGCTCCGGTTGCGCGGCGAGCACGAGCCGATCGTCCCCACCCTCCCACGGCCGGATCAGCATGCGGGTTCCCGCCTTCCCGTTGCGCTTGCACCCTCCTGGGTCCACTTTTCAGACCCAGTCTAGGCGCGAGCGCCGGGGAGCGATCCCGTGTCCTGCGTCACGACGGCGCCGTTC
Organism: Dactylosporangium sucinum; assembly: GCF_014647515.1. GTDB lineage: Bacteria > Actinomycetota > Actinomycetes > Mycobacteriales > Micromonosporaceae > Dactylosporangium > Dactylosporangium sucinum. The sequence goes on along the minus strand of NZ_BMPI01000011.1, from coordinate 33,815 downwards.
CCCCAGAACCTCACCCGTTCGCCCGAAGTCGATCACGGCAGCACCACGATTCGCCGTTTTCGGTCCGGAGCCACCGCAAGCCCCGCGCCGGGCTTCCCAGGCCGGCCGGCGATCACCGTTTCGGCACGGACAACGCAACCCCCGCCGCGAGATGGGCCCCCAGCCCAGGCCGTGATCGGCGGTTCGGCACGGACAGCGCGGGCGCGAGCCGGTCGAGCCCCGACCCTGGTCCGTGATCGGCGGTTCGGCACGGGCGCAGCGCGGCCCGGCCCGCGGCGACCGCGGTCAGCCCCATCCCGCGCGACGCCGGCAGGGCGAGCCGCGAACGACCCGTGATCGATGGAGGATTCCGGTTGCCAGGACAGCCGGAATCCTCCATCGATCATGGAAGCGGCACAGCGGGCGCGGTCCGGCGGTAGCGCAGGCCGTCCATCAGCAGGTCCAGCAGCCGCGCCGCCTGCGGACGCTGGGCCGGGTCCCCCGCCGTCAGCGAGATGCCGTTCAACGACATCAGCACGTCATCCGAGGACGACGCGTCCAGGCCCGCCGCCGGCAACAACACCGCCAGCGCACCCACCAGCCGCTCGCGGCTGTGGGCGAACGGCTGGCCGCCCGCGGCGATCACCACGCGCAGCGCGTCGGCCAGGCCGCGCTTCGCGGCCAGGTACTCGATGAAGCGGTCCATCCAGGTCCGCAGCGCCTCGTCCGGCGGCAGCGACTCCAGCAGCGCCGGAGCGGCGTCGCACAGGCGGGTGAGCTCGGCGCGGTACACCTCCTCGATCAGGGCCTCGCGCGTCGGGAAGTGGCGGTAGAGCGTGCCGATGCCCACCCCCGCCGTGCGGGCGATGGCGTCCAGCGTCGCGTCCGGGCCCTGCTCCGAGAAGGCGCGCATGGCCACCTCGAGCAGGCGCTCACGGTTGCGGCGCGCGTCGGCGCGCAGTGGGCGCTCCGTCACAGTTCCTCCCCACGATGGCAATCGGAGGAGCCTCCGGATAACCTGGAGGAGCCTCCGTTTCACCATGGTACTGCCGGGAAGGGGCACCATCATGACCGAGCGCATCACCACTCCGTTCGGCGCCGAATCAACGGCCGAGCAGGTCGTCCACGGCGTCGACCTCACCGGGAAGCGGGCCGTCGTCACCGGCGGCGCCTCCGGCATCGGCGTCGAGACGGCCCGCGCCCTCGCCGCGCACGGGGCCGAGGTCGTCCTGGCCGTCCGCGACACCACGGCGGGCGAGCGCACCGCCGAGGACATCGTCGCGACGACCGGCAACAAGCAGGTCACCGTCGCGCACCTGGACCTCGCCGATCTCGCCTCGGTGCGGGCCCTCGCCGAGCAGAGCGACGAGCCGCTGCACATCCTGGTCAACAACGCCGGCGTCATGGCCACGCCGCTGCGCCGCACGGGCAACGGCTGGGAGCTGCAGTTCGCCACCAACCACCTCGGCCACTTCGCCCTGACGACGGGCCTGCTGCCGCGCCTCAGGAAAGCCGGCGGAGCGCGCGTGGTCTCGGTGGCCTCCAGCGCCCACCTCCGCTCGCCGGTGGTGTTCGACGACATCCACTTCGAGCGGCGCGAGTACGAGCCGTGGTCCGCGTACGGGCAGTCGAAGACGGCGAACATCCTCTTCGCCGTCGAGGCCACGCGGCGCTGGTCGGGCGACGGCATCTTCGTCAACAGCCTGCACCCGGGCAGCATCCGCACCGGGCTGCAGCGCCACGTCACCGACGAGGAGATCGCCCGGCTGCGGGCGTCGGCCGGCGTCGGCCTCACCGAGTGGAAGACGGTCGAGCAGGGCGCGGCGACGTCGGTGCTGCTGGCCGCGTCGCCCCTGCTCGACCACGTCGGCGGGCACTACTTCGAGGACTGCGACGAGGCCCTGCCCAACCAGCCGGGCACCCGGTTCGGGGTCGCGGCGTACGCGCTGGACCCCGAGGCGGCCGCCCGGCTGTGGGACGTGTCGGTCGCCAGCGTCAGGTGACCGTCAGGTGACGTTGAGCCGGCTCAACGGCTCGACCAGCTCGCGCTCCTCGTAGGACAGGTGCGAGAGCAGCGTGTCGGTGAGCAGGTCCACGGCCTCCTGCACCTCGCCGATGCCGTCGGGCTTGCCCACCAGCGACACCAGCGCGGCGTCGACGCGCTCCAGCACGTCGGCGATGACGTGGTGCTCCGCCTCCAGGCGGTCGACCACCGGTGCGAGCCGGGGGTCGGCCGCCCGCAGCGCCGGGAAGAGCGAGACGTCCTCGATGGTGTGGTGGGTGGTGACGACCCGGCAGTAGCTCTCGCAGTACGTGCCGAGGGTCCAGTTGTTCTGCCGCAGCGCCATCGTGTTGATCATCGACCGGGCCCGGCCGAGGTCGAGCGAGCCGGCCGCGACCTGCCGGACGAGGTCGCGCAGCTGGTCGAGCTCCCCGCGCAGGTGGTTGTGCACGTCGATGAGATGCTGCCCCTTGGCCTTCTGGCGGTCGGTGTACCGCAGCGCCGGGTCCCGGGCCGGGCCGGCCGGGCGCTCGGCCTCGTCCCACAGCCGCACCGCCGACAGCCGGGCGCCGTCGTCCGGCGTCGGGGTGGCGAGGTTCGCGGTTGCTGCGACAGCGATCACGGGAGCGGGCGCACTGGGGGCGGCGGGCTTCGACGCGCCGGAGCGCTCCTGCGCGACCAGCTCCCGCACCGCCGGCACGACCTCCGCCGCGAACCGGCGCAGGTCGTCGTCGCCACCCGCGCGCACCATGTGGATGAACCCGCTCATGCCCTCGGTGACGGCGAGCTCGGCGAGCTGCTCCACCCACACCTTCGGCGGCCCCTGCAGGAACTCCTGCCCGCGCCCGGCGAACGTCCCCGCGATGTTGTAGAGCCGCACCACGTCCGCCGGTCGCCGCCCGGCCGCGACCGCGGCCTCGTCGATCCGCGCGTTGGCGTCGGCGAGCTGCTCGGGCGGCAGGTACGGCGAGCTGGGCAGCCACCCGTCGCCGAGCCGCCCGACGAGCGACAGCATCTTCGGCTTGTACCCGCCGATCCAGATGCCGATGGCGTGCGCCGGCGCCGGCCCGGGATGCGCCCCGCGCAGCGCGTAGTGCTCCCCGTCGACCCGCGCGGAGCGCTCGTCGCTCCAGAGCGCGCGGAGCACCGCGACGGCCTCCGCAAGGGCCTGCAAGGACTCCCCGGGTGTACGGCGGGTGCCGCCCATGCCCACGATGGCGTCCCAGAAGGCCCCGGCGCCGAGCCCGAGCTCGACCCGCCCCCCGGTGAGCACGTCGAGGCTGGCCGCGGCGCGCGCCAGCACGGCCGGCGGCCGCAGCGGCAGGTTGGCGACGTTGGGGAAGACGGAGATCCGCTCGGTGGCGGCGGCGACGACGGACAGCAGCGTCCAGGCGTCGAGGAACCGCCCCTGGTACGGATGGTCCTGCACACTGGTGAGGTCGAGCCCGAGCGTCTCGGTCAGCACCGCGAGCCGCACACTCTCGGCCGCGGTCCCGGCCTCGGCCGGCAGAAACGTCCCGAACCGCAGCTCGTGCCCATAGTCGGTCATACAGATAGTATGCCAGACAGAAGATCCGCCGCCAAACTTGCCCGGCGTGACGCTCGGCATGCCCCGTCCCGGCGGCGGTCAGCCGGCGGCGGCGAGGAGCCGTTCGCCGAGCGCGCGGGTGCACTGGCGCAGCTCCGGGCCGCCGACGACGCGGAACGGGGACGGCAGCGCGGTCAGTTGCTCGGCATACCACCACGGGCTGCTCGTCGTGCCGACCAGGCAGCAGTGGTCCGCGTCGATCTCCTCCAGGCGGCCCAGGGCGCGGCTGACGCAGGGCTCCACCTTCGCGCGCGGGGCGTCGATGACCACCTCCACCGCGTACTCCCAGCCCGCCGCCAGGTGCTCCTCCAGTACCGTCACCGCGTCCAGGCCGGCGGGCGGCTCGAACCCGTCCGGCAGCAGCTCGACCGACCGGATGCGGTCGACGCGGTAGGCGCGGCGGGCGGCGGACGAGTGGGACCAGCACAGGAGGTACCAGCGACCGTGGCGGACGACCACCGCCCACGGGTCCGCGTCGGTCGACCACTCGGTGCCGGCCTCCGAGCGGTAGGTCAGGCTGACGCGGCGCGCGGCCGAGCAGGCCTGGACCAGGGTGGCGGTGGTCGACGGGTCCGGGCGGGCGGCGCCGCGGTCCGGGGCCGGCGCGGCCGTGCGGCGGACCGCCTCGGCCTGCGCGGCGACCGCCTCGGGCAGCGCTCGCACCAGCTTGCCCAGCGCGCTGCCCACCGGGTCCGCCGGGTCCGCCGCGTCGTGGTGGCCGTCGAGCACCGCCATCACCAGCCCGAGCGCCTCGGTCGCGGTGAACAGCAGCGGGGGCAGCCGCAGGCCCCGGCCGACCCGGTAGCCGCCGTACGGCCCGCGGACCGACTCGACCGGGATGCCCGCCTCGCGGAGGATGCCGATGTACCGCCGGGCCGCGCGCTCCGACACGCCCAGCTTGGCGGCGAGGCGGTCGGCGGTGATGCCCGGGCCGGCCTGGAGCAGCTCCAGGGCCAGCAGGGCACGGGCGGTGGGAGACGGTTCCATGGTCCTTCAATCCGGCAGCCGAATGTCCGGAAAGCAGCCTAGCGAGGACCCGCCCCGGCGACACCGGGACGGGTCCTCATCTTGCGGGACCGGAACAGGGCTTACGGGCAGGCCGCGTCGGAGCCGGCGACGTTCACCGCGGTCCAGGCGGCGCGCACCGCGCGGTACTCCGTCGAGCAGTTGCCGTACAGGTCCGCCGCGGCGCGCAGCGTGTAGGCGCGGGCCGTGTTGGCGGGGTTCGAGCTGTTCACGTACGACGTGTTCGAGGTGAAGTACACGTCCAGGGCGCGGAACCAGATCTTCTCCGCCTTCGCGCGGCCGATGCCGGTGACCGCCGGGGCCGAGCCGCAGACCGGGGAGGTGCCGTACGCGGTGGCGCCGGTGCCCTCGGCCAGGTTGAAGAAGAAGTGGTTGGCCGGGCCCGACGAGTAGTGGACGTCCTTGTTCTTCGTGGACGTCGACCAGCAGCTGTCGGAGGAGCCGTCGAGCGACGGGTTGTACATGTACCGCAGCGGGGTGCCGTTGCCGCGGATGTTGATCTTCTCGCCGACCTGGTAGTCGCCCGGGTCGCTGGCGTTGGCCGCGTAGAACTCGACCATGTTGCCGAAGATGTCGCTCGTGGCCTCGTTGAGGCCGCCGGACTCGCCGGAGTAGGTGAGGCCGCCCGACACGACCGCGCCGGTCACGCCGTGGCTCATCTCGTGGCCGGCCACGTCGAGCGACACGAGCGGCCGGCTGTTGCCGGAGCCGTCGCCGTAGGTCATGCGCGAGCCGTCCCAGAACGCGTTCACGTAGGCGTTGCCGTAGTGCACCCGCGAGGGCACGCCCTGGCCGTTGCCGAAGATGCCGTTGCGGCCGTGGACGTTCTTGTAGTAGTCGAACGTCTTGGCGGCGCCGTAGTACGCGTCGGCCGCGGCGCTCTGCCGGTCCGAGGTCGCGTTGGTGCCCCAGGTGTTGTCCGCGTCGGTGAACAGCGTGCAGGTGCCGCTGGTCCGGTTGTTCATGTCGCAGGCGGTGTTGCCGCCGTGGCTGGGGTCGCGCAGCTGGTAGGTCGTGCCGCTGAGCGTGGTGTCGATGCTGACGTTGCCGCTGTACAGCGACCGCCCGGTCCCGGCCACCGTCTCGATCTCGTCCCACGACCCGAGGACCTCGTTGGTCGTGGCGTCGGTGATGACGTGCAGCCGCGACGGCGTCTGGCCGTCGGCCGCCCAGCCCTCCACCACGCTCTCGTACGCAAGCCGGCCGACCCCGCCGGCGGCGTCGACGAGCAGCTGCGGCGCGACGCTGGAGGTGACCCGCCCGGAGAAGGCGGACCGGGCGGCCCGGGCCGCGGCGCCCGCGTCGACCTTCGGCACGGTGCTCAGCGAGAGCGGCGCGGACAGGCTGTTCGACGAGCCGGCGTAGGCGCCCTTGGCGTCGGTGTGCACGACGACGTCGCCGCCGTAGACGCGCAGCCCGTGGTACGTGCGGGTGTAGCGGGTGTGCGCGGCGCCGCTCGCGTCGACGCTGGTGCGGTACACGGTGAAGGCGTCCGCGGCGGACGCCCTGACGTCGGCGCGGTGGGCGGCGAGCGCCTGCCCGGTGCGCGCCTCGAGCGCGGGTGACGCGTGCGCGGCGCCGGGCGCGACCAGCACTGCCCCGGCGACCACAACGACGGCGATGGATCTCTTCATCGAGCCTCCCCTGACCTGGCGTACGTGACGGATCACGTCACGCATCGATGTATATCAGGGTATGAATATCTCGTGAAGTCCTCCGGGCAAGGTCATGTCCACGCTCGCGGGATGACCGAGGCGTCCTGCGCGCGGCTTCCACAGTGGTCCGGCGATGCGAAGAGGCCGAAACCGGATTCGAACCGGTGTGTCTCGCTGTGCAGGCGAGCCCCTGACCTGACTCGGGCACCCGGCCGTGCGTGCCCCCGGCTGGAATCGAACCAGCGCCTCGACCCTCGGAAAGTCGCACTCTGTCCGCTGAGCTACGAAGGCGTGCGGGCGGAGGGATTCGAACCCCCTGAGCGCATGCAACTGGGTTACAGCCAGCCCCGACTCTCCGACGTCGGCGCGCCCGCGTGGTGACCCCCGGCCCCGTGGTCCGGTGGTCGCGTACCCGCACCAGGTCTCGAACCTGGGCCCTCCGCCGTGTGAAGGCGGCGCTCTCCCCCTGAGCTACACGGGCTTGGATGCAGGGGTGGGATTCGAACCCACGGTTTCCGGCTTATGAGACCGGCGAGGACGACCGAACTCCTCTACCCTGCCAGCAGCGCGGACGGGATTCGAACCCGCACATGTCCCGGGTGAAAGCCGGGCGACTCTCCCGATTCGTCCACCGCGCCAGGTGGTCGTGCGTGCCCTCGGCGCGATTCGAACGCGCACCGTCGACGTCCTCAACGTCGTGCCTCTGCCGTTGGGCCACGAGGGCGAGCGCCGGCCATGCCGGCCGGCGGAGCTGCGGGCGGAGGATTCGAACCCCCAGTGTCCGGTTCAGAGCCGGATGTGTTGCCGGGTTACACCAGCCCGCAAGGGGGCCGGCCGGGTGATGGCCGGCCGGCCACGGAAGAACGGAGCGGCAACCGGGATTCGAACCCGGGACCTTCGCCATGGCAAGGCGATGCTCTGACCTGACTGAGCTACTACCGCACGGGAACAACGCGCACCGCCGACCGGATTCGAACCGGCGACCTCGGCCTCGACAGGGCCTTGCTCTGACCTGCTGAGCTACGACGGCACGGTGGGTCCGGGGCGGGGACGGCTCCCCCCAGGGCTGTCCCCGACCCGGCACCGAGAGCGGTAGCGGGGACTTGAACCCCGTCGCGGCCTGCTTGGAAGGCAGGTGTCCTACCGGTTGGACGACTACCGCACGTCAATCGTGAAGTCGCCCGTCCGGGGGTTGAACCCGGTCTTCCGGAGTGAGAATCCGGGGGTCTACCTGCCTCAGCCTCACGGGCGATTGTTCTCGCGTGCCAAACCACTGTGGAATTGTCAATCAACGCAGGTTGCATCGCGAATTCGCGGGAGCCGCGAACTCGCATCGGAATTGCGCAAAGAAAAACCGCCCGGTCCCCGGCGGGGAGGGCGGCGGTCGCGTCGCTGACCGGTGTCAGCCGCTCCACCGACCCGAGGCCGGTCCGTATTCACCAAGCTCACAGCCATACTCGCAGCCGAGATCGTCGCGCTCGACGAGCTGCAGGGTGTGCCGCCCCATGACCGATCCCTTCTGTGAGTTCCGCTGTGTGAGTTCCGCTTCCGTCGTGGTGCTGATGAATACAGTACGCACGAACCACCACGCGCACAATCCTATTTATCGTCCGCCATCGGACCGCCCCGATATGCCATGGCAACCGCATGGTCCCGGTCCCGCGGGCCGAGATCGCCAGAATGCATTTCACGCGCGGCTTCGCGGCCGATCCGCCGATGCCGGGCCGGGCCGCGATCTGCGGGGTCAGGCGGCCAGGGCGTCCACGATGCGCCTGGCGGAGCCGGCCAGGCCCCACTGGTGGGCCAGGTCGAGGAGGCGGTCGGGGTCGGCCGGGGCCGCCGGGAGCTTGGTCTCCAGCTGGCCGACCGGGGCCGTCCTCGACACGGCGACGACCTCGCGGGCCGCGGCCAGGTAGTCGCGGCCGGCGACGATCTTCGCGCGCAGGCCGGGGGCGAAGCCGGCGGCCGGGTCGTCGAGGGCGGCCAGGATGCCGTCGAGACCGCCGTGGCGGTCGACCAGGCGGGCCGCGGTCTTCTCGCCCACGCCGGCGACGCCCGGCAGGCCGTCGCTCGGGTCGCCGCGCAGGGCGGCGAAGTCGGCGTAGCCGGCCGCGGGAACGCCGTACTTCGCGTGGACCGCCGCGTCGTCCATGACCTCGAGCTTGGCGACGCCGCGCCCGCAGTACAGCACGCGCACCTGACGCTCGTCGTCGATGACCTGGAAGAGGTCGCGGTCGCCGGTGGCCACCTCGACCGGGCCGGGCTCGCGGGCGGCGAGCGTGCCGATCACGTCGTCGGCCTCGAAGTCCCCGGCGCCGGCGGTGGCGATGCCGAGCACCTCCAGGAAGTCGAGGATGATCGGGATCTGCGCGTCCAGGGCCGCGGGCACGTCCTCGCCGCCGGCCGGGGTGAGGCGGTGCGCCTTGTACGACGGCAGGAGGGCCACCCGCCAGGCCGGGCGCCAGCTCAGGTCCAGGCAGCACACCATGCGGTCGGGCCGGCGGCCGCGGATGAGGGTCGACAGCATGTCGAGGAAGCCGCGCACGGCGTTGACCGGGGTGCCGTCCGGGGCCTTCGCGGCGGACTCGGGCACGCCGAAGAACGCGCGGAAGTAGAGGCTGGCGGAGTCGATCAGCAGGAGGGGGCGGGCGTCCACCCGGCCAGCCTACTCACCTGAGCACGTGGACCCGGGTCGCCGTGCCGGTCGTGCTGGTGTGCCGCTGCACGAGGTCGGCCAGGTAGTGAACCATGACCAGGCCGTTGCCGCGGCGGGCCGGCGGGCGCAGGCGGCCGACCATGACGTCGGTGCAGTGGCCGAAGTCGCGGACCTCGCAGACCACGCGCTCGGCGTCGTGCCAGGTGCGCAGGGTGCCGGAGCCGCCCCCGTGGACGACGCTGTTGGTGGCCAGCTCGTTGACCGCGCTCTGCAGGTCGACGATCCGGTCGGGCGGCAGGCGGGCGTCGAGGGCGGCCTCCGCGACCGCGCGGCGGACCCGCACCAGGTCGGCCACCTCGAAGCGCATGGTGGTGGCGCCGGCCGGCGGCTCGGCGAGCGGCACGTTGTAGGTGTCGGTGACGCCGTACGGGTCGTAGGCGTCGCTGAGCCGGCGGGTGCCCTCCTCGAGCATGACCGGGTGGGTGGCCCACGCGTCGCGCACGCGCCGGCGGCCGAGGGCGCTCGTGTCATACGGACACAGGATCGTCGCCTCGCGCGCGGCCAGCGCGACGTTGATCATGGCCTCGTGCTGGACGCACGCCGGATACTCCTCCGGGGTGCGGGCCGGCCAGACCGGCTCGCCGATGATCCGCACCCGGCGGCCGGGGTGCTCGTCCAGGAACCCGCAGAGGACCCACGGGATGATCCGGCCCGGGTTGCGGCCGGCCTCGGTCATGTCGCGGAACGTGACCAGGTCGGCGAAGGCGCCGAGGCGCTCCTGCAGCAGGGCGACGTTGGCGGGCGGGGCGGCGACCAGCATCGGCTCGTCGGCGGAGACGCCCTCGTAGATGAACTTCATCGCGCCGTCGAGGTAGGTCGCGGTGTCGTGGTAGAGCAGCGCCTCATGGACGAGCGGGTCGTCGACCCCGCCGCCACCGTGCGACACGCCTGCTGCGGTCATGGAGGTGCGCGCTCATCTCGACTGGGACACGCCTACTCAACGTTCGCCCACAGATTACGCCACTCGATCCGCTCCGGCACCTACTCGTTCAGATCGGGCCGGTTAGGCTGGGCTCGTGGTCCACGAGCAACGCCTGGCCGCGGCGCAGCGCGCCATGACCGCCGCCGGCCTCGACGCCCTGCTCATCCCGCCGAGCGCCGACCTGCGGTACCTGACGGGCTACGACGCGCACGCGCTGGAGCGGCTCACGCTGCTGGTCCTGCCGAAGGAGGGCGCGGCCACGCTGATCGTGCCCCGGCTGGAGCGCCCGGCCGCCGAGGCGCAGGCCGCCGGGGTGACGTTCGCCGACCACGAGGACGGCTCCGACCCGTATCCGCTGGTCCGCGCCGCCCTCCCCGGACCGGGCGGCGCCGTCGGCCTGGGCAACCGGATGTGGGCCGAGCAGGTCCTCGCCCTGCGGGCGACCCTGCCCGAGGCCGAGCAGCGCCTGGCCGGCGCGGTGCTCGCCGGGCTGCGGCTGCGCAAGTCGCCGGAGGAGGTCGAGGCGCTGCGCCGGGCCGGGCAGGCCATCGACGCGGTGCACGCCGGCATGGCGCAGTGGCTGCGGGCCGGGCGCACCGAGGCCGAGGTCGCCGCCGACATCGCCGTCGCGATGCGGGAGGCCGGCCACGCCACCGTCGACTTCACGATCGTCGCCGCCGGCCCCAACGGCGCCAGCCCGCACCACGGGACGTCGGAGCGGGTCATCGGCCGGGGCGAGCCGGTGGTCGTCGACATCGGCGGCCGGATGCCCGACGGGTACTGCTCCGACTCGACCCGCACCTACTGCGTCGGCGAGCCGCCCGCCGAGTTCCGGGAGTACTACGCCGTGCTGCACGAGGCGCAGCGGGCCGCCGTCGCCGCCGTGCGCCCCGGCGTGAGCGCCGAGGCGGTCGACGCCGCCGCCCGGGACGTCATCGCCGCCGCCGGCTACGGCCCCGCGTTCCTGCACCGCACCGGGCACGGCATCGGCCTCGACGGGCACGAGGACCCCTACATCGTGGCCGGCAACGCCGCGCCGCTGGAGCCCGGGATGGCGTTCTCCGTGGAGCCGGGCATCTACCTGGCCGGCCGGCACGGCGCCCGGATCGAGGACATCGTCGTGTGCACGGCCGACGGCGTCGATCGGCTCAACATCATCGATACAGAGCTGGTCGTACTGTAACCGCTTGCCCGGCGGGTTACTGTCTCCTGCGTGGAAGAGACCGATCGCGCGATCGTGGCGGCACTGGCCGTCGACGGTCGCCTGTCCTACACCGACCTGGCCGAGCGGGTCGGGCTGTCGGTGTCCGCCGTGCACCAGCGGGTGCGCCGGCTGGAGCAGCGCGGCGTCATCAAGGGCTACGCGGCGAAGGTCGACCACGACGCGCTCGGCCTCTCGCTGACCGCGTTCGTCGCGATCCGCCCGCTCGACCCCTCGCAGCCCGACGACGCGCCCGACCGGCTGGCCAAGCTGCCGCAGATCGAGTCGTGCTACTCGGTGGCGGGCGAGGACTTCTACATGCTGCTGGTGCGGGTCGAGAACCCGCTGGCCCTGGAGCGCCTCCTGCAGGAGATCCGCTCCGCGGCCAACGTCACGACCCGCACGACGGTGGTGCTGTCGACCCCCTACGAGAGCCGCCCCGGCATCCGGCAGGCCTAGCTGCCGCTTGCGAGCAGCAGCGCGGCGACATGACGGCAGGCCTTAGCGTCCGGCTTCCGTGATCGCCTCGAGCACCTGGCGGGTGTCGGCGAGGTTCTGCAGGGTCACGTGCGCGCCGGCCGTGGTCAGCTCCTCGGCGCTGAAGCGGCCGGTCGCGACGGCGACCACGCCCGCGCCGGTGCTCAGGGCGGCCTCGACGTCGAGCGGGGTGTCGCCGACGAGGACGGTCCGCTTGCCGGGGAACCGGCGGCGGTGCCGCATGGCGGCCGCCATCCGCGCGTTGTGGACCAGGTGGCCGCGCACGGTGTCGCTCCAGCCGTAGGCGCCGGCGTCGAGGTCGAGGTACTTCGTGAGCCCGAACGGCCCCAGTTTGACCTCGGCCATCCGCCGCACGTTCCCGGTCAGCAGCGACTGCACGGCCGCCGTCTCGCTGATCGCGAGCAGCGCCTCGTGCGTGCCCGGCAGGGCCCGCCCGCGCGACGGCAGCAGGTGGGCCAGCTCCTCGATCGCCGCCTCGGCCGCCTCGCGCAGCGGCTCGAGGTGCTGCTCCGGCCCGGTGACGCCGTTGAGCCGCAGCATGTCGAGCGCGATCGCCCGGTCCGTGCGGCCGGCCATCGGCGGCTGATGTTCCACCGGCCGGCCGAACAACCGCAGAAAGGCCAGGTCGAAGGCCTCACGTCCGATTCCGTCCACGTCGACCAGCGTGTGGTCGACGTCCCAGAGCACCAGCAGCGCGTCCACGGGGTGAAGCGTAGCGGTACTCGCCGTTTCCGTTGTGAAACGATCCGTTAAGGCACAATGAGCCGATGGGTGAGATCGTGGTGGTGCGGCACGGCCAGACCGACTGGAGCGCCGGCGGGCGGCACACGTCGGTGACGGACCTCGACCTGACCCGGGACGGGGAGCACCGGGCCCGCGGGCTGGCCCGGGCGCTCGGGTCCCGGCCGTTCGTGGCCGTGGTCAGCAGCCCCCGGAAGCGGGCCCGGCGCACCGCCGAGCTGGCCGGGCTGACGATCACCGACGTCGATGCCGACGTCGTCGAGTGGGACTACGGCGACTACGAGGGGCGCACGACGGAGGACATCCGGGCCGAGCGCCCCGGCTGGGACCTGTGGACCGACGGCTGCCCCGCGGGCGAGTCGCCGGAGCAGGTGACCATCCGTCTTGATCGATTTTTGGCCAAGGTACGGCCGATGCTGGCGCTGGGCGACGTGGCGGTCGTCAGCCACGGGCACGCGTCCCGGGCCCTGGCCGCGCGCTGGGTCGGCGAGCCGGTGTCGTTCGGCGCGCGGCTGAGCCTGGACACCGCGACCGTCTCGGTGCTCGGCCACGAGCACGAGGTCGCGTCGCTGCGCGCCTGGAACGCCGCGGTCTAGGCCCTGGGCCCGCCGCAGCGCGGCCTCAGTGATGCAACAGGCCTTGGGCGGTCAGACGCGGAACTGGCCGACCAGGGCGCGCAGTTCGCGGCTCATCGCCAGCAGTTCCTCCGCGGCGGTGCGGGTTTCCTCGACGCCGCCGGTGGTGATGCGAGCGGCGTCGGAGATGGTGGCGATGTTCGCCGCGATGTCGGCCGAGCCGGCCGCGGCCCGGGAGATGTTGCGGCCCATCTCGGCCGTGGTGACGGTCTGCTCTTCGACGGCGGCGGCGATGGTCGTCTGGTAGTCGCCGAGCCGCCCGGTGATCTCGACGATCCGGCTGATCGCCTCGGTCGCGGCCATCGTGTCGGCCTGGATGCTCTGCACCTTCGAGGCGATGTCACCGGTGGCCCGGCCGGTCTCCTGGGCCAGGTCCTTGACCTCGGTGGCCACGACGGCGAAGCCCTTGCCGGCCGCGCCGGCCCGGGCCGCCTCGATGGTCGCGTTGAGCGCCAGCAGGTTGGTCTGATCCGCGATGTCGTTGATGACCTTGACGACGTTCCCGATCTGCTGGCTGGACCCGCTCAGCCGGCCGATCAGGTCGTGCGCCGACTGGGTCAGTTCGGTGGTCTGCCCGCCGATGCGGGCCGCGTCGGCCGCGGTACCGGCGATCTCCTGGATCGAGGCGCTCATCTGCTCGGCGCCGGTCGCGACGGTGCGCACGTTGGCGGACACCTCGTCGGCCGACGCCACGATCAGCCCCGACCGGGTGGACGTCTGCTGGGCGCCGGCCATGATCCGGGTCGAGGTGTCGGTGAGCCGCTCGCTGGCGACCGCGACCGTCGAGGCCGACCCGCTGATGGCCCGGACCGTCGCAGCGATCTTGTCGACGAACGTGTTGAACTTGCGGCTCACGGTGGTGAACTCGTCGTTGCCGGTCACCACGAGCCGGTGGGTGAGGTCGCCTTCGCCCTCCGCGATGTCCGACAGCCGCTCGTGCAGGGCCCGCAGCGGCTGGACGATCGAGACCGACAGCGCCAGCGCCATGACGATGGCCAGGCCGAGCGCGATGCTGCCCACGATGTTGGCCAACCGGCCGGTGCGGCTCGCCGTCGACCGGGCGGACTCCTGCGCGGCGGCCGCACGCTGCTGCGCGCCGGCGAGCAACTGGTCGACGGGATCGCTGATGCGGGCGTACGCGTCCAGGCCCTCCCCGACGACGAGGTCGTTGGCCGCCTCGACCTGTTCGGGCGTCCCCGCCCGGTAGGCCGCGATGACCCGGTCGTCGAGGGTCGCGAAGTCGTCGAACGCGGTGCGGATCGTCCGCACGGCGGCCTGGTCGGCGGCCGGCAGCGGCAGGTTCGCCATCGCCTGCAGCTCGGTGCCGAAGTCCCGCATCGACTGCAGGAACGCCGCCCGCGTCTCGGCCGTGTCGGCGGTGGCGCCGGGCTCGCCGCGCACGATGTCGAACGCGTAGCCGACCTGCCAGCCGGAGATGTCGGTGATGCGGAACTTCAGCTGCTCGGCCGCGTCGAGCTGCGCCTGCGCGGCGGAGAGATGCTCGGCGGTGTCGCGGGTGCCGCGCGAGGCCGAGATCGCCGCCACCCAGATGGCCACCACGCAGAGCGAGACGATGAGGAAGCCGACCACCAACCGCGTGACCACCCGCGTACGCCGCAGCGCGCCCATGTCCGCCACCCCCGCTGACTGCTCTCGCCGAGCCCGGTACGGCGGTCCAATCGGCCCCGCCGCCACGCTCCTGAGGAAACCCGCAGCCCAGCGGCGGTGGCGGCGCGGCGGGAACGGGGCTAGTCGGGCTCGACCCGCACCGGGTCGACCCGCCAGATCTTGTCGCAGTACTCGCGCACGGTCCGGTCCGAGGAGAAGAACCCGGTGCGGGCGGCGTTGAGCACGGACATGCGGGTCCACCGGTCGCGGTCCCGCCACGCCGTCGCCACCGCGTCCTGGCACTCGACGTAGGCGCGGTAGTCGGCGAGGGCGAGGTACTCGTCGCGGCCCAGCATGGCGTCGACGACCGGCGCGAACAGGGAGCGGTCGCCCTTGGCGAACACGCCGGAGGCGATCGCGTCGACGGCGGCGCGCAGCTCCGGGTCGCGCTCGTAGTACGCCCGCGGCTCGTAGTGGCGGCGCAGGTCGACGGCCTGCTGCGCGTCGAGGCCGAAGAGGAAGAAGTTCTCCGCCCCGACCCGATCACGGATCTCGATGTTCGCGCCGTCCAGGGTGCCGATCGTGACGGCACCGTTGAGGGCGAGCTTCATGTTGCCGGTACCGGATGCCTCCTTGCCGGCGAGGGAGATCTGCTCCGACAGGTCGGCGGCCGGGATGATCACCTGCGCGCGGGACACGTTGTAGTCCGGCAGCAGCACGACCTTGAGATGCCGGGACACCACCGGGTCGGTGTTGACCGTCTCGGCGACCGCGTTGACGAGCCGGATGAGCAGCTTCATCGCGTGGTACCCCGGGGCCGCCTTCCCCCCGAACAGGACGGTCCGGGGGACCATGTCCATCTCCGGCATCTCGCGCAGCCGGTTGAACAGCGTGATGACGTGCAGCAGCTTGAGGTGCTGGCGCTTGTACTCGTGGAACCGCTTGATCATCACGTCGCACAGCGCGTCGGGGTCGACGACGACGCCCGTCGACCTCTCCACCTGGTGCGTGAGATCGACCTTGTTGAGCCGCTTCACCTCCCGCCAGCGCTCCAGGAACGCCGGGTCGTCCGCCGCACCGGCGAGCCGGTCGAGGCGCTCCAGGTCGGTGAGCCAGCCCTCGTCGCCGAGCCGCTCGGTGATGAGCTCGGACAGCCTCGGGTTGGCCAGCCGCACGAACCGCCGCGGGGTGACGCCGTTGGTGACGTTGTGGAACTTCTGCGGCCACAGCTCGGCGAAGTCCCGCAGCGTCGTCTCGGCGAGCAGCCTGGTGTGCAGCTCGGCCACCCCGTTGACCGCGGTGCTGCCGACGACCGCGAGGTGCGCCATCCGGACCCGCTTCTCGGGGTACTCCTGGATGATCGACAGCCGACGCATCTTGTCGAGGTCGCCGGGGTAGGTGGCCGCGACCTCCTGCAGGAAGAAGTGGTTGATCGAGTAGATGATCTCCATGTGCCGCGGCAGCAGGCGCTCCAGCAGCTCCACCGACCACGTCTCCAGGGCCTCGGGCAGCAGCGTGTGGCAGGTGTAGTTGAACGTCCGCCGGGTGATCGACCAGGCGAGGTCCCAGTCCAGCCGGTACTCGTCGACGAGCAGCCGCATGAGCTCGGTGATCGCCATGACCGGGTGGGTGTCGTTGAGCTGGATGACGACCTTCGCCGGGAACGCGTCCCAGCCGGTGTTGCGCAGCCGGTACCGCCGGATGATGTCCCGCAGCGAGCAGGCGACGAGGAAGTACTGCTGCTTCAGCCGCAGCTCCCGGCCCTGCTCGGTGCTGTCGTCGGGGTACAGGACCTTGCTGATGTTCTCGGCCTGGACGATGTCCTCGACGGCCTCCTTGTACTGCCCGGCGCCGAAGCGGCTCAGGTCGAACGACTCGCGGCTCGCCCGGGCCTGCCACAGCCGGATGATGTTGACCGTCGGCGTCCCGTACCCCGGCACGAGCATGTGGCTCGGCTCCCCGCGCACGGTCTCGGCGGGCGTCCACTGCCGCCGCAGCCCGCTCGGGTCGTCGAGCGCCGGCGCGGTGCTGCCGTAGAACCCGACCACCTGCCGGTCGTCCGGCGCCGGGAACTCCCACGGGTTGCCGTAGAACGTCCAGTCGTCGGGCCGCTCGACCTGCGCCCCGTCGCGGAACGCCTGCTTGAAGATGCCAAACTCGTACCGGATGCCGTAGCCCACGGCGGGGATGTCGAGCGTCGCCATCGAGTCGAGCAGGCAGGCGGCGAGCCGCCCGAGCCCGCCGTTGCCGAGCCCCGGCTCGACGTCGTAGGCCTCCAGCTCCTCGAGCGACACCCCGAGGTCCTCCGCGATGGGCCGCACGAACTGCTCGGTGCCCGTGTACAGCAGGTTCTGCCGCAGCTGCCGCCCGAGCAGGTACTCGGCCGACAGGTAGTACACAAACCGCGGGTTGGCCTGGTAATGCGCCGCCGCCGTCCGTGCGTACCGCCCCACGAGCCGGTCCCGCACCGTGACCGCGAGCGTGTGGTACCCATCGGGGCCGCTCGCGGATTCGAGGGTGGTGCCTCGCTGGTAGTAGAGGTTGCTGATGAGGTCCTGCTCGAACGCTTCGAGCGTCCCGCCGACGGTGCGCATCTTGGGCCGGGGCCGAGCATCGGTCACTACGCTAGTATCTCCCGCCACACACCCGAACCGCCGCTAAACCTGCGCTCCCCGGGCTTGGGCGACATTTCCGAAATCTCACCCAAAGATCACGGGAACCGTGCGGCTCGCCGCAAGGTCGCACCACACTTGCGACATTTCGGAAATATCGCCCAACCGGACCCTCGGCTGCGCCACCTCGCCCAAGATCATGGGAACCATCTGGCTGCCGGAACAACCAGCAGCTTCCCTCGATCATGCCCCGTTCGCCCGCCACCGCCGGGCCCGGCAGCGCGCCGTGATCGATGGAGCGATCTGGCTGCCATGACGACCAGAACGCTCCATCGATCATGAAAAACGGCCGCCGCGACCCCCCAAACACGGGCCGCGGCGGCGCTCGAAAGCGTGCGGAGCGTCAGCGGCCGATGGCGGCCGCCGCCCGCTGTCAGCGGCCGCGCTGGCGGCGGGCGTCCGAGATCCCGTTCGCGGCCCGCGCCGCGAAGGCCTGGGCGGCCTTGCCGCCGCCGTTCGGGTACGTCGGGGCGTTGGCGCCCGCGCCGCCGGCCGGCGACGGGGTGCCGCCCGACGTGGTCGAGCCGCCGAAGGCCGAGCCGCTCGACGCGTTGCGGATGGCCTGGCCGGACGCGATCTTGTCGTGGACCGCCTTCGCCTCGGCCTGCTCGCGCTCCGACGGGACGGCCATCACGGCGCTCGCCAGGGCGATGACCACCACCAGGACGAACAGCACGATCGGGGCCAGGAACCAGTTCACGTCCACGCCCGGCACCGGCTCGACCGCCTGGTCCAGGTGGACGTGCATCGCGGCCATGCCCGTGTAGTGCATGCCGCACACGGCGACGCCCATGACCGCGGCGGCGGCGAGGGTGGCCGGGATGCCGCGGACCACGATCGTGAACCAGAGGGCGACCGTCGCGGCGACCACGGCGATGGCGTAGGAGGCGAGGTAGAGATTGTTGTCGTACTCGAACGTGCCGTTGATCTGCATCGCGGCCATGCCGGTGTAGTGCATGAACGCGACCGAGACGCCGGTGATCGGGCCGCCGACGAGGACCTTCCACAGCTTCGGCTTGCCGAGGCCGACGATGAACAGGCCGATGCCGACCGTCACGACGGCGATGAAGAAGCTCGCGACCGTGATCGGCACGTCGTAGCGCAGCGGCGACCCGGTGACGCTGAAGCCGACCATCGCCATGAAATGCATGACCCAGATGCCGGTGCCGCCGATCGACCAGGCGGCCAGGACGAGCAGCCAGGCCCGCCGGCGGGTGTCCGTCGCGGCGCGGGCCCGGGCGGTGCTCACCAGGCCGAGGAGAGAGCCGAGGAAGGACATGGCGTACGCGAAGATCGGGGTGATCGCGCCGTACGTAAAGTGGTGCAGCTGACCCACGAGTTACCTCCCGCGCCGAGCGGCTGTGCACGACCGGCAAAAAACCGGCGTGTGCATCATTGCGGATCCGAATGGCTTTTTCCTAATCACAAGCGGCGAAACTTCGCTGCGTGACTATGCCATAACGCTGTATGCCAGAACGCCACGTGTCACCGCCGCCATCGCCTGCCGCGCGGTGCGGCGGACCCCCTCCGGTGCCCCGGTCGCCTCGGCGAGCTGGCCCAGCAGATCGAGCACCTGCCGCGACCAGCGCACGAAGTCGCCGGCGGGCATGTCGCCGTCGAGGCCGTGCACGCTGCCGAGAACCTTGGTCAGCGACTCGCCCCGGGCCCAGCGGTACATCGGCCACACGAAACCCAGATCGAGCTCGCGGGTCAGCTGAAGACCCCGCTCGTCCTCGTCGTCGCGCAGCTCCGCCCACAGCTTGAGGGTCGCGTCGACCGCGTCGGTGACCTCGCCCCGCGGGATCGACGCGCGGTCCTCGGCCTCGCGGCGCGCCTCGTACACCAGCACGCTCGCGGCGGCGGCCAGCTCGGCCGGGTCGAGCTTGTCCCACACGCCGCTGCGCAGGCACTCGGCGACCAGCAGGTCGGTCTCCGACCAGATCCGGGCGAGCATCCGGCCGGCGTCGGTGACGCCGCCCTCGGCGCTGAGATACCCCCGCTCGGAGAGCAGCCCGCACACCCGGTCGAAGGTGCGCGCGAGCGACCCGGTCCGGCTGGCGACCTTGCCCCGCAGCGCCTCCGTGTCGCGCTCCAGGCGGTGCCGCCGCTCGGCCCACCGGGCGTGCTCCTCCCGGTCCGGGCAGCGGTGGCACGGGTGCCGGCGCAGCGACGCGCGCAGCGAGTCCAGCTCGGAGTCGTCGGCGGCCGCGGTGTTGCGGGACCGGCCGCGGCGCCGGTCGGCCGGGTCGAGGTCCAGGCGGTGCAGGGCGGCGGCCAGGTCGCGGCGGTCCTGGGCCGAGCGGTAGTTGAACTGCTTCGGCACCCGGACCCGGCCGAGCGGCTCGACGGCGCTGGTGAAGTCGGCGCCGGAGATGCGCCCGGCCCAGCGGTCCTCGGTGAGCACCAGCGGGCGCGGCTCGCCGAACCCGCGCCCGCCGACGCCCGGGTCGATGACGATGGCGAGGCCGGAGCGCCGGCCGGTCGGGACCCGGATGACGTCGCCGGGCCGCAGCCGCTCCAGGGACTCCAGGGCGGCGGCCCGCCGCTGCTGGGCCCCCTGGCGCGCGATCGCCCGCTCGCGGTCGGCGATCGCCACGCGGATCCCGAAGTACTGCTGGAAATCCCCGAGATGGCAGGCCAGCTCCCGCTCGTAGGTCGCCATGGTGTCGGCGTTGCGCTGCACCTGGCGGGCCAGCCCGACGACCGACCGGTCGGCCTGGAACTGCGCGAACGAGCTCTCCAGGAGCTCCCGCGCGGCCGCCGACCCGACGCTGCCGACGAGGTTCACGGCCATGTTGTAGGAGGGCCGGAAGCTCGACTTCAGCGGATACGTGCGGGTGGACGCGAGGCCGGCCACGTGCCGCGGGTCGACCTCGGGCGCCCAGACGACCACGGCGTGGCCCTCGACGTCGATGCCGCGGCGGCCGGCCCGGCCGGTGAGCTGCGTGTACTCCCCCGGCGTCAGGTCGACGTGCGCCTCGCCGTTGAACTTGACCAGGCGCTCCAGCACCACGCAGCGGGCCGGCATGTTGATGCCCAGCGCGAGGGTCTCGGTGGCGAACACCGCCTTGACCAGGCCGCGGACGAACAGCTCCTCGACGACCTCCTTGAACGCGGGCAGCATGCCGGCGTGGTGCGCGGCGAGGCCCCGCTCGAGGCCGTCGAGCCACTCCCAGTACCCCAGCACCTGCAGGTCGTCGGCCGGGATGTGCTTCGTGCGGGCCTCGACGATGGTGCGGATCTCGGCCCGCTCGTCGGGGCCGGTGAGGCGCAGCCCCGCGGCGAGACACTGCTGGACGGCGGCGTCGCAGCCGGCGCGGCTGAAGATGAACAGGATCGCCGGGAGCAACCCTTCGTTGTCGAGCCGCTCCACGATCTCCGGACGGTACGGCCCCGTCCACCGCCGCCCGCGCCCGCGGCGCATGTCGCCGGCGAGTTCCACGCGTCGCAGCATCTCCCGGTGGTACCGCAGCAGCTCCGGATGCACGTCGTGCTTCTGCGCCGCCTCCGCGTCGTGGAACAGGTCGAACATCCGCTTCCCGACGAGCATGTGCTGCCAGAGCGGCACGGGCCGGTGCTCACTGACGACGACCGTGGTCTCCCCGCGCACGGTGACCAGCCAGTCGGCGAACTCCTCCGCGTTGGACACGGTCGCCGACAACGACACCAGCGTCACCGAATCGGGCAGGTGGATGATCACCTCTTCCCACACCGCGCCGCGGAACCGGTCGGCGAGGTAGTGCACCTCGTCCATCACGACGTACGAGAGCCCGTGCAGCGTCCCCGACCCCGCGTAGAGCATGTTGCGCAGCACCTCGGTGGTCATGACCACCACGGGCGCGTCACCGTTGATCGCGTTGTCGCCGGTGAGCAGCCCGACCCGCTCCGACCCGTAGCGCTGCACCAGGTCGTTGTACTTCTGGTTCGACAGCGCCTTGATCGGCGTCGTGTAGAAGCACTTGCGCCCCTGCCGCAACGCCAGGTGGACGGCGAACTCCCCGACGACCGTCTTGCCGGCCCCGGTGGGCGCGCACACGAGCACGCCGGTGCCACGCTCCAGCGCCTCGCAGGCCTCCGACTGGAACGGGTCGAGCGCGAAGTCGAGCTCCTCGGTGAACTCCGACAGCGCCGGGTGCCGGGCCGCGTCCTCGGCCCGCAGGCGGGCCGCCTGGTACCGGTCGGCTGGGCTCAGATCCACGTCCTCGGTACCACTCACGCTCCCCAGGCTAGGCGACGAAGGCCCGGATCCGCTCCTCGGTATCGTGCTGGCGTGCCGGAAAGCGAAGACTCTCGCCCGTCCCCACGACCGATCGAGGCGGTGCTGCTGGACTTCCACGGGACGCTCGCGCAGGTGGAGGACCCCGTCCGGTGGGTCACCAAGGCGGCCGAGACGGTCGGCGTCACGCTCGACCGGGGGCGGGCCACCGTCCTCGCCGACCGGCTCACCACGGCCGGGCGGGCCGGCGGGCCGAAGCCGCACCGCGTGCCGCCGCACCTGGCCGAGGTGTGGTCCGACCGGGACCTGTCCGAGCAGGCGCACCGGGCCGCCTACGAGGGGCTGGCCGCGACCGTGGACGCCGACCTGGCCAGGGCCCTCTACGACCGGCTGCTGATCGCCGACGGCTGGCAGCTCTACGCCGACACCCTGTCCACCCTGCACGCCCTGCGCTCGGCCGGGGTGCCCGTGGCGGTGGTCAGCAACATCGGCTTCGACCTGCGGATGCTCGCCGAGGAGTTGGGCTTCGCGGCGCTGGTCGACGAGTTCGTGCTCTCCTACGAGGTCGGGCGCATCAAGCCCGACCCGGCCATCTTCTACAAGGCGTGCGCGGCGCTGCGGGCCGACCCGGAGCGGACCCTGATGGTCGGCGACACGCCCACCGACGCCGGGGCGGCCGCGGCCGGCTGCAGCGTCCTTGTCCTCCCGGAGAGTGAACCGGGCCGGATCCACGGCCTCGGGGGCATCCTGCGGCTGCTGTGACGGGCGTGGCGGCAGGTGTGGAATCGCCGCCCGCCGGGAATCACTGTCGCAACACCGCCTCTGCGCTTGTCGGCTCCGTGTCGCGGCGCGACAGTGCCATCACACGCTTCTTTTTGGAGGATTCGTCATGCCGTTGAGCCGTTGGGATCCCGCCAGTGCCCTGGCCCGCATCGAGAACGACGTCGCCAGTGCCGCCCACCACGCCCACTCCACCTCTGTGCAGACCGCGACCGACGGCGACGACCTGGTGATCACGGTCGAGGGCATCGACCCGTCGAACGTCGACGTGCGGGTCTCCGGCGGCCGGCTGACCGTGCGCGGCCAGGGCGGCAGCAGCTCGTCCGACAGCCGCGACGAGGGCGGCGCGCACTTCCAGTCGTTCTCGTCGAGCTCCAGCTCGTTCTCCCGCAGCTTCTCCCTGCCCGAGGGCGTCGACCAGTCCGACGTGGTGACCGAGCCGTCGCCGGGAGGCGTGAAGATCCGCATCAAGAACGCCGCCTGACGCCCCGGCGCCTTCTTGCGTCGATCTTGCAGTTGTGGTGCCGGGACACTCCCGGAATGCCCGGGTTTGGGGGGCACCACAACTGCAAGATCGACGCAGCTAGGCGGACAGCAGGGTCAGGGCGGCGGGGACGCACGTGATCGTCACCGGGAGCGGGCAGATGCGTTCGCCGTCCGCGTATGCCGTGACGCCGTCGGCGGCCAGTTCGATCGTCCGGGCGCGGTACGTCGAGACGCGCGGGTCGTGGACGTGCTCGCCGGTGTACACCTTGGGCCGCAGCCGCATCAGCGTGAGCCGCCCCAGCGGCTCGGCCACCACCACGTCGAGCAGCCCGTCGGCGGGGTCGGCGTCCGGCACGATCCGGAACCCTCCCCCGTAGCTCTCGGTGTTGCCGACGGCGACGAGGACGGACGCGAACTCCCGCTCGGTGCCGTCGAGGCTCATGCGGTACCGCCGAGCCTTCAACGCCAGCAGCTCCTCCACGATCGCGCGGTTGTACCGCTGCGGCCCGCGCGGCCACCGGATCCGGTTCGCGCGCTCGTTGACGAACGCGTCGAACCCGGCGGCGAGCACCGCCCCGAACCAGGCCGTCGTGCCGTCGGCGCCCACGACCCGCGCGAGGTCGATGGCCCGCGTCGCGCCGTCCCGCAGCGCCACCGCGATCCCGCGCGCCGCGTCGAGCGGGTCGGGAGGCAGCCCGAGCCGTGCCGCGAAGTCGTTGCCGGTGCCGGCCGGCACGATCCCGAACGGCACCCCGGTCCCGGCCACGGCCTGCAGCCCGAGGTGGACGGTCCCGTCGCCCCCCATGGCCACGACGGCCGACCCGTCCGCCACCGACGAGGCCGCCCCGGCAGCCATTTCGGCCACGGTACCGCCGGTGACGACCCGCACGACGGCCCCCTCGGCCGCGAGCCGCTCCACGACCACGGGCAGCAGCCCCGCCCGCCGCCCCTTGCCGGCCGTGGGGTTCGCGAGCAACGCAATCTTCACGGCGCAGATGCTAAACGTTCGAACGCCCCCGGCCGAGGGTCCGGCCGGGGGCGTTCGAGCGGTCTGCTGTTACGTGACGTCGTCGTAGCGGCGGTCGAGCGAGCGCGACCGCTCGACCGGCGTGGGCGCGTCGACCGGGGTCACCGGCTCGATCGGGTCATACCCGCCCACCGAGGTGGCGGCACCCACCGGCTCGACGTCGTAGTCGTCGAGCGAGGACGTCTCGTCGTCGCCGATGTCCGCGTAGGCCGGGCGGTTGCGGCCCTTGCGCCTGTCGTTGATCAGGGCGACGGCGACGGCACCGAAGTAGAGCAGCGACATCGCCAGCGCGAGGCCGGTCATCGTGAACGGGTCGGGCGTCGGGGTGGCGACGGCCGCGAACGCGAAGAAGATGAAGACCACGAACCGCCACCAGCCCAGCAGCTTGCGGCCGCTGAGGACGCCGGCGAAGTTCAGCATCATCGCGATGAGCGGGAACTCGAACGCGACACCGAACACCAGCATGCCGGTGGTGATGAAGTCGACGTACCGCGTGATGTCGAGCGACGTCGTCACGACCTCCGCGGGCGGCAGCAGGAACTGCAGGCCGTGCCCGAGGGCGAACCAGGCGAGGTAGGCGCCGAGCGCGAAGAGCGGCGCCGCGATCGACACGAAGATGTACGCGTACTTGCGCTCTTTGCGGTGCAGGCCCGGCGCGACGAAGGCCCACAGCTGGTACATCCACCAGGGTGCGGTGAACAGCAGGCCGAGCCAGAGGCCGACCTTCAGCTGGAGCAGGAAGAAGTCCGCGACGCCGAGCTGGACGAAGTTGCAGTCACCGGTCCGCGGCACGAGGACCTTGCAGACCGGATCCTTGACCAGGGCGATCGCCCGCCCCGACAGCCAGTAGCCGATGCCGAACCCGACCACGATCCCCAGGCACGCCTTGAACAGACGGTTGCGGAGCTCGCGCAGGTGCTCCATGAGGGTCATGGAGCCGTCCGCGGCGCGCTGGAACTGCGACGGCGCCTTCGTCCGGCGCCGTCCGGGGAGGATGCTCACGACGGTGTGGCGCCTCAGCGCTCGCGCACGCGGTCGACCGGGTCGACCGTCGGCGCCGGCGAGGGCTTGTTGTCGTCGATCGTGCCGCTCAGCGGCTGCCGGCCGGACTGCGCCTCGGCCTTGGCATCGACGTCGTCGTCAGCGAGGCCCTTCGTCTCCGCCTTGATGATCCGGAGTGAGCGACCCAGCGAACGCGCGGCGTCCGGAAGACGCTTGGCGCCGAACAACAGGATCAGCACCACCACCAGCACGAGAATGTGCCACGGCTTGAGTGCACCCATGTGAAGCCACCTCACTGTATTCGAGCTGCCCGACCCATGGTACTGACCAGTTGCGGGTGAGGGCAGAGGCCGGGGTTAGCGGGTAGGGGTCCGGCCGCTGAAGTCTTGACGAGTGTTGACGGTGGAGCGCCTGATCGTCAACCATCCGTCCGGACAAACACGCAATTTGCCCGGTTGATCCGGCAGGTTTGTTAACTGTTCTCGTCCCCGCCGCGGCGGGCCTGGAGCACGAGGGCCTGCTCCTGCATCGACTCCAGGCGGGGCTGGAGGGCCTCCACCGTCGCCTGGAGCTGGACGAGGTGCGGCTCCACGCGCCGCTGGCCGTCCAGCAGGCGACGCTGCAGGGACTGCGCGACCACGCCGAAGCGGCGCAGGGTCCCGCCGACCTTGACGGCGACGACCACCAGGATCACGAGCGCCAGCAGTACCAGAGCGGCAGCGATCAGCCAGAGCACGGAATCGACCTTAGTGCACCCGGCCCGGTCCGGCCCGTCAGGCCGGTGTGGCGTACGTGTCGAGTGCGGCGCGGGCCTCGGCGCCCACCGCCTGGGCGAGCGCCGGCGGGGCGACGACGGTCACCTCGGCGCCGAGCCCGAGCACCATCCGGCGGGCCCAGTCGAGGTCGGAGGCGCGCAGCGAGACCGTCCAGTGCTCGCCGGGCCCGCGGACGACCTCTTCGCAGGGATACTGCTCGGTGATCCACCGGGCGCCGCGCCCGACCCGCAGGGTGATCAGCGGCAGGTCGGGCGTGGGCGTGAACAGCGTGCCGGTGCGGGTGTCGGTGGGCTGGGCCTGGCGCGGCACCTGGGCCGGCTCGTCGAGCTCGGCGGAGGCGTCGATGCGGTCGACGCGGAACAGCCGGACCGCCTGCGCGCGGCGGCACCAGGCCTCCAGGTAGGCCCAGCGGCCGACCACGAGCACCCGCATCGGGTCGACGACCCGGTCGGTGGTCTCGTCACGGGCGGCCGTGTAGTAGGTGATCCGCAGCGCCCGGCGGCGCTCGACCGCCCCGCGCAGCTCCTCCAGGCGGTCGGCGTTGCCCGGCAGCCGGACGGCGACCGCGGCGTCGGCGAGGTCGCCGGCCGCGTGCTCGATCTTGGCCAGGGCCCGGTGGACGCCGTCGCGCTGGGCCACGCCGGGCGTCTCGGCGAGCATCCGCAGGGCGACGATGAGCGCGAGGGCCTCGTCGGGCGTCAGGCGCAGCGGCCGGTCGATCCCGGCGTCGTAGGTCAGGGTCACGCTGTCGCCGGCGAAGGCCATGTCGATGAGCTCGCCCGGCCCGTACCCGGGCAGGCCGCACATCCACAGCAGCTCCAGGTCGTCGCGCAGCTGCCGCTCGGTGATCCCCTGGTCGTGGGCGGCCTCGGCGAGCGTGATCCCGGGCCGGGCCTGCAGGTAGGGCACCAGGTTGAGCAGCCTTCCCAGCCGCTCCGCTCCCCCGCTCACGCGCCCTCCGCTCCGCTCCGGCCGCCTGAGCCCCACACTGAACCCACGATGAGCGGCCTCCTCCGCTTCGCTCCGGAACCGCTCATGCGCCCTCCGCTCCGCTCCGGCCGCCTGAGCCCCACACTGAACCCACGATGAGCGGCCCCCTCCGCTTCGCTCCGGAACCGCTCACGCGCCCTCCGCTCCGCTCCGGCCGCCCGAGCCACACACTGAACCCACGATGAGCGGCCCCCTCCGCTTCGCTCCGGAACCGCTCACGCCAGGACCCCCGCGTCGGCGGGCTCGTAGGCGGCGGCGATGGCCTTGAGGCGCTGGATCACCGCGTCGCGGATCTCCGGCGGGTCGAGGACCACGACGTCGGCCCCGTAGCCCACCAGCCAGTTGGCGAAGAAGTCCACGTCGGCATAGCGCAGCGTGAGCACGTCACCGTCGGGCCCGGGCGCGCAGGTCTCGGCCCAGCGCCGCACGCCCGCGGCCCTGCCCGGCCGGACCCGGACCGTGGCGCGGCCGGTGCGCTCGACCGGGCCGCTGGAGTGGGCGACGTAACCGATGAGGTCGACGTCCTTCGGCGGCTCGTAGGCGCCGCGCCGCCCGGCCCGGCGCACGCCGCCGACGATCCGGGACAGCCGGAAGCAGCGCTCGGCGCCGCGGTCGAGGTCGTGCCCCACCACATACCACCGGCCCCGCCAGCACACCACGCCCCACGGCTGCAGCCGGCGGGTGTGCGCGGCGTCGCGCTCGGGCACGTGATAGTCGAACGTGACCGCCTGCCGGTCGCGGACCGCCGCGGTGAGCGGCTCGAACGCCGGGTCGACGGTGACCACGGCCTCGACGCCGAGGGTGGCGTGCGGGTCGACGTCGATGCCGCCGGCGCGCAGCTTGGCCAGGCCGCTGGAGGCCGCGGCGGCCAGGCCGCTCTGCTGCCACAGCCGGGCGGCGATGCCGACCGCGGCCGCCTCGTCGGGCGCGAGGGGGATGTCGGGCAGCGCATACTCCCGGCGGGCGATGCGGTAGCCGGGCTCGTTGTCGAAGATGCTCGCCGTGCCGATCTCCAGCGGGACGCCCAGCTCCCGCAGCTCGGCCTTGTCCCGCTCGAACTTGCGCTGGAACGCCTCGTGGTCGCGCTCGTCCTGCGGGTCGTGCTCGTAGCCGGGGACGATGGTGGCGATCTGGTCGGCGGTCAGGAAGCGGCGCGTAGCGAGCAGGCAGATCACCAGATTGACCAGGCGCTCGGTTCGGGTACGCGACACCCAGCGAACCTACCAGCCCGAACGCCTGTTCTGCGTCGCCCACACGGGCACCGGACGTGCCGTCTCGCACCGTCACCGTGCGTGCGCGGAACGTCGTTGCACTACCGTGGGCGCCGTGATCCGGTGGCGTTGGGGAACGGTGGCCGCGGTGCGCCGCGAGTGGCGGGGCAGCCGCGAGCTGGACGTGACGGTCGAGGCCCGCCGTCGCGAGGATCCGGCCACGGTACGGGCGCTGGCGTACCCGGCGCTCGTCGGCGCCCCGGAGCCCGGCGACCGGGTGCTGCTGAACCTCAACGCCCTGGCCCTGGGGCTGGGCACCGGCGGGTACGCGCTGGTCGTCGCCGTCCCCGACCGGCTGCCCGACGACGTGGACGTGCCCGGGCACGTGGTGAAGGCGCGGTACACGCCGCTGCAGGCGATCGTGCTCGCCGCCGACGAGGAGGCCTCGCCCCTGCGCGGCGACCTGGCCGGCGCGACCGACCTCGGCGGGATGCCGGTCGTCGTCGCCGACCTGCACTCGGCGCTGCCCGCGGTCGTCGCCGGCGCGCTCGCCGCGGCGCCCGGCGCGCGGATCGCGTACGTGATGACCGACGGCGGCGCGCTGCCGGCCTGGTTCTCGCGCACCCTCGACGGGCTCGGCCCGCTGCTGGCCGGCACCGTCACCACCGGGCAGGCGTTCGGCGGGGACCTCGAGTCGACGAACGTGCACAGCGGGCTGCTCGCCGCCCGGCACGGCCTCCGCGCCGACCTGGCCGTGGTCACCCAGGGGCCGGGCAACCTCGGCACCGGTACCTCATGGGGCTTCTCCGGGGTCGCGGCGGGCGAGGCGGTCAACGCCGTCGCGGCGCTCGGCGGCAGGCCGGTGGCGGCGCCGCGCATCTCCGGCGCCGACCCGCGCCCGCGGCACCGCGGGGTGTCGCACCACAGCCTCACCGCGTTCGGGCGGGTGGCCCTGGCCCCGGCCGACCTCGTCGTGCCGGCCGACCTGCCGGCCGACCTGGCCGGGCCGGTGCGCGCCGCGCTCGCCCCGCTGTGCCCGCCGCACACGCTGGTCGAGGTGCCGGCCGAGGACCTGGCGGAGGCCCTGGCCGCGCTGCCGGTGCGGCTGTCGACCATGGGCCGCGGGTTCGCCGAGGACCGGGCGTACTTCCTGGCGGCGGCCGCGGCGGGCCGCCACGCGGCCTCAGGCCTTCGCCAGCGCGGCGTTGGCGACTGACTGCAGCTGGGGCAGGTGGTTGGCGTCGGGGTTGGCCCCGGCGAGCAGGTAGACGGCGACGACCGCCTTGCCGCGCTTGGCCAGCAGCGTCTTCGACCTGTCGCTCAGCGCCGCCTCGCCGACGCCGCCGACCGCCTCCAGCGACGCGATCGTCGTCCACAGCCGCTGCGCCTGGCCGGCGTCGGGGAAGGTGAGCGCGACGACGGTGACCTGGTCGCCGCCGGCGTTGCCGAACGGGCACATCCGGGCGCGGGCGTCGAGGCCGAGGCTCTGGACGGCCTGCCCGTACTGCGCGACCGCCGCCGCGCCGTCGCCGGCGCTCGGCTGGACGGCCAGGCCGGTCGACTTCTGCACCTGGGCGGCGGTGATGAGCCCCTGGCAGCCGTCGGTGTTCACGGCCGGGGGCAGGCTCGGCGAGGGCAGCGGCATCGAGGCGCCGGCCGCGGGCGGGGCGGCGCTGGCCGGCAGCGGCGAGCGGCGCTCACCGTCGTCGGTGCAGCCCGCGGCGAGGGCCACGACCAGTGCGGGGGCCGCCGCGGCGGCCAGCGCGAACGTGCGCCTCATGCCCACACCAGGATGGCGACGAAGCCGCCGACGATGAGGGCGAGCACGAGGGCGAGGACCCAGGTCGGGATGGAGGGGCCCTCGGTGCGGTTGCGCTCGATCTCCTCGCGGATGCGCTGCAGCCGGCGGCCGTGCCGGGTGCGGGACGGCCGGTCGGGGTTGAAGTCGGCCGTCGGGAGGGAGCGGGGCCGCTGCTCGGGCGGATCGGGCTCGTCATACATGGTGACGGCCAGCCTAACCCGAGGCGGCCCCGCTTTCTCAACTCGCCGGTAACAACGCTGTCACAGGCGCTGTCACATGCTCGCGATCAGCCGGTCGACCCGCTCGTCGTAGGCGCGGAACGGGTCCTTGCACAGCACGGTGCGCTGCGCCTGGTCGTTGAGCTTCAGGTGCACCCAGTCGACGGTGAAGTCGCGGCGGCGCTCCTGGGCGTGCCGGATGAACTCGCCGCGCAGCCGGGCCCGGGTGGTCTGCGGCGGGGTCTCCTTCGCCTCGAAGATCTCCAGGTCGGTGGCGACCCGGTCGACCGCCCCGCGCTTCTCCAGCAGCCCGTAGAGGCCCCGGCCGCGGCGCAGGTCGTGGTAGGCCAGGTCCATCTGGGCGACCCGCGGGTGGGACAGCGGCAGGTCGTGCTTGGCCTGGTAGCGCTCGATGAGGCCGAGCTTGGTCACCCAGTCGATCTCACGCTCGACGCTCTTGAGGTTGTCGGTCTCGACGGCGCCGAGCACCCGGCCCCACAGGTCCATGACCCGCTTCGTCGCCGCGTCGGCGCCGCGCCGGTCGAGGAACTCGGTCGCCTTGTCGAAGTACTCCTGCTGGATCTCCAGCGCGGAGATCTCCTTGCCGCTGGCCAGGCGGACCCGGCGGCGGCCGGTGATGTCGTGCGACACCTCGCGGATCGCGCGGATCGGGTTCTCCAGGGAGAGGTCCCGCATCGCCACGCCGGCCTCGATCATCCGCAGGACGATGTCGGCCGTGCCCACCTTGAGCAGGGTGGTGACCTCGTTCATGTTCGAGTCGCCGACAATCACGTGGAGTCGGCGGTACCGCTCGGCGTCCGCGTGCGGCTCGTCCCGCGTGTTGATGATCGGGCGCGACCGGGTGGTCGCCGAGGAGACGCCCTCCCAGATGTGCTCGGCGCGCTGCGACAGGCAGTAGACGGCGCCGCGGGGCGTCTGCAGCACCTTGCCGGCGCCGCAGATCAGCTGGCGGGTGACCAGGAACGGGATGAGAATGTCGGCCAGCCGGCCGAACTCGCCGTGCCGGCTGACCAGGTAGTTCTCGTGGCAGCCGTAGGAGTTGCCGGCCGAGTCGGTATTGTTCTTGAACAGGTAGATCTCGCCCGCGATCCCCTCGTCGTGCAGCCGGCGCTCGGCGTCGACCAGCAGGCCTTCGAGGATCCGCTCGCCCGCCCGGTCGTGGACGACCAGGTCGGGCACCGAGTCGCACTCGGGCGTCGCGTATTCCGGGTGGGAGCCGACATCCAGGTAGAGGCGCGCGCCGTTGCGCAGGAAGACGTTGCTGGAACGACCCCACGACACGACGCGCCGGAACAGGTACCGAGCGACCTCGTCCGGGGACAGGCGGCGCTGCCCCCGGTAGGTGCACGTGACCCCGTACTCGGTCTCAAGGCCGAAAATTCGCCGGTCCATGTACAGACATTAGCCGCCTGGGGGCGGATCCGGCGCTATTGCTTCCGCAGACTTTGCGTGTAGGCCTCACACGCGGCGTAGTCGGGCAGGCGCCCGGCGTCGCGCATCTCGGCGAACGACGGCGCCACCGCGTCCCGCTTCGACAGCTGGGGCTCGTCGACCGGCCAGACGATGCCGATCTCCGGGTCGAGAGGGTGAATTCCGTGCTCACCAGTGGGGCTGTAGGTCGCCGAGCACAGGTAGGTGATCGTCGCGTCGTCGGTCAGGGCGCAGAACCCGTGGCCGAGGCCCTCGCCGAGGTACAGCGCGCGGCGGTCGACCTCGTCAAGCTGGACGCCCTCCCAGCGGCCGAACGTCGGGGAACCGACCCGGATGTCCACGACGACGTCGAGCACCGCGCCGCGGGTGCAGGTGACGTACTTCGCCTGCCCCGGCGGCACGTCGGCGAAGTGGATGCCGCGCACGACGCCGCGCGCCGAGACCGAGAGGTTGCCCTGCGCGAGGCGCAGCTCGTGGCCGATCTCGGCGGCGAGGTGGTCGAACCGGAAGAACTCCATGAACATGCCGCGCGGGTCGCCGTGCTGCACCGGGGTGACCTCCCAGGCGCCGGCGATCGAGAGCTGTCGGATCTTCACGCGTGGCTCCTCAGCTCTCCCAGTCGAGCAGATGGATCAAGTACTCACCATAGCCGCTCTTGCGCAGCGGCTCGGCGAGTGCGCGCAGCTGCTCGTCGTCGATCAGCCCGGCCCGCCAGCAGACCTCCTCGACACAGCCGATCTTGAGGCCCTGGCGCTCCTCGATGACGCGGACGAACTCGGCCGCCTGCACCATGGTGTTGAACGTGCCGGTGTCGAGCCACGCGGTGCCGCGGTCGAGGATCGACACGTGCAGCTCGCCGAGCTCCAGGTAGGCCGCGTTGACGGCGGTGATCTCCAGCTCGCCGCGGGCGCTCGGCGTGAGCTCGCGGGCGATCTGCACGACCCGGTTGTCGTAGAAGTAGAGACCGGGCACCGCGTAGCGCGACTTCGGCTTGGCGGGCTTCTCCTCGATCGAGATCACCTTGCCGCCGTCGTCGAACTCGACGACGCCGTAGTCCTGCGGGTTGGCCACCGGGTAGGCGAACACCTTGCCGCCCTTGAGCTCGCCGCTCTCGGCGAGGCGCTGGCCGAGCTGCGCGCCGTGGAAGATGTTGTCGCCGAGCACCAGCGCGACGCTGTCGTCGCCGATGAAGTCGGCGCCGATGATGAACGCCTGGGCCAGGCCCTCGGGCTTCGGTTGCACCGCGTAACCGATCTCCAGCCCCCACTGCCGCCCGTCACCGAGCAGCCGCTGGAACTGGTCCTGGTCCTCCGGGGTGGTGATCACGAGGATCTCGCGGACCCCCGACATCACCAGCGTGGTGAGCGGGTAATAGATCATGGGCTTGTCGAAGACGGGCATGAGCTGCTTCGACACGGCCTTGGTCAACGGCCACAGACGGGAGCCGGTGCCACCGGCGAGGATGATGCCACGCACCCGGCCACCTTACGGGCTGACCCACACCGCGGTCGACTCACCCGGTCCGCGCGTGCACTAGACTCCCGATCCCGTGAGAATCCTCGTCACCGGTGGTGCCGGTTTCATCGGCTCCCATTACGTCCGCACCCTTCTCGGAGGCGGTTACCCTGCCTACGCCGGCGCGGCCGTGACCGTGCTCGACAAGCTCACGTACTCCGGCAATCGGGACAATCTCGCCCCGGTCGCCGCGGACGCGGCGCTCACCTTCGTCGAGGGCGACATCTGCGACGCCGACCTGGTCGGCGAGCTGATACCCGGTCACGACGCCGTGGTCCACTTCGCCGCCGAGTCCCACGTCGACCGCTCGATCCTCGGCGCCGGCCCGTTCGTGACCACCAACGTGGTCGGCACGCAGGTCCTGCTCGACGCGGCGCTGCGGGCCGGGGTCAGCCGGTTCCTGCACGTGTCGACCGACGAGGTCTACGGCTCGATCCAGGAGGGTTCCTGGACCGAGGAGTGGCCGCTCGCCCCGAACTCGCCGTACTCGGCCTCCAAGGCCGCCTCCGACCTGCTCGCGCTGGCCTACCACCGCACGCACAGGATGGACCTGGTGGTCACGCGCTGCTCGAACAACTACGGGCACTACCAGTTCCCGGAGAAGGTCATCCCGCTGTTCGTGACCAACCTGCTCGACGGCAGGCCGGTGCCGCTCTACGGCGACGGCGGCAACATCCGCGACTGGCTGCACGTGTCCGACCACTGCGCCGGCATCCAGCTCGCCCTGGAGAAGGGCCGGGCCGGCGAGGTCTACAACATCGGCGGCGGCCGGGAGCTGACCAACAAGGAGCTCACGCAGGTCCTGCTCGAAGCGACTGGGCGCGACTGGGACGCGTTCGTCACGTACGTCGAGGACCGCAAGGCGCACGACCGGCGGTACTCGCTGAGCATCGACAAGATCCAGAATGAGCTGGGCTACACGCCGGCGGTCACCTTCGAGCAGGGCATCGCCGAGACCGTGGCCTGGTACCGCGACAACCGCGCCTGGTGGGAGCCGCTCAAGGCCCGCGCGGCGCTGGGCGCATGACCGTTCCGGAGCGAAGCGGAGGGCCGGTCATCATGGGCTCAGTCGACAGGTCGTGCGGCCGGAGCGGAGCG
>NZ_BMPI01000010.1:141223-236413 GCF_014647515.1 Dactylosporangium sucinum | reverse complement strand
TTCCTGGCCGACGGCATGGCCGACCGGTTCGCCGATCAGCATCTGGTGTTTGACCGCGACGCGTTCCTCAGCGCGGCAGGGCTGCTCGACGCTGTGGAAGCCGTGGCCCCGACTCCGCACTACGGCCGCAAGGTAGACGCCCCCACCGCGTTCGACGATGTCCGCGTCGGTGACTGGCTGTACTTCATTAACTCCGGTGGCAGGGACTTCGTGGGCCAGGTTGATGGCATGACCGACAAGACCATCAGGATCGCGGCAGGATTCCAAGATCAGGTGTCTGGCGTGCGTTTCGGTGGCCCAACCTCGCTGCGGCGGGCGAACTGGTCCCGCCTGCAAGTCCACCTGTGGGAGCCTGCCCCGACAGCAGAGACCGACGCCGAGCCAGCGAGCAAGTCCCGCAGCGCCGGCGGGGCAGCCCAGGCATTCCCGCGCTCACTGCGGCCGGTGCAGTCGGCGGTACAACTGGCCGCCGCCCCGATCTTTGGAGCCGGGCCTGGGCGCCCGGACAGCCCGGGTCGGCGCTCGCGGTAACGCCGACGTGGTAGCGGCGCCGCTCACGCCACGGCTGGCGCTGCTGCCTCCGCAGCCGGACCAGGGGTCGCCGAGCGATTGGCGTCTGTGACCCCCGGGCCGTCTCTTGCCAACAATCCTCGAGCCCTGTGAGAGGGAGGACCTGTCGTGTCCACGCCAACGTCTCGTCTGTTCGGCGGGCGCACGGAGATTGCGATCATCGTTGCGCGGGCTGGGTGGACTAACCGTCGCCGCGCGGCGGTCGCATTCTGGGTGGTGACGGGTCTGGTCGGTCTGTTGGCCGGCGTTACCGCCTCGTCGTATCTGCCGCCGGTGGCTGGGTGTCTGGTCGGTGCCCTCGTTGGTGCGGCGTGTGGTGTGGTCGCGTTCGCGTTGGTCGCCGCCTGGCCCGTGCTGCGGGCGTTGTGGCACTGGCTGCCGGAGTTGGTCCTGTCGGCGCTGCTGTTGTGGGGTTGGACCGCGCTGATGGATGCCGCGAACCTCGTCGTGTCGCTGCTGCTGATGGGCGTGGTCGTGGGGGTTCCTGCGGCTGTTCGTCCGCTGCGCCGACAGGTCGTCGGCTGGCTCTGGTGCTTGGTGGTGCGGCATCGACTGCGGATGTGTCTCGCCGCATTCGTCAAGACCAGGGGTCGTAACACGTTGCCGTTGATCGGGTGGGCCAGGCCGACGCCGGCTGGTGAGCAGGTGTGGGTGTGGCTGCGCGGTGGCCTGTCGCTCAAGACGTTCGAGGATGAGGGCCAGGTCCAGAGCCTCGCGGTCGAATGCTGGGCGAGCGAGGTCCGAGTCGCCCGCGCCTCGGCGCGGAATGCCGCGCTGGTGCGGTTCGACGTCACCCGCCGCGATCCGCTGCGCCACACACGGTGGCCTCGCCAGTGCCGGTATCTGCCGTCGGAGTTCGAATGTGACGCGCCGGTGTCCCCGAGCCACGGCGGCGGTCGGAGCGGAAGGCCGAGCGCCATCCGACCCGGCAACCTCGGCCGCCGCAGTAGCGCACGGGTGGTAACGGGAGCGCTCACGCCGCTGGCAACACCTCCACCGCAGGGTTGGCGGCGATGGATGCCAAGCAGCAGACGCCGCGTGCCCGGCATCGGGCCCATACGACGCCGGGCCGGCCGCATGCCGTGCTGGTGCGGCTGTCGGATGAGGAGAAACGCCTCATCGAGGCTGCCTCGGCGGCGGCGCACCTGACGCCCACCGGGTACACGGCGAAGGCGGCGCTCGAGGCAGCGGCGGCCGGCCAGGCGCCGACCGGTGCTGCTGGGGATCTGCGGGAGCTCCAGCACGAACTGTTCGCTGCTCGCCGCGCGGTGAACATGTTCGGCTCCAACGTCAACCAGGCTGCCGCGGCGTACAACGCCACGGGCGAGTTGCCCGACTGGGTTGCCGATGCAGTACGGCTGTGCACCGCCGCGGTGACCCGGCTGGACGAGGTCACCGCCCGCGTCAACCGGAAGTTGCGATGAGTCCCGCAGTGACCGAATCGGCTTGTTGCGGCGAAACCCCAACCGATCACGGGTCCGCCGGTTGGGTCCAACGCGATGCCTCCGACGAGGTCCTGCGGACGCGCCGACCACGCACCGATCACCCGCGCCCGGCCCAATTACTACGTCAGACCACGCCGCCACGACGGCGGCGTTGCCCGCGCACCGGAGGTACCTCATGACCGAACACGTGCCGGACCTCGACTACGTGAAGATGCTCGGCGCAGAGCTCGGCAAAGCGCTCGATCGCCGTGACGGCCCCGGAGCTGTCAATCTTCTTGAGCTGATCGGCGAAGAGATCGGCCGGGACAGGTTGAGGGTCATCGTCGACGGACTCATCAACATGGCCCTGCAGCGCATGGAGCAGACCGTCCACTCCACGTCTCAATCGGCCCAATCGGCTCAGCCGGCCCAGCCGACCCGATCGAACCCGACGCCGGTCCGAGCCGCGGTGGGATTTCCGCCGCTGCGGGTTGCCTCCGGGCCCGCGAGCGCTGCGCGGGGGCCGGCCGCGCCGGTCAACAGCGGGTATCAGCCCGGGGTGCACCGGCCAGGGCGCGGTTGATGATCACCCGAGTGCATCGGCGGGGCAGCCGTGTCGGAGGACTGCTGCGCTACCTGTGGGGCCCGGGCCGTGCCGAGGAGCACGTCAACCCGCGGCTGGTCGCCGCATGGGACGGCGCTGGCGAGCTCAAGACCCTGGAACCACCGGTCACCGTGAACGGCAAGCGGGACTACCGGGCGCTGACCGCATTGCTCGAGGAGCCGGTGCGGGCGGGCCACCGCCCGCCGAACAAGCCGGTGTGGCACGCCTCGATGCGCCTGGCTCCGGAGGATCGCGACCGGGTCTACACCGACGCGATGTGGGCGCGGATGGTCCGCGAGATGCTTACCGAGGCCGGGGTGGCCACCGCCGTCGACGACCCGGGGCTGCGGTGGATCGCCATGCGCCACGGCGACGACCACGTGCACATCGTCGCCACCCTGGTTCGTGAGGACGGGCGTACCAACTGGCTGCGCAACGACTACCCGCTCTGCGTGCAGGCCACAGACAACGTGGCTCGCCGGTACGGTCTGCGCCGGCATGTGCCGCCGGCCGACCGCACCGCGCACCGCCGCCCGCACCCGGTGGAGGTCGGCAAGGCCCGCCGCACCGGCCGGTCGCAGACCCCTCGCGACGAGCTGCGCCGGAAGGTCCGCACCGCCGTGGCCGGTGCCGCCGACGAAGACGAGTTCTTCGCCCGGCTGCGTGACGCCGGAGTGCTGGTGCGACTGAGGCACAGCGCAACCAACCCGGACCAGGTCACCGGCTACGCCGTCGCGCTGCCGGGCAACCGGGCCGCCGACGGCAGCCCGATCTACTTCAGCGGCGGGCGCCTCGCACCGGACCTGACCCTGCCGAAACTGCGGCAGCGTTGGGGCACCGCCCCGTCGGCGAACATGTCGTCGCCGGGGCCGCGGTTCAGCCGGGCCGAGCGGGTGGAAGCGCTGCACCAGGCGGCCACCGCCACCCAGGCCGCCGCCGAGGACATCCGTCGCGGCGCCAACACCGCGCCGCACCAGGCGCAGGCCACCGCCCAGGCCACCGCCGACCTGCTCACCAGCCTGGCGTATGCGGTGGAGGGCGAGCGGCGCGGACCGCTGCACCGCGCCGCCGAGGTCTTCGACCGCGCCGCCCGCGACCTGTACGGCAGGGTGGCGCGTGCGACCTCACGGTCCCAGCAGATGCGCGCGATGGCGCGGTTGGTCGCGCTGATGGGCCGCATCTCCGGCGATGACGACACCATCGCCGCCCTGGCCCTGGTGCTGGATCTGGCCCGGCTCGCCGACACCCTGGAGGAGCTGCGCACGGCGCAGCAGCGGCTGCACCAGGCCGAGGCGGCGCGCGCAGCGGCAGCGGCGCTGCGGGCGGCTGCCGACGTCGGCCGGCCGGTGGTAACGGCGCCGCCCATTCCGACGGCAACCGCCGAGCCGACAGTGGACGGCGGCCGACGTGTCCCACGCGGCCGGTAGCAACCCCAAGGGGAGGTGACCATGACCGATCAATTCCAACCGGCCTATGTGCCGCACGACGACCCGTTCGGCGAGGCCCGCGACCGGTGGCTACAGGGCCTGAGCGTGCTGGCCACGCTTGGTGAGGCCGGAGCCCGCATGGCCGCGGTGGAAATCCAAAACCGCGCGGCAACACGGGAGTGGCAGGCCCGTCAGGACGAGGCGGCGGCCGCGGCACGGCGAGAGGCCGACGCCCTCACCGCGAAGGTCCGCGGCGAGCGACAGCGGATGGCCGACTCCCTCGACGAGGACTGGCTGATCAACCACGCCTCATTTTCGGAGGCCGCCTGGGTGTGGCGCACCGCAACCGTGTACGCCACCGGCGACGACCCACTGGCGGGAAGGGCGGCCAACCTCGCCGAGGACCGGCTGCGCAAGCTCCACCCCGACCTGATGGCCGCCTATGACCGGCTCCGCCAGCCCGGCCCGCACGGCCCAGGCCTGTCGAAAGCCGAGGCGATGCGGGAGGCTGCCTACGAGGTATGGCAGAACGCGGCTGGCAACGACCGGGCACCCGGGCCGCAGGCGCGCCCACACGGCAACACCTGGCCCAGGCCCGAGGTGACCAACTACGACGAGGCCACTGCGGGACTGCGGGCCCGACGGTCCGACCAGGCGGCGCTGCCCGTGGGTGGCTGGCAGGTCCTCGACGAGCTCGACCGGCAGGTGCGGCTGGAGGTGGCAGAGCTCGCCGAGTATGTCAGCCTGGAGGCCCTCGAAGATCTGCAGCGCAGCTGGCGCAGTCTCGGGAAGCTTCCCCCCGCCGATCCCACAGCACTCTTGCGGGCCCACCTCAACGAGGCCGTGGGCCGAGGCCACCTGCAGCCGGTAGTCGCCGAAGGGATCATCAGCAACCTTGAGGCGCAGGCCGCAGTAGAACGCGCCAACGGTCGGCGGGCTGGCGGCGCTGCCGATGACCCCCGCACCGGCGTTGACGAGCACACCGCCGGCCAGGTCGCCAGCGTCGTCAGTGACGATCGCGCCGACCAGACGGCAACCACCGCCGCGGCGATGCGCCACAGCGAGCCAGCCACCGCCCCACCTTCGGCGGCTCGCACAGGCGAGCCGTCGCACCGCGCGGCGCAGCCGGTCGTTGCCCAGGGGTTCCCCGGCCCTCTGCGCGTCCGTGCCGCTCACCCGAGCGCGGCGAGCAGGCAGCCGACTCAGCCCACGATCACGCCCGTCCAGGGGAGGGCCCGATGACGACCAACACCCCGCCCACCACCCCGAGCCGCCGTTCGAGGTCGACCGGTCCATCAACTGGTCCATCCACCGGTCCGTCCACCGACGAGCTCGCCGCGCAGGTCGCTGCGCTGAGCCAGCAGGTCGCCGAACTGCAGCAGATCGCGGCCGACCGGGCCGCGACGGCGCCGGCCGCCGGCGAGGGCCAGGACCCGCTGTACGCGAACGTGGAGGCGTTCGTGCGTGATTATCTGCTGCCGACGTTCCCCCGCCCGGTCGGCGAGGTCGGCATGATCCGCTGGCATTGGTGCGAGCAGTGGTGGCGCCACGACGAGGCCGTCACCCGGCTCACCGCGCTGTGGTACGGCTGGGAACACGCCCGGTTGGAGATGACCGGCATGCTCGGCTGGCTGCGCGAACTGGACTACCACCTGCCGATCCTGTGCGGCGAGGACGGCCCGTTCCGCAACTGTGCCCCGGGGGCGACGGTGGCCGGCACGGCCGCGACTGCGTTGACCGGCGAGGTCACCGCTCGCCATGACCTGCCACCGGTCGCCGCCGTGCAGCCGGCGCCGGAGCGCTGGTGGATTTGGTGGGACTGACGCCCGGTCAGCGGCCCGAATACGGGCGGGGCGCGGCGAGCAAGTCGGCGGGGGTGGGCTTGATGCCCGCCCCCGCCGCCGCGCCGGGCCCTGCCGCAGCAGCGAAACTCCCGACCGAGGGTGCCCGGGACAACCGAGGCGGCGCCGAACGAGGCCAGCCCCGGGGCTTCAACCCCTGTCTGAAGGGCCGCACCACCCGGTCGTCGTGGAGGAGGTCAGTGCCCACGGAAGACCCGATTGGCTGCACCCGCCGCGTGCGGTGTAACGCCGGGCAGGAACGCGCTTGGTCCGGATCCGGCGGGCGAGCCTGTCGCCACCCGCTGCTGTAGCCGGGGGAAGGCGGCGGCAGCAGCGGGTGGCGGTGGCCGGCCCGTCGGCGGCGTCGGTAACCGTTGCGCCGGGCCGGCCCCGAGCTGCGTGACGGTGTCCTGCAGGTGCTCGACGGCGGCGTCGACGACGGTGGGCAGACCGACGCCGGCGCGCCGGGCGATATGCCGGGCAATCCGGGCCGCTTCGGCGGTGTCGACGGCGCCGAACACACGGGGTGCGACGGCCCGCGCGACGGTGTGGCGACCGGCGATGTCCTCCAGCGCCCGGGGGTGCTTGGCGAGGATCCGGTTGAGCTGATGGTCGGCGACAGCCAGGGCGAGAGGCCGGGTCTGGCGTTGCAGCGCCGCGCGAAGCTGTGCCCGCCCGTTGGGCCGGGTGAGCAGATCGGCAGGGTCGGCGCCGGCGGCGAACTCGGCGGCGAGCAGCGGCCCGGGCAGCGGCCTGGCCGGAGCCGGGTGGCGCAGGAGCTCGAATGCGGCGTCGGCAGCGGCCTGTCCGGCGGTGTCGCCGTCGAAGGCCACCACCACGCCGCGGGCAGCGCCGGGCATCGCACGCAGCATGTCGGCCTGTACGGCGCCGAACGCGGTGCCGCACGGAGCGACGGCGACGGCGCCGTGTGTGCCGGAGCGGGAGTAGGACAGCCACACGGCGATGGTGTCGGCGGGGCCTTCGACCAGCACCGGCGTCCAACCGGCGCGGAGCCGGTCGTGCTGCTCGGCGATCCCGAACAGCAGCTGGTCCTTGTCGTAGATCGGCGAGGCGTGGGTGTTGATGTATTTCGGCGTGTCCGGCTTGTTGCGCACCGCCGCCGGGCTGGCCCGGCCGATGAACGCCACGACGTGCCCCGATGGTGACCGGATCGGGAAGACGATCCGGTCGCGGAAGACGTCGATGAGCCGGTCCGGGTCGTCATGCGTGCGGGCCGACAGCCCGGCGGTGACCAGTTCGTCGGCGCTGAACCCGGCCGCGGTCAGGTGCCGGGTGAGCAGGTTCCAGCCCGGCGGGGCGTACCCGACCCGCCACGGCCACTCCCGCTCGGCCAATACGCCGAGGCCGCGCTGCTGCAGGTAGCGACGCGGGCCGTCGGCGCCGACGAGCTGGGCCCGGAAGAACGCCACGGCGGCGTCGTTGGCCGCCAGCAGCCGGCGCACGTCGGCGCCGACATCGGATACTGCCGGACGGGTCGGCACGGTTGCGGCCACGACAGCCTCCTCAGCACCGCAGGGCCGGTCAGCCGGTCACGGCCTGGCCCAGCTGGGCCGCGGCGCTACGGGCGTTGGCGGTGATCTGGTCGTTGGCCGCGGCGGCCGCTCGGGCGAGCTCGTCGGCGTGGGGCCCGGCGTACCAGGGCAGCAGGTCGAGCATGGCGGCCCGGATGCCGGTGGCCAGCAGCAGCGCGGTGCCCTTGGGCATGGCCCGGATCTGCGCCGGGTCGAGGATGCGCTGCCGGCGGGTCGAGATCTGGTGTGAGGTGTTGCCCTGCCCGTCGCGGGTGCGGGAGGCGACCGAGATGTCGTGCTCGCCGATCAGCCGGGACAGGTCCTCGGCGAAACGGGCGTCGTCGATGCCGGCGCCGACGAGCTTGACGGTGGCGGCCGACCACAGTGCGTCCATGCCACGCTCGCCCCAGACCCGGGTGCCCTGCCGGTAGGACTGCAGGATGGTCAGCGGGATGATGCCGCGCGAGCCGAAATGGGAGTACAGCTCCGGCAGGTCGCGGATCTTGCAGATGTTCGCGGCCTCGTCGAGGCAGGCGATGAGCGGGGCGTCGAGCCGGCCGCCGCGTCGTTCGGCGGCAGTGACGGCAGCGTGCAGGATCTGGTCGGTCAGCCCGGCAACCAGCGGCGCGGCGTTGCCGGCGCCGTCCTTGGAGAGCAGGTAGACGGTGTCAGAGCTGGCGGCGAATCCGGCGACGTCCAGGGTCGGCAGCGATCGGAGCGGCGCCGGCGTCACCCAAGCCATGATCTGCGGGTTGGCGAGGCATGCCGCCGCGGTGCGGGCGGTCTCGTAGATGCCCTCGCGGGTCTCCGGAGCACCGGCTTGCCGGCCGGCGAGCGCTCGAGCGGAGGCGGCGAACCCGTGGCTGCGCAGGATTCCGGCCGGGATCCGGGACGTGGAGTCCGACAGCCACATCTGCACGTCGTTGAGGCTGCCGCCGTTTCTGGCGGCGGCCAGGATCAGCGCGGTGAGCAGGTCCAACGCGCCGAGGCTCCAGAAGTCGTCGCCCCGCTCGCCGCGGATCTGCTGCACGAAGTGGTCGGCCAGGCGGTGGGCGTCCTCGATGGTGTCGATCGCGGCGAGCGGGTTCCACCACCACCGTTGCGGGGTGCGGGT
Organism: Dactylosporangium sucinum; assembly: GCF_014647515.1. GTDB lineage: Bacteria > Actinomycetota > Actinomycetes > Mycobacteriales > Micromonosporaceae > Dactylosporangium > Dactylosporangium sucinum. The sequence continues at coordinate 227,901 of NZ_BMPI01000010.1, read as the reverse complement.
GATGGCCTGCGGGTCGAACACCCACACCTGGCCGTGCTCGGCCCGCCAGCCGGCGGTGACCGCCCACAGGTCCGGCTTGTTGCTGGTGGCGATTACCGCACCGGGCGCGTTGACCACGGCCGGCACGGCCAGCCCGGTGGTCTTGCCGGCTCGGGGTGCCATCACGGCCAGCAGCACGTCTTCCCAGCTGGCGTACAGTCGCCCGCCGCGCCTGCCGCGGCGGCGGTGCGCGCCGAGCAGCACCCCCGCCGACTCCGGCTCGATGTGCTTGGCCGCCTGGCTGGTGAGGCTGGGCCGCAGGCGGCGGGCCCGGTCGACGACGCCGACCAGGCTCATCGCCTGCAACGCCGTCGGGTCGGCCAGCGATGGCAGCGGGTCGTCCGGATCGGCCCGGTGGCGCTGCCAGAGCGCGACCGCGACCGTGACCGCCGCGATCACAGCGCCCAGAAGCACCGCGTACACCGCCGCGACCGCGACCGGCGGCACGCCGGGCCAGACCGCCGCCCAGTCCGCGCGCAGCAGCGCGGTGACGAACTCGGTACCGAACCCGGGCCCGGCAACGGCGTTGCCGGTGATCAGTGCGGCAAGCCGACCGGCGGCCCAGGCCAGCCACAGCAGCACGATCACTGCCCAGGCCATACCCAGCACAAGGAACGGGGTGAGTGGACCGCCGGCGTTGCCGCGCGGTTCAACGGGGCGGGTGGCCATGGATGATCCTCCGGGTCGCAGGCAGGGGACAGCTGCGGGTGTTACCGCCCGAGTCGGTGCGGCTGCGGGCTGGTCTGCGGCGACGCCGTGGTAGTGGCCGCCGGAGCGGTGTCGGTGCTGACCTGGCGCAGGGGCGGAAACGTTGCCGCCGTTGCCGGTCGCGTGGGTGTCGCTGGTGCAGGGCCGCGGTGTGGTCCGGTACCGGCGCTCAGGTCGCCGGCGGCCGGCGGATCGATGGGCTTGAAGCCGAACCGGGCGCAGGCGTAGAACCGCTGGTCGATGGCCACCACGTCACCGACCGACAACGACCGGTGGCCCTGCGCCCGGTAGGCCACGGCACGAGCGTCCGGCGTGCCGAACTCGGGATCGTCACCGACGTTCAGCGTGCAGAACACCTGCTCGCAGATCGCGAGGTCCCCTTCCGGACTGCGCATCACTGTGGTCTCGAAGGCCAGGGCCAGCGCGTGGCCGGTCGCGTAGCCGTCGAGCATGCCCAGCGGCCGGCCAAGCGCGTCCTTGGCCATGTTCAGGAAGGCGCGTACCTGGATCGTCCTTGTCATTGCCCACTTCCTCGTGTCGTAGCGGACTTGCGGGAGGGGGCCGGTCGACCGGTGCGGGCTGCCTCGACGCGTTGGCGGAGCGTGCGCCCAGCCGCGACAACGTCCGGCTCGCGGAAGGGCACGCCCAGGCCCATCGCGCCGTCGCGCTCGCGGCTCGGGTCGAAGTGCTCGAGCACGTCGGCAGGAGTCATCGGTGTCGCCCGATACTGGGATCGGGAGCTGGCGCGGGCCCGGTGCCCGGCGCGGGCGGGGCCCCTCCCTGTGCCGTGACGGTGCGCAGTCCCGGGAAGCCGGCCGCCCATGCGGGTCGGGCTGCGCCCGCTGGCGCTTCGGCCTTGGCAGCGGGGTGGACGGCGGCGGTGGTGTTCGCACGATCCGCAGCCCGGGCTTTGGCGCGGTCCAGTACTGAGAGCCGGGCGCTGGACACGTCGGTGGTGGACCGGTCCGCGTGGTCGTCCTCCCAGGACGCGAAGATGCCGCCCACGGGCTCGATGACCGCGCCAGCGTCGTAGAGCTGACCGGTGGCATGGCGAGGCCACGGGAGGCGGGATTCCGGCGGGCCAGCATCGGCCTCGAGCCGGTCTTCCAGCTCCGCGGGAACGAGCGCATACTGCTGTGCCTCGCGCAGGACAACCCGCGGATCGGTGACCTCAACGGTCTTCTCGCCGAGCCTGAATCCCCAGGCCCGTTCCGGGCCGTGCCCGACGTCGCGGAGCAGGGCGACGTCGAGGAAGAACGTGGCGCGGTCCTGGCTCCAACCGATGAACACCTGTGCGTCTGCAGACTCGGTGGGCAATTGGTAGAGGCTCATGCGGCGGCCCTCACGTTGGTGTCGGTGTCGTACAGCTGCCATTCGTCGCCGACCAGCGACAGCGCCACCGGCAGGCCGGGCCGCTCGCCGGTCTTGATCAAATACTTGCCACGGCCGGGGTGCGTGGAGCCGGTGAACCACGCCTCCGGCGCGGCCCAGGAGGACACGAGGTCGCGTTCGGGTCCGGACAGCTTGATGACCTCGTTGACCCGGGCCAGCTCACGCGGCGGCAGCCCGGCCAGGATCTTGATGGCGGACCGTTCGACGAACCCCTGTGCCTTGGCCCGGTCCTCCTGGGTGGGGAGGGCGTCGAGGTCGGCCAGGGAGTGCGTGACCATGATCGAGGCCATGCCCCGCTGCCGGTTGAGTCGGGTGAGCGCGTCGGCGTGTTCGACGAGCCCGGACGCGCCGCGCAGCGCCCGCCACAGTTCGTCCATCACGCCGACGTACTGCCGGCGTGGGGCGAGTCCCTGGTCGGCCAGCACACCGGCCGCGTCGACCATGGCGTGGCCGTAGGCCCACACACACAGCATGGCGGCGGCGACGAGCTGGTCGCCGGCCGCGGCGACATTGGAGATGTCGACGCTGACGGCGGGCGCGTCCAGGTCCAGCGGCTTGCTCGTCTGAGCGTCGAAGACGCCGCGGAGCGACCCTTCGCACAGCAGGGCGAGGGTGGGCACGAGCTGGTCGACGCGGCGGCGGTACTCGCCGTCGGAGCGGGCCCGCGCCGCGACGCGCAGCTCGTCGCTGCCGGTCTCGATCATGCCCAGCACGTCGGGCACGGTCGGGTCGCGATCGAGGCGCTCGGCCAGCACGTCAACGGCCCGGCCGAGGATGATCTCCTCCGGGTTGGTGATCGCCTGGCCGCGGACCAGCGCACATAGTGCGAGCAGCAGCGACATGCGCCGGCCACGGATCTCCAGGCGCAGCTGCCGGGCGTCGGTGGCCCCCATGCGCTTGACCGCGGCGCCCAACGGTCCGCTGTCGAGGGGGTTGAGCCGGTCCAGGCCGCGGCCGATCCGGATGACCTGCCCGTCGAGGTACTCGACGAGCTTGGTGTAGTCGGGCTTGGTGTCGCCGAGGATCAGTGCGCTGGTGCCGCAGGCGGTCATGCCGGTGATCAGCCGTTTGACGATGGTTGACTTGCCGACGCCCGGCTGGCCGAGGACGAACATGCCGGGGTTGGTGACGAGGCCTTCGCGAAGCCATTCGAGGGGGTCGAGGCAGACGACCTCGCCCCAGAGCATGTGCCGGCCGATCGGCACGCCGGTGGTGGGCGCTCCGGAGCCGGCCACGAACGGGAACAGTCCGCACAACTGCACGGTCGTGCCCTGGTACTCCATGCCTGGGTCGACGTGGGAGGCCCGGCCGGCGCCGGGGACGCGGTGCCCCCAGGCGGGGGCCAGGATCTCCTGCTTGGTGCTCGGCTTGGTGCTCATCGGTGGGCTGCTCCGTGCCGTCTGGCCGGTGACGTCGTGTCGGCCGGCGTTGGATGGTTGGAAGCACTGGCGGAGGAGGCGACGGCGATCGGACCGAACGCCAGCGCTGATCGCGGCTTGGCATGGCCTGCCTGGGTGGCGTCCTGGTCGGCGGCGCCGCCGCCGGCGGCCCGGCCTGTGGGCGCCGGATGCACCGAGGTGCCGCCGGTCAGGTCCAGCTCCTCGACCACCGGCACCCCGCCGCGAACAGCCACGACAACGTGGGCGCTGGGCCGGGTGTTGTTGAACGGCCGGTATTCGCGGGCCAGTCGCCGTGCCTCCTGCTCGTCGGCGACCACACGCTGCTCCGACCGTCCGTTGATCGCGTTGGTGAATCTCACCGTGATCTGGCCGATCAGCGCCGCGTCGCGTTCGGCCAGGAACACCGCGGTGCGTTCGGCCCAGTCAGTGGCGGCCGTCGGCATGTTGGGCAGGCCGGGAACCTGCGCCAGCATCCAGCTGAATGCGGCCGCCTGCTCGGCGGGCCCGGACCGGGCGGCGGCCAGCAGCTGCCGCGCCTGGTGTGCGGCCCGGTCCAGGCTGTGGCCCGGATGCGCCGCCGTCGCCTCCAGCCACACGGCGGTGCCGGCGCCGACGGCGTCGCGTACCACGCCGGTCACGGTGGGGAGACCCGCCGGGGCTGTGGCGACCTGCCAGCGCGTGGCCGGATCGGTGACGGCGCTGTGGATGCGGGGCAGCACCAGGGCGAGGGCCTGCGCACTGACCAGCGGCTGCAGCGGCTGTCTGGGCAATCGAGCCAGGTTGAACAGGTCCCACTGCGGGTCGCCGGGTGCGATCGTCAGGGCCAGGCTCAGGCTCAGATTCCCCAGGGTGGACTGGCGCGGAGGATGCGCGGTCAACGTCTGGCTGATGATCTCGAACTGCCACGGCACGTGGCTGCTCCGGACGGTCCAGCCTTCGTGGAGTTCGCCGGACCGGTTGACGTTGTGGTCTGCCATTGCGTGCGCTCCTGGATGATCAGGGTCGGTGCTACCGGTCGGTGCGGTCAGTGCGGCCACGGTCAGTGCGGCCACTATCTGGCCAGTTGGGGCGGACAGACGCCGCACGGCAACGTCGTGGCGAAGCCGGTGGCCTGGCTGGCCCGCAGGCGACGGAGTCGGATCTTGGCCACGTCGGCGCGGGACTCGACGTCGGCGACGGCTTTGCCGAGGTCGCTGGACTCGAGCACGGTTGTGGTGACGAACAGGGTCATGAGGCCGACGCCGGCGCCGGTGGCTTCCTCGCGGGCGGTTTGCAGCGCACGTTCCCGGTCGGCGAGGTCGCGGGCGGACTCGTCGCGTCGCTGCGCACGGTGGTACGCCGCCCGGAACGCCGTGGCGTTGACCTCGGACTCGACGATGCGGGCGGCCTCGCCGGCCGGGAACGGCCGGTACACCAGGCTGACCCGCTTGGGGTACGGGCCGGGGGCCACCAGCCGGGCCAGCACATCGGCGTGCACCTGCTGGCGTGGCGCTTCGTGCCAGGCCCACGAGACCGACGTCGCGTCGTCGTGCTCGTAGCGGTCCATGTGCTCCTCGGCCGCCACCGGGCCGACGTTGGCCCAGTCCAGCCACCGGCTCAGGTCCACGCCGGAGCGGTGGGACAGGCTGGCGATGTCGCCGCGGGCGCCCGGGTCGAACGCGGTGCGCACGATCGCGGCCAGCTCGGCGGCGCTGGCCCGGCCCAGCACCGTCAGGCCGCAGCTGCCCAGCGAGTCCTGCAGCCCGGGCAGGGTCCGGCTGATCTCGGCCAGGGCCTCGCCGAGGTTCGCCGGCTTGGCCGGTGAGGCCGGTGGGTAGAACGTGATCGAGACCCGGGTCTCCACGTCGGCGGCCGCCGCCGGGGACACCTCGACTAGTTTCTGCAGGACCTGCCGCGCCGATGCCGGCCCGTTCGGGACGATGCGCCGGCTGACGTAGTCGGTCAGCCGGGAGCCGGAGTCGGGGGCGGTGTCGACGGTCACCGTCACGTGCCTGACCATCGGCACGTAGCCGAGGGTGGCCAGCCAGCCGCCCCAGTTCGCCACCCAGCCGGCCGTGGCGTTCGGGTCGGCCAGCCACGTCGACGTCGCCGCGCAGCGCAGCGTCACCGTGATCATGCCGAGCCGCTGGTTGTAGACCGCTCCGTACGGGCCGTGGCTCTCGTCCGGGACGTCGAGCAGGGTGGTGGCGGCGAGCACCCCGGGCAGCTGCCAGGCGTGCTCGCCGGCCACCATGACCCCGGAGCGGTAGGAGGTGTAGCCGCGGGTCGTGCCGACCAGCCACCGGACCCGTCGGGTGATCCCGGCCGACAGCGGCACACCGTCCCAGCGCAGCAGGATCATCGCGATCGTGACCAGGCATGGCACGGCCACGATCGCCAGCAACTGCAGCCCCACCGATGCAGTGATGATCAATGTGACCAGCGCTCCCAGCACGGCGACGCTCTGCGCGGGCCCGAGGCCGAACAGGCCCATCCCACGGCTGCGCCGCCATCCGCCGTAGGTGCGTGCCTGGTTGCTGCTCATCGCGCGTCCTCTCCGTGCATCGTCGAGCCGGCCGCGGCCGCGCTCCGCCGCGCGCCGTCAACGGCGCCCTTGCCGACCATCGCGGCCCCGGCCACGGCGATGCCGATCGGCCCGCCGGCTGCGCCCGCGGCTGCCGTGCCGCCCGCTGCCGCACCTCCAGCCGCACCTCCAGCCGCACCGCTGGCGGCTCCGGTCGCACCGGCGCCGCCTGCCATCCCGCTCATTGCCCCGGCCGTCGGTGCCGTGGCACCGGTGCCGCCCGCGACATTGGTTTGCACGGTGGCCTTCGCCGTGGTGGAGACGGTCTCGGCGAGCTCCCCGTCGATGACCTTCGGCTTGGCAGGCCCGTTGCCGCCGCTGGGACCCGAGCCGGGCGACGGCGGTGTCGGTACCGCCCCGGTGGGGCCAGTGCCGCCGTGACCGCCGCTGCCGGGGCCCGTGGTTTCCAGGTAGCGGGCGTGGTCGTTGGCGTTGTTGCCGCCGACAGCGCCGCGCAGCGACGACGCGGCGTGCATGCCAGCCGCCGCCCCGGCGCCGAACATGCCGATACTGCTGTTGCCGCCGCCGACGCTGCCGGTGAAGATCGTGAAGAACTTCAGCAGGACCGGCAGGGCGATGATCGACATGCCGAGCATCGCGAGTCCCATCACGAAGTCGCGTGGGGTGCCGGCCATCATCGCGAACGCCGCGGCGTAGGCGGTGCAAGCCGCCGGTTTGTACAGGGCCAGGGCCAGCGACCAGCTCAGGACCTTCTGCAGCCACTGCGAGGTGGTGCCGCGCGAGATGGTGCCGGCAGCGGCCAGCTGCGTCAGGCCGGCGAGGATCACCACCGACCCCTCGCGGAACACCATGAGACAGACCTGCAGCAGCGCGACGACCATCGTGAGGGTGCCAATGATGATGATCACGAACGGGGCGATCATTCCGCCGGTCGCGGCTGAGGCCGGGACGAGGAGCGCGACCAGGGCGGCGCTCATCGTTTCGTTGGGCGGTTTCGCGGAGTCGCTGAAGATCGCCTTGTCGAGAATCCACCACGAGTAGGCGTCGCCGGCCTTGAGCAGGGCGTGCGTGCCTGCGATGCCGATCGCCGTCCACAGTGCGGTGTTCCACAAGCCCCGCGCGACCTGCAGCAGGGGTTCGCCTTTGCGGCTGATGGTGGCGTTGATGGCTTGCCACAGCACTGCGCCGACGGCGACCAGCAGGGTGATCGGCAGCAGGTAGCCGCGCAGCTGCTGGGCCGGATAGTCAGCGCTGTTGCATTGCTGGATCCAGTCGGTGGCCCATTCGGCTGGCGACTGCTCGCCGGTGGGGCACAGGTTGCTGGACGGGATGAGCACCCACACGGTCAGCTGCTGGGCGACCCACTCGACGCCCATCTCCACTGAGGCGGCCAGGCTGGCAATGACCTGGTCGGCGACGGCGTTGCCGACCACCTTGGGGGTGATGAGCGGTGGGAAGACTCCCGGGCACGTGACGGGTTGCATCGGGTTACACATCGCTGGCCTACCTGCCTGCCGTGAACGGGACGAACTGCTCGATGTCCTGCTGCGTGGCGCGGGTGACGTCGGCGTCGAACGAGCCCCCGGCCGGTGCGACCAGGGCCCAGTCCGAACCGGTCCACCGCATCCGCACCTGTGAGGCGGCCAGGACCGTGCCGCTGCGGCCGTCGCCGGCCTCGGTCAGCAGCCCCAGCGTCGCCTCATCGGCGATGTAGCTGGTGATGCGGTAGCCGCGCAGGGTGGTGTACAGGCGGCCCAGCGGCTGCCCATACGCCACCCCGGCCACGCCGCGCAGGTTGTCGTAGTCCTGCGCGACTCGCACCCGCAGCGCGTCCGCGTCGGGTCCGACGACTTGGGTGCGCAGCGTGGCGTCGAACACGGATGGGCCGACCTGCGGGGTGGTGCGCACGAGGATGTGCACGGCGGCCAGGACGGCGCCGCCTCGGTCATGCGCGAACCCGCGCGCCAGGCCCCCACCCGTGGCGTGGGGGCCCGACCGGCTGGACACCGGCAGCGACACACCGGACACATCGGCCCAGGTCAGATCACCGGGCAGGTCCGCCGCGCCGTCACCGGCAGCACCGGTGGGGACGCCGGAACGGACCGGCTCGGTGGTCGCGCCCGGTGCACTGGCGGGCTGGCCAGCGCCGGTTACCGAGACCAGCACCACGGTGACGAGCCCGGCGACCGCCGCGGCGGCCAGGAAAACGGCGGTGGCGCGGCGGCGCGTGCTGCGACGGGCACGGGCGATGACGTCGTACGTCATGATGCAGCCCCGGCTCAGCCCGGCAGGACCGCGCCGACGATGACGGCAGCGACTGCCCCGAGGGTCAGGCCGCCGAGCACCCACGGGATGCCGGCGGCGCCGTCGGCGGCGAACGCCGAACGGTTGCGCCGGCCGACGGTCATCATGATCCCGCAGGCGAGGAGCCCGCCCACGCCACAGACGACCAAAATCCATTTCAGCCAGCCGATGAACATGTTGCCGACGGTGTCCAGGCCGGGCGGGGCGGCAGGGGCCGGAGTCGGCGGCGCGGCCAGGATCAGGTCGGCGGCGCCGGTCAGCACATCGAGGGTCACAGCATGCTCCCGAGAAGGTGTCGGTCGTTCGGTGCGCCTAACCGGGCACCTGCCGACGACGTTGCCCGCGCAGGGCTGACGGGAGCGTTACCGACGCCGTAGTTGCCAGCGTTACCGGCGCTGCGAGCGCGTCCTGGCAGCGGTAACGGCGCTGGTCGATCGCCACCGTGGGGCCATGTACCCGTCTGCGCGCGCCGCCGCGCTCGCCACGCTGCTCATGCTGGTCCTGGCCGGCTGCGGCGGCCCACCCCAGCCCAACGGACTGTCCGGACCGTCCGGCTGGCCAGACCTGCTCGGTCATACGGCAGCCGATGAGACCGGTGCCCCCGCCGCGCCAAGCCTCGCGCCGACGGTGAGCCCGCCCGTCGAGCCGGGTTTCGACTACGCGGACTCGAGCGAGGTGTGCCGCCGCTTCCTGGCCGCGCTGTACAGCGCCGACACCACACGCGACCGCGGCCCGGGCGACGCCTACGCCCGCGCCTCCCGGTATGTCACCGGGGCGATGGCGGGACAGAGCGCGGCCGCCGAGCACGACGGTCGGTGGGCGACCTGGGTCGACCACGGCGCCCGGCTCGAGACCCAGCTGACGGCGTACGTCGACGGCGAGCAGATGCCGGACAGCACCGTCGCGGTCTACCGGGCCTACCGGGTGACCGTCACACCAGTGGGCGCCGACGGCTGGCGCGGGTGGAGCGAGCGCAGTCTCATCTACTGCACGTTGCACCGCGACGACGGCGGCTGGCGGGTCGCCGGCTACGACCTGTACCCGGTGAGGCCCTGATGAGCCGGGCCCTGCCGATCGCGTTGGCGGCCGCGGCCGTGCTGATCCTCGCACCGGTGGTGTTGGTCGTGCTGGTCGCGGCCACCGTCGTCGGCAGCAGCCCGGCATGGGCGTGTACGGCGGTTCCGCTCACGACCAGCGCCACCGGCCCGACCGGCGACCCGGCCGCGACCGGCGATACATGGCCGGCTGAGGGCTCATGGAGCGGCGAGCAGGTCGGCCATGCCGCGACCATCGTCGAGGTCGGCGCCGAGCTGCATGTGCCGCCGGCCGGTTGGACCATTGCGGTGGCCACCGCTATGCAGGAGTCCTCCCTGCGCAACCTCGGGCATCTCGGCGGCCGCAACGACCACGACTCGCTCGGGCTGTTCCAGCAGCGGCCTAGCCAAGGCTGGGGCACGCCGGAGCAGATCCTCGATCCGCGCTACGCCGCCGGGAAGTTCTACGAGGCTCTGCTCAAGGTCGACGGCTGGCAGAGCATGTCGCTGACCCAGGCCGCGCAGCAGGTCCAGCGCTCGGCCTACCCCGACGCCTACGCGAAATGGCAGGCCGAGGCCGAGCACCTGGTCGAGCTCATCAAGGGCCGGCTGGGCATTACCTGCAGTGCCGGGGGCACGGGACCGTGGCGGCTGCCGCTGCCCGAGGGCAGCTACGAGTTCGGCAGCCCCTACGGCCCGCGTGGCGGCGCGATGCATCGCGGCGTGGACCTCATGGCCTCGTACGGCACGCCGATCCTCGCCGCCGCGGCCGGGACGGTCACCTCCGCCGAGTGCACCAGCCCGTTCTGCGACCGGCCCGGTGACCGCGACCGCAACGGCTACGGCATCACCCCGGGTTGCGGCCTGGCGGTCGAGATCCAGCACGCCGACGGCATCGGCACCACCTACTGCCACGCCTCGTCGCTGAGCGTCCACGTCGGCCAGCAGGTCAACGCCGGCGACGAGATCGGCCGGGTCGGATCCACCGGCCACTCCAGCGGCAACCACCTGCACTTCCAGGTGCACCAGCCGGCCCCGCCGATCAACAACAGCACCACCATCGACCCGGTCCCGTTCATGGCCGGCGTCGGCGTCCACCTCTAACAAACTGAGCTGTAGGTTCTCACGCCCGATGTCGCTTTCTCCCCGACATGTCACCGGCAAATGTCGCCCGCCTGGCCAGAGCCGCTGCATCTCGTGCCGACGCGCTCTCGCCCGTAGGAAAACGACACATCGATGAGAAAAATCCGCCGACATATCGATGAGTAACCGCTCCTCAGGTCCTGGTCAACGACCCGGGCACCGACATCTCAGCGGAGAACCTACATGAGCAACGGGGGACAACCCATGGACGAGAGCAGCACCGCCCGGGCCGAGCGCTACCTGGAGCAACTCAAGCCCGGCACCGCACTGGGGCACGGCACCGGACCCGTCACGCCGCCGTCGCATCCACGGCGGTGGCAACCGATGGACGAGGCCAGCGTCCGGCAGGCCCTGCTGTCCGTGGCCGACCTCATGCCCGATGCGGCACCGGGCCAGCTTACGGGCGCTGTCATGCGGGCCTGGAACAGCGACCGTGACGGCCTAGCCGATCTGGAGCGCGCGCAAGCCGACGTCGTCGACGCCGCCTGGATCCGCGGCTACTGGAGCGGAGCCCAACTCGCCCACCATCACACCGTCACCCGGTATCACGACCGGGCCATGCAGGAACTGTCCAACATCGCACGCGCCGCGGCCGCCAACGCTGAGGCGCCGAACCACCCCGATGCGGTCAAGGTTCTGAGGGCCGTCGCGAGCGCCGCCAACGCCGTGGCCGACGAAGGCGTTGCCGTCGAGGACCCAGGGCCAAGCCACGGCGACTACGCGACCGCCCGCGCCGCCCGGTTCGACGACAGCCATTCCGCACGGGTGGCCGCCGCCGCAGCGGTCGGGTGGAGGAACGGCCGCCGCGCGGGCGCCGGCGATGCGACCTGGTCCGCCGGCGAGGCGATCGCCGGCTACGTCATCACGTGGGCCGGCGCCGCCGTCGACACCGCCCACATCGGCGGCTTGCCGGCCCGCCGCTGGCTCGCCCGCCTCCAGCACGACGACGCCCAGTTGGCCGGCCCCGGCCGAACCGCTGCAGCACAGCCAGACATCACGCCACAACGTCAACGGGCGTCAACGAGCTCCCGCAGCGCGTTCTGGCTCAGCCGCAGGTTCGGGCACGAGGACGCCGCGCCAGCCATTCCTCCTAGCGCCGGCGTCGGGCAGGCCTTCGCCTCGCCGTTGCGCCTCAACGCCCTTGGGACCCCGCACGCCAGTGTCGCCGCCGCTGCCGGAGCGGCTAGCCCTGTGACCGGACCGGTGGCGATGACCGCGGCGTCGACGGCAGCGGTGGCCGCAAACAAGCTGCTCGGCCAGCGTGGCCGCCGATGAGGACGCCGCAGTCCGCGAAAGCGGTCTGTGTCCGCCGCCCGCCACCTGAGGGAGTGACTGCCATGCCCGACCTGAACGACCGGCAAGCTGATGCACCATCCCCAGGGGCAGGTGCGCACCGGCTGTCCCCGCCCGACCCGGCCGCCACGGCCCCGGTCGGCTCGACGCCGACTCACCGGCCGGACCCCGGCAGCCGCCATCCGGTGGGTGGCGCGCTGATGCAGCCACCGCGGATGGACCGCGATGCGGTGATCGCGGCGCTGCAGGACCAGATCGACGACCTGACCACCGTTGTCGAAGCCCACCGCAGGCAGCTCGACCAGCAGCAGCTGATCATTCGACGGCTCGCCGCCCGCGTCGGAGTGCCCCTCGAAGGCGTGAACTGACGTGGCGCCGCGGCGTAGCAAGCCGCCCAGCGCGCAACAGCGCGCGAAATGGGACGCCGAGCGGCGGGACAAGCTCGCCGTGCTGCAGCAGCGCATCGTCGATGAGGTCGGCAAGCTCACCGACGGCGAGCAGTGGCGCCAATGGCTCAGCTTCGCGGCGAACTTCCACGACTACTCGTTCGGGAACACCCTGCTCATCTGGTCGCAGCGGCCGGACGCGACGTTGGTGGCCGGATATCAGCGGTGGCAGGAGATCGGCCGTCAGGTCCGCAAGGGCGAGACCGGCATCGCGATCCTGGCCCCGATCACCGTCCGAGCCTCCTCCACCGCAGACCACCGCGACCGAGTCAGCGCCGCCGGCCACGGTGCACGCGGCGGTGAGCAGGACACCCACGACGCCACGGCGGGCGAGGACGTGGACCAGCCGACGCGGCTGCGCTTCAGGGTGGTCCATGTCTTCGACGTCAGCCAGCTCGACGGAGGAGGGCCCGAGGTGCCGACCAAGCCGAACGCGGCCACTCTGGCCCCGCAGCTGCTCACCGGTCAGGCACCGCATGGCGTGTGGGATGCGCTCGCCTACATCGCCGAGAGTCGCGGCTACACGGTCGCCCGCGGTGACTGCGGCAGCGCCAACGGCTACACCGACTACGCCAACCGGCTGATCAAGATCCGCGACAACGTCGACGACGCGCAAGCCGTCAAAACCATGATCCATGAGCTGAGCCACGTGGCCCTGCACGAGCCGTCCGACTTCGGGTGGGCCACGACGGCCGACTGCCGGGGCGCCAAAGAGGTCGAGGCCGAGAGCGTCGCCTACCTGGTCGCGGCGCACTACGGGATGGACACAGCGACCTACTCGTTCGCGTACGTCACCAGATGGGCCGAACGCGCGGCCGCGGAGACCAAGAACAGCCCGGAAGACGTCGTACGAGCCAGCGGTCAACGCGTCATCAAGACCGCGTTGGCCATCACCGAGGCAGCCGACGCCGCACTCGGTGCCGCGCCGCCGGAACCGTCGCCGGACCTCGCCGCCCGCGTCAGCGCCGGCGCGGAACGCACCGCCGCGTTGCGCGACGCCGCCGAGGCAGCCGAGGCGCAGGCGGCGCTGTTCGACCACGCCTCCGGCGACCCGGCCGAGGTGGTGGACGCGGCGAGGCGCACGTCGGCGGCCCGCGCGTTCCCGCCGTTTGCCGCCCTCAACCCCGGCGCGCGGCCCCATCCCGCGCCGATCCCGGTCGCGGCGGCCGCCCTGCAAGCGGGACGGCGGAAATGACCACCGCACCTGCGGGCCACCCGCGCTGGCGGTCCACGCCACGAACACCCGGCCCCGCCATGAGCACCAAGAGTCTCAACGCCTCCGGCCACCACCACGGGAGAAAGTGATCCCACATGTCTCGGCACGATCCGAACCAGACAATATTGGGCAGCCTGTGGGCGGCCGGGCCCGGACGCACCGGAAATGACGACCGTGACGATCGAACGCCCGGACCGGCTCCAGCGGGGCAAGCCGCCGCCGTGCCCACCGACAGTGCTGCAGCCCCCGCTGCGACGGCCCCGCCCTCGGCCACCTCACCGCCGGAGAACTCAGCGGACGACGGAGGGCCGCCCGGCGCAGCGCTGAACCGGGCTGCCGAGGCGGATCCGACCCAGCACACGACCGCCGAAACATCGGCCAGCCAGGCAATCCCGGGCGACGCCACGCCGGTCGACGGCGTCGACGGCTATCACGTCACGCGCACCGACCGGCAGATCACGGTATACGGCCCGGACAATGCACCCGTGGCGACGGGGCAGCGCCTCGGCACCGGCATCACCGCTGGCGTGGTGGACGGGGTCCGTATTCCCGCCGCTGGGTACGGCACCACCGACTGGGCGCAGCTCGCGGCCCGTCAGCACCGAACTGCCCGCCTGCCCGTACAACAGCAGGACCGGGTCCGGGTAGAGATTGCACAGGACCAGACCGCACAAGCCGGCTACATCGTGGAGGTCTACGGCGCGCTCAAGGGGAATACCTCCGACTACCGGGCGTGCAAGGGCGTCGCGCACTTCATGTGGTCCGGTGAGAAGCAGGCGTGGGTCAGTGGCCGGAAGTGGAAGCCGGAGACGGTTGAGGCGAACTTCGGGCGCCTGCTTGCGGAGTTCGCCCGGCAGGGCCGAATGGTCGTGGTTCGCAATGCCGGCGTCGACCGCGCCAACGTGCCGACCGCAGCACAGGAAGCGGTCAGCGCCCCGCAGCCGGAGGCCGCACCAGATCCGCAGTCGTTGAGCGACTCGGAGCTGTCCGAGGCGATCAGCAGGGAGGACGCCCGGGTCGGCTACGAACTGTATCGCAACGAGGCGGCTGCTGAACGTGCTGCGGTGCTGAAGGCCGAGCGCGAGGACCGCGTGTTGCGACGTATCACCGCCGCGCCGGACGTGACCGACATGAGCGACGAGGAGCTGACCGCCGAGCACCGGTGGCTGACCGGGTCGTTCGTGTTCGGTGCCTTCACGACTGGAAGCGACGGCGACCGGACCGTGAAGGCCCGCCGCGGCGCCGTCGTGGCAGAGCGGCAGGGGCGCGAGGCCCGCACCGTGCTGGCTGGGCCGGCGCCACAGGATCTGGACGACGAGACGCTGGACGCGGTGCACGAGCAGGCCTACCAGCTGTGGGTTCGCATGTCCTCCGGTCATGAGCTGCACGACGCGGTAAAGCAGCACCGCGAGGACTTGCGCACTGAGAAAGCGGTCCGCCGGATTCGCCACTACGAACGGCGGCCCGACGTTGCTGGCATGACCGTTGAGGAGCTGGCTGCGGAGAGGGTCGAGCTGGCCGGGTTGAAGGAGGAGTCCGCGTTGTCCGACCGCGCCGACGTCACGGCCGCCCGGCGGGCAAGGTCGAGGGCCGTCGACGCCGAGATCGAACGCCGCGAGAGCGACAAGTACCCCAACGAGTTGGCTCGCGCGGAGGTCGGCACGCGCGACGGCGCGTACGGACGGGCGGTGAGTATCGACGGGATGCCGGACGTGTATGGCCACGTCAGGACTCCGGCTGACCGGCGAGGTGTCGAAGCCCAGCTCGGCTACACCATCGAGAAGTTGGGCGTGTTCCTGTCCCAGTCTGCAGCGGTTGCCGCTCTGGTGCGGCACTACGACGAGAACCCCAACACCTTTCCCCAGCGGACCTGGGGAAAGCCTCGGCAAGCGTTGCTGCCGGTAGGTGCCCGGGATGAGCTGGTCGCGTGGCTTCGGCCGCGATCCGGCGAGGACGGCACTGCCGAGTGGCGCCGCCTGTGGACGATCCTGCAGAAGGTGCCGACCCGGGAACCGCACCGCAATCCGCTGACCGGCAAGACGATGCTGGCCTTCCCGTACATGGTCGAGGAAGGGCTGCTCAGCGAGTTGTCCCGGGTCGCTGACCGGGCCACGCAGGCTCTGCGCGAACGGTCCGTCAACCCAGAGGTACCGCGGCCGGAGCAGAAGGCGGCCAAAAGCCGCATCCCCGCCATGGGTGCGGCCCTGCACAACATCAACGGCCTTCGGGACCGGATGGCCGCCGCCGGCGTCGACACCGACCGCCGCGCGGTGGACCCGAACGAGGTGGCCGCCCAGCTCGCCGCCCTGGCGGCCGGTAGCGTCGACAACAGCGGCGAGACAGGGGGCAGCAGTGACGGTGAGCCGGTACAGCCTGAGGGCCAGGCGGCACTGGGAACAGTTCCGTCCCAGGGAGCTGGCGGCGATGCGGGACCCGGAGGCATTCTTCGCGCGGAAGGGCCGGGAGTTGCAGAACGCGGTGATCGCGGCGCAGGAGGCGCTGGAGGAGACGCTCGAGCCGGAGACGGACTACTCCGCGCGGGTGGGCCAGATGGAGCAGATCCGGGCCAGCGCCGAGCAGCAGGTGATGGCGGAACTGCTCCCGGAGCCGGAGGAGGACGAGAACCCGCCGACGCCGCCGAGTCCGGCGAGCCCGATCCAGGACGAGCTGGACGCGATCAGGCGGGACGTGAACAACCTCTAGGCCGGTTCCGGCCGGACCCAGCCGACACCCCCCGAGGCCCGCTGGCCCGGTCGGCGGCGAACCTCGAGGCCATCAAGGTCCTACGCCGTCTCGAGGCGGAACGGCGCCGCGCCACCAACGACGAGCAGCGCATTCTGGCCCGCTGGTCAGGGTGGGGCTCGATGTCGATCGTCTTCCTCGAACAGCCAGACGAGAAGAATCCCACCTACCGCCAGGGTGGTGACCGTGAAGGACGCTACGCACAGGACCTGATGCGGTGGGAGGAGTACTCCCAGATCCGCAACGAGCTACGCGACCTGCTGGACCCGTTTGAGTGGAAGGCGGCCACCCGCGCCACCCTGTCCGCCCACTACACCCCGCGGGCCCTGGCCCAGGCGATGTGGGACGGCGTCGACGCCTTCGGATTCGACGGCGGAGAGGTCCTGGACGCCGGATCCGGGTCGGGAGTCTTCCTCGGCGCTGCCCCCGAACGTGACGCGGTACGGCTGACCGGCATCGAGCTCGACCCGATCACCGCCCGGATCAGCCGGTACATCTACCCCCACGCAAACGTCCTGTGCGAGTCCTTCGCCGACACCGACGCCCCCGCCGGCGCATTCGACGCGGCGATCGGGAACGTCCCGTTCGCGCAGGTGCCCTTCACCGAACGCCGCTACGGCGCGACCGGCCACAGCCTGCACAACGGCTTCCTCATCAAGGAACTGGCGCTGGTCCGGGAGGGCGGCCTCGTCATGGCCATCACCTCGCGGTGGACGCTGGACGGCGAGGACGACGCCGCCCGCCGCCAGATGGCCCGCTACGGCGACCTGCTCGCCGCGTACCGGCTGCCCGCCGGCGTCTTCGCCGAGACGGCCGGCACCGACGTCGTCGTCGACGTCCTGGTCTTCCACCACCGCCCCGAAGGGCAGGAACCCGCCGACCAGGCCTGGCTGGACGCCCCCAAGCGTGACCTCAACGGCAGCACCCACACCATCAGCGCCTACTTCACCGCCCACCCCGAGCACGTACTCGGGGCGCTGACCACCACGCCGGGACCGTTCGGGCCGACGGTGACCGTCAAGGGCGACCCGGTCCGCGCCGTGGAGGACCTACGCGCCGCGCTGCGCCGGACCGCCGAGCAGGCCAACGCGGCCGGCCGCGGCTACCAACCGCACCCGGCCGGCGGCGGCCGCAAGCCGCTGAACCTGCAGACGGCCCGCGACAAACACGCCAACGACTACACCGGCCGCCTCTACGTCGGCGACGACGGGCGGATCTGGCAGCACATCAACGGCGCTGACCCCGTTGAGGCGGTCCCCGCCGACGGCAACACCGCGCAGCTGCTCGCCCTCATGCGGTTGCGTGACGTCGCCGCCGAACTGAAGGAACTCGACCGTACCGGCGACGAACCCGACCGTGCGGACGGTCTACGGGCCCGGCTCCGACAGCTACACGCCGCCTACGTCGAGGCGCATGGCCCGTTGTCCCGGCCCCGGCAGACCCGGATGGCGGCCGCAGCCTCGGTCCGCGACCAGGCCCGGGCCGAAGGTCGGGAAGTCCGCGAAGACGAACGCACCCCGACCGCCTGGGGCTGGTTCCGCGAGGACCCCGACGCCGCCAAGGTCCTTGCGCTGGAGTCCTGGAACCGCAAGCGCGACGTGCCGGTGCTGTCCGAGGTCCTCACCCGCCGCCCCGGCGCCCTCGCCGGCGGCCTGCAACGCACCGGCGATCCGAAGGTTGCCCTGACCGCCGTCATGGCGGCCACCGGCCGGGTCGACCTGATGCGCATCGCGGAGTTGCTCGGCACCGACCCAGACGACGCCCGCCAGCGCCTGGGCAACGAGATCTTCGACAACCCGGCCACCGGGAAGCTTGAGCATGCCGGCACCTACCTGTCGGGCGCGGTCCGGCGCAAACTCGACGAGGCCCGCGCGGCCGCGGCCACCAACCCGGCGTACGCCGTGAACGTGGCCGCACTGGAGACGGTGCAGCCTCGCGAGAAGCGCATCGGCCAGTTCACGCCCCAGCTCGGCGCGCACTGGATCCCCGCCGCGCTGGTCCAGGGGTTCCTCCGCGAGTATCTGGCCGACCACACGCTGCGGGTCGACCACGACGATCGATACGGCTGGTCGCTGTACGCGGGCAAGGTCCCCGACGCGATCAACGCGGTGAAGGGCACCGGCCGCCGTACCGCGCTGCACATCGCCCGCGCGGTCCTCGGCCACGGCTCCCTGACCGTCACCGACGCCGTCGCCCAGGGCGACAAGATCGTCCACGTTGTGGACGAGGACGCCAGCCGTGCCGCACGGCACAAGGCCGACGCGATGCGGTCGGCGTTCGAGGAGTACCTCACCGCAGACAGCACCCGCGTCAAGGTCCTGACCGACGCCTACAACCGGATCATGAACGGGCACGTCGTACGCAACTACGACGGGCTGGCACCCTCCCTTGCCGGCTTCACCGACAAGCGCACCCCGCACCCGTGGCAACTGGCCGGCGCCGCTCGCATGCAGTTTGAGCGGGGCGTGATCCTCGCCCATGACGTCGGGCTCGGCAAGACCACCACCATGATCATGGGTACTCAGGCACTCAAAGCGTCCGGACAGATCCGCAAACCGTTCGCCGTGGTGCAGAAGCACCTCGCCAAGCAATGGCTTGACGAAGCCGAGTTCCTGTACCCCAACGCCGACATTTGCCTGATCACCAGCGACATGCTCGCCGGCGCCGAACGCCGCCGAACGCTGGAATGGCTTCGGGCCAACAGCCCGGACCTCACGATCTTCACCGAAGAAGCGTTCACGTCGGTGAAGATGAGCCCGGAGTACCAGGAATGGTACGAGTTCCAGGAAGTCGACAACCTGCGCGAGCAGATTTTCCGCGAGCGTGGAGTCCCCGACAGCGGCCTGGCGAGGAGAAGACTCGAACAACGCCTGGCCAACCTGGAAGCCCGGCTGCGCCGCAACGCGGCCCCGATGCGCACCCCAGGCGAGCTGTACTGGGAGGACCTCGGCTTCGATTACGCTACCATCGACGAACTTCACCGGTTCGAGGGTGTGGAGTTCCGCTCCAAGGAAGCCGGCGGCAGCGACACCGTGCAACGCGCGGTCAACCTGCACCAGGTGCTCACCTACATGCACCGCCAGGCCGCCGCGCAGGGCGGCAAACCGACCGTCACCGGCGGCACGGGCACCCCGCTGACCAACTCCATCGCCGGGCAGTACAAGTTGCTCGCCCAAATATCGCCGTGGGTACTCGAGGCGTACGGCGTCGCCGGGCCGGACCTGTGGGCAGAAACCTTCGGCCAGAAAGTACAGCGCATCGAGATGGCCCCGGACGGCTCTGGGCTGAAGGTCGTCGAACGCTTCTCCCGGTTCGTCAACAAGAGCGCGATGAAGACCATGTGGGGACTGACCGTCGACACGAAGACGGCCGACGACGTCGGGATCAAACGCCCCAAGGTGGCCGGTGGCGGCCCACAGCTTCTTCTCAGCGAGCCCATCGCTGACCAGAAGGCCCGCTTCAAGAAGCTCATCGCCCGCGGTGCCGCCATCCACGCCGGCGCGGTCACCCGCGACGAAGACAACATGCTGGCCGTGGCCAATGAAGGCGACGCCATTGCCTGCTCCCCGCGGTTCGTGGACCCCGACGCACCCATCGGCCCGAAATTCGACGATGTCGCCGACTGGTTCGCCGACCGTTACCACGCGAACAAACACCGCGTGTACGCCGTATCCACCAGCGACCCGACCCCGCACCCTGTGCCGGGCCCGCTGCTGATCGGGTTCCTGAACAAGGGCACACCCGGCGGCAACAACAAGGGCAACTTCAACGCCTACGCCGTGCTCCGCGACATGTGCATCGCCCGGGGTGTGCCGGCGGAGAAGATCGCATTCGTTCAGGACCACAACCACAACCCCGAAAAACTGGCGGAACTGTTCCGCCAGTGCCGCGAGGGCGAAGTCGCAATCCTCCTGGGCAGCACCGGGACCTTGGGAACGGGCGCCAACATCCAAAACCGGGCACTAGCCCTGGCGCACATCGACCTCGACTGGACACCGGCGAACATCATGCAACGTGACGGCCGCATCCAGCGGTACGGCAACCAGCACGACGAGGTCGAAATCGCGATCTTCGCCCTGCGCGGAAGTATGGACTCCTGGCGGGTAGGCATCCTCGCCTCGAAGGCCGAAGGTTTACGCGACATTCAACGGCCCGATGTCCGCGACGACGACAGCAACACCGTCCTGGAGATCGACGAAGCCGACTGGGACTTCGAGACCATGCAGGCCGAGATCGGCGGCAACCCCTACATGGGCCAGCTGATGAAGGCGCGCATGCACCTCGCCGGGCTGGAATCCGACCGCCGCAACCACGCCGCCGACCGGCTCCGGCAGGTCGAACTCCTTGGCCGCAAGGAACGCGAAGCGGCCGACATCCGCCAAGCCATCGCGAGGCGTGACGAGGTTCTGTCCCTGATCACGTCCGTGCGCGGCGACGACTTCACCATCCAGATCGACGCAACCACGTACGGGCAGCGTCAGAACGCCGGCGCGGCCCTGCGCCATGCGGCGACCGCCACCCTCATGCAGCACCGGGCACCGGGCATCAGTCCCTGGCAGGTCATCGGCCGCTTCGGCGGGCTCCCGTTCGGTGTGCGGCCCGAGATGACCGAACAGGGCCAACTGCAGGCCCGGATCGGTTTCCCCGATCTGCGTCACAGCGACCCCGTCTACACCGTCAAGGACCTGACCAGCGAGAAAGTCGGCAGCACCATGTTGTCCCGGCTGGCAACCGCCCTGGAGAACGCGCAGCAGCACCAAGAACTCGACCGTGCGCGGCTGCCTGGACTGCTCGAAGAGATCGCCCTGCTCACCCAGCAGCAAGCCGCCGCGGACTTCGGTGAACGCATCGAGCACGCCCGCCGACGCGTCGAACTACTCGACGACGTGGTGGCCGCCATCGCAGAACGCGACAAGCTCCCCGAGCTCAGCGCCGAAGATCTCGACCCCGCGATGTACCCGACCCCTCAGCGGCGCCAGCAAGCGGTCGCCCAACGTGTCAAGGATCGCCAGCCCATGCAGGCTGTGATCGACCAAGCCGTCGACCGGTTCGAGACCTTCGACCGTGACCACCCCGCACCACAGGTCTCGGACACCGCTGTCGAACCCGCGCCTTCCACTGCCGACGACCAGGAAGGTGACCGCGGCCGGCCGGATACAGTCGAGACCATCAGCACCGGGGTTTCCGTAGCCGACACGCCCGGCGCGGGAGAGCCCGCCGCAGCCGACGTCAACGCCGGCCCGGGTCAGCCGGAGCCAACGGCGCCGACCACCGTTCAGCGCGATGCGGCGGATGCCTCGGTCAGCGCCGCTCACCTGGCGGCGCCGCCGCCGAGCACACCGCCTGACCTCGCGCCGACGCCGGATCCGGCGGTACTACCAGCACTGCCCGCCGAGTTCGAACCTGTCGCCGCTGTCGTCGAGGAGTTGCTGGTCGCGGCATGCGGCGACGGACCGCTGCTGCTCGCCGCCCGCACCAACGAACTGGACGACTTCGCGACATTTGCCGGCGCCCGCATCGCCGACTCGATCGCCAAGTCCGCCAACCGCGGGGGTGCCGACCAGGAGCTGACCGACTTCCGCAGGCTCTACCTCGGCAGCGCAACCAGCAACGAGGCGCTGAACACCTACCTCATCGCGCAGGTGTCCGCGTATGCGAACACCCCCGCCGCACTGTCGGCCGACACCCCTGTACCCGACCTGTGGACGATCACCCATCCGTACGCTCCCGACAGCCGGAATCGGACCAGCCTGATCACGGCCAGCGGCGTTGCGTTCCTGGTCCGCGAGGACGGCCGCGACCCGCAGACAATGCGGATCGACCGGGACGGCCAGCGGACCACCGTGCGTTGGGTGGACGACCGCAGCACCGCCTACACCGCCGAGCCGGCCGAATTGCCGTGGCGTGGTTGGCTGCCGATGGAAGCCGCCACGCTTGACCTCGGCAAGGGCCCGCTGTGGCACGTACAGCCGGACCGTGACGGCAAGGGCTTCCTGTGGCGCCAGGGCGACGTGCGGGACGTGCTGCTCCAGGCGCAACGCGACGGCAGCCCGGTCGCCGTCACCGACTGGGGCATCGCCACCGTCTACGGCGGCGGGCCGGTGGTGTTCATCCGCGACGGCGCCGCCATTCCGGACGTGCCGGATGTGCCCCCCGCCGAACTCGAGCCTGCGACCCATTCCGAGCCCGGCATGCCAGCAAGCCTGCAGCCCTTCGACCCGGCCGCGGTCGGGTTTGAACGCCACCGGGCGAGCGTCACGCAGGGGGAGGTGTCGGTGTCCTACCGCGGCGAGTTGCTTGGCCGGTTCGGCGACGACATTCAGCTCTGCACCGACAACAGCCACAACCACGGGGGCGGATCATGCTTCGGCGGGTTCCACGGCCGCGGAGACCGTTACTGGGTCGAAGCCGCCGCCGCGATCGTGGCGCAGCGCCAGACGGTCGCAGGGGCGCCTGCGGAGGCGGAGGACCAGGCCGCCGACGAGTTCGTGTCCGGCCCGTGGGCGGTCAATGCGCCGCCCACCGACGCGGCAGCGCCGGCCAGCGACGCCAACCAGGACGAGACGCGTCGCGCCGAGTCTGACGTGCCCGCGGGCGAGCCCGCGCCGGGCCCGTGGATCATCCGCGGGCCGCTCCCGCCGGTATCGGCCGTGCCCGTGTGCGACGTCGGTCGCGAGGACCTGCCCCGCGATCACATGTGGTGGCTCGTGGCACTCAACGACCCGGGCGACCCGGACGACCGGCACGCCGCGTGCGCAACGCACACGGGCGTTGACCCAGTGCCGTTCATCCCGCCTGTCACGCGCAACGCGTACGGAGACGCTGTCACGGCCCAGCTGGAGATGGCGGTCGAGCGCGAGGCGCACGAGGCTGAGCGCGACCGGGGCGCCGGGCTGCCGCTCGACATCCGACCGGGCCGCAGTGGTGGAGGAAATGGGCTCCCGACGCCGCGGGCTGACACTGTAAAGACCACCACCGGTGAGCCAGTATCCGACACTGCCGCGCAACTCAGCGCGGGCGCTGCTGCGCAGCCCACCGACGCAGCAGCACCCCAGGTGCCTGCCCCCGGCCCGGATAAGCGTCACCCCGCGGAGCTGGTTGCGTGCACCTGTTGTCAGCCCGCCGGCCGCGACGGTGAAAGTTCGGCGGTCGCCACCGACGCCGGCAAGCCGCCACGCGGCCGCTTCCAGTTCGAAGCGGGCTCCACTCTTGGGGTGGTTGCCGGCCGACGCTGGCTGAAGGTTGTCACGATCACCGACGGGGCACCGGCATCCGCCCTCGCCTTCGTCGACCCGAAAACGGGGGAGTGGTACGCGGCGGCCTCGTGGAGCTCGCCGAACATGAGCCACGCGATCAACACCGGCGACCGTACGTGGCTGGCCGCTCGGCTGCCCTACCTCGCCCCTTCTGCCGCCGTCGGCGACGACACGTCACCGGCGGAAGCGGCCACGCCCGCGGTACCAGCATCAGCGGCTGCGGCCGAGCCGGACTCGCCGGCTGGCGACATTGTGCAGTCGTTGCCGACGGCGCCCGCAGAGATCGCCTCTGCAGGGCGGGACGACAGCAGCGTCAGCCCGGCGGTGTCGGCGCCCGAACTGGGCGTCGACCGTTCGGCCGCGCATGCGACCGCGCCGGCGCTGGCCGAGCCAGGCCGTGACGATGCCTCAGCTGACGCACCCCAGGCATCCAACCTCATGCCGGTGACCAACTCGACTCCGGTGTACGACACTCTCCTCGCCACCGACGTCCCTGGCGCGGTGCGGAACAAGAGCATGCGGCGCCTCATCGAACAGATGGAGGCGCACGGCTGGGAACTCACCGGTCAGGACCAGCTGGTCAGCCTGACCGACTGGAAGGCGCCGGACGGCCGGGAGCTGCGCATCCAGTTCATCGGCGGCAAGCAGCCGGTCATCTACGACGGGCCGGGCTTCCGCAGCCGCACCCTGACGTTCAAGGCCGCCACGGCACACGTCGTTACACCCGCCCCCCTTGAGGAAGTCGGCAGGCCTAGCGTCCGGGGCGCGATGAAACGGCTCGGTCTGCCAGAGATCGACCCATACAGTCACGACCCTTACCTGACTCCGTTGAAGGACGCGGAACGTGACCTGCACCCCGGCCCCCACTCCGGCAAGGAAGCCAAGGCGCTGCCGGACGTAACGGCCAGCCTCCGCAAAGCCGCGCGCCGCAACCGGGAGAACGCCGCGAAGGCCGACGAGCTGTTTGGCTACGGCAGTGCCCGCGATCAGCGCTCAGAAATGTGGGAGCAACGCGCCGCCGAGTTTGAGCAAGTCGCCGACGAACTGGAGACGATGGCGGTTCAGCGCATGGCGTACGAGGCCGAACGCGACCGGAATGCTGGGCTGCCGCTCGACATCCGACCGGGCCGCAGCGGTGGAGGGAATCGGATCACGACGCCGCGGGCTGGTACTACGGACGCCGAGACACACTCCACGGCGCCGGCGGATGACGCCAACCCCGCCAGCGACCAACGCCTCGAGACCGCCACCGCCGAGCCGCAGGACCGCACGGTGTCCGCAGCTGACGCCATGGTGCGTATCGGCCCACTCATCAGGGCGGGGGACAGCCCGTCCATCTATCTGCTGCTGGCAAACACCACCCGCGCCGACGTAGACCTTGACGAGGACCTTTCCGCCAAGACCGCCGCCGACGTAGCGGTCGTCATCGCGCAGAAGATGCGCGCTCTGGTCGAAACCACCAAAGGTGCACTCAGTGAAGAGCGGCTCACCGAGTTGGAGCGCCTGCATGGTTTGGTTGACCTGCCTGGGTGTGCACCGGAGGTATTCGCAGGGATCGACCCCAACAACATGTCACCGAGGCCGCTGCCGACCCCGCTGGATATGAGCACCACTCAGCGCGACGCGGCGATCGTCGACGGTGGGCACACGCTGTGCACCTGGCACCCAGAGGTCGCCGGGCGCGAGCCGGAACGGCCGTGTGAGGGCAACTTGCAGCTGGTGCTGTGGCACGACTCCACAGACTTCGGCGCGCCCTACATCTACGTCTGCCAGGCGCACGGGCCGGTTGGCGGCCGCCGGATAGAGCTCCCACCCGACCATCCGCTCGTGGTCTGGGACCGCATCCGCGGGTCGGTGCGCAAGGAACCGTGGGACCGGCCACCCAGCCCCCGCTACGGCCGCATCACCGCCGCCGAGCACGCCGCCCACGGCCTGCCCCTCAATGCGCCGGCCGTGGAGGTCCGCCGGGCTGAGAGCTTCGAACCGCGCATGAGCGTCGACCCGCGGGCTGAGGGCATTGACACACGCGTCGCCTACCGGTGGGCGCTGCCGTACCTGCGGGCGTACGCCAACTTTGTGGACCCAAGTCAGGCCGACGACATCGACCTGGCCGCGCTGCCGTTCAGGGTTGCCGCGCCGCCGCGCCTGGAGTTGCAGCAGCAGGCGATCGCCGATGTCGTCGACCTGACCCTGTGGCCGGACGAGCAGAGCGACGCGGTACGCCGCGTTGACGGTGCCCGCGGGAGAGAACCCGCGCCGGACGGCGCAGACCAGCTTCGCCTGATGCCTGACTCGGCCGTGGCCGAGCAGTCGACTGCCCATCTGGCCGCCGGGACCCGCCCGCCAACCCGGCATCTGCCGGCCGAGTTGGCGGGAATCGAGATCGACCAGGAGGTGATCACTGCTGATGGGCAACACAGTGTCTCCCGCAGGGTGAGTCGTTCCGGCCTGACCGTGCACGTGGACGCTCGGCATCCCCAGGTCGGCATGCTGCCGCGCGGCAGGATAACGCTGCTGCCCCCTCAGGACGGCAACAGCACCGCCCCACGGTGGGAGGTCATCGACTACGACAGCAACCCGCTGGACATGTTCACCGGGCCCTATGTCGCCGCGGAACGGCAACTGCTGGCCGCCACCGCAGCACTGGATGAGCTGATGTCGCCGGAGGAACTCGCCGAGATGGCCGACGAGGCGACCGACGACACGATCAGCGAAACGACCGAAGACACGACCAGGGCCGTCGCGGAGGATGCCATGGCTGGACGCGTTGCAGACGCTGCACCAACGGACGCGGAGCCGGCCCCGGTGTCCACCGTTGCCAAACCCACAGCCCAGCTGGTTGCCGCAGACGGGATTCGGCTGGAGGTCGGGCGTGGGGTGGCCGTCAAGGGCACCACCGGCGGGTCGGACGAGGCAGAGCTACGTGAACTGCTCAAGCTGCACGGCTTCAAGTACAACAAGGACAGCAACAACAACGTGGTGTGGCGCTACCGTGGGGGAACCGCCGGCCGCGCAGCGGCGATCGCCGCCGCGCAGGAGTGGCTTGACAAGCAGAAGACGCCAGGGAAGTTCCCGCCGACCCCGCAGCAACAGAAGATCATCGACGCCTACCTGGCCGGCCAGGACATCGTCGTACAGGCCCTCGCCGGGACCGGCAAAACCTCCACGCTGCAGATGCTGGCGGCGGCTCGCCCCGAACTGCGGGTGGCCTACATCGCGTTCAACGCGTCCATCGCGGCCGAGGCGGCGAAGAAGTTCCCCCGCAACGTCACCGCCAGGACCAGCCACGGGTTCGCCCGCGTCGCCCTGATGTCCACGGAACTGCGCGCCAAGGTTGAACAGGCCAGCCCCGGCAACCGGTGGCCGAATGACGTTGCGCGGATCCTTCAGATCCGCGACTGGCACCACGGCGACGAGGTGATCGAAGCCGAAACGCAGGCCGGGCTGGTGATCGCCACCATCAAGACGTTCCGCGAAAGCGACGCGGACACAATCGGTGACGAACATCTGCCCGAACGCCTGCGGGAACCGGGCATGGCCGCGCTCGCCGGGCCGACACTCGAGTACGCGCGCCACGCATGGGCGGACATCACCGACCCGGTCGGCGAACTTAAGTTCGAGTTCGACGACTACCTCAAGATCTGGGCGCTCGGCAATCCCCGCCTGCCCTACGACGTGATCTTCTTCGACGAGGCGCAGGACATCAACCCGGTACTGCGCAAAGTCATCCAGGACCAGCCGGTACAGACCGTGGTGGTCGGCGATTCCAACCAGTCCATCTACACGTTCCGCGGGGCGATCGACGCCCTGAAGCGCTGGCCGGCTGACGTCACCCTGCCGCTGACCCAGAGCTGGCGATTCGGTCCGTCGATCGCCGAGGCCGGCAACGTGTTCTTGAACCTGCTCAAGTCGCCGCATCTGCTGACCGGCAACCCTGGTATGACCAGCAGCATCGGCCCCGTCGATGCACCCGACGCAGTGGTGACCCGTACCAACGCCGGCGCCGTCGCCGCCGTGTTCGAAGCCTTCGCCGAGGGCAAGAAGGTTGCCCTCGTCGGCGGGGGCGGCGCAATCAGGGACCTCGCCAAGGCAGCGAAAGAACTGCAGAACGGAAGTCGCACCAAACATCCCGAACTCTCCGCGTTCCGCGACTGGGAAGCGGTGCAGAACTTCGTCGAGGACGAAGACAACAACGCTCAGTCGCTACGGGTGTTCGTGCGTCTGATCGACCGGCACGGGCCGGACGAGCTGATCCAGATGGCCGAGGATCTGGTCCCGGAGGAAGCGACCAAACCGGACGGGACACCCGCATGGGACTCGATCGTCTCCACCGCACACAGGAGCAAGGGCCGGGAATGGCCCAATGTCCGGCTCGGCGATGACTTCCCGCAACCGGAGGCGGATCTCAAAGGCAAGGTACGCCTACCCGATCCGGAAGAGCTGCGTTTGCTCTACGTCGCAGTAACGCGGGCTCAGAAGAACTTGGACCCGGGGTCAGCGACGGCGTACCTCGACCTCCCTGCCGAATCGCTGCAGGTTGCTGGCCTGAGCCGAGCTGCGGCTCAGCCGCAGCCGGAACCAGCGGACCTGGTCGAAGTTGCTCGAACAACGGATGCCGCGGTTCCCCAGGCCGACATGACGCAGACACGCCTGTCCATCGACAGCCAGCTCAAGCAGGCAGCGAACCTCCTGGACCTGCCGATCGACGTCAGCACGGTCAACGGAGCGCTGGCCTACGCAATCGCGGGGCAGCGCATGTCGCCGGGTGAGGCCTCCGACTACCTGCTGGAGGGCGGCATCAAAGGTGCGCTCGGACGGGCCGAGACACTCGTGCATCCGGACCGGCTGGCCGAACGCGCCCAGGCCGCGACGACCGGCCCGGACCCTGCCGCGCCCCCGGCCGCGAACATCGGGACGACCCGGGCTGCCCCTGCAGCAGTGCAGCCGGGCGCGGTTGCGGCCGGGATCGACCCGGGCCCGTTTACCCGGCTCGAGCTGGCCAAGATCCGTGCAGCGGTGCAGGACCACGCAGCAACCTACTACGGCCAGCGCGGGGCGCTGCGTTTGAGCGAATCCGACGCCGCCCGGTACGTGTCTGAGGGCCACCTCGACGACCTGGCCCGCACATACGGCCTCAGCGCCGTGTGGGATGCGGTGGCGGCAACGATCGCGCAGGACCCGACGGTGCTGACCCACGACCCGAAACCCGTGCGGGCAGCGCTCGACGCCGCGTCGGAAACGGCGTCGAACGAGATCCGGCAGTTGCTCGACGCGGAGGACTACGAGGGTGCGCTGCACCACCTCGACGCTGCCGAACTCGACAACCCGAACTACCAGGTCGACGGCCGGCGCTCGTGGAACGACATCCGCACGATCATCCAGACACACGCGAACGGCGGCGTCGCCCCACGGCGTGGGGGAGTCCTCGGAGTCCTCGACGAGCTCTTCACGGCGCTATACGACACGCCCGGGGTCCCCCCAGCCGAGCGGGAACGCCTCGGTGGAATCACTGTCCGGATGCGTTCCAACGTCGAACGGGGCTACAACTCCGACGAGCAGGTCCGTGCAATCCTCGAGGGATTGGTCGTCGAGCACGCGGACACCCCGGTGCTCGCGGCCCTCCTTGACCGAGCGGCGCGGCAGGCGCACGGTGAACCCGAACCGGCACCCGAGACCGCACCGGACCCCGCCCCCGGCATCGCTTCGCTGCCGCATGACACGCTATCCACGCCTCAGGGAGACGAGGGGCTGCGGCAGGCCGACGCGACCCGAGACGAGACCGCCGGCCCGGCAGTCGCCAATCCCATCCAGGCCGCCGCCCAGCCGGATCCACGTCAGGATGGGCAGCCCGTAGCGGGCGAGGCGCCGGTCAAGCCGGACGCAGCGGAGGCAATCGCCGCGACGGCCAGTGTCGACGATGCGGTTGGCGCATCCGTCGCGTCCGGCGGTGGCCCAGTGAATAACTACCCGCCAGTCCACGCGAGGTCGCCTTTCGGGCTCGGCGCACGTGTGCAGTTGCATGGCTATGCCGGATATCCGCCCGGGCCACGCCGTGACGGCTGGCGCGGCACCGTTGTCGGCGGGTTCGGGACGAACGCCCTGTGGGTACACACCGATGCCGGCTTCGACGCCGTCGAGGAGTGGTCGCACCTGACGCCCGAGGGTGTGCAAGAACAGTCCGCCGTCGCCTGTACCTGCTGCAACGGAGACCCGGCAATCAACGCCCGCCACCAGGCTGCCGCCCAGCCGGCGCCCCCGGATACACGCGGCGCGACGGCAGACCCACAGCCGGCGGTCGTGGAGCCGCACCAGGCCTCCGCAATGCCGGTGCCAGCAACGGCCGGGGTGCCGGTCGAGTCGGAGGCGGCGAACGCCTCCGCCACAGTGGGTCCTGACCCTGGCGAGCAACTGGTGGCAGGCCTTGGCGCTCCGGCCACCGAGCTCGACACCAACCCGGAGCCAGAGACTCTGCCGCTCCCGGTCGGCGGGTGGGGGCAGCAGGGCCCCGAGGCCGTCCGAGCCGAAGACTCGGCCGACCGCGGACCGAGCGCCAGCCCTGCGTACGAATCCCGGCTGGGACGGTTGCTGCAGCTGGCCGACGCCGCCGCGCCGCGACTGGCCGCCGTGGAGGTCACGTACGTCGTCGACGGCGCGTACGCCAGGGTCGACGGCACCCTGCCCGATGGCAGCGCCACCAGCATCGCCGGCTACGTGCTCGATGTGCGGGACGTCGTGCAGAACTACCAGGGGTGGACGGCCAGCGCGTGCACGGTCGTCACGTTGGGCGAGGACCCGAACATGCTTGACGGCGTCGCGATCGCCGTAGCGAGCGACCAGTCCGTCACCATCCTGCAGCCGCCCGACGACATGCCGCCCGGAGCGCCTGCGCCGTGGCGGCGACCTGACAGCCACGAACTCGTTGTGGCGGCGCTTGCCGAGCTCGGTCTTGCTCTGCAGGAGGCCCGCGACCACCTCGGCCGGCCGGCATGGCGAATCCCCGGCGTGGACCGGGTGTTCGCGGGCACTGACCCGAGCGATCGGATGGCCGGCTTCCTGCTGTCGCCATCCAGTGGCGGCGGGCGGCCCCGTCCGCTGCTGCACCAGCGCCACATCGACGAAGCGATCGCCGAAGGCCGTTGGCGCGGTCACCTTGAGGTCAGGCCAATGCCGCTGCGCCAGGTCCGCGCAGGCGCGTACGGCGAACTCATCGGCCTTGTCAACGGCGAAGAGCGGACCGTCGAGGGTGAGTTCGACTACTGGTGGAGCCGCAGCCACGGTGCCGTCCGCTCCGACACCGTTAACGTCTGCGTCTGGGTCACCGACTACAGCCCGTCCGCCGAGCTGCACCGCAAGCGGGTCGTTTCGGTGGAGGTGCCTGCGACCGGCGCGACCTTCACCGTCATCGACCGGCACACCACGGACAAGCGTGCCCGGGACGACGGTCAATACCAGGTCGCCGCAGCCGACCGCAGTATGCACGACTCCACACAGAACGGCGCTCTCGAGCCGATGCTGCATCAAGGGCAGCTACCGCAACCCGAACGCACAGATGCCCGGGGGGAGACGTTCCCGGCGGCCGAACGGCAGACCGGCCCGACCACGGATACCCGGCTGCGCTCCAGCGAGGCCGTCGACGGCGAAGGCGCCGCGGACGAGCAACTCTTCCTGTTTGGCGGGCAGGAGGCTGCGGCCAGCGGTGATTCCTGGGACGCCGGTCGGGCCGAAGACCCGGGCGGCCGCGGGCCGAGCACTAATGCTGTGTACGAAGCCAGGCTCGCCCGACTGCTGGAGCTGGCCGCGAACGCTCCGCAACTGGCCACCGTTGAGGTGGCTCAGGTTGCCGACGGCGCGTATGCCAGGGTCGACGGCATCCTGCCCGACGGCAGCGCAGTGACCATCGCCGGCTACGTGATTGACATGGCGGACGTTCCACAGGACTACGAGGGGTGGACGCCCAGCGCGTGCGCGTTCGTCACGCTGGCCGAGGACCCGAACGCTCTCGACGGCGTCGCGATCGCCGTACCGAGCGAGCATTCCGTCACGATCCTGCAGCCGACCAGTGATATGCCGCCTGGCGCGCCAGCACCCTGGCGGCGGCCTGACAGCCACGAATATGTTGTGGCGACGCTCGCCGAGCTCGGTCTAGTCCTGCAGGAGCACCGCGACCACCTCGGCCGGCCGGCATGGCGGATTCCCGGCAACAACGAACCGTTCACGGGCGCAAACGCCATCGAGCAGGTGGCCAACTCCCTGATGTCGGGTTCCCAAGGTGCCTTCGGACGGCGCCGTCCGCTGCTGCACCAGCGCCACATCGACGAGGCGATCGCCGAGGGCCGCTGGCGCGGTCACCTCGAGTTCGGGCCAATGCCGCTGCACCAGGTCCGCGAAGGCGCGTGGGGCACAATCACCGGCCTCGTCGACGGCGAAGAGCGGACCGTCGAAGGGGAGCTCTTCTACTGGTGGAGCCGCAGCCATGGTGCCGTCCGCTCCGACACCGTCAACGTCCAGGTCTGGGTCGCCGCCCCCGACGGCCCGCCCGCCTACGGCAAGCGGGTCGTCACGGTTGAGGTGCCTGCGACCGGTGTGACCTTCACCGTCATCGACCGGCACGCCAGCGACACACGCGTCCGGGACGAGGGCCACGGCCTGGACGAGGGCCACGGCCTGGACGAGGGCCACGGCCTGGCCGCCGCAGCCGAGAGCAGTATGAACTCGGCGCACCGCGACGCGGTCGAGCCGGTGCTGCTTCAAGAGCGGTCGCCGCAGTCCGACCCGCACACGCGTGCCGAGGCGGCGACGTCCCCGGCGGCCGAACGGCAGAACGGCCTGACCACGGAATCACGGCCGCGCTCCGGCAAAGCCGTCGACGACGAGGGCGCCGCGGACGAGCAGCTCCTCCTGTTCGCCAGGCAGGAAACCGCAGCCAGCGCCGATAACGCGGCGAGCACGGCCCGCGACGAGGCCGCCGGCAGCACCGACGGCCTGGCCACGGCACAGCAGGGCCCAACCGCTGCCGTTGCGGACTCCAGCAACCCCCTGCAGCAGGCTGGGGCTATCAGCGCGGCCGCATCGCAGTCGGCGGTAGTCGACGACGAGGACAACCTCGACGACACCGACGACGATTTCGACGACGACCGCCCCAGGGCCAAAGCCAAGCGACCGCCGAAGCCAGAGACGAAGAAGGTCCGGTTGGACCACTTGCTGCCCGGTGACATCGTCGCGCCGCGCTCGCCCGGCGACGAGTCGTACGTGGCGGGAGGCATGTTCGTCTACGACGCATTGTCTCGTGGCGGGGACGAGCAGCGGGTCTTTCAGTCCCGCAACGTGTGGGGGGCGACGGGGGAATTCGACGAGGGTCTGCGATTGACCGCGTCGCGCAACGACGATCCGAACGACCTTCCGACGTACAAGGTGCTGCGGCGGTCGGAGATTGAGCCGCTCAGTGAAGGGCAAGCTCGCCGGTACGCCATCGAGTACCCCAACGAAGCCAGATCACACCAGTACACGATGCAGTCCGCGCAGCGTGCGATCGACGCCCTGCAAGAGCGGCTGGCAGGGGCCGACGACTCCGAGCGAAGCGGCCTTGAGAGTGCTCTCGCCGGCGCCACCACGTACCGCGCCCGGCAGGAGGGCATCCTGCGGGCCTTTGCGGCGGTCAAGGACGAAGCGCGCGCACTCGAGCTGCCGACCGTTGACGCAGACCCGCCGCAAGACCTGACCCAGAACGATGCGGCACCGACTGCCGAGCACGAGCCCGAGACGCCGCAGCTCGCCGAGGCCGGTCCTGAACACGACCGCGCCCCGGACGAGGAACCCCACCAGCAGGTGCTCGAGGCCGGTCACGTATCGGACCCAGCGGCCAGCGCTGCGCCGGCGACGCCGACAGCCACGGAGCCGAGCCAGCATGACGGTGCGGCGGCGGGTGAGGACCTGGACGCCTCCGCCCCGGCGGGCGCCGCCGGCGGGTTGACGGACGAGGAACGCGTCGAACGCCACCCACAGCGCATCCGAGAGGCGCGTCGGTGCGCTAGAGCGGCATACCAGCACTTCAGGGCGGGGAACCGGGACGAGGCGTTGCGCCTGATTGACGAAGGTCAGCGCGTCGCCCCTGAGTATCGACCCAGCAACAACACCTGGGCCGACCTGCGCGCGCTTGTCCAGGTGCCCGGCGGACCGCAGCCCGCGTCGCCCACCGCTGCGGTACAGGTCAACACGGCCGCGGCCAGTAAGGCGGCCAAGTGGGCACCGAAGCACACCGCCCTTGGGGAACTGCAGCGTCGCGCGCGCGCTTTCGAGCAGCTACGCAATAGCGTCGACCGGACCCGTCCCGGTATGGCGTTGCGGCTTCCGGGTAGCAAGGATCGGCATGTTGAGACCGCTGAAGCCGTGTCGCTGTTCTCCCGCATGATCGATCAGGTGGAGCAGGCCGGTACGGTGCCCGCTGCACTGAGCTGGAACGGTGTGCCGATCGCGGTCGACGGCGCTGTCGGTCGGCTCCGGATCACCGTCGGTGCGGGCGACGCCCAGATTCCGATCCCGCTGCGCGATGCGTGGCCAGCTGAGCGCGACCGCGGTGCTCTGCTCCTCAAGATTGTGGCTTACCTCGACTCGGCCGGGCAGCGGGCCGCGCAGATCCGCGACTGGATCGACGCACATCCGACCCGGGAGCAGGCGTCAACAGACGGTGCTGCGGTGCCGTCGACCGGCGTGGACGGCGCAACAGCCGGCCCCTCCATCGCGGCACGCAGCGAGATTGATGACCTTGTCCGCCATGCCAGCGCGCTGGAGCGGATATCGGCCTTGATCGACCCGGCGCGGGGCATGATTCTGCACCGCGACGGGCAGCCAGGTCAAGCGGTGGACATCCCCACAGCGATCGCTCTGTTCTCCCTCATGATCAATCGGGTGGAGCAGGCCGGTACGGTGCCCGCTGCACTGAGCTGGCACGGCGTGCCGATCACGGTTGATGCGACCGACGGCCCCGATCGTCGGCTCCGGATCACCGTCGGTACCGGCGTGGCTCAAGTCGACATCCCCCTGCGTGAGCACTGGCCCGCCCCGGCCGAACGCGCCCTAATCCTCCGAAAGATTACCGAATACATCGACGGGGCTGGCGACCACGCCGCCCGCCTCCGCCAGCGCGCCGCCGGGTTGAGCGCAACACCCGGACCGGCTGCCACTCGAACCGGACCGGGTGGTGCGCGCCCAGGTCGTGGGGTTGAGCAGGCGTTCACTGCGCGTCCCCGGCCCAGCACGAATGGAGGGGACGGTGTCCGACCTACACCAGGCTCGACCAGGCCAGCAGGTTCATGGTCAACCACGCGCCAGCGATGAAGAGCGGGCCGAGCGATAGCGCGGTGGGGACGCGGCCTCGACCTTCGAGCTACACCGGCCCGGACCAACTCAGCAGCGCCAACGCCAGCCAGGTCCCGGCGATGAGGAACGGGCCCAGCGGGATGTGCTGACCGCGGGTCACCCGTCTGCTCGCCAGCAACACGACGCCCACCACGCCCGCGAAGACAAAGCCCAGGAGCAGCCCGGCGACGACGGCGCCCGAACCCCACCACCCAAGCAGCGCCGCAATCGACACCGCCAACTTGACGTCGCCCAGCCCCATGCCGTGCCGGCCGAGCAACAGCGCGGCAAGCAGGAGCACCAAGCCGGTCCCGGCTGCCGACAGCACCGCATCGACCAAGTGCCCCCACTGGCCGGAGAGCACGGCCTCAACCGTGTACGCCGCGAGTACCCCACCTGCGGCGAGACCGGTCAACAGGTCTGGAAGACGGTGGACCCGCAGGTCGACGAAGCACAGGATCACCGCGCAACCGGACCACCACAGCACCGCCAGCAGCGCCGCGAGGGTCGGCGCGGCAAACACCGCGACCGCGGCTGCGGTGACCGCCAGCACTTCCAGCAGCAGCGGCGGGGCGCCAGCACGGATGCCGCACGACCCGCATCGCCCGGCCGGCAGCAACAACGCCCCGCCCGGCTCGGCCAGCTCCGCCGCGGCGCCGCAACCCGGACACAGCCGGGCACGCGGCGCGCCGGACGGCACCGCCATCCGCAGCACCTGCTGCCGCAGCAGCGGGACAACTGCCAAGGCCCACCAACGACGGCCCGGCCGCCGAACCGCCTCCAACTGCGGCCGCCGGGCGTCGGCCGGTGCCGTCACGACCGCCCCAGGCCAGCAGCAAGCACCCAACGGCGCGCAAAGTACTGCGGGGCGGGCCAGGGGCGCGGCGGTGAAGTTGTGGATGTAGGTGGATAGCCCGGCTGGGGAGTCGTCGTCGTCGAGTGCCAGGAATTTGTGCACCTGGTGATCGCCCATAACCGCGTGTTCGAAGCTGCCAGTCGAAACGTCCAGGCCGCTTCGCCGATCTCACCGCCGAGGCTGTCAACGATCTTGATGGTCATGGCCGCCTTTCCTACGCATACGGATCGTCCGACGGGATTGGTACAACGGGCTGCGCAGCGAACGGCACGCTGCGTCGAACGGCGTTCGCTGTGCCGCAGTGCGGGCTGGTCGATGGACAGTCTGCGACAGTGACCCGGGCATCACGGAGCTCGTGGGTGCCAGGTTGGTGCCGGTGAGCGACAGATCCACGATGGCTGGCCTGCGTTTTCCGTGCTCCTGTCGACTTGGGGCGGGTCAGGCGCCGAAAATGGTGGGGTGGCGTTTCGCTCAAGGCTTGATGCGGTAGGTCCCAGGCTGGCTGGACTGCGATTCTGGTCCTTCGCTCTTGGTGGTAGCGCGGCGGTGGCCTTCGCCGGTGCGGCGCTTGTGCTCGATGATGCGCCGTGGCAACGCGTTGTCTTCGTCGGTGTGGTGGCCACGCTCGGGCTATGGCTGGCCGGCGCGGTAGCGACCGCCCTGATCGTGGGCTACACGGTCGTCAAGCTGGTCACAAGCCAGCACCGACCCACCCCACCTACGGGGGTTATCGAGCCGCTCGGGTCAGGCGACCCCTTCGTGCAGGCCGGCGCGGCACGGCCGGCCGGGGGCGCGGTGTGGTTACGACTTGGACCGCGGCGTCAGTGACGGCGGCAGGGGCCGGTGGCCGTGCCGGCCGAGAGCAAGTTCGATCTTCGCTCGGCTGCAGCCGATCTTGTCTGCGAGTGATCGCGCGGTGAAGCCCTCGTCAATGAGGGCGGCGAGCAACTCGGCGAACTGCCTGCTGTGCTCGCGTGCGGGGTGGTCGGGTGACGTTTGCCCGCGGACCTTCGCGGCCAGCGCGCTCAGCTGCCGAAGCCGGCCGAGCTCCAACGGCGCCAGGGCACGCGGGTCGGGCTTGTTCGGGCGTTGAGCGGGGCGGCGGCGCTCGGACGATCCGACCAGGGAGTAGATGAGGTTCTTGGACACGCCGAACGTGGCTTTGATCTCTTCCAGCGCCGTCCCGTCGATATACAGCTGACGGATCGTTGCCCTGTCGGCGTCCGACAGGGTCGGCTGCCGCCACACGGGACGCCCCAGGTCAGGCGGATCGCCGAGGTCCGATGGCAGTCGGACGCCCTCATCGGCCTGCTGCCAATGCTGTACGAGTGCTCTCGCCACGGCGGCAGTCCACCGTCGGGCTCCCTGGCTGGTCGGCACCTCACGCTGGTTGAGATCCTCCGCGATCTGCGGCCAGGTCCAGCCAGCGAGCCGCTGAGCGCGCATGCGTAAGCGGACCTCTTGGGGCACGGCGGTCGGCCGGCTCATCCCAGGACCGCCGTACGGCATACAGACCGGTATTGGGTGCCTGCGGCCGGCGTCGGGCTGGGTCGGCGTCCGGCCCGGCGGATCTGTAGCACGCAGCCCACCTTAAGGCGGGCGGCCGGCGCTGGTCCGCGCGGCCCGGCGGGGTCGGCAGCCCCACGTGGGCTGCGGGCATGCGCGATGAAATCTGTCGCGCACCGACAGCACCTCGTCGCGAATGGGCAACGCCCCGCGGGTACCCCTCGTGCCAGGGTATCGACGGGGAGTGACGGCGCCGTCGCCTCGGCCGGTCGTGCCGGCCGGACCCCGGCATGGTCATCAACGGCGGGCAGGAGTGCAGCGGTGCAACGAACGCCAGGAGCTCAGGTACCCACGATCGGTCTGTTCGAGGTGCTGCGGCAGTTGCGTGATCCGGTCGGTCTGCTCGCCAAGTTGGGACGCCGGTACGAAGGGGCGACGGTCCGCTTGCAGCTGCGGCCCGGTTTCGCGCCGTACCTGGTCGTCGATCCGAACCTCGTCGAGCAAGTCTGGGACCGCTCGGACGAGACCTACCTGCGTACAGGGATGATGTGGGAGGAGCTGGCGAAGCTGCAGGGGCGGCAGGGTATCGGCCGGGAGGGTCCGGACTGGAAGCCCAGCCGAGAGCTGCTGCAACCGATGTTCACCCCCGCTCGGGTCCGCGAGATGTACCCCGCGATCGCCGACGCGGTGCAGCAGTCGGTGGGGGACCTAGTCCGCCGTGCCCGCCAGTCGCCGAAGCCGGTTGCGCTGGTTCCGGCGATGAAGGTCATCACCCACACCGTGCTCGGCAAGATGTTCTTCGGTGACCGACTGTCCGCCGAAGACGCCCTGCGAGTCGGCGAGGCCATCGACACAAGCTTCCAGGCGATGCAATCCCGAGTCGCGATGCCAGGAATGCCGGATTGGGTGCCGATGCCGGGCGACCGGGCACACCGCGCCGCGGTACGGCAGGCCGACAGCATCGTCAAGCCGCTCATCGACGCCGCCCGGGCGCAGCCGCCGAGCTGGGACGTCATCTCCATGCTCGCCCACGCGACTCTCAACGACGGCACCCGGGTCAAGACGGACCTCGCCCGTAACAACGTCGTCGCCTTGTTCACCGGGGGTACCGAAACCACCGCGATGACCCTGGGCTGGACGTTTATCGCCCTGCAGGAGCATCCGCAGATCGCGCGACGGCTGCAAGAGGAGGTCGACGCCGTCGTCGGCGGCCCCGGTAACCCGGTGCTACCCGAGCACCTCGAGCGCCTGGAGTACACGGGGATGGTGCTCAACGAGGTCCTGCGGCTCTACCCGCCGGCGTGGATGCTGCCACGCGGCGTCGTCCAGGATGACCTGCTCGGCCACATCCCGGTCCACCCCGGCGACACGGTGATCGTCTCTCCGTATCTCACGCACCGGCTTGCGTCGCTGTGGCCCGAGCCGGACCGGTTCGACCCCGACCGGTGGAAACCGGGCGCTCGGCGACCGCACAAATGGGCATACCTGCCGTTCGGTGGTGGTGTCCACCGCTGTGTCGGCGCGTACCTGTTCCGAGCTGAGGCCCTCCTGGCGCTCGCTGCGCTACACACCGACCTGCGGATTCGGATACGGGCGCCGCGCGGCACCCGCCCGCAGGGATCGATCTCGTTGCAGCCCCGTCACCAGGTCTACCTGGACCTGGCAGTGCGTAGTGCCCGCACTAGCTGACCCGCATCGCTACGGCCGCACTGGTTGGTGTCTGCCCGAGCCTGCCCGAGCCAGCCCGACCCCACTGACTGTGAGGAGCATGTGGTGACAACCCGGCGATCGCGCAGGCGGACGACATCGCTGCGGCAACGGCTCTACCTGCAGATTCTCGTGGTGGCGACGCTGTGGCTGTTCGGCGCCTGGGTGACGATCAGCAGCGGATTGACCTTGGCTTGGGCCGGGACGCTGAACACGACCATGGCCGAACCGGCCGCGCCGCTCGAAGTGGCGCTTCAGGCAGAGCGCAAGGCCACGGTTCGCTTCCTTGCCGCGCCGACGGCAAGCCACCAGGAGCAGTTGCTCGCCAGCCGTCGCCAAGCTGAGGGCCGGGCAGCGAACTTCACCGCATCGGCGCAGCGTTGGCTGGCTGGCATGGCCGCCGGCGACGAACTGGAACGGCGAGTCGACGGCATCATCAGCGCCTTGGCCGGCCTGGCGGAGACCAGGGTAGCGGTCGACGCTCGCACCATCGGTCCGGCCGAGGCCGCCCGCGCGTTCACTGCGACGCTCGATCAGTTCTGGGCGTCCTACGAGCTCATGGCCCGGCTCGACGACCGGCAGGTGATGCACGACGTCAGCACGCTCATCAGGCTCGAACGGGCTTGGGAGCTGCTGTCCCAGGAGGACGCCCTGTTCAGCGGAGTACTGGCGGCCAACCGCCTCACCGACGCCGACCGGACGCAAATCGCGCACCTGGTGGGGGCCTGGCGAGTCGGCACCGAGAGCGCTGTCACCGAGCTGCCGGCATCGACGCAACGGCACGCCACTCAGGTCCTCAACGGCGACAGCTTCGACCGGCTCCGCGCGCTGGAAGACCGGATCGTTTCCGCCCGCGCCGGCGGGCCCGCTCCGGTCACCGCAGAAGAATGGCAGACCGCGATGGACCCGGCCGCCGCCCAGCTGCGCACCGTCGTGCTGACCGGAGGCAGTGAGCAGGTGGCCCGGACAACGGCCCTCGCGGTCCGGATCGGCCTGCAACTGCTCGTCATCGTCGTCGCCGGCGCGTTCGCCGTCGTCTACCTCATTCGCGGCTGGCGCGAGCAGGCACGCCGGCTGATCACCCTGCAGATGGCGGCGCAGCGGCTCGCCGATCAACAGCTTCCCGCCGTGGTCGAGCGGGTCGGCCGAGGCGAGCGGGTCGACGTTGATACCGAGGCACCGCCGTTGAACCTCGGCACGGACGAAATCGGACAAGTCGGGCAGGCGCTCAACGCGGCCCGCCGCACCGCGCTCGAGGTCGCCGTTGAGCAGGCGGAACTTCGCCGCGGCGTCGGCGAGGTATTCCGGAACATCGCGGGGCGATTCCAGTCGCTGCTACACCGGCAACTCCGAGCGCTCGACGAGATGGAGCGGCAGGAACTTAACGAAGATGCGCTGGCGAAGCTCTTCGGCGTCGACCATCTGGCCACCCGTATGCGCCGATACGCGGAGAACCTCATGCTGCTGTCCGGATCCAACCCCATGCGGACCTGGTCGACACCCCAGCCGGTCGTTGACGTTATCCGCGCCGGTTTCAGCGAGGTAGAGGGATACCAGCGGGTGAGGCTCCGCAACGTCGAGGATGCCACCGTCGCCGTGCATGCCGTGCTTGACCTGTCCCATTTGCTGGCCGAACTGGTCGAAAACGCGTTGGCGGCGTCTCCGCCCAACACCACGGTGGAGATCACCGGGCAGTGGGTTGGCGCTGGCTACAGCATCGACGTCGAGGACCGGGGTCTGGGCATGCCGGCCGAGGCGATGGGCGAAGCGAACCGGCGGCTCGGCGCCGCCGCCGAGATCGCGCTGCTCGAATCCACCCAGCTCGGCCTGTCCGTGGTCAACGTGCTCGCCCACAAGCACCACATCTGGGTGCAGCTCAAGGGGTCACCGTACAGAGGTGTGACCGCGGTGGTCGTGATACCCGCCGAGTTGATGACCGATCCGGCCGACATCGCACTCGACGCGGTGCCGCAGGCACCTCGACCGCTCAACGCCGTTCCCGCGCCGGTACATGCATTGGCAGCAGCTGCCGGTACGGCGCCTGCACCCCGGCACGCTGCCGGTGCCGCCGACGTGCCGGGCGGGTCCGGGGCCGCCTCGGGCAGTGCCGGTGCGGCGCACGGGTTGCCGGCACGGCGGCCGCAGGCAAGCCTGCATGAGGGTCTGCGGGCGGAGCCGCATTTGCCGTTCGGCCCGGCCGACACAACCGGGGCGAGCACCACGCAAGAACCCGAACAAGACCCGGCCGACATCAGGCGGCGGATGGCTGCCCTGCAGGCCGGTACCCGCCGCGGCCGGGCCGACAGCGACCCGTCGGAGTACACCGAACCCGGCAACCAGTCGCCGCGCAGCGGGACGCTCTGAACCCACGATCGTCGAGAGGGGCAATGTCGTGACGGAACCGACGAAGAAGCTGACCTGGCTGCTGGACGACCTGGTGGGGCGGGTCGGCGATGTGGACCACGCCGTCGTGCTGTCCGCCGATGGGCTGGTCATCACACACTCGACCGGGCTCGGCCGCGACGAGGCCGACCAGCTGGCGGCGATCACCTCCGGCCTCCACGGGCTTGCCAACGGTCTCAGCGCGCAAACTCAGGGCGGCGAGCTCCGGCTGGCCGTGCTCGAGCTGCGCGAGGCGTACTTCCTGTCAACCGCCGCAGGCGAGGGCGCGTACGTAGCGGTGCTGGCAGGCCGGGCTGCAGACATCGGTGTGGTCGCCTACGAGCTGGCGCGCCTCGTCACCGGAGCCCGGCCGTTCCTGAGTGCGGCACCACGCCCGTTCATCACCGCGCTATGAGCCGCGAGGCAGATCATCTGCCGGCGGGAGGGCCGGTCGAGGAAGCCGCCGGGCCGCTCGTGCGACCGTACGCCCTCATCCAGGGCCGCACCCGTACACCAACCACGGTCGACCTCATCGCGCTGGTGACCGCGACCGGCACCCCGCCGCCGGCCACCGCGTACCTCGGCCCGGAGCACCTTTCGATCATCCGCCTGTGCGGGCGGCGACCGTTGTCAGTGGCTGAGCTCAGCGTGCACCTGGCAGTCCCGCTCGGCGCCGTCCGCGTCCTACTCGGCGACCTCGCTGAGCTGGACCTGGTGCGGCTCAATGATCCTGTGCCGGACGTCGTCCCCAACGACGTGCTGGCGAAGGTCCTCGCTGGCCTTCGGCAGCTCTAGTTGGGCGAGGCGGACCTTCGAACGGCCGATCTTGTTCCACGGTGGCAGCCGCATACGCTCCCACAGAGGGAATGCACGCGGCCGGATCATGTACCGACCACCACGATCAACGCACGCACGCACAACACGGGGAAAACACGCACAACACGGGGAAAAACAGCATGCGGTTCACGGCAGTCAACACATCGGAACTCGATCTCACTGGCAGAACGGCGATGATCACCGGCGCGAACTCCGGCATCGGCCTGGCAACGGCCAAACTCCTGGCCCGCCAGGGGGCCACCGTGATCCTGGCGTGCCGTGACCCGCACGCGATGAGGGACGCGGCAGACCAGGTCATGGTGGCCGCCGGTGACGCGAGCCGCGTCGACCAGGTCGTGCTCGATCTCGCGGAGCTCAGCTCGGTCGACGCGACCGCTGCGACGATCGGCGGCCGTTACCCGCGCCTCGACATTCTGGTGAACAACGCCGGTGTCATGGCTCCGAAGCGGCAGCGGCTGACCCGCGATGGGTTCGAGGAGCAGATGGGCGTCAACCACCTCGGCCACTTCGCGCTCACGGGGAGGCTGCTGCCGCTTCTCGTCGCCGGCGAGGGCGCACGGATCGTCACGCTGTCGAGCAAGACTCATGCCGCGGTCATGGACGTCGAAGCCGACATTCCAGTGCCACGCCGCTACCGGCCCTGGGCGGCATACGGTGCTTCGAAGCTGGCGAACCTGCTCTTCGCCTTTGAGCTGCATCGCCGGCTGGTCGCCGCTGGTCATGCAGCCGTGAGCGTTGCTTGTCATCCCGGATTCACCTCGACGCGGCTCACCCGGGAGATGGCGAGTTCCCGGGTTGGCGTCGCCCTGCTCGCGCTGGTTCAGCGGCTGCTGACCCAGCCGGCGGCGGACGGAGCCCTGCCGGCAGTCTGCGCCGCCGCTCACCCTGCGATCACTGGTGGCGAGTACCTCGGACCGGTCCGGCTGGCGCATACCCGGGGCCCGGCCGGCCTGGATCGGCCCAGACAGGTCGCCGCCGATCGCGAGCTGGCGGCGCGGTTGTGGGAGCGTTCCGAGGCGCTCACCGGGGTGGTGTACCGCTTCGTCCAGCGACTGCAGCCATCAGACTGAAGCAGCAGCAATGGACTGGCAGTGTGCGACGCTCAGCGGGCCCGGCGGGCGGCTGGCGCCCGCCCTGCTCGGCCCAGTATGGCGTGACGGTCTCGGTATTCGGTAGGTGTCATGCCGTAGGCCCGCCGGAAGAACTTGGACAACGCCGAGTTCACGATGCCGTGGCGTCTGGCGATCTGGTGGATTGCCATCCCGGCCAGCCCGGCGTTGAGCAGATCCCGGCGGCAGCGTTCCAGGCGCAGGACCTTGATTTCCTCGGTGACCGTCCGCCCACCTTCAAAGAGGCGGTGCACCTGCCGTACGGAGATGTTGTGTGCAGCGGCGATCGCCGGCACACCAAGGGCCGGGTCGCTCAAGTGGGCGTCGATGAAGCGGTCGATGCTGCTGCGCAGTACACGCCGCCTGGCATCGTCGGAGAGGTGTTCGGAAACGTCGAGGTACTGGCCGATGGTCGCGGCGGTCAGGTCGATGAGGTGCTGGCCGAGAAAGTTCGCGTCGCTCGGACGGAACTCGTCCGCGTGTCTGACGATGTGCAGCATCTGGGTGGCCAGCAGCGCACCGAATCCGGTACTGGAGTCGAGGCGCTGGCCGGCCAGTCGGACAACTCTGTCCCTGGGCACTGGCACTAGCACGCGAGGGATCACGATCGTGACAGAGTGGGCGCGCTGGCCCGGCCGGTCCGGTGCGTGCTGCGCGGCGTGGGGTTGCGACGAGTCGATCAAGGCGAAGTCGGCGGCCGGTCGAAGCACTGTCTCGTGCCGGTCTTGCGCGATGAGGCTGGCGCCGGTGACCGGCAGCGCAAGCTGATAGGTCTCCGGGTCACCCTGGCGGATCTGGCGGAGCCCTCGCTTGGAGTCGAGCGACGGGTATTGGAATGACGTCAGCGCCACCGGGCCCAGGGCCAGCAGTTCGGCCCGGGCGTTGAAATTGTGCTCGTGCTCACTGCCGACCACCTGCGGGGAGGCCGCGGCGGAAACGATCGCGTGCCACCGAGCGAATCGCTCCGCGGCGGGGAATTCCGCCAAATCGATGACGTCCGGCTCCATGGCCCCAATCCCTCTGTTCTCACAGCGTGTGCCCGCCCGGCCACCTGCACGGTGCACCGCGCAATGTAGCGCACAGTTTCGCGGCATTCACCACCCTCGTTCACTGTGCGTGGACTCGGATCGGGGGTCGCGGCCGACGGAAGCGGTCGGCGGTTAGCTGTCTGGCGGCGCTCGCCAGTG
Source organism: Dactylosporangium sucinum (assembly GCF_014647515.1). Taxonomy (GTDB): domain Bacteria; phylum Actinomycetota; class Actinomycetes; order Mycobacteriales; family Micromonosporaceae; genus Dactylosporangium; species Dactylosporangium sucinum. Next base: position 183,465 of record NZ_BMPI01000010.1, on the reverse strand, counting down.
CTGGCGAGGCGCCACCGCCATCTGGGAACAGACGAGTGAACAGCGGAAATGTCATCCTGGCCCTTCTGAGCGATGACCGACGGTCGTGCTGAGATCGCGGCCGAGCTACTCGGGCCAGCCACACGTAGCGGGCCTGAGGCGGCCGGAAAGCTGGCGCTCTGGGGCAACATCATGGCGCTCTCGGGCACTGCGCATCCCCCTTTCGCTGCAGCCCAGGCGCCGCGCCGCCGGAACGTCATGGCCGAACGTTCCAGGTCTGGCACTGGAGGGCAGCACCCTGGCGCTGGAGGGCACTGCTTCCGGCCGCCGGCCAGGGCACGCTCTGTTTGCAACAAAAAGTTCCACGAGGGCGGCGGATCCGACAGGTCCGGGGGTCGCCACACATCAGCACGGTCGAACGACCGGCGATGTTGACACGCGTTTGTTCTGGCTTGGCCCGGTTCGGTCATGACCGGTCCGGCCCCAGGTCGCAAACGGCTGTCGATAGGAACAAGAACAGGGCAAGAATGTGACGCGGAATCGGGGGATGTGATGTGAGGCGATCGGTGCCTTTCCATCGCTCCGCGTCGAATGCTGACTCGCTCGGCCGCATGCGAGACAGCGGCAAGACTGCCCACCGTCCCTCGCCCCCGGTCGCGCACCTGTCCGGGGGCGAGTGCCGGGCGACAGATTCCACCAACCGAGACGCTATTTTGGCCGGTGTCCCGATCCGGACCGCGAGCGGCAGTGTGCGCCACGGGCCCAGGTTGGATGCCTGGCTGCGGCGCCGGTACCTGGATGATCGGGCGCCGGTCCGGCAACTCGCCGCCGACCTCGCCGTTACCCCGACCACCATCTACCGCTGGCTCCACGCGGCCGGCATCACATTGCGCCGGAGCACCCCGACATTGTCCGCGACCTGGCTCGACGAGCAGCTCACCGCTGGGCTCAGTATCAATGAGATCGCGAAACTTGCGAAGGTCAGCCGGTCAAGCGTGTGGGATCAACTCAGCGCGCACGGGCTCCTCGACGTGGCCGACGAGCCGGGCGCGAGTCAGGCCGAGACTCTGTATCGGGAAGGCGCCCCGATGGCCGCGATCGGCGAGCGGCTGCAGGTCGGCCGCCGCCGGGTGAGGGGCTGGCTTAACGCCCGCCACGTGCCGATCCAACGGCCTGGCGGTCGGGCAGCCACGGACCATCCAACGGGTCGTCACACCGCCTCAGACCAGCCGCTGTACGGACCACCGCTCGACCAGCATCGCCGACGGCCGGTGGCCCCTGACGATCAGCACGATGCGAGGCCGCCGTGGCTGTCGTCGTAAACCCGAATCGCGGCGCCGACCTACCCGCAGCGCGGCCTGCTGGCAACCGGCGGGTTCTGGGAGTCGTTCTGGCTGCGGTCGCCGGCGTCGCGGTAGCTGCGCAATCGCGGGTCAACAGTGACCTCGCCGTCCAGCTCGGTGATGGACTTGCGGCAGCGGCCATCTCGTTCGGCACCGCCACGTTGGTGCTGGCCTCTGCAGTGCTCGCCACCCGTGTCGGCCGCCGCGGGTTGGCCCGTCTCCGCGCCGGCATCCGCACGCGCTTGGTGCGACCCTGGCAGTGCCTCGGCGGATGCTGCGGGGCCGCGCTCGTGGTGACACAGAGCACAACGGTGCCGTGGACCGGTGTTGCGATCTTCAGCGTGGCGATGGTCGCAGGGCAGACCGTCGGCGGCCTGCTCGTCGACCGTCTCGGAGCCGGCCCGGCAGGCCCGCAACGACTTACCCCGACCCGGGTCGCCGGTGCCGGACTTGCCCTGGCTGCGGCATTCATCGCCGCCGTTGACCATGTGGACCAGCTGAGCGACCTGCGGTCACTCAGTCTCGTCCTGCTGCCCACAGCCGCCGGGGTCGGCATCGCCTGGCAGCAGGCCGTCAACGGCCGGATCGGCGAAGCCGCCGGTCCGACAGCAGCGGTCTTCGTGAGCTTCCTGGCCGGCAGCGCGGCGTTGCTGCTGGCGATCATCGTGGCCGTGTCGGCCCGCGGCGGGCCGACAGGCTCACTTCCTTCGCAGCCGTGGCCCTACCTCGGCGGCTTGATCGGCGTGGTGATCATCGCGATCGGCGTGGCCGTGGTGCCGCACGTCGGGGTGCTCCTGCTCACCCTGGGCATGATTGCTGGTCAGCTCGCCGGCGCCATTGCGCTGGACATCGTCGCGCTTCGGGCGGGCGCCGGGCCGACCACCCTGTGGACCCTGGTCGGCGCCTCCCTGAGCCTGCTGGCCGTTCTCGCCACCGCATTCCGCGGAACTGCCGCCGATCCTCGGCCGGCCAGGTCAGCAACCTGACATACAGGAGGGAATCCCTATGCCGGGTGTCACTACTCGAGACCCGCACTTGGGCCTATACAACCTCACACGACCGGAGACCATCGCCAACCCCGCGCCGTTCTACGAAGCGCTGCTGGACCAGGCGCCGGTGTACTTCGACCCGGACTATGAGACCTGGATGTTGTCCCGGTACCGCGACGTCCAGCATCTGTTGGCCCACCCGGACGCCACTGTCGCCATGGACCACGCCAGCAGCCTGACCCGGTTCGGTGGCCTCGGCCTCGAAGAGGCGTTCGCGCTGCTCGACCATCACGTCTCGTTCGTCGACGGAGCGGACCATCGCCGGCTGCGGCGTGTGCTGTCCGAGCCGCTGCAGGTGCGCCGCGTCCGTACCGAACTCGCCGATCCGATACGCCAGGCGGTCGACGACACCCTGCACGCGCTGGGGCGGGAGGCTGTCATCGACGTCGATGTGGTGTCGGCGATTGCGGCCAGCGTGCCGGGCCGGGTCACCAAATACCTGCTGGACCTTGATGTGGACCTTGCGACGGTGCAGCGGTGGTCCAACGCGTGGGGTGATGTCGTCGCTGCTCCCGGACACGTGCCGACAACCAACCGCAAGCAGGTGCTGGCAGTCATCGCCGAACTGACCACCTACCTCAAGGCACTGGTGGCCCGCTACGAGGAACAGGCGACCCTCCCGGACACGATGGTCGGGCGGCTGGTGCAGGCCATGCGGGATGACACCGACCGGCGCATCACCAGGGATGAGGCGATCGGCAACCTGATGATGCTGATCACGGCCGGCACCGAGACGACCGCCAATCTGATTTCGAATGCGGTCGGGGTGCTGGCTGACAATCCGGATCTGTGGACACTCATCAAGCGCCAACCGGATCTGATTCCGACCGTCCTTGAGGAGATCGCCCGACTGCACCCGCCCACGCAGTTCACGGCCCGCCGGATCAAAACGCCGATCGAACTGCCCAGCGGGGGTGTCCTGCCCGCTGGTGCCTCCGTCGTGCTCATGCTTGGCGCGGCCAACCGTGACGCCGAGGTGTTCCCGGAGCCAGACGTGGTCCGGCTCGACCGCGCCGGTACACCGTTGCTGACGTTCGGCCACGGCGCGCACTTCTGTTTCGGTGCGCCTCTGGCCCGCCGGGAGGCCCAAGCCACGATCGAAGCCCTGGCCGCTCGGTTCGGGCAGCTCACGCCACTGCCGGGCCGCGCCTGGCGGCAGAACTCGAATCTCCGCGGACTGGCCGCGCTGCCGGTGCGGTTCGCCACGGCGACGGCTGAGGAAGGCATCCAATGACAACGCCCACGCAGCATCCCAGCACCTACGTCCATGCTCAAATCTGGCGCCAGGCGAATCGCCGCCCGGGCGCGCCCGCGGTCGTCGACGTCGATGACCGCGTGTACAGCTACGAGAACCTGGTCGAGCAGGCGGACCGAGTGGCGGACCACCTGGTCAGCCTTGGCGTCGGCCCCGACCAGGTCGTCGGTGTGTCCTATCCGCGGTCGATGACCGGACTGGTGCATCTGCTGGGCGTGCTGCGCTCGGGCGGCGCCGTGCTCTACCTCGACCCCGAATGGCCGCAGTCGCGCCTGGACTTCATGCTGTCCGCCTGCAACGTCTCGATCGTCGTCAGCGAAGCGCGGGGTGTTGAGCGACTCGACGCCCATCACATCGGCCCAGCCATCGACAGCGGACGCGCACCGCTGGCCTACGTGATCTTCACCTCCGGCTCGACCGGCACCCCGCGGGGTGTGCTCATCGAACACCCGGGCGTCGTCAACATGACCACCGCCCTGGCCAGCCTATTCGAGGTCCACGAGGGCACCCGGATGCTGCAGTTTTCGGCATGGAGCTGGGACGCGGCGATGTGTGAAATCCTCGTGACCCTGGCCGCCGGCGGCACCCTGGTCCTGGCTCCGCAGGAGGCGCGGGTCGGCGGTACGGAGCTCGCCAACCTGCTGCGCCGGCACGCGGTCGAAGTCGTTACCCTCACGCCGTCCGTGCTCGACGCCGTTCCGGTTGCCGACCTTCCCAACCTGCGCACCGTGGTGTCGGTTGGCGAGCCGTGCCACGCCGGCCTGGTGCGGCGATGGACCACCCGAGACCGGCGCGTCTACAACGGCTACGGGCCGACCGAGGCAACGGTCGCGGCGACCATCACGGACGGACTCACTCCCGGCGACGACATCCACATCGGCACACCGCTCCCCAACGTCTACGTGCGGGTCCTCGACGATGCCGGACGGGAAGTGCCGGTCGGCGCGACCGGCGAACTGCTCCTCGGCGGCGTGGGTGTCGCGCGTGGCTACGCGCAAAACCCCAGGCTGACGGCAGCCCGGTTCACCACCGACAGCGACGGCATCCGGTGGTATCGCACTGGAGATCTCGTTTCTCCCCGGCCGGACGGTGCCCTCACCTATGTCGGCCGCAGCGACGACCAGGTCAAGCTACGCGGCAACCGGGTGGAACTCGGCGAGGTCGAACAGATGCTTCGCACCCACCCTGCTGTGCGCTCGTGCGCGGTCGTCGTGTTCGCCGACCGCTTGATCGCCTACGTCGTCGGGTCGGACCCCGACGCGGGCGACACTGACGTGCGCGAAGCAGTACGCTCCCAGGCCCTGTTCTGGCTGCCTGAACACATGCGGCCGAGCGAGGTGCACGTGGTGACGGAGCTGCCGCTCACCGTCAACGGCAAGCTGGACCGGGTTGCTCTCGCCGGTGGGGAGCGCAGCGTCCCGGCTATCGTCGTCCCGGCTATCGTCGTCCCGGCCACCGTCACGCCCCGCAGCGACGACGGTCTGAGCGGCGCGGCGGCCGACACCTCCCCGGATCCTGTGCTCACCCGAGTCATGGAGATCGTCCAGCGCGTGCTGCAAGTGCCCGTCGCCGCCGACCATGACGTGTTCGAGGTTGGCGCCCACTCGCTGCTGGCCGCCGAGCTCAGCGTGCATCTCGCCGAAGCGTTCGGCGTCGACGTGGCCTACCAGGACGTGATTCTCCACCGGACTGCTGCCGACCTTGCTGGCCTGATCAGCGGCCGCATCGGGGGGCTGATGACGACCGGAGGTGTGTCATCGACGTCGTCGTAATCGACCAGCTGGCCGATCAGCTCGCTGACCAACCGGCTGACCAACCGGCTGATCGGCCGACCATGATGCGGCTGCCCTACGGTGTGCGCGTTGCCGCACGGTGCCAAGCCGGTAGCGGCCCGCCTGTGGTGTTGCTGCACGGGCTGGCCAGTACTAGCCGCTGGTGGGACCTGGTCGTGGCGGAGTTGCCCGGCCGGCGCCTGCTCCGCTGGGATCATCGTGGCCACGGCCTGTCGTCGTCACCGTCCGCCGGCTACCGCGTGGACGTGCTCGCGGCCGACGCCGCGGCCGTGCTGGACACGCTGCGGCTCGCCGGCTGTGTCGTCGTCGGTCACAGCATGGGCGCCAGTGTCGCCCTCATGCTTGCGGCGTCGCGGCCCGACCTCGTGTCGGCTGTCTGCTGCGTGGACGGCGGCCTCTACGACCCCCGGACCATGTTCGGGTCAAGCTGGCCGGTCGCGCAGCCGGTGATGAGCATCGACCGCCGGATCAACCCGACGCGCGCCATGCTCGACGCGTGGGCGGCAGGCGTGGGGTTGCCGCCGACCGCGGCGCCGTCGATCGCGGCCAACTACCAGCACGCCGCGCCCGACCAGTCGGCGATCCGCTCCGGGTCGGCGCGGCTGCGCCTGCGACTGACGCCGGAGCGAGAGCAGGCCCTGGCACGCAGCGTGTGGCAGCAGCGGCCCGACTGGGTACTGGCCAAGGTCACCGCGCCGGTGACGGCCATCATGGCGCGGCCGAGCGACCCCGCCGAGGTGGGCCTCCGCCATGACGCGCTGCACAGCACCCTGACCCGGGCCGGTCGTTCGATTCGGCAGATCTGGGTGGACGGCGGCCACGATCTGCCGCTGCAACAGCCGCAGCGGATCGCCGAGGAGATCACCACCATCTGTACGGGGGTGCGGACATGAGCACGTACGTGGACCTGCGCAGCGACACGGTCACTCAGCCCAGCGCCGGGATGATCGCCGCGATGGCGTCGGCGGAACTCGGCGACGACTGCTACGGCGAAGACCGCAACGTCACGAAACTCCAGAAACGCGTCGCCGAGATGTTCGGCCACGAGGCGGCGTTGCTGATGCCCAGCGGGACGATGGCCAACCAGGTGGCCCTGCGGGCGCTGCTGCGTCCAGGCGACGAGCTGCTGTGCGCCCCTAAAGCACACGTCGTACGCCTGGAGGCCGGGGCCGCGGCCGCGCTCGGCGGGATCTCCACCCGCACCACCTGTGATACGCGCGGGCTGCTGGATGCCCAGACGGTGACCGCGCATCTGGGCTCTGCCCAGTACTACAGCAATCCCACGCGAGTGATCGCCGTCGAGCAGACCGCCAACCTGGCCGGGGGACTGGTCTATCCCGTCGAAACGCTGACGGACCTGCGCAAGGTGGCCGACGAATCCGGCATGGCCATCCACTGCGACGGCGCCCGGATCTGGCACGCGCACATCGCCACCGGCACGCCGCTGCCGGTATACGGGCAACTGTTCGACACGCTCGCGGTATGCCTGTCCAAAGGGCTCGGCGCCCCGGGCGGCTCGCTGATGGTCGGCCCCGCCGACCTTGTCGAACAACAGGCGCGGCGACTCCGCCAACAGCAAGGCGGCGCGATGCGGCAGGTGCCCGGGCTCATGGCCGCCGCCGGCCTCTTCGCCCTCGACCACCACCACCTGGAGCGCCTCGTCGAGGACCATCAGCGGGCCGCTGCCCTGGCCTCGGCGCTGGCCGACACCGGCGTCGTGTCCCACACGGTTCAAACGAACATCGTCCTGCTCGACCTTAGCGCCACCGGCTGGACCACCAAGGGGTTCGCCGCCACCGCAGCCGAACTCGGCGTCCTGCTCGCCCCGATCTCCGACGACGAGGTGCGGCTCGTTCTTCACCTGGACGTGACCGACGGCCAGCTGCAGCACGCCATCCGGGTGCTGAGCGCGCTGCTGAAGCACCCCATGGCCGCCGCAGCCCGCATCGCGAGCATGCTGCGCAGCACCGCTGCGCAGCAGCGTGACGACACGTCGGCGACCACGACCCAGCCACAGGACCGGGAGGCGGACGACAACGCAGGCGCAGGCGCTGCCCCGACGGCGGCCGGGCCGGTGGATCAGGTGATGGCCGCGGCTCCGGCACCTGCCACGGCCGCCGCCGAACCGGTCGTTCAGCCAGACACGACTGCGGACACAGACCCGGGACGCGCCCGCCGACCCCACACCGTCGTGCGCGCGGCGACAACTGCCCTGACCTTCGTGCTCGCGCTGGCCGCGGCCGGCTGCGGCGAAGGCCCTGGCCAAGCCCCCCGCACGCCGACCGTCTCGTCGGCCGTGTCGTCGGCTGTTTCCCCGACGGTGACCGCAGAGGAGGCCGATGCACGCACCAAAGCCGTCGACGCCTACACCAACTTCCGCAAAGCGCAGGTCGCAGCCTCCGCCAACGCCGACCCACAGGGTGGTGACCTGCCCAACTACACGGCAGACCCGCTGCTGACCCAGTTGCGGAACGACATCTACCTCAAGGCTCAGCAAGGACTCGTCACCACCGGCACGCCGACCTGGAAGCCGGCCGTCACCAGAGTCGACATCAGCACCAGGCCGTTCACCGTCGACATCGACGACTGCCTGGACACCAGCGCCTGGAAGACGGTGATCAAGGCCAGCGGCAAGGACGCCGCCGTGCCCGACCAGGCCAGGCGCTACCTCGTCCAGGCCAAGGTGGTGCAGTACGACGACGGACGCTGGCTGGTCAACACGGCCAACGCCCAACGGGACCGGCCGTGCTGAGCCGCCCAATCACCGCCGGCGGTGTCACGCTGGCCGCCGTCGCGGCGCTGCTCGTCGCGACCGCGAATCCGGCCGCCGCCGACTACGTCTACTGCCCGCCCGGTGGGGGCGACTGCTACGTGGTGGTCGAGACCCCCGGCGGCCCTGGCGGTCCCGGCGACCCAGGCGGTCCCGGCAGCCCCGGGAACGGAGGCGGCCCGCTGAAGTGCACGACCGAGTACGAGGGCGGCATGATCATCGGCTGCCTGCACCACTACGGCTACTACATGGGCGAGGGCTGCTTCGCCAAGCTCATGGAGCCCCAGCCGCCGGCAGGCGACCCGCTCTGGGAAGGCCACGCGCCCGGCGACGGCGCGGTCTACGCCATCAGCTGCGGCTGGCCCGGCGCCGTGCAACCCGACTTCCAGTGGCGGGCGACACCACCGCCTGGCTTCGGCGGACTCCCGTCACCGGCCGACCTCGCGGCACAGGCGATCAACCAGCTGCCGATCCGGGGACCGATCATCAACACCGCACCGGACGCCGGCGGCACCGGCGTGGTCGGCCTGCCGGTGTGGATCTGGACACCGGCCACTGAGGCGACCTGGGGGCCGTCCAGCCGCACGGCATCCGTACCGGGGCTGTCGGTGACCGCCACCGCAACCGCCTCCAAGATCGTTTACCGGATGGGCGACGGGGCCTCCGTCACCTGCCTCGCGCCCGGCACGCCCTACACGGTGCCGTCTGAGCCGGTGCCCGACTCCCGTCAGCTCAAGTCGCCGGACTGCGGCTACGACGGGTATCCCGCACCCACCCCAGGCGACAGCCGCTACACGATCACCGGCACCACCACCTGGCAGATCCATTGGGTCGGCGGCGGGCAGTCCGGTGATCTCACCGTTACGCGGACGTCCACCGCCACGATCGACATCGACGAGATCCAGGTGATCACCTCATGACGAGTGCACCGCCGACCGGTTCCACCGCCACTGCCGTCAATGCCGGCCGGCCGCCGACCGCCCCGCTCGCCGTGCCGCGGTTGGCCCCGCAGCGCCGCTGGCAGCCCCGGCTGATCTGGCTGGCCGTGGCGCTGATCGCCGCAGGCGGACTGATCGCGGCAAAGGTGCTGCTCAGCGTCGGCTCGACCGGCGAATACCTCGCGGTCGGCAAGCGCGTCGAAATCGGCACACAGCTCACCCGGGCCGATCTGACCGTCGTACGGATCAGCGTGGATCCGTCACTCAAACCGGTGCCGGCCAACGCCGCCGACCGCGTCGTCGGACGGTTCGCCGCCGTCGCGCTCGTGCCCGGCACCCTGCTCACCGAGGGCCAACTGACCGACACGGCGATCCCGGGCGCCGGCAAGCAACTGGTTGGCATCAGCCTGTCACAGGACAAGCTGCCCGCCGAGCGGATCAAACCCGGCGCGAACGTCGTCCTCGTCATCACCGGCGAGACCAACCCGGTGCCGGTGCCGAACCAGCAGAAGGACCCGGCGACCAACGCGCCGCTGAGCATCAAGGCGACCGTCATCGACGTGCGACCCGGCACCAGGGAGGGCACCACCCTGCTCAACGTCGCGGTCGTGGAGCGTGACGGCCCGCTGGTCGCAGCGCGGGCGGCCGCCGGCCGGATCGTCGTCACGCTGACCGCCCGGAGTTGACATGGCCGTGATCGCGATGGTGTCGGCGAAGGGCTCGCCAGGCGTGAGCACAGCGGCGCTCGCCTGCACCCTGGCCTGGAATCGCCGGGTCGTGCTCGCCGAGTGTGACCCGGCCGGCGGCACCATCCTCACCGGCTACCTATCTCGCATGCAGATCCAGCCAATGGGCCTGCTCCAGCTGGCCGCCGCCGCCCTACGCAACCAACTCCCCACATCATGGAAGCAGCAACTGATCGACCTGGACCGGCAGCGGCCGCGTCGGCGCATGGTGCTGCCCGGCATCACCGACCCGGTTCAGGCCGGCACGATCCGCCCCACCTGGGCGGCGTTGACGGCCTTCTTCGCGGAGCTCGAACGGATCCACCCGGGTTTCGACGTCATCGCCGACTGCGGCCGGCTCACCACCTCGGCACCGCCCTGGCCGCTGCTGCACCGTGCCGACCTCCTTCTGCTCGTCGTGCGCGCCGACAGTCTGCGCACCGTCAGCCCGGCCGCGCCCGCCGCCGACCTGCTGCGCCGCGAACTCACCCAGCACGGCAGCGGCCCGGGGTCACTCGCACTCGCGCTGGTCGGCGAAGGCCCCTACAGCCGCCGCGAGATCGAGCAACAGCTGCAGCTGCCGGTGCTGCTCGAGCTACCCAACGATCCGCGCACCGCCGCCCTGCTCAGCGACGGTGCCGGGCGGCTGCGCAGCAGCCCGCGACTGCTCCGCGCGGCGGCGGCCGCGGAGACGCCCGTCCGGGACGCGATCGCCAACCGCCGCGCCCACCTGCTCACCGCGTACACCGCACATACCGGCCAGGAGGTCAGTCATGTCCGGTAACCCGCACCAGTACCCGCACTTACCAGCGGCGGCAGCGCGGCTCGTCGGGGGACACGGCCCGAACGCCGGCACGAACGGCGGAGTCCAGCCCGGGCCCTCGGCCACTGCCTTCACCCCGGTGCCTGGCTTCCCATCGCCGGCCGTCGTCGCCCAGCCACCGACCGTCGCACCTCCAGCGATCGATTACGCCGTCGTCCGGTGGCTGCGGGAAAAGGTCAGCGAGGAGCTGACCATCGCACTGCGCAGCACCCCTCACGCGACCGCCGAAGACCGTCAGGCCGAGGCGGAACGGATCGCAGCCCGCGTGATCCGCGACTACGTCGACGGCCTACACGCCGCCGGGCAGCCGATCCCTCACGCCACCGAAGACGCCTTGCAGGACGCCGTCGCCGCCGACATGTTCGGCCTGGGCCGACTGCGGCAGCTGCTCGACCGCAGCGACATCGTGAACATCCACATCCTCGGCGACAACGTGCGCATCGAGCACACCGACGGGCGCATCACCATCGGTGCGCCGGTCGCCGACAGCGACCGTGAGCTCATCGACATGTTCCGAGGGCTCGCGATGCGTGCCGCCACCACCGAACGGTCGCTGTCGTCGACGAAGCCGTGGCTCGACATGCAGCTGCCCGACGGCAGCCGGCTGACCGTGCTCTTTCAGGTGTCGGCGCGACCCTACGCCGCAATCCGCCGGCACACCCTGCTCGACGTCAGCCTTGAGGACCTGCGCGACCGGTTCGCGTCGATGGACCCGCTCATCTGCGAGTTCCTCAGGGCGGCGATGGCGGCTGGCCTCAACATCATGATCGCCGGTCTCGCCGACGCCGGCAAGACCACCATGCTGCGCGCGCTGGCCCGCGAGATTCCACCATTGGAGCCGTTCGTCGTCCTCGAGGAGAGCCGGGAGCTCGGCCTGCACACCACCGGCCGGCACCCGTACGCGATGAGCCTGGAGGCACGCGAGGGCCACGGTGCGCGCGGAGCCGACGGCCGACCCGCTGGCGAGGTCACCATCGCCGACCTGATCCCTCTGACGCTGCGTATGTCGGTCCAGCGCATCATCGTCGGTGAGGTCCGCTCCAACGAGATCGTCCCCATGCTTCAGGCGATGGCCACCAGCAAAGGCTCGCTGTGCACGATCCACGCCCGCCAGGCTCGGCAGGTGCTCGACCGCATCATCAGCCTGGCCCTGACGTACGGCCCGGAGATGACCCCTGACCTGGCCCGGCGGATGACTGCCGACGGCCTTGACCTCATCGTCTACCTCACCGTGCAGGACGAGACCAAGATCGGCGGACTGAAATACCGCTACGTCTCCGAGATCGTCGAGGTCGGTGGCATGTCCGGCGACCGGCTCGTCACCACCACGATCTTCGGCCCGGGTCCCGACGGCCGGGCGGTGCCCCGCCACCTGCCAGAACGACTGAGCGGGCCGCTGCAGCGGGTCGGCTACGACCCGCGCGGGCTCACCCCCTACGTCGAACAGGGCGAGGAGTACAACCGAGGTGCCTGGCCGACACCATGGCCGGCACCTGGAATCCCGGTGAGGCCGGCATGAGTGTGCTGACCCTCGCCGCCGTCCTGGCCGGGCTGCTGGCCGTCGGCGGCGCCATCGTCGCCGTGGCGGGAGTCGTCGGCACCACCCGCCCGCCCCGGCCGCCATCGGTGCTGCAGCAGCGACTGCGCGGCTGGTGGACCGGCAACGGCCGGAGCCGCCGCGAACAGCGCGCCCACCAGACCAAGCTGCTCACCGCGATCGGCGCCGGCGCCCTCGTCTGGTTGCTGACCGGCTGGCCCGCCGCCGGCGCGATCATCGGCATCGCGATCCCCGGCATGCCGTGGCTGTTCGGTGCAGGCCGCGTCGAGAAGCTGGCGATCGCCCGGCTGGAGGCGGTCGAGGCGTGGACCCGCCGGCTGGCCGACATCGTCGACCGCGGCCTGGGCCTGCAGCAGGCGATCGCCGCCACCGGGCAGCACGCGCCGCACCTCATCGAGCAGGAGGTCCGCGACCTCTCCGCCCGGCTGCAGTCGGGCGACGACCCAGCCGCAGCGCTGCATCGGTTCGCCGACGACCTCAGCGACTACACGGCCGACCAGGTCGTCGCGCCGCTGCTGCTGCACATCAGCGACCGCGGCGAGGGCTTACACGATGTCCTTACCGCGATCAGCCGCTCCATCGCCGCGGAGATCGAAATGCGCAGCACCGTTGACGCCAAACGCGCCGGGCCGCGCTTCGTCGTGCGGTTCCTCACCTTCATGACGATCGCGTTGCTGGCCTACGGCGGGCTCAACCCCACCTATCTTCAGCCGTACGGCAAGGTCGCCGGCCAATTGGTGCTGCTGATCCTGGCCGCGCTGTACGTCGTGCTCGTGACGTGGGTGCGCAACCTGAGCCTGCCGCCGCGGCGGGAACGGCTGCTGCCGCCGGCCGACACCCAACCCGGCATCCAATCAGTGCAGGTGCCGGCATGAACGGCCACCTCACACTGATGATCATCGCCGGTGGAGCAGTCGGCCTCGGCGCCTTCCTGCTGGTGATGCCCCTGGCGCCGCGACCGCCCGCGCTCGGGCCGGCGCTACGCCGCCTGCATACGACGGCCAGCACCGGCCGCCAGCCGGCGACCATGAGCTGGCTGCGCCGCCGACTGCGGGTACCGCACGCCGACCTGCAACTGCTCGGCCGCAGCACCGAACGGTATTTCCTCACGATGGGCCTGTCGGCGCTGTTCTCGCTCGTACTGCCCGCCGTTGTCACACTCGTCGTCGCGGTCCTGCAGCTGTCCATATCGGTGTTCGTCCCGGCAGGCGCCACGGTGGCGGCGGCCCTCGCCGGCGCGGCGCTGGCGCACCGGGAGGTGCTCACCAAGGCCGCGACCGCCCGCGCGGAGTTCGCCCGGGCCATGTGCACCTACCTCGACCTCGCCGCCCACCAGGTGCTCAGCGGGCACGGGCCGGTCGAGTCGCTGGAGCGTGCGGCCCGGGTGTGCCAGGGCTGGGTCTTCGAGCGCATCCGCGAGGCGCTGCTGCGGGCGCAGCTGCAGCTGAGCCCACCATGGGACCAGCTCACGGTGCTCTCCCGCGACATCGAGGTAATCGAGCTGGGAGACGTCGCCGACATCATGCGCACCGCGGGCAATGAGGGCGCCAACGTCTACCAGACGCTGCGGGCTCGCGCCGACTCGATGCGCGACCGGATCCGCACTGACGCACTCGCCGCGGCCGAGGTGCGCACCAACCAGCTCGACATCCCTGCCGCAGCGCTCGTCGTCATCCTGCTTGTGCTCATCGGCTACCCGTTCATCGCGCGCCTTTTCATCAACTAGGCCGGTACGGCCGCACACCACCGGAGGAACGAACACGATCTTCCCGCTCGCGCTCATCGGCTAACCGTTTATGGCGCGCTTGTTCGTCAACTCGGCCGTTACGGCCGCTCATTACCGGAGGAACGAACACCATGCCGCTCACCCCGTTCGTCGTCGTCGCCAGCTACCTGGTGGCACGGTGGCAGGAACTCACCGACCCGGCCGAGCGCGACCGCGGCGACAGCCCGGTCAGCACCGCCGTCATCGTCGCGATCCTGGCCGTCGGTGCGGTCGCCATCGCTGGCGCGATCGTCGCCGTCGCGCAAGGCTGGGTAGACCTGATCCCGGAGGCGGGCTCAGGCCCGGACGGCCCATGACCTGGCCTTTGACCTGGCCTTTGACCCGGCCTGCGACCCGACGCGCTACGAGCTGGCCGCGCGGGCAGCTCTCGCCGCGCCGGCGAGATGCTCGCGCCCCGGACCGAGGCAGCTCACCGGTCGAATTCGCGATCACCGCGCTGCCGGTGATCCTGCTGACGTTCGCGATCGTCCAGGCCGGCCTGTTCTACTTCGCCCAGTCGATCGCGCTCGGCGCCGCAACCCAGGGCGTCAGCGCCGGCCGCGGCTACCAGGCCGACGCCGCCGCCGGCCAACGTCGGGCATCGAACTTCCTGAACAGCGTCGGAGTCGGCCTGGATGACCCGCAGGTGACCGTGATCCGCACCGCGACCGAGATCCGGGTCACCGTGACCGGACATGCGGTCTCCGTTCTGCCCGGTCTCACCTGGACGGTCACCAAGACCGCCCACGGCCCGATCGAACGGCCCACGACACCATGACCACGACCGGGTGGCGTCACCGTCACCGCGACACCGGCTCCGTGTCGATCGAGCTGGCCATCATCACACCGGCCGTGCTTGCGCTACTCGCCACAGCGGTCATCGCCGGCCGGGTCAACCTCGCGCGACAGTCGATCGAAGCCGCCGCGTTTGACGCCGCCCGGACCGCCTCGCTCGCCCGCACCAAGGTCACCGCGCAGGCCGAGGCACTCGCCGCGGCGACCTCCACCCTCACCGCGCAGGGCCTGCACTGCAGCAGCATTTCGGTGGCCGTCAACACCACTGGCTTCGACGTGCCGGTCGGAGCACCCGCCACCGTGACCGTGATCGTGACCTGCCAGGCGACGTTCTCCGACGTCGCCCTGGCCGGCATGCCCGGCCGCGCCACCCTGTCGGCCTCGTTCACCAGCCCGCTGGACACCTACCGGAGCCGCGGATGATGCGCCTGATCCGCTTGATTCACCCGCTGCGCCGCGACGACGGCCGCATAACGGTCTGGTTCGCCATTCTGGTCCCGGCATTCCTCTCCCTCGTTGGCCTGATCGTTGACGGCGGCGGCAAAGTGCGGGCACTCCAGCGCGCCGACAACATCGCCGCCGAGGCCGCCCGGGCGGGCGGCCAGGCCATCCGCGGCGCTCTGGCCATCGACGGCGGCGCCAAAGAGATCGACCCCACGCTCGCTGTCGCTGCCGTGCAGGCGTATCTCGGCGCCCTCGAGGGCGTCACCGGGACCGTCACGATCGACTCCGCGCAGACGCTGTCCGTCACCGTCACCGTCACCTACGACCCGATCCTGCTGGACGTGTTCGCCGGCGGCGGCACCGCCACCGTGACCGGCCGCGCCACCGCGACCCTCATCGCCCAGTAGCCGCAGACGAAGGAGCATCCGTGGCCCGAACCGCGCCGCCGAGCAGCCGCGGCAGCCAAATCCTTACCGGACTCGGCGCCCTGGCGGTGGTCGTGCTCATCGCCGCCGTGCCGGTGCTGCTGCTGTGGGCCGCCGGGAACCCACTGCCCGGCCTGGCCGACTGGGTGACCGCCCTGGTCACTGACCCGGATGCCACCCTGCGCGAGCTGTGGCATGCACTCACCAGCCGCGACGACGGCTACCTGTTCGTCCACACGCTCACCCTCGTCGGCTGGGTCGCCGCCCTGCTGGCCGCCTACGGCTGGGCCACGTTCCTGCTCGCGGTCGTGGTGGAGACCGTCACCCAAATCCCCGCCCGCCGCCGGGGGAGGGTACCGCGGCAGGCGGCGCCGCTGCCCGGGATGCGGCTGCAGCAGCGCGCGGCCGCGGTGCTCGTCGCGGCGATCATCGGCGTCTTCGCCGCGCCCGCCCTGGCCTCCGCCGGGCCACCGGCCGCGCCCCAGCCGGCGGTGACGACACTCGTCGAGCTCGCCACCGGAGCGGACGCACCCGGGCTCGCCGGCTCAGCGGCCGCGACGACTGGACAGCCGACCGCCGGGCAGCCGACGACGTACGTCCAGCACCCGGTCCAGCGCGGCGAAGCCTTGCTCGATGTGGCCGAACGTCACGGCGTGCACTGGCAGCGCATCGCCGAGGCCAACTACGGCCTGGCCCAGCCTGACGGACGCACCCTGCAGGCGGGCAGCACCCGCATCTACGCCGGCTGGGTTCTGCGTATCCCGGTGACCGACGCAACGCCGACGATGACGCCGGTGGCGCAAACGACCAGCACCGGCCCGCTGGTCTACGAGGTCGCCCGCGGGGACTGGCTGTCCGGCGTCGCCGCACGGTTTCTTGGCGACCCCGACCGGTACCGTGACATCGCCGCGATCAACCCACAGCTGGAAGCGCGTGACGCCCGGTTCCCCAACCACATCGAGCGCGGCTGGCAGATCATCCTGCCCGGCGACGCGCAGGACCGCGGGCCAATCGCTCATGCGCAAGGCAGTGTCGTGTCCGCGAGCGCCGCCGAAACGCAACCCGCCCCGCCCGCCAGCGACCTGGATGACGAGCCGCGCAGTAACCCCGGGCAGCAGCCGTCGGTCGACACCCCAGCGCCGAGCGTCTCCGCAACCACGGCGCCGGCGCCGTCGACGAGCTCGTCGCCGTCCGCCACACCGGGGGCCTCTGCGACGGCTAGCGCGTCGCCCGGTGCTACGTCCGGCCCCACGACGGCGAGTGTCCCTGCCAACCCCGCGGAAACCTCGGCGCCGGGCCTGGCCGGCCCGGCCGGTGCACCCTCCGCGCCCGGGCCGGCGTCGACTAGCGGCGACAGCACCGACGACGCCATCGTGGTCGGGGCCTTGGCCGGCGCCGGGCTGCTGTCGGCGCTGCTGCTCACCGCGGTCTTTCGCCGGCGGCAGCGGCAGCGGCAGCACCGTCGGCCCGGCAGGCGACTGCCGCACCCGCGCGGCGGTGCGACCGAGCGGGCGCTGCGGGTGGTCGAGGCACCGGCCGACATCGACCGGCTCGACCTGGCCCTGCGGGCGCTTGCCGCAGGCCTCGCCGACCGGGAGGTGGCCGCGCTGCCGGACATCGCCGCCGCCTGGATCGCCGGGCAGACCGTCACCGTCGTCCTCACCAACCCGTGCCCGACACCACCCGCCCCGTGGGTTGCCGACGGTGCACATTGGACGCTGCCCGGCGACGCGGCGCTGCCTGCCGTTGACGAGCAGCTCGCGCCACTGCCCACGCTGGTCACGGTCGGTTCTCAGCCCGGACGACACCTCCTGCTCGACCTTGAGCGGCTGGGCAGCCTCACCATCAGCGGCGACGGCGAGCGCAGCCTCGCCCTGCTGCGGTACATGGCCAGCGAGCTGGTCTGCAACAGCTGGTCCGACGACGTCGAGGTGATCCTGTGCGGCTGGCCCGCCGACGAGGTTGAGCTGCTGGTCGCGCTCAACCCCGACCGGGTCCAGGTCGCCGGATCAGTCAGCGCGGCCGCCGCCCGGCTGCGTCGCCGGATCGGCGTTGTCACCCGCGCCCTGCAGGTGTCCGGCGCGCCCAACACCTTCGCCGGACGCCTCACCGACCTCGGCGAGGCGTGGGCGCCGCAACTGCTGCTGGTCGCCGACCCGGACCGCGACGACCTGGCCGCACTCGCCGACCTCCGCGAAGAGCTGCAGGCCACCAGCGGCTGCGCCGTGGCCGTGGCCACCCGTGCTGGCACTACCGGCCAAACCGGCGCTACCGGCGCGACCGTCTCCACCGACGGCACGCTGCAGCTGGGCCTGCCCTACCTGGACGTCCAACTGGCCGCGGCTGGCCTGCCGGTCGCCGAGCTCGAACCCCTGGCAGAGATCATGACCCAGGCGCGGAACACGGTGGTCACCGACCCGACGCCTCCGGCCGCTGAGCCGGAGCCGTGGGCCGCCGACACCGACGCCGCCGGCGCCGTACTCGAACTCTTCCATGAACCGGCACCTTCGGTGGGCGAGCCGGCTGCATCGCCACCGGCCGACCCGCCCACGGCCTTTTCGGCGAGCTCGAACGGCAGCTGGGGAGATCCCAGCCCTTCAGCCGTCGCTCCGAGCGACCCAACCGTGGCCATCCCCGCGATCGCGGCCATACCCGATGCGGCGACCCTCAGCTCGCGACGCGACGTCGCCGCCGCGGTCCGTCAGCGGCGTCGGCGCACCGACCCGGACCTTGACGACGACCTGCGGGCCTGGCGGGAGGGTGACTCGAGCCGGCCACGGATCGGTGTCCTGGGCCCGGCGGCAGTGGAAGCGCCCGGCCCCGCCCCGGACCAGCGGCGCCTGTTCCACGCCGAGATCATCGTGTTCCTCGCCCAGCGTGGCAGCCGCGGCGCCACCGGCGCCCAGCTCAGCGAGGCCCTCTGGCCCGACCAGCGAGTCAAAGACGCTTCGCGGCGGGTCGCGATCACGCGGGCCCGCCGCTGGCTCGGCGACACCGCCGCCGGCACCCCGTGGCTTCCGGAGATGGGGTCCGACCGCGTCTACCGGCTGGAGCCCGGATACCTGCTGGACTGGCACCTGTTCCGCCGGCTCCGCAGCCGCGGTGAGAGCCACGGCCCCGCCGGCGTCAAAGACCTTCGTGCCGCGCTCGAACTCGTGCGCGGCGCCCCGCTCGACGGCGCCGACCGCGCCTATGCCTCCGGCGCGCGCAACCCGTACGCCTGGCTGCCCGAATCCGACATCTACCCAGGCCACCTTGTGTCGGCCATCGTCGACACCGCCCACGAACTCGCCGAGCTGTATCTCGACGCGGGCGACACCACCGGTGCCCGCTGGGCCGTGCAGCGTGCCTGGCTCGCCGATCCGCACCGCGGCGACGACGAACCGTGGCGCGACGTCATGCGTGCCGCCCACGCCGAAGGGCACACCGCCGAGCTGCGCAACCTGCTCGCCGAGCTGATACGCGCCCGCGAGGCTGAAGTCCCCGAAGACCTTGCCCCGGACACCTACGCCTGGCTCCGGCCGCTGCTTCCCGGCCTACTCGGCGCGAGCACCGTCGCCGGGTGACCGCATCGAAGACAACCGTCGAGGGGATGGGGGGAGGGGCCCAGCGGCAAACGTCGCTGGGCCCCTGGACGTTGTCGATGACGATCGCCCTCGGTGAGCTGTTCCGCGAGGACGCTTCGTCCGTTCGGCGTCGTCGGATACTTCCACGTATCCGACGTCAGACGCTCAGTCGACCACGTGGGTTGCTCGGCCGATAGGCGCGCCACGGCCCGGCGCGGCACCGTGAAGGGCATGAACGAATCCCCTAGCCAGGCCGAGACTGCCTACCTAGTGTCGGGTGCGACGCTGGACGACGAGTCGGTTGGGCCGCTGTTCGCCGCCGGATTCTGAAGCGCCAGGTTGCCGACCCTTGACCTTCGGGATGTTGAGCGGCTGCCGGAGCACATCGTGGGTCGAAGCCTCGCGGACCAGGCGAAGTACGAAGCGGCGTCTCGCGCACGGGCGGCGCAGGCAGTACCGACGGTAGATCACCGGCGGCGGGCGCTCTACTCGCACTCGTCGCCGCGGCCGCCAACCGGACGCCCGGGCTGCTCGAGGACGAGGTCGCCGATGTCGAGGCCGTGCCGGTGCAACAGCTCCTGCAACTGCGACGTGGTGCACCAGTGCTCTACGCCCCATGGGTCGAGCGCCCGGTTCCAGGCGCGCTCGCCGCAGCCGTCACGGTCGAGCCACACCGACTCGACCCGCCACCCGCCGGCGTGCAGCACGGTCACCACACAGCAAGGATCTCGCGGTGTTTGCACAGGTCAAAGCGTTGCGAGCTAGATCACCTAACTACACGAATGTCGTTCGCGGCGCCGAGAATGCCGCTTTTCCATCGCTGCAAACCACGGCTGATCACTCCGCGCTACCGGGCGTGCGAGAACTCACAAAGCAGAGAGATATGTACACATTTAACAATTTAGGCTACCGCCGCTGCGAGCAAGGGTGAGATCATCTAGGTGATCCAGAACGTGCGTACTGCTTGAACGCCCGGGTTCCGCGAGCCCGGCTGGGGGTGTCTGTTGTCGGCCATTCAGGACGTCAGGGTGGGCACGGCCGGTTCGGTCCCGTTGCGCCGGGCGCTGCCACGGCTTCTCCGCAGTCCGCTTGACGCGCTGGTCGGCTTCGCTGATGAGGCCGGCGGCGAGGTCGTGCGGTTGAGTTTCGGCACGTTCCGTCCGTACCTGGTGGCGCATCCCGAGCACCTGCAGCATGTGCTGCGCGACAACGCCGCCAACTACGTGCGTGACGGCAAGGGTCTGCTCTGGCGGCCGGTACGCCGGGCGGTCGGGGACGCGATCCTCGTCGCGGAGGGGCCACGATGGTCGTCCAGCCGTGACGTCCTGCAACCACTGTTCACGGCGAAACGGGTCGAGACGCTGGTCGACGGGATGGCCGTCGCGATCGGCGAGGCGGTCGACGTGCTGAACGAACCGGCCAGGACCGAGCAGGCGGTCGACGCCAACGAGGCACTGTCCCGGATCGTCTGCCAAGCCACGATGCGGGTGCTCTTCGCCGACAAGATCTCCGTACCGGACGCGGTGCGGGTCGTCGCCGCACTGGGCACGATCGCGACGGCGATGGTGCCTCGGCTACTGGTGCCGTTCATGCCCTACGCGATTCCGATGCCGGGCGATCGCGCATTCCGCGACGCTGTCCAGACCATCGACGACGTGGTACTCCCGATCATCCGCGAGACCATGCGCCAGCCGAGCGACAGCCCGGATATCATCTCCACCTTGTGCCGGCCGCGCAGCGTCGACGGTCAGGAGGTCACTGAGCAGCAGATCCGCGATGACGTCGTGGCGATGATCTCGACGTCAACCGAGACCACCATCGCGGTGCTGTCCTGGTTGTGGCCCGTGCTCGAGAGGTATCCCGACGTGGCGGGCCGGCTCTACGACGAGATCGACCGAGTGGTCGGCGCAGGCCCGATCCAGCGATCGCACATAGCTGAGCTTCAGTACACCCGGATGGTCCTGGACGAGCTTCTGCGCCTCTACCCGGCCGGCTGGATGATCCCGCGCACGGCCGTGGCGAGCGAGACCCTGGGCCGAACGCGGATCCCGAGCGGAGCAACGGTCCTCGTCAGCCCATACGTCACCCAACGGATGGCGGCGTTCTGGGACGATCCGGAGATCTTCGATCCGGAGCGGTTCGCTCCCACCGCGCCACGACGTCAGCACCGGTACTCGTTCTTCCCTTTCGGCGGCGGCCCGCACCAGTGTCTGGGCCAGTACCTGTTCCTGCTGGAAGCGCCACTGATCATTGCGACCCTCCTGAGCCGGTTCCGGATCCAGTTGCGCGGCAACGCCGACCTCACCCCGCGGATGGGTGCCTCGCTGCGGCCACGGCAGAACGCGCAGCTGACGCTGGTACCAGTTGACCGTTCCCACGCGGGCTGAGGCGTCCGCGTGCGCACACCGCTCACCAGCCACGACGAAATCCTGGTGGGCTCGGAGCACGGCAGGATCTGCGCGCTGGCGGCCGCCGGCCAACGTGATTTGCAGGAGCGCGCCGCAGCGCACCACGAACTGTTCGCGGCCAAGCCGTTCGACGCCGCCCTCTTCAGCGCCGTCGCCCATGCCACCGCGTTCGGTGCGCCGTGGTGCACGGTCGAGCAGCTGCAGGTCGCCAACCGGGCGTCGCTGTGGGTCTTCGCGGCGGATTGGCTGATCGACTCCCAGGCGACATCGCGGGACGAGGTGACGGCGATCGTCGCCGATTGCCGCGCTGTCGCGGATGGCGCCGCGGGCGCCAGCCCGATCGGGCGGTTCCTGGCCGAGATCCGGGACACGTTGGCGACGGCACCCTCGTTCCGGTCCGGGTGCAGGTCCGGGCGCCAGCGCTGGCGCGACGAGGTCGAACGGATGCTGGCGGCCATGGCCCGGGAGTGGGAGTGGAGGTCCGCCCTCACTGGCGGGGCGGCCGGGCCGGCAGGGCCGACATTCGACGAGTACCTCGACAACGCCGACAACACCGGACTCTCGTTCGTCAACGTCTCACACTGGCTGTTCACCGGTGACCTGGCCTGCCTGGACCAGTTCGACGAGCTCACCACCGCCGGCCGCGAGGCCCAGCGTGTGCTGCGCCTCGTCAACGACCTGGCCACACACGAACGCGATGCGGTCTGGGGGGACCTCAACGCCCTCATGTTTCTCGACCACGCAGACGTGTCCCGGCGGATCACCGCGCTTGTTGAGCGCTGTCAGGACCTGCTGCGCCCCTTGGAGCCGACCTGTCCTCAGCAAGTCATCTATCTGGCGCGACAGATCGGGTTCACCAGCGGCTTCTACCAGGTCACAGACTTCTGGGGTGTCACATGACGATCGAGGAAGCCGACAAGCGCCTCACGACGCGTGCGATGACGGACGCCGATATCACCGCTTCGGCGCACGACCTGATCGCCCAGCTGACGGCCAAGCCCTGGGGGCAGGTCGGCCCATCGGTGTATGAGACCGCACGACTCGTGACCGCAGCTCCGTGGCTGACCGGCCACGACCGGCGGGTGCAGTACCTGCTGGACACCCAGCGGCCCGACGGTGGCTGGGGGCCTCCGGAGGCGTACGCGCTCGTCCCGACACTGAGCGCGACCGAGGCCCTGCTCCATACGCTTCGCCGTCGTAACGCTGGTGCACCCAGCAGCGGCATCGAGGCGGAGTTGGCTGGCGCGGCCGATCGAGGCCTACAGGCGCTGTTCGGCTGGCTGCAGCACGGAGCGCTGTCCATTCCGGATACGCCAGCGATCGATGTCATCGTGCCGGCCCTTGTCGCCGCCATCAACGAGCACCTTGACGAGGTCCGCGACGCGCCGATCAGGGGACTGGACGCGTGGTCGGGCGATCGCCGCCTCGGCCTGCCCCCGGGCATGAACGGGAGACGCCTCGCCGCGGTCCGGCACCAGCTGGCGGCCGGGGCCGAACTGCCAGCAAAGCTGCGGCACTTTCTGGAGGTACTGGGGAACGCCGTGCAAGACGCGCCCGGCATGCGCCCCGGATCGCCGGGCGCGGTCGGTGCCTCGCCCGCGGCCACCGTGGCGTGGCTCGGCGGTCCGGCTGCGGCGGGATCGGCAGGGCCGGCGAGGGAGTTCTTGGAGGACGTCGTCGGCTGGCACCGCGGGCCGGTGCCGTGCCCGATCCCGATCACGGTGTTCGAGCGCGCCTGGGTGCTCAGTTCGCTGGTGCGTGCCGGTGTACCCCTTACCGTGCCGCCGGCGTTGCTCGATGAGCTTTCCGCGACCGTGGCGCCGGCCGGCATCGCCGCCGGCGCCGGACTCCCCGCCGACGCGGACACCAGCTCCGTGACGCTATACGCGCTCGGCAAGCTCGGCCGGCGAGTTGCTCCGGACAGTCTGTGGGCGTTCGAGACGGAGGCTGGCTTTTGCACCTGGCCGGGTGAGGACGGCTTCTCAGTCACCACCAATGCCCATGTACTGGATGCTTTCGGGCAGTACACGATCAATGGTGCCGATGCGTCGCCGCGCGAACTCGCGGTGGTGGACAAGCTGTCGGCGACACTGCCGGGCGAGCAGCAGACGGATGGATCGTGGCGCGACCGGTGGCACGCCTCGCCGTACTACGCAACGGCCTGCTGCGCGGTCGCGCTCGATCAGTTCGGCTGCGGTCCCGCAGCGGTCGAGGCGGTCGCCGCGGCGGTCGACTGGGTCCTGGCGACGCAGCGAACTGACGGGTCGTGGGGCCGCTGGTCCGGCACAGCCGAGGAAACGGCGTACGCCATGCAGGTGCTGCTCACCACCGGCAATCCCGCCCGCCGCGCGATCGGCGAGGCATTGGGGCAGGGCCACACATTTCTCGCAGTGGCCTTCGACCGACAGTCCGACCCCCCGCTCTGGTACGGCAAGGAACTCTATCTGCCGACAGCGATCGTGCGCGCCGCAGTGCTCGCCGCGCTGTACTCGACGCCAGGGCAAGATCAGACTCGGTAACGTTTGGTAATTGCCGTACGCCGGTAGCAACAAACAGCGGCTGACCAGGCAAGCTTGAGGTAGTGGTTGATCACTGTTACGGTGCCGGATGTCTACGAGGTCGGAAGTTTGCAATCTGATTAACTTCCGCCAATTAGCCGATGACATTGCTTGCTTTCCGCGCCGCGGTGGATGGTGTGATGCGTTCTCGCAGTACGAATTTGCGCGCGAAGATTACCGCGCTACTGCTTTCGCTGGCCGCCCTGTGGGCGTTCGCGGCCTGGGTGACCCTGCGCGAGGGGTTGAACCTGTTCTGGGTTCAGGCCCACAACAGCAACATCTACCAGCCGAGCGAACCGTTACTGAGAGACCTGCAGTCCGAGCGGCGGCTCTCCACGGCCTACCTCGGCGCCCCCGGCGACCAGCAACGCCAGAACCTGACCGCCGGACGGCAGCAGACCGAGCAGGCCAGCGCGGCGTTCCGGACCTCGGCGCAGAGCTGGCAGGCCAACCCATCGGGGGATGAGGACCTGCAACGGGCAGTCGACAAGGTCATCGCCGGCCTGGACGGACTAGCCGCGGTGCGGGCCCAGATCGACGCCCGAACGATCGACCGTGCCGCCGCGTCGACCGCGTTCACGCAATTGGTCGACTCCCTCTTCGAGGTCTATGACTCGTTGGGCGGCCTGGACGACAAGGTCATCGCCGCCGACGCGGCCGCCCTGATTCAGCTCAACCGGACCTGGGAGCTGATCTCCCAAGAAGACGCCCTGCTGACCGGATCCATCGCGGCCGGCCGCATGACGGCCGACGAGCACGCCCAATTCGTCCAGATCGTGGGGGCGCAACGGTTCCTCGCCAGCGATACGGTGGCCAGCCTCTCAAGCGCCGACCAGGCCCGGTACAGTCAGATGGCTGGCGGCAAAGACTTCACGGCGTTTCGCGCCGTGGAGGATCGCGTCATTGCCGAGACACGGGCGGGCGTCAAGCCGCCGACCAGCAACGACGAATGGCGCGCCGTGGTCGACCCCGCCCTGGCTGACCTGCACGACGTTGTGGTGACCGGCGGTAAGGACATCGTGGCGCGCTCCACGCCAGTCGCGATCTGGGTCCTCATCCGCCTGGTGCTCGCCGCCGGTCTCGGGCTCGCGACGGTCATCGCGTCGATCATCGTCTCGATCACCACTGCCCGACAGATCGTCCGGCAGTTGGAGCGTCTGCGCGACGCGGCGCGGCAACTCGCCGATGAGCGACTGCCGAGCGTCGTGGCCCGGCTCAGCCGCGGGGAGCAGGTCGACGTCGATCACGAGGCGCCCCCACTGGAGTTCGGCGACGATGAGATCGGCCAGGTGGGTCAGGCGTTCAACGCGGTGCAGGAGACCGCGATCCGCGCCGCGGTCGAGCAGGCCGACCTCCGCCGCAGCGTCCGTGACGTCTTCCTGAGCATCGCCCGCCGGTCCCAGTCGTTGGTCCACCGCCAGCTCAAACTGCTCGACGGCATGGAGCGGCGGGAGGGCGACCCTGCCAAGCTCGACGAGCTGTTCCGCGTCGACCACCTCTCCACCCGTATGCGGCGCAACGCGGAGAACCTGATCGTGCTCGCCGGGTCGAGCCCGGGACGCGTCTGGAAGCGCACCGTCCCGATGGTCGACATCGTCCGCGGCGCTATCGCGGAGGTTGAGGACTTCGCGCGGGTTAAGGTGTACCCGATCAAGCCGGTCGAGCTGGCCGGCCGGGCGGTCAGCGATGTGATCCACCTGGTCGCCGAGCTGGTCGAGAACGCGCTGTCGTTCTCGCCGCCGCATACCGAGGTCCACGTCAAGGGCCAGCTGGTCGGCACCGGCTTCGTGCTGGAGGTCGAGGACCGGGGCCTGGGCATCGCGCCCGACGAGATCGCTGAGCTGAACCAGCGCATCGCCAGCCATCCCGAGTTCACTTTGAGCAGTGCGGCGCGGCTGGGGCTGTTCGTCGTGAGCCGGCTCGCCGAGCGGCACGGGATCCGGGTCCAGCTCAAGGAGTCGCCGTACGGCGGGACGACGGCCGTCGTGCTGATCCCGAAGCACCTGCTGGGCGAGGGCACCGTCAACGGCGAGGCCAACGGCATCCCGGCGTCGAGCCCGCGCGCCGCGGCGGCGGTCAGTGGTACGCACCGACTGGAGGGATCTGATGTTGACTTCGTACCGCCAACGAGTGAACGCAGGCCGGTCGCTCTTGCTGAGCCGCCCCGGATGCTCGGTGTGGACCTCGCCGCGGCGATGAGCGCGATACCGACGCCGGAACCGCAGGAGCCGCCCGGCGCGATGCCCGCTGCCGGGAACGGTGCCCAGCTGGGAGCCTCCGCCGACGCGGAGGGCACGTTCACCCAGGGCGGCCTGCCTGTTCGGATGCGCCAGGCCAACCTCGCGGCAGGGCTGCGGGACGGCGACCCCGTCGCCGACAGCCCGGCGCCGGCGACGGAGCTGCGGTCGCCCGAGCAGGTGTTCAGCCGGATCTCCTCCTACCAGCAGGGCAGCCGCCAGGGCCGCGCCGACGCGCCCCGCGACATCGACTCACCGCCATCACCCCTTCCGACCCGCGCTGCGTCTGACGGCAACAACGAACAGCCGACGACGTGAACAGACCGACGCGGACCGAAACCGCCCACAGCGGGCATGACATAAGGGGAACACTGTGGTTCTGAAGACGGCGGCGAACGCCGACCTGACCTGGCTGTTGGACGATTTCGTGACGCGGATCGACCACGCGGATCACGCGATCGTCCTCTCGGTGGACGGCCTGCTCAAGGCATCATCGCAAGCGCTCGGCCAGGACGACGCGGAGCATCTATGCGCGATCGCGGCGGGTATCCAGAGCCTGGCTCGGGCCGCGGGCAAGCGGTTCAGCGGCGGGCCGCTGCTGCAGACGATCGTCGAGATGCAGGAGGCCTCGCTGCTCGTCACGGCGGCGGGGGACGGCTCGTGCCTGGCGGTCCTCGCAGACGCGGACGCCGACCTGGGCGTCATCGCCTACGAGATGGCGATGCTCGTCACCCGCGTCGGAAAGTACCTCGGCTCGCCGCCGCGCACGGACGATCCGGCCGGGAAGGGGTGACGCGTCACGATGACCGCCCCCGAAGATCCAGTGGAGACGTGGGTCGACGATCACGCTGGCCCGGTCGTGCGCCCATATGCGATGACCCGTGGACGGACCCAGCCGGTGCGGGGCACGTTCGACCGCATCGCTCTGGTCAGGGCCATGGTGACCACGACGGCGCCGGAGGTCGGGCTGGAGCCCGAGCACCTGTCGATCATCAGGCTGTGCCAGCAGCCGACGTCGGTGTCCGAGCTGGCCGCCTACCTCGACCTGCCGCTCGGCACCATCCGCGTCATGCTCGGCGACCTGCTCGACCGATTTCTTGTTCAGGTTTCTGAGCCAGCCGGGACTGGTCCCGACATCGAACTCATAGAGGCGGCGATCAATGGCCTACGGGCACTCTGACGGGGTACCCACCGCGATCAAGATCCTCATCGCGGGCGGGTTCGGCGTCGGCAAGACCACGATGGTCGGTGCGGTGAGCGAGACCGGCCCGCTGCGCACCGAAGAGGTGCTCACCGAGGCGAGCACCGGCGTTGACAGCCTCAGCGGCGTGGAGACGAAGTCAACCACGACGGTGGCGCTGGACTTCGGCCGAATCACCATCAACGAGCATCTGGTGCTGTACCTGTTCGGCACCCCAGGCCAGGACCGATTCTGGTTCATCTGGGACGAACTCGCCTTGGGCGCGACAGGCGCGGTCGTGCTGGCCGACACCCGCCGGCTCGCCGACTGCTTCCCATCAGTGGACTACTTCGAGCAGCGCGGCACACCCTTCATCATCGCGGTGAACTGCTTCGACGGCGCGCCCCGATACGAGCTGCCCGAGATCAAGCAGGCGCTGAACCTCGAGAACGAAGTGCCCATCATCCTCTGCGACGCCCGCCAACGGCAGTCCGGCAAGGACGCGCTGATCACACTGCTCCAGCACGCCAGCAGCACGCTCGGAGCGCCAGCGCGCATCAACGCGTAACGCACGACCGGGCGGAGCAACCCAGCCGCCCGGCACCCATTCCCCGTTCACGCTGTAACGGCCCGATCAGGTCGCTGTGCTCGCAGCCCGCCCGGAGGTGTTGGCGCGCCTGCTCGAGCAACGCCCTTCCTCGCTGCCGGTCCCTGCGCATCTGCGGCGCCGCTAGATTGGGCGCGGTGCGCGAGGCCTTTCCGGGCCTCTCGCCTTCGCTCGCGCGGCTGCGTTCAGGTCTGGCTGCGGCGCTGCTTCCCCTTGGCCGCGCCCATTCCACGCCGGGCCGCGGTCTTGGGTGTCGAGCTCGGGTTGGATGGCGCGCCCGGGAGCCCCGGCATGGCGGCGGCGCGTTGATCAAGTGCGATGAGTCGCTGTGGGTGCACCTTGGCCAGGACTCTTACCCGGCGCAGGGTGCCGCCGTCGCCGGGGTCCCTCACAGCCCAGCAGGGCTCGCCCTTGACCGAGAAGCAGATCGGGCACAGCAGCGGGTGCGTCTGTGGCGCCGGGCGCCGGGGCAGTCGGTGCACGGTCATGGCGGTGCCGCGAATGCCCTTCATGGCTTGCAGTGTCGCACCCAGCGGCGGTATCTGCGGGGAGGCGCGCGGCGCCAGCATGACAATGCCCGGGCTGGGCGCCGCCGCCCAGCGTGCCGTCGCCGATGGCGACAAGCCCGCCAACAAGACTGCGCTCGCGCAGCTGTTGCGGCATTGAAGGGTCGGCGTAGCCACGGTCGCGCTGCGAGGTTTCCCTGGCTCCAGATACCGTTCCCAGAACCGCGAGCAAGAGATGCGCGTCGGCGAAGATTGGAGCCGAGTCTCAATGGAGGACAATCCCACAAGCCCTTACGGCGGCGGTGCCGACTACGCCGGTGTCGATCTCGCGGGCGCAGATTTCGCTGGTGTGGACCTCGCGCGCGCGAACTTTGTCTTCGCCAACCTCGCCGGGGCGACCCTCGCTGGCGCGAATCTCGCCCGCGCCGATCTCGCCTACGCTGACGTTGCCTACGCTGACCTCGCCCACGTCGACCTCACGGGCGCCAACCTTGCTGGCGCGGCACTTGCCTACGTCAACCTGACCGATGCGACTGTCGATCGTGCCAACCTCGCCGAGGCGCGCCTCGCCAATGCCCAGCTGCCCGGCGCCAGCCTCAACCGAGCCGATCTCCGCGGTGCGAACCTCGGTTATGCCAACCTCACCAACGCGGTCCTCGTCGACGCCAACCTCGTTGGCGCCTATCTCGCGCGTGCCCATCTGGCCCACGCTGACCTGCGCGGCGCTGTGCTTGCCGGCGCCAATATCTCCTCAGCCGTTCTCACCAGTGCCAACTTCATCGCCACGAACCTGGCCGACGCCCTCCTCTTGGGAGCCAACTTCGCTGGAGCGCGGTGGGACTCGGACACGATCTGGCCTGCCAGGTGGGCAGATCAGATCCGACGAGGGTCGAGAGAGCGGGAACCAGGGGTGTTCGAGGTGACCGCGGAGCACGGCGCAGTGGTCGCCGGTCCGCCGTCCAGTTGACGGCGTTGCCTGGCAGGTCCGGACCGGGGGCGCCAGCCGGTCGGCGTCGGTCGCGCGCCGGAGCGGGCCGGGCCGACGCTTCAGGTTGACGTCGATGTGCGCCGCTGCGCCATGGCGCTGACCCGGCGAGCGGCTGCGGCGGCCGCCTGCTCGGGGGTCGAGGTGATCCAGGCCAGAACCTCTGGCGTGCAGACGTCGTCGTCCGGGTCCGGACCGATCCAGCGGGAGGAGAGGCAGCCCCGGTGGAGGCAGACCCGGGTGTGGTGGCCGCCGCACTGGCATGGGATCCAGCCGCGGCACGCTCGCGCCGCGTCGAGGTAGCCGGTCGGATACGGGTGTCCGGCCGGGCATTGCTCCGGCGGCGCACCGTCGAGGCGCCGCACGGTGTGGTAGCGGACGCTGATGACGTGGACATCCGCTCTGGCCTTGTCGACCAGCTGGCGGAGTCGGCCGGCGCTGACGACAGTCTGGTACCTAACGGCGCCGACCGGCGAGTTTTCGGCGCTGCGCCAGGTGATCGTGAGGCTGTACCTGACGACCCACTCCATCGCCACACGCTATCGAACGTACGTGCCAAATGAGTCGGAATTGCTGGGTCGGGTCGCAGGGATGGTGTCTTCGTCCGCCCCGCCGAGCCGGTGCCGCGCTCGGCCCGCCCTCAAGTCGCTGGCGGCAGCACCAGTGGCCGTGCACCGGGCGGCGCGCGGAAAGGACTGCGCGTCGGTTCTGACGCTGCCGGCCGACGAGACCCCGCCTACCGGTCCGGGTGGGTGAGCTCGCGGTAGGCGGCGAGCACGGCGGTGGTGTGGTCGGTGAGGTCACCGGCAGTGTTTCCAGCCAGCTGAGTCGACGGCCGGCCACGGCGCTGGTCGGTGGCACGGATCGTCGCCTGGGCCCGGGCCAGGGCGTCTTGCTCGGTGACGAACGCGTGAACCTCTCTGGCCAGCTGCTGCAAGCACGTTCGCCGCTGGGCGATGACGGTTTCGACCTGAACGAGGTCCTGGTCGACGTGGGCGATCCGGTCGGCCAGCTCGAGCGCGGTCGAGGTGGTTGCCGGGACGCCGACGCTGGCGGTGGCCAGGTCCTGCCGGAGCCGCCGGGTGCTGGCCCGCTCGCCCACGAGCATCGTGAGCTCCCAGAGTTGCCGGGCCAGCACGGGCGACGGGTCGTCGAGCGCCACGTGCCCGCGCAGCCGCGGCCAGGCCACGGCTGCGGCGCGGACGTTCTGGGCGGCACGCTCGATCACGTCGCGATCGTCGTAGTGGGTCAGCACCTGGTGACCCACGTCCCATCGGCGGGCCGTCCGCGTGTATCGGCGCAGCGCCTGCCACGCGGTGAGGCCGATGCCGGCCGCGGCCACGACCGCGCCGGTCCACGGGCCAGCTGCCCAGGTGCCGCCGGCGGCGACGGCTACCGAGCAGGCAGTCCCGACCCAGCCGATCCGGGCGCCGCCGGAGCGCGGGGTGTGCAGGCCGACTTCCGCAGGCCGGGTTGCGTACATTCCGCCGGGGCGGGTTACCGGGTCTGGGGTGACCAGGGTTACCGGACCGGCGGTGTCGTGCCGGGAGGGTCCGGCGACCTCGGGCGCCAGCACGGACACGACCAGCTTGTCCTCGTCGTCGGCCAACCACAGATGCCCGGGATTCAGCCCGCCCGGCCGGGCCGTAGTCGTCACAGCCATCAATGGTGACGTACGGGTACGACATTTTTGTGTTCCGCGAATCCGACCCATCGCGAGAGCTGGGCGCTGTCCCCAGGGGACGTTGGCCGACTACAGGTAAAGAACATCTACAGGAAAGAACTACAGGGAGCCCGAGAAAGCCCGACTTGAACTGGGGAAACACGGCAGGTGGTCGGCCTGGTATGCGTACCGGTCGGCAGGTTATGCGCGGCCGGCGCGCAGCACCGAGCGGCGTCGGTCGGCAGGTTATGCGTGGATCACCACGCGTCGAGCCGGTTATCCACAGGCTGGTCGGGATCCGGTCGGCGAGGTATGCGTGGACAAGCGGCCCGATGTCCACTGCTGTGGACCGGGTCGGCAAGGTATGTGTGGACAGCCGACCCGGGGTCCGGAGCGGTCGGCGCGTTATGCGTGGACAACCGGTGTCCTCCGGCAAGGACGCACATCGCCCCACCGATGCACTTGCCGCTTTACTGGTGAAAGATCCGATTCGCAGGTCGGCAGGTTATGCGCAGTCGTCGACACCGGCGAGCGCGCCCGAACCGGGTCGGCAGGTTATGCGTGGACAGCAAGGCTGCCGTCCACAGGCCACCCCGAACCGAACCGACCGTGGTGCTCACGGTCGGCCTGATATGCGAAGCGTCCACACGTTCGACGTGACCCGCCGCTGCACCGGCGTGGCGGTCACCGGTCCGGAACGGGTCGGCAGATTCCTACAGAGCAAACCGTCAGGTCAACGAAGCAGAGGACGGCGCCGGGCAGATCTCCTCGACGAGCTGCATCTCCGTGGCTGGACCCACGGTCGGCAAGGTATGCGCGTCCACCGTGGGCCCCGGCCCAGCCCCGCCGGCAACGGCTGCGAACGCCGGAAGCGGGTCGGCAAGTTATGCGTAACGTCGCCGCAGGTCAACGACCTTTTTGCGCGACACGGCCACGCGAGGCTTGGGCAACGCCGGGGATCGTGACAACCTCCGCCCATGCCCAGGCAGCGAAGAGACGAGATGGACCGGTTGCGGGCCGCGGTCGAGGTGTGGGACGACGAGAACCCCGACATTGGCTACCTCACGCGCCTGCTCACCCAGACGAACCTGCCGTACCGTGACCCTGGGCCCATCCCGGAGTGGACCCGCCGCAACGGGGTCGTCACCCTGATGGTCGAGCCGGGCCGGCGCAAGAACCCGGACGGCACCTACACGCCAATCTACCCGTACGGCATCCTGCCGCGGCTGCTGCTGATCTGGATGTCGAGCCAGGCGGTCAAGACCCGTT
Organism: Dactylosporangium sucinum; assembly: GCF_014647515.1. Classification (GTDB taxonomy): domain Bacteria; phylum Actinomycetota; class Actinomycetes; order Mycobacteriales; family Micromonosporaceae; genus Dactylosporangium; species Dactylosporangium sucinum. Next base: position 150,824 of record NZ_BMPI01000010.1, on the reverse strand, counting down.
CCCACGAACTCGTCCTCGGCACCAACCTGACCGAGTTTATGGGCGAACTCGGCCTGCGCCCGACCGGCGGCAAGACCGGCACCATCACGCGTCTACGGGACCAGGCTGAACGGCTGCTGAAGGCCAGGCTCAGCGTCGAGGTCGACGGCGGCGCCAACCGCGACCGGGCCGCACAGATTTCGGTCGCACTGCACTGGGACCTGTTTTGGAACGACCGCGACGATGGTCAGGAAGCGCTGCTCCCGTCCACCATTGTGCTCTCGCGCGACTTCTACCAGGAGATCATCAACCATCCGGTGCCGCTGAACATGGCGGCCATAGCAGCATTGCGTGGCTCGCCGATGCGGCTGGACATCTACGCGTGGCTCACCTGGCGGATGTCATACCTGAGCAAGCCCACCGTCGTGTCGTGGGAGATGCTCATGCTGCAATTCGGATCGAACCTCGCCGACACCAAGCAGGGCCGACAGCAGTTCCGCCGCGACTTCGCCGCGAACCTGCGCGAGGTCCTGCTGGTCTACCGGGAGGCCAACGTCGAGGTCGCCGACTCCGGGCTACGCCTGCGCCCGAGCCGGACCCACATCCCATTCCGCGGCCTGCGCGCCCTGGCCGCCGCCGGAGAATCCCCGAACGGCAACGTGGCGGCGGCCAGCTGATCCAGGCCAGCCTCCGGACATCGCGATCGGCTGTTCGGCCAGGCCAACGCCCCACGGATCAGCAAGGACCGCGAGGGTCCGTACCAGGTCGGCGCGGACCCTCGCGAGGGCTGCCATGTGCAGTGCCCGTACGGACACCAGCTGCGGCCGCCATATGGAAGTTCTCGCAGGGTACCAAGGCCGGCCATGGCTTCGGTGGCATGTGACCGCAGGCGAAACGGTCGACCCCACTGGGGAGCCTGACAGACCTGGGCGGCTGGCTACTTGCCGGTGGCGTACGACGGCAGCGCCCAGCATGAGCACGACACTGCAGGTGAACCGGCCGATGACGAGACCAGTCTTCGACGATCCGGGTCAATCCAGGTCACGATTGCCCGGCGAGTCGGCCAGCCCTGCGATCATGCCGGAGAGGGTTGGGTCACGCCGGTTGCCGCAGAGCTCTGGGTCGTGGGCCATTTTCCGCCGCGGCCGCGAGACGCGAGCCCGTACGCGATCGGGTCGTGGTGGGAACCGGGCTCGTTGCACGGGTTGGGCGCGGGGGCCGCTGCGCCAACAGCGGCCCCCGCAGTGCCGAGGCGTGTCCGGCCTAACAGACGCGACGTCGGGCTTTCACCATGCTCTGACGGACCGCGTTCCGGCTATCAGGCCCCCGATGATGTCCGGGACTTGTGGATCATCGTTGTTCGCATTTGCGGAGTGGATCTCGATAATCGGGGTCTTGTTCTGGCTTACCGGTTTCGACTAGGCCACGATGAGGTCCGGTGTCAATGCCGGGTCCGCGACGACGCCAATCGTCGCGGGCAGGTTCCAGCATGCGGCACCACATCGTGTCCGGCCTATCGACCGAAGGGAACATCGAACTGATGTCCGGTGTATCGTCGCATGCTTATCTTGATCTGGTGCTGCGGACGCGGTTGGCGGTGTTGACTGCGACCGCTGGGGCGGCCGGTGCGCTGCTCGCCGACGGAGTTCCGCCGGTGCAGGCGGCCGCGGTCGCCGCGGCCGCGACCGTGGGTGGGGTGGAGGTCGGCTGCCGGCTGACGTTGCCGCACGTCGCGCCCAAGACCGTCGTGTCGGTCCTGGTCGTGGTGCTGGCGCTGGTCGTGTCGGTGGTGCGGCTCGGCTACCCGGTTCCGGAATGTCTGGCGGTCGTGCTCGCCGCCGCCTGGTGCACCGCCGAGCTGGCCCGCCGGGTGACCGGTCTGGTCCTGCGGCCGACCGCTCCCAGCGCCTGACCGGGTGGTCGAACACATGGTCGGGAGGCGGGAGACCCCCATCGACCCGAGCAGGCCGTTCGCGGACTTCGCGAACGGCCTGCGGGAGCTGCGGGCGAACAGCATGAAGACGTTTGAGGACATCGCGGTGGAGGTCAACTACGGCAGGTCCGTGCTGTGCGCGGCGGCGAGCGGACGGCGGTTGCCGACGTTCGGCGTGACGCTCGCGTTCGTCCGGGCCTGCGGCGGCGAGGAAGACGAGTGGGCCCGCCGGTGGCAACTGGAGGCGCCCCGGCAGCAGCGGAGGAGGCCTCGATGGTGATCGTGCAACTCAGGGCAGCGCCACACGCGAGCCGGGGTGTTGATGTGTTGGGGCTTGCGACGTGCGGACAGCTGTCCAGCCACTACGCGGCGGTGACCGGTGCGCAGCGGCGAGCGGTCATGGCGGCGGTCTATGAGATCGTCGCGCCGGTGGTGTTCCACGGCCTCACCAGCAGGGTCGAGCGTGGGCGTGGGCACTTCGCCTGCAGCCAGTCGGTTCGGGCGCTCGAACCAGACTGCCTGGACCGTTACCACGACGACGTTGAGGCGGTCATCGACGACGTATTCCGCAACGCGACGATGCCCATCGCCAATCTCGAGGGCTGGGTCGCGTCGCGGTTGACCGCGGCCACCGTCGATGGGCACCGCCGTCGACGGTCCGCCGTGGGCGCGCTCCAGCGGCCGCGGGTCCCGCGCTGGTTGCGGGACGGGCTCGGTGGTGACCCGTGGCTGGTCGACCTTGCTACAAGGATCCTGATCTGGGTCGGCAGCCCGGCCACCGCCGGTGTGGAGGTGTGGCCGATGCAGGCCTGGGCCGACAGCCGGGCCGAGCTGACGGGCAAGCCTCTGGACGTCCAGGCCACCGCGGCGGACATCCAGCGTGTGCTCGCGGCCATGCGGCAGCGTCGCACCTGGTACGAGGCATACGTCGAGCAGCCGCTCGGCCGCAAGCCGGCGCCGTTGGCGCGGTTGCAGGGGGAGTCGGACGAGCCACCCGCCCCGCTGCTGTTGACCGATCCGCACGACGCGGCCGACGCGCAGCTGCGGGCCTTGGCGTCGGTGGCCGTGGAAGCGATCACCGACCGGCTCCGCGCCGGTGACGAGCCGTCCGCCGCGGTGACTGAGGTCCTCAGCACGGTGTTCCCGCCGAGCAGCGACGTCGGCGACGTGATCGCGGACCAGGCCGTTGTCGGCCGGGTCGTCAACACCGTGCTGGAGATGGTCGATCCGCCGCAGCCGGCCGACACGTCCCCCTCACGGCGAGGTGGCCTGACGATCACCATGCCAGAACTCGACAACACCGTTATCGGACGGTGGCACCGCAGGCTGTCCAGCAACCCTTCGGCCAAGCGCAGCCATTGGCGGACCAAGACGATGTACTTCCTGGCGGTGGCCGGTCTGGTGGAGTCGGCCCCGCGCGCCCCGCTGACCTGGAAGAGCATCGTCGACGCGGCAAAGCCGGGCGGCAGCCGCAGCACCTTCTACGAGGTGGCCGGTGCGCACGCCCGCCACCCGCTGATCGACGACCTGATCCGCGACGGGCGTGTGGACTCGATCCAGCTCGCCGTGGTGTACCAGCGCAACGAGGCCGTCGCCCAGCTGGTGGACGAGACGAAGGTCTGGTCGTACTGGCCGTACCGGGAGCGCCTCCTGGCCGCGTTCGCCGCCGCCCCGCGCCCGCCGTACGCGATGGAGGAGGCCCTGACCCGCTCCCTGACCGTCTGGGCGAAGCGCCACCCGCACCTGGCCGCCGCCCTCGACTACACGCCGCCAGCGTGCGCCGTGGAGGACCTGATGATCCTGCTGCACGGCCGCGTCGCCGCGGGGCGCGCGGCCAGCGTCCTCACGGAACGCCTGCGCCGCACGGTGTGAGCCTCCCTGCCCTACCAGGTTGCTCGGACGGCTCAGGACCCCGAGCAGGCGCTGTCCGTCAGAAACAAAGCATCCGGCAGCCCGCGGACCAGGACCAGGTGGACGAGATGCCCGCTTTGCGGCACTCCACCATCTTGTGCGTCGGCTGGCGGGGGCAAACCCGGCGAAAAAATGTCGGTGCATCCCGGGACAATGACTGGCTGTGTGGAGACACGAGGGCCGGGGGTTCCGGATGGCCGACGGCGCCCGGTTGGTCGGGCAGTCCGGCAGCACCTACGAGCTGAGCGTCAGCATGCCCAACGACGCGGACGGCTTCTTCGGCCGTCAGTGCCCCGCGTGCCGGCGACTGTTCCGCATGCAGGGCGACGACTACGACGCCCTCCCCGACGACCTGCAGCTGTGGTGCGTCTACTGCGGCCACCACGATGACCGCGCCGACTTCCGCACCGAGCAGCAGGACGCCCGCGCGATGCGGGCCGTCGACGACGTCGGCGAGCAGATCGTCGACCAACTGCTCGACCGTGCGCTCGGCGGCCGCACCCGCCGCCGGCCGCGCTCGTCGAGCGGCGGCCGCGCGGGGCTCCGGTTGAGCATCACGGTCACCGCCCGCCGCCCGGCGTTTCGGCCGAAGCCGCTGCCCGCCATCCAGGAGGAGCAGCTCATCCGGATCCGACAGTGCCAGTCGGGTGGCTGCGGGGTGCGCTACGCCGTGTTCGGCGAGCACCGCTTCTGCCCGGTCTGCGGCCCGCTGCCGGCCGCAGTGGTGGCCCGGGACGCGCTCGCCGCCGAGACCACCCGGCTCGACGCGCTGGCCCAGCTACCGACCGAGGCCGCTGCGGCCCTGCGCGAGCAGGGCGGCCTCACCCGGCTCTGGGTCGACACCATCGAGAACCTCGTCGGCGTGGTCGAGACCCTGGCCAAGACGACATTCTTCGCGCTCGTCACCGACGCCGCCCAGCGCGTGCAGGGCAAGGGCAACGTATTCCAGCGCCTCGACGACACCGCCACCCTGTTCGTCGACGCCGGCCACCCCGACCTACGTGACACGGTCGGCGTGGCGGTGTGGCAACGGCTGCAGCAGGTGTGGGCGGCCCGGCACGTCTTCACCCACAACGACGGCGTCGTCGACGCCAGGTACCTGACCCGGGTGCCGTCCAGCACCGCCCGGGCCGGGCAACGCCTGACCATCACCGAGGCCGACTGCCGCCAGGCGATTGCCGACACTGAGCGGCTCTGCGCAGCACTGGCGACAATCGGCGTGTGACCCGCTCTGGCGGCGACGCTGAGCACTTCGTCCGCGCGGCCACCGATCTCGGCGCGGCGATGCTCCGGCTGCCGGAGACGCCGCCCAAAGGCACCCTGTACGGCCAGCGCCGCGACCCCTGAGATCGACCTCGATCCACCGCCGCGTTGCCGACCGGCAGACCATGCGAGTCGGCCTAGGCGAGCAGCGCGTCGACCTCGTCGATGGTGAGCCCCGGCGGTGCTGGAGAGGTGCGGGGTTCACCGCCGGGCATCTCCGGTTCCCGGCCGGCCCGGCGGGCCCGCGACACCCGCCGAGCGGGGCCATCGATCTGCTCCGGCGCGACACCGGCGCGACGAGCGGCCTGGATCGCCGCGGCGTTCGTCCGCATGGGTGGCACCCACATCGGTGAGTCTCCGGATTCGGACGAGCAACACCTGGCGCGAATCGACTACGGCGTGGCGCGAATCGGCATTGTCCGCTGCGGTCTTTGCTCCCGAGACTGATCCCCAATCGTCACGATCACGGGCGGAATGCGACATCGGGAGCGGGGGTGCGGTGAGGCGGCAGAGGGTGCCTTCCCATCGCTCCGCGTCGCCCACGGCCGCTGGCTTGCTCGGCCGCACGCGAACCGGCAACTCCGTCCATCGTCCATCGTCCATCGCCCCTGGCATCCCCCCGGACGCGCCCACGCGGGGCACCGCCGGCCAAGTCCACCCAGGTAGGAGTCGCTTGATGACCTTCGATCGCAGAACCTTGTTGCGCGGTGGTGCAGCCGCCGGCCTGCTGGCCGCTGGCGGGTTGGCTGTGTCGGGAGGTGGCGAGGCGGCAAGCGCCGCCGTCCCGTCGGCGGCCCGACGCACCTTCCTGTTCGTCCACGGTGGCTGGGGCAACGCCTCTAACTTCCACCCGCTCCTCGAGGAACTGCACATCCGGGGTCACCGTGCCCTGGCCATCGACTTCCCGGGACACGGCACCAAGGCGAAGTTCCCGGCTTCCTACCTCGCGCAGGATCTGGCCGCGCTCGCCACGGAGCCCTCTCCGGTCGCTGGCAACACGCTGGATGACTACATCAACTACACCCTGAGCATCGCCACCGAGTTGGCTGGCATCCACGGGCCGATCATCCTCGCCGGCCACAGCCTGGGCGGACTCACGATCGGCAAGGTCGCGGCCGCGGCTCCGCAGACCATCCGTCGAGTCGTGTACATCGCTGCGTTCATGCCGGTGGCACTGCCGAGCGCATACGCCTACACCCAGACCCCGGAAGCGCTGACCAGCCCGGCGCCGCTGGACCCGTTGTTTGTCGCCAATCCCCTGGACGTCGGCGCGCTACGGGTCAACTGGGGCTCCCTGGACCTGACCTATCGCGCCGGCGCGAAGGCCGCGACGTTCGCCGACGTGCCCGACGAGGTGTACACGGCCTACTCGCGGTCCTGGAACTCGGACGAGCCGCTGGCCGTGCTCGGGGCCGACGCCCGACCCGCGATCAGCACCTGGGGCTGTGTTCCCCGCACCTATATCCGCTTCTCGCAGGACAACGCGATCCCGCCTGCACTGTCGAACCGGATGATCCAGGAAGCGAACACCGCCACGCCCAGCAACCCGACCGACGTCAGAACCGTCACCGGAAGCCACCTGGGCCCGCTGTACTCGTCGGCACCGCGACTCGCGCAGATCCTGTCCACGCTGTAGTCCAGCCCGTCAGCTCCCAGCGGCGACGCCGCGTCCGGGCCACCTTGGCCCGGACGCGGTTTCATGTCGTCTACGGCGAGCAGCCGAACGGTACGTGTGCGGTTCGCTGACCGCTGGCCAGGTCGGCGGGGCACCCCGATCAGCCGACGCCGGTCGGGCGGGCGCGGCCCAACGCCATACCGCCCGCTGCGACTTCCCGACGCCCTCGTGCTCGCTGGCGGCGGCGCGAGGGAGCCCGCTCGGCCTGGTGCGCGACCGGTCCGTCAGGAGCAGGCAGATCCTCAGCACATGGGCGGCAGCGGGACCCACGACCTCAAGGAACGAGGGTGGCGTTGCACGCCTGGTCAGAGAGCTGGTAGCGGGTCGTGGCTAGGCTGAGCACCGGGAAGGGGGCGTGCATGGCAGACTCGCCCGCGGCAAGGGCATTGGGTGCCGAGCAGGTACGTCAGGACTGGCAGGCGCTGGTCGAAGCGGGGGAGCTGTTGCGCGGCACCGGCTTGGGCGCGTTGAGCACCAAGATGCGGCAGGACGGGCAATGGCCGGTGGACCTCCGTCGGGTACCCATGATCATCGACACGGATGTTGGCGGTGATCCCGACGATGCGTTGGCCCTGATGGCCGCCGCCGGCGAGGTTGCCGAGTTGGCGTTGGTCGTAACAAGCGACGAGACCGGGCCGACGTTCGGGTCTGGGCAGCGCAGCCGTTTCGCCCGGGTGCTGCTCGACGCCTGTGGTCGAGCCGATGTGTCGGTGGTCGCTGGCGCATCCCTCGGTGACACGCGCTACTTCTGCGTCGACGGGCTCATGCCCGCCGCGGTCGGTGCGCAGCCTGGTGATGTCGTGGCGGCCGCGGCCGCGGTGTGCGCGGCTGCGCCCGGCCCGGTGCGCTGGGTGGGGCTGGGCCCGATGACCAACCTCGCCACCGTGATCCGGGAAGCACCGCAGGTGGCCCGCCGACTGCATGTCACGCAGATGGGTGGGGCGTTGGCCTACCGCGACCCGACCCGTGCGGAGCACAACGTCCGCCTCGACGTCGATGCGGCGCGCACCGTGCTCCAAGCGGTCGACGCGGGGCTGCTGCCAGCGGCGGAGTGGGTCACCTCGGACGTGACCTTCACGCCCGAGACGGAGCTGACCGTGCAGAGTCCGCTCTATCAGACGTTGACGGCGTCGGACACGGCGTGGGCAAGGCTGGCAGTTGCGCACCTCGACCGCTGGTTCGAACGGTTCTACCCGCACACGATGCAGCACGACGCGCTGACGCTGTCCGCCGCTCTTGAGTTGCCCTTCGTGGAGTCCGACAAGGTCGCGGTCACCCTGGACGAGATCGGTCGGATGATGGCGTCCGACGATGGCGTGCCGCTGTGGTTGAGCGTGTCCGCACGGTATGCGCCATTCATGACGTGGCTGACTTCGGCGCTTGACGCTTCGAACCGCCGGCTGTCGTGAACGAGTCGGAGCAACCGTATCGCCGCATCACCGACCTCGCCGCAGGTTACCGCCTCGACGCGGCAGGCCGGCGGGCCGTCGAGACGGCGTACGACGTCTTCCGCCGCCATCACGCACCGTTCTTCGTGTCGGTGGCCGCGCAGATGCTGCCAGACCTGCGCGCCGATGCCGCCCAAGGGCGGCGCGTGGCGTTCCTTGGCCGTGACGGCCACGGCTACGCGATCGCCGCCCAAGCGCTCGATCCGGTGTTCTTCAGCCGGTCCTGCCACGTCGTCGTGCTGTCCCGGGTGGTGGTCGAAGCCGCACTGCAGGACCTCGAGGTCAATACCGGCGGGTCCTATTCACAGATCGACGGGTTCCGCGGGGCCCGCGGTCGCGTGGACCCGGCAGACGTCACGGGCTCCTACCGGCACCTGACCCGATACCTGCGCCAGGCCGGAATCCCCATCGGACTCCCCGGCAGCACCGTCACCCTGGTCGACAGCAGCCTCAAGGGCACAGTCCAAGAACTGCTCAGTGCCGCGTACCCAGCGACCGCGTTCACCGGAAGGTATGCGTTTCTCAGCCAACTCCCCGGTGATCCCCACCCGGGCAGCAAGCACGGCTACGTCATGCATCGTGGTCCGGACGAGGTTCCCCACGGTGATCTGTTGATGACGCTGCCAGACGACCCGGCGCTGACCTTCGCCAGCAAGGAAGCGATCAGTGTCCTGGAGGACACGCTGCACGGCCCGCTGGACACCCCGCGACGCATCATCGCAACCGGCCCACACCAGATCGGTCAGCGAGACGACCCGGACACCCTCGGCGGGTTCAACCCGATCATGGTCGACCCGGCCTTCTCGGATCCGGTCATCCGGGAGGCGGTCAAGGCCGCAGGGCTGCTCGCCGTGCACGACGCCGCAGTCGACGCGGCTGCCCGCCGAGACGCAGGACAGCCGTGGACGCGTGACCTGCTGGCCAGCCAGCAGCGGTTCACGGACCAGGTCCGGGCCTGGGTCGGCACGGGAACGACGTCCGATCCAGATCTCAACCGGGTGCTCGACAGCTTCGTGCGGCGCGCCGATAACCCGCTGGTGCGTCAGCTCGCCGCGACGCTGCAGCAGGCGCAGATGCCACCGGAACCCGCCGAGCAAGTCTGGCGACGGTTCGCCGCCGCCGGGTCGTTCGAGGCCAAGCGCGCGCTGCTGGAAGCTGGCCCCCTCCCGGCACCACCGCCGCAGCATCAGGTGCGGCAGGCGTTTCCGACACCTCCCGGACCCGGCCGTGCCACACCACCGCCCACGTCACCGCCCCCACCGCCCGGCCCAGGCAGCGCCCCGCGACGGGGCCGGTGAACCGGAGCGAAGAATCCTCGCGGGAGACGGGCGACGCCGAGAGCACGCGCCGATCAGGGCGCGGCGGCCGGACCGGTTTCACACCGGGCCGCTC
>NZ_BMPI01000010.1:126973-141186 GCF_014647515.1 Dactylosporangium sucinum | reverse complement strand
GACCTCTGTGGTGGAGCGCGGCGACCACGCTGCGCCGAGCCGGAGGAGGCGCATCTACGGTGGACGACGACATGACCGGTTCGCCCGCGCGCGGCGGGAGCCGCCGCCAGGCGCGGAGGATCCGTCCGAGCGGTCGGTGGGGTGCCGGCGCCCCAGCTTGTCGCTGCGACGTACGCGCGGTTCCAACTGTCCCGGTGTGGCGTCCAGACGATGCCGAGTTCTTCCAGTGCGGTGCGCCGCTCCGGCCGGAGCGAATGGGTCAGGCCGGTTGCCCGGGCAGGCTCGGCTGGCGGGCGCCTGTCACCTCGTCCGGCGCACTCGCTCGTACGCCTGGTGCGGGGTCGCCGGTTGGACTCGGCGGGCCCGGCGGCGGTGTGCGGCCGCCGCATGGCCAGCGCCGAAAACCGGCCGGGTGCGGGACCCGGCGACGCCGAGCGCCGCGCCCCAGATGGCCGCTACTGCTCGGCGAGATCCGGCCGCCACATCCGGATCTCGTCGTCCAGGTCACCGCTGCGCACGTCGTTGAGTGCAGCCATGTAGCCGATCTCGATGGCGTTGACGAGCATCCGCAGCACTTCGGTCGGGGCATCCTGGTAGCCGTACCCCGACCAGAGGTTGGCCACGGCGTCGTAGGCCTGGCGGGCGTCGCCCGAGTCGTGGGTGGTGCTGGCGTGCAGGTTCGCGATGGCCTCGGCCCATTGGTTGACGTCGTACTCCGAGAAGGACATGACGGCAAGTATGGGCGGGTGCCGGACCGTGGAACTACGAGACCGGGCACCGCGATCCGCCGGGGGGACACACAGTTGCGTACGCCGACGACGAGTGGCCTGAACGGCCACAGGCCCAAGCGTCCACGGTCCGGCGCAGTGGCCGGCGAGCCCCGCAACCCGGCCACCTCACCGCGGAGCTCGGGTCGGCCGGCGGCTTACGCCTGAGGCCGAGTGGGATCACCCAGCTCGAGGATGCGCTTCACATGCGGCGCCACCAGACTGCCACCGACCAGCAGCAGCGCAGCGCCCCATGCGGCGTTGGCGAGCCACTCGACGCTTCCAGGTTCGGCCGTAGCGAGCACGACGACCGCTTTCACCTCACCGGCGATGATCACGGCGATCGCCGCTCGCCGGTACCGGCGGGCCAGGCCGCGCAGGATCCCGTTCTCACGCTTGAGCTGCGTCAGTGCCTGCTGGGGATGCGGTGGACCGGCCTGCAGAGCGTTGGCCGATGCCAGGCTGATTTGCGGCTTTCTCGGCATTTCGCCCCTCCTTGAGCTTCATGGCCGGATGCGGTTCGTGTGCCAGGATCTAGCTCGGCGGGCGGGTCGTGGCCCACGCCTGCGGATTGACGGGAACCTCACCGAAAAAAGTTCGGCCTGCGGCGTGGGCATCCCGCGACGGCGCGAGATAGCAGTCGAGCGGAAGCAGCCGACGGGAAGCCGAAGGCTGGCACAGCGACACGATCGGGTCCGATTGATCTACAACTCGTTCGTGCGGCGCAGTTACACAGGCAACAGCCGATGCATGCTCGGCCCGGGTGGCACTGACGTGTCCGCAGCTCCAACCGGGCCAGCGGGTACCACCAGACTAGGAAGGGCAGACCGATCCAGCCGCGACCGGGCCGAGCTGTGCGAGCCGCCACAACCTGGCAACGGCTCGCGGCGGATGACGCCCGAATCCGGCAACCACGCCCGGCAGGTGGCTGGTGATCGAGGAACCCGAGACGCCTGCTTCTGGCCTCGACGAGGAGCTCGACGAGAACTCCGACGGGGACCTCGATCCGATCTTCGCCGACGACATCGACTTCATGGTCGACCTTCGCCAGGTTGCGGTCTCAGCAAGTCGGCTCGATGATCGACCGGACGAGGACGCAGCCGGTAAGGATCCGCATGTTGCCGACGCGATGCTGCTGGACCGCCTCTTCGCCGCGGGGCTGCGCGGGGCGGAGTACGAGGCCTTCATTCTGGAACTCACCAAGTACGGGCTGGCCGTGATGACCGCGTGGACGATCGACGGAACGGCGTTCACGCGGGCGTGGAAGCTTGGCCGGCCGGTGGCGGCAGCGCACCGCCCCGTTGCGCAGCACAGCCGGCGCGACGACGCCATGGCGATCGCTGACCTCACCGTCACGCTCGGATTGCAGCTGTTCGACCAAAAAGTGCTGCGGCAACGTGTCTGGCGGCCCGATCGCGGCGCGAGCATCAAGACGTTCTTCATCGGCGGCTGCCTGCTGAAGCTCAGCAACGCCTGCCGGATGTGGCGGGCGGACACGCCGGTCTGTGAGGTGCCCACCGGCGAGCCGCTACCGCAGGTTCCAGTGCAGCGCGAGGGCACCGACCCCCAGGACGTGATGATCCTGCGGGACCTGATCGTCCAGGCAATCGGCGACGAGTCCGACCAGGTCAAGCAGATGCTGCTCATGGCCGGGGAAGGGTTCACCCATCGCGAGATTGCGAAGACCATCGGCGGTGATCTGACCGATCGGAGTGTCGAGGCGGTGCTCCATCGTGCTCGGCGACGAGCCCGGCTACGTGTTCAGGGGAGGTGACGACGGTGCGAACCATTCTGGTGTGTGTGCGAACGCAAGTCGCGGCACAGACGGTCGCCGCTGCCGCGGCGAGGCTCGGGGTGGCACACGCGGTGCGAACCGCCGTCACCATGGTCGAGGCCCTCGCCCGGCTGAGTGAGCAGCCCGCGGACCTGGTGCTCGCGGACCCGGCCCTCGGCCGGCCAAACGCCGCGGAGTTCTCCCGCCAGCTCCTCGCGGTGGCGCCCGGCGCGACGGTGGTCTTCTTCGGCACGGAGGAGCCCCGGGCCGCGGCCGCCGCGATCGCCGCCGGCGCGCGGGCGGTCATCCGCTCCGACACGGCCGACCCGGTGACCACGCTCGCGAAGGCGGTGCTGCTGGTGCTGAGCCAGGTGCGCGGCAACGACGAGCCGGTGCTCCAGGCACGCGTCGGCACGCCCACCCAGGCCAGCCCCGGCGGAGTCGTTCCGGTGGCCGCGCGCGGCCTGACCCGCACGGCGGCTGCGCCCGCCGCCCGGATGGTCGGCGCCGGCGTGCCGCAGCAGCGCGGCGACATGTCGGGCCTGCCGCAGCAGCGCACCTGGTCAACGAGGCCAGCCCTGAACGACAAGGACCTTCGGGAGTTCTGGGGCCTCGTCGAGGCGTCGTCCCTCGGCGTAGATGGCGCACGACAGCTGCGGGAACTGGTCGACCCCGTCCGCTCGGCGTTGGTCGCGTCCAAAGCAGGACTCGGCGCTGGTACGCCAGCAACCCGGTACCTGCTGGCCGATTTTGTGGCCGTGTGCTACTCCGGCCACGGACCGGAGCATTCGGCACTGACGCAGGTCCGCACGCTGTCCCAGCTGCTGCTGGCAGCTGGGCGGCGGGGCGAAGCCATCGAGTTGTGGCGTCTGGCAGCCGCGGCGGGCGAGGAAGACGCATCCAACGAGCTGGAGTGGCTACAGGCACCAGCCCGACGACGGGTCGAACTCACCGAACGCGAACTCCAGGTCCTTCGTGGCATGGCGGACGGCAAGAGCAACGCAGAAATCGCCCGTGAGGTGTTGGTGTCAGAGGACACCGTCAAGACCCACGCGCGGCGCCTCTTCCGCAAGCTCGGAGCCCGTGACCGCGCCCACGCCGTGGCCGCTGCATTCCGGGCAGGGCTGATCAGCTGAGCGCCTCAGCAGCCCCGTACGCTGTGGCTTCTGGCGGCGGCTCGACGCGGTCGTGGTCTGACGCGGCGGGCCGCCCCAGGCCTCCGGGCCGCTCCGCGAACGAACTGGTGCAGCGCTTCCGCCGCCATCGTCAGTAAGCGAGCGCGGCGCCAGCTGCCAGGCCGACGGCCTGGCCAGGGCGAGGGTGTCGACGCTGGGTACGGCCTCGATCTCCGGGCCCGGCCGTGCCGATGCGCTGGGTGCCGGTGGACCACAAGGCCGTCGAGTCTCTTCGGCAGGCACCGGGAAGGTGCCGGCGCTCAGCGCAGGTTGCCTAGCTTCTGAGTTGGCTAAATCGACCAAAGTCCAAGCCTGAAGCAGGCGTGCCTGCGCCGGTCAGCCCGAACTGGCGCAGGCGGGCAGCGTTGAGGCTGTCTCCGGCCTGGTCTCGGAGCGAGGCCAGGGCGTACAGCGGGGCAGCGTCTGCGCCCCTGTCGGCGGCCCGTTGGTACAGCGATTCAGCGGCAGCGGTGTCTCCCGCCTGCTCCCGCTGTCTCGCCAGATACTGCAGTGCCTTGACATCGCCGTGGTCGGCGGCCTTCTGGTAGAGCGTTTCGCTGCCGACCGTGTCTCCCGCTCGCCACCGCTGCTGAGCGAGGACCACCAGGACGCCAGTGTCGCCCCGGGCAGCGGCGCGTAGAGCCAACGCTTCCGCACCGGCGGCGTCCCCGGCCCCGTCCCGCTGCAGCACCAGGCCCCTGTATGGGTTGAGACCGTCCCAGTCGGCGCGGGCGGCCAATGCTTCCGCGCCGGCCGTGTCCCCGGCCTGCTCCCGCAGTCGGATGACCTCCATCCGCGCCGGGATGCTGCCCTGCTCGGCGGCCTGCCGGTACAGCGTCTCGGCGCCGACCACGTCGCCGGCCCGCTTCCGCAGGCGTGCCCAGGACAACAGCGCTGCAACGCTGCCGTGGTTGGCGGCCCGCTGGTACAGCGCTTCGGCGCCGCGGGTGTTCCCGGCCTCGAGTCGCAGCCATGCCAGGGCCGACTGTGCGTCGGTGCTGCCGCGCTCAACGGCGAGGGCAGCGACGGCTTCCGCGCCGGCCGGGTCCCCCGCCTGTTCCCGCAGCCGGGCCACATCAACCAGCGCCGGGATGCTGCCCAGCTCGGCGGCCTGCCGGTACAGCGCCTCGGCGCCGACCACGTCGCCGGCCCGCTTCCGCAGGCTGGCCAGGGTTGTCAACGCGTCGGTGCTGCCGCGGTCGACGGCGCGGACAGCTTCGGCTTCCGCGCCGGCCGGGTCCCCGGCCTGTTCCCGCAGCCGGGCCACCTCCGACAGCGCCCCGATGTCGCCCGGTGCCGATCTATCAGCTGATCCTGGTCACCGCTACCGGCCGGGTGCGCCACCGCCTCGCCCTGGTCCCCGACCCGGCGGCCGTCCTGCTGCTGTCGCACAACCCGGGCCTGGGCGAGCAGGTCGCGGCTGGGCTGCGCACCCTGCTGCACGACCGGTCCCGCCCACCGGTGCTGGTCCTGGCCACGCTGTGGCCGCAGTATTGGGACACCCTGACCACCGCCCCCGGCCCGGCAGCCCGGACGTGTACGGCCAGGCCCGGCAGCTGCTCGGCGGGCGCCACCCTCCACGTGCCAGACGCCTTCACCGCCACCGACCTGCAGACCCTGCACAACACCTCGGGCGGCACAACGGGCGTCGACCCCCGGCTCGCGTTTGCCGCGAACGCACCTGATGGGCGAGTGACCCAGCAACTGGCCGGGGTGCCGGCCCTGATCGAGCGGTACACGCAGGCCAACTCGGTGGCCCGGGCCGTGATCGACGTGGCGATCGACGCCCGCCGGCTCGGCCACCCCCGTGACCACGACTGGAACTCGGTGGGCGAGGACTGGCTGGAACAGGCCCTCGCCTACACAGCCAAACCGTGCCGCGGCGTCCCCGGACCACTCACCCGCATCCGGCCCCGCCCCGGCCAACCAGCAACCGGGCAGCCGCACTACCGCCTCGCCGACTACCTCGAACAGACCGGCCGCATCGACCGCCGCCGCCATCTTCCCGCCCAGCGCATTCTGGAACGCCGCCGCCAACGTCCTCACCGACACCGACGCCCTCTGCGAACTCGCCCGCCAGGCCGACCACCGTGGCCCGGTATGCCCGCGCCGTCCAACTGGCACCGGCACACCGCTGATCAGGGCGACGTTCGGTCTTTGCTGTATCTGGCCAGGCGGCAGGATGCAGTTGGGGACGCAGCTGGTGCGGAGGCCCTGCTGCAACAGGGCGCCGACCGCGGCGATATCGGCGCGCTGTGGGCGCTGGCCGAGCGGCGGGAGAAGGCCCGGGATGCCGCTGGTGCGGAGGCCCTGCTGCAGCGGGCCGCCGACCGCGGCCACACCTACGCGCTGCGGGACCTGGCATGGCGGCGGGGAAGTTCCTGCAGCGGGGGCGGGTCGTCATCGACTTCGTCGACCTGTCGCAGCTCGCGTTGATGACCGGCATGTTCGGCACGGAGCGGCGGAGGCGATCGTCGGGGCGCTGGGCGGGCGCACGAAACCGGCCGCAGGTCGGTAGGCTCGCCGGCTCAACCCGGCCGGCCCGGCCCGGGCCCTGTTCCGCCGCGACAGCACCCCGTTCGGCCTGCGGATCAGCTCGATCAACAACCCGTTGGGTCCGGTGCCGACCTACCAGCTGATCCTGGTCACCGCCGGCGGCCGGGTGCGCCACGGCCTCGCCCTGGTCGCCGACCCGGCGACCACGGCCGGCGCGGCAGCCGGGGTCACGCTGCGCGACCCGACGTGAATAGTCAACAGCGTGGCGCGCTTGGGCAACAGCGTGGCGCGATTGGGCAATGTGCGGTCTGCCTCCATGCGTGACAATGCTGCATACCGATGCACTTAACAGTGCGTCGCGAATTGATCACAGTAGAGGGGGATCGGGGATGAAGCTGAAGAAGACCGAGATCCGCGGTCGGGTGGCGCAGCAGCGTACCTACGAGTGGTGCGCGCCGATCGGAACGCGCCGGGACGAGGCCCTGGAGATGGATCGGCAGCCAGCAGCCGTCTCGTTCATCGAGAGCTGACGTCAGTGCGACTGTGTCTGGTCGCAATGCCGTGGATGGCCATCGACACCCCGTCGTTGGCCATCGGCATTCTGCGCAGCCGGGTGGGCGAGGTGTCGCCGAACGTCGACGTGACGGAGTACCACGGCGCGCTGCACTGGGGTGAGTATCTGCTGGCAGCCACGGGCGGGCAGCTGACGCCGGCGGAGTACATGCGGGTCGCCGACGACGGCATCATCCAGGGAGTGGGTGACTGGGTCTTCGCCGGGTCGCTGTATGACGACCCCGCCTGGCATGCCACCGCACTGCGGCGTCACACGGCGAGCCTGGGCGACCTCGTCCCCGTCGCCGAGCAGATGCGCGAGCTCGCGGACGGGTTCGTTGCCCAGGCGACCAGTGACATCCTGAGTCGGGACCCCGACGTGGTCGGGTTCACCACCTCGTTTATGCAGACGGTGCCCAGCTTGGCTGTAGCTCGCCACATCAAGCGCTTGCGTCCCGAGGTGCAGATCGTGCTGGGTGGTGCGCACTGCGACGGGTCGATGGGGCATGCGCTGCACCGCAACCACCGATTCGTGGACTTCGTGGCGCGCGGCGAGGGCGAGGTGACATTGCCGGCGCTCCTGGCACACATCGCTGAGGGGACGGCACCGCGTGCCGTGGCCGGGGTGTGCTGGTGGGACGGGGATCGGTCACAGGCGAACCCGGAGAACGTCGGCACCATCTCTCCGGACCTGATCCCGATGCCCACCTACGACAGCTGGTTCGCGGCCATGGACGTCTCGCCGACGCGCGAGTACCTGTCGCCGTACCTCTACATCGAGGGCTCGCGCGGGTGCTGGTGGGGTGAGCGGCACCAGTGCACCTTCTGCGGTCTCAACCCGGCCACGATCGGCTACCGCAGCAAGCCGGCGGACCGGTTCTGGAACGAGCTGACCACGTTGGCGGCCCGGCACCAGGTGCTGGATGTGATGACCGGCGACAACATCATCGACCATGCCTACTACCGGGACTTGCTGCCCCGGCTGGTCGAGTCCGGGTGGGACCTGAAGATCCAGTTCGAGGCCAAGGCCAACGTGCGGCCGGATCAGGTGGCCATGCTCGCCGCAGCAGGCGTGCACGCGGTCCAGTTCGGGATCGAGAGCCTCAACCAGCGCGTCCTCGACCTCATGGACAAGGGCGTGAGCGGCGCCACCAACATCCGGGTCCTCCGCCTGTCGGAGGACAACGCCCTGACCGTGATGTGGAACTACCTCTACGGTTTCCCTGGCGAACTGGAGGCCGACTACTGGCCGACGATCGAGCAGATGCCGGCGCTCGTCCACCTCCAACCGCCGAGCGGCGCGATGCGGATCCTGCTGGAGCGGTTCAGCCCCTACTTCGAGCGACCGGAGCTGGGATTCGCCGAACGGGTCCCGCTGCCGTTCTACCGGCACATCTACGACCTTCCCGACGAGGAGCTGTTCGACCTCGCCTACTACTTCAACAGCAGAAACGCGGGCATCGAGGGCACCGTCGAGAACGCGCTGATCGAGGCGGTCGCCCAGTGGAGGAAGGACTACCCGGTCTCATCGCTGTTCATGATTGACGGACCGGGGGCGACGACCGTGCACGACCGCCGGCGCGGCTGGCCCGAGCAAGACCATGTGCTACAGGGTTGGCAGCGAGCCGCATACCGGCTGCTGGAGCGGCCATATCGCGTGCTGGCGCTGCACAAGCGTCTGGGGGAGCAGGGTCACCACGTGCAGCAGGACGAGCTGCAGGGCTGGCTGGCCCAGTGCCAAACCGACGGCCTGGTGTTCAACGACGCCGCGAACTACGTCGCGCTGGCCACGAACGACGTCGCCGTGCACCTCGCGACCGAGCGGGGCGAGCAGGTGGTGCACGCGTGATCAGGGACGCATCGGTGCTGGTCCGGCCCCGCACTGTCCAGGTGGACCAGAGGATGGTGCTCAGCAGTGCTGAGCCGCAGGCCACGATCTCGTTCGTGACCCGGCTCCGCGACCTGCAGTCAGCCTCGACCGACGTGCTCTGGCACGGCTTGGTGACGGCTGACATCGACGTCACGTTGCTGGTGCACCTGGCCCCGCCACAGCCCGACGCCGACATGGACGGGCGGATGGACCACTGGCGCACCGTTCATCGTCCCGGGCTGTGCTTCTTCCGGACCGGGCCCGGGTTCATCGAGATCAGGGATACCCGCCGGCCGCTCGGGTCCGCGGCCCGTTTCGTGATCGATGACCCAGACCTGATGGATGCCTTCAAGCGGTTCCTGAACCCGTGTCGCCTCGCCGACCTGTCCGCCATCCACCAGGAGGCGGCGCAGCTGCTCCTCGAGGAGCAACTGCTGCTGAGCCTCGGCGGATGGGTCACCGCGCTACCGAACCGCATGCGCCGGTGGCCTATCCCCAGCCCGATCGTCTGAACGCTGAAGGAACCAGATGAGTCTCGGTAGGACTGCGGGTGCAGCCCGGAATCCAGCACAGCCGCTGCGCCACAACCGCGACTTCCTGTTGCTGTGGAGCGGTCAGGTGGTTTCCACGGTCGGCACCAAGATCAGCGGCCTGGTGTACCCCTTGGTGACCCTGGCGCTCACCGGGTCACCGACCAAGGCCGGGCTGGTGGGCTTTGCGTTCACGCTGCCAGGACTTATCTGGTACCTGCTGGCCGGGGCGCTGGTTGACCGGTGGAACCGCAAACTGGTGATGATGATCGCCGACGGCGTCCGGGCGATCGCGGTGGGCAGCATCGTGTTCGCCCTGCTGGCCGGCCAACCCGCCCTGTGGCAGCTGATGCTCGTCGCGTTCATTGAAGGGTCCGGCGGCGTGTTCTTCCAGCTCGCCGAGGCCGCGGCACTGCCTCACGTCGTGACAGCCGAACAACTGCCGGCCGCGGTGGCCCAGAATCAGGCCCGCGAGCACGGCGCCAGCCTGGCCGGCCAGCCGCTGGGCGGCCTGCTGTTCCAGCTTGGCCACGTGGTGCCATTCCTCACCAACGCGGTGTCCTACCTGGCCTCGCTCGGCTCCCTGATGCTGATCCGGCCGCAGTTCCAGCAACCGCGTGACCGCCCACCTCGCCGATTGTTCACCGAGATGGGCGAAGGAATCGCCTGGCTGTGGCGGCAGCACCTACTGCGCTCGCTGGTCGCGATCGCCGCGCTGGGCAACCTGGCGATCGGCGCCCTGCCGCTGATCCTGATCGTTCGGATGCAGCAGTTGGGGGCTCCATCTGTCGTGATCGGCCTGCTGTTCGGGCTTATCGGCGGGGGCGCGGTGATCGGCGCGGTGCTGGCACCCTGGCTGCAGCGCAGGGTGCCAGCACGCGTCATTCTGATCGGTTCGCTGTGGGCATGGACCGCGCTGCTGGGCACGCTCGCCACGCTGCCCAACGTAGTCGCGATGGGCTTGGTCATGGTGCCCGTCACACTGCTGGCCCCGGTGCTGAACGTGATCGTCGCCGGATACCGCTACGCCCTCGTGCCAGATCGACTGTTGGGGCGAGTGACCAGCGTCCATCGACTGATCTCCCTGGGGCTCAGCCCGGTCGCCGTCCTCGGAGCGGGGTTGGTGGTGTCCCACCTGGGATCCATCCCTGCCTTCGTGATCGCGGCCGCGGTGATGGCCCTGACCGCCCTGTGCGCAGTCGCCATCCCGGTCGTGCGAAGAGCACCAAACGTAGACACGCTCATCACCCGAACCAACGAACTCGATCAGCACGCATCGAGCTCGGCTTCGCCGGCGACGCAGACGTAGGCAACCAGCCAGACCCGGCAACCGGCGCCGAGCCTGCCCCGCCGCGCTACGGCGGCGTATCCGGACGGTCAGCGCGGACCAGCGGTCAGCATCACATCGCTATGAGTAACACGGCAATGCGTTAGCCCCGAACCAGCCGTCTTTTGATGGCCTCATCACGCCTGCGTTCCGCGCTTGAGCATCGATATAGTCCGCGCATCTTGGGCCTGAGCTGGTGAAACGACTATAAGCCCGGTGACAGGCGTGTCACTAGGCGACGGTATGTGTGCTGGTCAGAGCGCTGCGGCTGGGGTGGCGTCGAAGACGCGGGGTGGCTCAGTCAGGCCGAGGGTGGTGAAGGTCTTCTTCTGCGCGGGGTTGAGCTCGGTGCGTTGGCGGAAGGTGCCGGCGGGGCCGTGGAAGGTGCCGAGGTGGATGCGGTCGAGGCTGGCGCGGATCGTCTTCCAGGTGTCGCCGGTGGTGGTCTCGGTGATGCGGCCGCCGGCCGGACGTGCCGCACCGCCACCCCGGCCGTCGGGATCCGCCGGGCGTGCTGCACCAACGGTGATGAACGACAACCGTCTGTGTCATACCCGCCCGGCGTGAGCACGATGGGAGACTACGGCAATGACGGAAGTCGAACCACCGGCAGCCGGCGATCCGGACCCCGCCGACCTTGCCCAGCGGCTGCGCGCCATCCGCGATGAGACCGCCCGCGAGCGGTACCTGCGCGCAGCCGCGGAACGCACGTCCGCCGAGCGGCCCTCGGTGCAGGCCGCTCTGCTGGCTGCCGAACGCGACCGCGACACCCTGACCTCCGACCGGGTCCTCGCTCTGCGCGAACGGGCCACCGGCCTGGCCGACCGGCTGAGCACCGCGTTCACCCGCACCGATCACCTGCGGCTGCTGCACGGGCGGCTGCTGCGCGCATCGCACCTGCCCGACCTCGGCGAGCCCGGCGCCCGGCTGGCCGCGCTGTTCGCCGAGGAGGCGCAGATCCGCCGGCGGCTTACCGCGGACCTCACCACGGCCGGGGTCGAATGGTTCACCGTGCCGGCCGGGCTGGAGACCGGCCCGCAGCCGGGAGCGGCCGATGGCACGCGGTAAACATGCGAGGGCCAAGCACAGTCGCGACGTGCAGGGCCTTACCGCGCAGATCGAGCAGGCGCAGCGCGACCTCGCCGCCGAACGCGCCCGGCGGGTCCAGGCGGAGGCCGACGCGGCCGAAGTGGCATCCCTGCGCGACCTGCTGGCCCGGCGACAGGCCGAACGCGACCACGCTACCGAAGCCGAGCGGGTCCGGCTGGCCGGCGAGGTCGACCTGCTGGCCGACGCCGTCGCCCGCATCGAGCCGCTCGACAAACGGCTCGGCACGGCGTGGGAGGCGCTGCTGCGCCGGGTGGAGGCCACGCTGGGCGGCAGCGCCCTGGAGAACGCCGAAGCCCTGATGGCCCTGATCGGTCGGCCGGGGGCCGTCATCACCGACATCGACCGGGGCGATCATGACGTCGACGCGGTGGTCGCCATCCAGGCCGCCCGCCGGCAGCGGCGGGCCACCGCACGGTCGGCGCCGCGATCCCAGCAGCACGACTGGATGGCGCCGCTGCTGCGCCAGCCGTGGCGCAGCACGATCGAACGGCTCGGTCACGCAGAAGAGGCTGCGCACACCGAGGCCGGCCGCGCCGGCCTGCACGACGCACGGGTGGTCGCTGCCAGGGTCGCCGCCACCACCGTTGGCGCCATCGACCTCGACGCGGTCCACGCCTGGCATCCGCTGCCCTGGCTGGCCGAGGGCGACGCCGGCCATCCGGTGGCCGCCGCACTGGGCCACGAACCCGCCCGCGAACCCGGTAGCACCATGCCGGGCGTGCCGCCGGCCGGGGACGGCCCGCTGACTGCTGCGCTGGCCGCGACCCGGCGCGCCAGCCTGGCCGCCGAAGGCGCCGCGGCGTTCACCGGACGGCTGCGCGACGACCTGGCCCGCAACGCCGCCATCTCCCGCGCCGGCGGGCGGATGCAGGCGCCGTGGTCGCCCCGTCCGCACTTCCCGCACCCCGGTGACGCACTCGACCTGCGCCACCTCTACGGCCTGGCCGCCCTCGGCGCCTGGTCACGCCACGCCGACGGCACCGGCGGTCCGGCCGTGGTCGGCCAGCAGGCCGTCGCCGCGGTCGGGCTCAACACGGCCGGGCTGTTCTGGCTGCCGCCCGGGCAGACCAGTGCCTTCGTCGCCGGCACGCCGCTGCCCGACGAGGACCTCGCCGAGATTCGGCTGCCCTATCCCCAGGTCCTGCTGTGCTGCTCCGACCCGATCGTCGTCCCGCCGGCCGAGCCGGGCAGCGCTGCGTCCCTGACGACGCTGGACGCCCGGCTGCTGGAATTGACCCGCACCACGCGGCCGGTGAGCCTCGCCGACATTCACCCGTCCCCGGCTGGCACCCCGGTCACCCTGTGGGAGGCCATCAGCGCCCGCGGCGCGCTCGTCGAAGCCGTCCTGCTCCTCGGCGACAGCCTCGGCCACCTCGACGACCTGTTCGCCTGGTGTCTGGCCGTACCGTCCGCCACCGGCGGCATGCTCGGCCGCTACGTCGTGCCCGCCCGGCGTAGCACGACCCGCTGGGCCGCCGAGGTCGGCAACCTCGCCGCGGTGGCCGCCTGGGCCGACTGGCACGAACCCGACCGTGAACTGCGCCTGCCCGACGCCGGTAACCGCGCCGGCTGGGAGCGGCTGGGCACGGCCAGTGACTTCCGGCGCCTGGCCCGTTACGGCGGCGCCGGCGCCGTGCGGGTCCTCAACGTGAAACGCACAACCGTCAGCGACCCGGCCGACGGCGGCACCGGTCGAACCCTCGCCCCGCACGCCCGCCGCGGCCACTGGCGCCGCCAGCACCACGGCCCCGGCGGCGCGCTGGTCAAGCGGGTTCGGGTCGCGCCGACGCTCGTCAACGCCGGCCGGGTCGCGATGGCCCCGCGCGTCTACCGGCTGCCCGAGCCGGACACCGGCACCCCCGCACCACCCGTGCAGCGCCGCGACGGGGACAGCACTCGGGCTGGCGGCGCGCCAGCGGACAGCACCCTGACACCGACGGGGACCGGCGCCGCGACCGTGGACGGAACACCGCGATGAGGGGCACCAGCGCGGAGGTGTTCGCGGCGCCTCATGTCAGGCACGGCGAATCTGCTGACATCGAAATGGGCGACAAGCGCTGACATCGGCGTGGCGCATCGCAGGAGCAGTGCCGAGTACTGCGGCAAGAACTTGTGCACGACGGGTGCGCCGGGGCCGGCGGGGGGACGGCGGCTGGCGCACGGGACACCCAATTCTGCAGCCCGCAGTGCCGCAAGACGTATCACCGGCTGCAGCGCCGGCCAGCTCCCGGGCGCTAGGGCGGCCGTGATGGCCGCGGAGCGCTGGCGGTCATGCGCCGGCGGACGGTGCGGCGTGGCCGCCGACGGCGAGTTCGTGCAGGGACGGCGGCAGGATCTGGGGCAGGAGCTCGAACTGGGCGTCGGGCACCAGCACCCGCAGACGTTGCAGGCCCGCGCCGATCTCGAGCAGGACGATGGCGTTCGTCACTCGGGTGTCCGTGGACCAGCGGCGGTCGCGGAGCACTTCGCGGACGAAGTAGCGCGGCATGCCCAAGGCGGCACCGAGCATCCAGCGCAGCGTCGCCTGGCCGAGCGCACCGCTGTCGAGTTCGGCTTCGACGGCGGCGCACTCGGCCAGCGCCCACTCGCGCATGTCCGCCGCCGCCCGCCAC
>NZ_BMPI01000010.1:86303-126937 GCF_014647515.1 Dactylosporangium sucinum | reverse complement strand
GCGGCGCGCAGCTGCTCCGGCGTCGCCGCGTCGATGACACGCAGCAGGTGTTGGCGGATGTCGCCGTCCGGGATCAGGCGCAGCCCGGCGCCGTCGGTGACGTCGGCGGGGTCGCGGACGGCGCTCTCGGGGTACTCCATCCAGGATGCGATCGGACTGGCAGCGCCGGGCGGCAGGAAGGCCCGCACGAACGAGGCCATGGTCGGGCCGTTCACCTCGGACGCGCCGGCGAGCACGCCGACCAGCGTCCGCGTGGTGAGCCCCTTGGCTGTCACCGGCTCGGGGCTGGCCGGGCCGCGGTCGAACTGCGCGATCCCGGGCACGTTCCACGGCACGCCGTAGGCGGTGAGCCGCTGGTCGATACGCCGCATCCGGCGGGGCAGGACGGTCGCCTGGGTGCGGCCGTCGGCGGCGCGCTCGGCTAGGTCCCACGCCCGCTCAGCCCGCTCGTCCGCTGCGACCGGGACGGGGGAGTGCTGTTCGCCGGGCACGACGACGCGCTGGACCACGGCCCGCCAGGCCGCGCGGACCGTGGCGAGTGGGACCGGAAGCCCGTCGCCGAATGCCTCGCTCGCGAGGTCGTGGGGGCGGCGGCCGCGGTCGCCGCCCTGGCCCGTCCGTCGCTCGGGATCAAGTACCACGGCCCGGGCCGCTGAGCCGGCACGGTCGGGCCGTCGCGGATGACGACGGGCTGCACTTCGCGGCCGTGGTGGAGACGGCCCGCGGTGCGGCCGAGGCCGCCCGCTGTCATGGGCCCTTTCCCCCAGCAGTGTCCAGCGCCCCTGATCAGGTCGAGCGTCCAACACGGCGCGGCGGCGAGCTCGTAGATCGTGACCCGTCGCGGTGGGCTGTGTGGAAAAGCTCGTCGCTGATGGACGTACCTGCGCGATGTGCCGCGCCTCATCGGCTCCGGGGCTGGTCGCCCGCGCCGGGCCGCGGCACCCGGCCTGGGAGCCATGAGTTGATGCCGGCGGCGGCATCACACTGGGCGGCCAGGAGCAGGGTTGCTATGGCGGGCAGTACGGTGGCGTCGGAGTGCAGCCACGGCACGGTGGCGAGTTCGGCCGCGCTGAGCCACCGAAGCTGCCGATGTTGGCGTGCGCTCGGGGACGCCGGATGGCGCAGCACCGCGGTGTAGACCCGCAGCACCGACCGGCCCGGCTGGATGGGCGCGTCGGCGCCGACCCGACGACCAACGTCGACGGCTACGCCCAGTTCCTCGCGGCACTCCCGCTCAAGCGCCTCAGGTTCGGTCTCGCCGGGCTCGACCTTGCCACCGGGGAACTCCCACATGCCGGCCAGGGTGACCGGCTCGGCGGCGCGCTCGCCAGCGAGGACCCGCCCGTCCATGATGATCGCGGCGGCCACGACGATCCGGGGCGATACCACCTCGGACACGTCGACCATGTGGAAACTCCGCTCGTACTAGAACAGCGTCGCGGCGTCGGGGCCGGTGACGGCTGCAGAGGGTTGGCTGTGCAGCGGCTGGCCAGCGGCGGCGAGCACGGTGGACAGGGTCGGTTCGGACGGCCAGCCGCGGGCGACGAGCGCACTTAGGAGCAGGGCAGTTGCGGTCGTGTCCCACAGGGCTCGGTGTGGCCGGCCGCCTGGCGCGGCGGCGTTGGCGGTGGCGGTGAGGTCGAGGGCGTTGATCAGGCTACTGAGGCTGTGGGGGCCTGCGCTGATCAGTGACCGGGCGAGCTTGTAGGTGTCGAGCAGCGCGGCCGGCGCGATCGTCGGGCAACGGCGGTGGAGCAGGCGCCAGTCCACGCCGATGTTGTGCCCGACCAGGATCCGATCGTTGAGCCGGGCTGCGAGTTCCGGCTCGACCGCCGCGAGTGCGCGAGCGCCCCTGAGCGCGTCGCCAGCGAGTCCCGGAGAGATCCATGGGCGGGGTGCTATCGGCCGGCCGGGGTCGATCAGCGTGGTGTAGGCGGTGGCGGTGTCCGGGGCACCGTGCAACAGCCGGACGGCGGCGATCTCGAGAATCGCCTCCTGCGCGCCGTCCTGTGCGCCGCTGCCTTCCAGGTCGATCGCCACGAGCGGCGCCGCATGCCAGGGCCGCGCCGACCACGTCTGGATCGTTGGGTGCACCACGCTGATCTCCCGTTGCGAGCCGGTTGTCTTCAGTGGTCGTATCGTCAGTCGTCTTCGTAGCGGGCGGCCAGGGTCAGCTCCGCTTTCGCGGCCTCCACCGCAGCCAGGTCAGTTTCGCCGATGGTATGGCCGAGGGGTGACCGGCCGTGCGCGCCGTCGAAGTGCGGCGAGTCGACGTTCCAGATCTGGAACCCGAGCAGGTGCTGGATCGGGTATCGCTGCATCTCGGTGAGCCCGGACACCCAGATGTGGCCCTCATCGATACGGTACGGCACGCCAGTGAACCCGAGCCGGCCCAGCACGGCATCCAGCGCGGCGGGGGTCGGTGTGGTGTGCGCGGCAGCGCAGCGCCGCTGTTGCTTGGCGGGGCAGATGTCGCACAGGCCGGGCACGCCCCAGTGGCCGTTGTAGTCGGCCGCGCCGTGGGCGTATCCGACGCCGCAGCTGGTCTTGCGAAACAACGGGGTGTTGATGCCCGACGCCCGCCAGGCGGCGACGACCGTCGCGTCGAGCTCGTCGGACATGGTCTTGCGCCGGTGGTAGTCGTCGGGGCCGAACGGCAGCTCGACGCCGAGCGACCGCAGGTAGGCGTCGTTGGCCTCCTGGTGGTAGTAGCCGGTGAAGACGATGGCGTCGGCGTCCCGCCCGGCGTCCAGAACATGGGCCATGGTGGCCGGGTCGGTGTTCCATCCGGGCACGATCGGCCGCCAGTACAGCACCACGGCGGTGCGCTGTTTGTGCGCGGCGGCGGTGCGCAGCGAGGTGAGCGTGATGTCCGACTTGGCGATCGGTTCGATCCGCTCGTCGCGGATGCCGCTGTAGGTGAGCAGCAGCGTCACCCGCAGGTGCTGCAGGGACTCCAGGACGGCCATGTCCTCGGCGGTGATCTTGAATCGGGTGATCACGAGGATGTGGTTGGTGTAGCCGCGTTCGTCCAGTGCTGTCAGCACTTGGAACAGGTGGGGCTTGACGCCGGGCAGGAACGGGTCGGTGGCCTTGTTGAACACCTGGACCGGGGTGACGTGCGGTTCGAAGCCGGGATGGGTGATGAGCATGTCGATCGCCTGCTCGGTGGGTACGAGCAGGTGCGGGCTCTTGTCGTCGAAGTTGCCCCAGAAGTGCCGCACGCAGTAGCCGCAGTCCAGCGGGCAGCCGATGATGTGGTTGAGCGACAGCCCGGACTTGCGGTAGCCCACGATCGTGGCCATGTAGGGGTCCAGGCCCGCCTGCTCGTCGGCGGGCATGAGCGGCAGTTGCTTCGCGGTGCGCCCGATGCCGGGGATACCGAGATCGACAAGCGTCATGAGTTGCCTCCTGCAGAGCTGGGGATCGGCGCGTGTTCGGGGTGCAGCAGGTGGGCGAGGTCGGGGCCGTACCAGATGCCGAAGTCGCGTTCGACGACCCCGGCGTGATCGGAGGTGTGGATGAGGTTGTCGACGAGCCGCCCGTCCGCCATCGCGCGGCGCAGGGAGTCTCTGGCGAACCGGCCGCGGATGGTCGAGGCCGGCGCCGCGGCTGGGTCGGTGGGCCCGACCATGGCCCGCACCCGCGCCGCGGCGTCCGGGCCGTGACCCAGGGCGATGACAACGCTCTGGCCGACGTAGATTCGCCGCAGTTCGGCCGGCACATCCCTGCCGAGCTCCTCCGACAGTGGCAGCATGTCGTCGTAGTGAGCGAAGACCTGCTCGATGGTGGGCTTCACGCGGCGCGTGTCGACCAGCTGCACCGCCTCCTCGACCCAGGCCAGTACCGGCGCGACCAGACCGCGGCGGACGCAGTCCGGTTTGAGCAGCACGACCGTCCAGTCCGCCCACGACACCGTCCGGACGCCGCGCTGATCCGCGCCGGCCGCGGCCGGCACCGCCGCGGCGGGCTCAGCGCTCATCGCTGCACCGCCGCTGCCGGGATGCGGTCGGGCCAGCGGTGAGCGAGCAGCCAGCGGTGCCCGGGATGCAGCGCGTCGAGTACGTCCCGGGTGACCGGCTCGGTGGTGTGCTGAAGCTGCCGGTACGCCTCCAGCAGCAGCACGATCCGCTGCCAGTACGGGTCCACCGGCAGGTCGGCCGCCTCGGCCGGGGACAGGGCCCACTGATTGGTGCGGAGCGCTTCCTCGTGGTCCAGGACCTCGGAGATGACGGACCAGTCGGTGGCGGCCGGCATCGGATCCGCTGGGAACGAGCCGCCTCCGGGTGCGGATTCCGCCTCGGCGAGGATGGCCCGGACCTGGTCGAGGTCGGCGGTGTTGATGTGCATCGAGCCGACGTGGTGGGTGTAGGTGCCCACCGGGACGCGCAGCAGCCGAGCGGCGAACTCGAGGATCATCGTGAACGAGTACACGTCGCACAGCAGCCCGATCTTGGCATCGTTGCCGCGCATGTAACCGGTCATGTGCAGGGCGCCGTCACGCAGCATCAGCTGCAGGGCGAGCGTGCAGGCCACGTCCGGGTGGCTCGAGTCCTCCAGTTCGTCCGGCCGCATGATGATCATGGCGGCGCGTTTGCTGTCCCTCTCGTTCACCGTGAGATCCAGGGTCCGCTGGAACTGGCTGCGCCCGTCGGCGCCGCCGGGGGTGAACAGCCGCGGCCCGTACGCGGTGCCGGCCAGGTGCTGCCCGTCGACGCTCAGCTGCCGCAGCCGCGGCGCGTAGTAGGCGATCATGTCGAGGTCGTCGCGGCCGGCGACGTACCACAGGAACTCGGCGACGTTGAACACCGGGTTCGCGCGCCGGCCCGCCAGATACGGGGTGCGGGCGATCGGGTTGGCCAGCCTGAAACTGACGTTGGGGACTTCCCAGGCGTCCTTCCCACGGCCCACGGTGACGAAATGCGGCTCGTCGACGATCGTGCGCAGGACGGCCAGATAGGCGTCGGTGAACGTGGCGAAACTTGCCGGAGTGAGCATGATCAGCTCCTCGTCGCTGGTCCGGAGGCCAGCCGGGTGATGCCGGCGGCCCGTGCTGGGGTGGGGATGTGGCGCAATAACTGGTCCAGGGCGGCGGCTTGCCGGGAGGCGCGGAAGGGCTCGAGCCTTTGCAGGCACTGCGCCAGCACCGCGACGTGCTCGGCGGTGCCCTGGATTCGGCGCAGCCACTGCACCCGCTCGACCACCTCCGCACCGCCGGTGACCTGCAGCTGCGGCGGGACGAATACGTCCGCGGAGGCCAGCTCCGCGGTGGCCAGCGGCACGCAGCCCGCCGTGACGGCTTCGAACAGCCGCGAACTCATCGCGGCCACCGAGGCATACCGGTACGGCATGAGCAGCACCGTGGCCAACGACCGGCGGTGGATCCTCACCACATCCGGGTAGGCCACCCGGCCGGTGAACCGCACGTGCGGCCAGTGCTCGACGCCGGTCCACTTCCCGGCAACCTCGTGCGCCAGCTGCCGGGCCGCCGGCGCGAAGTACTTGTCGAACGCCGGATCTCGGTCGTAGCGGTTGCCGACGTACACCAGATCGGTCGGCCGGTTCAGCGCGGCCAGCGCGGCCGGGTCGGCGGTGTCGAGCAGCACGTCCGGTACCGGGCAGGGCAGGGACACCACGCCGGGCTCCTGCCGCAGCGCGAAGTCGGCCACGACAACGTTCGGGAGGTCGCGCACCGGATCGTCGGGCTGCAGCTGCCGGTCCAGGTCCCACAGCAGCGTCGGCGTCCCGGCCGTGCGGGTGTAGTGCTCTACCAGCTGGGTCTGCCGGTGCAGGTCGCAGGTATGGCCGACGGAGCCGCACGGCGTGTCGTTGCGGCCTGGCAGCCGCCACCGCCACTCCAGCACCAACGCGTCCAGCGGCGGTAACCCGTCGTCCCACCGGAAATCGGGCACCGGGTCGGACGCTTCGTTGCGGTCCCGGTTCCGTTGCAGGAACACAACGTCGTGCCCGGCGCCGCGCAGGCCGTCGACGACCGAGCGGCGGTAGCTGCGCGCACCGTCCGGGGTGTCGACTACGCCGGCGCCGAGAAACCCCCACATGCTGTAGCCGATCCGCACTGCCGTACGTCCTTTCCTCGTCAGTCGTTTCCGTGCATGCGGCCCGAGGGCGCTGCGATGGACGGGAAGTCCTGCGGCCGGTGCTGCTGCTCGTCGAGCCGCCCGGGGCGCACGTCGCCTGAGAGGCCGCAGGCAATGAGCCCGCAATGAGCCGCGATGCTTAGCGGCTGGACGGGTCTGTGCCCTCTTCGGTGTCGTTGTTGAGGAGCACTTGTGCCCGTTGCAGGTGGATGCACGGGTACGGGGTCATTCGCGCCCAGGCAGCCAGGCATCCCTCGCAGATGCCGTCTCGGGCGGTATGGGCCGCCACGGTCCGTTCCGCCTCGGCGCGGGAGCTCGGCGGTCCGAAGTCCCTCATCGCGTTCCCGTGTCCGGTACTGAGTTGTCCGGTACGGCGGCGGCGAGCGCGGGCAACGGCATGGTGAGGGCGTAGCAGCCCCAGTCTGTGCCGGTGGCCCGGCGCAGGACGCCGAGCATGCCGTCCTCTTCGAGTTGCCGCAGATGTGACCGTAGCGTGCTGCGCTGCACGTGCGCCGAGGCGATGACCTGCTGTACCGCGCCGCCGTGTTGGGGGTGCTGTTCGGAGCCTGGTTCGCCGCCGAGTTCGATGGTCAGTCCGCCGGGCTCGCGCGCATACTGCACCAGCGAGCCCGCCACCGTGGCGACCGATCCGCGTGGCAGACGGCGTAGGACGTACTGGCACCACACGTCGGTGTAGTCGTCGGCGCTGTCGACGACGTGGCCGATCGGGACCTGCAGCACCATGGCCAGGAACGCATCGTTGAGGGCCAGGAGTGGTGTCGGCGTCGCTGACCCGCCAGGGCTGACCCACACCTGCCACGGCCACCGCTGCGCCGCCTCCACCAGCAGCGCAGCCCGCCCGCCCGTTGGGGCGCCGTCCGTGGCGCCGGTCCACACAGTGTCCAGCCATGCTGGGAACTGCCGCCCTTGCACGGCGGCGAGCTCGGCATACTGCGGGGGCTGTGCCCCGGCGTCGATGGCCTGACGTGCGGTCATGTCGCCGCCCCGCCAGGTACGGCGTCCGCGCTGAGCGCGCCCCGGTGCAGCACTTGTGCCCTGTGGTGCTGTGCGTGGAAGAAGTCCAGGATGAACCGGGTCGCCGCGTCGGTGTCGAACGGCTTACACGAGAACACGTTGACGAACGCCCGGCCCGTGTTCTCGGCGAAGTGTGCGCTGATGCTGGATGTGGTGATGAGCTGGACCAGCGAGTACCCGGCCGCCTCGGGATTGTCGAGGGCGAAGCGTTCGCACACCGGCGCGCCGTGGGGTGTCATGCCGATCTCGTCGCACAGGGCGCGCGCGAAGTGGCGGATGTGCCTGCCGCTGCTGATGACCGCCTGGTCGCAGCCCTCGAGGTCGAGCACCAATTCGATGCCCCACAGCCCGCCTGGGGTACCCGCTTCGGTGAGCGCGGCCCCCATCAGCGCCGCACTCCTTGGGCCGCTCCGTTGACCAGGTGATCGCGTGGCGTCACGTACACCCAGTACGTCTGGATGTCGGCCCGGACAGCCTGGAACCCGCTGTCCGGGCCGCCGGCCAGCCGGGTCAGCGCCACCTTGACAAGCTGCGCAAGGTCATTGTTGAACCCGCAGAAGTCGAGGCTGATCACCCCGCCGCGGGCGGCCGCCTGCCGGTACATGCGGGTGATCAGTTCGAGAAAGGTGGTCGAGTCGGCCCCGTTGGCGATGCAGACGAACCCGCAGTACCACACCTGCCCCGCCGCGTACTGCTCCGGATAGCGTGCCGCGAAGTACTCCGGACTGATTAGCGGCATCGACTCCAACACGTTGGTGTAGGTCGCCAGCCCCACCAGCTGGTCATGATCGTCAAAGAGCCGCCACTTCTCCACATTGCCGTCCTGGCACACGTAGTAGAACTCCGCCTCCTTCATCAGATGCCGCTGGACGGCGTGCGCGTTCAGGACGGTGAACTGCTGCTCGTACAACTGCCATGCGGTGCCGGCCTCATCCCCTGCCAGCAGCCGTGCCACATCGACCTTTGTCACGTACCGCCCTCCCCGTTGCGTGTTTCGCGTGTCGTGCTGGTAGTCCTCTGCTCGGCGCGCCCGTTTCCGGGGCCGTCGCTGTCGTTGGTCGTCCCAGGCGATGAACGTCGTCTGGGGCCGCGTCGGCGGCTGACGCCCGCCTCGTTCAGGATGCGCATGACCGTGCGGTAGGAGATGCGGTCCGCGCCGGCGATCATGCGAATCGACATGCCGCCGCCGTAGCGCGACACGACGCTGGCCGTGTGGGCGTCGTCGCGCGGTTGGCGCGGCCAACCCGAAGGGCGCATCTCAGTCGCCGTTTCGACCAGGATCGTGTAGACCCTGCTGCACGGCAGGCCCGTCTGTCCGCTCACCGCGCGCACCGACGCGCCCTGCTCATAGCGCGACACCACGTCGCGGGTCAATGCCGCGCGCTGCTCCGGTGACAGCAACGCCCACCGCCCGCCGGATGCCGGACTGACTGTGTTACGGGGTGCCGTACGGGGTGTTGCGACCGGTGGGTCGCCCGCGGCGTCGCGTGCCGCCCTGGCAGTTGCCGATACCGATCGGGCAACAGCCGACGTTGGCACACCGAACAAGGGTGGTAACGGCATGGTCAGCGCGTAGCAGCCGAGGCCGCCGCTGGCGGCGGGTCGCAGGCGGCCGAGCAAGCCCTCCTCGTCGAGCTGCGCCAGCATCTGCCGCATCGTGGTCGACCGCACCCACCCGTTGGCCAGCACCGTTTGTGTCGTGCCCGCATCCAGGTTGATGATGAGCGCACCCGGACGTCGGCCGATGCCTGCGGTAGCGAGCGAGCCGGCGACCTCCGGCAGGTGCCCGCCCGGCCACCGGCATGACACCGAAAGCCGCCACACCTCGGCATATGCCTCGGCGTCGGTGACCGGGTCGCCGATCGCCGCCCCGACCGCAGCAGCCAACCGCGGGTCGCCGTGAATCAAACGTTGTGAGGCCGGTCCCGAACCGACGTCGACGATCGTCCACGGCCACCGCTGTGCCGCATACGCCACCATCGCCGGCGCCGAGTTCCGATCCAGCCACGCCGGGAACTGCCGCACCCGCTCCCCGCCCGCGCTGCCACCCGCGTCGGCCGCCATGCCGGCCGCTGCACTGGCCGCCGCCGCGCCGCCCGTCAAACTGCGGCTCGTGCTGGTATGCATCGTCGTGGTCGTCACGGCAACAGGTCCGTCCAGTTGCGCCCCCGGTTGGGTTGCAGGCGCACCGCGAGGGGATCGTCTCGTTGCCGTTCGCAGACGAGCGCATGCCCTGCGTCGACCGCCGTACCGAGATCCGCAACCTGCTCACTCAGCCCGTCGCCGATCGGTCCCGAGCGTGGGACGCTGGTTGCCGGCGCCTCCGGGGATTCGGCGACACTGCGGACTTCCTGCAGCCGGCCGCACGCGGTCAGCATGGCCACCAACTGACCGGCATACTGCGCCACCGCGGAATCCCAGCCGCCGCCCCACACATCAACCGAGACGTCGGCCGGGGTCCCGGTCGTGGCGTCGCCGCCGGTGGCGGCGCGGCAACTGCGCCACACCTTCTTCAGTTCTTGTACTGCGGAGTAGCAGCGCCCGCCGTTATGCAGCGCCGCCGCCCGCACGGCCCGCAGATGCAGCGCCTCGTCGTGCTCACCGAGCGCGGCGTAGTCCTCGACCAGGCGGCGGTACTGTTCGGCGGCGGCGAGATGGTCACCGTGGGTGCTCAGCACCCGGGCGAGGACGAGTCGTGCCCGGCGGGTCGCGAGGTGCCCTCGTCCGTGGTGTTCGGCGGCGGCGGCGACGCTCCACCGCGCCCACGCCACCACGTCCGCTGGGGCGTCGTCGCTGTCCGCGGCGATCGCGGCGACCAGCACGGACAACTCGATCACGATTGGGTCCGACGGTGCCGGCCTCGGGCCGGGGCCGGGGCCGGGGTCGAACTGCCGCAACACACCCATGATCAGCCTGGTCGCCGCAGAAGAGTTGCCGTCGAGCAGCGCCGCATACGCGCCGCTGAACACCAGCGCCAACCGGTTCCGATGCGCCTGTGCGTCGCTCATGGCCGCTGTCTCCACCCCGTGCACCTGCGTGTCGTCCTGATCTCTCACCCGCTCGTTGGAAGGCGGACCTACGAAAACGATGCGAGAGCGTGGATGGACGCCCGCATCAGCATCGTCGGACCAACACGGGCACCACTGGAGAGAGCATCACCCACGCTCAATGCGGAATACAACGGGTGAAAGTGAGAATCTCGAAATGAGTATTGGCGTGTCGAGGTTCGCACATTAGGCCAGTCTCAAACGAGACGGGCGAGCCGTTCAGAATGAGACGGGAGGTGTGTCCGTGACGGATTCGCGTTCGACGTTGCCGCGTCGGCTCCATCGCCGGGCGCTCAACCGAGATGCGTCATTGGGCCCGGAGCGGAAATCGGCGCCAGCCCGTACCTCGGACACTTCCCACTCGATGCTCAGCCTGGCGGCCGCGTGCCGGTTGGGCAGCAGCACAGAGCCGAAGCCCGTGCCCGAGCCGCTGAGGCGCGCCGGCAATATGCACCCCGCGCGTCAACGCGCTCTGGCTGTGCGCTCTACGCCGGCGGGTGTGGACGCGGTCGCGGCCCGGGCCGCGACGTCTGGGCCTCTTGCACCCGGCCCGGGCCGGAGCGTCGGACGCAGACGATAGTCCGGCAGCGCGTCGGGCTCACCACGGGCCGCGCCAGTCGTTAGCGGAGGTCAGGCATCCTCGATCTCCAGCACATCGCGATAGAGGATGCCGTTGGCGCCGACGTACACCGTCGGCTCGTACGTGACGATCGGGACGCGCCAATGAAACGAGGCAAGCAAGGCACTGACCACGTCCGCGCGGGTGGGGAACAGCCGATGCAGCGCCACCCGCCGGTCGGCCGGCAGGATGGCGTCAGCGAGCACGACCAGCGACGCGTGATCCCGGATGGCGTGGCGCCGAGCGCTGTGCCGATCCCCGCCACTTCGAGGTCGGCGGCCGAACCCAGGCACAGCTCAGTGGCTCCGAAGACCTGCTCCAGCTCTGCTGCGCTGAGCAGTAATTCGGCAACACCGATCCGCAGCTGCGCGTAGCCGAGGATCGCCGACGTGTCGAGCACGAACCCGAAGTCGGTCACGCGACGTTGCGGGATTCGCGATCGTTGGCCTCCGTCCACGCCTGCGCGTCGTCGCCGCGGCGAGCCGACTCGCCGGCGAAGGCCGCCTGGGCGGCTCGTAGACGCGCAGTGGCGGCCCGAACACGCTCCGGGTCGACCCGGAACCCGTGGGCAGCGACCACTTCGGCGGTACTGCGGGACGCTTCGGCCATACCTCATCCTACGACGACGACGTCCGGGTCGTACATCAGTGCGACGATTTCCCACCGGACGGGGTGGGCGCGATCTCTGCCCGGCTGTAGGCCCACACCGGTCGGGCGGCGGGGTGCTCGGCAGTTCCTCGATCCAACTGCAGGAAGACCCCCACCGATCGGCGCACCAAGATCGGTGGGGGTCTCCTGCCGGGCTCACCGCGGGGGACGGCTGCGGCCCGGGGGGTGTAGTAATCGGACGGAGTCAGAGACCTGTCGTGACCCCGCCCTGTCCTGGGGTTGGGCGCCGCCAGCCGTCGATCGTCCACGTGCCGATGTGCCGCTCGCGATCGGCCTGCGTAGAAGCCGCACTGCTGGCGGGAGCCGCTGTCCGAGTCTGGCTCCCAGAGCGGATGCCAGTCCGGGTGCTGGTCCTCGATGGCGTTGCACGCCTCCAGGGCGCCGGCCGGCCAGTTGTACTTCCTGGCCCACAGCTCCTGGTTGGGTCGGGTGTAGTCGGTCAACGCGACTGCCTGGCAGTGGTGGCGCGGCCGAGCGCGTCCTTGCGGACGAAGACCGTGCGCTCGCCGATTTCGCTGTCGTTCCAGGCGATGTGGGTGCCGGTGACCTGGACCCAGTCCGGCATGGGCTGGCTCTCGTGCACCTCGGTCACGCGCAGTCGGAGCGCGCCCGAACCGTAGAGGTAGTCCTCATCGCGCAGGTTGAGCAGGTCACCAATGCTGGGCACCTCCGGGTGGCCGATCACGCCAGGATCCTTTGATTTCCGGATCTCCCAGGCGTGTGGCGCTGGCTTGCCGTGTGCGCTGGTGGTGATCTTGCCGGACCCGAACCAGTCGATCGGTGACCACGGCACCCCGTCCCCGACGGCGGGTGCGGCCGGCGTGCGGCGTGGTAGCCGTTCAGCGCGGTAGAAGGTGGTGCCTGCCCGGCTGCGCGGTAAATATGGCCAGGCGCTGCCGCACTTGGAGCACCGGCCGAAGCAGTCGGGGCCTGGGCGGTGTTCGTTGATGACGACCTGCGCCGCATCCAGGACGGCGCTGGCGCCTACGCGTGCATGCATGGGTGCCTCCGTCCCGTTTTTCCTGCTGAGGTGGGGCCGCCCGCCGCAAACGGGCGGCCCTGATCTCTCACCCGCTCGTTGGAAGGCGGCCCGACGAAACCGATGCGAGAGCTTAGGTGGACGCCCGCATCAGCATTACCGGTACCAAGGCGGGCGCCACTGGAGAGAGCATCACCTACGCTCAATGCGGAATGCAACGGCTGGAAGTGAGAATCTCGAAATGAGTATTGACGTGTCGAGGTTCGCGCGTTAGGCCCGTCTCATACGAGACGGGCGAGCCGTTCATAATGAGACGGGAGGTGTGTCTGTGACGGACTCGGGATCGACGGTGCCGCGTCGCTCGATCGGCCGGACGCTCAAGGAGTTGCGGCAGCAGGCCGGCATGAGCGTTGAGGCCGCACTGCGAAACCTGGAATGGTCGAAGGCCAAGCTGTACCGCGTCGAGGCTGGCCTGAGCCCGGTGCGCCGGATCGACGTGATCGCCATGTGCGGCATGTACGGCGCGCTGCCGGAGATCACGGAGGCACTCGCTGAGCTGTCCGCCGAGACCAAGGCGAAGGGCTGGTGGCACTCCTACACCGACAATCTCCCCGACTGGTTCGAGCTGTACGTCGGACTTGAGGCGGCGGCCAGCCGCGTCCGGCATTACGAGCCCGGCCTCATTCCCGGGCTGCTCCAGACAGCCGCGTACGCCAGCGCGATCATCGCGACCGGGCCAGACATCACGCCCGAGGACATCGATCGTCGAGTCGCGCTTCGACTTGCCCGGCAGGCGATCCTCATCAGGACCGCGCCGAGGGCGCCCGCGCTGGAGGTGATCGTGGAGGAGGCGGCCCTCCGTCGACCGCTCGCGGACCGGCCCGCCATGGTCGAGCAGCTCGACCGCCTCATCACGGCGAACCAGGCGCCGAACGTCTCCGTGAAAATCGTGCCGTCATCGGTCGGCCCGCACCGCGCGCTGGTCGCCGGCGCGTTCGTGATCCTCGACTTCCCTGCGGTAGGTGCTCACGCTCCGGAGCCAACGACGATCTACAGCGAGAGCCTGACTGGCGCCCTCTACCTCGACAAGCCCGACGAGGTGGCCACCTACGAGACCGCTTGGAAGACCCTCAACAAGCTATGCCTGGACCGCACCGACTCGGCGGCCCTCCTGGCGACCATCCAAAAGGAGCATGATGTACGACCTGACTAACGCCAAGTGGCGCAAGAGCAGCCGGAGCGGAGACCAAGGCAACTGCGTCGAGGTCGCCGAGCTGCCCGGCGCCGTCGCCGTCCGAGACAGCAAGGACCCGAGCGGACCGGTGCTCGTCATCGAGCCAGCCGTATGGGCGGCGTTCCTGTACGGCGCGAAGACCGGCGATTTCGACCCGGCCTGACCCAGGAAAAGTAGGAAACCCCCGGGGATTTCCCCGGGGGTTCGTTATGAGCATCGGGTTCTTTCCGTACAGAGGAACCTGCACCGAGCACGGCGTCGTCGTACTGGACACTGCCCGCGCCCCCGGCGCCGCTCGCGCAGCGTCGGCATCCTCGCCGGCGCGCTCGCGTAACCTGGTCGACCACTCGGTCCCGTCGGCAGTCCACTGGGTCGGCAGCGCCGCGGGCGGCGCGCTCATGCTGTTCCACACCGGTCATCGGACGACGACGCGACGCCGCGTTGGCCGGATGCCCGCGCGCCCGGCCACCGGCGAGGCCGCACACAGCATGAATCCGAGATATCCACAGCGGTCCGGCGTCGGGGTAGACGACAGCACCGGCAATGTCGCACGCTGCCGAACATGATGTATAGCGATCTAGGCTGCGCGGTCGGCGACGAACTGACCGCCGACGATGGCGACGACCTCGCCCAGGCCGCGCTGCAGCTGGCGCTGCAGGCGTGGCAGGCCCCCTGGCCGGGACCGACTCCGCGTGGGACCGGTTCGGCCTCGAACTGCTCGACGTGCGCGACCGGCTGTACCCGCACCCGACCGTCGTCGTCGCGTCGCCGCCCGCCGACCAACCAGCCACTCGCGAGGCGGTGAGGACCCTCGTCGAGGCGCTGGCCACCCGGCACGAGCGCCTCGCCGCAGACCACCAGCGACCCCTGCCGCAGCGGCTGGAGCTCGACAGCGCGGCGGTCCAACTGCACTCACCCCGCTACCCGACTGGATCATCGCCGACCCCGTCGCGCGCACCCACTGGGCCTTGCAAGCCGTTCTCGCCCTCGCCGACGTCGCCGACTACGTCCGATGGGACGGCGAGATGCGCCACCTGCCATCGGTCGGCGCGATCCTCGCACCGCCCGAATCGCATCCCTACCTGGTGGTCAAACAGGACAACAACGGCACCACCTTCGTGATCAGTGACATCGAGATCCCCGGACTCACCGGCGTCATCGCCCACACCGCGCACGCGATCCGCCGGCCGATCGGAGGCTGGACCCACCCCACCAGCCACGACATCCCAGCACTGCCGCTCCCCGACACCGCCGTTCTCACTCGCCCGGACGCTGACCCGCCCTTCTAAAGCCCCATCCGGCGATGCCTGAACCACCGCAGAAGTGGGCCCCAAGGTCAGCGACATTGATCAAGGAAAACCGCTCAACCCGGGCCCCAAAGTCGCGCACATCTGGGCCCCATTCACATGCACGAAGCCACGCAGCTGTTCGAGCCGGCAGCGGGACATCGCGTCGAGGTGGCGGTGGAGCAGGTCGCCCGCCTCCATCCCGAGCTGCCGCTGCTCGCCGAGGCACTCGGGCGGGCGCTGCCGCACACGGTGGCCCGCGGCGAGCTGTTCCATAGCCAGCCCGGCGGCGAGCTGCACAAGCCCCAAGGCAAGCACCTGTTCTATGTTCGTGCGGTGTGGACGCCGATCACCCGGCCCAACGCCGCCACCAGCGCGCTCGAACGGGCCCTCGCCAAGCTCGAGCCAGTGGTTACACCGACGCGCTGCGCGGGTTGCCAGTCCGGGCCGGGCAAGCGTTCCCGCGCCCGCTACGCCCGACGGCCCACACAACTGGCTCTGCTCCCACCTCCGGGCAGGAACCCAGCGCCACACCGGGCAGATCTCCCACCCGCAGGCATTGAACGGGCCTCACCTCCGATGACGCAGCACACCGAGCCCTCGACGCCGGCGACACCGCCGGCGCGCGGTGGGCGGTGCAGCAGGCGCGGCTGGCCGGGCCGCACCGAGGGGACGACGAGCCACGGCACGACCTGATGCGCGCCGCGCACGCCGACGGACACGCCGCCGAACTACGGAACCTGCTCGGCCCTACTCCTGGCTGCGGCCGCTCCTGCCGGAACTTCTCGGCGCAAGCACCGCGGTCGGCTGAGGCCGCTCGCCAGCCGATCGGACACTTCGAGCACGCCGCGCAAGGGGCGCTATGCCGCCGGGAACCAGCCGGTTAGCGGATCTCAACGCAGGCACGCCGGCGAGAGTCCGCCTGTCCGGCAAGCCTTGCCGCACGCTCAGGGACGGCGTGCGGTCCGATGCAGCGCGGTGCGTAGCGCGGCGGGGCTCGGTGCCGGCGGCGGTACCGGGTCATCGGGGCGCCGGCCGGTCAACGCGGCCACCACCGCGGCGTCGGCGCCGGCGGCGATGAGCGCCGCGGCGAACGTCGCGTGCAACGCCGCCGGGCTCAGTGTCACCCCGGCCCGCTCGCCAACTTCCTGGACAATGCCTGTGACCGAGCGCGAGCTCAGGTGCCCGCCGGTACGGTTGGGAAACAGCGGCGCGTCCGGGGCGGCGTCGACGCGGTCCCGGACTTTGCGCCACGCCCGTAGTGCCGGCGTCAGGCGCGGGTGCACCGGGACCGTGCGCGGCCGCACACCGCCGACCGCGATCCGGGCGTCGTCGACCAGGACCGCGTCCGCGATGGTGAGCGACGAAATCTCCGCGCCGTTGAGACCGGCGTAGCGCATCAGCCCCACCACCGCCCGGCGACGGGCCGCCTCGTCCGGGCCGCCCGCGTCGAGCACGGCGTCGACGGCCTCAAGCTCGGCCGGGGTCAGCGCCGGTGTCGGGACCGGCGCCGCCGGGTCACGGCCGGCGACGGCGCCGCCGAGGCCGAGATGCCGGTAGAAGTCGTCAATGGCGACCCGGACCGAGCCGATCGCAGCGCGGCCCTGGTCGCGCAGGTGCTGCTGATAGCCGTCGACGGCCCGGTTGCGCCGGTGCGGATCGGTCAGCGCGGCTGCGGCGTCCGGCTGCTCGGCCAACCACGCCAGGAAGTTGGACACCCGCGAGCGGTAGACGCGGCGGGTATTGCCCGACAGGTCCGCATCGGCGAGCGCAGCTTCGTAGCCCTCGAGCGCCTGGCGCAACGCGGGCGGCAGCGCAGCCACGATGTCGCGTTCCTCTTCCTCCGCCAGCAATGACTGCGTGAGCATACCCCTCTGCTTCCGTGACCTCTGAGTATCGGAACACCGTGCTACGGTCGCCACTGATACGCAAAAGTATCAGAAGTAAGGAGGTGTGATGGGCGCCTTGGGCACCCTCACGATCTGGTCCAACACCCGTCTCGACACGAGCAGTGACTGGTCGACCGGCGAGCTGGTCGACCTGTTCCTGAACTCACCGCAGTGCCGGCAGCCCGGCGACCTCGCCGACCGGCTGCAGCTGTTCCTCACCGACCAGACCGGTCCCGTGCGCGGTGTGTGCTGCGACGAGGCCGCGCTGGCCATCCTCATCACCGCGCTGGCCGACCGCGAGGCGGCCAGCGGGAAGGACGTCGCATGAGCATCGACACCGCGCCGCAGGTGGCCGGCGCCGAGTCGCCGGACTCGGCTCGACGGGAGGCGGCCATCGCCGCCTGGCTGGCCGGCGAGGATCCGCCGTGGCTGTCACGCGCGGCCCTGCTGCACCCGGAGGTCGAGCACCCCGGGGCCTGCTACCGCACCCGGATGCTGCTGGCCGGCCTGGCCAGCGTCCCGGTCGCCGTGGGCGCCGACCTCTCCTACGCCGTCGGCCAGGTGCTCGGCGGCCACCGCTTCGACGCCCTGCCCCTCGGCCCGGCGTGGACGATCCCCGCCGCGCTCGCCGCCGCCGGCCTGTTCGCCCTGATCGCGCTGGTCTGGCACGCGCTGTGGCATCGGGCCGAGGCGCCGTTCGTGTTCCACGTCGTCCACGAGGAACCCGATCCGGCGCGGACGTGGCGCTGAACGCGGCCCGGCGCCGCGGCGGGTTCTGCACGGCGGCAATCACCCACCACGGCCCGCGAGCCGGCGCCCTCGGGCGGCGCGTGCGCGGGCCGCGGTGCCGATGCGGTCGACACGGAGGACGTCCTATGCGGCGGCGAAGCATCGAGTTCCAGCCCGGTACCCGGGTGCACTACCACGGCCATATGGTCGCCGAGCACGGCATCTACACCGTGGGGCCGCGCTGTCCGTGCGACCCGTGCTGGGCGGCCGAGATCGACTTCGGCGTGTACGCCGACGTGTACCACGTCCTGCTGCGCGACGGCCGGCCGGTGCTCGAACACGTCGACGAGCGCTCGCTCACCGCCCTACCCGACGACTGAACCGTCCGGGGCCGGCCACTGCCCAGTGACTTCTGTAACTGAGCAGTATCAGCAATGACGTAGGGAATCGGTAGGAGTCAACACATGACGACGGTCCGCACCCCCCACCACCCGGCGCCGCATGCGCCGGGCTGGATCACGACCGGGATCGGCCCGCGGCGCGTCGGCGGGCGCTACCGCACCGGCGGTGAGGAGTACACCGTCCTGGACGTGCAGACCGCCCGCCCCGACGGGATGGGCTGGTCGGTCACCGTGGCCACCGATGAGGAGCTCGCCGCCGGCGCCCGCCGCACCCACTGCACCCGATGGGACGCCG
This sequence comes from Dactylosporangium sucinum, assembly GCF_014647515.1. Lineage (GTDB taxonomy): Bacteria > Actinomycetota > Actinomycetes > Mycobacteriales > Micromonosporaceae > Dactylosporangium > Dactylosporangium sucinum. Next base: position 108,656 of record NZ_BMPI01000010.1, on the reverse strand, counting down.
AGCACGACGAGGTGCTCCTGCAGCCCGCTCTGCACGCGGGGGAGGACCTCGCCGGCGTGCACCTGTCGGCCGACAGCCGATACCGCTACGCCCTGACCCGCGACTGGGACCTCGCCCGGCCGCGGGTCACCTTCGTCATGCTCAACCCCTCGACCGCCACGGCCACCGTCACCGACAACACCATCCGCCGGTGCCGTGGCTACGCGCACCGCTGGGGCGCCGGCGGCCTGCTCGTGCTCAACCTCTTCGCGCTGCGCTCCACCGACCCGCGGCAGCTCTACACGCACCCCCGGCCGGTCGGCGCCGACAACGACGCGGTGCTGGCCGCCCGGCTGCGTGACCCGCGCACCGACCGCGGCCGCGTCGTCGTGGCGTGGGGCAGCCACGGCAGCCTGCACGAGCGCGACCGCCAGGTCCTGGAGCTGCTGCGGTCCGAGGGCGTCGAGCCGCTCTGCCTGCGGGTGACCGGCCAGGGGCACCCGCACCACCCGCTGCGCCTGCCGGCCGCGCTGACGCCCGTGCCCTTCGGCGGCCGCCAATGACCGCGGCCGACGTCGCCGCGCTGGCCATCCGCATCGGCAGCGCACGGTACCGCTACCGCGACGAGCTGCAGCTGCACGACGGCATCGCCGCGGTGCTGGCCGCCGGGGGAGTGACAGCCCGACGTGAGGTGCCGCTCGGTGACCGGTGCCGTATCGACTTCCTTGTCGCCGGGGGGATCGGCATCGAGGTCAAGGTCGACGGCGAGGCTTTCGCCGTCTGGCGGCAGCTGCAGCGCTACGCCCGCCGCCCCGACATCCGCGCGCTACTGCTGGTCACCACCCGCGCCCGGCACGCCGCCGGCGCGCCCGCCGTCCTCGGCGACGTCCCGGTGACCGTGCTGGTCCTGCGAGGTGGACTCTGATGGCCGCCACGTACGGCTCGTTCAAGTACGTCCCGGCCGAGGCCGACGGCGACCGGCGCACCTACTGGGCCATCGCCGCGCAGCCGCACGTGATGACCCGGCTCAAGCGGGTCTTTCCCCAGCTGCGCCAGGACCGCACCCGCGTCGCGATGCTGGCCGATACCCCGCAAAGCTCCCGCGACCTGCAGTGGTTCATGGACCGCTGGCCGTTGGCGCCGGCCGACGCCGTCAGCCTGGCCCGGCTCGAGGCGCGTGCCACCGGGCACCGCAACACCGAAGACACCGTGCTGCGGATCCTGGAAGGTCACCAGCCGCAGTACGGCTGGCGCGAGCCCGCCCGGCCCGCCCGGGCCTACCAGCAGCAGGCCGCCGACCTGGTGCACGCGACCGGCCGGCTGCTGCTCGTCGACGACCTCGGCCTGGGCAAGACCTTCACCTCGCTGCTGGTACTGCGCAACCCCGCCGCGCTGCCCGCCCTCGTCGTCACCCTCACCGCCCTGCCCGCCCAGTGGCTCGGCGAGCTGGAGAAGTCCCTGCCCTGGCTCCGCGGGCACATCGTCACCGGCCGCACGCCGTACGACCTGGCCGCCAGGATGCCGGACAACCGCGACCCCGACGTGCTGATCATGAGCTACAGCAAGCTCGCCGGATGGGGCGACCACCTGGCCGGCCGGGTCCGCTGCGTCATCTTCGACGAGATGCAGGAGCTGCGCCGCGGCGACCGCGCCCAGAAGGGCATCGCCGGCGCGGCGATCGCCGACGAGGCGACCTTCCGGGTCGGGTTGACCGCTACGCCCGTCTACAACTGGGGCGACGAGATCCACACCATCGTGAGCATCCTCGACCGCGACGCACTCGGCACCCGCGAGGAGTTCAGCCGCGAATGGTGCCGCGGCCTGGACCCCAGCAACGGCAAGGTCAAGGTGGCCGACCCGGCCGCGCTCGGCACGTACCTGCGCGACACCGGCGTGATGCTGCGCCGCACCCGCGCCGACGTCGGCCGGGAACTGCCCGAGGTGATCCGGATCGAGCAGCCGGTCGACACCGACCACGAGCGGCTCCGCCAGCTGTCCGGCGACGCCGCCGAGATGGCCCGCCTGGTGCTGACCGCCGCCGACCGGCAGGTCCGCTTCCAGGCCGCCGGCAAGCTCGACATGCGCATCCGCCACGCCACCGGCGTGGCGAAGGCACCGTTCGTCGCCGGCTTCGTGCGCCTGCTGCTCGAGTCGGAGCAGCGCGTGCTGCTGCTCGGCTGGCACCGCGAGTGTTTCGCCCCCGGCACCGAGGTGCTTATGTACGACGGCTCCGTCAAGAACGTGGAGGACGTGCGCGAGGGCGAGCAGGTCATGGGCCCTAACTCGACGCCGCGTACCGTCCTGTCGCTCACCAAGGGCGCCGGGAAGCTCTACCGGATCGTTCCGAACAAGGGCCAGCCCTGGGTGTGCAGTGAGAACCACATCCTGACCGTCTGGAACGGCCGCCGGTACGAGAAGGTGACCGCCCGTGAATACGCGGAGGCCCCCGCACGCTGGCAGCGTGCTCGGACGTTGTACCGCGCGGAAACGGTGACCTTCGACGGCGAGCTTCCCGCCCTGGAGCCGTGGCTGATGGGCTACTGGCTAGGCGACGGCGCGGCGAGCCTGAAGGACTTCCGAGTCGCGTCGGCTGACGCGGAGGTGGAGGCAGAGCTGCGCGGGGTCGCCGCCCGGCATGGTCTCTCGTTGTCCGTCTGGGCCGCTCCGGGCGCGTCCGGTGCCAGCGCGGCGAAGCAGCTCGCACTCTCTTCTGGGTTGCAGGGACCAAAGAACCGCCACGTGCTGCTGCGCCACTACCGGGCGCTGGGGCTGGGCAGCGCCAAGCGCATCCCGCCGTCCTACCTGACTGCTCCCGTGGAGGACCGGCGACAACTGCTGGCGGGTCTGATCGACTCCGACGGGCACGTGTATCGAGGCAACGGCGTCGGCAGCGCGTCCTACACCACGAAGTCCGCAGCTCTGGCCGCCGACGTTGCCTTCCTCGCCCGGTCGCTCGGCATTGCCGCGTACATCGCGGAGAAGCAGGTCACAACGGGATATGCGACGGGAACCTACTACTCCGTCAGCATCTCGGGGGACCTAACGGCGCTCCCCATGCGGGTCCGCCGGAAGCGGGCCGCAGCCCGGGCCGGGCAGAAGAACGTGCTCAGGACCGGCTTCCGCATCGAGCCGGCTGGCGAGGGCGAATACCACGGTTTCGAGGTCGACGGCGACAACCTGTTTCTGCTGGGCGACTTCACCGTGGTTCACAACTGCTACGACATCTGGATCAACGAGCTGCGCGACTTCTACCCGACGCTCTACACCGGCACCGAGTCCCCGGCGGAGAAACAGCGCAGCGTCGAGCTGTTCAAGGCCGGCACCTCACGGGTGCTGATGATGTCGCTGCGCTCCGGAGCCGGTCTCGACGGCCTGCAGGACTACTGCAACGTCGTGGTCTTCGGCGAGCTCGACTGGAGCCCGGGCGTGCACGCCCAAGCCATCGGCCGGCTCAACCGCGACGGGCAGACCGAGCCGGTGCTGGCCTACTTCATGGTCAGCGACGACGGCTCCGACCCGCCGATGGCCGAGGTCCTCGACCTCAAACGCCAGCAGGCCGACCCGCTCGTCGATCCGGACGCCGACCTGGCCACCCCCGTCAACACCGCCGGCGTGGACCGCATCAAGGCCCTGGCCACCGACGTGCTGCGCCGGCACAGCCAGCCCGTCGCCGCATCACCGGGCCCGCCGCCCACCAACGGCTGGTCCCAACTCGAGCTGGTCGCCACCGCGGCCGATCCGTCCATCTGAGAGGAAACGCCCATGCCCACCGCCGAACTCGCCGTCTGCCAGTCCGCCACCACCACGTGCGCGCATCAGCCGCCGTGCCCGCCGTCGGGCGCGGTCGACCACGGGGCGGCCCGCGTCGTGGCATCGCACCCGGAGCAGGGATGGAACCTGCTGTGCAACGGGGTGATCGTCTTCGAGGACACCGGCGAGCTGATGCCCGACTGCCGCGTCGTCGACCCGCGCCGCGGGCCGGCCCGGATGCGCGCACTGGAGGAGCCGGGCCCGACCCCGGACGGGGGACCGGGGTCGGACGCACACCGGCCCTCGCCGGACTGCGCCTGATCATAGACCGCCGTCGTGCCGCGCCGGGCCGGTCGACCGGCGGCCGGCGCACATGGCGGCAATCGCGGACCCGCCGTTCCGGTCCTACACCGCCGATACCGTGCCGTATCAGCATCGACACCGATTAAGGAGACGACGTGCCGGACCCGGGCGATCCCACCACCGAACTGGGCATCCACACCTTCACCACCAAGCACACGATCCCGACGGCCGGTGGCGCCGCCGTCGACATTCTCGCCGCGGCCGCGCCGACCGCCGTGTCGACCTGGACGTGCAGCGGCTGCGGAGAAACCGGGGCGGACAGCCTCGTCGCCGCGCTGCTGAGCGCCGGCGGGCACGCCAGCCAGTGCGGCCGCGGCACCGTGCCGACCCGACTGACCGAAGCCGTCGCCGCGGTGGGCGCCGAGCTCAAGCGCGTGGACTCCAAGGCATCCACCCTGCTCACCCTCGCCGGCGCCGCCCTCACCGTGGTCCTTGCGATGATCAGCCGCACCAGCCTTCCGGCCGTCGCGGGAGTGGCCGGCTGGGTGTGCGTCGCCCTCATCGGCCTGGGCATCGCCCTGCTGGCCAGCGCCGTGCGACCCAGCTTCAACGGCGACCACGGATTCATCCGGTACGCGGACGCCGACGACGCGGACGACGTCCTCGCCCGCCTGACCAGCGACCCCGCCGACCCCGCCGCCGCGCAGCGGGAACACGCCCAGCAGCTGCACTGGCTGTCCCGCGCGGTCAGGACCAAATACCGGCGGGTGCGGCTGGCCGTCGACCTGCTCGTCGCCGGCGTGGGCGCGGCCGCCCTCACCGTCGCTCTCGCCACGATGCTCTAGGAGTGCCATGCTGACCGTCATCCCCGTGACGCAGGCCCGACCGTGACCGGCCCGACCGTGACCGGCCCGACCGTGACCGGCCCGACCGTGACCGGCCCGGCCGAGACGGCCGGTCTCGGCTCCGCCCAGCAGTTCGCGGCCGCCATGACCGCCGCGTTCGCCGGCCAGACCGGCAGCACCGCGCGCTTCGTGGAAGACCTGCGTACCCACGGTGTCGACGGGGCGGTGGTCACCGCGGCGGAGGACGCCCAGCGGGCCAGCGACACCGCGGCCGCGGCGTGGGCCCGCGCCGACCAGGTGCTCACCGCACACAAGCAGGTGGGGGAGGCGTACGCCGCCAACCCCGGCGCCGGCGACAGGGAGTTCATCGTGGACGACACCGCCAGCGACTCCGGACCGGTCATGGGCATGAACGCCGCCGGCCCGGCCCCTTCCACCGACGACGAGCAGCTGCGCGCCGACCGCCGCGCCAAGGCCGAGATCATCGTGCCGTTGGTCGACCTCGTGCTCGCGGTGCAGAACATCGCCGAGGCCCGCGACCGCGACGACGACGCCGATCCTGACGAGCTGCTGGACACCCTGATCGCGCAGGTCCGCAAGGCGACCAGCGCGGTCGGCCTCGGCGACGCCGCCCAGCCGGGAACCACCGTCGGCTACGAGCCCGGCCGTCACTACGTGTACGGCGACGTGCCTGACTCCGACGCGCAGGTGCAGATCGCCTCACCTGGCGTGACCTGGCGGCACGGCGCTGACGAGCTGGTGCTGAGCCACGCCGGGGCCTACCGGCACGACGACGAGCGCGGCGCTCACCTGGTGACCGAGGCGGGCGGAGGCATCGATCAGGAGGCCGAGCACGAGCAGGCGCTGTGGCTCACCGACGACAGCCCGCAGGCCGCCGACCTGGAGTGCTACACCGGACCCGGGTGGTACGTGGTCGAGTCCGTCATCGCCTGCGATGCCGACGAACTCTGCACCGCCGAGACTCCGCAGGACTGTGACGGCCTGCAGGTTTCCCTCTACCGCGACGACGACAGCCAGGCCCAGTTGGTGCACTACCGGGCCGACGAGACGGTCGTCATCGACTGCAACGAGTACGAGCTCGCCGACTCCGCGAGCGAAGAACCCGACGAGCAGCCAGCCAGCGCGGCAACCGGGCACGCCTGAGCCTCGAGGGAGGCGACGACACATGCAACCCCAACCCCCCGGCGAGGTCGCCGGACTGGGTACGGCGCGGCAGTTCGCGGCCGGGATGAGCGCGGCGTATACGGGGCAGTCCGAGCACACCGGGCAGTTCGTGGCGACGCTGCGGGAGCAGGGCGTCGACGGGGCTGTGGTGGATGCGGCCGAGGCGGCACAGCAGGCCAGCGATGCCGCGGCTGCGGCGTGGGCCCGCGCGGATCAGGTGCTGACCACGCACGGGCAGGTGGGCGAGGCGTACGCCGCCAACCCCGGCGCCGGATCCAAGGAGTTCGTCATGGACGAGCAGGCAACCGCCGGAACGCCGACGGCCAGCGCCCAGCAGCCGACAGAACCGGCCCAGCCGCCGCTGCCCGACCCGCTGCGCCTGGCCGGACGCTTCCAGCTCGACCCCGGTGAACAGTTCGCCGGGAGCGGCTCGGCGAAGGACGACGAGGGGATGATGATGCTCGCCGCCGCCGTGGACACCCCGGACGGGCGGCAGGTCCACATCGGCGTGCCGATCTTCGATGAGGACCGGAAGAACTGGCGCGGCGCCCACGCTCCGGAGCACGACGTCGAGGTCGACGAGGAGGATGACGGCGAGGAGTACCACGTCGACACCGGCTCGGCGAACACCGTGGTCTTGGACGCCGCCGACGCGGCCCGCCTGCCTGAGCTGGCCGCCGACGTCGTCGCCCGCGCCGCCGCGGTCGACAAGGAGTACCAGGGGCTTGTCAAGGATTCGGACCGGCTGCACGCGGACCGGGCCGCGCTGGAGGCGAAGAGGTTCGGCAGCGAGGAGCAGGGCCAGCGCAAGATGGACGCCGACGCGAAGGTCCTGCACGACGAAGAGTTCCAACGCCATCGCCGCCGCGACATGGAAGCCGCCGTCGACCGGCTGCCCTCTGAGGATCGGAGCCGCTACGACGAGCTGCAACGGCAGGTCGACGCAGCTGGCACGGACGCCTGGGAGCCGGGCAAGGACGCCGAGGCGGCCGCCGTGTGCGGCCTGACCGTGGCGGAGTTCGAGGAACTGCGCGACCTCAGCCGCATCCCCTGGCGCCAGCGCAGCGAGACGCAGGCGGCGCGGCACGACGAGCTGAAGTTCGGCGACGGCAGCGACTGCCTGCATCCGACGCTGCCGCCGCTGTTGGCGGAGCAGGCCGCGATCGTGTGCGGGCTGACGCTGGAGGAGTTCCGGGAGATGGAGGCGCTGGAGCGCATTCCGAAGCCCCACCGCAGCGCGTACTACAACCGCAACCGGAGGGTCCGCACCCCGGACGAACAGGCCCGCCTGGACGAACTGGACGCCGCACCTGGCGGCGCGCGGGGCACCACCGACCGCCAGACCTACAAGCTGCGCGGCAGCTACGTGTCGAGGCAGCGCACGCACCACTCGGCGAAGTTCGACACGGCCGAGGCCCGCGAGGAACGGGCGTCGATCGACGCCACCGCCCGACCGCTCGAGCCCGGTGAGGCCGCCGAGCTGGAACGGATCACCGCCGACCTGAACGCGGTCAACGCGAGGATGGACGAGCTGGGCGGCTTCGTGTCCGCGACAGCGGAGATCCCGGCCCGTAACGGTGGGGCCCTCGTCATCGAGGCGGTCCAGAAGGACGAGTGCGGCGGCGTGAGCTACAACGTGGCCCGGCGGCCGGCGGACGCCGACGAGGAATGGACCCCTGGCGCCGATGGGGAGCCGTTCGCTCCCACCGCAGCCGGCCTGCGCAAGGCCGCGGCCCTTGCCCGCAAGATGGCGGGCAGCTGAGCCACCACGCGGAGTGCTGACGTGGGCCGGGGCTTTACTGGCCCGGTCAGCGCGAGGCGAAAGGAGAGGGCGGGTGCAGAGACCGGGTGGTGGCGGCGAGGTCGCCGGCCTGGGCGCGGCGCGGCAGTTCGCGGCCGGGATGAGCGCGGCATACGCGGGGCAGTCCGATCACACCGGGCAGTTCGTGGCATCCCTGCGGCATCAGGGCGTCGACGGGGCGGTAGTCCACGCGGCGGAGGCGGCGCAGCAGGCCAGCGATGCGGCGGCTACCGCGTGGGCGCGTGCTGATCAGGCGCTGACCGGACACGAACAGGTCAGGGAGGCGTACGCCGCCAATCCCGGCGCCGGTTCAAAGGGGTTCATTACGGACGACCAGGCACCCGCCGAGGCACCGAGTGCGGCGGCCGGCGGCGGGGCCGCGCCGGGACAGCCGGCCGCGGTCTCGGCCGGCGACGACGGCACTGACGCGGTCAACGTCGAGACGCCGGTGAGCGACCTGGAGCAGCAGCGCGCCGAGGCCGGCTGCTACTGGCCGGGCCCGGACGGCGCTGAGTCCGGACCCTACGTGGACTGGAGCCCCCGCAACGACGACGGCACCCGCCATGTCGAGCTCAGCAGCGGCGAGAACGCCGCCGTCGGCATCGACATGACCCCCGGCGACCTGCTGGAACTGCACGCAGCGCTGGCCAGCACCCTGGCCCGCGCCGACACCGGCGCCGGGGACGACGAATCCGCCGAGGGCGCCGACGTGTTCTACCCGAGCACCGACCACCGGGCCCGCGTGGAGTGGACCGAGCAGCTGCCGGACGGCCGTCGCCGCGTCGAAGCCGGCCGCGGCGACGAGACGGTGGTGCTCGAGCTGGACCGCGAGCAGCTGCAGCAGTGGCACGACGCGCTCGGCCAGCGCATCGCCGCCGACCGGGCCGCGGCCGCCGACCCGGACGACCCGCGCGAACGCGCCGGCCAGGAGGTGCTGTTCGCCGCGTCGAGCCGGCTGCCCGACAAGCCTGCGGACGAGCAGTACGACACGACCTCCAAACTGGTGCTGGACGACGATCCCGGCTGGGGTGAGCGCACTACCGAGGCGGTCGAGCGGGCGCTGCGGTTCTACCGCTGCTCCACGTTCCGCTGGGTCAACAGGTATCTGCGTGGCGCCGATGACGCCGAGACCAGCCGCTTGATGCGCGAGGCGCCCGGCGCCGAGCCCACCTACGAGGACGTGAACATGCACGTCGCGCTCATCGACACGGCCATGGAGGCGTCCCCGCTGCACGTGCCCGTGCAGGTGTGGCGCGGCTGGAACGACACGCCCAAGGCACTCGGGCCGCTGTGGCGCGACGGCGCCGACATGACCGGCGTGGAGTGGACCGAACCGCGCTACCAATCCACCAGCGCAGACCCTAACGTGGCCCTCATGTTCGCCGACGACGTGATCATGCGCCTGCACGTACCCCCCGGCGTCGGCGCCATCCAGCTGTCCAGCTGGGTCACCACCCGTCACCACACCCGCGAGGCCGAACTCCTGCTGGACCGCGAACTGCGCATGCGCGTCGTCGCCGACCAGGTCCAAGAGATCCCCAGCCGCAGCGCCGGCGGCCAGCCCTACACGACGCGGGTGCTCGACGTCGAGGTCCTGCCGCCACTGCCCGAGGAAGACGAGGGCCAGCCGAGCCCCCCAGCCGCAGCCGGAGCGGCGACATGACCGGCGCGCGGCCCTCGCCGGGCCGCAGCGACGAGCCGATCCGGCCACCCAACAACGGCGCAGACCAGGGCCTCATGCATCTCGACGGCGCCATCGGCGTGGCCTGGCAGGACCTCGGCGACGACGGGCACCTGGCCGTCGACGGCCACGCCCTGGGCAATCTGCTCACCGACCTCGGCGAGGGCATCGGCCGGGGTCACCACGACACCAACCAGGCCCTGGCCCGGCTCCGGGAACTGCTCGCGCAGCTCCCCGACGGCAGCCACGCGGCCGGGGTCCTGGACACCGCGATCACCCGGCTCGACGCCCCGGACCGTCCGGCGCCGGCCGCCACTGCTCGACCTCATGCAGCAACTCGCCGCGATCCCGATCGTCCGCCGCGGCTACGACCTCGGCCGCGGCGACGCCGATGTCTGGCACGAGACCGATCGGGTCGCCGAGCTCGTCCGCGGCTGGATCGCCGGCGAGCTGACCCGCGGCGAACTTAGCCGGGGTCTGCTGCGGCTGGCCAGTGGACGGCACGAGCTGTCCGAAGGCTTCCGCGAGATTCGCTCCTCCATCAGCGCCGCCCTGCGCACCGAGCGGCAGTGGCAGCGGCCGCCGGCGAACGACACCTCCGCACCTGCGTAGCTCCGCACATCCGTAGGCGTGCGGGCGAGCGCTCCCGCTGGCGGGCCGCCTCCAGGTCACGCAGGACACCCCGGCCCGGGCCCGGCCGGCCTCGGCCGCCCGGGCTGGCTCGGGTGGGTTGTCCGCCGTTCTCCGCGATCAGCGGGCAGACTCAGCACATGGCCACCGGACCCGACGACCCGGACCGTCTGCTCGTCCCCCAAGACCTGTTCGCCGGCGACCGGTTCTGGTCCGCGCTTGACCGCCTCGCCGACCGGCGAGGGCATGGCGGGCACCAGCGCGTCCTGGTTGGCTTCACTGATCCGACCAGCCACTACGAGCTGCAGTGCCTGCCCTGCGGGCGTCCGATCGCCACCATGGACGTCCGCCGCGACACCGAACCCAGCTGATCAGGCAGATCACCCGCGGTGGCCGGGTAGGCCACATCCGCCGACAGTTCCCGGGACATCTGCCGGTCCAACGGTTGGCCTGCACCCATGACGCCTTCCAGCCCGGCCACACCGCAACCGAGCCGACGCCCTCGGTCATGAACTTCTGATACCCATGAGTATCCGCAACATCAAGGAGGTTCGATGAAGACCGGGACTCCGTCTACCAGCCGCACGAACCGCCGCCGCCGGCTCGGCCGCGTCGCGCTCGCCCTGGCCTGTGTCGGCGTCGGCGTCGGGGTGGTGCTGTACCTGCTGGGGGTCGCGCTGCGCGCCGTCGCTCCCCATCTGCCGATGATCGCCGTGCTCACCGCCATCGCCGTGATCGTCCTCTGCGGCGGCACGTCGGCAAATCGTCGCGGCTGACTGGCGCTCGGCCACGCCCGCCGGTCATACCCGGCGCCCACGCTGACGTCCGAGGCCCCCGCCGGTCATCCGGTCGGCGGCCGGCCCCGTGACCTGAACTCGTCGCCCTGCACGGCAGCGGCGGCCCGACCATCGACACCCGGAAAGGACTCCCGCGTTGACGACCACCGACGGCCAGGTCGGCCTCCAGCTGACCGTCCTGATGGCCGAATACGACAAGCTCAAGGACGAGCAGAAGGCCCGCATCGACCGGCGCGACCATCTCGTCTACGGCACCCTCACCGCCATCGCCGCCACCCTGGTTGCCGGCGCGAAGACGCCGGCCGCGCTGCTCCTGCTGCCCGCCGTCACGCTGATCCTGGGCTGGACGCACCTGGTCAACGACCAGAAGGTCAGCGCCGCCGCGCGGTACCTGCGCGACGAACTGGCGGCCAAGGTGGCCGCCATCACCGGGCGGCCGGTCCTCGGCTGGGAGACCAGCCACCGCAACGACGGACGCCGCCGGCAGCGCAAGGGCATCCAGCTCATCGTCGACGTGGCGACCTTCGTCTTCCCCGCGGTGGTGTCGCTGGGCGCCTACGTGCTCCTCGCGCACCCGCCGGTCCTCGGCCTGATCGGCGCCGGGGTGCTGCTCATCGCCGCCGGCGTACTGCTCTGGCAGCAACTGGCATACGCCAGCGTCCTGTCCCGCGGGACGACCCGGTGAAGACCACTCAGTGATCGAACACCTGCCCGACCCGGCGTTGCCGGCTGATCGACACAGGGGGGCCCGGGCCGGGCCCCCCTGTAGACTTCAAGCCGTGGAGGACCGGTCGCACAGCGAAGCACTGCGCCGTCGCCGCAGCAGGCACACCTGGGCCGCCGCGATCGCATTGGCGGCCGTCAGCGTGGTGCCGCACGGGCGTGGGGAGCGGCCCTGGTCTCGCTCGGGACTGCATGACCTGCGGTCCCTTTTCCTCGGTGACGCCCTCGTGGCCGTGCTCGCAGGGTCCGTCGCTTGGTTGATCGCTCTGGGAGCTTCTTCGGCATAGAGCGCGGTCGCTCCGCTGGTCAGCGCCAGCGGAGCGTTCGCGCCTTGTCCGAGTGACGCTCAGCGTCGGCGCCCGCCTCGCCGTGGTCATCACCCGCGGCCCACCCACCCGGCACCCACGGACCCGCCCTCCCGGCTCGGACAGAGGGCGAGCTGGAGGATGCCGTGAACCAAGCGCACCTACCCGAAGCGGCCCGCCGGGTCATCTTCGACCGGGCGATCCTGCCGTCGTTGTTCGGCGACGCCCAGCACCCAGCTGAGCAGGACACCGGCGCCCGGCCGCCCGTCACCGTCCTGGTCGGCGGGCAGCCCGGCGCCGGCAAGAGCCGGCTCGAGGCGGAGCTCGCCCGCAACCTCGACGCGGTCATCGTGGACGTCGACCAATTGCGTGCCTTCCACCCCGACTACGCCCGGCTGGCCCGCAGCGACGATCGCACCGCCGCCGAGGCGACACACACCGACGTCCAGACGTGGAGCCGCTGGGCGATCGCGTACGCGATCGAGCACGGCATCAACCTGATTGTCAGCACCACCCTGCGCGGCCCGGGCGACACCGCCGCACAGATCGAGCATCACCGTGCGGCTGGCCGCGATGTCGAGGTGGTCTTCCTCGCGGTCGATCTGGCCACCAGCACTCTGGGCGTGCTGCAGCGGTACGCCGCCGACCGTGCCGACCCCCGCCTGGGATACGGCCGGTACACGCCTCGCGCTTTCCAGGAGGCCGCCTACGACGGCCTGCCGGCGACCGCCGAGCGGGTCGAGGACGACCAGCGCGCCCACCGGGTCCACGTCATGCGCCGCGGCGGCGGCCAGCCGCTGTACACCAATAGCCTCGACGAGGGCGGCCGGTGGCGATCGCCGCCGGCGGCCCGGGCCGCGCTGACCGCCGAGCGCAACCGGACCTGGACGGCCGCCGAGATCGCCGCCTTCGACGAGCGGGTGGCCGCGCTGCGCGCTGTCCTGCCAGCCTGGCTGCAGCCAGACCTCGACGCCGCCGTCGCCGACGCCGCACCACACCGGTTGGGTCCGCCGGCCTCTACCTCGCCGGCGCGGCTGGCGTTCCCCCGGCCCCCGCACGGCCTCACCGCGCGGACGCCGCCGCCGAGCTCCCCGCCGGGCGGCGGCGCCTTGCCTCCGCGCCCTGGCCGGACGCGGTCGTGAAGGCCGGCGCTACGCGCCCGCGCGGACCCGCTCCACCAGCGCGGGGTAGTCGTTGATGATCGTGCTCAGCCGTTCGGGATCGGCCGGGTCCAGGGTTGCGAGCTCACGACCGTAACGGACCTGCTCGGCGCGCAGCTGCTCGGCGGCCGTCTCGTCGGCCGCGCTGATCCGCTCGGCGTACGCACCGACCAGCGCCCGCAGTGTCTGCTGCGCACGGTCGAAGCGTGACTCCTCTGCATCGGACCAGGTGGGAAGACCTTCGACCGGGCTTCGGTCGGACATGCTGCTCCTCCAGTCGCCGGCGACACGTTCAGTATCCCCGGGCGGAAACGACGAGGGGTTGGCCCGCGCGGGCCAACCCCTCGTCACGATGTCGGTGGTTATCGGGGCGGGCCCGCGATCAGCACCGGCATGGGTCCTCGCCAGGTACTGCAGCAGCCCGCCGCCCGTGCAGGTATCACCAATTATACAGTGGGGAAGCCTGCCGGCGGCCGCTCGGTGCCGCACCGGGAGCTACCGGCTTCGCCGCTGCTCCACCCGAGCCCGCAGGCCCGGCCCGAAGGTGCGAACCGCCGTGCTGAGCCACAGTGCCCCGCCGGCCGCTCCGGCGGCCGGGACGGCGATCAACAGCGACACCACACAGGTGGCCAGACCCAGCCAGACGACCACCCGCATCGCGATGTCGACGACCGGGATACCGACGCCGTACCGCTCGTGCTCGGTGGTCCACTGCGGCAGGACGAGGGCGGCCACCCCGAGCAGGAGCGCCCCGACAGTTGCCGCACTCGTGAGCAGCGCCTCGGGCCAGCCGAAGTGGTGCCCCAACGCGTATCCAGCAGACAGCACGCAGCCGAACCATACCTTTGTGATCACCCATCGGGCCGTCCGCGACAACACGTCGTCCCCGGCCGCCGAGGCCGTCGTCACCAACTCTGCGCTCACCGCGCGTGCCTCCGTTTCGTTCGCTCGCCGGGGGTCTCGCCCGGCCGCTGTGCTCTCAAGGGAACGCCAGCCCTATGACAGGCGTGGATGTCTGGCCGGTGCCGTCAACGCCGAGCGGGCGCGGAACCCGCCGAGGCGCCGGGCCGTGAGCTGACCGTGCCGTCCCGGCCGGCGCCCCGTCGTGGAGCCCGCCGCGCGGGCCGCCGACGGGCGGCCGGCGGCCGGGGCAGCGCGCTGAAGATGGCCGCTGCCGTGGCCAGCCCGACGGCCCAGGCGGTGCTGTGTGCGGCGGCGAGCCCCGCAGCCGCGGCCGCCAGCACCACGCAGGGCCGCCACCACCGCTGCTGCCACCCGGTTCGCCTCATGCGATCACTTCCTTCCGGCGGCACGACCCCGCGTCGTGCGCAGGACTGTTGTCGCAGGACCAGGTGGGTCGCCAAAGTGGGTGCCGAGGTGGGTGGACGGCTGGTTGGCGCGGCGCTCCACCACGAGCGGCGCAGCATCCCCGAGGCCGTGATCAGGACCGTGCCCAGTACAGCGTCGCTCGATCCGGATGTCAGGACGGCCGGCTCGTCGCGTCCCGCCGTACGGTGGGACGCGTGGAAAGCGATCTCGTTCCGCTGACCGCCGCGTTGCGGCACCAGCTGCGGTACCTGGCCGCACGATGGCAGCTCAACGACGACCACGTGGACGGCGACGTCTTCGCCCGCTACACCGTCGCGCGCAGCCCGGTGGGTTCCCGGGAGATCACGCTGCTGACCCGCAGGCCGCGGGCCCGGTGGGATCCGGGGCACGACGAGGTCGGACACCTGGCGTACCGGATCTGCGACCTGTGCCAGCTCGGCGCCATCATCAAGATCCGCACGGCGGAGGAGTGGAAGCGGCGCGGGTACGCCACCTGGATGCTCGATCGCTCGTTCCGGGCCGCCCCCGGCTTCACCTGGACCACCACCCGGCAGATGTCCGACGCCCGGGCGTTCTGGGACTTCGTGATCGGGCGCACGCCCGGCCAGTACCGGCCGAAGAAGCCCTGCCGGCATATCCAGGCCAGTTTCCGGCGCCCCGGCTGCACCCATTGGCGAGCGGCGAGGCCGGTGTAGGGGGCGGCTCGGCATGGAGCGCTGCGGGGCTGCAGTGCTGGCGTCCCCGAGCGTTCGGAGCGTCGGGCATGCGTCCTTGCTACGAGGAGCAGGTGGGGGTGCTACGCCGCAGCCGGCGAGCGGGCGGCGCGGGATCTACACAAGGGCCGGCACCCGTGGGAACTGCTGACGTCCCTTCATCGAGGGCTGAGCATGTAGTATCTGTGATACTCTGGAGGCGTACCCGAATGGGGCTCCGGCCCCGGTAGGGCGGTCCGGACGCACAGCCGGTTCAGCACGCGGCCCTGGTTTCGACCATCCCAGTGCGACGGCTCCCGGGCCCGGGTCCCGGCAGTGCTCTGGCTCTGGCTCGCCGCCATCACTTCGGAGACCATCGCGAGGGCCGGCCCACTGGGCCGGCCCTCATGGCTTGCGGGGGGGGGTGTCGGCCGTAGGCCGTGCACGGACGTCCTGGCCGTGGACGGCCACGCCCTTGGCAACCTGCTCACCGACCTCGGCGAGGGCATCACCCTGCGCCATCACGACACCAACCACGCCCTGGTCCGGCTGCGTCAGCTGCGCGCCCAGCTCCCCGGCACCGGCCACGCGGCCGCGGTCCTGGACACCGTGATCGCCCGGCTCGACCTCCCGGACCGGCCCGAGCCGGCCTGAGACCGAACCGGCCGCGCAGGTTGGTGCCGTCCTCACGGCCCCAACCTGCGCAGGTCAGCGCCGCAGGGCAGCAGCCCGGTTGCGCAGGTACCACAGTCCGGCGAGGAAGACCGCGACCGCACCGAATACCGCCGACCCGATCCCGCCCGCCAGTCGGGCGCTACCCGTGGTCGTCCAGGACACCATCAACGCGGCCGCCGCGAGGACCGCGCAAGCGATCGCCGCGGTGAGCAGCGCCCGGCGAATTCCGGACGAGCTCCGATATTGCTGATCATCCATGGCCGTCAACGGTACGTGCTGTCACGTGGCTGTGACCATGCGTCGGGCTGGCTCAAACGCCCCGGCTGATGTCGTGGCCGACATCAGCCAACCAGCCCCGCTGATCGAGCCCGCCGGATCATGTGCGCTGGGTGAGTCTCCGGTTACCTTCACGAGGTGCTGCTCGCTGGTGCCGTCGTGATGCTGTTGGGCCTGGTCGGGCTGGTGTGGTCGTCGGCGTTGCGGTCGACGGTGGCGGCGAGGTGGCCCAAACGGCTGCTGCTGTGTGGGTCAGTCGCCGCTCCGGTGCAGGTGGGCGGTTATCTGATGCTCGGGCAGTGGGAGGCGGCGGCGCTGTTCGCGCTCGTGGGGATGGTGCTATTCGGGCGGTGGGAGAGCCACCGCGAGGCGGACGGTCAGCGGGTCTGGCTGCTGCCGTGGCTGGACCGCGCCGTGCTGCGCCGGCTACCGATCAGCCGGCGGCATATCGACCGGATGCACGCGGCCCGCGGCGACCGTGGGCTCACCCTGACCGACCTGCGGGCCGAGTACGCCGGTCCGATCATCGAGGACGCCACCCGCGATCCTCAGCTGGACGCGTTGCTCGACGTCCTCAGCGCTGAGCTGCTGGCCATCGTGCTGCGGATCGAGGCCGACATGGACTCGACCGGTACCCGACCGTGGCTGGTCACGCGGTACATGATTTTGACCGGGATCGCTAACGGCGTCCTGGCCGACGCCACCGAGCCTGGCGCGTCGGTCGGTGCCCGCCCATACCGCGGCTACTCCCGGCCGATGCTGACCCTCGCCGCAGCGTGTCGGCTGGGCAGCAGCGCCGAACTTAAGCCGACCTGAACCGTCTATCAGCACCCGGGCGGGACGCATGCCGGCGAGCGAAGGTACGTTTCGGCCCATGCCAATATCGCGGGGTCGAGGCGGCCGCCGTCGACCAGACAAGAACCGTCAGCGCGCCCGGATGCGCGGTCACGCTGGACACGACGCTACGGTCTCCATTCCCATCCCTGACTCGGTCACCGATGCGGAACTGACCACTGTGCAGATGATCGCGGCTGCCATGGGCGAGTTCCCGGCCGAGCCGGCGTGTCCCGGGCCGCTCCTGATCCACGCCGACGGTGCCTTTGAGTGCCACGGCGAGAACTGTCCCGGTGGAATGGCCATCTACCACAGCGACGACGTGGTGGAGCCCTGCCTTCGGCACCCCGAGGTCCGCACGCTGCACGCCTGCCCTCGATGCCTCACGCACTCCGACGGGGCCGCGCTGGCCGAGCACACCTGCACCGGCGAGCAGATCGAACATGACGACGGTGCCGTGGAGTGCACTGCGGGCGACGCCTGCCTGGGCGAGCAGGCCCTGCACCTGTCCGGCCGAAGTTGCCGGGTATTCGGGCCATGCCCGCGTAACTGCGAGCCTGTGCTCTGACGCGTGTCCGGGCTCGGGCCGTCTTCTCGGTCTGGGCAGGCGGCTGGCAGCGCTGCTGACCCGGCGCGGGACGCTCGGCGACCGGGCCGAACTCGTCCGCTGCGCCGCGGCGCTGCCCGCCAGGGACGCATATCGTCGTCCGGTCTGAGCACTCAAGAATGCCGGCATCATCGCATCGGGTCGATGACCAGACGTCGCAAGGGTGCGACACTGCGCGCATGGCGTTCGCGGCGATCCACCCCGAGGCCGGCCGCATCGACGCGACCCTGCAAGACCTCGGGTGCGGGCTGAGCTGGGCCGCGGTGCACAAGGTTCGGCCCCGCATCGCCCTACGCTGCCCCGACTGCGGCTACGGCGTCCACGCCAAGATCTCCACCCGCAAGCTGCACTACTTCGCCCACGACCCGGGCCGCCCGGCCGACTGCGCCTGGCTCAACGAGTCTCTGGAACACCACCTGCTCAAACTCGAACTGGCCACTGCGGTCCGTGCCGCGGACTGGCACGCCGAACTGGAGGTCCGCGCCCCGGACGGCACCTGGCGCGCCGACGTGCTCGCCTCCTCCCACGACGGCACTCGACGCATCGCCTGGGAGGCCCAGCTGTCGCCCATCACCAACGACGACATCCGGGAACGCACCGAGCGCTACCAGGACGAAGGCATCGACGTGTGCTGGGTCAGCCCCGCCGACGGAGTGCCCTGGATCGGCACTGTGCCATCCATCCGGGCACGCGACCCGCGCGGCGACCGCCCGTGGACCGTCGTCGACGGTGTGGCCGGGTTTTACTTCCAGCACGGCACCTGGATCACCCCCACCGACCTGGACCTGGCCACGTTCATCGGGTGGGTACTGCACGGGCAGACGAGCCCCCATCAGGTGCTGCCTCGCTATCGCCGGATCTGGTTCCCCGCCACCAAGAGCCACGCCCGCCGTCAGCTGATCTGGACCACGCAACGCAGCGTCGACGAAGAAGCCCGACACGACGTCATGCGCCAACGCCAAGAAGCCCGCAAGCGCCAGCAGGAAGAACAGCAACGGCAGGCTGAGCAACGCCGCCAGGAGGAAGAAGCACGCCAACGCGAAGCCCAGCGCCAGGAGGAGGAACACCAACGCAAGATCCGAGAGGCCGCCGAACGCGCCCGCTGGGCGGAGCAACAACGGCAGTGGGCGATCGAGGCCGAACAGGCCCGGCAACGACGCGAAGCCGAAGATCGGCAGCGGCAGGAACAGGCCGCAGCCGCCGAACGCGAACGGCTCCGCCAGGAACAGCACGAGCGTCAGGCCTCGCAGCGGTGGTGGAAGGAGCTGTCACCCGCGCAGATCCAACAGCTCCGCGACGCTGTGGCCGACCCGCTGTGGACGAAGCAGGCGGCCCGAGTCGAATTCGACCCCGACGGAGCCACCGCAGACTACGCGTACGGCATCGCGGTCTACCTACGCCGCCGGCTCTACGGCATCCTCCGGCCCAGCCCAGCCTCCCTGCACCGGCTTCCACCGACCGTGCCCGTCTTCGTCCGCAACGCCCGCGAAGCGCAACTCCTCACCGCCACCGGCAAGGTCGACACCGCCCGCGTCGTCCACTTCGACCTCCCCGACCACGAACAGATGTCGCTGATCTAGCAAGCACACCAGGCTGCGAAGCTCCGCGCTGGCAAGGCCGAACAGACAGCCGTTGTTGAGCGGATCTTCGAGCAATAGCAAGGCCGATCCGCAGCTGGGCCGTGGCCGCCCCGTCGGTCCCGCGCTCTCGCCAACGACGTACTCCGGATCGCGGAACCACGGATGCCGGCTACGCCGTGGCGGTGCCCGACCGGCGACGTCGCCACCAGCTCCGCGACGGATCGGGCGGGGCCTGACCTGGGTGTGACGCGGTGGGAGACTGCGGCGGAACAGGGGCAGCGGTGGGTTCGGCGCCGAGGATGGCGGAGCGGATGGCGGGCCAGTCACCGGCGCGCCACCACCCGAACAGCTCCATCGAGCTCAGTACGGTGACCGGCAGCGAGGCGACGAACTCCGGGCGGGTGTAGACCTGCGCCGGTCGCTCCGCCGGGGGCAGCTTGTGCTGGTGATTGACGACCAGGACCCCACCGGTCACCGGCAAGTCAGGGCGCAGCTGGGGCCACGTGTCGAGGTGGCGCTGCAGGTGGCCGACCAAGGACTCCTGGGCCGCCCCGCCCACGGCCTTGATCTCGACCAGCTGTCGCGGCGGGGCATCGCCAGCGCTGACCAGCAGGTCGGCCGACTTCGTACCGCCGAGATCCTGGTCCAAGGCCACGGTGTGCAGCCCGGCGGCGGTGCATACCGCAGCGACAGCGGCGACCAGGTCGTCGCCGGAGCCGTAGAGCAGGCCGTACCGCACCGGCTCGGCGCGCTGCTCGGCGGCCCGCAGCTGCTGTTCCAGGAGCGTCTTCTCCTCGGCGTAGCGCGCCTTCAGCTCGGTAAGGGCCAGCCGGGCCGCCAGCTCGTCGCCAGTCTGCAGGTCCGGATCGATGAAGTGCGGTGAGCGCGCCCGGCGTAGCACCGCTGGCGCGTAGGCGGGCAACGCGCTGTGGATCAACCAGCCGAGCAGGTTGTCCCAGGGGGTGGCGTCGGGGATGACGTACCAGCGCTGGTCGCCCGCCGGTGGCACCCACGCGGCAACGACCGGGTCGCCGAGCGCGTCGACGAGGATCGGCTCGAGCTGCCCCTCCGGCGGGTGGTGTATCTGGCCGTTCGAGCCAGAGAGGGTGGCGCCGTGGAGATCCAGCGTCCACCATGGCGCGTCCGGCGGCCTGGTGAGCAGGCGGATCGCCAGATCCCGGTCGGCGGCGCCCAGGTCGGGCGCGATCGTCGGTCGGGAGCCCGCCGGCAGCCGCCGTCCCGCGACGCTGGTGAAGATGTCGCCGACCTGTACCGAGGCGTCGAAGCGCGACAAGACACGACGCGGACCATCGTCGTCAACGTCGCCGATCACCGAGATCACCAGTGCGAGCTCACCACGCCGCGCCGACGCGGCCAGGAAGCGGTCCCGCTCGTCGTCGCCGCGGCCGGAGAAGTGTCCCGGCTCGATTGCAACGGCGCAGTCGCTGGTCTCCATGCCGAGCCACCGCGGCTGGAAGCCGTGCCGCGCCCAGTCCAGGCCGGCCGGCACTCGGGGCGACCGCTGCTGGTATCCACGTTCGCGCGCATGCTGTTGCTGCGCCAGCAGGAGCTGCTCACGCTCGGACGCTGGCTCGGGTTGACCAATGTGGACCGGCACCAGGCCGGTGGCTGGCGAAGACACGGCCGCCAGGCTAGCCCTCGCGCACGGTGACGTGCCCAGTATTACGGCGCGGCCCGGTGTCGGCTCAGGGCTGGGTACCGACCAGCGCACCATCGAGACGGCGATGGGTAAACGGCAGCAGGGAGAACGGGTGCGCCGCGACCGGCCTCGTTGGCGTCGTACCAGCCGATGAACTTGCTTGCTGGCTGGTCGAACTCGGCGTGGGTGCGAGCCGGGCAGGTCACGAGCCTACGTGTGGTGTCCCGTCCGGCGCCCAGGTCACACTTCGAGGGACGGCGTCGCCGTGCGCCCGCCAGCCGTGAATTTGGGGGTCAAACCCGCCTCCGACCACCACGGCCAGGATCTGGGCCGGGCGTCCGTCCGGATCGCGGTCGAGAATCTGGACCACCGGGTGGCCGTCGAGCACCGCATGGCCGGGCCGTACCACGTCGCGCAGCCAGTGGTGGGGGACGCGCAGGATAGCGTGCGGCGGTTCGCCGGACTCTACCTTCCAGGTGAAGATGGCGCCGGGGCTGTCGCTGTCGCGGTCGATGCGTAGTTGGGCTGGCGGCACCGTGGGTACCCGGGAGGCGTCGTGTCCCGCCGTGTGGTTACCGGCGCGGATCGTCGGTGGCCCCGGCACGTAGCCGATGCGCTGCTGCTCGCGGTGGGCCCGCACGAAGTCTCGCGCGATGGTGGCGGCGATCGCGGTACCGATCGCGGCGCGCGCCTCATCCATGCGCATACTGCCCAGCCTACGGGCGGCCGTGAGGTCGCCGTGCGATCCGGCGCTGCTCTGGCGCGGCGGCACCGTGCTGGCGTGGCCCTGGTGACACGACATGGCATCCCACGGTGAAACCGAGCGGGCCCGGCGCGCGACCAGCAGCTCACTCGGCGCGGCCACCGCGCCGGATCGAGCCGGCATTGAGCACGTCCACCACCCGCTGGGCCGGCACCTTCTCGATCGCGCGCCGCCGGAGCCGGTAATCGAGGATCTTGCCGGTGACCGCCGTGGCGATCGCAGCCGCCGCCAGCAGCGCCCAGACATACCACGGCATGGACGCGGGAGCGAACGCCGCGGCGGCGGCGCTGGTCCAGGCGAACGGTGACCGCATGCTCTTCCCTTCGGCAACCCGGCATCCGAAAACGGCCGGCATCGTCCCCGCCCGGGAGCGACGCTATCCAGTGTTGGGGCTGGTCAGAGCGGTTGCGCATCCTTGTTGATCTGCGGGAACACGGCGGGGATCGGCGCCGACGCATGGCTTCCGTTGTCATCGTGTGTTATCACGGGCCTTCAGGTGGTTTCGTGCGCGCCTGCCTGCCCCCACTGCCCGAGGACGCCGCCATGCCGAGGATCATCCGGATGCCGCGCCCCGACGTCGTGCCCGCAGGCACGAAGCGCCGGGAGTTCCTGGAGGAGATGTTCCTGCTCTACCGGGCGTCGGGGAGCCCGGCGCTGCGGGAGATCGAGGAGTGGATCCGCGCCAACGACGAGCTCAAGGGCTCGGCGAGCACCGAGACCATCCGGCGGATCTTGCGCGGGCACGTGCCCCCGCGGTGGCACACCGTCGAGGCGATCG
>NZ_BMPI01000010.1:57284-86268 GCF_014647515.1 Dactylosporangium sucinum | reverse complement strand
CGCTGGCGTTCTACGCCATGTCGAACATGAAGCCGGACGCGGAGCGGTACCCCGACAGCATGGGCGACCCGTTCACCAACATGGACGCCACCCGGCGGGCCTGGGCGGAGGCGATCGAGGAGGACCCCGACGCGACTGGCCCGCAACCCCGCCGCCAGGCGAGGAACGAGGACCCGTGGGCGCAGCCGGCTACCTCAGGCTTCGACGACGAGCCCCCGTTCTGATGCGCCGGCCCTGGGGACCTCGGCTGCGCGCATGGTCGCCCGTCACGGCGGGCCATCCTCCTGCGCGTCCGACGTCGAGGCCGGCGCGCGTACCTGAGCGGCGGCTGCTGGAACACGGCGCCCCTGGGCGCGGCGCGTCCAGGGGCTGCCCGGTTCAGTCCTCCGTGGGGATTTCGGCGTCGGCGTGCCGCGTGCGGATGTAGCGGGTTCCGACCCGGGGGGAGCCGCAGTCCTGGCAGACGCGGACGGAACCGCCGTCCGCGGCGAGGGTGTTGCCGACGAAGTCGCGGTTGGCCTGGCAGGTGTAGCACCACGTGAACAGCGACAGGGCCATCGGTGCGCCGGGCTCGCCGGCGGTGGTCGCGGCCACGGTCAGCTCCGTCCGGCGTTGGGTCCGACGATGTCGGCGTGCCCGTCGCGGATGTAGGCGTCGCGCAGCGCCAGGTCGTCGACGTCGTTGTCGACGTCGCTGATGAACGGCATGCCCTCGGTGACCCAGCTGGCCGGATACGGCACCGGCTGCACGGTGATGGTGCGGTCGGCCGGGACCAGGACGGTGGCGTTGCCGTCGGCGCCGATGGTCAGGGTGAAGCCGGCCACGACCGCGCGGCGGCCGGAGCGGGTCAGCTTGACCGGCACGTCGCCGCCGGCGACCACGCCGGTGTCGAGATACTGCACGTTGCGGGCGTAGCCCTGCTGCCCCCACGGCTTGCCGGGGTTGGGCTGGCCGACCAGGCTCGCCCAGGTCCGCGACGGGGTGCCGGCGAAGCGGACCTTCCCGCCAAGCAGGTCGGTGCGCGACAGGTCGACGTCGAAGACCGCCACGATCGTGTTGTTGTACACGCCGGCCACCACGTCGCCGTACTCGGCGAGCGAGGCCTCGGCGATGCCGGACCAGTCGCCGAGCACCGACTCCTCGGCGGTCATGTCGCCGGCGAGGACGTCGGGCCAGGTCTTCTTGACGTGGACCAGGATCATGCGCCCGTCCCTTCCGTGGGTTCCTCGGTGAGCTCGTCGAAGGTGTCGTGCACCGGCCGCGGCGTCCACGGCCGGGTCGTGAGCATCGAGTTGGGCCGCCAGTCCCCGGGCAGCTCGGCGCCGCGGCCGACCGCCAGGCGCCGGTACACCGCGGCGTAGCCGGCCACCGCCTCCTGCCAGCCCGGGTAGAGCTGCTCGCTCCACATCCACGGCCGCCGCCAGAGGGCGGCGCGGGAGCGGTGGTCGCGGGCGGTCCACTTCCAGCCGGCCCGGGTCACCACGACCCGGGCGACGAGGTGCCGGTCGTGCAGCACCTCGTAGGCGTCCGCGACGCCCTTGCGCTTCTCCACCGCCCAGCCGTTGCTGCGCCACTGCATCACCGGCAGCTCGATCCTGCGCCGCGCCTTCGGCGGCATGGCGTCACCATCCTCGTGGTCGCAATCAATGTTCCGGTAACTTCTGCTGAAGTTACCACACAACTCCTGGGCGTCGATGGGTGGCGCGAACGAGTCGTCGCAGGAAATGCCGGATTTCTTGCGACGACTTCTCCATCCAGATGGACCGTCTAGATCGGGATGGGCGTCCACGTCGCAGCGCCCGGCTGGGCGGCGAGCCCTGCTAAACGGGCGGGTTCGGTGGCAGCCGCGGTTCACCGGCTGATGCTGGCGACCGCTGTCGCGCCCTGCCGGGAAATTCTTGAGAGTCGCGGTAAACAGCATGCCTCGTGCGCGGCACGGACCAGGTGGACGGCCGACCTGATCGGAGGAGCGGCCCTGGCCCGAAATACGAGGTTGTCTCGATGATGGATCCCATGACCTTGCTGGCGCTGGTGTCGCTCGGCGTGCCGGTTGCGCATCGCCTGATCAGCGCTCTGTCGCAGCGGCCGACGCTGTGGGCTCGGACGGAACTCACCCGGGCTGCCGCGCAGCTACCGCCCGGCGTCGAGGTGACCGAGCGCGGTGTCGACGGTGCGATGTGGCATGTCCCGCCAACGCTGGTGGCGGACGGGACAAGGCGATGAGCAGACTGAAACTGCTGCGCTGCACGGTTTGCAACAAGGTGCTGTTCACCAACGTCGAGGCGTGGTACCGAGCGGAGCAGGCGGTGCTGCGCCGCTACGTCGGCCGACTCGCCGCCAGCCGCGGTGTGCCGCAATCCATTCTCGACCCTGACGACGTAGTGCAGGACGTCTTCGAAGCGCTGGAGATCGCGCTGTGGAGTGTCAACAACCCCGCAGGCTGGCTTCGGACGGTGGCGAAGCGACGGGTCGCTCGAGCGCACGGCAAGATGCGTCGCAGCTCGGCCGACTCGGCGGACGAATACCTGGTGACCGGGCGCGCCGTCCTCTGGTCCTCCCTGGTCGACCCTGACCCGGACATCGAGGAACTGCTCTCTGCCCAACTCGTGTGGGAGCTGATCGCGCGACTGCCAAACCGGCAACGTCAGGCCGTCTATCTCGAGTACGTCGCCGGTATGCCACGCTCGGCGATCGCCGAGCGGCTCGGCATCGCGGCTGCCACGGTAGGCGTGCACGCCTTCCGGGCCCTGCGGGCGCTGCGCGAGGCGCTGTTTAGCAATCAGGACGCCGTCGATGAGGAGGCAGAGGCGATCAAACGCGCGCTAACGCCGTGGCGCCCAGCGGAGTTCGCTGACTGGGGAGCAACCTGGTGGGCGTGGACGTGGTGTCCATGTTGGTCAGGTCTGCCCGAGAAAACCGAGATCACGCACTTGATGCGGTGATCTTCAGTACTGGCCAGGCACTTCAGCCAGCTTCTGAATTCACTTCTTGGGTTCACCATCCCGGACAATCGCCAACCGCCCGGCCAGGGGGCGACCGCCCACAGAAGAATTTTGAAGGAGGCGATAAAGGGATTCGGCCGCCGACGGCACGTACCTGGTGACGGCCGTTCCCCGCCCCGGGGCGACGGCATCGCGGAACCGGAAAGGGACGGCCGAAACCATGATGGACCTGTTCGTGATGGTGCTGTTAGGCACACTGGGTGGGCACGGAGTACGAACCCTGGTGCGGATGCTGGTGCCGGCGGTGCGGCGGTGGCTGACCCTGTCGGCGCGGGCGGCGACAATCCGGGCGGCCAGCCGGATGCCGCGGGGAACAGAGGTGTCGGGCCGGGACAGCCAGGGGGCGTGGCGGGCCATCCGGTCGGGGAACCGCTGATGGACAACGTGACCGGTCCGGACGCCGCCAGCAAAGGGGGCGGTCTCCCGGAGCAGGAGCATGCCGACCCGGCGGACCACGGAACCACCGATGATTCCGCCCGGTCCGGGCAACGCTCGTCGGGAGTGGCGCGCGTCAACGACGCGATCGGTCGCCAGGTTGATGCGGTATACCGGCAGCACCGCAGCCAGTTGTTGGCCCTTGCGCGGAAACTGGCGTACAGGTATCAGCTTGCCGACGCCCACCATGACGCCGAGGACGCGGTGCAGGAGGCCTTTGCCGAGGCCCTCATGTTCGCCCGGATCCGGAACATGACCGGCTCCTTTCCCGACGCGATCCACAACCCTGCGGCGTGGATGGTGACGATCGTGCGCCGGCGTGCAGCGCGCGCAGCACGCGCTGCGCACCACGGCATGACGGTCACGACGCCGGACCCAGACGACAGTGGCGCCCGGTGGAGCTCGATCGCCGAGTCGGCGACCGCCGAGCAGCGGCATTCGGTCAATGAGGTGCTCGCCGCGATTGCCCTACTACCTCGGAGACGACGCCTCATCACCTACCTGCGACACGTCGAGGGCTGGTCCGAGGCCGAGGTGGCGGACCTGCTGCAATGCGCCCCGGGCACGATCTCCGCCGCGGCCAGCGCCGGCAGACGTGCCGTACGCCAGCGTGTTGGCTCCGTGGCCACAGTGCATTACCGCAGGATTGACACGCGTCCATATCTAGTTCTCGTGGCACTGGGCGTGCTCTGGGTCGTCGGCGCCTGCCTAGGCCGTTCCTCCTCCCCGACATTCGCGACCATCGGGCTCTGGATTGAGATCGGCGCCACGATCGGGGTCTGGCTTCTCTGGGCGCATAACAGCAGCCTCGCCATGCTGCGTCGTTTCCGAGCCCTGTGGCCTGCGCTCCGGACGCTGCGTCGTCTACGGCAAGCTACGCGGGCCCGGCACTCACAGGTAGGTACGGGCCAGCGACCCGAGCGGAGTGGCAGTTCCTAACGCGGCGCCTTCCTTGTGGGCCTGCCGTCGTCCTGACTGGGGGCCGCTGCGGTGTCCTCGGTCAGGACGACCGCGGGTCGGAGGTGTAGCGGCCGGCCAGGAGGTAGGCGGGGTGGTCGTCGAGGCGGCCGCGGGCGCGGTCGTAGCGGCGGGTGGTGCGGGGGTCGGCGTGGCCGGCGAAGTCCTGGGCCCGGCGCAGGTCGCCGCCGGTGCTGTCGAGGACCTCGGTGATCGCGGTGTGCCGCAATGAGTGCGGGCTGAGCTGGTCCGCAGCAGGTAGTTCGGCCCGACGAGCAAGACGGCGGATGAGCCGCAGCACGTAGAGCTCGTACAGCAGCCCCCCGGCGCGAGCGGTAACGAACAGGGGCCCGTCGACCGGATTGCCCCGGGCGGTGAGCATGGTGTCGATCGCGGCGCCGAGGACGGGCGGCAGCGGGATCCGGATGCGCTTGCTGCCCTTGCCGGCCAGGTCGAGGACCCGGTGGCCGCGGTCGTGGCCCAGGTTGTCCACCTGAGCGGCGATCGCGGCGCCGACCCGGGCGCCGGTGAGCAGCAGCAGCAGGATGAGCGCGTACGTGCCGGGCCCGTCGAGCGCCGCCTGCTCGAGCAGCCGGGCGGCCTCGTTGCGGCCCAGCCCGACGGTGGGGCTGCTGTCCGGGTCGAGGCGGGGCCGGCCGGCTCCCTGAACTGGGTTGCGGGCGATGGGTGTTGGGTCGTCGGCGGTGTTGAGCAGCAGGTAGGCGTACCAGGAGGCGATCGCCGCGGTGCGCCGGGCGATGGTGGACTCGGCTGCGGGGCGGCCGCCGCGCGCCCCGATGAGGCGCTGCTCGACGATCCAGGCGTCGACGTCGGCCGGACGCGCGCGCAGCGGGTCGACACCTCGGCCGGCGCACCAGCCGAGCCAGGCCCGGAGATCGCGGCGGTAGGCGGTGCGGGTGTGGGCGGAGCGTTGCCGGGCCAGCCACACCTCGGTCAGCTCGGCCAGCCGCGCCGCCGTGCCGGGCAGCGTGCTGAGCGCGGGGAGGACGTCACCGGCGAGGACCGGCAGGGCGTGTTCGGCCGCGGGTACGTGGTCGGCGGCTCGGGCCGGGGTGTCCATCACGTTCGTAGGATAACAGTCATTATCTTACGCATCACGTCTGCACACTTTCGCTATTTCGATATCGCGTAACGTGTTTCGTTATCAACAGAACGAAAGTATGATGAGGGCATGACGAACGTGGAGCACGGGGCAGAGCAGGGCCGCGCGGGCCGCGGCGGGCGCCGCCGGGCGGTCGGGGAGCGTCCGTGCGGCTACGCCGGCTGCCCCGACCCGCTCCCGCCGCACGACGGCGCGGGCCGCCCGCCCGGCTACCACGCCGACGCCCGGTGGGCCGAGGCCGGCACCGGCGGCTGGCGGCGGGTCGCCCCGGGCGCCGGGACGCGCACCTGCAAGCAGATGGCCGCCGCCGACCGCCGGGGCGCCGAGGAGGCCGGCGTCGGCGCCGTGCTCGACCGCGTCGACGAGGTGGCCGAGCGCTGGTTCGCCGACCTCGGGCCGGTCCTGGAGGGCCTGGAGGACTTCGCCGGCCTCGTCGGCGCGCTGCGCGACGGGCTCACCGGCAGCGTCGCCGCAGCCGAGCAGGAGCGCGCCGACGCGGTCGCCGCCCGGCTCACCGCCGAGGAACACGCCCGCGCCGCCGACCGGGCCCGGCTCGAGGCCGAGGCCACCGCCGCGGACGCCGGGCGGCGCGCCACCGACGCCGAGGCCCGGGCCCGGCAGGCCATCGCCGACGCCGAGGCCCGGGTCCGGGCCGCCACCGAGCGCCTGGCGGCCGCGGAACGCGAACGGGGCGAGGCCGTCGCGGCGGCGGCCTACGCCGAGCTGCGTACCAGCGAGGCCACGACCCGGGCCGTGATCGCCGAGCACGCCGCGGCCACCGCCACGTCCGACAACCGCGACCTGCGGGCCGAGCTCACCGACGCCGAGCGCCGCGCCGGCGAGGCCACCACCCGCGCCGTCGCGGCCGAGGCCGCTACCGAGCAGCTGCGCGAGCAGGCCGGGCACAGCACCCGGCAGCTCGCCGAGCTGACCCGGCACCACGACGAGGCCATCGCGGCCGCCCGCGACAGCGCCGCCCACGCGGCCGCGGCCGAGCAGCGGGCCGCCGCCGTGCAGGCCGAGCTCGACGTCGCCCGGGCCGAGGCCCGCGCGGCCGCCGCCGCCACCGACCAGGCCGCCGGGCTCGCCGCCCGCCACCAGGCCCTGCTCGACGCGCTGCCCGGCGCGCTCGGCGAGCTCCTCGCCCGCGGCCTGCCCCGCGACGAGCCCGGGGAGCCGGGCCGTGGATAGCGGCCGGGTCCGGAGCGCGCCGGTGGGAGCCGCCGTCTGGCACCGGCCCAGCCGCGCGTGGTGCCTCGTGCAGGCCGTGCACCGCGGCGGCGCAGCGGCCGTCGCCGGGTACCGGCTGCACGACGACGACCGGCAGGTCGAGCACCCGCACGTTCCGCCCGGCGACGTGGACCTCTGGCGCGACGAGGTCCCCGGGCGTCACCGTGGTCTGGCGCGACCTGCGGCCCGGCATGGCGATCGAGTGGTGGGACGAGCCCTACCGCCTGGACGTGACCGGCGTCGGCGACGCCGACGACGAGGGCATGTGCGCCATCGACGCCCTGCAGGGCGCCTTCCGCTGGCCCGCGTACAGTGCCTTCACCGAGATCACGCCCGAGCTGGACGACTGGATGGCCGCCACCGTCATGGAGGAGCAGGACCGCTGGTTGCCGTGAGCGCACCACCCCACCCGTGGCCGGGCCTGGCCGACCGCCTCGCCGGGCCGCGCCGATCGGCGCGCCCGTGAGCGCGATCCAGTGGGGCCGGCTCGACCCGGCCACCATCGAACGCGCGATCAAGGCCCTGCTGCTGCAGCTGCATCCGGGAGCCCGGCCGATCGACGGCAGCGGCGGGGACGGCGGCCGCGACGTGCGCTGGGACAGCCCTGACGGCCTGGTCATCTTCGAGATCAAGTCGTTCGCCGGCGAGCGGCTCAGCAAAGGCAAGCGCCGCCAGATCGAGCAGTCTCTCACCCAGGCCGCCACCCACCACCCGATCCGCTGGGTCCTCGTCCTGCCCACCCGACCACACCCCGGCCGAGGAGACCTGGTTCGACGGCCTCAGTGCCGCACATCCCGGTATCCAGCTCGACTGGCTCGGCGTGACCTGGCTGGACCTGCAGTTCGGGCAGCACGAGCACCTGCGCCGCCTCGTCGAAGGCGAGGCCTATGAACTGCTCGTCCTCGCCCGTGAGTTCGGCCAGGAACAGGCGGTGCTCACCGGGCCCGGCGACCTGCTGACCCGGGTCGAGCGCCTGCACACCCGGGCCCAGGACCTGTCCGCCGGCTGGAGCACCGGCTTCCACGCCACCGAGACCGGCATCGGCATCAGCTTCACCGAGCGCTACCCCGGCGCCGGCGCCGAGGAGCCGGTCCCGCTCGGCGGGCTCTTCGCCTTCCCCGCCGGCGACCCGGCCGCGGACGCCATCCGCCGGCAGCTCGACGACGTGCTCGACTACGGCGGCGAGGTGGTCGTCGACCGCCGGTACCTGACCGCCGGCCAGGCCACCGCCGTGCAGATCGCCTCCACCACCGGACCGCTCGGCACCCTGCCGACCTACCAGCTCGTCCTGGCCACCACCGGCGGCGCGGTCCGCCACCGGCTCACCCTGCACGCCGACGCCCCGACCATCGGGCGGCGCGGCGCCCGGACCGTCATGCGCGACCCCACCGGCACGTTCACCGCCGTGCTCACCGCCGACCGCCCCGAACTCGGCGGCATGGTCAACATCTCGCTGACCACCCGCGGCCTGGCCGGCCGCTACCCCTACGAGGTGCGCGACGCACTCGACCTGTTCAGCGCCGCCGAACCCGCCGACCAGCTGCAGCTGCGCGTCAACAACCGCCCGATCGGCACGCCCCGCGGCCTCGACCAGACCGGCCTCGCCACGCTGCTGCTCGAGGCGCGGGACAACGCCGGGCTCATCGCCGCCCTCGAGCGGCTGCAGCACCACACCGGCCAGTCTTTCCCGATCCCCGACGACCTCACCCAGGCCGACGCCGTGGACTTGCTCGACGCCGACCGGCTGCTGGCCGGCCACGAGATCCGCATCCAGCAGGACCAGATCACGCTGACCGTGCGCGCCGACCGGCTCGAAGCCTTCCTCGACATGGTGCCCAGCCTCGACCCGCTCGGCGGCATGCGCATCGAAAACGTCTTCTACAGCGTCACCTGCGGCCCGCACGCCATCACCCTCGACCCGATCACCCTCCGTGCGCCCCGCCTTGAGCTGGCGAACCTCGACGCGCTGCGGGTCGCGGTCGGCACCGGGGTCGACCCGGTCGCCCGGTACGTGTGCGTGGACGGCGAAGGCATCTACGCCACGCTCGCTCGCTGAGCGCGACGATAGGCGCGTTGACGGCAGGCACGAGAGCAGAAGACCCGGTCAGTGCGGGCGTTCGGACTGATAGGCCATCCACAACCGGAGCGCGCACACAACTTCGGTAGCCACTCCACGTGCGCCTGCCCGGAGCCGGCCCGACGACGCTCGGGCGACTGGGTGATCGATCGGTGTCATAGGGTCACCGGCATGAGCGATGTGGATGACGAGCTTGACCACCAGGGCATGGCCATCGAGTTGATCGACGCCTTCATCGAGCACGACCTGGCGGGCCTCGCTGGTCTGGACGCGGCCGGGCGAGCAGCACAGCTGCGAGCAAGGCAGGCGGTGTACGAGTTCGTTGACGAGGTCTGGGAAGGCGCGAAGGCCCGCGGCCTGGACCCGGCGACCGATCCGGACTGGAACGCCGTCGCGGGGCTGCGGGACCTGACCAACGCGCTGGTCGACCACGCGAGCCAGGCCCAGGCCGATGCCGGCGACGAGGATCACGGCTGACGTCCCGGTGACCACTGGTGGCTCGCGCGACGACGAGATCCGGGACCTGGTCGCCAGCACCGCAGTGCTCGGCCGGGTGTCCGGCCGCCAGCCGTGGCGCGAGTTCCTGCTGCGGGTGACCGGCGGCCGGTGGCCGCGCCGCCCCGGGCGGCCGGTCGTGCCCCGGCTGGCCACGCCGTGGCAGGACACCGTCTCGCACGAGCGGATCGGCTGGCGGATGCGGGCGGCGAACCTGCGCAATCACGACCCTGACGACGCCTCGGTGCGAGACGAGTTCGCGTTCGAGGTCGACTACCAGCTGTGCCACCGGTGCCGGATCGGCTGGGTGGAACAGCCGCACACCCTGCCGGGGTACCGCCGGCGCGGCCTGGCCGCTGCCGGCCTGGCCGCGCTGCGTACGGAAAACCCCGGCTTCACCTGGCACACCCTGGGCGGCCACATCGACGGTTCCCCGGCCTTCTGGGACGCCATCGGTGCCGACGTTCCGGGCGGCTATCGGCAGCGCGAGGTGTGTGAGCACGTCACTGCGGGCGGCTGACTCCGTTGTTGGAGCCAGCCGCCGGGGTCGGCTGCGTCAGGAAAGAAGACGGTCAGCGTGACACCCACCAGCGCCGCGCGGACCGGGCCGAAGCCCGCGCCGACGCCATCTACGCCGAACACGACCGGCAGGCCGCCGACCTCGAACGGCTCCGCAGCGAGCTGGCCACCGCGCAGACCGACCTGGCCGCGGCCCGCGCCGACGGGGAGAATCGCAAGCGATGAGCAGCCTTGAGGAACTGGAACAGCGGATCGCGGCGAGGGAGGCCGAGTTGGCGATCGTGTGGCAGGGGGCAGCGGGGCCGCCCGGGCGCTGGCCGCCGGCGCCGACCGCGACGTCGCGGAGTACCGCGCCGAACTCCGCGGCCACACCCGCGTGCGCGGTACGCTCCGCGAGACCCAGGTGCAGCAGGGCCAGAGCCTCGACAGGGTCGACGCGAAGGATGACGACCCCACCACCAGCCCGCCAGGAGTTCGTGCGGGTCCTCAACGCCCGCCGCGCCGCCAACGGCGCTGGCCCGGTCGGCGCCTGCTCCCGCCGGGACGGTGACCGATGACCGCCTACGGCGAATACCAGGCCCGGAAGCGGCTGACCACCCGATACCAACGAGAGATCAGCAGCTACGGCACCCACGGCGACCCGAAAGAAGCCATGGTCGAAGCCAACCTGACCGTCTTCGGCGGCTTCGGCGACCCCGGCCTTCCGCACCACTACGCCGGCGTGTACTTCATCGCCAGCGGCCCCTTCATCAAGATCGGTGAGGCCGTCGACCCGTACGAGCGGATGCGCCCCTTCCACGGCGGCAACCCCCACGGCCTGGAGCTGCTGCACGTCATCGCGAGAGACAGCAAGTACGCCCGCCGGCGGCTGGAGCGCGAGCTCCACCGGCGCTTCAACCACCTGCTGCTGCCCGGCCATCTCGAATGGTTCCAGAACCACCCCGAGCTGACGGGGTTCATCGGCTCCAGCTGCTCCGAGGAGTGCTACCCGTGACCGGCGACCACGGCGCGACCGCGCTGCTGACCGACCGGCTCGGTGGCACCCCGCTCGACGCCGACCGCCCCGAGCAGGCCCGCACCCTGATGCTGCTCGCGCGGGTGTGGTCGGCCCGGCTGGGGTGGCGCGGACGGCCAGGTGCTGCTCGACGAGGTCCCGGCGCTGGCGTGCGGTGGTGTCCCCGTCGGCGGGCGGGGCAGCGGGATGTCGCCTCCCGCGCCGCGCGCTGCAGCTGAACGCCGTACGCGCCGACGCCCGGATGCCCAGGGTGGCCTGGCCGCGTCCCCGGGGGGATGAGTCAGCCGGCGCGGTAGGCGGCGAGTAGCTCGTCCATGTAGTGCGGCATGACCTCGCGCAGCTCGTCCTCACTCACCGCGGCCGCGAGGTTCTGCACGGCGAGTTCGACGCCACGGGCTCGGGGGCGGCCGAACAGGTCGGCAAGGTAACCGACGCCGACCG
Organism: Dactylosporangium sucinum; assembly: GCF_014647515.1. Classification (GTDB taxonomy): domain Bacteria; phylum Actinomycetota; class Actinomycetes; order Mycobacteriales; family Micromonosporaceae; genus Dactylosporangium; species Dactylosporangium sucinum. The sequence goes on along the minus strand of NZ_BMPI01000010.1, from coordinate 74,974 downwards.
CGACGCTGTCCGTGCAGTCCGGGTGGCGGCCGAGCTCGGCCAGGCGGGCGCCGGCCTGTGACGGGGTGGCGGGGGCGCGCATGAGGCGGAAGACGTCGCCGGCGTCCTTGGGCTTGATCCGGTCGGGCGTTCCCGCGGCGAGGCGCTCGCCGAGCTTGTGCGCCTTGGCCATGAGCAGGGCGGCCTCACCGGCGACCCGCAGGACGGTGGTGCGCGGGTCGTGGTCCGGCTCCAGGCTGGCGATGGCCATGGCGGTGTTGTCGAGCACGGCGGCTTCCAGGCCGGCGGCCCAGCGGGTGGCGTTTTTGCCGTGGTGGGGGAGGCGGGCGTCGCGGCTGCCGTGGCCTGGGGCGAGGGCCTCGGGCACCATGAGGTCGACCTCGATGGTCTGCGGGACGCCGCCGACGTTGGTGCTGCGCTGCCAGGCGCCCGGCTCGACGCCGTTGCCGCCGACTTTGATCTTGAGGGTGAAGCCGGCGGCGGTCATCGCGGCGGTGATGGCCGGATCGTCGTCGAGCTGCGCCGGGTCGACGCTCAGGTCAGCGTCGGTGGTGTAGGGAGCCACGACGTGCAGATCGGCGTCGCCGGCGCGCAGGTAGACGGCCTGGGCGCCGACCAGGACCAGGGCGCCGCAGTGCTCGCCGAGCGCGCCGGCGGCGTCCAGCAGGACGCGGCGGGCGGCGACGTAGAGAGGGTCGATCTCGACGGAGAGCACCCGCCGAGGCTACAGCTGGTCGAGGCCGGAACGGCGCCACTGCGTGGTGTGTTCGCGCATCCAGGCCAGCAGCGCCTCGCCCTCCTCGGGCAGACGTCCGTTGCCGCCGAGGCAGTCCAGGGCGAGCTGCGAGATCCCGGCGTAGCGTAGGCCGTCCCCGACTTCCGGACGGTCCAGCTGGGACGGATGCGCGGGCTTTAGCAGCAGCACGTTCGCGCCGCGCTCTGCCGGCATCAGGTCCAGCGCCATGGCGGCCTCGGCGAAGTCCGGCACGTACAGCGCCAGCTGCGCCGGTGCGGCGATGCGGACGTAGCGCTGCACCGCGGTCGAGCCGGTCACGACGGCGTCGCTGGCGCCGGCGGCCCGCAGCGTGTCCAGCAGGTGCGGCAGCCCGCGGCGGGCGATCGCCGGCCGCGCCCTGTTGGTGCTCGTCAGCGCATAGCTGCGGGCCCGCTCGCGCAGCAACTGCTCCCAGTCGACGTCGACCACGAGCCGGTTGCGTGCCCGTTCGATGAGGCGTTCCTGGTCCAATGCGTCCAGCGTGCGTGACACGTAGGCGGGGCTGGCGCCGGTGACCGCGGCTAGTTCGGACATCCGATACGGCGGCGCGGCATCGACCAGCGCCCGGACGATGCCGTTGACCAGCTTGCCCTGCAGTCCGCGACGTGGTTGCTCCCCTGGGTGCGGGTCATGGTCGGCGCCGTGGGTGTGCAGGACCAGCGGTGGGTCGGCCATGCGGACCCACACGTTGCCGGTCAGGTCCAGGTAGTTGATCCGGTGCTGCTGCAGCAGCTCCCGCGAGCGGCGGCTCAGCCACGGCGCGACGATGATTACCGGCTCGTTGTGGTGCTGCCGGAGCACTCCGGACAGGCCACCAGTCAGGGCGTCGACGAACCGGGGAGCGAACCGCCGGAACGCCAGCACGACGATCCGGGCTGGCGCCCGGCGGCCGCGGACGCGGACCAGCCACACGTCGTCGGAGGCGGTGTGGCCCTCAAGGTGGATATCCCGGGTCACCTCGACGCCGTCGAAGTCGATCAGCTCACGGAACAGGTCGAAGCCCCGCCCCAGCAGCTTGTCCTCGTGCTCGCCGTCCATAAGCACATCTTGACACAAAGTATCCGTTTGCCATTGGTTGTCAACCACGCATTCGGCTGGCAAATCTTCACGTCAAGCGCCCGGTACCGCTCAGCGACGAAACCAGGACGCCGCCTCCGTTTGGATCGAAGTGCGTGCAGGTCAGAGCCCATCAAACCCTCCGCTGGGGGCGTAGGCGACGGAGGGATAGGCGTTCTCGCCACCGGATTTCCTGCGGCGACCCCCGGTTCGGGTCGTCCGGCGCACCGTTCGCGAGCTGGGGCTGTCATAGGGGACCGGCACCCTCCACTCGTACGCATTTCCTGCGACAACGAGAGGGGCGGTCTAGATGATCACCCGTGGTACGCAGCCAGGCGACCCGGCCGGGGAGGGCCCGACGGGGTACGCGGTACGCCGGGCCCGCACCCGGATCGACACGGCCCGCCGCGCCGGATTCGGCTTCACCGTGGCCGGTCACTCCTTCGGCCTCCTCGGCGGCGTGGTCTGGCTCGGCGGCACCGGCATCGTCTGGCGGCTCGCCGGCGGCCGGGCCGCCGACTTCCCCGCGCTGCTGGACACGCTGCAGCAGGGCGCCCCGCTCAGCTCCTGGCACTGGCAGCCGGTGGCGGCCGGGTTCGCCGCCGTGCTGGCCGGCATGATCGGCGACGGCTTCGAGGCCGCCAGCCGATGGGCACTGCGCCGCGCCCACATCGCCCGACTGCGCCTGCTGCGCCGTCCCGCTGCCACGAACCCCGCCGACACGAGCGACCCCGGCCGAACCGCCGGCGTCGCGGACAGCCGCGCAACCGGGACGGCCGCCCGGTGGATCGTCACCGAGTTCGACGAGGCCGGGGCGTGGCTGGGTGAGTACGACGGCCAGACGGAGCTCGACGGCGGCGCCGACACCGACGCGTGCCAGGCCGCGGCCGCCGTCTACGCGCTGTGGTGGGAGCCCACCTGGCTGGGGGTCCGCCACCACCGAGCCGAGGTCGTCACCGCCGACGGCGCGTACGGCGTGGCCTGCGCGGCGCGGCGGCTGATCCGCCCGATCGAGTCGCTGCAGGACGCGGAGTGGTCGGTGGAGCTGGTCGACGCCGACCACGAGCACCAGCAGCGGCCGGTGGCCCGGCCGGACCGGATCGACAACGACGGCCTCACCGGGGCCCACGCGGCGGAGCTGACCGACGGCGGGTGGCTGCCCATCGTGCGGGTCGACGACCTCCACCGCTGGAACGCGCAGCTCAACACCGGCGACGAGCGATGAGAGGCAACCGCGACATGGACACGACGCCCAGCGAGCCCGGCAACGGGTGGACGACCGAGGACACCGCCGCGGCGCGCGCCGCCGCCGGCGACCTGCCCGCCGAGGTCGAGACCAGCGACGGCCGCACCGTGATGGTCGTGCTCGACGAGCTGTACGACTTCGCCCACCATCGCGCCCCCGCCGGCGGCGGCCGGGCCGGGGCGCTGCAGCGGATGCTGCACGACCTCGTCCGCGCCGGCCGCAAGAACGACCTGGTGCACATCGAGGACCCGAAGGACCCCGCCGTGCCGACCCAGCGCGCCACCGTCGGGCAGCTGGCCGCCGCGTTCGGCGAGCCCCGGCCCCTGCCGGCCGGCACGGTCACCGTCCACCAGCTCACCGGCGACGGCGTGTGCTGGCGGGAGTTCCACCACCACCCCCGCAACGACGCGGAGGCGGAGCAGCTGTACGAGCGGATCGAGCGCGGCTTCCGGATGGCCACGACGATGGTCACCCGCGACGGCGCCCACCAGCTCGGCGCCCATGGCACGCACCCCGCCACCCCGGCGCCGGTCGCCAGCCGCCCGGACATTCCCACCGAGACGACCACGGCGACGGTCTACCGCTCACCGCGGCGCCCGGACGATCCGTGGTCGCTCGGCATCGGCTTCGACGACTTCCTCACGCACCTGCCCGCCGGCGAGCACGCGCCCCTGGACGCCGCCGACGCCGCCCTCGCCGCCACCGGCCTGCGCCGCACCAGCGACTGGCGGCCGCACTTCCCGCGCGGCAGCTGGGGCTGGCGCACCGCCAACGTCACCCGGGACGGCGGCTGATGACGCCGGCGGCAAAGACACAGACCCTCGTGATCACGATCGGGTTGCCCGGCTCCGGGAAGACCACGGCGGCGCGCGCATGGGTCGCCGCCGCGCGCCGCACCCGGGTCCGGGTCAACCGCGACGACCTGTGCCACATGCTGCACGAGTGGTGGACCGGATGGCCCGAGCACGAGGAACCGACCGGCGAGACGCTCGAGGCCGCGATTCGGGTCCTGCTGGCCAGCGGCAAGGACGTGATCTGCGACGACCACAACCTCCGACCCGAGGCATGGCAGCTGCACGCGGCGCTGGCGAAGGAGGCCGGCGTCCGGCTGCAGGTGTGGGACCTGACCGGTGTTCCCGTCAAGGACTGCATCGCCCGGGACCAGTACCGCGGCCAGCGCGGCGGACACCGCGTCGGCGCAACTCGAATCCGTGCGATGCGCCGCGCCTTCACCAGGGCCGGCGGCATGACGAGCGTTCGCAGCACCCTCAACTGCCCCGTCGTGGTACCCGAGCCGCAACGCCCGGGCCCGGTCACCACCTGCCTGCTACCACTACCCGAAGCCGAGCGCCGGAAGGGTGACCGCCAACCATGACCGTGTACGTCGACAGCGCGAACATCCCGGCCCGTGTCGGCCGGCGGGAGGCCACCTGGTGCCACCTGACCGCCGACACCCAGGACGAGCTGCACGCGTTCGCGCGGCGGCTCGGCCTGCAGCGCCGCTGGTTTCAGACCTGCAAGTACAGCAAGGCGTGCCAGCCCGCCGAGCGGTGCGTCCACTGGCACTACGACGTCACCGCGCCCAAACGCGCCCAGGCGGTCGCGCTCGGCGCCGTGGAGATCGACCGGCACCGGCTCGTCGAGCTGCTGGCCAGCCGCCGCGCGGCGCTCAACATTGCCCGCGGCCAGGACGTTCACCGAGGCGAGGAGTGACCGCCGTGACGACGAGCACCATGACCCCGGCCGACATCGACCGGCTGCGCGCGGCGATCGCCGCGGTGGCGCAGGAGCGCAACAGCGGCGACGGCGCCGTCAGCCTCGGCCACGTCGACGCGCTGCTCGACGCGGCCGCGGCGGTCCTGCCGCAGCCGACCGGCACCTGCGAACTGTGCGGCACCGCCGGCGTGGCGGTCCGGATCGGCACCGACCCGGACCCGCGGGTACCGCAGCTCGTCTGCCGCGACCTGGCCGCCTGCGCGCGCCGGTGCGAGGCGGACGAGGACGCCGGGATGCCCGGGCGGACCTACACCCACCCCGACGTGCTCACCGCAGGCGTCCGTGACGGCTGGGCCGACCCCGAGACCGACCCCACCCGGATCGACTGGGCGCCCCGGCAGGCCGCCGCGGCGATCCCCTTCCGCGTGCTCGACGGCCGCCCGGTCAACCCGCGCGAGCGCACCGGCATCCGGTACGGGCGCAACGAGCTCGGCCACTGGGGCGAGCGCCTGGCCGCCGACGCCCTGGTCACCGTCACCGACCAGGACGGCCGCCGCTGGATCGTCATGGTCGAGCGGGACGACGGCCACGGCTGGGCGCTGCCCGGCGGCATGGTCGAACCCGGCGAGGACCCGATCACCGCCGCCCGCCGCGAGCTGGAGGAGGAGACCGGGCTGCGCCTCGACGGCGCCACCTGGCGGGCCGGGGCGCCGCGGTACGTGCCCGACCCGCGCGCCAGCGACGAGGCGTGGATGGTCACCGTGCTGGCCCGCACCGACGCCGGCGTGCACGAGCACGGCCAGCTGCCGGAGGTCGTCGGCGCCGACGACGCCGCCCGGGCCGCCTGGGTGCTGGCCGACACCTACCTGATCCTGGCCGAGTACCTCGCCACGGCCTACGGTGCGACGGTGTTCCCGGCGCACGTTGGCATGCTGGACGAGGCCCTCGACGGCACCGGCGCCCGGCCGCCGTCCCGCCACGAGACCCACCCGACCGACGGACCGACAGAGGGAGCAGCATGACCGCCACGTTGCAGGACATCGAGCCGGCCGAGCCGGACCCGGTGGCCGACGCGATCGCCGCGCTGACCGCGGCCGCACGCCAGACGCGCGTGCGCGGAGCGGGCACCGATCAGGCCACCGTCGAGCCGGTCGACTTCGCCGACCTCGCCGCTCACGTGCTGACCACGGTGGCGGCCAACGTCGGCAGCGTCGAGACGCTGCTGGCCGGCCGGTCCGGCTCGTGGGAGGCCGACCTGGTCCGCCGGCTCGTGGACCGCACCGCCAGCGAAGACGAGCTGTTGCGCTGGCGGACCGAGCCGGTGCGCCTGCACTTCGACGCCGAGGACACCTTCTACACCTTCGGCATCAGCGACCTGCTCGATCAGGAGCGGGACGCCATCGGCGACGTCGTGTCCCGACTCGACGGCGAGATCCAGGCGCGCGACGAGGCGGCCGAGCGGACGCCGGCGGACACCGCGGTCGACGAGCAGTTCGCCGCCGCCGAGGCCCTGGACGATGCCATCGAGCGGTTGTGGGAGCAGGACCGGGCCGCGTACGCCGCGGCGTACCGGGCCACCGTCGAGCGCTACCTCACCGAGCGCGGCGCGACCTGCGGCGTGGACATCATCACGCCCGTCGCCTACGCCTCGACCACGTGGGACCCGCTGGCGGAGCAGATCCACGAGTACGCGCGCCAGCACACCCAGCTGCCGATGACCGGCAGCGCTCCCGACTGGAGCGACGGCAACCCGGCCGATGCGCTGCGCCGCGCCGGGCTCACCTACACCGATCGCGCCGGCGGTGAGCGGTGAGCGCCCTGCCCGTCGACGTCGCCGCCGGCGTCCACCAGGTCGCCGAGCAACTGCACAAGCTGCTGCACGACGAGATGGTCCGCGAGCACCCCACCGCCGAGGCGCGCCTGCTCTGGCAGGCGGCCAAGCTGCTCAACACCGCGGTCGGCGCGCTCGACTACAGCACCCTGGACCGCCTCGACCCTGGCCAGCAGCGCACCGCACAGTGGGTCGACGCCGCCGAGATCGCCTCGGACATCGCCGACGAGGCCCTCGGCATCGCCGCCGCCGCGATCACCCTGCCCGACGCGGCCCGCCAGATCGAGCGGACCGACGTCGACCTCGTCGACCTCGGCCTCGACCAGGCGGCCGCGTTCGGCGGCACCATCACCGTGACCACCAACCCCGGCCACCTCGACGACGAGCGGACCATCACGGTGGCGATCGCCGACGACCCCGGCCGGACCCTGACCGTCACCGACCCCGGTCACCCGGCCGGGGCCGAGGCCGGGCACACCGCGTCGACCCTGCTGCGCACCGCGCACCACCTGCACCGGCTCGGCGCCGTCCTCGGCGAGGCCGTGGACGCCACCGACCGCACCTGAGCACCGAAGGACAGCACGTGCCTGATGACGAGAGCCGACCGGCCGGAACCTGCTGCGGCGAGAAATACTGCGGCGCCAAGAACCCGGCCCAGGCCGGCAAGCCGCTCGCGCCGACCTGCATCCTCTGCCCCCGCTCGCCCACCTACTGGCGCAAAGCAGGAGCCGGTCAGACGCAAGACTCCAGCGGCTGAAGACCGGCAGCTGACATGAACTCGGTCGAGCGCCAGCCTGCAAGCGGCGCCGTCAGCCCGTTTTGCGTCAGACAACGCATACGGCCGTACCAACAGCAGCCTCGTCCTAGAGGTCATCAATCCTGCCCCTGCTTGATTAGCATGTCGGCAGCCAGTTGGCGGCGTACCCGTTGCCGGTGCGGTCAGCCCGCTTGATCGAGGCGGCGAAGGCTTTCCACGGCGTAGAACGTGCCAGCCGCCACCTCATCCCGAAGCTCGTCGATGCGGCCCTGCCTGGCCAGCATGTCGGTCAGCAGGACGGCGGCGTATCCGTCTCCGGTGGCTGCGCGGTCGCGCAGTATCTGTATCGCCTCGTCGATGCGGCCCTGCCCGGCCAGCATGTCGGCCAGCCGGCGGGCGGCGTATCCGTCTCCGGCGGCTGCGCGGTCGCGCAGCTCGTCGATGCGTCCCTGCTCGGCCAGCACGTCCACCGGCACATCGGCCAGCCGGAAGGCGGCGTACGTGCCTCCGGTGGCTGCGCGGTCGCGCAGTATCTGTATCGCCTCGTCGATGCGGCCCTGCCCGGCCAGCATGTCGGTCAGCAGGACGGCGGCGTATCCGTCTCCGGTGGCTGCGCGGTCGCGCAGTATCTGTATCGCCTCGTCGATGCGGCCCTGCCCGGCCAGCATGTCGGCCAGCCAGTGGGCGGCGTCACCGTCTCCAGCGACAGCGCGGTCGCGCAGTACCTGCAGCGCCTTGTCGACGGAACCCTGTTTGGCCAGCACGTCGGCCAGCCGGATGGCGGCGTACCCGTCTCCGCTGCCAGCGCGGTCGTGCAGCTCGTCGATTCGGCCGTGCCTGGCCAGCACGTCGGCCAGCCGGATGGCGGCGTTCCCGTCTCCGGTGGCTGCGCGGTCGCGCAGCATTTGCAGCGCCTTGTCGACGGAACCCTGTTTGGCCAGCACGTCGGCCAGCCAGCTGGCGGCGTACCCGTCTCCGCTGCCAGCGCGGTCGTGCAGCTCGTTGATTCGGCCGTGCTTGGCCAGCATGTCGGCCAGCCGGATGGCGGCGTTCCCGTCTCCGGTGGCTGCGTGCTCGCGTAGCCCCTGCAGCGCCTCCTCGACGCGGCCCTGCCCGGCCAGCGCGTCGGCCAGTCGGGCGTTGACGAACCAGCTGCCGGAGACATCTGCGGCGCGCTGGTAGAGGGCGATGGCGTGCGCGGGCTGGCCGCGGCGTTCAGCGTTCTGGGCGAGTGCGAGCCTGTCGTCGGGGTGGTGGTGGGTGGTGAGCGTTGTCCACACGAGGTCTGGTAGGACGGTGGTGCGGCGGGTGCCGAGAGCGTGTTGGTGGAGGTAATCGGCGGGGACGTAGCCGGCGATCAAGCCCATGCCGGCGGGGACTGGGGCGAGGCAGGCGGCGGCGCCGTGAACCAGGGTGGTGGCGTAGGACAGGGCGCGGTCGAGCCAGTCGGGTGGTGCAGTGGCCTGCTGGGCGGGGGTGAGGTAGGCGGGGGCGGCAGCTTCGAGGAAATCGCTGGTGACGGGCTGGCAGGCGCCGACCCGGCGGGCGTCGAGCGCGGCGGTCATGACGGCCTTGTCGTAGCAGTTGCCGCCGGTCCAGCGCCGGATGAGCGCCGGGCCGGCGGCCAGGAACTGGGTGAAGCCGGCGTCAGCGGTGTCGAGCGCGACACGGATGCGCTGGTCGGTGCCAGCAAGGGTTTCGCCCCGGCGCCGTTCGGCCCGGCTGAACATCTCGGGCACCTCAATCGACCAGGCGAGGCCGAGCAGGTCGCGGTCGTTCGCGTACGGATCGGGCTCGCCGGCGCGGGGCCGGGAGATGCGGATGTTGTACTCGTCCGGCCACAGCGTCGCGACCACCACCGTGCCGGCGGTGATGAGCCGCCGCAGGGTCCCGGCGGGCAGGCCGGTGGGGTGGTTGAGGTAACGCTGCAGCTCGTCCAGCCACAGCACCATGCGTGGTGTCGGCGCTTCGGCGTGGGCGGCGATCGCGGGGGTGGCGCCCGGGTCCGGGTGCAGCAGCCACCACTCCGGCAGGGTGGCGTGGACCGCCTCGTACACGGCCCTGGTCTTGCCGACCGACGAGCCGCCGATGAGCAGCACGAACCCGCCCTGCGCCGCAGCGGCGGTGAGGGCGGTGCGTAGGTCGGCGTCGAGGTCCCGCGGCACATACGGCGGCAGTTCCCCGGCGGCACCGGGGATCTGGATCGCGGCGTGGACGCCGAGTAGCCGCGGCCGGGCCTCCCGGACACGCACAGCGCTGGCGGGGCGCGGCTGGTGGGCCGTGGCCACCCGCTCCCACGCGGTCAACCACGGCCGCTGCGCCTCGCCGTCGAGGCCACATGCGAGCAGGAAGGTGATCACCGTGTCGCGGGTCGGGGTCGACTTGGCGTTGAGCAGATCGCTCAACGTCGCTGCTGGCAACGGCCGAGGCCTGGCGGCCCTGCGCAAGTCGGCGTAGGAGCGGTCTACGCGTAGGCGGGCGCAGGCCCGAGCGAACGCTTCGAGAGACTGCACCGCGTCCAGGCCGATCTCGAGGGGATGGGCGGCAGGGTGGTTGTCGGCCATTCGGGCGCCTCCCGGCTGTTCGGCGGTCGCACCAAACACTGACGGACCACCGTAGACCGCCACGACTTCCGACGCGAGCGCCGGGCTCACCGGACTGGCGACCCGCAGCGTCGTTCGGCTTCGTGCGCCCCCGGTGCCGAACTCCGTGACCAGGCGCTTCCCTCGAAGACGTCACCGCTGATGAGGCTCCGCGGGAGACCCGGTCGGCTCCCCACCCCGACGACTCACCGGGAGCCACCAATGCCCACTGACCCCGCCAACCCGACCTGGCGCGAGAAGCTCGCCCTCGCCGCCGTCTGTGGCGCCATCTCCGGCGCCATCCGCGCGCTCATCACCTGGATGCTCGAGCACTGATCTCGTACCTCGGCCCCGGCCCGCTACGAGCGGGCCGGCGCCGAGGCGCAAGCCAACCGAGGAAATACCGCACCTTTGAATACATGCGCTCCACCAGTAAGAACGGGAATTATTGCATCAGATGCAACACGTAAACGCCGATCACTAGGCCTCTGAGGTGGTGATGGCGGTGCGCAGGTCCGCGTCGGGGTCTCGTGGCACGTACGGGGGCAGCTCGCCGTGAGCGTCCTCGACTTGGATCGCGGCGTGCACGCCGAGCAGCCTCGGCGCGTATCTCGCACCCGGGCCGTACCGTCGGGACGTGGCTGGTGCGCGGTGGCGACCCGTTCCCACGCGGCCAACCAGGGTCGCTGCGCCTCGTCGGGGACACCGCACGCCGTCAAGAACGCGATCACGGTTTCCCTGGTGGGCGTTGACTTGGTGTTGAGGAGGTCGCTCAGCGTTGCTGGCGGCAGCGGCCGCGGCCGGGCCGCCTTGCGCAGGTCGCCGTAGGAGCGGCTGGCGCGCAGCTGGTTGCACGCTGCGGCGAATGCCGCCAGGGACTGCACCGCGTCCAGGTCGATCCCAAGGAGATCGGCGGCGGGGTTGTTGTCGGCCATCGGGCGCCTCCCGGCTGTTCGGCGGTCGCACCGAACACTGACGGACCACCCTGGACCGCCACCATCTTCAACGCGAACGCCGAGGTCACCCACATCGGTGACCCACAGCGCCGTTCGGCTTCCTTCGCACCCCATGCCGGACCCCGTCATCAGGGGCTTTTCTCAAGGCGTCAACGCGGGAGAGCGGCCGGCTCCCACCCTGACGACTCACCAGGAGCTACCGATGACCACCGAACCAACCAACCCGACCTGGCGCGAAGCTCGCCCTCGCCGCCGTCCGCGGCGCCATCTCCGGCGCCATCCACGAAGCATAGCGTCCGTTTTATCCCTTGACCTACGGCGGGTTGAGGAACAGGAAGTGCAATCCAAGCGCCGGTTTGAAGCCGGGTTCACCCGGTTGCTGTGGGCGCCGCGGCCACGGTTCGCCACGCTCGAGGCTGCGCAGGGCCAGCGCAGCGTCATGAGTGCCAGCGGACTGTTCCTCCCGCAGTTCCGTAAGACGGCCGTGCCGGACGAGAATGTTGATCAAACTATTGGCAACGAGATATCCCTCGGAGCCGACGTGGTCGCGCAGCAGCGCGATTGCCTCGTCGACGCGGCCGTGGTCGGCGAGCAGATTCGCAAGACTGGTCGCTGATCCCGGTACGCGAGCGTCGACTTGCGCGCGGAGCTGGAGGACGGCGGTGTCGATGTCGGGCTCTGCCAGGTGTCGAGCTAGGTGATTGGCGGCATCGACGTCGCCGGCTTCGGATCGCTCGCGAAGCTCGTCGAGCCGACCTTCGGCAACGAGATACTTGGCCAGTGCGGTAGCCGCGTAGCTGTCGCCGAGGTCTGCCTGTTGGCGAAGTTGTTCGAGTCGTCCGTGTTCAACGAGGAGTTGCGCGAGCATTTCGCTGGCGAAGAAGTCGGATTTGAGCAGGTCGTTTGGGTGCTTGGCGGCGTTGGTGAGTACGTCGATCGCCTCGTCGATGCGTTTGTGTCGGACGAGCATCTGCGCCAGGTAGTGGGCCTGGAACCTGCCAGGGGCGTCGACGCGCGCTCGCAACATTGCGATCGCCTCGTCGAGATTTCCATGATCAGCGAGCACTTGGGGCAGCACGTGGTTGGCCTGGATCTCACCAGAGGCTGCCCGCTCGCGGAGCAACGCGATCGCCTCGTCGATCTCGCCTCGCCGTGCGAGCAGCCCGGCAAGGACAGAGTTGAGCTTGGGCGTGACGGTAGACCATGCACGGAGGACGCTGATCGCGTCATCCTCGTGTCCGGTCGTGGCGAGGTGGTGGACCAGCAGGTAGCAGGCATAGGGGTCGCCGGCGTGTGCCCTTCCGCGGAGCTGATCGACATCGCCTTGTAAAGCCAGGGCGTCATCAAGCTGGTCGCGGGCCGAGACGTCGCCTGCGTCGGCGCGCAGACGAAGCTCCTCGACGTCGCCGTGCGTCGCTACCCACCGAGCGAGCTCATCGGACGCATACCAGTCGCCTGCTCCCGCCCGGTCGCGGAGCTCGTCGACGCGGTTCTGGTCTCCAAGCAGTTCCGCGAGGTAGCGAGCGGCGTTGTCGTCGCCGGCGTCGGCGAGTGGCCGGAAGAGGGCGATGGCGTGGGCGCTGAGCCCGCGTAACCGTGCACTCTCGGCAAGCGAATGCGCATCGTCGGGATGGTGATGAGTGACGAGGGCCTGCCACACCGCGTCGGGCAATGGTTCGGTGCGCCGCACCCGCTGAGCGTGCTGGTAGAGGTAGTCTGCGCTGTTCCAACCGCCGATACAGCCCATGCCAGCAGCGAACGGCGTGAGGCAAGAGGCGGCACCTTGCAGCTTGACAGCGGCATACGCCAGTCCCTGCTCCAGCCAGTTTTCGGGTGCCGTGGCCTGCTGGGCGGAGGTCAGGTACACCTGCGCCGATTCCTCAAGGAACGCACGAGTGAGCGGCTGGTGGGCGCCGACGCGGCGGGCGTCGAGGGCGGCGGTGATGACGGCTTTGCCGTAGCAGTCGGTGGACTGCTCCCAGTGCTGGATGAGAGCAGGGCCGGCGGCGAGGACCTGGGTGAAGCCGGCGTCGGTCGCGTTCAGCGCGATACGAATGCGTTCGTCGGTGCGGGCCAGGTTCTCGCCGCGGCGCCGTTCGGCCGGACTGAAGGTATCTGGTACCCGGGCAATGTGGGCGAGGCGGAGCAGATCACGGTCGTTGGCGTACGGGTCGGACTGCCCGGCCTGGGGCCGAGCGGTGCGCACGCTGTGTTCGTCGGGCCACAAAGTGGCGACCACGACGGTCCCGGCGGTGATTAGCCGCTGCAACACCCCGATGGGAAGGCCGTCGGCGTGGTTGAGGTAGCGCTGCAGCTCGTCCAGCCACACCACGGCCCGGGGCGCCGGAACCTCGGCGTATGCGGTGATCGCTGGGGCGTCGGCCGGATGCAGCAGCCACCATTCACGTAGTTCGGCGCGGACGGCTTCATACAGGGCTCTGGTCTTGCCGACCGACGAGCCACCGATGAGCAGCACGAACCCGCCCTGCCCTGCGGCGGCGGTGAGCGCGGCGCGCAGGTCCGCGTCGAGGTCCCTCGGCACGTACGGCGGCAACTCCTTGACGGTGCCGGGAATCTGGATCGCGGCGTGCACTCCGAGCAGCCGAGGCCGGGCCTCCCCGACCCGGACCGCACCGACCGGACGCGGCTGGTGAGCCGTCGCAACCCGCTCCCACACCGCCAGCCACGGGCGCTGCGCCTCGTCGAGGAGACCGCACGCCGTCAAGAATGCGATCACGGTCTCGCGGGTCGGCGTGGACTTCGCGTTGAACAGGTCGCTCAACGTTGCGGCCGGCAGCGGCCGCGGCCGCGCCGCCTTGCGCAGATCACCGTAGGAACGGCTGGCGCGCAGCCGGTCACATGCTCGGGCGAACGCCTCAAGGGTCTGCACCGCGTCCAGATCGATCTCCGGGGGATCGGTGGCAGGGTGGTTGTCGGCCATTCGGGCACCTCCCGGCTGTTCGGCGGTCGCGTCGAACACTGACGGACCACCGTAGACCGCAACCAGATTCGACGTGAACGCGCAGGTCACCCACACCGGTGACAAGCAGCGCTCTTCGGCTTCCTTCGCACCCCGTGCCGAACCCGCCACCAGGCGCTTCTCTCGAGGCATCACCGCGGGAGGCCAGCCGGCTCCCCACCCCGACGAATCACCGGGAGCCACCAATGACCACCGAACCCACCAACCCGACCTGGCGCGAGAAACTCATCCTGGCCGCCGTGCGGGGTGCCATCGCCGGCGCGGTCCGCGCCATCATCACCTGGATCCTCGAGCGCTAAACGCCCGTGTCCGCCCGGCCCGCCTCATGCGGGCCGGGCCGGTGGCGGTCAGCCGGGAATACCACACGTTCGAATACATGCACTCCACCAGCAGCGGGCGAGCTCGCGGACGTCGCCCCGCGCGACGAACCCGGAGCTACCGGATGACCCGGCCGATCGAGGACCCGTTCTGGACCAGCGCTCCCCCCGGAGAGCGGGTCGACGCGGACACCATGACGGCGCTGCGGGTGCTGCACGCCCTGTGCGGGCAGCTCGCGGCCAGCGTCGCGGCGGTCGGGGCCGACCGGGACCGGCGGGACAGCCTGATCGGCCTGCTCGACGCCCTCTCCCGCGGCGCCGCCGGGGAGGTCGGCGCGCACGGCTACACCTGGGACTCGCTGCTCATCGACCACCACTGGCGGCTGACCCACCTGTACGCCGCGGCCGCGCTCGACTACGCCTGGGCCGCCTCCCGCATCGCCACCAAGCTGGCCGCCGGCGCCGGCCCGGTCGTCCCGCTGCAGCAGTGGCCGGACCGTGAGCGGCACCCCGGCCCGGACTGGCTCACCGCCGATCCCGGCCACCGGGTTTCCCCGCTGCAGCTGCCGGCGCCCGACGACCGGCTCGGCCAGCGGCACGCCGGGCAGGTCCGCGAGGCCAACGCGCTGCTCGCCGAGACGCATCCGCGGATGCACGACCTGGTCGTGCGAGTGCTCAAGGTGCACCCCGACGACCTGCGCAGCGGCGGCGACGCCACCGACGCGCCCCGGCTGAGCCAGGACGACCACGCCGCGTACGAGCCGCGGCGCGTTCGGCTGCACGAGGCCGCGACCGCCCTGCACATCCACGCCGCTGCCTGCGCCCGGGCGGTCGTGCTGCTCAACGTCGCCAGCGCCGAAGGCCGCCGCGATGGGTGAGCTGATCACGCTCGCCTCGCGGCGCAGCGGCCCGGCCGGGCCAACCCTCGCGACCGCGACCGACGCCTACCTCGACGCGCACATCAGCGCCGGGGCGTGGTCGGCCGGCACCGCGGTGAAGTACCGGCAGACCCTCACCGCGCTCACCACCCCGCCCCGGCGCCGAGCGGACGCCCCGTGCCTCCCCCCGCGCGCGGCGCTGGCCGACCTGGACACCAACACCGGCCGGGCGGAACTGCGGGAGGTCTTCG
Organism: Dactylosporangium sucinum; assembly: GCF_014647515.1. Classification (GTDB taxonomy): domain Bacteria; phylum Actinomycetota; class Actinomycetes; order Mycobacteriales; family Micromonosporaceae; genus Dactylosporangium; species Dactylosporangium sucinum. The sequence goes on along the minus strand of NZ_BMPI01000010.1, from coordinate 59,629 downwards.
ACGACCGGTTCGGCAGCCTGGCCCCGACCACCCGGACCCGCCACCAGGCCACCCTCAGCTCGGCGGTCACCTGGTGGCGCGGCCGCGGCTGGCTGCACACCGACCCGACCGACGGCTGGGTCCGGCCGAAGATCACCGTGGACCGGACCCGGGCGCTGACCCGCAGCCAGGTCGCCGCGGCGCTCGGCCTCGACGTCGACCTGCGTGAGCGCACCCTGCGCCAGCTGCTCTACGACACCGCCGCCCGGGCCAGCGAGATCCTCAACCTCAACATCGAGGACCTCGACCTGGCCAACAAACGCGCCAAGGTCGTCGGCAAGGGCGGCGACGAGGAGTGGGTGCACTGGAGCACCCGCACCGCGCACCTGCTGCCCCGGCTCATCGCCAGCCGCCGGCGAGGCCCGCTGTTCCTGGCCGGCCGGCTACCGACCCGGGCGGTCCCGACCGCCGACCTGTGCCCGGAGACCGGCCGGGCCCGGCTGTCCTACCGCCGGGCCGAGGAGCAGTTCGAGGCCGACACCCGGGCCCTGGCCCACCCCGACGCCAGCCCCGAGGAACTCGCCGACCTCGACGGGTGGACACTGCACCAGCTGCGCCACTCCGCCCTCACCCACGAGGCAGAGGACGGCACCAACACCCCGCTGCTGCTGGCCCGGTCCCGGCACGCCTCGATGCGCTCGCTCGAGCGCTACGCCCGCCCCGGGCCCGACGCGGTCGCCGCGCACGTCGCCCGCCGCGACCCCGACGCCCGCCGCAAGCGACCCTGACCACGGAAGGGCAGGACACCATGAACGCCACCGACGCACCCGACCCGGCCACCACCAGCAGCCCGGCCGATCTCGCGGCGTTGCGCGCCGAAGCCGCTCGGCTGTTCGCCGCGCACGACGCGATGGCCGCCGAGCATGCCGCCAAGGTCCGCACCCGGACCGAGGAGCGGACCGCCGCGTTCGCCGCCGACCGGGCCGCCGCCGCGGCCGAAGACGGCGCCTACGAGGCCCTCGACCAGGCCGAAGCGGCGCACCGCGCCGACCCCACCGACCCCGGCCTCGCCGCGGCGGTCCGGACAGCCGAGGCCGCTTGGGAGACGGCTCGGGTCGAAGCCGACGCCGCCGCCCGCGCCGCCCGCGACGTCGCCGCCCGGCAGGCGAGCGAGGTCGGCGCCGAGACCGAGGCGCTGCTGGAGCTCGGGGCGCAGGCCCGCGCCGTGCAGGACGCCGCCTACTTCACCGCGTCGCCGGCCAGCACGCCGTGACGATCGCCGAGACCCGACAGTGCGTGGTCGTCGACCTGGAGCCCGACGTCCTGCACCACGACCTGCTGCGGCTCGAGGAACTGCTGCTGACGCTGCGCCGGTGGGCCGCCGAGGCCGCCGGCCCGGACGGCGACGGCTGGACCCCGCCCGGCGTGCTCGCCGGCGACGCGCCGGTGGCGGCGATCAACCGGCTGCAGGACGCGCTGGGGCCCACCCAGAGCCGCACCGAGCTCGACGAGCAGCGCGACCGGGTCGAGCGGCCGCCCGCCGGACCGCGCTGGTACGCCCCCAACGGCCGCTTCGAGCTTGCCGCGCTCTCCTTCGTCACTGTCGCGGCCGCCGACGTCGCTCTGCTCGGCGCGATCGCCGCCGAGCTCGGCCGGCCCGACGGTGACCCGGCCGTCCGCGAGGCCATCGAGGAGCACGAGCGCGACCTGCCCGACACCGGCAGCCCGCGCGAGCGTGAGCGCCGCCGCCTGGTCGTCACCGCCGCGCGGATCCACGGCATGCTCGACCTCGAACTCACCCCCGACACCGCGCTCCTCGAGGAGGCCTTGCGCGCCGCCGGCGCCGACCGACTCGTCCTCACCGACCCGCAGGCGACGGCCTACCACCGCACCGTCGACCGGCTCAACACGATGGCGACGCTCGGCGACCCCTTCGTGCGGTGGGCGATGGGCAGCACCGACCACTGAACCGCGCCCGGAGGAAGCAGCACAGCGCGCGCTACCGTCGCCGGGTGCGAGCGGAGGAACTGCGCGCCGCGGCCGCGGGCCGGCCCGGCTGGCAGATCGACGACGAGGCGGGCGTCTACGCGCCGGGCGGCGCATGGTCCGGACGGGTCCGGGCCGTCGACGCGCCGCAGCGGGCCGACCGGGCCTGGCACACCGCGATCCTGCTGGACGGCGTCGCGCGGCACACCCGCCTGTGCCGCACCGCCGCCGAGGCGGTCGGCTGGACCGAACGGCTCGTCGCCACCTGCACCGCGCCGCCACCCGGCACGACCGCATAACAGCCCCGCCCGCCAGCACGTCCGCCGACACCCGCGGACCAGCGCCGCGGCGGCCGGATCCGGTTTCACACCGGGCCGCTG
>NZ_BMPI01000010.1:29079-57237 GCF_014647515.1 Dactylosporangium sucinum | reverse complement strand
GACCTCTGTGGTGGAGCGCGGCGACCACGCTGCGCCGAGCCGGAGGAGGCGCATCTACGGTGGACGACGACATGACCAGTTCGCCCGCGCGCGGCGGGCGCCGCCGCCAGGCGCGGAGGAGCCGTCCGAGCGGCCGGTGGGGTGCCGGCGCCCTGGTCGCGGTGATCAACGGCCTGTTGGTCGGGGTTGGTGGCGTGTACGCCGCCACGTCCTCGGTCGCGGTCACCGTCTCCGCGGCGGGGGCAGCGGTGATGCTCGCCGGGCTGATCGTCCTCGTGCACCGGTGACCACGCGCGAGCCGGCGCCAGCCGTCCTAAAAAATCTTGATCCGAGCTTTTCACACCAGGCCGACCTCGCGGACCTCAGCAGCAGGGGAGGGCAGTCGACGATGACAAGACCGGAGGTCGCCGTGGTCCAAGCGGACAAGGGCTTGGCCCAGGCGCCACCCGAGCCACGCGCCGAGACCCTTCTCGCCGAGGTCGGCGACTACGACGACTTCTTCGACAGCACGTACCCGCTGCTGTTGCAGGTCGCCATGGCGTCCGGCGCCAGCCCGGAGGAGGCCGACGACGCCGCCGAGGAGGTGATGAGCTACCTCTACCGCCGCTGGGGAGAGATCACCCAGCCCCGGGCGTACGCGCGCCGGGCGGTGCTCAACGCGGTGGCGAAGGCCAAGAAGCGCGACGCCGAGCGGCTTGGCCGGACCGTCGCCGGCGGCCACGTAACCCCGGAGGCGGACGACGGTACCGACCTGTGCGCCTGGGAGAACCGGGAGTGGGTACTGCAGCACCTCAACGTGCTGCCGCCCGCGCAGCGCGCGGTGATGGCCGGCGTCGTCGACGACCTGAGCACGGCCGAGCTCGCCGAGGCGCTCGGCAAGACCGAACCGACGATCCGCAAGAACCTGCAATGGGCCCGGGAACGCCTCAAGATCGAGTTAGCCAAGGAACGTCAACGCGAACGGCAGGTCCCATCCGGTACCGAGACGAGGAGGGAGACCCGGTGACCACCTACGACGATGCGAACCCCGAGCCGTCCGAGGTGCGCGAACCGGCCCTCGACGAGCTGCTGGGCGAAGTGCTCGGGCTCATCGACCAAGTTGTGACGGCCCGGCTGGCCGACGGTGAGCTCGCCCGCCGCCGCGCCCGGATCAAGGCCAACGTGGATCGCGGCCCACTTCCGCCGGCGGCGTCCAGCTGCGATGCGCCTCCCACGAAGTACCTGACGGACCTGCCGGGCGTGCCGATCACCGGCAGCGAGTGGCCCCAGGGCCTGCAGGTCTATCTGGCCGCTCAGCGCCGAATCATCGCCGCCGCCGAGCGCGATGCGGAGGAGACCCGACGCGCCGCACGGCAAGCCGCGGAGGAGTACCACGACGCTGCCCTCAAGCGCGCCGCCGAGACGGTCGCCGCCGCCCGGCAGGAGGCCGAGCGGATCCTGGCGACCGCCCGGCAAGAGGCTGAGCAGATCGTCGCGGCGGCCGAGGCCGACCGGGAGCAGACGCTCGCGACCGCCCGGCACGAAGTGGTGCTCCACCTCGACGGCGCCCTGCCAGACCTGCCGGCGCAGCCCGGCCGGAAAGTCGAGCTTATGGACGCGTCGCAGGCGAGGCGTCTTTTCCGCGTAGATCCCCCGGGCCTGGTCCCGGACCTGCCGCTCATCACGCAGGCCCTCAGCCACATCGGGATGGTGGGAGCGGGCGCGGCGGGCAGCGCACTCGCGACCGTCCTGGGCAGCGGCGCCCTTCCGGACCTCGCCGCATGGCACGATGTGCCGCTGAACGCGCTCCCGCCAAGGCCAGCGGCTCACCACCAGGGATCGTGGGCCCGGTCGACCGCCCTGCGGGTACCCAAAGACCCCGACGTTGACGCCTGCGTCGAGGAGCCGTGCAACTGCTCCGCCCGCACGGCTGTCCGCGACTACTGGAATCACTTCCAGGGCCCGGCGGAACAGCCGAAGGGACGCTCGGCGGCAGGCCGCACCCGCCAGCCAGAGCGGCCATTCCCCGTGGCGCCGGCATCATTGCGGGACTATCTGCTGGCGTCAGCGGACCTCGAAAGCGCCGACCTCGTCGACGGCTGGTTGGCCTGCCGGGGCGACGCGACGCCCTTCCGCCGGCTGGCGGTAGAGGCGAAGCGCTGCCGCCAGCCGGATGCGGACTTCGACGTGCTTCCGACGACGCCCCGGGCGTGCACGTACGTGGTGCTGTTCGTGAGCCACTGGTCCTTGAACGAGGCGGCCATGTTCCGCGTTGATCCCCACGGCCTCGCGGCCTCCGATGACCTTCCACACGGATGGCGTCCGGGCACCGATCTGACGATGCGAAGCCGATGAATCACAGCACTCGCCACCGCGGCGATGACCGCGGTGGCGAGTGCTGATCCATCCGGCCCGAGCTATGCCGTGAGCCTGTTGCGGAGCTGGCCGGCCGTCGACCACCGGTGAGGTTGACGACGAGCGGGAGCGGTGCCGAGCCCGTGTCCCGCTCGGGCTACGCGGCCAACGCCGCCGGCGCGCGGGTCGGCGGCGGGGTGACGGACCCGGCCACGGCGGGTCGTACGACCTCGACCTGCTCGTCGCCGACGACGGCCTTGAGCGCCCGCTCGAGGCCGGGCGTGAGCGCGACCCGCGGGCGGAGCCGCCACAGACTGTCCCCGGACGGGCCGGTCAGCCGGACCCGGACCTCGACCATGCCGGGGTGAGACCACAGCACGTCCTTGAGCGCGTCGACGAGCCGCCGGGTGCACCGCGGCACCGGGATCGTCAGGGTCACCCGCGGCGGCGGCGCGGCCGCGGCCAGATCGGGGATCGCCAGGTCCATCGCGGCCAGCGCCACCCCGTCGTCGCGGCGGTTCACCCGCGCCTTGACCACGACGACGACGTCGTCGGCGAGGTGCTGGCCGAGCAGCTCGAACGTGGCCGGGAAGAACAGCGCCTCCAGGCCGCCGGTCAGGTCCTCCAAGGTCGCCGACGCCCACGCCTTGCCCTTGCGGGTCACGCGCCGCTGGACCCCGCTGAGCAGGCCAGCCACCGTCACCACCTGCCCGTCGCCAACCTCCTCGTCGCCGATCAGCGCGGCCACGGTGGTGTCGGCGGCCGTCTCCAGCGTGCTCTGCAAGCCGCGCAGCGGGTGGTCCGAGACGTACAGGCCGAGCATCTCCCGCTCGAAGGCCAGCTTCTCCCGGGTAGGCCATTCGGCGTCGCCGATCGCCGGCATCACCATGCCGGCCGCGGACGGCTCGGCGGCGAAGGCGTCACCGAACAGGTCGAACTGGCCGTTGGCCTCATTGCGTTTGACCGTGGCCGAGCTGTCGACCGCGTCGGCGTGCACCGCGAACAGCGCCTTGCGGGCGTGCCCCAGCGAGTCGAACGCCCCAGCCTTGATCAGCGCTTCGACGGTCTTCTTGTTGCACACCGCGGCGTCCACGGTGGCGAGGAAGTGGTGGAAGTCGCGGTACCGGTCCGGGCGGCGGCCGGCCACGATCGCGGTGACCACGGCGGGGCCGACGTTGCGGATCGCCGACAGCCCGAACCGGATGTCGTCGCCGACCGGCGTGAACGGCCCGTCGGACTCGTTGACGTCGGGCGGCAGCACCCGCACGCCCATCCGCCGGCACTCGGCCAGGTACACCGTCCGCTTGGCCTTGTCGCCGTCGACACTGGACAGCAGGGCGGCCATGTACTCGGCCGGGAAGTTGGCCTTGAGGTACGCCGTCCAGTAGGAGATCAGCCCGTAGCCGGCGGTGTGCGCCTTGTTGAAGGCGTAGTCGGCGAACGGGACGAGCACGGCCCACAGCGCGTCGACGGCCTCGTCGGTGAAGCCGTTGGCGCGCATGCCTTCGCGGAACGGGCCGAACTCCCGGTCCAGGATCTCCTTCTTCTTCTTGCCCATCGCCCGGCGCAGCAGGTCGGCCTTGCCGAGGGTGTAGCCGGCCAGGACCTGCGCGGCGCGCTGCACCTGCTCCTGGTACACGATCAGCCCGTACGTCGGCCCGAGAATGTCGCGCAGCGGCTCCTCGAGCTCAGGATGGATCGGGGTGATCTCCTGCTCGCCGCGCTTGCGCAGTGCGTAGTTGGTGTGCGAGCTAGCGCCCATCGGGCCCGGCCGGTACAGGGCGAGCACGGCGGAGATGTCCTCGAAGTTGTCCGGGCGCATGAGCCGCAGCAGGTCGCGGGTGCCGCGGCCGTCGAGCTGGAAGACCCCGAGGGTGTCCCCACGGGCGAGCAGGTCGAAGGCGCGCGCGTCGTCGAGGGGCAGCCGGTCCAGGTCGAGCTCGACGTTGCGGTTGCGGGCCACGTTGCGCACCGTGTCGTCCAGGACGGTCAGGTTGCGCAGGCCGAGCAGGTCCACCTTGAGCAGCCCGAGCGTCTCGCACGTCGGGTAGTCGAACTGGGTGATGATCGCCCCGTCGGCCTGCCGGCGGCTCACCGGGACGTGCTCGATGATCGGCTCGGCACTGAGGATGATGCCGGCCGGGTGCACGCCGGTCTGGCGGAGCAGACCCTCAACGCCGGCGGCAGTGTCGAGCACCGCGGCCACCGCGGGGTCGTTGTCGCGCAGCTCCCGCACGGCGGCGGCCTTGTCGTGCAACGGGTGGCCCGGGTCGGTGATGCCGCCCAGGGTGATCTCCTTGCCGCCGGTCCCCGGGGGCGGCAGCGCCTTGGTGATCCGGTCGCCAAGGGCGAAGGGGTGGCCGAGTACCCGGGCCGCGTCCTTGATCGCCTGCTTGGCCTTGATCGTGCCGAAGGTGACGATCTGCGCCACGTGGTCACCGCCCCAGCGCTCGGTGGCGTAGCGGATGACCTTGCCGCGGCGGCGTTCGTCGACGTCGATGTCGATGTCGGGCATGGAGACCCGGTCCGGGTTGAGGAACCGTTCGAAGATCAGCCCGTGCCGGAGCGGGTCCAGCCCGGTGATGCCCAGCGCATAGGCGACCAGCGACCCCGCCGCCGACCCGCGGCCGGGGCCGACCCCGATGCCGCGGGCCTTCGCCCAGTTCACCAGGTCGGCGACGACCAGGAAGTACGACGGGAACCCGGTCGCGACGATCACGCCGATCTCGTAGTCGGCCTGCGCGGCGTGCTCGGCGGGCACACCGTCGGGGAACCGGCCGGCGAGGCCGGCCCGGACCTCGTGCCGCAGCCAGGACTCCTCGGTCTCACCGTCGGGGACCGGGAACCGGGGCATCAGGTTGCGCGGGGTGAACATGCCGGCGGGGTCGACCCGGTCAGCGACCAGCAGCGTGTTGCGGCAGCCGGCCTGCCAGGCGTCGGAGGTGTCGACGGCGCGCATCTGCGCGGCGGACTTGAGGAAGTAGCCGGAGCCGTCGAACCGGAACCGGTCGGCCTTGCTGAGCTGGGCGCCGGTCTGGATGCACAGCAGCACGTCGTGCGCGGCTGCGGCGCCGTCGTGGGTGTAGTGGGCGTCGTTGGTGACCAGCGGCGGCAGGTCCAGCACGCGGCCGATCTGCAGCAACTCGTCACGGACCCGGCGCTCGATCGGCAGGCCGTGGTCCATGATCTCCAGGAAGTAGTTCTCCGCGCCCAACGCGTCGCGGTACCGGGCGGCCGACTGGAGCGCCTCGTCGAACTGGCCCAGCCGCAGCCGGGTCTGCACCGCCCCGGACGGGCATCCGGTCGTGCCCATGAGCCCGTCGGCATGCGCGGCGATGAGGTCGAGATCCATCCGCGGGTACTTGCCGACCTGACCCTCGATCGAGGCCAGGGACGACAGGCGGAAGAGGTTGTGCAGCCCGACGTCGTTGCGCGCCCACAACGTCATGTGGGTGTAGGTGCCGCCGCCGGCGACGTCGTCGGCCTTCTGGCCGGGCCGGCCCCATTTGACGCGGGCTCGGCTCAGCCGCGACTCCGGCGCCACGTACGCCTCGATGCCGATGACCGGGGTGATCCCGGCGGCCGTGGCCTGCTGGTAGAAGTCGTACGCGCCATGCAGGTTGCCGTGGTCGGTGATCGCGACCGCCGGCATGCCGAGCCGGGCCGCCTCGGCGACCAGGTCGCGGATGCGGGCCGCACCGTCCAGGACCGAATACTCGGTGTGCACATGCAGGTGCGCGAACGAGTCGTCCATGGTCGGGCCTCTACGCCTCGGGTACCGGCAGGGTGGCCGGCAGGCCGCCAGCGGGGGAGAAGGGGCGCCCGCCGGCCAGCCCGGCCGGAAGGTCGCCGAGCGTGCGGACCGAGTCCATGCCGATCACCACGGCCGCAGCGAAGCCGGTGGGCGGGTGCGGACCGGCGGTCGGCAGAGTGGCGCGGATGCTCGCGTGGGTGGCGAGCAGGAACTGCTCCGGTACCCGGCGCGAGCCGGACCGGCCAGCGTTACGGGCCCGGCAGACAGCCGCCGGGACGTCGAACACCACGGCGACGGCCGGGACTGCCGCCTGGGCGGCCAGATCCAGCAGCACCTGCCGGTGCTCCGGCTGGCCGTTGGTTGCGTCCACGACGGTGGTCTGGGGGAAGCACAGCCGCCCCTCGACCAGGGTGTGCAGCAGCCGAATCGCCCACGGTGTGGCGGCTTGGTCATTGGGGTCGCCGCAGACGGCCTCGCGCAGCCCGTCGGAGCTGACGATCTGCTGGGGAGGAAAATGCCGGCTGATCCAAGTGCTCTTGCCGGAGCCAGGGGCGCCGACCGCCATCACCAGAACCCACGGCGACGACGTGCCAGCGCCGACGCCGCGGGGGAGCTCGAGGTGCCGCCGCTCGGCGTCCGTGTCCTGCTGCGGCTGGGCGTCCTGCCCGACCTTGACCTTCATGGGCACCTCTCAGGGGTGGCCCGCGCACGCAGGGCCATCGACGCGACCGTACGAGCGATCTATGACCGCCTGGGCTACCAACCAGGGCGGGCCCAGCAGCGCGCCGCTACCACCGCGCTGCCAAGACGAGAGGCGGAGCGTCGGCCCGCTGCACCGTCCCGCACGAGGGACGCGGTGCGCCCGGGCCGGCTACCGGGGCCCGCCATCCGGCTGGCGGCGCGAAACGCCGGGACGGCCTCCCGTACCGGCTGGCGGGCCGCGTCGACGGCTACCCTCTGCTGCGGGCCGGCCGACACGGCCGGCAGCCACGTCAGGCAGGGGGCTTTACACGATGGGCACGATCGAGGTCGGCGACAACGATCGGCTGGACTTCGAACCTGGCCGGGACCTGTTGCGGCTGTACCCCGGGGTCGCCGGCGCCCGGATCGACCTGCAGCTGCGGGTCGGCCGCGCGCGTGACCAGGTGCCGCCCCAGCAGTACCGCCTCGCCGCTCACCTCGACGTCAGCCGACTGGCCCAGCAAGGCCGTCGCCGGCTGTGCCGGCTGGAAGCCGAGCACCTGATCACCCCCGGCGTCCGGCCGGTGGCGTTCACCCTGACCGGCGTCATCCAGCGATGAGCAGCTGCGCGCGGTGGAGCACCTGCGCGTCGGCGGCGACCTGTGGTTCGCACTGAGCCTGGACGTCTGGACCGTCGGCGGCGCCCCGACCGTGGTGACCGCTTACAACGGCACCATGGACTTCGCGGTGCCGACCGGCGAATGGTTCACCCAGCTCGACCGCGTCGACGCGGGCGCCCTCGTCGAACTGCTCGTGCCGATGCCGCAGGCCGCCGAGCACGCCGGCGCGGTCCAGCGCGTGCGCAAGGCGCGCGAACTGCTGCGCGACAACCAGATCGACGCCGCGCTCGGCGAGGCCCGCAAGGCCCTGGAGCCGGTCCTTGCGGCGGTCCGCGACGGCGGCCTGGCCAGGACAGCCCAGGACAAGGCGGCCCGGCGGCGGCTGCTCGACGAGCGTTTCGCGGTCCTGGTGGAGAACGTGTTCTCGCTGTTGAGCGGGGCCGCGCACGACGACGAGATCACCAAGGACTTCCGGTACAGCAGGGCCGAGGCTGAAACGCTCGTGGCCACCACGGCCGGCTTGGTCAACCGGCTGGCCCAGCAGCACTGAACCGGCGCCGAGGCGGCGCCAACTGCACCGCGCCATCCGCTGGCAAGGCCGCATAGCAGCCCGCGCGTGAGCGCGTCCACTACCCGCATGAGTAGTTACTGGAAAAAGCTGGAAGCCGATAGCGTCGCCGTCGTGCCGGAGAACACGATCGAGCAGCTGGAGCGTCGCATCACGTCACTGCGGGCCGAAGTCCGCGGCGCGGTGAGCGCCGGCGATCGGCCCCAGGCCGGGATGCTGTGGGCGCAGCTGCGCGCCGCTGAGGCGGCGTGGGATCAGGCCGTCGAGGCTTTGTCCCCGCTTCTTCCTGGGCGGACTGCGGCCACGTCGTTGGTGCCGCTGCGCGAACAGGTCCACAGCACGCTGACCCTGCTCGCCGTCCCCGCCACACTGAAACTCATCGCCCAGGTCTACAACGCCTGCTTCGCCGGCGAGCTCAACAGCGCCAAGCTCACCAGCCTGCGCCGGGATGAGGAACGCTCCTTCCGTACCGCGCCGGGCCGGCCCTACTACCTGTGCGCCGGGCTCGCTGCCGACCGGCTCACGCCGGTCCGCGCCCTGCTCGCGATCTCCACCTGGCCGCTCGAGCGGCGCATCATCGGGCCGCTCGGTTCGCGGGTCGATTTCCTCACCGCCGCCGTGAACGTCGCCATGCACCTCGACCGACGGCCCTGGCTCGACCCGGCCGCCGCCCGCCTGCTCGGGCTGTTCGCGCAGGGCATCCCGGGCGCCACCGAGGCTCATGGCACGGCCAGTCCCGACGCCGTCATCCGTGCCGCCCGAGCCGAGCTGGCCCATCACGAGCCCGTCGACCGGGCCCACCGCGAGGCGGCCGCGGACCGGGCCCGTGCGCAACTCGACGAGCCTGGCCAGCTCTTTGGCCAGCCGAAGCTGACGTAGCGGATGTCCCGAGTTCCGGCGTTCACGTCCGCCACGGGGTCCGAGCGATGACTGGACCATCTACCCGGCCGCCCCGCTGCGCCGGCGGAGCCCAGGGCATTTGGCGCCCCAGATTTCCGGAAAGTCGTACAGCTTTACGCGCAAGAAAGTGGTGTTGGACTGGAATGATGATGGCGTGAGGACGTTCTCGGTGCGATGTGGTCCAGAGCTGGCCGAGGTGGTCGCGGAGCGGGTGGCGATCGCGGCGGAGGTCGAGGCCGCCTGGTGGGCGTGGCGGCGCGGTGAGCTGGACGCCGCAGCGGAGGCCGGCGCCTGGTCGACGGCGCGGTTCGTGGCCGAGCGCCGGGCACTGACAGCCGAAGGGGCCCGGCTCCGCGCGGCCGGGGTGCTGCGCGGAGCACGCGGGGCATGGGTGCTGCCGGCGCTCACCACGATCCTGCACGAGCGCGGCTGGGCCGATCGGCGCTGGAAGCCGCTGCCGCCCGGTGCGGGCCGCGGCCGCCCATACGGCGCCGCCGACGCCGGCTACCGCGCCCAGGTCGTGCTGCAGCTGCCCGACGGCATCGCCGAACGGCTCGTGCGGGCCTGCTGGTGGACCTCGGCCCCGGCGGAACGTGGTCTGCAGGACTGGTACGAGCAGCACGGCGACCACCGCCGCGGCGAGCGGCCCGCGCCATGTTGCAGCCCGGCGCCGCGGTCATCCTGGACACCGAGACCAGCGATCTGTTCGGCGCCGTCATCGAGCTCGCCGTTATCGACGCCGCGACCGGCCGCAAACGCCTGGACACCTTGGTCAACCCCGGCCCGGACCATCCGATCCAGGACGGCGCTCATGCCGTGCACGGCATCACCGACGCCGACCTGGCCGACGCGCCCACGTGGGCGCAGGTCCTGCCCCGCCTGAAGCGGGCGACGAAGGGCCGCACGATCCTGGCCTACAACGCCGACTACGACGCCACCGTCATCCGCGCCGACACCGCCCGGGTCGGCCTGGCCGCCGGGCACCTCGCCGACGACGAGCAGTGGGGCTGCGTCATGCTGCGCCGCTCCGACTGGAGCCGCTCACCCCGCTGGCAACGCCTCGGTGGCGGACACCGCGCCCTGGACGACACCCGCGCCGCCCGGCAGGTCCTGCTGGAGATGACAGCACCAGCTGGGTCGCGGTTGGCGATCCGCCGGTAGGGGCCGGCGCGGGCTGCCCGCCTGCGCCGGCTTTGCCGGATCATCGATCGGCGTCGTCATCCCGGCGGTGGCGCGTCCGGTCCCACCAGCTCTGCCACCACGCGAGACGGTCCTCGGACTTCTGCGGGAAGACGGCTCCCACGATGCCGATCACCACGGTCGCAATGAGCAGCACCACGATGATCCACATGGGAACGGGGGCGACGGCGTACACCAGGGGAACGCCGGTGAGGGACAGGGCGGATGCCGACAGCGCAGGCGGTCGACGAAGCATGGAGCGCTCCTTGACGGCTTGCGGATCCGAGACCGAAGCGGACCCCTCGTGGGTCGGCTTCTGCTCGGATCGGCGTGTCGCCTAGGTCACCGTTCGACCTGCCCCCTCGTCTCGTTGCCCATTTCGGGACCCGGCGGTGCATGTCGCGGTGCCGGTAGACGCCCTGCTCGGTCTAGCGCTCGTATCCAGATGTATGCCTCAGCATAGATCATCGAGGCATGGCGCTGGGCCTTCAGCTGTCGGCCGAGGTGCCGGTAGGGTGCGCTCGTCGCGATGTCGTGCACCGGGGGGCCGCCGTGTCGATATGGGTGATGGTTGCGGCGTTGGCTGCCGTGCCGCTGCTTGTGGCGATCGTCGGGGCTCGAATCGGGTTCGGCGAGCTTGAGGTCTGCGTGCTGGCCGAGCTGGCGACGCTGGGGCCGGTGTTCGCGCTAGCCTGGCGGTTGACCAGCCTGGCTGGTATTTCCGGGGTGCCCCGGCCGTCTGGGTATCTGCCATGGTTAGTGCTGGTTGGCCCCACGGTGCTGGTCACCCTGATCGTGGCCGTCGCACACATTCTTCCTGGCGGGCGGGGAGAAGCCGTGCCAGCCGTTGGGCGGTGCGAGCGCTGCGCCGAGGCCCTGTTCACGGATCTCACCGGGCACCGGTACTACTCGTTGGAAGGCCAGTACCTGTGTCCGCCGGCGCTGCGGGCGCCGGGCGATCGGCGCCATCACCTTGTCGCGGGCTGACCGGGCCGCCGAGCCGCCTGGCCTTCTGGTCTTGCCGTCACGCCGCCCGCCGGCCTTGATCCTGATCCTGGGCGGGCAGGGTGGACAGGGCCCGCACGGCGTCGGCGAGGGAGATGGGCCGGTCCGGGACGGCGAGCATCTGCTCGACCCACTGGCGGATGAGGGTACTGGCGGTGGTGCCGTGGTCCTCGGCGTAGGCGCGCAGCCGCTTGTGGACGGGCACGGGCAAGCGCACGGAGGTGGGCACCGTGGCAGTCTCAAGATCCTCGGCGGGCGGCAGCTCGGCCAGCACCCGGGCCGCCTCGTCCGGCGGCAAGTCGCTGAATGTGAGCGTGCCGTCGGTCATGGCCTGGTGAACCTGGCCGGCGACGACTGCGGCCTGGGCGTCGCGCAGCGCCTCGTCGGCCTCTCCGGCCCGGCTGGCCTCGGTGTACTCGCTCATCGGGTCGCCTCCCATTCCTGCAGCTGTTGCTCCTCGTCGGCGGTGAGCTCGCGCGCACCGGTGATGTGGGCGTTCAGCGTGCCCCGGTCGGGCCACAGCACCAACAGCAGCGCCCGGCCAGTGGCGGTGCGGCCCCAGATAGTCAGGACCGTACCGGCCGGGCTGTGTCCCAGCCGGGGCCAGCGTCTGCCGTAACCGAGGACCTGCTGCACCTCATACGGCTCGATGCCCAGCTCGGCAAGCCGCTCCAAGACGCCACCGGCCCACGTAAACGCCACGCACTCAACTGTAGTGCAGATGCACTACCGGATACAGTGGCCGACTACCTTCCCCACCCATCAGCGCCAGCCGGCGCGCGGGTGACAGCAGGCGACTCTCGCCGCACGCCACCCGCCCCATCCGTTTTGTGGCGGATTTCCATAGCGCAGGATCGCCACCCGGCAGCGCGCCGCTATCCTCCGCCGACCGCCCGGCCAGGCGGCTCGTCCTCGTCGGTGGGCTCGTCGCCGCGGGCCGCGTCCAGTACGTCCGGCAGCACGGAGAGCACGCCCGGGCCGTGCGCGTCGACGAGCCCCCGAGCGAAGTCCAGCCGCCCCCGCTCCGCGCGGTCGCGCCACCACGGCTGCAGGAGCGCCGGGAGCTGCCGGGCCACCTGACCGACACCCCAAACCATCATGATCATCAGCCGCACCCACCACGGCCAGTCGACGAGCAGTTCAGCAAACGTTGTGTCCATGCGAATACCTATCGGCACGTCGCGGCCCGAACCTGTACCCCGGCGCTTCGACCCCGGCCGCCGAACGCGCCACCCCACAACGTGCTCGCCCTGGCTGCGGGACGGGTTGAGCTGGCCGCCGACGTGCCCGGTCGCTGGCTGGGCCTCGGCATGCTGCGGAAACGCCGGTTTTCCACAGCTTCGGAGGTACGGGGTGGACCACGTGGCCGGCCATGGCGCACGCTGCCGGACATGACCTACAACGACCTTGCCCGGGCGGTGACCAACGAACTGGGCGCCGACGACGGCGACGAGCTCGCGCAGGCCGCGCTACAGCTGGCGCTGCAGGCATGGCATGCCCTCGCCGATGGCGACCCCGCATGGGACCGGTTCGGCCTCGACCTGCTCGACGTGCGCGGCCGGCTTCACCCGAACCCGACCGTCGCCGTCGTCACCCCAGCGCCCGACCGTGACCGGCCGGAGCTCCGGGCCGCGGTGACGACCCTGGTGCAGGCCCTCGCCGATCGACACGAACGCGTCGCGGCCGGCGCCGAGCGCGCGCTGGCGCAGCGGCTGCAGCTCGACGGGGCCGCGGTCCAGCTGCGCCGGGCCGCCGAGGCGCTGGCATGACGGTCGGGCACTGGACCGACCAGGCGAGCGCGAGCCTGCGGGCCGCCGCCGACGCCATGGCCGGTCGGGACGTCGTGCACGCCGACGCGGCGCTCGGCGTCATCCACGCCCGCCGCGACGCCTACGCGGGGCTAGCGCACCTGGCCGAGCTGCTCGTCGGCGACAGGCCCCTCCGGCCGGAGCCGACCAGGGCCGACGCCGGCGCCGTTCTGCGCGATCACAGCAGGACCCACCTGAGTCGCATGCGCGTCGGCCTGTACGCCGCCACCGTGATCGACGGGCCGCCCTACCCGCCGGCGGACGCCCCACGAACTCCGGTTGATCAGGCCATGCGCCGGGTGGCCGACGCTGTCGGGGTCGCCGGCGACATCATCGCCAGCCACATCCAGCCCGGGCAGCGGCCACGCACACCCGAAGGGGTGGCGATCCGTGCCGGTGGCGGCGTCCGCGCCGCACTGGCCGATGTTGGGCGGCTCACCCGCCAGCTCCTTGCGGTCGATGCGAAGCTGCCCGGCTGGCTACGCCGCGCCGACCCCCACGACCTCGGCCGGTTCGGACCGCCCGCGGCGGCCGCGCGGTGGGCCACCAGAAGTCGGCTGCGGGTGGTGGCGGAGCAGGTCATCGAGGACGGCGCCGGCCTGGAGCCGCTGCTGCGGCTGCTCGACGCCGCGCCGGCGTCACGCGGCACCGTGCCGGCCGTCGAGACCGCCGACCAGGCCGTCGCCGCGCTGGCGACCGCCCGGACCTGGCTGTGGCAGCATCCTGACCAGGTCCAGGCCGAGCACCTGCTGCTCGCGACCCAGCTCGGCCTCGCCGTACACACCATCGCTGGTGCGCACACCACCGGCGACCCGGTGGTGCAGCTGCGCGAGTGGCGACGGGCGGCGAAAGCGCTCGCCGACCTGCATGGCGCTCCCACCGCCGCGCCCGGCCGGCCCGCCGCGGCGGAACTCGCCGAGACGCTGCGGTGGACGCGCGACCGCCTACATCCCCGCGACGGTGAGCCCGCCGGACAGCGCGTCGACCAGGTCGCTCGTCTCCACGCCGACCTGCCCCTGCTTGCTGAGGCGCTGCACCGGGCCGTGCCGCACACCGTGGCGCGGGGCGAACTGTTCCGTGGCGAGCCGGACCTGCACAAGCCGCTGGGAAAGCAGCTGTTCTACGCCAGGACCAACTGGACGGCCATCACCCAGCCCAACGCCGCGACCAGGGCCCTGGAACGGGCGTTCACCGAACTCGAACCGCTCGATGACCTCGGCGCGCTGCGGTCGCTGCAGGCCCGAGCCGGACAGGCATTCCCGCGACCGCCACGGCCGTCGGCCGGCGCACCGGGTCCAGCGACCCCGCTGGGTCCAGGAGTGGACGGGACGCCGGGCCAGGTCGTACCCCGCGGCCGCTGAGCCCGTCACGCGGGTCATCGCCGCCGAAGCACGGTCAGCAGGTCGACCAGGACCCGGCGGGCCGCGGCCCGCCGGTCGCGATGCGGATGCAGCACCGCCACCAACGCCACGACCGCGACCAGCACCAGGTACAGCATCACCGGGATCATCGGCAGCAACAGCGTAGAGCGGCTGGCGACGGCGAACAGCAGCACGAAACGTCCCTCCGTGGACGGGGTGCTGCGAGCCGCGGCCCATCGTACGGACCGCGGCGCCCGTTCTCACGACAAGGGCTACCCGGCCCGCTCGCGGGGCAGCCGGGCACCGGGCGGCGGCCCGGCGAAGAACTGCTCCCAGGCGTCCGGCTCCGGCTTCGGCAGCAGCCTGGGTGCCGGGGCGGCCGGTGTCGACGGGAACACGCGGTCCGGGTCGGTGATCGGCAGACCGGGGATCTGCCCGGGCAGCGGGCCAACCCGCTGCGCGATCGACGGCGGGGGAAGGGTCGTGCTGACCCGGCGGGGTCGTTCGGCCCGGCCCCGCCCGGCGGCCTCGACGGTCGCCTCCTGCAGGCGCAGCCGGCCGCGGCCCTGCCCGAGCCCGAACCAGCGCCGCTGCACCACCTCGAGGCTGACGTCGCAGCCGGGCCAGGCCCGGGTGGAGATGAGCACACACCGACGCTGGCGGGCCCGAGCCATCAATGATCGGGCCGTCGCAGCCGGGACCTCGGCCGGCGCGGCGACCGCGACGACGTCGAGCCCGTCGACGAGCGCGGCGACGACCGCGGCCCACTGCTCGCCCGGATGCGGGACCATGATCATCCGTTCGAGGTCGATGCCGTACTCCTGAGCGGGCAGCGCACTGAGGCCGGGCATGCCCACGACCGCGGTCCAGGCGCCCTGCGTCATCGCCTCGGCGACCAGGGTGAACAGCAGGCTGGCGGAGCCGAGCGCGGACAGGGTGGCGCCGCGGCGGATGCCGCCCGGCCAGGGCAGCAGCCCGGCGAGCTCCGGCACGACGGGCATCACACGGGCGGCGTCCGGCTGGGTCAGCGCGACATCGGCGGCCCGGTCGACCACCCGGTTCAGCGTGGAGGTCCGTTCCCGGCGCTGGCCGGCCTCGCCGACCGCGGCCAGAACTCGAGCGACGTCGGCTTTGGAGTCGATCCGGCGCCCGGTCCATGCCCGCCGCGGCCGGTCGTCGTCGACCGGGCCGTCGATGCGGGCCGCCACGGACACAGTCGTCTCCCTCCTTGTGCCGCGCGGGGGAGGACGCAGGCTGAACCACCGGACGTCGAACGTACGTTCGACAACTTCGAGGGTAAGGGTGGCGCGCCGCTCAACGCAAAGGTCGGCGCCGTGCCCAGGGAGGGCGCTGCTGAACGGAACCCGGCAGCGTGACGCCGACGGTTACCAGACCTGAACGGTGTCGATGCCCACCTTGTCGTACGGTGCCGGGTCCTTCGTGAGCACGTGCGGTGCGAGCTCGTAGGCCACGACCAGGCCGGCGCACGCCCGGCCGAGCGTGCCAAGCCGCGGCGCGGCCAGGTAGACGTCCTGCCACATCGAGCCGAGCACGTCGTACAGCACGGTGTGGGGGAGGGTGGTGAGCACGTCGATGAGGTCGAGGCGGGGGAGGTCCTCGCCGATCTCGGCGGCGGCCTCGGCCAGGCACGGCACCGGAATGGCGCACGGTGTTTCACCGTCGGCGATCTCGGCCAAGACCTCGCCGAGGTGTCGGCTGCCCTGCGTGTAGGCCAGGACTGCGCTGGTGTCCAGGACAGTCGCGAACCTCAACGTCATGCGGCCTGGCCGCGCAACCGCCGCAGGGCCGCCGCGGCGCGTTCACGCCGTTCCGCGTCCGTCCAGCGGGCGTCGGCGTCGGCGAGCTGTTGCCGGGCCCGCTGGCGCCCCTCGGCAGTGAGCAGCACGCCGCGCTCGTCGACGCTGGCGTCGGTGCTGCCGGGTTCCACGGTCATGGCCTGAGGATACGCCCACGGGTGACCGGCGGCGTCCCCCTCGCAGGTCCTCGGGCGGGCCCGCCGGCCGAGCGGAGTGCCGCGCGCGGCGGCCGCGGCCACGGACTCGACCAGGGCGCGAGCCGATCTCATGCCGGCGCCGCGGCGGCGGTGAGCGCCCGGGCCTCGTCGAGCTCGATCTGCAGGACCTCGGCCAGCGCTTGCTGGTCGGCCTCGTCGGTGATGGCGGCGATACCCTGCTCGACGCGGCTGTAGTAGGCCCGTCCGAAACTCAGCTTCTCGGCGACGTCGGCCTGGTTGAGCCCGAGCCGGGCACGCAGCGTGACCAGCGTCCGCGGGGTGTCGGGCTTGAACAGGGCGAAGGCGTCGACGCCGACCGCCTCGGCCAGTCGGCGCAGCAGCACGGCGCGGGGGGTGTGGGTGCCCTGTTCGTAGCTGATCACACGGTTCCGCTCGGTCTCTACCGCCTTGGCCCATGCCTCGCCGGTCACCGCCGCCGGGCTGCTGCCCTTGGCGGCCAGGCCGGCCTCGAGCAACCTCACGGCGACGTCGCGCTGGGTCAGGCCCGCCTTCGTGCGCGCCTCGCGCAGCCGCTGCGGATCGAACGCCTCGACCCCACTGTTGCCCACACGGCCCTCCCGGCCTCCGCTGCCCTTACCGGACAAGGATGCCGTACCGGCGGCAAACGGGGCGGTGGTGGGCGGGTTCGGCATGGCAACTCCCTGCGACAAGCGACTGGCCCGGGCCGCCATTGGGTGCGTCAGCGGCCCGGGCCAGCCCGGGGGAAAGGAGGAATGCTCCGCGGCCCAACGGCCAACCACAGATTACACGTATTGTCTGTGATACTCAATCAGCAGGTGTCACCCGCGGGGCTGTCACCGCGAGGGGCAGCGCCAGCTGGCCGGAGTCCGGCAGCGGCCGCGGTGCGCCGACGGCGTCGGCCCAGCGGTCCTCGAAGCCCTTCGGCTGTTTGTCGGCGACGCCGGCGGGCGCGGACACCCAGAACTGCTCGACGAGGGGATACTGCACGCCGCGCTCGCGGGCCCAGGCCCGCAGGTAGCCGTACTCGTCGACCTCCAGCCGCAGTTGCCGCTCGCCGGCCAACGCGGCGATGCCCCGCTCGACCTCGGCCCGGGTGCCCAGCGCGACGGTGCGCACGGAGCGGTCGGCGGTGATGGTGGCCGGGTTGCTGCGCGATGGACCCTTGATCCGGCGGACCTCGTAGCAGGCCCACGTCGCGCTGGCCAGGTGCTCCTCGGTCAGCTGCGCCGCCGGCAGCCCACGCTCGGTGCTGCGCTGACGCGCCGAGGACCGGGTGCCGAACAGCGTCGAGCGAGGATTCAGCGCCAGCGCGGTCGTCTCCAGCAGCAGCGTCTCGACGGCCAGGGCCGGCTCCTGTGTCCACCGCTGGAACATCAAGTCCGCCTCCGGCCCCGCCTGAAACGGACAAAAGCCGCAGCATGATCGACTCCACGGCTCGCCGAACAGGTCCTGCAGCCATGTGGCGCACCGCGCTCGATCCCAATCCCAGCTCACGAGCGGAAACTCCGAGGTGCGCCGGCGGTCGGTGCTGAACGAGCGGTCCTTCGCCACGCGGTCCAGCTCGTCCGCGGCGAATCCGATCACGTGCCGGAAGTCGCCGGCGACGTTGCATGCGATCCACGCGTCCAACGGCTCGGCCTTCCACTTCAACGAGCACCGTCTGGCGTGGCGGGCGGTCTGCGGCACCGTGCCGGTCGTCCACAGCTCGTCGACGAGCGCGATCGGCCCGCGCATCACCATCCGCCGCGGCGCCCGGCTGTCGTCGAGCACCACGTAGCCCGGCACCACCCTGCGAGTGCCCGGGGCTCTCGGCTGCCGGGCCACCTGCACGTACCGCACCCCGTGCGCGCGCATCAGCGGCAGCAAGTACGTCGTCATCAGCCGCTCGGTGGCGCGGTACTCGCTGCCCACCATCGCGGTGATCACGACCAGGTCCTCCAGGGCGAAGTCGCGCGAGGCGGGATCGGTCAGCCATCGCGCCAAGATCGCGGCGCTGTCGATCCCCATACCCATCGACAGCACGACAGGACCCCGGCCGGCCTTCGCTGTCTGCTGGCTCACCGCGGCCCCCGAGTCTCGTGGTTCATACGTATAATTCATGATACCATGGTGGTGAGGGCGTCCACCAGGGACGACGCGAGGTGGGGGAGGCGTCAATGGGTGCGGTGCGACCGGCGGCGACGCAGCAACTGACCCTGTGGGAAGAGGCGCCCGTCGACGTCCGGCTTACCGACTTCGACGTCATCGTGATCTTCACCAGCGCCGGCAAGGACTCCGTGGCCATGCTGGTCGAAATCACCGACCGGGCCCGCCACGACGGCGTGCTGGACCGGGTCGTGGCCGTGCACGCCGACCTCGGCGTCATGGAATGGCCCGGCACGATGGAACTCGCCGAGCGCCAGGCCCGGCAGGTCGGCATCACCCGCTTCGAGGTGGTCCGCCGGCACCGCAAGCCGGCCGCCGACGCCCCACCCGGCACCAAGGGCGAAGTCGAGGACCTGCTCGGCTACGCGCTGCGGTGGGGCTATTGGCCCACTCCGGACGCGCAGTGGTGCACCTCTGATCTGAAGCGAACCCCGGCGGATCCGCTGCTGCGCCGGCTGGGCAACGCGGTGCTTGACCGCGACCCGCAGCGCACCACCCCGGCGCGGCTCCTGCTGTGCTACGGCATGCGGGCCGAGGAGTCGTCCCGGCGCAAGAAGATGCTGCCGTTGCAGCCGTACACGCGCATCGCGGCGAGGAACCGCGAGGCGGTGAAGTGGCTGCCGCTGCACCGGTGGAGCACCGAGGAGGTGTTCGCCCGCGGTGACGACGCCGGCGTTGCCCGCCATCCCGCGTACGCGCTGGGCCAGTCCCGCCTCGTGTGTGCTGTGCATCTACCTCACGCCGGACGAGCTCGTCCGTGCCGCCCGGGCCAACCCGCTGCTGGCGCAGTGCTACGCCCTCGTCGAGGTCACCATCGGGCACAAGTTCCGGCTGGAGCTGCCCATGGTCGACGTCCTCGCCGCGGCCTGTATCCCGATGCTGCCTGACGACACGTCTCGCGACGCGGCCCTGTGGACCCGGCTCATCCGCGAAGCGGACCCCGAGCACCTGGCCCGCTGGCCCCAGCCGGCCCGGACCTGGCGCGACGTGCTGGACTTCCTCGCCCCGCACCTGGCCGAGGAGGAGCCCGGTGATGCGTGAGCTGCGCCCGCGTCAGCCGAACGACGAAAGGCGACTCATGCAACCTGGCGGAACCACCGAGCAACTCTCTCTAGACGTGCTCGACCAGCGGCAAATCGACATCGCTGCAATCCATCAGGGAACGGGTATCTACACCGCCGCCCCGGAGATCGAAGCGCTGCTCGACCAGCTCGGCTGGCCCGCACAAGGCCGTCGGCTGCTCGACCCCGGAGCCGGCAATGGCGGCTTCCTGGTAGCGGCACTGCGCCGGCTGGACCTCGCCCTCGACGACGTCGAGGGAGCCACCCGGCGCGTGCATGGATACGAGTTCTACCGCGGCGCGGTGGCCGACGCCCGTAGGGCCGTATTCGAGCATCTGTGCGGGCGTGGCTGGACCTCGGCAGCAGCATGGCGTGCCGCAAACGAGATTGTCGAAGACCACGACTACCTGCTATCCCCTGTCCCCGCCGGAGTCTGGGACGTTATCGCCGCAAACCCGCCGTACTGGCGCCTGGCTAACCTGCCTGCCGGGTATCGGATCGACTACGAGGCCATCGTCCCGGCGCACGCCCGAGCTGACCTGCTGTACGCATACCTCGACCGCTCCGCAGACGTTGTCACCCGCGACGGGCACATCGGCCTGATCACCGCGGACAGGTGGCTGCTCAACTCCGGCTCCCGCGAGTTGCGCCGCAGGCTCGGCACCCGGTACACCGTCGCCAGCGTCCGCCGCCTGGACGCCGGGTCCGCGTTCTATCGGTCGAAGGCCCGCCGCAGGGGAACCGTGTCCCGGGTCCACCCGGTCAGCCTCATCCTTACCCCCACCGGGTCGGGCCGCCCGCTCGGCGCCGAACCGTTCCGGCTAACAGCCCGGCCCGCCGTTGACGGCGTGCCGCTGCGCGACATCGCAGAGATCCGCCTCGCCCCCTGGCTCGGACCGGACGGGATCTTCGTCGTCGGCCCCGACAGCGGCCTGCCCGCCGAACACCTCGTGCCGATCGTGGAACCCGCCGACATCGACGGAGAGACGGTACGGCCCCCACGCAAGTGGGCGCTGGCGACCGACGCTACCGAGCCACCCCCGGTCATCCTGGCGCACCTCGACGCGACCCTAGACTGCATGCCCAACAGGGGCCGCCGGGCCGTGCGCTGGCTGCCACCCGAGACATTCACCGGAAGGCTGCCGCTCGACCGCGATGCCGTGCTCGTCCCGCGCATCGCCCGGCGCCTAACCGGCATCCGGCTGCCAGCGGGCCGCCTGCCCATCAACCACGGCCTCGTCGTCATCTCCGGACTTCCGGTCGAGTCCGTCCTCGCCATGCTGGACGATCCGGAAGTACAAGCCCAGGCGAACGATCTGTCGCTCGGTATTGACAACGGCTACCGCAGCTTCACCGCGACCCTGCTGCGTCAACTTGTCATACCCCGCCGACACCTCACCGGGGATCCCGTCTCCCGATCGTGATCGGTGTACCCGCCGCCAGCACGCCGGTCAGGCCATCGGCAGGCCAGTCCCAGCTCACCGCTCTCTGACGGCGAAAGGGGCGCCGACCTGGATTGGCGGCGCCCCGGCGTCGGCGCGAGTCTCGGGTGTCGCACGCCGGGGCTTGACTAGACCGGATGCTGGATCAGCGGAGAGGAGGACGGCCAGGTGGACGCCCAGCACTCCGGCGAGGTCACCGGCCTGGGCTCGGCACGGCAGTTCGCGGCCGGCATGAGCGCGGCGTTCGCCGGACAGTCCGAGCACACCGGCGAGTTCGTCGAGCTGCTGCGTGCCCGCGGTGTCGACGGGGCGGTGGTCACCGCGGCGGAGGACGCCCAGCGGGCCAGCGACACCGCGGCCGCGGCGTGGGCCCTCGCCGACCAGGCACTCACCGCACACAAGCAGGTCGGCGAGGCGTACGCCGCCAGCCCCGGCGCCGGCTCCAAGGAGTTCATCGTGGACGCCGCGGCGGCGCCGGCCCCGATGCCAGCGGACGCTTCGCAGCCAGCTTCTGCAGACCGGCTGGCCGACGTCGTCGCCGACATCACGCCGGCGGCCGTGCGCACCTCACTGCCCGGCGGCCTGGCCGCTGACACCCAGCTGGTCACGCTCCCAGACGGGCGCAGGGCGGTGCACAAGCGCGGCCGGCACGACGATCCCGCCTGGACTCGGCGGCAGGCCGACGCCGAGATCCTCACCGCCACCGTCGCCGAGGCGGTCGACGCCCGGGTCGCCGAGGTGATGCGCGACCCGAGCGATCCAGACGCCGTCTACCTCGAGTACGTCGACGGGCCGCCACCCGCCCGGCAGGCCGGGGTCGGCTCGTCACGCGAGCTCAACGAGCACCCGGACGCCGTGCGGCTCGGACTGCTCGACGCACTGACCGGCAACGCCGACCGGCAGGCCATCATGGCCGCCGCCGGACCCGTCGGCATCGACCACGAGCAGAACTGGCCCAGCGGCGCCACCGGACCCTGGGACCTGCCCTCCACAGCCGGCCAGCCGGCCCAGGCGTTCGCCGACGAGGACGGCTTCAAGCCGGGCCCGATCCCGCGCGAGGACCTCGAGGCGCTACAGCCGCGGCTGGAGGCGCTGCGCCCCGAGTTCGACGCGCTCGGCCGCGGCGCCTGGCACGACTACACGATGAACGCCCACGCGCAGCTGTGCGACCGGGCCGTCCCGGCGAGCCGGCCAGCACTGCCCGAGCCGCCGCTGCGCGGCGACGCCGCCCTGGACGCTCCCGCCCTGGGCCTGGACGCCATGACGGCCGCCGGCGACCCGCGCGCAGAGTCGCTGTGGTTCCGCACCGGCGACAACTCGATGACCAGCGGTTACGGCGAACCGGGCTGCTTCGTGCTGGAGCGCCACCTTCGCGACCCGTACCGGACGCCCGGTCAGTACCCCGAGCTGGACAAAGTCGCCGAGGACATCGACGCCGCGATGGCCGACAGCACGCTCACCCGGCCGATCGAGGTCTACCGCGGCCTCGACCTCTACGGCCTGATCGACGCCGCACCGGGCCAGTGGCGCGGCCGGGCGTTCCACGACCCGGCCCCGGCGCAGGTCAGCACCGACCCAGCCGCGGCCGCCAGGCACGGCACGGTGGTCACCGTGACCGTCCCGCCCGGCGTCGGCGCGATCCGGCTCGCCGGCCCCGCGGAGGAATCCGGCCATGACCTGCTCCTGCAGCGCGGCCTGACGTACCAGGTCGTGGACGAGCGCGTCCAGCACGACGACCGGGGCCGGGTCATCAGCCACGAGCTGCACGTCGAAGTGGTCCCGCCCCGCCGGCGACCCCCGACGGACGGCGACGGCGAGTAACGGGGCCAGGGACGTCCCTCGCTTCCCGACGTGGCGGCCGGCCCGCACGCCGGCCCGGCCGGGATACTGGGCCGATGACGACGCCAGAGGCAGGCAACGACGAGCTGATCCAGCAGGTGCTGCAGGTGGTTGCGCACGCCACCGGACCGATCGGCCGCTTCGACATCGCCGACGCCATCGACCCCGGCGACCCCGACCTGCAGGAGGGCACGGCCGAGCACGAGGCGATGCTCGAGCAGCGCATCGCGATCATCCGCGCGGCCGTCGACGCGGAGCAGGCCGGCCTGCTCGAGTCCGAGCGGCCCGCGGGCGGTGACGGGGCGGACCTCGTGCGCATCACCGCGCAGGGACGCGAGCAGCTGCAGGTACGCGGGTAGCCGCGGCCCGACACAACGAAACGCCCCGCCCGAACTTCGGGCGGGGCGTTTCGTGGAGGTGCCGGGAAGCGCCGGCGTCAGCTGACCGCGGCGTACCCGTTCACCAGCTCCGGCTCGTTGACGAAGCCCTCCGGGATCGCCGCGCCGAGCTCCTTCGCCTTGAGCCGCAGCCCGCCCCCGCGGGCCGCGTTGCGGACCTTGCGCAGGTGCCGGACGCTGCAGCCGAAGCGGTCGCGGGCGGTGTCCTCACTGATCGACTGGCTGCCGAGGGCCACGCCCGGCAGGTCCTGGCAGACCTTCACCCACAGCGCCATCCACTCGGCGCACGCCTGCGCCGTGGCCGGCAGCGCGACGTCGCCGCCGCCCTGCTCGCTGGTCGGCGCCGGCACCAGCGACGTCACCGACGCGCGGGGGGAACCGGCCGCGGGCACCGTGGTGTAGCCGTGGTGACCGTTGCCGTTGCCGTTGCCGTTGACGGGCTGGAGGCGGGCTGCGGCGATCGCCCGCTCGGCCTCGTGCCGGGCGTGCTCCACCTCGGTCTGCGCCTCCCGCCGGGCCTGCCCGATGGCAACCTCGGCGTCGCGGCGGATCTGCTCGACGGCGAGCTCCGCCTCGTGCCGGACCTGCTGCAGCTGCAGCTCCAGCTGCCGGACCTGCTCGCCGGTTTGACCGGCGTCGGCGGTGCTGCGCTCCAGCGCCGCACGGGCTTCGGCGAGTTCGGAACGCACGGCCTCGGCGGTGGTGGCCGCCAGCTCGGCGTGGCGCCGCGCCTGGTCGGCCTCGGTACGGGCCGCCGAGACGAGCGCGTGCTCCGCGGCGGTCAGCGGACGAGTCCGCTCCGCGCTGTCGTGCACCAACGTGATCTTGTCGCGAACCTCGTCCAGCATGTCGGGGTCGGAGTTCAGGGCCAGTTTGTGCAGCTGGGCGGTGAGGCGCTGAACCTTGCCCGGCTTGGTGCCCGGCTTGTCGGCCAGGTGCAACTGGTGCCGCAGCTTGACCATGGCCTGGATGTGCCGCTGCCGGTCGACCGTGGCGAGATCCTGCGCGCCCGGCCGGGCCAGGCCCAGGGCCACGAGGAGCCGGCGGGGCGTCCAGGTCCAGCTGATCGCGTCGGCCGCCTTGGTGACACCGTCGCCGGTCATGCCCGCCCACCACTGGTGCGTCACCAGCAGCGGCACCGCGAAGCGCAGCAGCACCTCGACGAAGCTGTCGCTCGCCGCGGCGGCGATGCATCCCATGACGACCGCGATCATCCAAGCGGCCTTGCCGTGCTTGCCCGGCCGCCCGTGCTCCTTCTGGCTGCGCTCAGCGCGGATCATCTCCACCGCGAGCTGGGTCTCGAAGACGACGAACGCGAACAGCGCGAACGCCGGCGCCAGGTCGAGCTTCTGGGTCGCCACCTTCCACATCGCCTCAGCGGACCAGCTGAAGCCGATGAGCAGCGACACCATGGCGAGGTGCTTGTCCGGCCGGCCGCTGCGAACCGCTCGGCGCACGCCCCAGGCGAGCATCGCCACGGTCAGGGCTAGGCCGACCAGGATCAGCAGCCCCGCGTTGTGCTCGGCAAACGCTGCAGCGTCGGCGATGGACTCGGTGAATCCCTTCATGCCGTCACCTCGCTGGCGACGGGGTTCGTGCTCGACATCTGGGTTCCTCCCCGGTGAAGCGGAGCGCGCCGCGCAGGCAGCCGCAGGTCAAGGGGTGACCGGACGGGAACGGGTGAGGTGATCGCACGGCTCGCCGGCAGTACCTCGACGCGTCCGCGGCGTACCGCCACGGCCGGAGGCGGACCTGTCAGCACCGGATCACGTCCCACTGCATCTCCCAACGTCACTCGATCAGAGTATCACAGATTATACGTACGACATAGGTCTCGTGGCCGTGGTGAGCGCCCGGGGGTCCGTTGTCTGAGGCAGTCAACATCACGCCCATGACAGAGTCTGCCGATCGAGCGTTACCAGTGCCGTGACCGACGCGTTTGGGCGTGTCAGATGTCGCCGGAGTCGGCAGCGTCCGGCTCGCGGCGCTTGCGGTTGAGCCGCTGGACGATCTGCAGGCTCACCGGCCTCCCGAGGCGCCGGGTCAGCTCGGCGGCGATCTCGCGGTTCTTGAGCGGGGTGTCGCCGGCGTCGGCGAGGACAGACTCGAGGTCGGCCACCGTGGGTGCCCGCCCGGGTGTGCGGCCGCCGGTGCGCCGCTGCTCCGGGAACACCCAAGCGACGGCACGGGCGTGCTTCCACCGGTACACGTGGCCGTTGCGGGCCGGCTTGGTCTCGTCCGGGTACGGCAGGTAGCCGTCGCGGTGCTCGTCCCAGTCGTTGAGCGACAGCTTGACGTAGCCGCGCATGGTCCCCGGGTCGACGCCGCGGAGCTCGGCGAACTCCGTGAGGTCGATGAGCCGGTCCGGATCCCCGGTGGGCGGCGGAGCGGCCTCGGGGCGCGGCTGCGCGGCCCGGTACGCGTCGAGGTCAGTCAAGGCGAACCAGTCGCGGCCGTCGACACGCTCGGGCAGCGGAGCGGGGAACCCGGTCCTCGCCCGCTGCGCTGGCGAGGAGATCATCCGCACCGTGTTCAGCGCCAGGTCCAGATACTCGGCGGCGCCGGCCCGGTCGGTGGCGTCCTGCCCGCAGACGGTCCTGATCTCCACCGGCGCTCCGGCTGGCTGGTCACGGCGGCGGCCGGGGAGAAACGCCGCCGAAGCGGCGCCGGCAACCCCCCGGCCGCCTTCCAGAAGTCCGCTGCAGGCGGAGCCCACCGCGGAGAAGGCCACTGTAGCGTGCCCGCGTCCCGGCGTGTCGGCGCCGCTCTGGGCAGAGGCAGGGCGGCGGGGGAAGCGGGTGGCCGCGGCCGCCGGCGGCACCTGGTCTGGCCGAGGTGCGCTCGAGCCCGCGGGGACGGGCGGCACCGGGCCGGTGGGGCCGGTGCGCGCCGTGGTGGTGGGGGTTTCAACCGGCATCGGGGTTCCTTCGTGGTGCGCTGGGCGAGCCCGACCCGCCGGGAGGTGGTCCGGCGGGCCGGGCTGAAGGGGCGAGGGTGGGCGGTGGCCCGGCCCGTGAGCCGGGCCACCGCGTGCGGTCAGTCCGCGATGAGGGGTTCCTCGTCGAAGGTGTCTTCGGCGTCCTGCGCCTCGGCCGGGTCCTGCTCGCTGGGCTCCGGCGTCTCACCGCAGGCCCGGCGCTCGATCGCGGCCAGGTCGTACCCGCACGCCTCGAGGAAGCGCAGGTACCGCACCGTGTCGGCGCTCGTGTTGCGCCAGGAACTCTTCTCCTTGAGCGGCTGCTCGAAGGCGGCCAGCACCAGCGCCAGGGCCAGCACCTGGGCGCGGGCCTCGCTGGACTTGGCGACCAACGTGGTGAACGCGTCGGTCTGCTGGTGCCAGGAGGGCCGCGGACCCTCCAGCTTGAGCAGGTCGAAGGCCAGCGCGTAGCCGTCGGTCAGCGCAAGGCCCGGCCGGGCCAGGCTGGCCGCGAGGAACACGGCCGCGCCCTTCGGCAGCGTCTTGCGGATAAGGAGGGAGGTGACCAGCCACTCGCGGCGGACCGTGGTGGCGCTCACCCAGTCCTTGTTGGACTGGATCACGTCCCGGCGGGCGGCCCGGGCCGCCTCGCGCTCCTCGTCGGTCATCTCGGCCGCCGTCTTCTTCTGGCTGCCGGAGTCGTAGCTGCGGTAGCGGTCCTCGTGGCCGTGCGCCGGGTAGTCGGTGCACACGTACTTGGCCGTCCACACGTAGACCTCCCGGGTGCGGGACGCCTGCTCGCCGCCGGTCTCCTCGTCGTCGGCGTCGTCCTCGTCGTCGTAGTCCTCCTCGTCCTCCGAGATGTCGTCCTGGTCGGTGATCTCGACGAGGTGCCAGTCCTTGCCGACATAGGCGGCGTGGCCGGGGCACTCACGGTGGTTGTCTTCGTCCAGCGGCTGGCCCTCGGCATCGGCAAGCCGGTGCAGGGACCGGACCTTGGGGTCGCTGCGCTCCGGCTCGTCGACGACCGTCAGCCCGGTCGCAGCCAGCTCGGCCTCCACCGCGGCGCGCTTCGTCTGGTCGGCCCGGGCGTCGCGCAGCCGCTGCGCCAGGTGGTCGAAGCCCCGGCCTTCCTTCGCCGAGACGATCAGCTGGGTGACGGCCTCCTTGTCGCCCTCGAACTCGGCCACGACGGCGGCCTGCTCGAGGTCGAGGAAGTCGTAGCGCTCGGTCGCGCCCTTGGCCAGCGGGCTGTTGGCGACGGTCAGAGCGGTGGTCACCTCGTCCCTGTTCTTGCGGCTGGTGCGCTTGGCGATCTGCGCGGCAGTGAGGCCGAACGCCGCCATCTGCTGGTACGCCTCGACGCGGTCGCCGGTGCTGACCCCGGCGCGGTGGTCGTTCTCCACCAGCTGGTCGCCGATCCGGTCGGTCTCCTCGGGCTTGGCCACGACCATGACGGGGATGCTGTCGCGGCCCGCCTCGACCGCGCCGAGGGTGCGGCGCTGGCCGTAGAGGACCACCAGGCGCTGCTCGTCGTCGCGGTAGGCCACCACGGGCTCCAGCACGCCGCGCTCGCGGATGCTGTCGACGAAGTCCGGGGTCAGCCGGGCGTCGCGTCGGACGTTGACGCCGACGATCAGCTCGCGCGGGTCCGGGTGCACGAGTTGGGCCAGCTGGTTGCTCGTTTCGATGCTCACAGTTCCTCCGGTTCTGCGGACTTCTGGGTCGTGAGGTCCGGGTTGCCGTCCCGGCCTCACATATATAATGATACCCCATTTGAGCGGTTTCTGTCCACTCGAAGATCCAGAATCTTTGCCCGTTACTGGGCTGTGAGCTGCGCTTCCACCGCTTCGGCGACCGCCGGTGGCAGCAGCCAGGGAGTGATCTGACGACCCGGGCACGGCACCGGGCGGGGCAGCACCCGGACGTCGGAGAAGATCAGGTGATGGGCGGGCCGGGCCGCCGCGCCGTGCCACCGCTCGCCCCACGGCGCACAGCACACCCGGCCGCGCTCACCGACGGCCGGGTGGCAGTCGACCAAGTCCACCACCGCGATGACCGCGCCGATGGCCAGCAGCGACGGGCCCGCCGCGGCGGCGTCCGGGCCGGCCGGCCGCCACAGCCGGTCCGGCCCGCCGAGGCGGGCGAAC
>NZ_BMPI01000010.1:1831-29048 GCF_014647515.1 Dactylosporangium sucinum | reverse complement strand
GCGGCGGTGGCGGCCGGGTCGGGCAGCGGGTGCGAGCTGAGCCGCAGACCGGCGTGCAGGGCCAGCGCACCGCGGTGCGTGATGCGCTGGCCCCGGTTCTCGCACGGCTTGAGCGCCGCCGCGGCGGCGAAGGCGTGCGGGTGCTGAATGGTGATGGCTTTCATCGGGCTCGTCCTCAGCTCGCCGCGGCCCGGGCCGCCGGGCCGGTCACCAGCTCGGTCAACGCCTGATCCAGGGCGTCGGGCTTGATCAGCACATCGCGGGCCTTCGAACCCTCCGACGCTCCGACCACCCCACCCTCCTCCAGCCGGTCCATGAGCCAGCCGGCCTTGGCGAACCCGACCCGCAACTTGCGCTGCAGCATCGACGTGGACCCGAACTGGCTGGTGATGACCAGCTCGGCGGCCTGCACCAGCAGGTCCACGTCGTCGCTGCTCATCTGTGCCGCCGACGAGGTGGCGGCCGGGGACGAACCCTCGACCGGAGCGGCGACGGCGACGGCGTCGACCAGCTGCGCGCTCTGGTTCTTGCAGTGCCGCACCACCGCGTCGATCTCCGACTCATCGACCCAGGCGCCCTGCAGCCGGATCGCGCTGGCCTCGCCCATCGGCAGGAACAGCGCGTCGCCGCGGCCGAGGAGCTTCTCCGCGCCGGGCTGGTCGAGGATCACCCGCGAGTCGGCGAGGGACGAGGTGGCGAACGCCAGCCGCGACGGTACGTTCGCCTTGATCAGGCCGGTGACCACGTCGACCGAGGGCCGCTGGGTGGCCAGCACCAGGTGGATGCCGGCGGCCCGGGCGAGCTGGGTGATCCGCACGATCGAGTCCTCGACGTCCTTGGGCGCGACCATCATGAGGTCGGCCAGCTCGTCGACGACGACCAGCAGGTACGGGTACGGCTTGAGCACCCGGTCGCTGCCGGCCGGTGCCTGGACCTGCCCGGCGCGCACCTTGCGGTTGAAGTCGTCGATGTGGCGGACCCCGGCGGCGGCCAGGTCGTCGTAGCGCATGTCCATCTCGCGGACCACCCAGTCGAGGGCGTCGGCCGCCTTCTTCGGGTTGGTGACGATCGGCGTGACCAGGTGTGGAATGCCGGCGTAGGCGGTCAACTCGACCCGCTTCGGGTCGACCAGCAGCAGCCGCAACTCGTCGGGGGTGGCCCGGGTGAGCAGCGAGACGAGCAGGGTGTTGAGGCAGGCGGACTTGCCCGCGCCGGTCGCGCCGGCGATAAGGATGTGCGGCATCTTGGACAGGTTGACCAGCACGTAGCTGCCGCCGACGTCCTTGCCCAGGCCGACCAGCAGCGGGTGCGAGTCGGGGTTGGCCATCCGGGCGCGGAGCACGTCGCCGAGCAGCACCTCCTCCCGGTCGCGGTTCGGCAGTTCGACCCCGACGAGGCTCTCGCCGGGAATCGGCGCGATGATGCGGCACTCGGCGCACTTCACGGCATAGGCGAGGTTCTTGGCCAGTTTCTCCACCGCCTCGACCTTCACCCGGTCGCCGAGCTCCACCTCGTAGCGGGTCACCGTGGGCCCGCGCCGGTAGCCGGTCACCGTCGCGTCCACGTCGAACTTCTCGAACACGCCGGTGATGGCGGCCATGACCTCGTCGTTGACGGGGCTGTGCGCCAGCGGCGGCGGACCGGCCGCGAACATCGCCAGGTCCGGCAGCTCGTATCCGCTCGTCGCCGAGGGCTGGGTGGGGACTGCCGCCGGGACGGGCTTGCCCGGCGCGGGCGGGGATGCCGGCATGGCCGGGAACGCCGGCACGCTGGCGGGCAGGGCCGGCGGCTGGCCCGCGGCCGCGGCCGGGGCGGGGGCCGGGGCAGCGGTCGGCATCGGGGGCACCGACGTCGGCGCCGGGGAGGCGGGCATCACGACGATGCCGGTGGACGGCGACACGACGGGCGCGTCGACCGGGCCGGGGTGCGCGGCGTCGTCCAGGTCGTCCTCGGACGCGGGCCCGGTGAGCGCCGCGTGCAGCCAGGCGAAGCCAGCCGCGGCGTCAGCGATCCATGCCCGTCCTGCCGCGCGGGCGCCGGCGACGGCCAGCAGCCCGAGCAGCGGCACCGCGATCCAGGCGGTGACGGCCCACTCGAGCAGGCCGCCGACCAGCCGGCCGACGAGACCGCCGGCGCGGTCCATGTGCGTGGCGCCGCCAGCGACGATGTCGAACAGGCCGGAACTGCCCGAGACGACGGCGGCCCAGCCGAAGACCCGTCGGCGCAGCGGCTGCGGCGCGCGCAGCATGGCCCGCACGCCGGACACGACGAGCAGCAGCGGCAACACCATCGCGGGCAGGCCCACCGAGTACCGCGTGACGACGGTCAGCAGGGTGCCGAACGGGCCGGCGCCGCGGAACCACAGGGCGTAGGCCAGCAGCACCCCAACGGCGATGAGCGCGACGCCGAGCGGGTCGCGGCGGGCGGCGGGCGCCACCTCGGCCCCGCCGGCCTGGCGCACGAGCCAGCCGATCCCGCGCGACAGGCCCTTGGCACCCGCGCCGACCGCCTGGCCCACCTCGTTGAGCGTGCTCTTGCCCGCCGGCGGCGGCGGGGGCGGGGGCGCGCTCGCCGGGCGGCGCCTGCCCGAGGTCCGGGTGCTGCTGCTGGTGCGGCGCCGCGTCGCGGCGGGTCGCCTCTTACCGTCAGGCATCGTGCTGCTCCTTCGTCAGGGTCGCGATAGGGGAGTGGGGTCGCGGCGGGTCTGGGCGGTGGTGTTCACCACGCGGGTTCGTGGACGGCGACGTGGTCTGCCGTGAGGGACCGCCGGCCGGTGAGGTGCTCGCGTACGGTGCCGGTGACGGCGATGCGGGCGTGGAGGCGCAGCGGCGCGGCGCAGGCGGCCAGCGTGGCGGGCGCCAGGGTGACCTTGAGCAGGGCCGGACCGTCCAGCAGCGCCCACGCCTGCGCGCCGGCGCCGAGGTCGACGATCAGGCAGTCGACGACGGTGCCGGTCACGGTGACCCGGGCGCCGTCGATGAGCCTTGCGACCTGGCAGCCGGTGCACACCAGCGTCGACGTCCACCCGGCTGCACGGGCGGTTGACCGGGCGTCGGCCTCGTCCGGCAGGTGGTAGCCGGTGTCGCCGTCCTCGTCGAACAGGTAGCCGCAGGCGGTGCAGCGCAGCTGGACACATACCTCCGGCAGCTGCGCCACGGTGTACGGGCCGGCCTCGGGCGCGTCGGCCCACTCCTGCCCGCCGCCGGCGATCGCCTCCGCCTGGTCGCGGTAGTGCGCACCGTCGTGCTCGTCCTGGACGAACGCGGCCAGGTCGGCCAGCGCGACGTGCACCGGCAGGGTGATCCAGCAGCGGTCCGGCAGGGCCGTCACGCCGAACGCGTGGTGGTGGTGGGACACCGGCAACCTCCTTCCTGAGGTCCAGCGGCGGGCCGGCCGCGGTGGCCGAACGTCGGGGTCAGCGCGTCGTTGAGGACCTGGCGGCGGCGGGCGAGGGTCAGCTCGTC
Source organism: Dactylosporangium sucinum (assembly GCF_014647515.1). Lineage (GTDB taxonomy): Bacteria > Actinomycetota > Actinomycetes > Mycobacteriales > Micromonosporaceae > Dactylosporangium > Dactylosporangium sucinum. The sequence continues at coordinate 25,584 of NZ_BMPI01000010.1, read as the reverse complement.
GTCCCGGTCGGCGCGGACGGCCGGAGCCGGCGCGGTCAGCGGCCGCGGCCGGCGGTGCGCCTCGCGGCGCACCTCGCCGTCGGTGGGGAACCGCTCGGCCAGCACGGCACGCAGCAGCGCGTCGCGGGAACCGGCGGGGCCCGTCACCGCTACCGCTCCGGCCCGGCGGCCGGCCCGCTGCTGGCACGCATCCAGGCGGTGCGCAGCAGCACCCAGCGGTGGCAGCGCTGCGGGTCGGCCTCCAGGCATAGCACCGCCACCGGCTCGCGCCGGGCCGCGTCGACCAGCGCGTCGAGCGCGGCCAGCGCCGCCGGTCTGGTCAACCACGCCGCGTAGGTGGCGCGCGCGGCGTCCAGCTCGGCCGGCCCCGAGCCGAACCCCGGCCGGTTGTCGCGCGGGTTGCCCAGCTCGGGCTGGTGCTCGTAGGCGATCCCGGCCGCGGCCAGCGCCTGACGCAGCGCGCTCTTGGCGAACCCGGGCCTGCGTGAGGCCGCCTGCTGGCGCACGTCGACCAGCCGAGTCATCCCGGCCGCGCGCAGCTGCGCGATCAGCGAGGCGAGCGTGTGGCCCTCATACCCGACGCCCAGCAGCCGCAGCGCATCCCGGCCGGTGTCGCCGGCGGGCTCAGCCACAGCCCTGCTCCGTGCTCGCGCCGCCGCTCGAGCACGCCGAGCACAGCGTGCCCAGCACCCCGAGCAGCGCCGGATCCGGAACCCAGCTGCAGCCGCCCGGGCACGCCTCGTCGTCGGTGCACCCGCACCGACGGCAGGTGCCCAGCATCGAGAACTCCAGCTCCGCGCTGAGCTCGTCCTCACCGACGTCGCAGCCGGGCGCGCCGCAGGGCAGACCCAGGTCTTCGAGCAGCCGGCACAGCGGGCAGGTGGCCGCCGCCGCAGCCGCATACTGGTCGGCGCCGGTCAGCGGCTGCCCGCACAGGGCCAGGGCCGCGTCGCAGCAGACGGTGTGCAGATCCGCGTCGACCAGCTGCGCCACCGCGTCCACGGTCAGCTTCGGCAAGCTCATCGCGCACCACCCTGGTCGGCGCGGATGGCGTCCTCCCAGCAGCTACCGCAGGCGACGCCACCGAGGGAGAGCCGGTCCCGGTGCGCCCGCCCGGCGGCCCGGCACCGCTGCCGGGCATCAGCGGCCAGCGGGTGGCCGTCGGTGAAGTGCTGCTCGCGCCGCGGACGGGGCGCGGCGGCCGACGGGGCCGGGCGGCCGTCCCGTTCGGCCCGACGCTCGCGGACCCGGCCCAGCGCCTCTCCCAGCGGCAGCGCCCGCTCGTCAACGGCCTGCTGCTCGCTCTCGTCCAGCTGCAGCAGCGCGAGCCGGTCGCGCACCCAGCCGTTGGGGCGGCCCACCCGGTGAGCGATCTCCTCGCGGGTGAGCCGGTGCTCCCACATCAGAATGTGCAGCGCCCGGGCCTCCGCGATCGGCTCGAACGGCTTGGCGTGGGTGTGCATCGCCAGCTGGTGCACGAGCCGGTCACACGGTGAGGGCCGCCGGCGCAGCACCGCGTCGATGTGGGTGCGCCCGGCGAGCTCGGCGGCCTTGCGTCGCCGGTGGCCCTCGATGATCTCGTAGCGGCGCTCACCGAGCTTGGCGACCAGGATCGGCTCACGCTGCCCGATCTTGGAGATCGACACGGCCAGCTCGCTGACGTCGCCGACATCGGTGCCACGCACGTTCGGGCCAGGGACCACCCAGGCCAGCGGCAGGATCAGCGCCGAGCTGGTCACCCGGGCCTCGTCGGGCCGCAGCGGCCGGTCCGGTCGCGCGGCGGACTGCTGAGGGATGAGCATGGTGGTCACGACGGACCTCCTCGGGATAGAGCCGGCAGCGCCGGCACGTCGGGATAAGCGCGGTGACGGAACTCGGCCGGCAGGTCGCTCCAGGCGCTGCCCTTGCGGGGCAGGCCGAGCTCGGCGGCCAGCCGGGTGCCGGTCTGCTTGAAGAAGAAGGCGGTGCCAGCGGCGGTGCACTGCGCGCGCAGGTGGCGCACCCAGTCGGCGGCCATCGGGCGAATCCCGCGCGCCGCGCCGGACTCACCGCCCACGACCACCCACCGCACAGCAGCTGGGCACGCGCCGAGAAGATCGCCGCCAGCGGTGTGAATCTCGCCGGCGAGCCCGTCGACGACCGACCGGCGGCCGCCCACGATCCGGGTCAGGTCGAGCGGCCCGATCAGCGGCTCCGCGGACACCCAGTGCACAGCGGCCGGAATCCGCAGCAGCTCGAGCACCCGCCAGGCGTGGTGCTGGTCTTCGACGCTCACCCCGAGCTGGACGTTCGGCAGCGGCCACGGCACCGTCAGTTCCGGCGCGGCTGCGGCGACCAGGCCGCGCACCGCGGCCACGAACTGCGGCTTGCTCAGCCGCGTCCGCAGGACGGTGGGCCGCTTGGTTAGGATCAGGAAGGTGTGCTGCGGGCAGCGGGCCATCACCGCGAACGCGCGGACGAGCAAGGTCGACCGGGATGTCGGACAGCCCCAGGTCGGACATGGAGTTGACGAAGATCCGCGCCGGGGTACGCCGCCGCAGTGGACCGTCGAGCCGGTCCTCGCGGACCGTCAGCGAGAAGCCGTGGGGGAACGCCGGGCTCCCGGCGAACCGCCGGGCGATGCCTTCGGCGTAGCAGAAGTCGCATCCCGGCGAGGCGTGCTCGCAGCCGTCCACGAAGTTCCACGAGAAGCCACGTCGACCCGTCACCGGGTCCATGCACCACTCGATCGACGTCGAGGTCAGGCCCTTCGGCGGGGCCGCGGCACTCACCGCTCAGCCCCCGCCGACGCGGGCCGGCCGCATGGCGATCGCCCCGCAGCGGGCGCGCCACCCGGTGGCCCACCCGCAGAGAACCGCCGAGGCCGCTTCCCAGGACGTCGTACGCCCGGGCGACCCCTCCACGCGGTGGCCGGCCTGCCAGCCGAGCGGTGAACCGGCAACGACGCCAGCCGGTGCAGCAGCGGAGACCGGAGCCGGAGAGTGCCGGGCCGAGCGCCGTGCGTCCGGCAGGGCGGCACGGCGACCGACTCCGCGGTGGGCGCGCACACCTCCACCGCGACCTCGGCGGTCGAGGCCTCGTCCACCGGGACGGGCGCCGTCAACTCGACGGTCGCCGGATCCGCCTCGCGCAGGCGGGCACGGATGCGGCAAATCTGCCGACTCGTCGTCCCCAGCATCTGGGCCAGGTCGCTCTGCGACGAACCTGCCGCCGTCCCCAGGCGTACGACCTCGGCCGTCTCCTGACGAGTCAGTGTCGCGGCGAGCGAGCGCTCGCCGCACAACACCCGGTCTACCGCCACCTCGTCGACCAGGCCGGAGGCGTCCAGCGGCGCTGCGTCCCGGTTGTCGATGTCCTCGTCGAGCCAAACATGCAGGTCCCAGCCCTCGCGCTCAGCCAGCGCGCGGGTCAGCTCGCACGGGCCGTCGACGGCGTACAACTCGTCGTAGACCTCGGCGACCGCCTCAGCACTTGCCCGCGGGATCGACTGGCACCGCTCGCGGCACCACGAACTGAGCGTCTGGCGGGGGATCAGGCAGCGCTCGGACAGGTCGGTCAGGCTCCAGCCCATCGAACAGAGCGCGCGCAGACGGCGGGCCGTTCCAATGACGTCAACCCGGAGCGAGAGCAGGTCCGGACCCAATTCCACGGTGAGCAGCGCCTGCGCAACGCATCCACGAACATGCTGGACCCGGCGCTGCAAGATTCGGGTCACGGTCTTCGTGCTGACGCCGGCCTGCCCGGCGATCACACTCGGTGGGATGTCTCGAGCGCGAAGACGTACCAGGTGCTCGCGGACGATGTCGACCGGTACAAAGGGCGACGCGGCTTGGATGGGCCGGTCTGGCCCGTTGATCCGACTCGTTGTTGGCGCGGTGTCCTCACAGCAGGGCACGAGCACCCTCCTTGCGTTGAAAGCGGGTGTGCCGAACTACCGCCCGCCGGGCTTATGCCGGCAGGTTTGTGGTGACGGATGCGCAGCGGGGGACCATCCCGATGCACACCCGACTTGCGGCTTCGTGGGGACCATCCACTCGGCCGCCGCGCCTAGTTCGAACTAGGCACTCTCAGTGTGTGTGGTGTTACTTCCCTCCGTCAAGGTTTGGTTCGAACTAGCGCCATGATCTTTCGACTTAAGTCGATCGAACGTCCAACACGATCACGGTGATGTTGTCGTGGCCGCCGTGAGCAAGCCCGAGCTCAACCAGGCGGTCTGCTGCATCGTGCGGCGTCGGAGACGAGGTAAGCGCGTTCTGGATCTCGGCGTGGGGAACGTACGAACTGAGGCCGTCCGAGCAGAGCAAGAATCGATCACCGGGCTGGAATTGCCACAAGGTGATGTCGGGTGACCTGCCATCGGTTCGGCCGTCAAGGAAGCGAGAAAGCCGCTCGGGGAGGTTTGGCACGCTCTTCGAGTCGGCGACCAGGTGGCCATACGTATGGTCCTCGGTGATCTGTGCCAGGTCGCCGGGGCGACGCAGCACGTAGGCCCGGGAGTCCCCGAGGTTGGCCAAAGCGGCGGACGAACCGGAGAACAGCAGCGCCACCAAGGTGGTCGCCATGCCGGCCAGCTCGGGATCGGCCGCTGTACGGCGGCGCAGTGCCTCGTTGATGGAATGGACTGCCGTGCCGAGAGCTCGTGCGAGGGCTTCCGAGTCGACCGGCCGGTCGTAGGCGTGCAGAGCTTTCATCGCATCAGCGCTGGCGACGTCGCCGGCGACGTGTCCGCCGAGCCCGTCGGCTACGGCGACCAGATACGGACCGACGTGTAGTGCGTCCTCGTTGCGACGCCGCACAAGGCCGACGTGAGTGCGGCCTGCTGCGGCAACGGTGACGGTGGTCGTCATGACTCACCTTCCGATGTGAGGCCTCCGGAACCGTCCTGACTGTCTGGCCAGGGTGCCTGGGCCAGTTCGTCCCGGTGTAGCACGTGGACTGTCTCGACGCGGTCGCTGGCGATGACGTACTCCGTCACCTCGACGGGCTGGTCGTCGGAGCCGGATAGGCCCTGCCGGACGATCTCCAGAACGGGGAGGCTGGTGGGAATCTCCAACTGCGCGGCCTCTTCCTTGCTGGGCATCCGCGCTCGATGGAATTCGACCCACCGGATGGGCCAGTGGCCGGCCTTCTCGATGCGGTACAGCCATTCGCCGGCTGCCGGATTTGCATCAACATCCACGACGAGGTCGGCCACCCGGGGGTGGATCCATGAGATGTTGATCTGGAACGGCGCTTCTGACGCTGGCCCGGTGACACGAAGTCGACGCAGTACCTCGGTTCCTGGCTTGACGCCCAGCAACTTGGCGATGCGCGGATCGTTCAGCCGGGCGGGCGCGTTGACGGCGTGACCGTGGCGGACACACACCTCCTGGCTGCTTGCAGAGGGGAACGAATAGCCAAGGCTCTGTTCATTGCGCTTGACAAGATCGCCTCTGGGTCGCCGAGGGCGCATGGTGCCGTAGCGCACGACGATGCCGCTTCCCTGTACGGCCCATACATAGCCCTCAGTCTCGAGCGCTGCGATCGCTCTGCCTATGGTGTCGCGATTCGCGCCGTACTCAGCAGCAAGATCGTTAAGCCGGGGTAGGTGCGCGCCGGGGGCCCACTCGTTGGCCTCGATCCTGGTTCGGATCTGGGAGGCGATGTCTAGGTAGCGCGAGTGCACGACCACCGCAACCCCTTCTTCCCCCTGAATTGTCTTGGGACACTCGTTGACATGGAGTCCCGCTCAGGCACGATTGTCCCAAGACTAAGTGTCCCAAGACAACTGTGAGGGCACGGAGACGACGTTGGGCCCTGCGGCCTGTTGCGGCTCAGGGCGTGTTGGTTGACAAGTTCATCGTGTGATCGGATGACCCGATCGCTGGCGGCTATGCGAGCTCGAACAGCTCGGGGCCGTCGGAAACGTGGAACCCCGCGGGACGCTGGGCCAGCCAACCGGACTCTGTCCGGCGGTGCTCCGGCTTGACCGTCCTAACGTGCTGGAATCCAAGCTTTAGGTAGTAGGCGTGGAGACGATCGTTGTCGCGCCGGACGTCGATGCGAACCCACCGCTTATCGAGGCGATGCGCTCTGTGGCTCGCCCAGTCCAAGATCGAGCTACCGAGTCCGCGGCCGGCGTGCGCGCGAGAGACGATCATTTTGCCGAGGTACAGCGCGCTGTCGGGATCGTCTTCGATGTCCCAGAAATCCATGTCGGCCTGTGGGCTCAGTGCCGCGGTCGCCACGACCTCGTCGCCCGCCTCAACCACCCAGGCGATGCCAGCGACCACTGATGCGGTCATCACGGTGCGTGCGTAGTCGAAGTAGTCGCTGGTCCATTGGGTGACGTCTCGATCACGCAGCCATTGCTCCGCTTCGGTGCGAAGCGAGATCATTGCCGCAAGATCCACGTCTTGGGCTAATCGAATCGTGTGCGGGCTCACTGGCCGCTGACCTCGTAGATGATGCGGTGCCGGTCGCCGGGCGCGATGGTCACAATGACCCGGACCGGACGTTTGCTCGAGTTGAAACCGGTCCTGGTGTGCTCCGCAACGGGCGTACCAGGAGGAAGCGACAGGCGGGCCTGCTCATCGGGGTCAGGCATTCGGACGACGATCTCGTCACGGAAGCGCACCTGCGGATGCCCTGCTGCTGCCATCAGGCCGCCAGGGATAGCAATATCGCCGGGCGACATGATCGGAGTGCCCTCCGCCACCCACAACGGGTAGTAGGAGTCAGCAGTCTGGAAGGGCGTGTCGTCGACCAAGCGCAGGCGGCGCCGCACGGCAACCTCGGTACCCCGCGCAAGATCGAGCCTGGCGGCGATGGAGTCGGGGGCAGGCGCCGTCTCAACCACGATTTCCTGCCGCGGCACACGGCCTTGGGCTGCAACGTCCGCGGCCCAGGCGTCTTGGCCAGCGCCTTCAATGTCACGACGACTCGTGCGGTGCTCGAAAGCGCCAGGATGCCAGTCGATCGGTGAGTACTCACGGACATAGCTGCCGCGGCGGTGCACCGTCACGACGAGACCTTCACTTGCCAGCGCTGCGAGCACCTTTTGGACGGCGGGCCGGGATGTCATGGAGTAGCGCTCCATGAGGTCGTCGACCGTGGGAAGCCGCTCGCCTGGCTGGTACTCGCCGGAGCGGATTGCGTCACGCAGCTCCCTCAACACGACGCGCCATCGCTCCGTGGTCGCCACTGCACCTCCGAAATTCGCCGGACACCTGCGCTGATCGTAGTTCGCACTAGGCCTTGACGTACATCACGAGGCACGGTCACACTTAAAACGCGCCTAGTTCGAACTAGAGAGTAGGCGCGTAGTCAAGTCGCTCTTGCGGATGGTCCCCGCGAGGGCGAGGGCTGGTTCAGGCGGGATGGTCCCCCGCCTGCTCCAGACAGAAGGAGGCCCCGGCGGGATGGTCCCCCACCGAGGCCAGTAGCCCGGCACACCCGCTTTCAGGAAGGAGGTCGGAGCTATGACCATCGTGGCACATCCACGTCTTGCGCTCTCTGCACCGGTCCGGGCGACCGTTCCGGAGCACGTCGAGATGCTCGACACCGAGACGCTCGCTGAGTTCGTCGACGCCGGCGGGGACGCGAGGCCCTGCCAGCACAAAGATCCTGAGGACTACTTCCCGCTCATCGGATCCAAACCTGCTAAGCCCGAGAGCAAGCGGTACATCGAGGAGCAGGTGCGGGCCCGCCAGCTCTGCCAGGACTGCCCGGTGCTCGTCGAGTGCCGTGAGCTGGCGCTGCGTACGCGCGGCGGCCGGCACGGTGTCTGGGGCGGCACGTCTGAGTGGGAGCGGGTCAATATCCGCACCGCTCGCCTTGCCGAGACGCGCGCCGCGAAGGCGGCAGCGTGATGCCCGGCGAAATGCTCGCATTCGCCGGCATGGCGGCCGCGGCAGTTGGCGGTCTGGTCTTGGGCCGCTGCACGGCCAATGAGGCGCTCCGCAGCGAACGAGACGACGCCTTGACCCAGCTGCGCACCGATGCGCTGACCGGGCTGCCGAACCGCCTCGGCCTGGAGGCCGAGATGGAGCGTCGTCAGGGCACGTCCTACACGCTCGGCCTGCTCGACCTGGACAACTTCAAGGCCGTCAACGACCGGTGCGGTCACGAGGCGGGCGATGATCTCCTGATCGAGATCGCCGACCGGCTGCGCTGGGAGGTTGGCGCCAACGGCTTCGCCACGCGTCTGCACGGCGATGAGTTCGTGGTCCTGCTGCCGGCGATGACCGACGACCAGGCGGCCATGGCGGCGTGGGAGATCAAGGAAGGTCTCGCCGCGCCGTACGAGCTGCCGGGCATCTTCCCGTACCTGCAGTGGGCGTCGATCGGCATGACCCACGCCGAGCCCGGTGAGCAGGACGGTGACGTGCTGCGCCGCGCCGACGTGGCGATGTACCGCGCCAAGCGCGGCCAGATCGGAATCACGGTGTTCGACCCGACGCTCGACGTGCTGCCCCCGCGGGAGCAGGCCCGGCCGCAGGCCCGGCCGCAGGTCCGTCTGCGCGACATCGCCGCGGTGGTCACCGAACCGGACGGGGAGGTGGCGGCGTGAACGCGACCGTCATCGAGATGCATAGCCGGCCGCTGACGCGGGCGCGGGTGCTCGACTTCCTCGACCAGGACACCTACAAGGTCCTCAACGGAGTGGCCACGTGGTGGGGCGAGCAGGGCGAGGTCCTGGTCGCCACCGAGGATCGCGCGGTCGCCGCGCTGGCGGCCGACGCCCTGGTCCGCCAGCAGGTCGGCGACTCGCTGATCGAGGTATTCGGCGGCGTGGTCGTCGACCAGCCGATGTCGGTGGAGCTCGTGCCGACGGCCGTCGATCTCGGCGGCACGATGCCGGGGGAGAAGGTCACCTGGCGGCATGCGTCTCGTCCGGGGAGCAACACCGTCGTCATCTGCCGGGTGTGGGCCGGAGAGGACGGTGCCAAATGATCGTCCGCACCGTGCGGTCCAACAGCCGGATCGCGACCTGCCGGTCGTGCCGCGGCGTACCCACCTGGAAGCACCTCGTCGGCGACGTCCACACGGCGACCAGGCGCCGTCGCGGCCGAACTAACGGCGTCTGCGACGACTGCTCCGGCGACGGCATCGTGCTGCGCCAGCGCAAGCGAGTCGGCAGGAGGGGCCAGCGATGACGACTGGCACTCGAACGCCTGAACTGCAGCGTCTGGACCGGCTCGCCGCTCTGTCGGTCGGGTTCGGCGCGGCGGCGGGCGCTGCCCTGTCCGTCGCGACGAACACGGTCGCCGCCCTGGTCATGGGACCGGGCCCGCTCACGGCCGCCGACGTCGTGCCGGACCCGTTCTACGCCGGCATCGCGATCGCGGCCGGTTCGCTGCTCACCACCGGCTGCTCATTGATCGTCAGTCGGCGGCGGGCCCACGCGGCGCACGCCACGGCTGCGCAGCTCGAGCAGCAACTCGCGGAGATCGACGCTCTGATCGCGGCGATCAACGCCGGCGGCGTGCATCCCGACGAGTTGCCCGAACTGCTCGGCCGGCTCGGCATCGAGATCGAAGAGGACAACGACGCGGCGGCCGCTCGTGCGGCCGCGTCGACCGGCCAGCTCGTGTCCCGCGAGCTGGTCCCGGCAGGGGAGGGGGTCTGAGCTGATGGCTGGCCGTCGTCGCCGTAAGGGACTGCCCACGCAGGCGCAGATGCGCGCGGTACGCAGCCAGGTCGCGGTCAACACGCGCCTGGCGGACGCCGCGACGCCCGGTCAGCGGGTCGTGGCGGCCGCTCAGCACCTGTCGTCGGCCATGCAGGACGCCGACGCCGCGCTCGTCGAGCGGATCGCCGAGACCGCCGTGGCGGACCTGCTGGCTCAGGCCCAAGAACTCGCCCAGCACCGGAACAGGACTTCCGCATGACGCCCGGAAACGACCTCGGGCAGCGTGCCGACCGCTACGGCAGGCACGCCGCCGTCACCGACGAGACCCCCGCACCCGCCCGCGACGACGACGTCGTGGACGACAACGACCGGCTGTTCAGCTGGCGCGAGGTGCTCGGCTACTTCACCCCGCCGGCTCCCTGGGCAACGCCGCCGGCGTCGCTGGACGAGCTGGCCAGCTACGCCCACGTCGGTGAGTGGGCCGCACCGCGCGGCCTGCGCCGCGTCGTCGGCATCGCCTACTGGTACCTCATCGGCCTGCCGTCCACCGTGGCCTGCCGCTACGCCGAGTGGACCGTGCAGCGGCCGGGCCGGCTGCTCACGGTCCTGCTCGTCGGCGCGGTGCTCTACAAAACCCCGCCCGGGCATTGGGCCGCCCACACGGTCGACGGGGTTCTCCAGTTCGTCTTCCACCCCCTGACCTGGCTTTTCTGAGGAGGGCCGCCAACATGCTCGCACTCGCGGGATACATGTCCCTGATCGCCGCCGTCGCGCTCGGCGCCGGCCTGGCGTGCTTCATGCGCAAGAGCGCACCCCGTTTCGTCGCCTGGTGCGCCCTCATCGTCGGCTTCGGTATCGCCGGCTGGATCGGTGTCGGCGTCGGCTCCGCCGTCGACACGTTCACCCTCGCCGTCGACAACGTCGGCCACGCGGTGACCGGGCTGTCGATCGCCACGGCCGTCGCGGTGTTCCTGTTCCTGTGGTTCGTCTTCGACGTCCGCAAGAAGGGCAAGGTCTCCAAGGTCGCGCCGCTGGTCGGGCTGCTCCTGCCGTCGGTGCTGCCGATCCTGATCGGCGCGTTCATGGCGATGCCGGCGACCCGACCGGCCGTGGAGCAGATCAACGCCTTCGTCGCCGCGATGCGGAAGTGACCGGCCATGGGACTTGAAGGCGTCGTCGGTTTGATCTTCGTCGTCGTCGTCTGCTGCTACGCGGTGAAGACCGCCGTTGCCGACAGCGTGTACGCGATCCGGGGGCAGACGCCACCGCGGGTCAAGCTGCGTATGGCCGAGCTGCAGAAGACCGGCAAGGCCCGCTACAGCTTCTGGGACTACCTGGGCGACCTGTTCCAGCACGCGCTCGAGGAGCGGCGCAAGGTACGCGACGCCCGGCGAGCCGACCCGCTCGCCGGGCGCGGCCCGCTGCGTCGCTTCCTCAGCAAGTGGTGGGCGAAGCAGTGGGAAGAAGCCTGGGACGCCTGGCTGGACCGGCAGGAGAAGAAGGAGCAGGCCAAGGCCGACCGGGCCGAGCGGCGCCGCTCGAAGCCGGCCGAGGGCGACCCGATCGACGACGACGCGCCGCTCTGGCGACGCTGGTCGGCGGGCGTCGGCAACTGGTTCCGGAAGCTGTTCAAGGTCGACGTGGACCGGGACGGTGACGGCGGCGCCGTCGATGACGACACCGAGTACCAGGGACCGCAGGCGTCCCAAGGCCCTTCCGGCGGCCCGCAGCAGCCGGCGCCGACCGGCTCGGGCCGAGGCGGACCTCCGCCCGAGAACGCGGTTCCCCAGCGGCCGGCGCCGAGGCCGGCCGCTACCCCCCAGCCCGGTGACCAGCCGCTGGCCACCGTCATCCCGATGTTCAAGGAGGAATCCACCATGTCCGACGCTCCCGAGGTCACCGGCCTGGGCACCGCCACGCAGTACGCCGGCGGGATGGCCCAGGCGCACGCCAGCTCGGTCGCCGCGACCGAGCAGTTCGTCGCCAACCTGCAGGGCAACGGCGTCAGCGGTGAGGTGATCAGCGCCGCCACGGCCGCGCAGGAGGCCAGCAACGCCGCCGCGGCGGCGTGGGATCGCGCCAACCAGGTGCTCACCCAGCACAGCCAGGTGAAGGAGGCGTACGACGCCAACCCCGGCGCCGGCTCCAAGGAGTTCGTCACCGCTGAGTAAGCGGCCACGGCCGCTTCCGTCGGGCCAGTCCTGCACCCGCAGTACTGGCCCGCGCGGTGGCCGCCGACCGGCCCTCCACCCGAATACCAGGAGGAGATCGTGGTTTACGTACAGCCCGACCCGCGCGCCGATCGCCGGCGCGCTACAGCCGTGTACCCGCCGTACGCGGCGCCGGCGCCGTCGTATCCCGACCCGCTCGGCCAGCACGCCTACCCGGCCGCCGCGACGGCGGACGGATACGCGGATCAGCCGCCCCCGCCACCGGCCCCGTCCGAGCCGCCGTCGCGCCCCGTGCGGCGGCTGGGCCGCCGATACCTGCGCAAGCAGACCGCCCCGCACTACACTATGGCCCTGCTGGCGCTGTCGGCGACCGCGGCGCGGGCGGCGATCGACCTCACCGGCGCGGAGGCCGAGGTGGCGATGGCCACCGCCGCGACGGCGTTCACCGTGGCCATCGTCGCGTCGATCGTGGCGATGCGGCGCGCGCCGAGCCGTCGCGACCGCCGCTGGGCGGTCGTCTGCGCGGCCGCGGCCGCGACCTGGGTCAGCTCGGTGGCCGCCAACGGGATGTCCTGGGACGCTGCGGGGATCCTCGTCGCCGTCGGCACCGTGCTGGCGCTGCCCTGGTGGCGCCGGCACCGGCTGCCCAACAGCCCCGTGGTTGAGCCGCTCGTCGTCGAGGACGAGCAGGACTCCTACCAGGCGCTGTGGGGGATGTACTGCGGCGGCAACTCCGGCGGGCCGCTGCGCGGCTCGTGGCTGACCGGCCGCGAGGAGATCAAGTCCGGTGAGCGGTACGTCGTGCAGCTGGTGCCCGGCAAGCAGTCGCTGCAGACGGCCCTGGCCGCCCTGCCGATGCTGCGCACCGGCCTGCGGCTGCGGCCCGGCCAGGACCTCATCATCGAAAAGCACCCGCTGCTCGACGAGGCGTGCCTGCAGCTGACCATCGTCACCCGCTCGCCGGTCAAGCAGCCGATCGGCTGGCCCGGCCCCTCTGCGTACAACCCGCGCACCGGCAAGCTCGCGCTCGGCCCGTTCGTCGACGGCGAGGGCGTCGGGCACTGGCGCGTGTGCACCGAGAACAGCCTGTGGGGCGGCTTCCTCTGCGGCGGCATCGGCTCCGGTAAGAGCCGGATGTTCGAGTCGCTGGCGCTGACCCTGGCCGCGCACGGCTTCGTGATCTGGTTCGGCGACAAGCAGGGCGGCGCGTCGTCGCCGCTGCTGGCCAAGCACGCCGACTACGCCGCCCGCAGCACCGCCGACATCGACCGGATGCTCGACGTGGCCCTGCTGGTCATGCAGCTGCGCGAGGCGGAGAACACCCTCGAGGAGCTCGACGGGTTCACGCACAGCCCGGCCCGGCCCGGCCTGCTCATCTTCATCGACGAGTGCCACGAGCCGTTCGCCGACCCGAAGATCCAGGCCAAGGCGACGACCATCGCGCGGGAGGGCCGCAAGCTCGGCGTCGCGATCATCGCCGCGTCGCAGACCGGCACCCTGGACGCGTTCGGCACCGGCCCGGCTGCGGACACCCTGCGCTCGTCGCTGATGTCCGGCAACCTCGTGGTACTGCGATGCATCTCGAACAACCCCAAGAACATCTTCGGGATGGACATCGACCCGAAGGCGTTCCCCCCGCTGCCCGGCTACGGCCTGCTCGTCGACAAGTCCGGTGAGGGCCGCTCGGCCCCGCTACGCGGCTACGACCCCGGGGACAAGGAGACCCGCAGCGCGTTCGCCCGCCAGGTCACCTGGCGCGGCCTCGACGTCGGCGCCGCCAACGCCGCCGGCGTGCTCTACCGCGACCGGCGGCTGAAGGAGCAGGCAGACCGGGCCGCGCTGGCGGCGAAGGTCGCCGCCCTGCGCGCCGGCCAGCCCCTGGCCGCCGACGCGCCCGGCACCACCACGCCGCCGAAGCCGGCGCAGCCGGTCCTCACGGTCGTGCAGTTCCCGACCTGGCCCGGCAACCAGCCGGCCGCCGCACCGGCCGGGGCGCCGACCACCGCGAACAAGGGCGACGCAGCCGACCGGCGGCTAACCCGATCGCACCACACCGTCCTGCAGGCGATCCGGGAGGGACGAACCACCAACGCCGAGATCCGCCGGACGAGCGGATGGGGCGAAACCCACGTCCGCAACCTCCTCAACGACCTGTGCGACTGGGGCTACCTCAGCCGCCGGGCCGACCTCTACGGCCACTACGACGTCACCGACCAGGCAGCCGGGCTCACCGACGACCTCGCGGCCATGGCATGACGCAGCCAGGGCGCGACGGCCGCCGTCGCTCCCTGCGCCGCGTCACCAGGCCCGCTGAGGGAGGAGAGAATGGGATGAGCGAATCGAAGCTGCTCGGCGTGTCGGGGCTGCGGTACTGGTACCAGCCCTGGCAAGATCCTGGCTATGGACACGGATGCTCGGCTGCCGAAACCAGTCGCCGGCGACCTGCGGCTCCTGAAAGCGTACGTACCGCCGGAAAGGTGGGCGGACGTCACGGAGCGCGCGAAACGGGCCGGTCTCACGGTCAGCGGCTACCTCAACGCGCTGATCGACCGCGACGAGCTCGACGACACGGGCACGCCCGTGTGGGCCGCCGCACGGTCGTCCGCGCAGCTGCCGTTGGCCGAGCTCAATCCTGCTGCCTGACCCATCCAACCGGCGTACCCGCCCGGGAAGGAGCACAGCTCTCAAGCCACGCGATAACTGAATACAGACAGCAAACGACGGCCCCGGCTGTTTGCTTGGCCGCTGACGCCAGGACCGTCGTCAATCCGAACCGAAGGCAGACTTATGCGTCCTCCTCCGGACGGGTTCGCGCATGCTTTATAGCGCACCCGCATCCAGGATAACGGAGGCGCCCGACAAGTCCACCAGCCGCGCGGGGATTTCTTCTCCCCGTCCGGACGAGGTGCGCCCGTTTGCTCCGCATGACATCCGTTTTGCGGGCAAATCCGGGATGCACGGTGACGACCGGCCACCGGCCGGTGTCGGGCCCCTCCAGCACACCGCGGCCGCCGCCGCGCACCTCAGGCGTGGCGGTCGTCGATGACGGCGCGACCTAGCGCGGCCGCCGGTAGCGGCTTCTGCGTGCCCTGCTACGCCGCCGGCGTCGTGAGCCTCGCCGTCGACCCCGCAGGCGGGGGCGCGTGCGCGGCGCACCGAGCCGGCCCTACGGTGGCCCGGCTGGCGCACCCCGCAGCCACAGTCGACGGCGGCGACATCGCGCTGGAGACCACCCGGTCCGGCCAGGACCGTCTCGCGATGCGTGGCGTGCCCCGGCGGCCGTACGCCACCGGCGTGCAGGTGTCGTGTGCCCGGTGTGCCGAGCATGGGATCGACAAGCTTGGCATGCCGGACCGGTTCCCTGGTGATCCGACGCCACTGTGCCGGTCGTGCTGGCGCTCCGAGCAGCAGCGCCGGGCCCGTGCCGAGGCGCAGCGGCAGGTGGCGCAGGCATGGGAAGAGGTCGGCGAGGCTGCGGTGTGCCCGGTGTGCGGGCCCGGCCAGCCTGGCCACGGCGGCCGGTTGCCGGCGATCGAGGATCTGCTGTCCGGCCCGGCGCTGGACGTTGTCCAGTCGCGGCGCCAGCACCGTGGTGTGCAGCTCGCCCGGCCCGTGCGGGGCGGCTGCTGGTGGTGCGGCGACCGGGCCTGGCTGGAGAGCCAGCGGTGGCAGTTTGAGCAGGATCAGGCCGCCGCGGCCGAGGCGGAGGCGGCCCGGGTCGAGGCCGAGTTCGAGCGCATGGCCGCGGTGGCCGAGGCAGAGGCCGTGGTGGCGGATCTGACCGGCTGGAGGGAGCGGCTGCACAACATCGCGACCGGGTATGTCCGCGGGAACAGCTGGGGCCGTGCGGTCGAGCTGTCCGCGGACGCCTACGCCCGGTTGGACGCGGCGCGTACCAGCCGCCGGGGCCGGCCGCCGGTGGTGGCCCGGCTGGTCGCCACGGTCCTCGCCGCGGACTCCGACTGCCGCACGGGCCGGCGGGCGCTGCCTGGCCGGGAGCGCACCGCGGAGCTGATCGGATACAGCGACCGGGCGGTGTACGACGCGTGGCAGCTGCTCGCCGGCGAGTCGGTGGGCTGGGCGCGGCGGACCCGCGTCGGCGGCCGCAACTCGCTGCAGCGACGCATCGAGACCGGCCGGTGGAACGACCGTGGCGAGTTCGACATCCACCCGCTGACCCATTCCCCGATCGACCCGGCCGTCCGGGCCCGCTACGTGCCTGAGGCCCTGGCCATGCTGGGCCAGCTCCTCGAGCGCGCCCAGCAGCTGCTCGACACCGCCCAGGCCGAGCTGGACGACCTGCGCGCCGCGGCCGAGCGGGCACCGGGCTGGGGCGCTGAGCTGGCCTGCCGGGCCCAGGCCCGGCAGGCCACCCGCCAGGTCCTGGCCGCGGTCACCAGCCCTGACGCGGCAGTCAAGATCACCCGGAATATCTGCCGATCCCACCCGGTGACTAGAGGTGAGTGTGTTAACTCCTGTCCGTCTTGGGGTTTGAGATTCTCCCGGCCAATCATGATCCACTCCCGGCGGTGCCGGGCTGGGCAGCCGGCCGAGGGCCGGAGTAGGGACGGCGCTTCGCGCTCATCGACTAGAGCGGGCTTGGGTGATCTTGAACGGCGCGGGCCGTCGCCAGCAAGGCCCACGTCACCACCCCTAGACCGTCCTAGGACGCGGTACGTGCCGCGAAGCACGTCACGACCCTCCCGAGCCCGTGTACGGCCGGACTGGGCCGACTTCGCGCCTGGCCTCGCCCGGGACCTGATTCCGCGCCTGCCCTGGCTGGGAGGGGTACGCCGGCCCGCCGTGGCTGCAGTGCTCGGCGCCCGGCTCGGCCCGGACTGGACCGCACCCGCGGTCCTCGCCTGGCTGGCCAAGACCCGGACCCGCCCGCTGCTGGACAACCCGGACAACCCCCTCGCCTACCTGGCCGCCGTGCTCGACCAGGCACTGACCGGCGACGCCGAGCCACCCCACCCGGCCCGCCGCCACGCCGAACACCGCCACCAGGTCGCCGCAGCGACCTCCGACACCCAGCGCGACGCCCAAGCCGCCCGCCGCGCCGAACTCGACGCCCGCGACGCCGCCGCAGCGAGCGGCGAGACTCGGGCCGCCGGCGTGGCCGCCGCCCGCGCCGCGATCCGCCGCCACCAGCCGGCGGCGCCGGCCGTCTCGGCGGCCAACTGCGACTGGCCCGAGCCGGCCAAACCAGGTGGTGGCGTCGACCACCTCCGGCCCAGCGAGCCGCACAACGCGCGGAAGTGACCGGCCGACAACGGCGGACCAGGACCCGCGCCCGGACGTTGGGCCAGCCGCCCCGATCGGCCATGAAGAATGGCTGCCCCCGACCGGCGGGTCGGGGGCAGCCATTCTTGTCCTGTGGATTGCGGCTAGTCCTCGCGCAGTAGCTCTTCGATCAGGGCACGGAGATCCTCGGCCGGCAGTTCGGCACGCAATGTCGCCGCGATCTTGGACGGCGTGCCGCCGAGTCGGCGGATCGCCGACGCAGTCGGCGAGGGCCGTTGGCTCGGTACCTTGGTGGCCGGGCTCGCCGGCGGGTCGTCGTCGCCGTCCTGATTAACCGCGGTTAATCCGGCTGATCGACGCTCTCGCCATGCCTCGAGCGCGGCGAGCTGCTCCTCGACGGGCAGCTTGTGCAAGTCCCGTACTTCCCGCAGAGGAATTCGGTCCTCCGTCTCGTCTGCGCGCAGCGCTTCCTGCAACTGCGGGGCGAGCTTGAGCAGGTTGCGGCGCTGCGTCACCCAGGCCGGCGTCCGCCCAAGCTGTTCGGCCGCCGCCTGGCCGGTGCCGCACTCCTCAACGAGCAGCTGCACCGCACGGGCCTCCTCGATCGGGTCGTAGTCCTCCCGGTCGATGTTCTCCGCCGCGGTGGCGGAGATGAACTTGCCCCGCGACGAGGCCAGGTCGTTCTTGACCGTAATATCGATCGTGGGCAGGCCGGCCTCGATGATCGCCGCCCGACGGCGGCCTCCGGTGACCTGGACGAAGGCGACGCCGTCGACAGCGGCCTCGTGCTCGGGGAAGATGGCAAGGAACGCCGTGCGGGTCACGACGGTGCACGGTTGTAGCTGGCCATGTTCGACGATCGACTTGGCGATGCTCGTGATCTTCGCCGGCCGGGCGCTGATGTCGCGGGTGTTCAGAGGGTTCGCAGCCACCTGCTCAACGCGGGGCGGGCGTGGCGGGGTCTCGGTGAAGCCGGGAACCCGGGCCTCCTCCAGCGGGGGCTCGTCGGCGAGCTCGGCGAGATTGATGCGCTTGCCCGCCACGTCATGCCTCCTGAGCCAGCAGGGTGTCGACGCCGGCTGGCGACGGTCCATCGGGGATCGCTCCGCCGTAGCCCAGCTCCAGTGCGAGCCGGAAGAAGTCTTCGCGGGCCTCCATCGCCACCCGGTTCTTGGGGTACTGCGTGACGACCAGACCCTCAGCGCTAGCCCGCGTGTGGATCTTGTAGCGGCGCACCACCGTGTTGCACAGCGGCCAACGCTTCTTGCTGATGTACTGCGCAGTCTGCTGCAGGTCGGGGAGACCGTCTCGGGGATCCCATGCGTTGACCACGACCCGATACGGGATACCCCTCGGGGCGATCACCCGGTCGATCGTGCGGGCGGTCGGGTCGTATGCCAGCGGCTCCGGCAGCATCGGCACCAGCACGTCGTCGCATTCGTCGAGTGCGGCTGCAAGGATTCGCTCGTCCTCCAGGGACCCCGGAGTGTCGACGAAGATGTGGGCCTTGCCGAGTCGGCGAAGCTTTCGCAGGTCGTGCGGGTCTTCGACCTGAGCGAAGTCGAACGGCAGGCCGCCGGCCTTTTCCACCCGCGCCGACCACCACACGGAGGATGCCTGCGGGTCGGTGGATACCACCATGACCGGGCTGTCCGGATCGCCGACAGCCTCGGCGGCCTCGCGCATCAGCGCCGGCGGATTGACCAAGACGTCGTAGGTGACGGCGCCGAGATTCATCGCCACCGTCGTCTTCCCGACGCCGCCCTTTTGATTGGCAATCACGTGGATTTGTGTGGGCATGCGCCCTCCGTCCCGTTTGCTTCCCGGGGGCCACTCCCCCGGTACTTCGGATGCCGTCATGGTAGGGCGGCTGAGCTGTGACGACATGCTGGCGCGCCGGTAGGTCCCCCGGATTAACCGCGGTTAATCCGGCCGGGACGGTCCGCCGCTATGCCCCGGCGTCGGCGCCAGCAGGTCCCCGATTAACCGCGGTTAATCGATCATCAGTGGGATCCGGACGGGGCGGCCTCCCCCGTCCAGCGAGTGCCGCTTTAGGCGGCGCGACTAACCGCGGTTAATCGGACCGGCGGCGCCAGGGTTGCGACGCGACCGGCGGGCGCGCCTGCACCCCCTCCCTGCGTTTGACCGAGTCGACGCAGGGCGCGGCGTGGTGGATGGCGAGCTGCTTGTCGACGGCGGAGGGCGCTTCAGGCCGGCCGCCACTCCCCCGGGCCGTGAGGGATCACGGACGAGCGCGGCTTTGTTGATCTTCGATTCGCGGGTCCTCCCCCGATGTGATGATCAACTACATGCTGGGCGACGCGGCCGTGCCGAACACGTCCAGTAACGTGCCGCCGCCGCCTCCGGGAGTGCTCCAGGCGGCGGCTGCATCGCTCGCGGTCAGTAACGACGGCGGCCACTCCCCCGTCGTTCCGGCCACGCGTTCCGCACCGTTCCCCGGAGGCTGTTCCGGGCCGTTCCGGGCCGTTCCGTGGGGTGCCGAGCCCACCGTTCCGCCGGCGCTCCCGACGTTGTTCCGGGATCGTTCCGGCGAACCGTGCCGACCGTTCCGCCGGACTGTTCCGCCTCGACCGTTCCGCGGACCGTTCCGCGACCCGGTCGCCGTTCCGCCGCGACCGTGCCGTCGTGCCGGCCGGACCGTTCCGCGGCGCCGGGCCTTCAGTCGACGCCGTCCTCTGCCGCCGTGCCGGCCAGGCCGGCGGCGCGGCCTGACGGCGCGGGTCGGTGTCCGCCCGCCGGCTTTCCGCCGTCGGTCGACGCCGAGTCGCGAGGGGCCGGCCGGGCCGCGGGCGGCGCCCGGGACACGAAGAGCGCCGCGGCCGGCCGGGGGACGTGGCGCTGGCGGCGGCGCTACGCCGGATGTTCACCGTCGGTCAAACCGCACACCGCACCGCACTGGCCGGTGCGGGTGGTGCGGGGGAGGGGCCAATGCGGGGGCGCGCGCGGCCGCGCGCGCGAAGATAGCACCGGGAACCGCAGTAGCAAAGAGTTACCGCCGACGAAGTTGAAGACTCCTGCGTAGCCCCGGTACGAGCGCTCCTCGGCCCGCGCGGAGCCGGCTGTCGGGCACTCCGGCGACGGCGGGCGCCCGGGGCCGACCGACCCGCGAGTGGTCGTCTCGGCGGAACGATCCGGGCGGCGTCGTCCGGGGCTGACCCCCGCCGACCGTTCCGCGGATCGCCGGTCTGTCGAACCGTTCCGGCGGGACCGTGCCGCCGGCGCCGGCGGCGTCCGCCGGTCGTGCCGCGCTCGCGCCTCATGCGTTCCGGGGGCCTCGGGAGGCACGCGACGGCGGCTGGCGGACCGTTCCGCAGCGCCGCCGGCACGGCCGGGACGCCGGGCGGAACGGCCGGCGACCGTTCCGCCCGGCGTTCCGCCCGGCCGTCCGGGACTGTTCCGTCGAACCGTGCCGCGCCATGCCGCACCGTTCCGGGCGCCGTTCCGCGGACCATTCCGGTGCCGTTCCGCGCCGCTGCAGCTCAGGCGGGCGGCCGTGGGCGGACACGCTCCGTCACGGTTGGTGGTGCCCGGCCGGATCGTTCCGGTGCCGTGCCGGAACCGTGCCGCTCACCCTGCGTAGGCGTTCCGCCGTGCCGAGTGGGGCGTTACCAGGCCGGCCCGGGCGCCGGCGCGTGGTAGCGATGCCGCTAACACCACCCATGAATCGATGCTGCTCAGCCCCTGGAAGCGCCCGGCGTTATGCCGCAGTAACACCTCTCCCGCCGGCGACGAGCTCCGGGGCGGGCGCGCAGCAGCGAGAGGAAGGGGCGGCTGCGCGGACGCTGGGCGTGATCGGCCCGGATGCGGTGGGCCGGGGGTGGCGCCCGAAAAACCGGCGACCAGCGCCGTCGTGCTCAGGCTGCGCCGGCGGTGTCGCGGATGCGCCGGTACTGAGCGGAGAGCACCTGCCAGTCGCGCAACGCCCGGCGCAGGGCGTGGGCGTCGGGTAGGGCGAGCACCGCAGGCACGGTGGCCATCGCGTCGACGGCGTAGAAGATCTGGGTGTAGGCGGCGGGCGTGCACACCTGCTCGCGCAGATCGCGGGCGACTTCGACGAGCCACTCGGCGGCCTCATCGTCGGCCAGGTCGCGATACTCCACGAGGGCGGCCGCGACCGCCCGCACGGCGGCGCGGTGCCGGTCGAGCCACAGCTGCTGACGCTGGGGCAGGGGCATGGTCGCTCGGCCGGCGGCCCGCTCGGCGCGCGCCACCTTCTCGTCGGGCCGGCCGTGCTGGCCGAGCAGCGCCTGCAGCCGGTCACGCCGGTCGACGAGGCCCTGGCCCGTACGGATTCCCAGCAGCCGGCCGAGCTCGCGACGGTTCATGCCCAGCTGCTCGGCGCGCTCCAGCAGCCATCGCTCGAGGCTCGCGCCGTACCACCACAACCACACGCGCAGGCGCAGCGCGTCGGTTACATCGGCGCGACGCACCTGCTCCGGGGTCCCCGCCCCGCTGTATTTGCGCAGGTAGGACAGCACGTGCAGGACGTCGACGACGGTGGGGTCGTCGCCGAGCTGCTCACGGTGCGGATCGTCGATCGCCGCACGCCGCTCGGCGATCGCCTGCAGTGCCAGCACGGCCCGGTCGTCGTCGATGCGCGGAGGGGTCGCCATGGGGTTCAGTGAAACACTGAACCCCGACCGGCGACGGCGCCTGGACCTCCGTGAGAGCGGCCGCTTCGTTGTCAGCAGACGGCCACGTCGTTGTCAGCAGGAAACGGCCACGGATCTGTCAGCAGCTGGAGGAGTCCCGTAGGTTGGGGGCGCTCGAGCGCAATCGACGGAGGCGACCGTGGCGGACGGCGGGCAGCACGCGTTGCGTGACGTGGTGTTGCGCCGGCTGGCGGAGCTTGGCGCTGCTGGGCCGTTGTCGCGGGAGCAGGTGGCCTTGGTAGCCGAGGGCGCTGGGGTGTCGGAGCGGACGGTGTGGCGTTGGGCCGCGCTGGCGGCGGGCCGGACCGAGCCGGTTGTGCGGCCGCGGTTGACGCTCGACGCGACGCTGCGGGAGCGGCTGGTGTTCTGGCGGGGCAACGTGACCGCGGTGCACCGCGAGCTGGTTGACGCCGCGGCGGCGGGCGGCCCACCTGCGCCGGGCGTGACGTCGCTGCGGCGGGCGGTGCGCGAGGCGCTGTCGCCGGGCGAGCGGGCTGGCCTGCGCCGGGGTGAGCGGGCCGCGCGGGCGCACGACGTGTTCCTGCAGCGGCCGGCGACGCACCGCAACGCCGCCTGGGAAGCCGACCACGTGGAGGCGTCGGTCGAAGTCGACGTCGAGGGCCGGCTGATCAAACCGTGGGTCACGTGGTTCGTGGACTGCGCGACGAACGTCGTGCTCGGGGTTGCGGTGACGCCGTGCGCGCCGAGCCGGGAGAGTGTCCTGGCCGCGCTGCGCGCGGCGATCGCCGTCGACGAGCCGTACGGCCCGGCTGGCGGCCTGCCCACGCTGGTGCGCGTGGACCGGGGCAAGGACTTCTTGTCGACGACGGTCGCGGCGGCGTGTGCGGTGTTCGCGGTCCGAGTAGTCGACCTGCCTGGGTACACGCCGCACCTGAAGGGCACCGTGGAGACGCTCAACGCTGCGGTGAAGTCGATGTTCTTCGCCGGGCTGCCCCGCTATACAGCGGCGCCGCGGCTGGCCAACGGCAAGCCGGCTGACCCGGACGCGCCCGCGCTGCGCTTCGAGGAGTTCGTCGACGAGTTGCTCGCGTGGATCGGCTGGTGGAACGGCCGTCACGAGATGGACGTGCTCGACGGGCGCACGCCGCTGCAGGCGTGGCTGGACGACCCGACCCCGCTGGCGATCGTCCCCGGCGAGGATCTGCGGCTGTTTACCCTGGAAGACGACGGCCGGGTCCGCACGATCACCGGCAAGGGCGTGCAGTGGCGCACCCGCTTCTACGTCGGGGCGTGGATGAACGGCGGCGCCAACGCCGGCCGGTCAGTGCGGGTGCGGTGGATGCCGCATCACGACCACGAGATCGAGGTCTTCGACGCGCGCACCGGCGCGCACCTCGGCCGGGCGGTGCTGGCCGACCAGGCCAGTCCGGAGCAGATCCGGGCGGTGCAGCGGGCCCGGGCCACGCGCCGAGACCGGCTGGCCCGCGAGCTCAAGGCGGTCGAGCGCACCCGCCGTCAGCGCTACGCCGCGTCCACGGTTGCCGAGCCGGCCCGGCCGCTGGGCGCGATGACCAGGAGCGAGGCCGCCGCCGAGCTCGCCGGCGCCGATGACCGCGAGGTGCGGCGGCAGGCCCGGCCCTGGGTCGTGCCGCTGGGCCCGCCGGCGCCGGGCTGGGTGCTGCCGCGCTCCGCCCGGACGGCTGATGCCGGCGGCGCCGACGGCCCGGCCGACGCGGGCGGGAAGGACGCGGCAGGATGATGACCTGGCTGGATTTCGATGAGCGCGACGATCACTACCTCGGCCTGTCCGGGGCGCATGTCGTGGCCACACCGGCGCTGCTGACGCTGCGGGACAACTTGGCCGATGTGCTGCAGGCGCGGGCGATGATGTGCGTGCATGGCGACGCCGGTCTGGGCAAGACGCTGTCGGTGAACGCGGCGCTGCGCGCCCTGGCGCCGGCGGACGTGTGCCGGGTGCAGTTCCGGGCCCGGCCGACCCCGCGCGACATCCGCCACGTGTTGTTCGACGCGCTCGGCTGCTCGGGCGCGCCGCCGGCCCGGCCGATCGAGTTCGACGCGCTGCTCAAGCAC
>NZ_BMPI01000010.1:0-1780 GCF_014647515.1 Dactylosporangium sucinum | reverse complement strand
GCGGGTGCTGGTGTGCGACGAGGCGCAGTGGCTGTCGCGGGAGTGCTTCGAGTTCTGGCGGCACCTGTGGGACGACCGGCGCACCGACATCGCGATCGTGTTCGTCGGCGGCGGGGACTGCTACCGCGTGCTGCGCCGCGAGCCGATGCTCTCCTCGCGGGTGTACGTGTGGCAGGAGTTCCGGCGCATGAGCCGCGAGCAGGTCCTCGACGTCATCCCCGTCTACCACCCGGTGTGGGCCGATGCTGACCCGGAGCTGCTCGCCCACGCCGACGTCCACGCCGGGCACGGCAACTTCCGTGCCTGGGCGAAACTCACCGCGCACGTGGTGACCGCGCTGGACCGGCTCGGCCAGCCCCGTCCGGATGCCGCGGTCCTGCAGTGGGTGTTCAGCCGCCTCGGCGGCCACGATGCCTGACCAGGCCGCGCCCTGGGTGTGGGACGGGCCCGTGCAGGGCCGCGTCGACGTGCTGCTCGACCCCGCCGACGACGCCGCGGTCACCGCGGCGCTCCTCTCGCGCCACGACCCGGCGGCCGGCCGCGTCGTGGTCCACCCGACGCCGGGCAGCCGCGGGGACGCCGGCCTTGCCCACGACGTGCTCGCCGCGCTCGGCGTGCCGGTCCAGCAGTTCGCCGCTGAGCGGCTCGGCGGTGCTGGCCCGGCCTGGCGCGCGGCCGCGGCGTGGTGCCATGCCGCCGGGGTGACCGAGCTGGTGGTGCTCCGGGCACACCGGCTCACCGCGACCGGCTGGGCGCGCCTGCTCGGGCTGTCCCGGGCCAGCCGCGCGGCGCTGCGCCTGGTCTGCCACACCCGCACCGTCCCGGCCCACCTGCGGACCGCCCTCGCCGGCGTTGCGCACGAGGTCCTCGAGGACCTGGCCGTGCTGCCCGGCCGGGACAACCCGCCGCCGGGCCGGGCCGCGGCCTCGCCGGCCGGGCAGCGCGAGTTCCCGGCTCTGCCTGGCCGGCTGCCCACCGGGCAGGTCCTGCACTACCGAGCCGACGTGTACCGGCGCCACCCGCTGCACGTCTTCGCCCGCGTCGACGACCTCTACGGCCGCGGCCTCGACGCGGCCTGCCGCTGGCTGGCTCACCGCGACCGACCCGGCCCGCACGATCCGCCGACCGACCCGCGGCTGCAGCGCTTCCTCACCGAACTCGTCCAGGACAGCCCCACCCGCCAGCACACCACCGCCCTGCTGCGCGGCGCCCAGGCCGGGTTCCTGCTGCACGGCAGCTGGCTGGCCCTGCCCAACCTCGCCACCGCCGACGGACCCGGCCTGACCACCACCCCGCTCACCGCCGACGTCGCCGCCCGGATCCGCGCACACGTCGCCCACCCGGTCCTGGCCGCCGGTGTCGCGCTGGCCCTGTTCACCGGGCTCAGCCTGCCCAGCCTGCGCACACTGCGCCTCGACGCACTCGCCCCACCGACGCTCGCGCTCATCGCACCGCGGCCGCGGCGCGGGCCGTACCCGGCCCACCAGGTGATGTTCCACATTCCCCGCCCCGCCCGGCCGCTGCTGCGCGCCGCCCGGGTATTCCTGCAGGCCAGCAGCGACAACCCGCGGCAGCGGATCTTCGCCGGGTTCGCGCCGATGCCCGCCGCAGTCGAGCACGCCGCGCAGCGGTGCGGCCTGCCCCTGCCCCGCCGCCCGGTCGAGCTGACCGACGCCTGGCCGGCACCGGCCCGATGGACCCGACTCGGCGAGCCGATCCACACCACCGGCTCCAGCCCGGACGCACCAGCCGGGCAGGTCTGCGGCACCGCCCACCCGGT
>NZ_BMPI01000009.1 GCF_014647515.1 Dactylosporangium sucinum | reverse complement strand
CCCCCTACAACCCGGACAAACACGGCGCACTCCAAGCCCTCCAACAACCGGCGGCTTGACACAGGGCTACTCATGCGGCACCGACCAGGAGCGCGGTGTTGGCGCCGCCGAACGCGGCGTTGAGGCTCAGCGCGTAGCCCGGGTCGCCGGCCCGCTGTTCGAGCACCAGGTTCAGCCGGCAGCCGTCGTCGGGGCCGGTGAAGCCGGCGTTCACCGGCAGCCGGCCGGTGGTGAGCGCGTGCAGGGTCACCGCGAGCTCCAGCACGCCCGACGCCTCCAGGGCCTGGCCGTGCAGCGCCTTCGTCGACGACACCGGCACCTCGGCCGCGTGGCCGCCAAGCACCGCGTAGAGCGCGGCCGCCTCGGCGGTGTCGCTCTGCGGGGTGCCGGAGCCGTGGGCGTTGACGTAGCCGACCGCCTCGGGCGCGACGCTAGCCCGCTCCAGCGCCGCACCGATCGCGCGGGCCATCCCGCGGCCCTCGGGGTGCGGCTGGCACGGGTGGTACGCGTCGCCGGCCCGGCCCCAGCCGGCCAGCCGGGCGAGGATTGGTGCGCCCCGCTCGCGGGCGGCGGACGCCGACTCGACGACGAACGCGCCGCCGCCGTCGCCGAGCAGCAGCCCGCGCCGGCCGGCCGAGAACGGCCGCACCTGGCCGTCGGCCGCGAGCGCACGGCCCGCGTCGAACAGTGCGAACTGGTCCGGCTCGACGAGGTACGCGCCGGCGACGACGATCCGGTCCGCCGCGCCGTGGGCGACGAGCGCCGCCGCGTCGGCGAGCGCGGTGCTCGCCGCGACGCAGGCGGTGGTGTAGGCGCGCACCGCGCCGCCGAGCCCGGCGGCGACCGCGAGGGTCACGGCGAACGCGGTGCTGCCGTGCCGCAGGCGGTCCGTCACCGGCACGCGGGCCAGTTCCGGGTCGCCGTGCGTGGCGAGGAACAGCGGGGCGGCGGCGCGCTGCGCGGTGCTCAGCTTCGCCTCGTCGCACGCCTCGTCGAGCAGGTCGGCGAGCGCCGCGGCGAGGGACGGCGTGCCGGGCACGGCCGCGGCCACCCCGACCCGCCGGCCACTCACGTCGAAGCGCTCGACCGGCGCGAACGCGGGCTTCCCGGCGTCGAGACCGGCCGCGAGGGCGGTCATGCCCCGGCCGAACGCGCTCAGCGCCGCGGCGCCGGTGAGCACGACGTCCTCGGACCCCCGCCGCGCGGTCATCGCGGGCTCGTCCCGGCCCTCAGGCCCGCCAGGACCTCGACGACGCCGCTCACCGTGGTCATCCGGGCGAGCTCCTCGTCGGTCAGGTCCAGCGGCGTGCCGTAGTGCTGCTCGAGCTGGTGGACGAGCCAGGCCAGCTCCAGCGAGTCGATCCCCTCCGCGACGTCCTCGACGCGCCGGTCGCCATAGGTGGCGAGCATCGCGAGGACCTCGTCGCGGCCCGGTGCCTCGGCCACGCTCAGCTGCCGGCCGTGGCGGCGGCGGCCCGGCGCTCGGCGACGGCGGCGATGAACTCGCCGACGGTCATGCCGGCCAGCTTCTCGGCCTCGTCGTCGTCGAACCGGACCCCGAAGCGGTCCTCGACCCGCACCGCCAGCTCGGCGAGCGACAGCGACTCCAGGTCGGCGCCGGCCGGGCCGAGCGCGGTGTCGTCGTCGATGTCGTCGGTGCTGTAGTTCATCTCGGTCAGCGAGTCGAGCAGAAACTGCCGGATCTCGGCTGCGGTGGCGTCGTTCATCGCGTGGTGCTTCCTTCCTGGACGGATGCTGCCGGCACGGCAGCGCCTTGGTTGCCGTCGGAAACGTCTGCTGCGACCCGCTGGGCGGGCACGGCCGGCACCGCGGGCTCCGCGGCGGCGACCAGCAGCGCGCGGTCGCGCACGAGCTTGCCGGTGGCGGTCCGCGGCATCTGCTCGACGACCTTGAGGACCCGGGGCCGCTTGAAGCCGGCCAGCCGCTCGGCGAGCTGCGCCTGCACGCCGGCCGCCGAGGCGCCGTCCTGCAGCGTCACGTAGGCCTCGATCGCCTTGTCGTAGGTGACGACCGCGGCGGCGACGCCGGGCAGCGCGGCGAGCGTGTGCTCGACCTCGGTGAGGTCCACCTTGAGACCGCCGACGGAGACCTGCGAGTCGCGGCGGCCCTGCACGCGGAAGCGGCCGGTGACCGGGTCGGCGACGCCGGCGTCCTTGGTGCGCAGCCAGCCGTCCGACCATCGCGCGGGGTCGACCAGGCCGAGGTACGGCGAGGCGGCCAGCGACACCAGCAGCTCGCCGGCCTCCTCGCGCACGCGCAGGCCGGGGGCCGGGGTCAGGAAGGGGCGGTGCTCGCCGAAGAGGTCGGTCGCGATGACCCCGACCTCGGTCATGCCGTACATGTTGCCGAGGCGCACGCCGTAGCGGTCGACGAAGCCGGCGTACACCTCGGGGCGCACCAGTTCGCCGCCGGTCGTCATGCCGGTCAGCTGGGGCAGGCGCGGCGGGGCCTGCACCGACGAGAGCAGCTCGATGTGGAAGGGGACGCCGAGCAGGGTGGTGGGTTCCTCGCCGGCGGCGACGGTCGCGAGGATGCCGTCGGCGGTCATCCGCACCGGGATCACCACCTGCGCGCCCACGTGCAGCCCGTACAGCAGGCCGCCGACGAGCCCGAGCACGTGCACCATCGACGCGAGCGAGACGATCCGCTCGCCGCCGCGCGGCACGCCGGCGCCGATCGCCGTGTACCGCTCCAGCTCCTCGACGAGGTTCGCGGCGGTGCGGGCGATGACCTTCGACGGCCCGGTCGAGCCGGAGCTCAGCTGGATCAGCGCGTGCGCGGTGTCGGCCGGCCGGCCGGGGTAGGTGGCGACCCGCTCCTCGATCTCCTGGAAGCCGCGCAGCGGCCCGCCGGAGGCGTGCCCGGCGGTGACGACCACCTGCGGGGCGAGCCGCTGCAGCGCGTTGTCGATCTCGTACGGGGTGAGCCGGTGGTCCAGCAACGCCGCCCGCGCACCGAGCCGCCAGCAGGCGAGCAGGTTGGCCACGAAGGCGAGCGACGGCGCCAGGCACAGCGCCACGGAGCCGCCCGGGCCGAGCCCGGCGCTGGCGAGCACGGCCTGCTTCGCCGAGACCAGGCGGCGCAGCTCGGCCCGGGTGACCGGGGCCGCGAGCACCAGGGCCACCTGCTCGCCGGCGCCGGCCAGCAGGACCTCGTCGACCCACCGGGGGTCGAGCGCCTCGTCGGTCACCGCAAACCCCTTTCCGAAACCGCGCAGGGTTGTGCGGCTGACCGCCGGCCCGCGTTGGCCGCCGATCAGCGAGCGCACAACCCCCGATGTACACGCTGCGAAGGTCGAGGGCGTCCATAAGGCTCAAGCACAATGAGCAGGAATTAGGCACCTCGACAGCCATAGACCTTACGCAATCGAAGTGGTTTTACAAGCGGTAGCCGCCCGGCCATTGATCTGGATGTCCGATCTGTCCCGCGAACTCCCGCATCCAATCGTTTGGATCGATACGACTGACGTTTCGACAACGGCCGAGTTCAGGGCCGGTTCGGGGGACATCCGAGCATTTCCAGGAACTCGGACATTCGCCGCAGGAGGGGGCACATCCGGACGGGGGATTTTCAATGGTTTGCAAATGCGATTCCGAGCGCCGGTTCCGGGCCGCCGTGTTGCATATACCGTTGCCGCAGGTATGCCGGTGCGATGGCCGTGACCGGCGCTGACATTTGTGCACCCGCAGTGCAGTGCATTGACAACCGTCGGCAGAGCGCTCATACAATGGCCGGGCTCGCGCCACCCATTGTGGGCACGTTCCCAAGCCGGTGATCCCATTCGGAGATTTGTGCCTGTGAAAGCAAATGGCAGTTCCGCATACCCGTCGGCGCCGGCCGGGCCGGGCCTGAACGCGGCCGTCGAGCGGTATTACGACACCACCCTCGACCTCTACGAGGACCTCTGGGGCGAGCACGTCCACCACGGCTTCTGGGACGCCGGCGAGCGCCCGGGCAGCGACGCCGAGCGGCACGCCGCCACCGACCGCCTGGTCCGCGAGCTGGTGGCGTTCGCCGGCGTGCCGCACGGCGCGCACGTGCTCGACGTCGGCTGCGGGATCGGCGGGCCGGCGCTGTACCTCGCCGGCGCCCTCGGCTGCTCGGTGGAGGGGGTCACGCTGAGCGCGGCCCAGGCCGCCCGGGCCAACGAGAAGGCGGCCGCCGCCGGGCTGGCCGGCCGGGCCCACTTCCACCAGCGTGACGCCCTCGACAACGGCTACCCCGACGCGTCCTTCGACGCGCTCTGGGCGGTCGAGAGCCTCATGCACATCGCCGACCGCGTGGCGTTCTTCGCCGAGGCGATGCGGCTGCTGCGCCCGGGCGGGGTGCTGGCGATCGCGACCTGGTCGGTCCGCGACGGCGAGCTGACCGCCGACGAGCACCGCGTCGTCGACCAGATCCTGCGCCACCAGGTGATGCCGAGCTTCTCGTCGCTGGAGGAGCACGAGCGGCTGGCCGCCGCGGCCGGGTTCACCGAGGTGGCGTCCGCCGACTGGAGCGCCAACGTCGCCAACTCCTGGGAGCCGACCTTCGCGCAGGTCCGCGAGCTCGACAACGGCCGCTCGATGATGCGCGACCTGGCCCGCGACCGGGGCGTCGACGTCCTCGGCTTCTTCTACGCCGGCCCGCTCATGCTCAAGGGCTTCGAGACCGGCGCGATGACGTACGGCGCGGTGCGCGCCACCAAACCGGCCCTCGAAGCGGCCGGATACTGATCATGGAGAGCGCGACGCAGCGGGCGGTGGCCGAGCTGCTGCGCGAGGTCACCGGCGAGTCCGCGGAGTGGGAGGCCGGCCTCGGCCCGGCCACCCGCCTCGACGGCGACCTGTTCCTCGACAGCCTCGAGCTGGTCGCGCTGAGCGAAGCCCTCGCCGCCCGCTTCGGCCCCGGCGTGGACTTCGCCGGCCACGTCGCCGGCCTGGACTTCGACGCCCTGCTCACCCTGACCGTGGCCGACGTGGCCGACTACGTGAGGGCGCGGACATGAGCAGGTTCCTGTTCGTGTCACTGCCGCTGACCGGGCACGTCAACCCGATGGCGGCGGTCGCCCGCGCGCTCACCGGCCGGGGACACGACGTGCTGTGGGCCGGGTCCGAGTCGTTCCTGCGGCCGCTCGTCGGCGACGACGCGCACATCCACGGCATCCCGCTGCGGGCCCACCGCGGCATCGCCGAGCGCGGCCTGGACGCCACCCGCTCCCGCTGGGACGGCTACATCCTGCCGCACGCGAAGAGCACCCGGAAGGGCATCGAGGCGGCCGCCGACGCGTTCGGGCCGGACCTGGTGGTCGTCGACCAGCACGCCATCGCCGGCGCGATCGTGGCCACCGCGCGCGGCCTGCGCTGGGCGAGCGTCGCCCCGACGACGATGGAGCTCACGCGGCCGTTCCGCCGCTCGCTGCCCGGCGTCGAGGCGTGGATCCTCGGCCGGATGGCGGCCGCCTGGACCGCCGCCGGCCAGCCCGGCGATCCGCCGCACGACCTGCGCTTCTCGCCGTATCGTGTGATCGCCTTCAGCGCGGGCGCGCTGGCCGGCGACCCGTCCGACCGGCCGGCCGGCACCGTCCTCGTCGGGCCGGCGCTGGCCGCCCGCGCGCCCGACCCGGACTTCCCGTTCGACTGGTTCGACCCGGCCCGCCGCCACGTGCTGGTCACCGTCGGCACCCTCGGCCTGGACCTCGCCAAGGACTTCTACCAGCGGATCCTCGACGCCCTGGCCCCGCTCGGCGACCGGCTGCAGGCCGTGGTCGTCGCGGCCGAGGGCACGATCACCGAGGCGCCGGAGCACGTGCTCGTCCGCCGCCGGGTGCCGGTGCTCGACCTGCTGGCGCACCTCGACGCCGTCGTCTCCCACGGCGGCCTGAACACGGTCTCGGAGTCGCTGGTCCACGGCGTGCCGCTGCTCGTCGCGCCGATCAAGGGCGACCAGGCGCTCAACGCCACGGCCGTCGCGGCGGCCGGCGCCGGGCTGCGGGTCTCCTTCGACCACACCCCACCCGAGCGGCTGCGCGCCGCCCTGCTCGACCTGCTCGCCGAGCCGTCCTACGCGGACGCGGCCCGCGAGCTGGGCGCCGAGCTCACGGCCGGCGGCGGAGCGGAGGCGGCCGCCGACCACCTCGAGCGACTGGCCCACGACAACGATTGCGAGAGACCGTGAAAGTACTGCGCGACACCTGGCTGATCTTCCAACGACACATGCTGCTGATGGTCCGCTCGCCGTTGTGGGTGTTCCTGGGCATCGCGCAGCCGGTGGTGTACCTCATCCTCTTCGCGCCGCTGCTCAAGCCGGCGCTCGCCTCGCTCGGCGCCGACTCGATGATCGACGCCTACCGCGTCTACGTCCCCGGCATGCTCGTCGCGCTGGCCATCGGCGGCGGCCTGTACGTCGGCTTCGGCCTGCTCGGCGACCTCGCCAACGGCGTCATCGAGCGCTCCCGGGTGACCACCGTCAGCCGGGTCGCGCTGCTGCTCGGCCGCTCGCTGCGCGACGTCGTCACGGTGATCGTCCAGTCGATCCTCATCACGGTGCTGTCGCTGCCGTTCGGCCTGATCACCGACATCGGCAACATCCTGCTCGGCTACGCGATCCTCGCCCTGATCAGCCTGTCTGCCGCCTCCATCTCGTACGGCATCGCGATCAAGGTGAACAACCCGAACGTCCTCGGGCAGGTCATCAACAACGTCGCCCAGCCGCTCATGCTGCTGTCCGGCACCCTGCTGCCGCTCGCCCTCGCCCCGCTGTGGCTGCGCACGATCGCCGACTGGAACCCGTTCAACTGGGCCGTCACCGGCATGCGCGCGCTCTACGCCGGCAACCCGGGCGACGCCAGCGTCTGGAAGAGCCTGGTCATCTGCGGCGCCCTCGTGGTGGTGGCGGTCGCCTGGTCGGCCCGCCTGTTCGCCCGTTCGGTCCGCTAGCTCGTCGTCGTCATCAGGAGTTTTCATGATCAAGACCAAAGGGCTGAAGAAGTCCTACAAGACGCGGCACAAGCGGCAGACGGTCAGCGTCGACGCGGTCAAGGGCATCGACCTCGACGTCGCCGAGGGCGAGATCTTCGGCTTCCTCGGCCCGAACGGCGCCGGCAAGACCACCACCCTGCGCATGCTCGCGACGCTGATCCCGCCGGACGACGGCGAGGCCACCATCGCCGGGCACAACCTGCGCAGCGACCAGGGCGCCGTCCGGCGCAGCATCGGCTTCGTCGCGCAGGGCGGCGGCACCTCCGACGACGTCACGGCGCGCGAGGAGCTGATCCTCCAGGCCCGCATGTACGGCCTCGGCAAGGTGGAGGCGACCCAGCGGGCCGCGGAGGCGCTCGACGCGTTCGACCTGACCGAGTACGCCGACCGCAAGTGCAAGACGTACTCCGGCGGCCAGCGCCGGCGGGTCGACATCGCGCTCGGCGTCATCCACAAGCCGCAGGTACTGTTCCTGGACGAGCCGACGACCGGCCTCGACCCGCAGAGCCGCGCCCACATGTGGGACGAGATCCGCCGCCTGCGCGCCGATGGCATGACGGTCTTCATCACTACCCACTACCTCGACGAGGCCGACGCGCTCTGCGACCGCATCGCGATCATCGACCACGGCGAGATCGTCGCCGAGGGCACGCCCGACGCGCTGAAGCGGGAGATCTCCGGCGACGTGGTGACGGTGGGTGTACCGCCGGAGCTCGCCGACAAGGCCGCCGAAACCCTGCGCGACCAGCCCTTCGCCCGCGGCTTCGAACTCCGCGAGGACGGTGAGCTCCGCCTGAACGTCGACGCCGGCGACACGGCGATCCCGCAGATCATGCGCATCCTGGAGGCCGCGGGGATCGCGCTGTCGACGATCGAGCTGCACCGCCCGACCCTGGACGACGTGTTCCTGACGAAGACGGGCCGCTCCCTGCGCGAGTCCTGACGCCCGTCCCGCGCCGCCCCTCTCCGCGTCGATCTTGCACTTGTGGTGCCTGGACACTCCGTGATTGTCCGGGTTTGGTAGGCACCACAACTGCAAGATCGACGCGGAGAGGGCAGGGGCGGCGCGGAGGGCGCGGGGCCGCGACCAGGCGCTAGAGGGGGTGCCCGCCGAAGGACTCCGCCAGCATCGACTGCGTCAGCGTCAGGACGCGGTCCAGGGACGCCTGCGTCCAGCCGGGGCGGTGTACCCGCACGATGAGGTCGAGGCTGGTCAGGCCGCGGGCGATGACGTAGAAGCCCGGCCCGGTCGCGCGGGCCGGCGCGTAGTGCTCCACCGACGGAGCCGCCACCGTGTCCTCGGACGGGAAGCCGGGCGGGGCGAGGATGGGGTTGTAGTAGTACCCCGGATCGCCGCCGCCGCGCTCGTGCTCCGATCGGATGGCGAGGATCGCGTCGGGCGAGCATACGCCGTGCTTCAGGGCCGTGAAGCTCTTCCAGTGCACCTTGGCGAGCATCTCGCCGAACGGCGAGTCGAGGTCGAGCAGCAGCGGCGTCCACTGGTTGAGGCTGGTGACGACGGCGGCGTGCTCGTCGTCGTACCGGTTCGACGACATCGGGTAGAACAGCTGCGCCCGCTCGCCGGTGACCTCCCGGACGGCGGCGTAGTAGGCGGCGAGGACCAGGCTCGCCGCGCTGACCTCGTGCTTCGCCGCGCCCTCGTGGGCCAGCGGCATCGGGATGCCGGTGTGCAGCGTGGCGCCGAGCGGCGGCCCCTGCGGCGCGCCCGGCGCGAGTGGCGGCGCGGCGTCGAGCGTGCGCCGCCAGTACCGCTCCGCCGTCCGCAGCCGGCCCGACCCGGCACCCTGCTGGTCGAGGGCCATCTCGAGCGGCCCCCGCGCGGCCGCCAGCGCCTCGCCCCGCAGCAGCCGCTCGAAGTCGTCCCGCATGAGCAGCATCGCGGCCCCGTCGGCGGCCAGGTGGTTGACCACGACGAGCACCTGTCGCGGCGTCCCGGCCTCGGCGAGGATCCACGCGCGCCACGGCAGCTCGGCGGTGGCGTCGATGGCCCGCTGCAGCTCGGCCGTCTCCATCGTCTCCCGCGCGGCGACCTCGGCGGTGCCCTGCCGGACCTGGTCGCGGACCTCTTCGGCGGTACCGGCGGCGAGCCACTGCCGGGGAAATCCCTCCGCGTCGATCCGGTACCGCGTCCGCAGCGACCCGTGCCGCATCCCCAGCCGGCCGAGGGCGTCCCAGACGTCGTCCTCGGTCCACGCGCCGTCGGGCAGGTCCCAGACGAACACCAGGTTCGCCTCCCACCGCCGCTCGGGCGGCATCTTCTCGATGTCGCGCCAGACCGACAGCTGGCCGACGGTCGCCGGGTACGTCTCGTCGCTGAGCACGGCAGCCTCCACGGTTCGCGGGCAGGACTGATCGCGGGCGGCCGGCGGTTGTCGCCCGGCCGGCCGCCCGCGCTCCCGTGCCCGGGCGCACGGGGATGCGCCGGGCACGGGGATCGGCCGCGCTGCGAGCCGAGGGAGTTCACAGCGCGGGAACGGTGCGGCCGGATGGGCCGCGATGGTCGGGGGCTCGGCCCGGGATCGGTGCGACCGGACGGTCGCCGGGATCATGGGCTCGGCCCGGGATCGGTGCGGCCGGACGGGCCGCGGTGGGAGCGGGCTCGGCCCGCCATCGGCGCGGCCGGACGGCCGCAGGGGTTCAGCCCGAGACGACGCGGCGGCCCGAGACAACGCGCCCCGAGACCACGCGGCCCGAGACAACGCGCCCCGAGACCACACGGCCCGACACGACGCGGCCGGAGACCACTCGCAAAGCGGCGTTCGACATGTTCACCTCCTCATATCAGCCAATCCATCCGCAGCGCGATATGAATGCACCGCAGGCGGCACCAGGCCATTGGCAAACGACTTCGATCAATGGCCGCCAAAAGCATCACCCGCACCGTACGGGCTGTCAACCGCTGAGGAAAACCGACGACAGCTTTCAATGCGTATCGTGCGTTCGCGAGAAATCGGGCAAACCGTCGCCAGAATGTCCGAAGAAACTACTGATTTGAAGTGATCAATGCGAAGACCTTTCGGCGGGGCGGTTCGTGTGGATAGGCTTCGCCGCGGAGTCCGAACGCTGCAACCGCACCCGCCGGATCGGGTGTATCGCCGCGTGACGGGTGGAGGACACCACGGCCGTCAGTCTCCAAACGATTCATCGCCATGACAACGGTCGATCCACCCTTTCCCGGACCCTTGCCGGTGACCCGACGCGAGGGAGGTGCGACATGAAGAACGCTGCTCTGCGGAACGCCGCTTTGCGTAACGCCCGGCTCTGAGCCGGATCACCGAACGGCGGCCGGCCGGGGTCTCCTCCCGCCCGGCCGCCCCACCAGGAACAGACGCCGGCCGGGGACGCGGGGGTCCGGGAGCGGGCACGGCCGGTACCGAATCCGAACGCGAGGTCACACGCAACCATGCTGGAAACTGCAACGGCGCAGCGCCTCCCGGTCCGGTTCGCGGGCGAGGGCGCGGGCACCGAGGAACTGACCTGGGGCCAGCGGGCCGCCTGGGGATCGATGCTGATCAACGGCGAGGCCGACTGGGCGGGCGGCACGATGCCGCTGCGCGACGGCCAGACCGTGGCCGAGCTCGCCGCGCTGCTGGCGGCCGTCATGGGCCGCCACCAGTCGCTGCGGACGCGGTTCCGGCTCGACGAGGCCGGGCAGCCGCGGCAGTCGCTGTCGGCCGAGGGCGAGGTCTGCCTGGAGGTCGTCGAGGCCGGCGACCGCGACCCGGAGACCGTCGCCGAGGCGGTCCGCGAGCGCCTGGAGACCGCACCCTTCGACCCGGCCGAGGACTGGTCCGTGCGCTGGGCGGTGGTCTGCCGGGACGGGGTCGCGTCCTGGTTCGTCGCGCTGTACACCCACCTCGTCCTCGACGGCTACGGCATCGAGGCGCTGACCGCCGACCTGTCCGACGCGACCGCGGCCGACGCCGAGGTGCCGGGTGTCCCGCCGTTCGAGCAGGCCCGCCGGCAGCGCGCGGCGACGGCGCGGCGGCAGCAGGCGGCCTCGCTGCGCCACTGGGAGCAGCACCTGCGCACGATCGCGCCGGAGCGGTTCCCGTCGGTGGAAGCGCCCGCCGAGCCGCGCTGGTGGGACGTGAGCTACGACTCGCCGGCGACGTACCTGGCCCTGCACGAGGTCGCCGCCCGCACGAAGGTCCACAGTGGAACGGTGCTGCTGGCCGCGTACGCCGTGGCGCTCGCCCGCGTCTCGGGCGACCCGCGCACGGTGCTGCGGACGCTGGTGAGCAACCGCTTCCGGCCCGGCTTCCGCGAGGCGGTCGCCCCCGTCGCGCAGAGCGCGCTGTGCGTCATCGACGTCACCGGGCAGACGTTCGACGAGGTCGTCGCCACCGCGTTCCAGAGCCAGATGTCGGCCGGGCTGCACGCGTACTACGACCCCCGGGAGCTGTGGGCCATGATCGAACGGGTCGGCGCCGAGCGCGGCGCCGCCATCGACGTGAGCTCGTACTTCAGCGACCGCCGCCGGTCCTTCGCGACGTACCCCGACGACCTGGCGGTGTCGCCCGAGGACGTCGCCCGGGCGCTCGGCCGCGGCCGGCTGACCTGGGGCCGCCGGTCCGACACCCCCGACACCACGTGCTTCCTGCTCGTGAACCCGGTGCCGGACACGATCGACCTCACCATCCGCGCCGACACCCACCGCCTGACCCCGGACGACATGGCCGGCTGCCTGCGCGCGATGGAGGAGATCATCGTCGCCGCCGCGTTCCCGGACGCGAGCGCATGACCGCACGCGGTCCGGCTCGGCAGCCGGGCCGGCACCCACGCGCCGGCGCCGGCCACGATCGAGGCCTTCGCCCGCGAGCTGGAGTCCGCCGTCGTCGAGGCGGGGTTACGGTAGGCGGATCGACTGCTGGGTGTGGAACACGTCCTGCGGGTCGTAGGCCGCCTTCACCTGCTGCAGCCGCGGGTAGTTGGCGCCGTAGTAGGCGGTCTCCCAGCCGGTCAGGTCGCGGTCGGCGTAGTTCTGGTAGACCTCGCCGGTCAGGTGCGGCCGCAGGTCCTCGGCGAAGTCGTCGACCCAGCTGACGTTGAGGTCGGTCTCCTCATCGCCCCGCCACTGCGCGATGATCGAGACGTAGTGCAGGTGGGCGCGGTGCGCGAACGCCGTCGCGTCGGCCGGCACGCGCGCGATCGCGCCGCCGGCGAGCAGGTCGAAGCGCACCATCGAGTAGCCCGACGGGCTGCGGCGGAAGTGGTCGACCAGCTTGGCGAACGACGGCTCGTCGAACCCGTCGGGCGCGAAGTATCCGCCGAGCCACTTCGACTGCAGGCCGTAGACGATCTCCTCGCCCATGCCTTGCATGAGGTCGAAGTACGACACCTCGCCGAACGACGTGAACATCGGCTCGCCGAGCGCGCGGATCGGGGCGAGCGCCTCCTCCGCCTCCTTCGGCGGCCCGACGTACATGCCGTACACCGCGACCACCGGCTCGCCCTCCGGGTAGGGCTCGGTGGTGAGCAGCAGGCACAGCGCGAGCCGGTCGTCCTCGCGGTCCTGGTAGAGGTCGCGGTACGCGCGGAAGACGTCGAGCGCCCGGTCGAGCGGCCAGGCGGCGATCCCGCCCACGACGGTCTTCGGCAGCGGGTTGAGCCGGTAGGTCAGGGAGGTGACGACGCCGAACCCGGCCCCGCCGGCGCCGCGCAGCGCCCAGAACAGGTCGGGGTGCTCGGTCTCCGAGGCGCGCAGCAGCCGCCCGTCGGCGTCCACCATCGACACCTCGAGGAGGTGGTCGCAGCCGAGGCCGTAGGTGCGCCCGAGCGGGCCGTAGCCGCCGCCCAGGCTGTAGCCGGCGTTGCTCACCGTGGGGCACTCGCCGCCGGGGCCGGCCAGCCCGTACTCCAGGCCGTCGGGCCCGGTGAACGTGTGCTCGACGTACGTGACGCGATCGACGTCCCGCCAGCCCGCGCCGGGGCCGACCGTGACCGTGCGCGCGGCCGGGTCGAAGTCGATCGACCGCATCCCGCCGACGTCGACCACCACGCCCTGCTCCACAAGGGACAGCCCGCTCGCGTGGTGCCCGCCGCCGCGCACCGCCAACGGCAGCCCGTGCTCGCGCGCGTAGCGGATCGCCGCCGCCACGTCGTCGGCGTCGGCGCACCGGGCCAGCAGGGCCGGGCGGGTCCGCACCCGGGTGTTGAACAGCACCCGCGCGCCCTCGTAGCCGGGGTCGTAGGGGGTGGTCAGCGTGCCGCGGAAGGAGGCGAGGCCGGAGAGATCGAGACGCACCCGCGAATCTTGTCACCGAGGCTGGGGGACGGCAAGCGCCGCCTCACCGCGGTTGCGGGACCGCAAGCTCCATGAACTCGCCGACCAGCCGGCGCAGGCGGGCCACCACCGGCCGGTCGCCGAGCCGCGCGGCGAGCAGGCCGAGCACCTCGCGGTAGTTCCACAGCAGCTCGTCGGCGGTGCGGGTGCTCGTCGCGAACAGCACCGGCCCGAACCGGTGCAGGTCGTCCACAAGGGACTGCAGGCTGCACACCTTGTCGGCCGCGATCACCAGCAGCGACTCGTCGGACGCCCCGCCCATCCGCCCCAGGTGCGCCCGCTTGCGCTCCCACCAGGTCAGCCGCGTCCGCTCGTCGGCGTCGGCGTCGGTGCAGTCGTGGACGATGCGGTACACGTCGTCGCCGAACGCGTCCCGCAGCTCCTCCCGCGACGTCGGCTGGTCCTCCAGCACGTCGTGCAGGAGCGCCCCGATCGCGGCGGTCTCGTCGCCGCCCTCCTCCAGGACGATCGCGCAGGTCGCGAGCAGGTGGGAGACGTACGGCGTGCCCGTGTTGTGGCGGACCTGCCCGGTGTGCCGGCGGGTGGCGAAGGCCAGGGCCTGCTCGAACCGGGCGGACAGCATCAGCCCACCATGGCCGCCACGTCGGCGAGCTGCCGGAGCACCTCGCCGCGCTCCAGCCGCCGCCCGAACTGCAGCCCGCCGCGCGGCGGCGGCTCCCCGGGCCGGTAGTACACCTGGGAGCGCACCTTCTCCCGGGGCCCGCGCAGCACGAGCGTCGCGCACGGCTCCTGCCGGTCGGTCACGGCCTGGTGGATCACGGTGGACGTGGTCCCGTAGGTCCCGGCGAGCGGCCGCCGCCGCACCACCCGCACCTCGACCAGCCGGGTGTCGCCGGTCCGGGCGACGAGCGCGACCCGCCCGCCGAGGTAGGGCCGGTAGGTGAACCGCGTCCACGCCTCGCCGCCGGCCGGGCACTCCTCCAGCTCGACGAAGTGCTGCCGCCCGCCGAGGAGCACGGACGTGAACGGGAAGCGGTGGTCGTGCGGCCGCGACACGTCGGGCGCCTCGCCCCGCGCGGCGGGCCAGTAGTGCAGCGTCAGCCGCGATCCGTCCGGATACCGCGCGGCGACGATCTTCGTGAACCCGTTCACGTGCCGGTACGGCGCGCCGTGCGGCCAGCTCCCCCCGCGCACGGTCGCGAGCAGCCGGTCGACCACCCCGGCCGCGTCGTGGCGCGAGGTCGTCAGAAGGAGAGGGTCAGCCATGGGAACCGCTCCGCATACCTGCAGCGTGTCACGCTCGTTCCCCGTATACATAGCAGGTCGCGGACGCGGAAGGTGTTACCACCGGATGAATCCCGCGGGCGGCTAGCGGCGGGTGAAGCGCTCGGCGGCGTCGACGACGCGCTTGACGGCCTCGCCGGTGGCCTCGCGGAGCAGCCGGGCGGGGGAGCGGCCGGCCACCCCGGCGGCGCCGACCTCGCGCAGCCAGCCGGCGGCGGCGCCGAGCCGGTTGGCCCGGGCGAACGTCTCGGCCACGTCGGCGGCGCCGCGGAGCCGCTCGTCGATCTCGCGGCGGTGCCGTCGGTCGGCCCGCCACCGCTGGAACTCGCTGACGCTCGCCGCGCCCGCGATGTATGCGGTCAGTTCCTCACCCAGCAGCGTCAGGCAGCGGTCGACCCCACCGCCGGCCCGTAACGCCTGCACCGTCATGCCAATCACGCTACCCGCCGCCCGCCCCCTTGGCACGCGGCGCGAGGCCGCCTCAGGCGGGCGGCAGGTAGAAGGCCGAGACGTCCGCCGCCAGCAGGTCGAGCACCGGCGCGCCCTTGTCCAGCGCCGCCGCGAACGCCACCCACGAGTCCAGGCGGTAGCCGCCCAGCTCCGGGAACTCGGTCCGGGTCAGGTAGCGCGGCAGCAGGAACGCGTTCTGGACCAGCCAGTGCACGTAGCCGCCCTCCTCGCCCCAGCCCGGCAGCTCCCGGGTCGAGCCGAGATACTCCCGCAGCTCCGCCGGGCTCGACCAGCGCACCATCCGCGACTCGTTCGTGAGGTGGCGGATGTACGGGTTGTACAGCAATGTGCCGCCCAGCCCGAAATGTTCCCGGAACTGCTCCCACAGCAGCCGCTCGTCGCTGCCCGCATACGCCATCACCTCGGCCGCCGGCTCCGTCTCCAGCAGGTGGTGCAGGTAGGCCCAGGTGGTCAGGGGCGTCAGCAGGCGGTTCGCGTCCTTGCTCAGCAGCGTCTGCACGATCGCCGCCGCGTTCTGCTCCAGGTCGTGCAGGGCCAGGTGGGGGACCACCTTGATCGCGGCCAGGACGCTGTAGAGCGACGGGTTGCGCTCGCCGTAGAAGATGCGGGCCACCGACCACGGGTCAGTCGGGCGCAGCAGGCTCGGCTCGCGGCGCGCGTCCTCGATGTAGTCGTGCAGCGACACCACCGCCGGGTCGGCCCGCGGGTCGACGCGGCGCATCCAGCGGCGCAGGTCGGCCGCGAAGGCGGCGCCCAGCCCGGCCCGGTCCGGCACGCCGAAGTCGTCGAGGCAGACCACGACCCGCACGCCCCGGGCGCTCAGGGCGGCGGCGGTGAGGGCCTGCACGGCGTTGATGAGCGACGCCCGGGCCCGCAGCCGGACCGGCCAGAACAGCAGGCGGGGCGGCTGGGGGTCGCCGGCCCAGTCGACGCCCCAGCCGTACCGGCGCTCCAGCTGGCGCAGCAGCGGCAGCACGCCGTCGGGGGCGATGTTGCCCGGCTGGGAGAACAGCTCGCGCTCCCAGTCGAGGTGCCGGACCCGCCGCCGCGGGTCGGGGCGCGGGACCGTCGCGGGCACCTGCAGCCGGTCGGCGAGGCCGGTGAACAGCTCGTCGGCGTCGACGCCGGGAAAGAACGTGACCAGGTCGCCGAGGCGCGCGGCCAGGTCCGGCGGCGCCGAGGGCTCCTGCAGGGCCCACAGCACCCGGACCGGCCGGACCGCGCGGACGGCCCGCAGCGCGCCGGTGACGACGTCGTCCCAGCCGCTGTAGCCGACCACGACCACCCGGTCGCCGGTGATCAGCTCGGCGATCGCGCGGGACGCCTCCGAGATCGAGGAGGACACGACGGTCGGCACCGGGTCGTGCAGCAGCGGCGAGCGGTCGGTCTCGTTCACCGGCCGCCAGAACCCGTGCAGGTGGAAGACCTGGACGGTGCCGTCGCCCTCGGGGCGCCGGTCGGGGCGGCCGGCCGCGTCGACCGGGACGCTCACCGCCTGCCGGCCGGTGAGCCGGACGGCGACCTCGACGAGCGGGTCGAAGTTCGTGGTGAGCACGACCCCGTTGCCGAACTCGTCGGGGCGCCAGGCCAGCAGCCGGCCGATGGCCCGCACGCCCGGCGGCAGCTCCCACCAGTCGAGACTGTTCTCGACCCGTTCGCCGAGGCGCAGGTCGACCCGCTGCCAGATGCCGTGCGTGGCCAGCGGCGTGGCGGCCAGGTCCGGCGCCCGGTAGCCGGCCAGCACCGCCTGCTGGGCGACCACGTCGAACTCGCCGGGGGAGCGGCGGGCGGTGAAGACCCGCCGGTACGCGAGGTACACCTCGATCGGCGCGGCCTGCGGGCCCAGCTCCTCGCGTGCCTGGTGCAGCGCCTGGGTCAGCTCGCCGTCGTCGCCGAGCCCGGCCGCATACCGGTCGGCGAGCTCGACGATCCCGGTCAGGCCGGGCACCGCGGGCTGGGTCAGGCCGGCGCCCAGGACCAGCGTGATCTGCGCGCCGCGGCCGATCGCCCCGGCGATCTCGTCGAGCAGCGTCATCCGGCGTCCCCTCGTGCGCGTGCGTGCAGGGTGGTCCACAGCTCCCGGGGCCGGCTCGACAGCACCTCCCGCACGTCGGCGTCGCTGAGCAGCAGCAGCCCGCCGTCGATGTCGGCCTCGAGCTGCTCGGGGCCCCAGCCGAGGTAGCCGGAGAACAGCCGCAGCCCGGCGATCACCGGGGTCAGCGGCTCCGGCTCGGCCGACAGCGCGACGACCCCGAGCCGTTCCCGCACCGGCCGATACCCCAGGGGCGGCTCGACGTCCGGCCGCAGCCGGCCGACCGCGATGAACCCCTCGGCGCGGCTGAGCGGCCCGGCGTCGAAGACCACCGCCGGCGGGGTGAGCAGCCGCCGCCACCCGCTCGGGATCTCGGCCGGCAGCGGGGCGCTGGACGGGGCGTTGATCCGCACGCCGACCGCGCCCCGGGCCCGGTCGTGGCGCAGGATGAGCACGACCGCCTGGCGCAGGTCGCGGTCGTCGACGGCGGCGGTCGCCACCACGATCCGGCCGACCAGGTCGCGGTGGTGACGGGCCGCGTTGCGCACCAGCACCAGCTCGTCGCCGGCGTTGCCGGCCCGCAGCTCGGGCAGCTCGAAGCCGCGCTCGCGCAGCCGCGCCGTCACCTCCCGCCAGACGGTGCGCACGTCGAGCAGGGCCGGCCGGTCGGGCAGGCCGCCGCGCAGCACCCGCAGCAGCTCGCCGGTGAACGCCGTGTAGGGCTCGCCGGGCGGCGCCTGGGCGGTGCGGTTGCGCGGCGCGGAGACGAGCAGGCAGGTCTCGTCGGTGCCGGCCTGGTCGGCGACGACCTGGGTGCCGGACTCGCCGGCGGCCATGTGGCCGGCCGCCCGGCCGGCGTAGCAGCAGTCGAGGATCACCAGGCGCCGCCGGGCCCGGCTGCCGGCCACCGCGCGCCGCAGGTGTTCGAACGGGAGGCC
This sequence comes from Dactylosporangium sucinum, assembly GCF_014647515.1. GTDB lineage: Bacteria > Actinomycetota > Actinomycetes > Mycobacteriales > Micromonosporaceae > Dactylosporangium > Dactylosporangium sucinum. Next base: position 221,350 of record NZ_BMPI01000009.1, on the reverse strand, counting down.
GGCCTCGTGCGGTACCGCCGGATCCGTGTCCCGCAGGGCCAGCACCAGGCTGCCGTCGATCGGGTCGACCAGGCCGTGGCCGGCGTAGTACACGACGAGCATGCCCTCCGGCTGCGCCTCGTCCGCCGCCCGGCGCAGCTCCCGGCCGACCAGCCGCGGATCGTCGTGGTCGGCGAGCACCGTGCAGTGCTCGGACGCCAGGCCCCACAGGTCGGCGTCGGCGAGCACCCCGCTCAGCCCGGCGAGGTTGCGCGTCACGGCCGGCACCTCGGGCAGCGACCCGTAGCGGCCGCCGCCGATCAGCACGGCCCGCGAGGCCCGCGGATCAGCCAGATCCGACATCAGCCGTCGAGCGCCCGGGCCGCGGCCGCGACCGCCTCGGGGTCGGAGGACTCGATGCGCACCGAGACGCCGTCGGGGTCGGTGCGGGTCAGCACGACGGCCGGCGCCTTGGGGCGGGCGCGGCGCCAGTTCGAGACCGCGAGCAGCAGCTGCCCGACCGAGAGGCCGGTGCCCAGCACCAGGCTGATGATCTCCACCGCGGCGCCGAGGTCGCCCGGCCGCCCGCCGGTCGTCAGCCCGATCTCGGACTGGACGATCCCGGGCTCGCCGACCAGCCACTGCTGCAGCGAGAGGAGTGTGTCGATGTCCGGCTCGGCGCTGCCGCCGGATGCTTCGAGGTGGAGCTGCAGCTGCACTGGGTCAACCCGTTGTCGTGAGGGGGCGGGAACTTCGAACAGTATCGAACCCATGCACGACTTGTCATGTGCGCGGCGGGTCGGCCACCCGCAGGTCCACATAGGATGATCGGGCGACCGCCGGAGAATCTCAGTACAGCTTCCGGGCCGCCTTCGCCGCCCGGCGGCGGGCCTTCGGCAGGTCGTTCAGCGCGAGCAGGCCGTGCTCGTGCTGCCGGGCGTGCAGCAGCCCGTACGTGAACGCGTTCTCGCCGGCGGCGTACGCCTGCAGGGCCAGCTCGCGCAGCAGGTCGCCGGTCACGATCGAGTCCTGGTGGGCGCCGAGCACGTCCTGCAGGTCGGTGAGCCGGTCGGCGAGCTTCGTGGCCCTGCCGCCGGCGATGGGCGCGACGAGCTCGGCCGCATACCGGGCCCGCTTGTACGCCTTCCGCGACTCGTGCAAGCGCTCGTCGCGGCGCTCGTGGCCGAGGTGCGTGGGGGCCTCCTCCGGGGTGTGCTCGGCCGCGGCCAGCCGGCGGTCGGCGCGGCGCAGCGCCTGGCCGGCCCGGCGCATGAGCTCCTTGCGGGAGGTGCGCGGCCCCGCGGCGGTGGCGTCGACGAAGGCGTCGAGCTCGACGAGCAGGTCGGTGTACCGCCGGCTGTCCAGCCCGGCGACGAGCCGCTCGCGGGCCGCCGCGACCCGGCCGGCGAGCAGCTGCTGGATCCGCGCCGCGACCGGTCCGAGCACCAGCTCCGGCGGCTCGGCCGCGACCGCGCCGGCCAGCCGCTCGCCCATGACGTCGCCGTCGCGGACCTCGCCGAGGATGCCGGTCAGCCACTTGATCTCGTCGTGCAGCCGGTTGAGGTCGGTGCCCGCCGGCAGCAGCGGCGCGAACGACCGGATCGTCGAGCGCAGCCGCCGGGTGGCGACGCGCATCTTGTGCACCGACTCGGCGTCGCCGTCGCGCACGCCGGGGTCGTGCTCGACGATCGCGTCGCGCTGGTCGCGCAGGTACGCGGCGAGGGCCGAGACCTTCCCCGGGCCCGGCGGCGCGGCGGGGTAGTCGTCGCCGAGGGCCTGGGCCAGCTTCGACGGGCTCTGCGCCGGCCGGGCCCCGGCGGCGCGCAGCGCGGCGTCGAGGTCGTCGAGGGCCGACCGGGACCCGTCGACCAGCTCGATCTCCAGCTCGCGCCACTGCCGCTCGGGCCGGCTGCCGTGCAGCGACTCGGTGTTCACGCTGTCGTCGGCGACCAGCGCGACGGTGCTGCCGTCGGCGGCGCGCAGCGCCCGCTCCACCCGGTGCGTGCGGATCCGGGCGACCGGCTGCAGCGCCTCGCCGCGCGACAGCGCGCGGACCTGGGCGGTGACGGCGGTCGGGGGCTTGGTCTGCCGGCCGGACGCGGGCACCTGCAGCTCGCTGCGGTCGCCGCCGGAGGGTCGCTTGAGGTGCCATCCGGCGTCGTTGCCACCGGTGCGCCGGCGCAGCGTCACCCGACCCCGGGCCAGCCGCAGCGTCGGAGTGTCGTAGTAGGTGGCGTCCAGGCGCTGGTCGTCGGCGTCGCCGACGGACGCGACCCCGCCGATGCCCGTGAGGGGCGGCAGCGCGAAGTCGACGGGCACCTCGTACTTGCGTTCCACTTCGAGTTTTCCGGCCATGTAGTCCAGTTTCGCAGTGAACGCGGCCTGGCGAAACCGTGAACGGGAGATAAACACATGGCTACCGTGGAGCGGGGAAAGGAGGCTTCCATGGCGAAGAAGTCCAAGAAGGGCAAGAAGAAGAACAAGAAGAAGTAGCAGTCGATGTCCGCCCTCGCGCACGCGGCGCGGGGGCGGTCTCCATCCTCTCCCGCGATCCTCTCCCGCGATCCAGGCCCGCGCCCCACCGCCGTCCCGTTCAGCCCGGAGGCCGCACCATGCACCACGACATCATCCTGCTGCTCGACACGCACCTCGCCGAGATGCACACCCTCCGGATGCGGCTCGCCGCGCCCCGGCCGGTCCGGCCCGGAGAGCGCTGGGCGGCCGCGGTCGAGACCGCCCGCTCCGCCGAGCGGTACGCGGCGGCCGTCGACGACCTGCTGGGCCTCGCGGCCGCCGTGCTGCCCCCGCCCGCGGAGCCCGCCGCCGCCCTGGACGCCGAGCTCAGCGCCGTCTGATCACCCCGTTCGTGCGACCCGGGTCACCCTCGCCGGTTATCAGGTGATCCGGCCCGATGGACGTAATGTTGGGCGGTGAGCCCCACGGTGAGCCCCAAGCTGCTGCGCGCCCTGGCGGCCACCGTCGTGGTGCGGCGCATCCGCTTCGGGGTGCGCCTGCTGCGTGACTGGCGGCTCACCGTCGCCTGGGGGAAGTCCCTCCTGCGCAGCGGCGTCACCAGCTTCGCCGTCCTCGCCGTCACCTTCTGGCTGCTGCCCGGCGTCCGGGCCAGCGGCGGCCCCGCGGCGCTCCTCGAGCTCACCGTCCTGCTCGCCGTCATCGGCACGCTCATGCGGCTGGTGCTGCTCGGGGTGGCGGTGGTCGTCGGGGGGCTGGGGGTGCTGCTGCTCGGCGTGGTCATCCAGGCCGTCGTGATGTTCACCGCCCTGCAGATCACCGAGGGGGTGAGCGTCGGCAGCTTCGTCGACGCCTGGGTCGCCAGCTGGCTCGCCGCCGTCCTCACCGCGCTCGTCAACTGGCTCGCCGACGCGGGGAGCGAGGACGTCTTCCTCGGCCAGGCGCTGCGCCAGATGGCCCGCCGCCACGACGGGCGCCCGCCGACCGCGCCGGGCGTGCTGTTCGTGCAGGTCGACGGGTTGTCGGCGCCGCTGCTGAGCTGGGCGGTCAAGGCCGGCAACCTGCCCAACCTCGGCAAGTGGCTGCGCACCGGCACGCACTCGCTCGTGCCCTGGCACACCGGGATGCCGGCGACCACGCCCGCCAGCCAGGCCGGGATCCTCCATGGGTCGGAGGGGCAGATCCCGGCCTTCCGGTGGTACGAGAAGGACCAGGCACGGCTGGTCGTCACCAACCGCCCCCGGGACGCCGCCGACGTGGAGGCCCGCATCTCGACCGGCCGGGGCCTGCTCGCCGACGGCGGGGCCAGCATCAGCAACGTGTTCAGCGGCGATGCGCCCACCAGCCTCCTCACGTTCAGCAACGCCGCGCTGCCCGGCCGGTCGGCGCGCGGCTACCTGGCCTTCGTCGCCAGCCCGTACGGCTTCGCCCGCGCGCTCGTGCTGTCCGTCGGCGAGATGCTCAAGGAGATCCAGCAGGCGCGCCGGCAGCGGTTCCGCAACGTGTACCCCAGGGTGCCGCGCACGGCGGCCTACGTCGCCCTGCGCGCGGTCACCAACGTGCTGCTCCGCGACCTCAACGTGTCGCTGATCGCGGAGCAGATGAGCAAGGGCACGCCGGTGATCTTCTGCGACTTCGTCGACTACGACGAGGTCGCGCACCACGCCGGGCCGCTGCGCCCGGAGGCGATGCAGACGCTCGAAGGGCTCGACCGGGTGCTCGGGACGCTGCACCGGCTGGCGGAGGTGGCCGGGCGGCGGTACGAGATCGTCGTGCTCTCCGACCACGGGCAGAGCCAGGGGGCGACCTTCTCCCAGCGGTACGGCGTGACCCTCGAACGCCTCGTCGACGACCTCGCCGGCGGGGTCACCGCCACGGTCGAGGGCGGCACCAACGACGAGAACTGGGGGCGGGCCAACGCGCTGCTCGCCGGCGTGTCCAACCAGACCCGCTCGTGCGGCCCGGTGACCGCCGGCCCGCGCGGCGAGGTGGTGACCGTGGTGTCGGGGAACCTCGCGATGCTGTACCTCACCGGCGTCCCCGGCCGCGCCGACCTCGACCAGATCGAGGAGCGGCGGCCCGGGCTGGTCGACGGCCTGGCCAAGCACCCCGGCATCGGGCTGGTCGTCGCCCACTGCGCCACCGACGGGCCGGTCGCGATCGGCGCCGGCGGCCGGCACCGGCTGCGCGACGGCACGGTGGAGGGGATCGACCCGCTGCTGCCGTTCGGGCCGCACGCCGCCGCCGACCTGCTCGCCCACCAGCGCACCGCCCACGTCGGCGACCTGGTGCTGGTCAGCCGGGTCGACGGCGGCACCGAGGAGGTCGCCGCGTTCGAGGAGCTCGTCGGCTCGCACGGCGGGATCGGCGGCTGGCAGACCGAGGCCGTGCTCGTCCACCCGGCCGACTGGCCGGTCGACGACCGCGCGCCGGTCGGCCCGGCCGCGGTCCACCGGCAACTCGTGCGGTGGCTCGACGATCTCGGTCTGCGCGGCCCCGCCGAGCCGAGCCAACCGTCCCTTGTGGATCAACATTCGACGTGGTTGGATGCTTTCTCCACGTCGCGAAGGGATGGGCCGTCATGATCGCCGATCGCCCCTGGAACTGGGAGGATCCGCAGGAGCTTGCGGCCACCGTCGACCTCTTCACCGAGGACCTCGCGAAGGTGGAGAAGATCTCCGCGGTACTGTCGGAGCCCCGGCTCACCCGGGACCACCTGGCCGGCCTCGGGGTCACCGGCATCGAGTTCGCCGCCTTCAAGACCGCCCACCCGCAGGCCCTCGGCACCGACCTCGTGTCGCTCACCGACGCGAGCGGCAACCGCACCGAGCCCGGCCACGTGTACCGGGTCGACGACGCCGCGTACTTCGCCGAGATGGACATCGCCGGGCCGCTGCCGGTCGACGACGGCGCCGTCGACTGGGTGTTCGCCGAGCACCTGGTGGAGCACGTGTCGCTCGCGGTCGGCATCGCCTGGCTGACCGAGGTGCGGCGGATCCTCCGCCCGGGCGGCCTGCTGCGCCTCACCACGCCGGATCTCAAGGTGTACTGCGAGAGCTACGTGAACGGCGACGGCTTCTTCGGCAAGCACCGCCGCCGGATGAACCGCGCGCTCACCGGTGTCGCCCCCGCCATGCCGGCGCGCGGCGCGTTCATGTTCAACCAGCTGTTCTACGTCTACGGGCACCGCTGGCTCTACGACGAGGCGGAGCTGCGTCACGCCCTGACGGCGGCGGGCTTCGCCGACGAGTCGATCACCGTGCGCGCCTACCGCGAGGGCGCCCGCCAGGACGTCGCCGACCTCGACCAGGTGCTCCGCAACGACGAGTCGATCTACGTCGAGGCCCTCGCTTAGCCGGGTGGCGTCGCGGCGAGCCGGGCCTCGCGGCGGCTGCGGATCCAGCCCGCCACCTGCGTGACGACCAGCACGATCACGATCGCCGCCACCACGCCCTGCCACGGCTGCGGGAACACGCTGCGGCCGAGCAGCCCGATCGCCGCGTACGTCGCCGACCACAGGGCGCACGCGGCGACGTTGGAGACGACGAAGGTACGCCAGGACAGCCCGACGATCGCCGCCGTCAGCAGCACCGGGATCCGCCCGCCGGGGACGAGCCGCGACACGAGCAGCGCCGTCACCGGCCGGCGGTGCAGCCGCTCGCGGATCGACTCGGTGAGCCGCACCGGATGGCGCAGCATCCGCAGCCGGCGGGTCAGCGCCTCGCCGCCGGCCCGGCAGATGGCGAACGTGACGGCGTCGCCGCAGTACGCCCCGATCCCGCCGACCGCGACCACGGCGAGCAGCGCCAGCGGGCTACGGTGCGCGGCCACGACGGCGGTGGCGCTCACCGCCGCCCCGGTCGGCAGCACCGGCACGGTCGACCCGGCGGCTACGATCCCGAACAGCACGGCGAGCCCCGCGACCAGCCCCTCGAACGTGGTCACGCCAGGCTCATGCTTCCGCCGGGGGCGAGCACGTCGACGGCGGTCCGCGGCGCCGCGGTCGCGGTGAACGCGGCGAACTCGTCGCCGGGCCGCACGAACCGGTCCGGCCGCACCCGCCCGCACCCGACCGGCCAGAGCGTGCCCCAGTGGATCGGCACCGCCCGCGCCGGCCCGACGAGCCGCATCGCCTCGGCCGCCCCGGCGGGGTCGAGGTGCCCGGGCCCGAGCGTCCAGCCCCACCCCCACACCGGCACGAGCGCCAGGTCGACCGGCCCGATGTCCTTCATCTCGTCGAACAGTCCGGTGTCCCCGCCGAACCAGGCCGACCGGCTGCCGCTGATCACGTACCCGACCGCGATCGCCCGCACGCGCGACTTCGGCGTCCGCCCGCCGTCGTGGCTGGCCGGGACGGCCCGGACGGTGAGTTCCCCGACGCTGGTCTCGTCCCCGGGCGCGAGCTCGACGACCCGCCGGCCGCCACCGGTCCGCGCTCCGACGAACCCGCCGGCCCCCTTGGGCACGATCAGCGTGGTGGTCACGGGGAGCATGCGCAGCGAGGGAAGATCACAGTGGTCGCCGTGCAGGTGCGAGATGACCACGGCGTCCGGCGCCTCGGCGAGGACGGGCCGCGGCCCGCGCCGCCGATGCAGATGCGCGAGCCGGTTGCGCAGCACGGGATCGGTGAGAATGGTGGTCCCCCGGTCCCGGACGGCGCAGGTAGCGTGCCCCCACCACGTGACGTCCATGCAGCCATCTTGCCCGCTCCCGATCACCTGCTCCACGTGACTTGGTATTAGGGCCACATGGCCTCTAGTTTAGCGCCATGACATTGCTACCGGCTTGCATCCCATCTCGGTACCATGCAGGTATGACGACGCAGATCGCCGTTCGCCTTCCCGACGAGATCGTCGAGTATGTCGACGCCCTGGTTGCCGCGGGTGCGGCCCGGAGCCGGGCGGCCGTCGTTCTCCGTGCGTTGGAACGTGACCGCCAGGAGCACATGGCCGAGCGGGACGCACGCATCTACGCCGCGCTCCAGGGTGACGATCGGGACGACTTCGACGGCATGGCGTCTTGGTCCGTGCGGCAATCCATGGATATTGACTGATGCGGCCAATCCATCTCGTGCACATGGACAAGCTCAGGCCGGCGCTCGTGCTGACCCGACCGCAGATCCTGCCGCATCTGCGCCGGGTCACGGTAGCGCCGATCACGACGAGCATCCGGGGATTGTCGACCGAGGTCGTCCTCGGCGCTCGCAATGGCGTCGATCGCCCTTCCGTCGTGTCTTGCGACAACGTGGCGACCGTGCCGCAGGCGGATGTGGGGCGCCTGATCGGGTATCTCCATGCGGACCAGGAGCCCGACCTGGCCCGCGCGATCGTTGCCGCATACGGGCTGCGGCGCTGATTCAGGAGACCGGCTGGCTGGCCGCCTCCACGGTGAAGGTCTCCATCTCCTTCAGCAGGGCGTGCAGGCCCTCGATCGGGAGCGACCACGTGTCGATCTCCGTGGTGATCTGGACGGTGTCCGGGACGTCGTCGACGTTCAGCATCAGCTCCTCGTTGAAGAACGGGAGCGCCTGCTCGTCGATCACCCGGGACTCCTCCGGGTGCTCGTCGGAGGCGGCCGACCGCGGTACGTTGCCGCGGCGGTCGTTCCAGAGCACGCCCAGCGCGACCGGTTCGCCGCGCTCGCGGGACACCCGTTCGATGAGCTCCGCGCGCGGGCCGGGGGCGTAGTACGCGTACTTCGAGGCGCTCATCGACGCCTGCCGGGCCCGCTCGACCGCCTCGGCGGGGGTGGCGCCCGCGACGTCGATCACCACCAGGCCGTTCTGGGCCAGCGGGCTCACCAGGTCGGCCAGGCCCGAGCGGAAGCGGTTGCCGACGATCACCTGGGTGACGAACGGGTGCGAGCCCGTCACCCGGCCGAACGCCACCGCGTACGCCGCCAGCAGGACCGCGCCCGGGTCGGTGCCGAGCGCGGCGGCCAAGCGGTCGGCGGCCAGGTGCAGCGCGCGCGACTGCCACACCACCCGCCGGAAGCGCGGGCCCGGGCGCTCGCCGTGGGAGGTGAAGCGGCGGGTGGGGACGGTGCGCAGGTGGCCCTCCCAGTACCGCAGCGCGTTGTCCGACTGCCGCTGCGCGGCCCGCGACGCCTGCGTGGCGACCAGGTCGAGCGGCTGCATCGCGCTGTACGGGCGGGCGGGCTGCCCGGTCGCCGGGTCGCGCTCGCCCAGTTCGCGGATCATCGTCGCCAGGCCGGCGCCGTCGGTCGCCAGGTGGCACACGAGCACCACCACGTGCGTCACGGCGCCCGCGGCGCGGACGACGGCCATCCGGATCGGCCACTCGTTCGCGTAGTCGAAGAGGCGGGCCCGCCACTCGGCCAGCAGCGCGGCGGCGACCGCGGCCGGGTCCTCGGCGGGCGCGGCGTCGTGGACCTCCAGGGTCGCCTCGCCGGTGCCGAAGACCTCAAGGGTGACGTCCGCCGGACCGCCCGGGCCGAAGCGCAACAGCGAGCGCATCGCCCCGTACCGGCTCATGAAGAACCGCAGCTCCTCGGCGAAGTCGCCGGCCGTGCGCCCGTCCTGCACCGGCACCACGCCGCCCATGGCCATCGACGAGCCGAGCTCGATCATCGCCTGCCAGACCTGCTGCTGCCCCCACGCGAGGCCGCCGGTGCCGGCGCCGTCACCCTCGAACCGGACGCGTATCCGCTCCACCAACGCCGGCCTCCCGACCCTCGCGGCGTGCCCCGCGCACGCTCATCGACGTGGATCGTATCGATGATCACGCCACGCGCGCGGTGGCCGGGCGGACGAGGGCGGCTAGGTCGTCCGGCGGCGGCGGGCGCGAGTTGAGGTACCCCCGACCGAACACGTAGCCGAGGTGCCGCAGCATGTGGGCCCGGCTTGCGTCCGATAGCGTGGCCGCGTGGTGCACGTTCTGGTCGTCGACGACGACGAGCCGATCGCCGCGTCCGTCGGCCGGGCGCTGCGGTACGAGGGGTACCGCGTGACGCTCGCCCACGACGGCCCGGCCGCCCTCGACGCCGCGGCCGCCGGCGGCGTCGACCTGGTCGTCCTCGACCGCATGCTGCCCGGCCTCGACGGCCTGGCCGTCTGCCGCCGCCTCCGCGCGTCGGGCGGCGGCCCGCTGGTGCTCATGCTCACCGCGCGCGACGCCCCGGCCGACCGGGTGGCCGGCCTGGACACCGGCGCCGACGACTACCTCGTCAAGCCGTTCGACTACGACGAGCTGCTGGCCCGGGTGCGGGCCCTGCTGCGCCGCGCGCCCGCGTCCGACGTGCTCTCCTTCGCCGACCTGGTCCTCGACCGGGCCGCGCACGAGTGCCGCCGGGGCACCCGCCCGGTCGAGCTGACCGCCCAGGAGTTCGCGCTGCTGGAGCACTTCCTGTGCCACCCGCGCCGGGTCCTCGGCCGGTCCGTCCTGCTGGCCGCGGTGTGGGGCCTGCCGGCCCGCACGGCGAGCAACGTGGTCGACGTCTACGTCGGCTACCTGCGCGCGAAGCTGGAGTCGGGCGGCGAGCCGCGCCTGCTGCACACGGTCCGCGGCGTCGGATACGTCCTGCGGTGACCATCCGGCTGCGCGTCACGCTGTTCGGCCTGGCGATCGTGGGCCTGGTCCTGGGCGCGTTCTGCACGGCGGTGTTCCTGCTGCTGGCGGCGGGCACGACCGCGACGCAGGACAAGGCGCTGGCCGCGCGGGCCGAGTCCGCCGCGGCCACCTTCGCGCACGATACGCCCGCTCCGCTGCCGGCGCCGCCCGCTGCCGGCGCGCCCGGCCCGGCGGCGCTCGACCTGCGCACGGCGACCGACGTCGTCATCGCGGTCTACGACGCCGGCGGGCGCCCGCTGTACAGCACGGGCCACATCGACGGCAGCATCCCCCGGATCGCCCGGTCCGCCGACCGCACCACCGTCGCCGTCGCGTCCGGGGTGCCGGTGCGGGTGGCGGTGCGGCCCGTGGACGGCGGGTACGTCGCGGCCATGCAGACCACCCAGCGCGTCCGCGACGACCGCCGGGGGCTGTTCGTGCTCGTGTGCGTGGTCGCCGTGCTCGCCTTCCTCGCCGCCGCGGGCGCGACCTGGCTGGTCACCGGCCGCGCGCTGCGCCCGCTGGGGCAGCTCACGACCCTCGTCGCCGAGGTCGGCGCCGACCCGTCCCGGCGGCTGCCCCCGGCGCCGGCCCACGACGAGGTCGGCCGCCTGACGGGCGCCTTCAACGCGATGATGGACCGGCTGCAGGGGAGCCTGGCCGCGCAGCGCCGGTTCGTCGCGGACGCGTCGCACGAGCTGCGCACCCCGCTCACCACGGTCCGCAACAACGCCGGCTTCCTGCTGCGGCACCCGGACGCGGCCCCGGCCGACCGGGACGCGGCGCTGCGCGACATCGAGGGCGAGAGCGCCCGGATGAGCCGGCTGGTCGAGCAGCTGCTCACCCTGGCCCGCGCCGATGCCGGCCAGCAACCCGCGATGGCCGCCGTCGATCTCGGCGAGATCGTCGACGACGTGTGCCGGCAGGCGCGCACGCTCCACCCGGCGCGGCAGGTCCACTGCGCGCTCACCCCGGCCCCGCCGGTGCGCGGCGCCGCCGACGCCCTCGCGCAGCTGGTCTGGATTCTCGTCGACAACGCCGTGAAGTACTCCCCGGACGGCGGCAACGTCTGGGTCACCGTGACCCAGCGCGGCCCGTCGACCCAGCTCAACGTGGCCGACGACGGCCCCGGCATCCCGCCGGGCGCCGAGCGGCACATCTTCGAGCGCTTCCACCGCGCCGACGAGTCGCGCAGCGGCGCGGGCGCCGGCCTGGGGCTGGCCATCGCCCTGTCGATCGTGCGGGCCCACGGCGGCACCATCCTGGCGGCGAACAACGCCCGCGGCGGCGCGTCGTTCGTCGTCGACCTCCCCGCGGCCCCGCTCTCATCGTCCTCTTAACCCGGCCTCACGCTGGCCTCATCGGCGCCGTCCAGGCTGGTCCGCATGGCAGCCGTCCTGCGCGCCCTCCTGGTCCTGCAAGCGGCGTTCGCCCTCACCGCGACGCTCGGCATGGTCGCCCTGATGGCGTTCGACCCGGCGTACGCCGTGGTGCCGGCCCTGGCCGCCACGGCCCTGTTCGCCCTGGCCGCGCTCCTGCCCCGCCGCTGGGCCCTGTGGACCGTGCTCGGCCTGGAGGGGGTCGCCCTCTGCGGCGTCTGGCTCCAGCAGGTCGCGGCCCTGCTGCCCCAGCTCGGCTCGACGGTCAACCTGACCGCGCTGCTGACCACGATCGCCCTCCCGGCGGTGGTCCTGGCCCTGACGCTCCGCCTGCTGGCGGCCCGATGAGCGACTTCTGGCTCGGCATCGCCCCCGGGCACCGCGTGGCCCTGGCCGCGCTGCTGGTGGCGCCCGTGCTCACCGGCCAGGCCGCGCGCATCGTCGCCGGCCACGCGGGCCTGGGCCAGGCGTGGGCGCTGCGCCTGCGGGACGGCTGGCGATCGGCCGACCCCCTGACCCGCACGGCGGCGGCCCTGCTGGGCGCGGTCGCGACGCTCCACCTCTCGATGTCCCCGTGGTTCGCGGTCGCGGGGCTGGCGGAGGCGTGGCTGGCGCTGCGGGCCGTCCGCGGGCGCGCCTGGCGTCGGTGGCTGTGGAGCTCGACGCCGATCCTGCTCATCGTGTACCTCTGGTGGTCCGCTCGCGGACCCGTGGGCCCCGACCAGGTCGGCATGCTCGCCGCGATCCTGCAGCTGACCCTCCTCTCGCTGGCGGCCCGCCGGTTCGCCGCCCGGGCCGCGACCGTGCTCGTCGTCGTGCTCTTCGGCACGGCGATGTGGCTCGTCGGCTTCGCCCGGCACGACCACGACGGCGTCGACCGGCTCCAGGCCGGCGTCGTCCAGCGCGGCGCGGGCCCGCCGCCGACCGCCGCCCAGCTGGCCGCCGCCCGCGACCTGGCCGACCGGACCCGTGCGGCGACCGTGCGCTACCGCGAACCGGCCGCGGCGGTCGCCGCCGGGTACCGCCCGGCCGGCCCCGCCGAGGGCCTGCAGGTCCACTTCGACCACAAGGCGAACCAGGCCGACGGCCGCACGCTCGACCCCGAGGCGCCGGAGCAGCTTGTCTACGCCGTGCGCGGCGGCCGCACCCTGCTGCTGGGCGTGGTCTACCAGGTGCCGGTCGCGGGGGCGCGCGGCCCGGCGATCGGCGGCGCGACCACCCGCTGGCACGCGCACGACGTCTGCGTCGGCCTGCTGCCCCCGGGTTTCGGGGTGGTCTCGCCGTACGGCGGGTGCCCGCCCCTCACCATCTCCGTCACCGCCGCCGAGATGATGCACGTCTGGGTCGTCGACCCACCCGGCGGCCCGTACGCCGAGCACCTCGACGACGCCTGGGTCGAGGCGAAACTCGCCGGCGGCCGATAGCACGCCCCGGTCGGCCGGGCGCGGGTGGCGCTCACCGGGCCGCGGCCGGCTCCTGCGCGGGCTCGTCCGCCCGCACCGCGTGCGGGGCCGGTGCTGGGCGGCGGAGGAACAGCAGGACCAGCGCCGCCGCCGCGAGGGCGGTCAGGCCGGCCACCGTGACGGTCGTGTTCACCGCGTCCGCGGCCGCCGCCCTCGGGTCGGCCGCGCCCGTCAGGCGGTCGCTGAAGACGGCGCCGAAGACCGCCACGCCGAGGGCGAACCCGAGCTGGCGGAAGGTGTTCACCGCGCCGCCAGCCATGCCGCTACGCTCGTGCGGGACCGTGGACAGGGTCGCCGAGGCGAGCGTCGGCAGTACCCCCGCGACCCCCAGGCCCACGAGGACCAGGCCGGGGATGAGGGCCGTGCCGCCGCTCGCCGCGTCGAGGCGGGACTGCAGCAGGTCGCCGGCCGCGATGAGGAGCAGGCCGGCGCCGATGGTCCAGCGAGGGGCGACGCGCTGGAGGAAGCGGCCCGCGAACGCGCCCGCGACGAAGGACGCGGCGCTCATCGGCAGGGCGCCCAGCAGGCCGGCGTCGACCGGGCCGTTGCCGAGGAACTGCTGCAGCCACACCGTCGTGAAGGGCAGGTACGCGAAGGCGGCGGCCTGTGCCAGTACCGCTGCCACCATCAGGATCGCGAACGAGCGCTGCGTGAAGAGGCGCAGGTCCAGCATCGGGTGGTCGCTCGCGCGCTCGACGGCGACGAAGACCGCGAGGGCCACGGCGCTCACGGCGAACGCGGTCAGGGTCAGCGGCGCGGTCCAGCCGGCCTCGCCGCCGCGGATCAGGCCGAACGTCACCGCGCCCGCGGCCAGCGTGAACGCCAGCGTGCCCGGCAGGTCGAAGCGGGCGCCGGCGCGGCCGCGCGACTCGGTGACGCCGCGGACCGTGAACCAGACCGCGAGCAGGCTCACGGGAAGGTTGACGAGGAAGATCCAGTGCCAGCTCAGGTGCTCGGTGAGGAGGCCGCCGGCGATCGGCCCGGCCGCCGCGGCGGCGCCGTTGACCGCGCCCCACACGCCGAACGCGACGCCGCGGTCACGGCCGTGGTACGCGACGCTGAGGATCGCGACGGTCGTCGCGAACATGGCCGCACCGCCGACGCCCTGCACGAACCGCGCCGCGACCAGCAGCCCGGCGTTCGGGGCGAGCGCGCACAGCAGCGACGCGACGGCGAAGAGGCCGGTGCCGGCGAGGTACAACCGCCGGCGCCCGTGCCGGTCGGCGAGCGCCCCGGCCCCGAGCACGAGCGCGGCCAGCGCGAGGGCGTAGCCGTCGAGCACCCACTGCAGCCCCTGCGGGGTGGCCTTGAGGTCGGCGGCGAGCGCCGGCAGCGCGACCGTCACGATCGTGACGTCGACGAGCAGCATGAACGTTCCGATCGACACGGCGATCAGGGGAAACCATTTCCGCATGCCGTCGAAGCTGCCTGCTCCGGTGCTCTGGCCCTAGTCTTTTGGCTCCGCGCGGCGGATTCCGACATTGGCTAACGTGACCTGGTGGAACTCGACACGCTCGACCACCGCATCGCCGACGCCCTGCGCATCGACGGCCGCGTCCCGTTCAGCACGCTCGCCACCGTGCTCGGGGTCTCCGACCAGACGGTGGCGCGCCGGTATCGCCGCCTGCGCGCCGACGCCGGCCTGCGCGTGGCCGGCCTGCCGGACGGGGTGCGCCTCGGCTACGACATGTGGATGATCCGCCTGCAGGCGACGCCCGACAGCGCCGCCGCCATCGCGGACGCGCTGGCCCGCCGCCCGGACACGTCGTGGGTCACGCTCGCATCGGGCGGCACCGAGGTGACGTGCCACATCCAGAACCCCGACCCGGCCGACCGCGAGCAGCTCCTGCTCCAGAAGCTCCCCCGCACCCCACGCGTGGTCGCGGTGCGCGCCCACTGCCTGATCCACCACTTCGCCGGCGGCCCGGTGGGCGGCGAGGCCCGCGACTCGTCCCTGACACCGGAAGAGGCCGCCGCGCTGCGCACGGGCGGCACACCGGAGGGCCGCCCCGAACTCCTCCCGGCCGACCGCCCCCTGCTGGCGGCGCTGAACCGCGACGGCCGCCTGGGCTACCCGGAACTGGCAAGGGCAACGGGCTGGTCCGAGTCCACGGTCCGCCGCCGCCTGGACCAGCTGCGCCGGACGGGCGCCCTGTTCTTCGACGTGGAGCTGGAGCCGTCGCTGTTCGGCTACCCGGTCCGGGTGATGCTGTGGCTCACGGTGGCCCCGGCCCACCTGGCGACGGTGGGCCAGGCGCTGGCCGGCCACCCGGAGGTAGTGTTCGTGGTGGCCACGACGGGCGAGACGAACCTGTTCGCAACGGTGATCTGCCCCGACATGCAGGCGCTCTACGAATACCTGACGAGGCGAGTGGGCCCACTGCGGGGCGTGGAGCGCGTGGAGACCGCCCCAACCCTCCGCCACGTGAAGCAGGTAGGCGCCCTACAGCTACCGACTCCCCGCCCTTCATGATCACGGCACTCCGTGCGTCGGCACAGCGCCGAACCCAATCATGCCCACGCCGTCGTGCCGCGCGCGGACCGGGCGCTCTCATGATCGTGGGAACGATCTGGCTGCCATGGCAACCAAAACTCGCCATCGATCATGGCCCGGCGACCGCACCGCCCCACGCCGGCCAATCCCAGCGCCAACCTGGGCTAGGCCGGGCGATACCAAACCGGGCTAAACCGGAATAAATCTGGCAGGATCAAACCGAGCCGAGCCGGGCCGAGCCGGGTGGCGCCGAGCCGAGCCGGGCGGGCCGAGCCGGGCGGGGCCGGGCCGGGCCAGGCCGGGTGGGGACGGTGGCCGAGCCGGGCCGGGTTGGCGCGGCTGAGCGGAGCGTGTGCCGGCGCCCCCGGACAGCCTCGGCCGATCGCGTCAGCCTGTTCAGGCGCAGCGCCCGGGTGGAGGCAGGCCGGGCGCCGTTCGGAGCCGTGCTACCTGTTCGGGCGGAAGACCTCCACCGTGCTGGTGCCGTGGAGGTTTTGGGGGGTGTTGTAGCCGCCGATGGCGTACACCGCGCCGCCCGAGGTGGCCAGTGCGATGCCCGAGCGGGGCATCGCCAGCTTCGGTAGGAGCGGGGTCTTCGAGGGGTCCTGGCACCACCAGTCGAAGAACTCGGTGTTGCCGTTGTTGCCGCCCAGGACGCACAGGCCGATGCCCTGGATGTTCACGCCCGCCGGGCCCTCGCGGGGGTGGTCGAGCTTGAGGTCGGTGCCCTTGGGCTTGCGGTTGGAGAGCACCTCGACGTCGTTGTAGACGAGTTCCTGCTTCTTGTAGATGCCGCCGATGAACAGGACGTTGCCGGCGCCGTCGCTCACCGCGGCCAGCTTCTCCCGCGGATGCTGGAGGCTGCCGATGGAGTCCCAGCCGTCGCCGGTCTTGTTCAGGGCGAAGATCGTGTCGGTGGCGTTGCCGTCCTTCGAGGTGCCGCCGGCGTAGATGATGCCCGAGCCGTCGAACACGGCGGCGCCCGTCTGGCGCGGCTCCGGCAGCGGCGCCTTCTGGTCCCAGGAGAGGCCGTCGGAACTGAGCTGCATCACCTGGTTGGTGGCGCCGTCGTTGGCCCAGCCGCCGAGCACCCACAGCGTGTCGTTGCGGTCGACCACGACCCCCATGTGGCTGAGCGGCTTCGGCAGGTCCGGGCCCTGCTTCCACTCGCCCGCGTCGCCCTGACCCAGGTCGTAGACCCAGACCGAGTCGATCTGCTTGCGCGGGTCCTGCGCGGTGAAGCCGCCGATCACATACAGCTTGTTCTTCACGACCGCCGCGCCGGCGCCCTCGACGCCGGTCTTGTTGCCGTTGAGCGCGGTCGGCACGTCGGGGAGCTTCGACCAGGCGCCGATCGGGTCCGGGGTCTGCTCGCCGCCGCTGTCGCCGCCGTCGTCGCGCAGCGCCGTCCAGGCCCAGGCGCCGCCGCCGATGAGCACCACCAGGGCCACGAGGGCGGCGATGAGCGCGCCGCGGCGCTTGCCGCCGCCGGGGTCGACCACGGGCGGCTTCGGCGGGGCGACGACCGGGTCGTCGGGGGAGGTCGGGGGCTTCGGCGAGGCGATGGGCGAGGCCGAGTAACCGGCGGCCGGGGCGATCCCCGGCGACACCGGGGCCGCGGCCGGCGAGACGGGGGACACCGGGGCGCCGGTCACCGGATAGGTGGGCGCCGCCGGGCCGCTGACGGGCACGCCCGACACGGGCGTGTTGATGGACGGCATCGACGACACCGGCGCGGTGCCCGACCCGTAGACGACGCCGGAACGCCCGGAGGACGGCACGCCGGACACGGGCGGGGCGGAGAACGGCACGCCCGAGACCGGCGGGGCCGAGGTGGGCGCGGCCGAGGCCGCCGGGCCGTAGCCGGTCTGGACCGGAATGCCGCCCGACGGCGTCGGCTGGGGCGGCACGTGGAACTGCTGGACCGACTCGGCGCCCGGGGGCGGCGACGGCACGTAGCCGGACGGGGCGCCGCCGCCGGTGGGGTCGGTGAACGGCTGCTCGACGGGGGCGGGCCGGTATTCCTGCTCGCCCCAGAGCGGCTGACCGGTGGCCAGCTCGGCGTCGGCCGGCGCCGACTGCGCAGGCACGCTGTAGGCGGTCTGCCCGGCCGGCGACGCCTGCCCGCCCGGCCCTCCGTAACCAGGTCCGGCCGGCGATGCCGGCCCGGCGGGCCCTCCATAAGCGTGCCCGGGCGGCGGTCCGTAGCCCTGCCCGGTCTGCCCGGCCGGCGCGCCGTAAGCCGGCGCGTTCTGCCCGTAGCCCCCGGTGGTCTGCCCCGGCGGCGGCCCGTAGGCGGCCGGCGACGCCTGACCCGCCGGCAGGCCGTAGCCGGTGCCGGGCGGCGGCGCCCCGAACCCGGCGGCCGCGGGCCCGCCGACCGAGGCGGACCCGGTCGCCACCCCGAAGCGGCCGTCCGTGGTCAGCTCGGCCGGGTGGACCACGGCGCCCTCGGCGACCGGGAGCTCCGGCTGCTCGAGCACCGTCGGGGCGACCTGCAGCTCGCGGTGCAGCATGCGGGCCACGAGCGGCACGCGGGAGGAGCCGCCGACGAGCATGATGCCGGCGAGCTGCTCGGGCTTGAGCTGGCACTGCTGGACGACCCGGGCGGTCTCGGCGACCGTGCGCCGGATCATCGGGCCGATCTTGCGCTCCAGCTCCTCGCGGGTCAGGTGGAGCGCGGCCTCGACGCCGGGGACGGAGACCGGGGCGACCGTGGTGCGCGACAGCATCTCCTTGGCGCCGCGGATGTCCTCCCAGAAGAGCCGCCGGTCGCGGCGGTCCTGCGAGGTCAGCGGCTGCTCCAGCCGGCGCCACACGTCGGGCTGGGAGGTGCGCAGCACCTCGCCGAGCAGCTCCACGAGGGCCGCGTCGATGTCGAGGCCGCCGACGTCCTCCAGGCCGCCGGAGCCGATCACGACGAAGCCCTGCTCGTCGTTGCGGACCACGGCGATGTCGATCGTGCCGCCGCCGAAGTCGTAGACGACCATGGCCGAGCCGCGGGGGAGCGGATGGTTGAGCGCACTGATGAAATACCGCGCGGCGGCCACCGGCTCGGGCACCAGCGTGACCTGCGGGAAGCCGGCCGCCACGGCCGCGTCGTGCAGCAGCGAGCGGCGCATCTGGCCCCACGACGCCGGGTAGGTCAGCACGGCGGGCGGGGGGAACCGGGTGATCTCGCTGATGCCGTTGCCGACCGCGCGCAGGACGGCGGCGAGCACCTGCACGGTCGGGATCTCCACCGAGCCGAGCAGCACCGACGCCTCGTCGATGCGCCGCTTCGGGTTGGGCTCATAGCGGCCCGGGTCGAGCTGGGCCAGCCGCTGCGCGTCGCGGCCCACCGCGAGCTGCCCGTTGTCCTGCAGGAACACGGCCGACGGCATGAGCGGGGCACCGTCGAAGAGCACGGGACGGCGGCGCCCGTCGGGGGACCGGATGACGGCCACGGTGTTGGACGTGCCCAGGTCGATGCCGACGACGAACCCGCCGGGCGCCATGTTCACCACGACGGCCTACCCAACATCGAGATCTCCTAGGACGATTGACCGGTGCGCGCCATGCTAGCGGCGAGGTACGACAACAAGCACTATCTCGATCGGGAGGCCGACGGTGTCGGCGAGGCCGAGGTCCGCGAGGCGGACGGCGCCGGCGACGCCGCCACCGCGGGCAGCGTCCGGCGGGGCACCGTGTCGGGCGCCCAGGTCGCCGAGAAGTACGGCGTGGCGACCCCGGCGGCGAACGCGGCCGAAGCCGCCGGAGAGGCCGCGATCCGCCAGTCGGTCTCCTTGACCGACTCGTACCACATGAAGCCGATGATCTCCGGATGCTTCGGCAGCGTCTTGAGCAGGTCGGTGATCCACTCCGCCTTGCGCCCCGCGGCGTCGGTGGCCGCGACCTCGGTGACGACGATCGGCCGCTTCGACACCGACTTCAGCTCGCTGAGCGTGTTCCGGTAGATCTGCTCGAAGGTCTGGTAGGTCTCCATGCCGGCCGTGCCGTAGTAGCCCGACAGGCCGACCCAGTCGACGTAGTCGTCCCCGGGGTACAGCTGGGAAAGCGGCGTCGAGTTCTCGTAGACGACGTTGGGGCTCCACACCCAGATGACGTTGCGCACCCCGGCGTCGTCGAACAGGTCGTGGACGTGCCGCCACGCCGCCACGTAGTCGCCGCGCTTGTTGCCGTTGGCGGACTCGCACCAGGGGTACCAGTAACCGTTCATCTCGTGCGCGAACCGGAGCGCCACCGGGTAGCCGAGCGCCTTGATCCCCTCCGCGTACGAGCGGATGTAGGCGTCGTAGGAGCCGTCGGTGATCTTCGATAGGCGGTACGCGGGCTGGGTGCCGCGCTCGGTGTCCACCTTGGACTCCACGCGGTAGTCCCACGGCTCCCAGCCCAGCATCGGCAGCATGCCGCGGTTGACGATCCGGTCGAACGGCTGCCGGTCGAACTTCTTGTGCGTGGCCCAGCCCTGGGCGAACATCATGACCTGCGGCGCCTTGCCGGCGGCCCGCACGAACCCGTTGTAGTCGGTCAGGTCGCCCGGCCCGCGCTCGGTGAAGATGCCGAAGAACGCCTTGCCCGCCGGCGGGAACTGGGACGGGTCCTTCGCCGCCGGCGAGGGGGTGAAGGTCGGCGTCGGCTCGGCCACCTTCGTCTCCCACCGCGCCACGGGCGAGGTCTCGACGCGCGGCGCGACGACGAAGACGTAGCCGCCGACGAGCAGCAGGGTGAGGAACATGATCCGGGGAAGCGTGATCATGCGCTGTCCCCCAGGGGCACCCGGGGCGCCGGCACGCCGGCGT
This sequence comes from Dactylosporangium sucinum, assembly GCF_014647515.1. Taxonomy (GTDB): domain Bacteria; phylum Actinomycetota; class Actinomycetes; order Mycobacteriales; family Micromonosporaceae; genus Dactylosporangium; species Dactylosporangium sucinum. Next base: position 201,193 of record NZ_BMPI01000009.1, on the reverse strand, counting down.
GCGGTACCGCCGGAATCCCAGCGACGGTGGGCAGGTCGGACACGTCGAGGGACGCGTGCGCCGACGCCGTCGCCTTGATCGTCATGATGAGCGTCGGGGGCAGCTCCTCCTCCTCGGGCTCCTCGAGCCGCCGGTCGCGCAGCCACGTGCAGAACGCGATGAGCGGCGGGAACAGCCCGACGCCGACCGACAGCCCGGCCCAGAAGCGCAGGGCGATCGAGTCGTACCCGAAGTAGAAGCTCGATCCGATCAGCGCGGCACCGACGAACGCCCACACGAAGTGGGTCCGGAAGGTCCGCGGCCCGTCGACGCTGCGCAGCCGCCCCTTGGCGGTCACCGCGTACGCGAGCGGGCGGCGCAGCAGCGCGGCCGTGCCCGCGGCGACGTAGACCGGCACCGCGAACAGCGCCAGGAACATGCCGTGGACGCCGATCTCCTTGCGCTCGTGACGGGCCAGGTTGAACCGGCGCAGCCAGAGCCACAGCACCGCCCAGGTGCCCATGCTGGCGCCCCACAGGCCGAGCCAGAGCTTCCATTCGATCTGTGCCGCGTTGACGCCCAGGCCCAGGTAGGCGGCGGTGGCGGCGACGCCGGAGACCGCCGACAGGGCGACGCTGGGGTAGTAGGACTGCACGAGGCCGTAGCAGATCCGCTGGGCGGCGGACAGGCGCCGCAGGTGCGGGCGGCTGCGCCGGAGCAGGATCTCCCAGACGCCGTAGGCCCAGCGCTTCTGCTGGTTGAAGTAGTCGGTCCAGCTGGTCGGGCCCTCGCCGATCGCGAGCACGTCGGGCGTGTAGACGCCCTTCCACCGGCGGTCGGTGAGCGGGTTCTTCGCGCCCATCACGACCATGCTGGTGAGATGGTCCTCGATGATCGAGTCCTGGTAGCCGTCGATGAGGGCCCAGGCGAGCGGCCGGTAGAGGTGGTTGGTGCCGATGAGCAGGGGCGCGTCGAGGCCGTTGCCGCCGCGCTCGATGAGGCCGCTGAAGAGGTACTGCTGGACCGAGGCCCCGTGCACGACCCACCCGTTGTACATGTTGCCGTACACCTGCGGCGCCACGACGAAGGCCACGTCGGGGTCGCGGAAGTAGCCGACGGTCCGCTCCAGGAAGCTCGGCAGCGGCACATGGTCCGGGTCCATCTGCGCCACGACGTCGTAGACGTGCTCGTGGGTGGCCCGCCAGGCGTTGTGGTTGCCCGACTTGGTCTTCGCGCGGAACGCCCCGTGCTCCTGGTTGAACTCCGGCCGGCCCTTGCGGCTGAAGTGGTGCACGCCCAGCCGCTTCGCCATCGCCTTCACCCGCGGGTCGTCGCCCTCGTCCAGGATCCAGATGTCGACCTGTCCCGGGTACCGCACCTTCTGCATCGCCATGAGCGAGCGCTCGACGACGTCGATCGGCTCCTTCGACGGCACGATCGTGGTGAGCATCGCGATCCGCAGGCCGCGCTCCGGCACCATCGGCACCGGGTCGCGGGCCTTCCACGCGAACACCCACACCGCGATGTTCTGCAGCAGCCGCACGGCCTCGACGAGCACGACGAAGCAGAACGCCACCCGCGCGACGATCACGTGCCAGTCGCCCGCCCCGACGTGCAGCAGGCGCGGGCCGGGGATGTGCTGCGGCAGCACCAGCCAGCCGAGGAAGACCAGGCCGGTGAGCAAGTTGGCGGCGATGAGCAGGGTGAGCATGACCCGCTGCCACGGGCGCGCCGTGTGCCGGAAGACGACCGGCTGGTGCGGCGCGCCGGGCGTGGTCAGCGGACCGGCGAGCTCGTTGCAGGCCTCGTAGGACCGGTGCGTCTCGGCGAGCTTGCGCTGCCGCCGCGCGGCCCTTCGCTCGGCGCGCGTCAGTCGCTTCCGAGGTGGTTTCGGCCGCTTTGCGGGGACCGTTTCCGGTGTCGCCGATCGAGGCGCGGCAGTGTCCAGCAACGACCCGGCCTCCGATCCTTTTCCCGGCAACCATTCACCCCCTCGGGCAAGGCTGATCGTAGGCGCAACGGGCCATCGCGCAGAGTCGGTTAAACGGTCGGTGGGGGGTGCCGGCGACAATTCTTGATCACGGCTCTGAGCTGGGGTTACGCTCGATGGGAGCGGTTCCACAAAGATCGCGTCAGGCCCGTTTCCGGCGGAATGTAGGAGATCCGACAGGACATATCCGTGCATCTTGTTGGAACCGTTCCAAGAAACCTGGCTCACGTTGGTAGGAGCGCGCAACCGTTGACCGTGATCCTGTCAATTTCCCGACTGTTTCTAGAGTGAAAGGATGGCCCTGCTGCGCTGCGACTTCTTTTCCGACGTCCTCTGCTTCGGCACCTCGATGACGGTGCTGCTGCCCGAGACGGGCACCGACTTCCCGACCCTCTACCTCCTGCACGGACTCACCGACGACGACACGGCCTGGACCCGCTACACGTCCGTCGAGCGCTATGCCGCCGACCGCGGCGTCGCGGTGGTCATGCCCCAGGTGCACCGCAGCTTCTACACCGACGAGGTGTGGGGCCGGCCGTACTGGACGTTCGTCGCCGAGGAGCTGCCGCACACGGCCCGCCGCCTCTTCCGGCTGTCCGGGCGCCGCGAGGACACCTTCGTCGCCGGCCTGTCCATGGGCGGCTACGGCGCGCTGAAGCTCGCCCTGCGCCACCCCGAGCGGTTCGCCGCCGCAGCGGCCCTGTCCGGCGTGCTCGACCTCGCCACCCGCATCCCCACCCTGGACCGCCCGGTCGACCCGCGCATGTGGCAGCGGATCTTCGGCGACCCGGCGGCCGTGCCCGGCAGCGACGACGACCTCTTCCACCTGCTCGGATCGGTCGCCGAGCCCCCGGCCCTCTACGTCGCCTGCGGGACGGAGGATCCGCTGTACCCCGGGAACGTCGCCTTCCGCGACGCGTGCGCGGCGCGCGGGGTACCGCTGACGGACGACTTCGGCCCCGGCGCGCACGACTGGGCCTACTGGGACGCGCGAATCCGGGATGTCCTGGCTTGGCTGCCATTGCCGGGCCGCTGAGCGGACATCTGTCCGCCAGGCGTTGACACTGTTGGTTAGCGGGATGAGAATTCCGTCACTGACCAGTCTGACCGCCTGGCGGACTTACGTCCGAGATTGGAGACTGCGATGAGCGCGGTGCTCTTCCGCAACGGCCTGGTCCTCACGATGGACGACACCCACACGGTTCACCCCGCCGCCGACGTCCTGGTCGTCGACGACCGCATCGCCGAGATCGGGCCCGGCCTCACCGCCCCGGAGGGCGCCACCGAGATCGACGCCTCCGGCGGCATCGTCATGCCGGGCATGATCGACACCCACCGGCACATGTGGCAGACGGCGATGCGCGGCTACGGCGCCGACTGGACGCTCACGCAGTACTTCGTCTGGTACTACCTGGAGTCCGGCAAGCACTTCCGCCCCGAGGACGTCCACGCCGGCAACGTGCTCGCCGCACTGGAGGCGCTCGACGCCGGCGTCACCACCACCGTCGACTGGTCCCACGGTCTGCAGACCACGCAGCACGCCGACGCGGCCGTCGACGCCCTGCAGTCCGTCCCCGGCCGCTTCGTGCTCGCCTACGGCAACATCCAGCAGGGGCCGTGGGAGTGGTCGGCCAGCCCCGAGTTCCGCGACTTCGTCAGCCGGCGCATCCGGCCCGGCGACGACATGCTCGGCTTCCAGATGGCCTTCGACGTCACCGGCGACCCGGCGTTCCCGGAGAAGGCGGCGTTCGAGGTGGCCCGCGAGCTCGGCGTGCCGGTGACCACCCACGCCGGGGTGTGGGGCGCGACCAACGACGACGGCATCCGGCTCATGCACGAGCACGGGTTCATGACCCCGTCGACGATCTACGTGCACGCGGCGACGCTGACGCACGACTCGTACCACCGCATCGCCGCCACCGGCGGCTCCGTCTCGGTCTCGACCGAGAGCGAGCAGAGCGCCGGGCAGGGGTACCCGCCCACCTGGCAGCTGCGCGACCACGACATCCCCGTCTCGCTGTCGATGGACACGAGCGTCTGGTGGAGCGGCGACCTGTTCTCGGCCATGCGCTCGACCCTCGGCGCCGACCGCTCCCGCGAGCACATGGAGGCCCACGGCCGCGCCGACACGGTCACCCACGTGCACCTGCGCGCCGAGCAGGTCGTCGACTGGGCGACCCGGGGCGGCGCGAAGGCGCTCGGCCTCGACGGCAAGGTCGGCAGCCTGGAGGTGGGCAAGAAGGCCGACGTGGTGCTGCTGAAGAACGACCACTCGCCGGTGATGTTCCCGATCCTCAACCCCTACGGCCACGTGGCCTTCCAGGCCCAGCGCGCCGACGTGCACACCGTGCTCGTCGACGGCCGGGTCGTGAAGCGCGACGGCCGGCTCGTGGACGTGGACCTGGCCGGGGCCCGCGCCGCCGTGGAGCGCACGGTCGAGCACCTCGTCGGGGTCATGGGCGACGAGGCCTGGCGGCGGGGCATGAACCCCGACATCCCGGAAACGAAGGTGCTGGACAATCCCTACACGTACACCGAGTGGGACGCCGGCTCCGCCCAGTGGAAGCATGGCGGGAACGACTGAAGGAGCAGCCGATGGCGCGCGACGCGGGACCGGACTTCATCGAGGCTCTCGCCCGCGGCCTTGACGTGCTGCGCTGCTTCAAGCCGGGCCGCCCGGTCATGACGCTCAGCGAGGTCGCGAGCGAGACCGGGCTGGCCCGGCCCACCGTCCGGCGCATCCTGCTCACGCTGGAGGAGCTGGGCTACGTCCGCTCCGACCGCGGCTTCGCGCTGACCCCCCGGGTGCTCGAGCTCGGCATGGCGTACGTCAACGCGCTCAGCGTCTGGGACGTCGCCCGCCCGCACATGGAGCGGCTCGTCGCGCAGACCGGCGAGTCGACCTCGATGGCGCAGCTCGACGGCTCCGACATCGTCTACGTCTCCCGGGTGGCCGTGCCGAAGATCGTCACCCTGGCGGTGCAGATCGGCACGCGCTTCCCGGCTCCCGCGACCTCCATGGGCAAGGTACTGCTGGCCGCCCTGACCCCCGACGAGCTGACCGCCGTGCTCGACGAGCCCAGCCGGGCCGGCATCGAGCCGCACTGGCACCCGGACCGGGCGGCCCTGGACGCGGCCCTGCGCGAGGTCCGCGCGAAGGGCTGGGCGCTGGCCGACCAGGACCTGGCGCCGGGCATCCGCTCGGTGGCCACGGGCGTGCGCAACGGCGACGGCCGGGTGGTCGCCGCCATCAACGTGACGGTCCACGCCGCCGAGACCTCGGTGGAGCACCTCACCGAGCACCACCTGCCGAAGCTGCTGCGGGTGGCGGCCGACATCAGCCACGACTGGGCGCTGCTGGACGCCGTGCCGGCTACGGTCGCCTGACCTCGACGCCGTGCCCCGCTAGGGCGGCCGTGAACGCGTCCGTCCCGCCGGCGTAGAGCGCCGGCCAGACCGGATAGCCACGCCGGCCGCCGCGCACCCGCAGCATCGGCAGCCGCCCCTTCGCCTCCTGCAGCGCGACCGGCGCGTCCGGCCGCGGCACGATGTCCACGGTGGTGAAGATCCAGCGGTCGCGGCGCACCGCCGTCTCGACGTCGGGCAACGCGATCAGGACCGAGCGCGGAGAGCCGATCTCCACGCCCACCGCCGACACCCGGGTCCAGGCCCGGGTCGGCGAGGCGATCCAGAAGCCCAGTCCGATGCCGATCGCGAGGGGAACGAGCAGCCGCAGCGAGAACGCGTACTCCAGGCCGCGCTCGAGGCTTCCGGCCGCGGCGGCGATGATCGTGTCGGCGGTGGCCACGGCGGCCCAGGTGGCCAGCGCGGAGACGGCGAAGTAGCCCGCCGTCCGCCAGGGCATGGTGCGGAACAGCACGGCGTCGGGCGCGGGGGCCGGCGGCAACATGACTTCATTGTGCAGCCGTCAGTCCACTCGCGGTGACCCGTTGCGGGCCCGTTTGAGCTCCGCGAAGCCCGGCGTCGCCGCCACCGCGAGGACGCCGTCGAACAGGCGGCCCGCGGCTTCTCCCCGCGGTACCGGCGAAACCACGGGACCGAAGAAGGCGGTGTCCCCGACGTGGATCGCGGGCGTGCCGAGATCCTCGCCGACCGGGTCCAGGCCGGCGTGGTGGCTGCGCCGCAGCGCCTCGTCGTATGTGTCCTCGTCGGCCGCCCCGGCCAGCGCCTGGTCCAGGCCCAGGGCGTCGAGGGCACCCTTGTAGAGGGCGGGGCCGATCGGCTCGCGGTCGTGGTGGATGCGGGTGCCGACGGCCGTGTACAGGTCGCGCAGCACCGGCTCGCCGTAGCGCTCGGCGGCCGCCACCAGCACGCGCACGGGGCCGAGCGTGTCGCGCAGCCACTCGGCGTACCAGGCCTCGAGCCCGTCCCGGTCGCGGTTGAGCAGCCAGAGGCTCATCACGTGGAAGCGGGCCGTCACCGGCCGGACGCGCTCCACCTCCAGCAGCCAGCGCGAGGCGTTCCAGGCCCACGGACATTTCGGGTCGAACCACAGGTCAACGTTCGTCACCCCTCGATCAGACGACGCCGGCTTGGTCCGGAGAAGCGCCAATTCGCGGCGCGGTTCACTGGGCCAAGTTCAGCCCGCGGTGCGCACGACCCGGAACGTCAGGCGGTGCCGCAGCCGGAAGCCGAGCGCCTCGTACAGCCGGATCGCCGTCGTGTTCGACGCCGAGGCGTGCAGGAACGGCTGCTCGCCGCGCGCGCGGATGCCGGCCGCGACCGCTCTGACGAGGCGGGTCGCGAGACCCTGGCCGCGGTACGCCGGGTCGGTGCACACCGCGCTGATCTCGGTCCAGCCGGGCGGGTGCATGCGCTCGCCGGCCATCGCCACGAGCTTCCCCCGGTCGCGCAGGCCGAGGTACGTGCCGAGCTGGATCGTCCGCGCCCGGAACGGGCCAGGCTGGGTACGCTCGACCAGGTCGATCATCTCGGGCACGTCCGTCTCATCGAGCCGTACCGCCTCGGGGTCCGCCGCGGCGTCGAGCTCGACGTCGACGAGCTGCACGCCGGGGATCTCCAGCACGACCTCCCACCCGGCGGGCGGCGGGGGAGCGGCGCCGACGACGGTGACCACCTGGCCGGGCCCGGCCAGCTTGGCGAGGTCGTCCCAGACGTCGTCGCCGGCGTCGGGGGCCACGGCGGCGAACGGCGCGACGTCCGGGTGGTAGCGCACCGCCCGCCCGCTCACCTCCGCGAACCGCCGGTGCGGCCCCGCGAGCGCCGCCCACGCCGGACTGTCCAGCACACCGTCCGTCACACCCCCGCCAGGACTCACGACCCCAACGCTAGATCCACGCGGCTGTGCTGTCGATATCCCATTCAAATAATAGGACTTCGCGCCGTCGCTCTCCTCGCGGATGCTCTGGCGGCGCGCGGGCGCCCGCCTGGCCCGTCGGCTGTGGCTGAGACGTTGGTCGATCTACCCTCGCTTTTCGGTCCCGATGTGAGGGTAGATCGACCAACGTCTCACGTTTGTGCCTGCTGCGCCGACGATGCTGGGGTCGCGCGCCAGGCCGCGGTCGCACGCGGCCTCGGGTTGCCTGCCGGGTGGGAGTCGCGCGCGGGGCTCGGGCTGCTCACTGGGCGGGGGCGCCGCGGGATCGGGTCGCTCGCGGGGCCGGGTCGCCCGCTGGGCGGGGCTGGCGCGGGTTCGATCGTGGTGTCACTGTCCGCTGGTCAGCGGGTCTGTCCGTGTGGGTGTCCTGGTGGTGTGTGCGGGTCCCTGTCTGGTTGGCCTGCTGGGGTTGAGACGTTGGTCGATCTACCCTCGCTTTCCGACCCGAACGTGAGGGTAGATCGACCAACGTCGAAAAAATGGGTCCCCCGGCCGCGCCGACGCGGAGGCCGCCCGCAGGGCCGGTGTGGGCTCGATCGTCGCGTCTCTGTCCGTTGGTCAACGGGTGTTGCCGTGTGCCGGCCCGACGCCGCGCTCCGCGATGTCCTGGCGGTGCTTGTGGGTCCTCGCCTGGTCGCCCTGCTTGGGTTGAGACGTTGGTCGATCCACCCTCGCTTTCCGACCCCGACGTGAGGGTAGATCGACCAACGTCGAATAATGAGTCCCCCGGCCGCGGCGACGCGGAGGTCGCCCGCAGAGCCGCCGCAGGCTCGACCCGCGGCGCCACCCGCCGGGGTCAATGGGACTCGCCCCGATGGCACTCCTGTCAGGAACAACAGGAATACCGCTCAAGCACGGTGCGCCCCGGCCAGAGGTTGCCGCGACGGCGTCAAGAACGGGCGGCCTCCAGCGTGGGTAGCGCCGCGAGCAGCTCGCGCGTGTACCCGTGAGCCGGGTCCGTGAACACCGACGTCACCGGGCCCTCCTCGACCACCCGCCCCTCGTGCATCACCAGCACGCGGTCCGCCAAGTGGTGCACCACCCCCAGGTCGTGCGAGATGAACAGCAGCGCCGTGCCGTCGGCGGCCTGCAGGTCGGCCAGCAGGTCCAGGACCTGGGCCTGGATCGACACGTCCAGGGCCGACACCGGCTCGTCGCACACCAGCACGTCCGGGCGCGGGCCCACCGCCCGCGCGATCGCCACCCGCTGCCGCTGCCCGCCCGACATCCGCCGCGGATGCCGGCGCAGGTCAGCCGCGCCCAACCCGACCCGCTCCAGCAGTTCTACCACCCGGTCACGCCGCGCCCGGCCCCGCAACAGCAGCGGCTCGCCGACCAGCTGCTCGACCGTGTACCGCGGATCGAACGAGCTCAACGGATCCTGCGACACCACCTGCAGCCGCCGCCGGTGCGGGCGGCGGCGGCGCTCGGGCACGCCGGTCCACGGTACGTCGCCGAGGCGGACCGTGCCGGACGACGGCTCGACCAGGCCGAGCGCGATCCGGGCCAGCGTCGTCTTCCCCGAGCCGGACTCGCCGACCACGCCGAGGGTCTCGCCGCGCGCCAGGGCGAAGGATACGTCGTTCACCGCGTGCCGGGCGCCGTAGTGCTTGTGGACGCCCGTGGCCGACAGCACGATCCGCTCCGGCGAGACCGCGCGGGGCGGCAGCGGCGTGCGCTCGACCACGCTGAGCCGCTGCCCGCGCGACGCCGCGGTGGGGACGGCGGCGAGGAGCAGCCGGGTGTACGGGTGCGACGGCGCCGACAACAGCGTAGCGGCCGGGCCCTGCTCGACGATCTCGCCGGCGCGCATCACGAGCACCCGGTCGGCGATCCCCGCCACCACGGCGAGGTCGTGGCTCACGAGCAGCAGGGCGGAGCCGGCCGCGCGCCGCTCGGCCAGCAGCCGCAGCAGCTGCGCCTGGACGGTGACGTCGAGGGCGGTGGTCGGCTCGTCGGCGATGAGCAGCGGCGGGTCGGCCGCGATCGCCGACGCGATGAGCGCGCGCTGGCGCAGGCCGCCGGAGAGCTGGTGCGGGTACTGGCGGGCGCGCAGCGCCGGTTCGGGCACGTGGACCGACGACAACAGCGCCGTCACCCGGGACGCGCGGTCGGCCGCGGTGCCGATGCGGTGCGTGCGCAGCACCTCGCCGATCTCCTGGCCCACGGTGTTGAGCGGGTCGAGCGACACGAGCGCGTCCTGCAGCACCAGGCCGGTCGCGCGGCCGCGCAGCCGGCGCCAGTCGCGGTCGGTGAAGCCGGCCGTGTCGCGGCCGTCGACGACCAGCCGATCCGCCCGTACCGTCGCCGAGTCGCCGGCCAGCCCGACGAGCGTCCGGGCGGTCACGCTCTTGCCCGAGCCGCTCTCGCCGACGATCGCCACGCACTCGCCGCGCTCGACCTCGAAGCTGATCCCGCGCACCGCCTCGATCGGGCCGGGGAACGTCACGCGCAGGTTCTCCACGGACACCAGCGGCGCCATCAGTGCCTCCCCTCGAACCGCGCCTGCAGTCGGCGGCCGACCGCGGTGAGCGCGATGACGGTCAGGGTGAGCGTGGCGCCCGGCAGGATCGCCGCCCACCAGGCGACGCGCAGGTAGTTGCGGCTCTCCGAGAGCATCGCGCCCCACTCGGGCGACGGCGGCTGCGGCCCCATGCCGAGGAACGACAGCGCGGCGGCGTTCACGACCGCGGCGCCGAGGCCGATGGTGGCCAGGATCGGCAGCGGGCCGAGCACGTTGGGCAGCACGTGCCGCCAGACGAGCCGCACGCGCGACAGTCCGAACGTCACCGCCTGCTCGACGTAGCCGGACCGCCGCACGAGCAGCGTCTGCGCCCGGACCATCCGGCCGTACCGCGGCGCGAACGCGAGCGCGATCGCCAGCACCAGGCTGCCCGTGCCGGGTTCGGTGAACGCGATGAACAGCAGCGCCAGCAGTACCTCGGGAAACGCCGACAGCACGTCGAGCGCCCGGCTGAGCACCTCGTCGACGGCGCGCGGCGCGAGCCCGGCGACCAGCCCGACGAGCCCGCCGACGACGACCGACAGCAGGGTCGAGGCGACCCCGATGCTCAGCGAGTACCGCGCGCCGTGCACGACCCGGGTGAAGACGTCACGGCCCAGCTGGTCGGTGCCGAACCAGTGCGCAGCGCTCGGCGCCTCCAGCGCGCGCATCGGGTCGGCGGCGAGCGGGTCGGCGCCGGCGACGAGACCGGGCGCGGCGACGGCGACGAGCACCACCGCCAGGAACGCCACGGCGGCGACGAGACCCGGGGCCGGGAGCCGCCGGCGGCGAGGTTCCAGAACGAGGACGGTGGGTGCCTCAAGCGTGATCGCCATCGTGCTCAGCCCTTCCGCAGTCGCGGGTCGATCAGCAGGTACGCGAGGTCGGCCAGCAGGCTGAGCGCGACGTAGATGGCGGCGGCCAGCATCACCACGGCCAGCACCACCGGGATGTCCTTGCTGCCGACGGCCTCGGTGGCGACCTCGCCGAGGCCGGGCCGGCCGAACACCCGCTCGACCACGACGGCCGCGCTCAGCATGAAGCCGATGAGCGTGCCGGCGAGCGTCACCGCGGGCAGCAGCGCGTGGCGCAGGGCGTGCCGCCAGACCAGGGCCAGCCGGGTCAGGCCGCGGGCCCGGGCGGTCACCGCGAACGGCTCGTCCAGCGCCCGCTCCAGGCCCTCCCGGATGACCTGGCTGAGCACCCCGCCGATCGGCAGGGCGAGCGCGAGCGCCGGCAGGACCAGCGCGGACGCGTCGCGGTCGCCGGAGACCGGGAACCAGCCGAGCCGGAACGAGAAGACGCTCAGCAGCAGGATGCCGATGAGGAAGCCGGGCGCCGACACGACGGTCAGCTCGACGCCGGACACCAGGCCGCGCAGCCAGCGCGCCCGGCCGGCGGTGAGCACCGCCAGGCCGACCGCGATGACCACGCTGAACGCCGAGGCCACCAGGGTCAGCTTCACGGTCGGCCAGACCTGGCTGCCGATGATGTCGACCACCGGCCGCTGCAGCACGTAGGAGCGGCCGAAGTCGCCGTGCAGCAGTCGCCAGAGGTAGTCCACGTACTGCACGACGGCCGGCCGGTCGAGGCCGAGGTCCCGGGCGATCTGGGCGCGGATCACCGGCGTGTCGGGCCCGTCGCCCACGAGGGTGTCGATGGTGTCGCCGGGGGCGAGCCGCAGCGCGAGGTACGCCGCGGAGGCGGCGGCCCAGAGGACCACCGCCCCGCTGCCCAGCCGTTTCAGGATCGCGGCGAGCATGGTGCTACTTGCCGATCCAGACGCTGTAGGCGCTGCCCGGCACCCCGGCGGTCGGCTCGAACCGCAGCCCGCCCACCTGCTTCTGCGCCGCGATCTGGTCCTGCGGCGCGTACAGCGGGAGCAGCGTCGCGTTGTCGGCGACCACCGCCTGCTGCAGCTTGAGGTACAGCTCCCTGCGCTTGGCGGTGTCCTGCGTGGCCTGGGCCTGGGCGACCTGGGCGTCGAGTTCCGGCGAGCTGAAGCCGTGCCGGTTGATCGGCGCGCCCTTGGGCAGGATCAGCGTGAGCGCGGCGCCGGCGTCGGTGTCGGCGCGGGAGTTGTCGAAGACCTCGAAGTCGCCCTTGGTGAGCGCGTCGTTCGCGGTGCCCTGGTCGACGACCTTGACCTGCAGGTCGATGCCGGCGGACTGCTTGACCGCAGCCTGCACGGCCTGGGCGAGGATGTCGCGCTTGTCCCGCACGAACGGGGCGGAGAGGAAGATGCGCGCGGTCAGCCGCTTGCCGTCCTTGGTGCGGAAGCCCTCGGCGTCCTTCGTGGCCCACCCGGCCTCGTCGAGGAGCTTGTTGGCGTTCGCCGGGTTGTTGCCGTAGGTCTTCTCCAGCGAGGCGTCGTAGAACTGGCTCGACGGGCTGACGACGCTCCACGCGCGGGTCGCCGTGCCGCGGTACACACCCTGCAGGACGGCGTCGACGTCGACCGCGTCGCGGAAGGCCTTGCGCACCCGGATGTCGTCGAAGGGCGCCCGGGTCTGGTTGAAGTAGTAGTTGTACGCGGTACCGCTGTTGAGGTGCTGGCTGAAGCTGAGGTTCGGGTCGCCCTTGATCAGCTCCTGCTCGGTCGCGGGCACGCCCTCGACCACGTCGACCTGGCCGGAGGTCAGCGCGCCGACGCGCACCGACGACTCCTTGAGGAAGCGGTAGGTGACCTCGTCGAGGTAGGCCGGGCCCTGGTGGCCGGCGTTCTCCGGCGCCCACTGGTAGGCCGGGTTCCGCTTGTAGTGGACCTCCTGGCCCTTCGAGTAGCGGTCCAGGATGAACGGCCCGGTGCCGACCACGTCGGGGCCGCCGGCCTTGAGGTTGGGGCTCTTGAGCGACTTCGGTGAGACCTGCGCGCCCTGCGGCGAGGAGAAGAAGTCGAGGATCAGCACGTCGGGCTGCTTGAGGTGCACCTCGATCGTGCCCGCGTCGACGACCTTGGCATCCTGGTAGTTCTTGAGCTGGGTCGAGGCCACCCCCGGGGCGTAGCCGGGCACCAGCAGCTGGTCGAGGTTGGCCTTGACCGCGGCGGCGTCGAACTGCTCGCCGTCGTGGAAGGTGACGCCCTCGCGGAGCTTGAAGGTGTACGTCAGGCCGTCGGCCGACACGTCCCAGGACTTGGCGAGCCAGGGCAGGTAGCCGCCCTTGTCGTCGTGGGTGAGCAGCGCCTCGAAGCTGTTCCAGACCAGCAGGCGGGCCTTGGCCTGCGCGTACTGGTGCGGGTTGAAGGTGATCGGCTCGGTCTCGACGGCCCAGGTGAGCGAGCCGCCCTGGACCGGGGCGCCGGCGTCGGCGTCGGGCTCCGCGGCGGCGCCGTTGCAACCCGACAGGAGTAAGCCGACGGCGGCGAGCACGGCAAGGTATCTACGCATAGAAGATCCTCAATGTACGTGGCGAAAGTTCGAACGTGCGGCGTGGGTGTGTGTGGGTCGGAGCCGGGCTCACGGCGTCACGTCCCGTCAGTGCAGCAGCGCGCATCGGCGCAAGTCAACGAACCGAGGTCCGCGTCACGAACCCCTGGCCAAATCCATATCTTCCACGTAGGATTAGTCGGCTATCGCTTCGGAGGTGCACCATGCCGAGACTGCCGCGCTCCAGCCGGCTCGCCAGCCCAGTCGACACCGCCGCGTACGGGGAGTACCGGGTCGTCCGCGACCCCGGCGACCCCCGGCCGCTCTACCGTTTCGCCGGCCGGATCACCGAGGCCGAGGCCGGCCGCTACCACGTCTACGCGGGCTGGTTCTGCCCGTGGGCCCAGCGGATCACCATCACCATCGAGCTCGCGGGCCTCCGCGACGTCGTCGGCGTCTCGTACGTCGACAACGCCCGCGACGGCCGCGGCTGGGCCTTCCGCGAGCGGTACGGGCCCGACCCCGTGAACGGCTTCACCCTGCTGCGGCAGGCGTACGAGGCCACCGAGCCCGGGTTCGACGGGCACGTCTCGGTCCCGACGCTGTGGGACCGGGCGACCGGCCGGGTGCTCAGCAACGAGTACAAGACGCTGGGCATCGACCTCGCCACGAGGTTCCGGTCGATCGCCGCGCCGGCCGTCGACACCTATCCGGAGGCGCTGCGCGACGAGATCGAGGCGCTCGACGAGTGGCTGAACCCGGCGGTGAACCACGGCGCGCACAAGGCCGCGACCGACCCGGAGGCCCGCACCGCGCTGCTCGACGCCTTCGCGACGCTGGACGAGCGCCTCTCCACCCGGCGGTACCTCACCGGCCCGGGGATCACCCAGGCCGACGTGCGGCTGTGGGTGACGCTCGCGCGGTACGGCGAGGGGCTGGCCGACTATCCGCACCTGTGGGCCTACGCCCGGGATCTCTACACCGTGCCGGCCTTCCGCGACACCACCGACTTCAGCACGTTCGGCACGCCGAACGTTCTTGACTGGACCACGCCGGCCGAGCGCCCGGAAGGAATCCCCGCATGACCCAGGAGCTGCACCTCGCCGTCGCCCTCGACGGCGCCGGCTGGCACCCCGCGGCCTGGCGCGCCGCCGGCGCCCGGCCGGCCGACCTGTTCACCACGGCGTACTGGCTGCAACTGGTCCGCGAGGCCGAGCGCGGCACGCTCGACCTCGTCACCATCGAGGACTCGCTCGGCCTGCAGTCCGGCGACTTCATGGCGCTCGACGGCCGCGCCGACCGGGTCAAGGGCCGGCTCGACGCGCTGCTCATCGCGGCGCGGATCGCCCCGGTCACCCGGCACATCGGCCTGGTACCGACGGTCACCACCACCTACACCGAGCCGTTCCACGTCTCCACCCAGCTCGCCACGCTCGACTACCTCAGCCGCGGCCGAGCCGGCTGGCGGGTCCAGGTCTCCGGCCGCCCGAACGAGTCCCGGCACTTCTTCGGCAACCGTACGACCGGCATGGAGGCGATCGACGAGCTGTTCGCCGAGGCGGCCGACCACGTCGAGGCCGTGCGGCGGCTGTGGGACAGCTGGGAGGACGACGCCGAGATCCGCGACGTCGCCACCGGCCGGTTCGTCGACCGCGACAAGCTGCACTACACCGACTTCAGCGGGGAGTACTTCAGCGTCAAGGGCCCCTCGATCACGCCGCGCCCGCCGCAGGGCCAGCCGGTCGTCACCGCCCTCGCGCACCAGCGGGTGCCCTACGAGTTCGCCGCGGCCAACGCCGACGTCGTCTTCGTGACCCCGGCCGACGCCGGGCAGGCGGCCGCGATCGCCGCCGAGGTGCGCTCGCTCACCGACCGGCCGATCCAGGTCTGGGCCGACGTCGTGGTCTTCTTCGACGCCGCCGTGAAGGCACGCCTGGACTCGCTCGACCAGGTTTCGAGCGACGCGTTCAGCTTCACCGGTACCCCGGAGCAGCTCGCAGATCTCCTCGTCGAGTGGCAGGCGGCCGGCCTCGACGGCTTCCGCCTGCGGCCCGGGGTGCTCCCGGCCGACCTGACCGCCATCGTCGACGGGCTGGTGCCGCAACTGCGCACCCGCGGGGCCTTCCGCAGCGCGTACCAGGAGACCACGCTGCGCGGCCACCTGGGCCTGCCCGCCGCACCGAACCGCTACGCCGCCGGAGTGACCGCATGACGAAGCAGGTGATCCTGGCCGCCCACTTCCCGGGCGTCAACAACACCACCGTGTGGAGCGACCCCGCCTCCGGCAGCCAGATCGCGTTCGAGTCGTTCGAGCGCTTCGCCCGTACCGCGGAACGCGGCCGGTTCGACTTCTTCTTCCTCGCCGAGGGCCTGCGCCTGCGCGAGCAGCGCGGCCGCATCCACGACCTCGACGTCGTCGGGCGCCCCGACGCCCTCACCGTGCTGGCCGGCCTCGCCGCCGTCACCACCCGGCTCGGGCTCACCGGCACCGTCAACGCCACCTTCAACGAGCCCTATGAGCTGGCCCGCAAGCTGGCCAGCCTCGACCACCTCTCCGGCGGCCGGGCCGGCTGGAACATCGTGACCTCGTCCGACGCGTTCACCGGCGAGAACTTCCGCCGGGGCGGCTACCTCGACCGCGCGGACCGCTACACGCGCGCGGCCGAGGTGCTGCAGACGGCCCGCGAGCTGTGGGCGACCTGGCCGGCGGACGAGGTCGTCGCCGACCCGGCCGGCGGGGTGTTCGTGCGGCACGGGTCGCCGGGCCCGTTCGTCCACAAGGGACAGCACGTCGACATCGAGGGGAACTTCACCGTGCCGCGCAGCCCGCAGGGCCGCCCGCTCATCATCCAGGCCGGCGACTCGGGACCGGGCCGCGACTTCGCCGCCCGGGACGCCGACGCCATCTTCTCCCGGCACGGGACGTTCGACGACGCGAAGGCGTTCTACGCCGACGTGAAGGGCCGCATGGCCCGGTTCGGCCGGCGGCCCGACGAGCTGAAGATCCTGCCGGCCAGCACGTTCGTCCTCGGCGACACCGAGGAGGAGGCGCAGGAGCGGGCCCACCAGGTCCGGCGCCAGCAGGTCAGCCCGCAGACCGCGATCCTGCTGCTGGAACAGCTGTGGAACAAGGACCTCAGCGACTTCGACCCGGAGGGGCCGCTGCCCGCCTTCGACCCGGTCCTCGACGACGACTCCATCATCAAGGGCCGCGCCCGGATGTTCGACGACCGGATCGCCACCGCCAACGAGTGGCGCGCCCTGGCGGCGTCGAAGCGCCTCGGCATCCGCGATCTCGTCATCGAGGTCTTCGGCCGGCAGACGTTCATCGGCACGCCGGCGTCGGTGGCCGAGACGCTGAACCGGTTCGTCCAGGAGGACGCGGCCGACGGCTTCATCCTGGTGCCGCACATCGTGCCCGGCGGGCTCGACGAGTTCGTCGACCGGGTCGTGCCGCTGCTGCAGGAGCGCGGGGTCCTGCGCGCCGACTACACCACGACGACCCTGCGCGGCCACCTCGGACTGGCGCATGAGTGAGCCGGTGTACCACTGGTTCCTGCCGACCGGCGGCGACGACCACGCCGTCGGCGCCGGCACCCACGGCGGGATCATCGGCGCGCAGGACGCCGGGCCGCTGCCCCGCTCGGCGACCCACCGGGCGCCGACCCTCGACTACCTCACCCAGCTCGCCCGCGCCGCCGACCAGCTCGGCTACGCCGGCGTGCTGACCCCGACCGGCGTGCACTGCGAGGACGCCTGGCTGACGACGGCCGCGCTCATCGCCGCCACCCGCCGGCTGCGGTTCCTCGTCGCGTTCCGGCCCGGGCTCGTCGCACCGGCGCTCGCCGCCCAGATGGCGGCGACGTTCCAGCGGCTGTCCGGCGGCCGGCTGCTGCTCAACGTCGTCATCGGCAGCAGCGCCGCCGAGCAGCGCGGCTACGGCGACTTCCTGGACCACGACGCCCGGTACGAGCGGGCGGGCGAGTTCCTCGACGTGGTGCGCAAGGCGTGGACCGGCGAGCGGTTCGACCATCAGGGCCCGCACTACCCGATCGAGGGCGGGCTGCTGCGCGAGCCGCCGCAGACCAGGCCGGCCGTCTACCTCGGCGGTTCGTCGCCGGCCGCGGTCCGGCTCGCCGCGCGGCACGCCGACGTGTACCTCACCTGGGGCGAGCCGGTCGAGCAGGTCGCCGAGAAGGTGGCCAAGGTGCGGGCCGAGGCCGCGCGCCCGATCCGCTTCGGGATCCGGTTGCACGTCATCACCCGCGCCACCGCCGACCGGGCGTGGGACGACGCCGAGCGGCTCATCGCCGGCCTCGACGACGAGACGATCCGGCAGCGGCAGGCCAGCCTGCGCGGCCTCGACTCGGTCGGCCAGCGCCGGATGCTCGACCTGCACGGCGGCGACCGGGACCGGCTCGTCGTCGCGCCCAACCTGTGGGCCGGGATCGGGCTGGTGCGCGGCGGCGCCGGCACCGCGCTCGTCGGCAGCCACGCCGAGGTCGCCGCCCGCATCGCCGAGTACCGCGCCGCCGGCATCGACGAGTTCATCCTCTCCGGCTACCCGCACCTGGAAGAGGCCTACGCGTTCGCGGAAGGTGTGTTGTGAAGTTCCTGGCCATCACCCTCATCGTCCACGACGGCAAGAAGTCGCCCCGGGACCGGCTGCGCGAGGTCGTCGACAACGCGGTGCTCGCCGAGCAACTCGGCTTCGACGGCTTCGGCGTCGGCGAGCGGCACGAGCGGCCGTTCATCTCCTCGTCGCCGCCGGTCGTGCTGAGCCACATCGCCGCGCGGACCGGCACCATCCGGCTGTTCACCGCGGTCACCACGCTGAGCCTGCTCGACCCGGTGCGCGCCTTCGAGGACTACGCCACCCTGGACAACCTCTCCGACGGGCGGCTGGAGCTCATCGTCGGCAAGGGCAACGGCGCCGCCCAGGCCAAGCTGTTCCACGTCACCGCCGACGACCAGTGGGACCGCAACCGCGAGGGCTACGAGCTCTTCACCAAGCTGTGGCGGGAGGATCGGGTCACCTGGTCGGGCCGGTTCCGCCCGCCACTCGACGACGCGGAGGCGCTGCCGCGGCCGCTGCAGCAGCCGATCCGCATCTGGCACGGCAGCGCGACGAGCAAGGCCTCGGTCGAGCTCGCCGCGCTGCACGGCGACCCGCTGTTCTCGGCCAACGTCACCAACCCGGTCGAGCCCTACGAGGAGCTGGTCAACCACTACCGGGAGCGCCTCGCGCACCACGGCTGGCCGGCCGAACGGGCGCTGGTCGGCGCCGGGAGCGCGGGCTTCTACGCGGCGCGCACGTCGCAGGAGGCGATCGAGACGTACCGCCCGATCTTCGACGCCCGCCTGGAGACCTTCAAGCGCTACGGCGTCGCGCCGGTGTTCCCGACGCTGGAGGACGCGATCGAGCGCAGCTCCATCCTGGTCGGCAGCCCGCAGCAGATCATCGACAAGGTCCACCGCTACCACGCCCGCCTCGGCCACGAGGTGATGCACGTGCAGGCCGACGCCGACGGCCTGACCGACAAGCAGCACCGCGCGTCGCTGGAGCTCTTCCAGAGCGAGATCGCCCCGGTGCTGCGCAAGGAGCTCCCCAGCCGCCCGTTCCCATCGTCGTTGTCGGAGGCCGCGCGATGACCGTCCCCCTGTCCATCCTGGACCTCGCGCCGATCAGCTCCGGCAGCGACGCCGGCCAGGCCCTGCGCAACACCGTGGACCTCGCCCGGCGGGCCGAGCGGTTCGGCTACCACCGCTACTGGGTCGCCGAGCACCACTTCGCCGACGGCGTCGCCAGCGCCGCCCCGGCCGTGCTCATCGGCCTCATCCTGGCGGGCACCGACCGCATCCGGGTCGGCTCGGGCGCGGTCCAGGTCGGCCACCAGACGGCACTGTCGATCGTCGAGTCGTTCGGCCTCCTCGACGCCGTGCACCCGGGCCGGCTCGACCTCGGCCTGGGCCGCTCCGGCCAGCGCCGCGCCGAGGCGGTCGCCGCCCTCGCCGCGCCCCGCCCGGCGCCGCGCACCGGGTCGCAGGTGGTCGACGGCCTGCTCATCCCGCCGCCGTTCGACTTCTCGAAGCTCGTCGCGTCGCCGCGCTGGGGCGCCTACGCCGCCCTGCTCCAGCAGCCCGAGGCGGTGTCCCCGGACTTCGCCGAGGTGGTCGACGACATCCGCGCGCTGATCGCCGGCACGTACGCCCGCGACGGCGTGGACGTGCACGCCACCCCGGGCGAGGGCGCGAAGGTGGAGCTGTGGATCCTGGGCAGCAGCGCCGGCCAGAGCGCGACGGTGGCGGGGGAGCGCGGCCTGCCGTTCGCGGCCAACTACCACGTGAGCCCGGCGACGGTCCTGGAGGCGGTGGAGGCGTACCGCGCCGCGTTCCGCCCGTCGGAGGTCCTCGACCACCCGTACGTCCTGGTCTCGGCCGACGTCGTGGTCGCTCCGACGACGGCGGAGGCCCGGCACCTGGCGTCGGGCTACGGCCTGTGGGTGCACAGCATCCGCACCGGCCGCGGCGCGATCCCGTTCCCGACGCCGGCCGAGGCCGCCGCGGCCCCCTGGACGGCCGAGGACCAGGCCCTGGTCCAGGACCGCCTGGACACCCAGTTCGTGGGCACCCCCGCCGAGGTGGCCGCCCAGCTGCACACCCTGCAGCGCGCGACGTCGGCCGACGAGCTCCTGGTCACGACGATCACCCACGACCACACGGACCGCGTCCGCTCCTTCGCCCTGCTCGCCGAGGAGTGGCACGCCTGACCCCCCTTCGCGTCGATCTTGCACTCGTGGTGCCAGGACGCGCCCAGGATGTCCGGGTTTGTCAGGCACCACAAGTGCAAGATCGACGCAGTAGGGTCGGGCGGGTGGAGTTCGAACAGTGCGTCGCGCCGCTGCGGGGGGAGCTGCTCGCCCACTGCTACCGGATGCTCGGGTCGCTGCACGACGCCGAGGACGCGCTGCAGGAGACCATGCTGCGGGCCTGGCGGGCGATCGGCACGTTCGAGGACCGCGGGCCAGGGTCGGCGCGGCCGTGGCTGTACCGGATCGCCACCAACCGGTGCCTCACCATGATCGAGCAGCGGGGGCGGCGGGAGCTGCCGGCCGACCCGTCGCCGAGCGCCGAGCCGCTGTGGCTGGAGCCGTTCCCCGCCGGGCCGGAGGACGGCGTGCTCGCCCGCGAGCACCTGGAGCTCGCGTTCGTCGCCGCCCTGCAGCGCCTCGCGCCGCTGCCCCGGGCCGTCCTGCTGCTGCGCGAGGTGCTCGGCTTCTCCGCGAAGGAGGTCGCCGGCCTGCTGGACTCCTCCGTGCCGGCGGTGAACAGCGCCATGCAGCGGGCCCGCAAGGCGGTCGGGCCGCCCGTCCCCCCGACCGACACGGATACCCGCCGGGCCGCCGCGGCGTGGGCCGACGCCTGGGAGGCCGGCGACGTCGACGCGATCGTGCGCCGGCTGACCGAGGACGCGCGTTACTCGATGCCGCCGCTCGTCCAGTCGTATCGCGGGCGCGCGGCGATCCGCGGGTTCCTCCTCGACGGCCCGCTGCGCCACCGCTGGCGGTTCGTGCCGGCCCACGCCAACGGTCAGCCGGCCTTCGGCACCTACCGCTGGGACGGCACCCGGTTCGTGCCCGGCGGCCTCGACGTCCTCACCCTGCGGGACGGCCGGGTCGCCGAGGTCGTGTCGTTCCTGGCGGCCGACCTGACGAGGTTCGGCCTGCCGGACGCGATGGATTTCGCGCCGCCCGCGGGTAGTACCGGGTGACATTCCCGATTCTGGAGGTAACCCGGTGCTGCTCAACGGCAAGAACGCCATCGTCTACGGCGGCGGCGGCGCGATCGGCGGCGCGATCGCCCGCTCCTTCGCCGCCGCCGGCGCCACGGTGCACCTGGCGGGCCGCACGGCCGCGACGCTGGAGGCCACCGCGGGGCCGATCCGCGCCGAGGGCGGCACGGCCTTCGTCGCCGAGGTCGACGCGCTGGACGAGGCCGCCGTCGACGCCCACGCCGACGCGGTCGCCGCGACCGCCGGCTCGGTCGACGTCTCGGTCAACGTCATCGCGGACTACGACGTGCAGGGCACGCCGATGGTCGAGATGGCGGCCGACGACTACCTGAGCCCGATCCTGACCAACGTCCGCTCGAAGTTCCTCACCACCCGGGCCGCGGCCCGGCACATGCTCCGCCAGGGCTCGGGCGTGCTGCTGTTCTTCGGCGGCGCGTCCGACCCGGCCCCGCTGCGCGACTACAGCATCGGCGGCCTGCAGACCGCGTTCGAGGCGGTCGAGCAGCTGCGCCGCCAGCTGGCGACCGAGCTGTCCCCGCACGGCGTCCGGGTGGTGACCCTGCGCACCGGCGGCATCCCGGAGGCGATCCCGGCGGACTCCCCGGCCCGCAAGGAGGTCGAGGCGATGATCACCGCCAGGACCCTGACCGGCCGGCCCGCCACCCTGGAGGACGTGGGGCGGGTCGCCGTCTTCGCCGCCTCGGACTGGGCCCGCACCCTGACCGGCACGGCGATCAACATGAGCTGCGGCGCCATGCTGGACTGATTCCCGCACCTTTCCTACACCGCCGCCGGTCGGTGCCGATCGGGCCGGTATGAGACTCGGTGCGTCGTTCGACAACCTGTCGCTGCGGACGAAGATCACGGCGGCCGTGCTGGTCGCGGTGGCCGGTGGCCTGATCGTCGGGGCGATCGCCGTGCGGAACGTGCGCGGCCTGAACCAGGACGCGGCCGCGGCCCAGCGCACGAGCATCGCCTCCCTGACGGCCGCCGGGTCCCTCGCCAAGAACATCGAGGGGTTCGGCGGCAACGTCTCGGCGCTGCGGCTGTACCCGTCGCTGGCGGACCGGATCCAGCAGAACCTGGCGAACAACCGCGCCGCCGTCGAGCAGGCGCTGGACGACCTGGACGCCAGCCTGGCCTCGGCCCCCGGCGGGCCGGCGCTGGTCGCGAAGGCCCGCAAGGACTGGACCGCCTACACCGACTTCATCGCCGTCGACCGCTCGAAGTTCACGCCGGAGCAGCTGGCGGGGGTCACCCAGGAGTACGACACCCGCTACGGCGCGCTCGGCGCGGACCAGGCCGCCGTGCAGGCCGCCGCCCAGGCGCAGGCCGACGCCAGCATCAAGGCCGCCGGGGACCGGGCCGCCAGCGCCACCCGGAACGTGAGCATCGTGCTCGCCGCCGGCGTCGTGCTCAGCCTGCTGCTCGGGATGCTGGTCGTCGCGCGGGTGCGCCGGGCCGTCGGCGGGGTGCTGCACGTGGCCGACGGGCTGGCCGAGGGCGACCTCACCCGCTCGTCCGGCGTGACCGCGACCGACGAGGTGGGCCGGATGGCCGCGTCGCTCGACCGGGCCATCTCCCGGCTGCGCGCCGACGTCACCCAGCTGGCCGGCAACGCGGGCACGCTGCAGGACGCGGCCGGCCGGCTGACCTCGGTCTCGCAGGCCGTCGACACCACCGCCGGCGAGGCGTCGCGGCAGGCCGGGACGGTCGCGGTGGCGGCCGGCGAGGTCTCCGGCGACCTGCAGGTCGTCTCGGCCGGCTCGGCCGAGATGGGCGCGTCGATCCGGGAGATCAGCCGCTCGACCTCGGAGGCGACCACGGTCGCCGCGCAGGCCGTCGAGGTGGCCGACGCGACGAGCTCCACCGTGGCCCGGCTGGGCGAGTCGTCGACCGAGATCGCCACCGTCGTCAAGGTCATCACCGCGATCGCCGAGCAGACCAACCTCCTCGCGCTGAACGCGACCATCGAGGCGGCCCGGGCCGGCGAGGCGGGCAAGGGCTTCGCCGTGGTGGCGAGCGAGGTCAAGGACCTGGCCCAGGAGACCGCGAAGGCGACCGAGGACATCGTCGCCCGCGTCGGCACCATCCAGTCCGACACCAACAGCGCGGTCGGCGCGATCGGCGAGATCTCGGCGATCATCGAGCGGATCAACAACATCCAGCTCACGATCGCCTCGGCCGTCGAGGAGCAGTCGGCGACGACCGAGGAGATGAGCCGGACCCTGGCCCGCGCGGCGAGCGGGGCCGGCGGGATCGCCTCGACGATCTCCGGCGTGTCCGACGCGACGCGCCGGACGACGGACACGGTGGCCGACACCCGCCAGGCCGCGGACGAGCTGGCCGGCATGTCCGCGCAGCTCCAGGCGCTGGTGTCGCGCTTCCGGTACTGACAGTGATCTCCGACTTTTTCGTAAACAACCCTTCCCATTAATTAGTTCGGGACGCAGAATAAGCCGGACGCATCGATCGCCGACCATCGATTCGGAGGTACCCCCCATGCGTCCTATCCGAAGGCTCGTCGCGGCCGCCGCCCTGGCCGTGACGCTCACCGGAGCGCTCGCCGCCATCGAGCGCCCGCAGGCCGCCAACGCCGCCATCGGCGGCATCACCTGGCAGGACGAGTTCAACGCCCCGGCCGGCACGCCCGTCGACACGTCGAAGTGGGCCTTCGACATCGGCGGCAGCGGCTGGGGCAACAACGAGCAGCAGTACTACACCAGCAGCACGTCGAACATCGTCCAGAACGGCCAGGGTCAGCTCGTCATCACGGCGCGCAAGGAGAACCCGGGCAACTACCAGTGCCACTACGGGTACTGCCAGTACACCTCGGCGCGCATCCGCACCTCGGGCAAGTTCACCCAGCGGTACGGCCGCTTCGAGGCCCGGATCAAGATCCCCAAGGGGCAGGGCATCTGGCCCGCGTTCTGGATGCTCGGCGACGGCACCGCCGGCTGGCCCACCCAGGGCGAGATCGACATCATGGAGAACATCGGCCGCGAGCCGAACACGGTCCACGGCACGGTCCACGGGCCCGGCTACTCCGGCGCCGAGGGCATCGGCGGCGGGCGCACCATCGGCGCGCCGCTCGGCGACGGCTTCCACACCTACTCGGTCGACTGGTCGCCGAACCTCATCCAGTGGTTCCTCGACGGCTCGGAGTACTTCCGGATCACCCCGGCCAACCTCGGCGGCGACCGCTGGGTCTTCGACCACCCGTTCTACATGATCATGAACGTCGCCGTCGGCGGCTACTGGCCGGGCTACCCGGACGCCTCGACCGTCTTCCCGCAGCAGATGCTGGTCGACTACGTGCGCGTCTCGGCGTACACCGACGGCGGCGGCGGTGGGGGCACCAGCGCCCTGCGCTCGAACTTCAGCAACCGCTGCATCGACATCCCGGCGGCGAACCCGGTCGACGGGGCGCGGCTGCAGATGTACGACTGCAACGGCACGGCCGCCCAGCAGTGGACCTTCAACGCCGACGGCACGCTGCGCGCCATGGGCAAGTGCATGGACCCGGCCGGGGCCGGCAGCGCCGACGGCACCCCCATCCAGCTGGTGACCTGCAACGGCAACCCGGTCCAGCGCTTCACCCTGTCCGCCGCCGGTGACCTGGTCAACGTGTCGGCGAACAAGTGCGTCGACATCAAGGACTGGAACAGCGCCAACGGGGCGCAGCTGCAACTCTGGACGTGCGGCGGCGGATCCAACCAGAAGTGGAGTCGTGTCTGATCGTTCCCTTCCCTTACGCTGATCGACTGGTGGCGGTGGGGGAGCGAAAGGATCGTGCGCCGATGACGGGCTACGTGCCGGGCGACTGGCTGGCGTTCGCGGGCAAGAGCGTGTGGGCCCTGGCCAACGTGGCGCCCGGCGATCCGGAGACCGAGGAGTGCTGGAAGCTCGTCCAGGCCGGCGCGACGGCGGCGGAGATCGCGGGCGTGCTGTCCGGTGGCTCGTTCGGCACCGCGAGCTTCGTCGTCGTCCGCGCGGACATGTACGGCGCCCGGGCCCTGGTCCGCGGCGACGCCCAGGCCGAGGTGCTCGACGTCGACGGCTACACCGTCAAGGTCCGCGCCGCGGACGGGGCCGGCCGGGACGTGTTCCGGCCGGTGGCGACGATCCGCCTGACCGGCACGTACGAGCCGAAGCCGGCCCCGCCCGAGCTGCCCCTCGACCGCGGCGTCGTCCTGGCGTCGTCGCTGCTGGTCCGCCTGACCGGGCAGGCCCAGGAGGCCGAGCCGGAGCCGTCGCCGGACGATGCGGCGGCGGCCCCGGCCGGCTCGGCTCAGGCCGCGGCCGGCCCGGCCGCGGGGGCTCCGGCGATCCCGCGTCAGCCCACCGCGGAGGCCCCGCTGGTCTCCGCGGTGGCTGCCGATCCGGGCGGTTCGTCCGCCTTCAGGGCCGGGATGGTGCCCGTCGCCGGCTCGGCCGACGTCCCGCTCACGACCGACCTGCGCGGCGCGGCCGAGGCCGCGGGTGCGCCGTTCGCGGCCGGTTCGGGTGGTTCGGGCGGTTCGCCCGCGGTGTCCGAGACGCGCGGGTCCGCCGTCTCGGGCTGGTCCGCGCCGGCCGCCCCGGCGCCCGCCCCGGCCCCGGCCACCAGGAAGGCCCGCTCCTCGATCTCCGCGGTGCGGTGCGTGGTCGGCCACCTCAACCCGCCCGGCTCGGTGCTCTGCCGGGTCTGCCGGGTGCCCGTGCCGCCGCAGACCCCGGTCGACGTGGCCCTGCCGCTGCCCGGCCACCTCCGGCTGCCCAGCGGCGACACGGTCCCGCTCGACCGCGCGGTCATCCTCGGCCGCGCACCCGGGCTGCCCGACCCGGAGGAGCCCGTCCTGCGCCGCCACGTGACCGTGACCAGCGCCAACAACGGCATCTCCCGCCGCCACGTCGAGATCCGCGTCGACGGCTGGGACGTCGTCGCGGTCGACCTCGGCTCGCGCAACGGCACCGTGATCCAGCAGCCGGGCGAGCGCCCCGTGCCGCTCCCCGCCGGCGGCAGCCAGACCCTCCGGCCCGGCGCCGCCGTCGTCCTCACCGACGAGGTCTCGGTGCGCTACGAGGTCACCGGCTAGCCCTCAGGGTGCGACCGCGTACGATCCGACGGATGTCTGGACGGTTCCGGTTCGCGGTGGACCTCGGCACGTCGAACACGGTCGCCGTGGTGGACCGCGGGGACGGGCGGCCCCGGCCGCTGCTGTTCGACGGCAACCCGTTGCTGCCCTCGGCCGTGTTCGCCGACGTGTCCGGCACCCTCTTCGTCGGCCGCGACGCCGAGCGGCACATGATGACCGACGCGTCCCGGTTCGAGCCCAACCCCAAGGGCCGCGTCGACGACGGGACGCTGCTGCTCGGTGACCGTGAGGTGCCGGTCGCGGACCTGTTCGCGGCGATCCTGCGCCGGGCGGCGGCCGAGGCGGCGCAGACGGGCGTGCCGGTGGCCGGCGCGACGGTGCTGACCTGCCCGGTCGACTGGGGCGCCAACCGCCGCCGGGTCCTGCTGGCGGCGGCCGAGCGGGCCGGCCTGGGCGCCGTGACGCTGCTCGACGAGCCGGTGTCCGCCGCCACGTACTGCGCGAGCGCCCTCGACGGCCGCATCGCCCCCGGCCGGTGCGTCGTCGTGTTCGACTTCGGCGGCGGCACGCTCGACGTCACCGTGGTCGAGGCCGGCACGCCCGGTGGCCGGCCGAGCCTGCGCGTGCTGGCCACGGGCGGCCTCGACGACCTGGGCGGCACCGACGTCGACGACGCGCTCGTCGGGCACCTCGGCCAGCTGGTCGCCGCCGCCGACCCGCAGCTGTGGCGGCGGCTCGCCGAGCCCCGCACGGTGGCCGAGTTCCGCGACCGGCGGATGTTCTGGTCCGAGGTCCGCGCCGCGAAGGAGATGCTGGCCCGCGCCTCCACCGCCCCGATCCACGTCCCCGGCCGCGACCAGGCGACCCACCTCACCCGCGAGGAGCTGGACCGCATCGCCGGCCCGCTGGTCGACCGCGCGGTGGACGAGACCCGCCGCGTCCTGCAGCGCTCGGGCGCCGCCGACCGGCTCGACGCCATCGTCCTGGTGGGCGGCTCCAGCCGGCTGCCGCTGGTGGCGAGCCGCCTGCACGCGCGGTTCGGGCTCGCCCCGGTCGTGCCCGAGCAGCCCGAGCTCCCCGTCGCCTTCGGCGCCCTCCTGCTCGCCAACGGCGCCGCCGAGCCGTCGACCCCACCGCCGGCTCCGGTTGCCGCCCCACCTCCGACCGCAGCCCAACCTCCGGCCTCCGCCACCCCGCCGCCGTACGCCGCCCCACCGCTGCACGCCGCCCCGCCGCCGTACGCCGCCCCGCCGCCGGTCGCCGCTCCCGCGATGCCGGCCACGGCTCCGGTGAGCCCCTATCCGACCACCGGCTACGCGGCGCCACAGTCCGGCGCCTATCCATCCGCGCCCACCAGCGGCGGATTCCCGGCGGCCGCCGGCGCCTACCCGGTCGCCCCGGTGAGCGCCCACCCGGCCGCGTACCAGCCGCCGCCCCCGCCCCAGGAACCTCCCCGGCGGCCGTCCGTGGTCATCGGGCCAGGGGTCACGATCCAGGGCAACGTCGCGGTGTACGGCGACTCGGACCTCATGCCCGCGTACGCCCGCGACGACGATGACGACGACCAGCCCGCCGCCGCACCCGAGCCGCGCCGCCGGGCCGAGCGCGCGCCCCGAGCCGGCGGCGGAGGGCTGCGGCGGCTGCGGTTCCTCGCGCTCCCGGTCCTCCCGTGGATCCTCATCATGACCCTCACCCCCTGGGGCCGAGGGCTGTTCAACGACGGCAAGGCCAAGGTCGAGGAGCTGCTCGGCAGCGGCCCCGCGCCGTCCGCCTCGGCGTCGGTGCCCGCGTCGCCCCAGGCGTCCTCGGTGCCGCCGAGCCCGGCCGGGCCCACCGTCCGCCTCGATCCGTCCAGCGGCAGGGCCGGCACGCAGGTGAAGGTCACGGCCACCCACTTCGCACCGCGCGAGAAGGTCGAGATCCGGGCCGGGACCGCACTCCTGTTCACCGCCACCGCGGGCGCCGACGGCGCGTTCACGGCCACCGTCACGCCCGCGAAGAGCGGCGCGAAGGCCGGGCCGCTGACCCTCAAGCTGACCGGAAAGACCAGCAAGCACGAGATCACGGCCGAGTTCGCCGTCACGACCGCCTGACCGAAGTGGTCCGGCGCGCCCGGGCGCGGGTGGACCTTCCCGGCGGGCGCGCGGCGGCGGAGGATGGCCGGCGTGGAGTTCCGGCACGCTGACGCGATCTGGCGCGATCATCCAGCTCTGGTACCGGCGGTGCTGTCCCTCGGCGGCGTGACGCCGGACGCCGGCGTCGCCGCGGCGGTGGCGGCGTTCACCGACGTCGCGCGGGCGCGGCTGGCGGACGGGCCCGAGAGCGGCTTCCCCGAGATCCAGGCCTGGCGCCGGGCGTTCACGGCGCAGGGGCTCAAGCCCACGCAGTACCGCTGCGCCTCGGAATCGCTCCTGCGACGCCTGCGGCGCGAGGGCGACCTGCCCGCGCTGCACCCGCTCGTCGACCTCTGCAACGCCGTGTCGGCCGCGTTCGCGGTGCCCGTCGCCGCGCTCGACCTCGACCGGATCGACGGCGACCTGGCGGTGCGGTACGCGGACGGCACCGAGGAGTACGAGACGTTCGGCGGCGAGCTGGAGCACCCCGACCCGCGCGAGGTGGTCTTCGCCGACGCCGCCGACCGCGCGCACGCCCGCCGCTGGACCAACCGCCAGAGCGGCCGCTCGGCGATCCGGCCGTCGACCACCCGCGTGCTCGTCGTCGCCGAGGCGCTGCACGCGAGCGCCGCGGCGGACGTGCCGAAGCTGCTCGACGCCCTGGCCGGCGCGATCGCCGACGCCTGGCACGTCGTGCCGCGCACGGCGATCCTGCGCCGCGAGGAGCCGGCGTTCCGGGTTAGAGGAGCGTCTCCTGCACCGGGAAGGTCAGGCGGGCCGTCGTGATGCCCTCCAGCACCTGGTCGTCGTTGAGGTCGCGGGCCATCACCTGGGCGTAGTTGCGGCCCCGGTGGTGGGTGTTGCGCATCCGCACGACGTTCGGGAAGCGGCCGACGGCGCGCATGTCGCCCAGGCCGGACAGGAACACCAGCTGGATGCCGTTCGCGGCGGCCACCCGCCGCTGCAGGTCGAGGAACGCGACGTAGTTGGCCGTGCCCAGCGGGTTGTCCATCGGCAGCACGCCGAGGCCGGGCACGTCGCCGCCCCGGTTCGCGGCCCGCAGCCGGGCGAGCATGCAGAACAGCAGCAGGCTGATCGTGACCTTCTCGCCGCCGGACCACTTGCTCATCAGCTCCACCGGCTGGCGGTCCTCGCCCAGCTCGGTCGACGGCTTGAGCACCCGGGCGACGAAGTTGCCCCGGCCGACCACCGCCGCCGTCGCCTCCCACACCAGCGCGAGGCCGTCGGGGATCGGGTCCTGCTTGGCGACGAGCCGGTCGACGAGCCGCTCGACCCGGCTGCGCAGCGTCGCGTCGGTGGTGTCCACATTGGACCGCGGACCGACGTCGAGGAACCGCCGGTTGCGCAGGTGGTCGGCGAGCCCCGCGGGCAGCTGGGCGTGGTGCTGGGCCCGCTGCAGGGTCTTCAGCCCTTCCCGCACCTCCGCGCAGAGCGCGGTCACCACGAGGTGCTTGTCCTTGTCGACGGCGGCGAGCTCGCCGGCGAGCGCGTGCCGGTACGTGGCCAGCTCGCCCGCCAGCCGCTCCGCCTCCGCGACGCTCAGCGCGGCGCTCTGCTCGCTGCGGAACCGGTCGCGCACCTCGGCGGTCACCGCGGCGAACCGCTCCTCGCCGGCCCACCGGTCCATCCGGTGCACCTCGCCGTGGAGCTGGCTGCGCGCGGCGGACCCGGCCCGCTCGGCGCCCTGCAGCGACCGCCGCGCCTGCCGGGCCGCCTCACGCGCCTCGTCGGCGTCCCCGGCGAAGGGCGCGATGCTGTCCACAGTGGACACCTCGTCGGCGAGGTCGGCCCGCAGGTCCGCGGCGAGCTCCCGCAGGTCGGCGGCCAGGCGGCGACCCGCCTCGGCCGCTCGCTCGGCGGCAGCGGCCCGCTCGCGGGCCTCCTGCTCCTCCCGCAGGGCGGCGTCCAGCCGTTCGCGATGGGCCTCGGCCCAGGCGGTCGCCTCGGCCGCGTCCCGGGGTTCGTCGGCCGGTTCGCCGGGGGCGGCCTCCAGCTCGGCCGGGGTCGGCCGGGCCGCCTCGTGCGCCGCCAGGGACTGCCGGGCGGCCTCGGCCTCCGTCTCGGCCCTGGTGGCGTCGGCGCGGGCCGCGAAGTGCGACTCCTCCGCCCGCTCGGTGCTGTGCCGGACGGCCTCGGCGTCCGCGGCGTCCACGGTGGCGGCCAGCGCGGCCGCGGCCGTGTGCTCGTCCGCGGTGAACTGGTTCACCTGGCGGTCCAGGCCCTCCAGGCGGCGGGTGATCTCGTTCGCGGTGGCCTCGATGGCCGAGCCCGAGGACTGCCGGGCGTACGCCTCGTCGGCCGCCTCGTACGCGCTCTGGGCCGCCGCCAGGCCCGGCAGCGGCGCCGGCACCGGGCCGTCGGCGAGGCGGTGCAGCTCCTCGACCCGGGCCAGGTACCCGCGCAGGGTCGCCCGGTGCCGGTCCGCGTCGGCCCGCGACGCGGCGACCACCGCGGCCGCCGACCGTTCGCGATCCTCGGCCAGCGCCAGGCGCTGCTCGCACGACGACCGCTCGGCCGGCAGGCCGTCGCGCTCGGTGCGCAGCGAGAACGCCTCCGCCGAGCGGCGGGCGAGGTCGGTGAGGACGCCGAGCCGGGTGGCCAGGATGCGCCGCCGCTCGGCCAGGGCGCGCAGCTGGCCGGCGTGCGCGGCGGCCCGCTCGTCGAGGTCGGCGCGCTCGCCGTCGAGCTCGGCCGCGCGGGCGTTGGCGCGGGCCAGCAGCTCGGTGAGCCGCGCGTGCTCGGCGTCGAGGTGCTCGCGGTGGCCCGGCGGGCAGCGCTCGGCGAGCAGCCGCAGCTGGTCGCGCAGGCGCAGGTCGTGGTCGCGGGCGTCGAGCAGCTCCTGCACGCGCACCCCGCGGCCGGCCCGCCCGGCGGCCCGCCGGTCGGCCTCGCGGGCGGCGGCGGTCCGGTCGTAGAGGGCCGGGGCGGGCGGCAGCACGAACCCGCCGGCGGCCGGCGCGGGCGCGTCGACGGCGGCGTGCAGCGCGGCGGCCGGGGCGACCTGGACGGCGCTCGTCGGGTACAGCTGCGCCGCCTCCAGCACGGCCCGGGCCCGGTCGAGGTCGGCCGGGTCGTGGACGAGCAGCCCGCCGACCAGGTGGGGCGCGGCCGTCACGGCGAGGGCCCAGCGGTCCGGCGGTACCGCGTCGGCGAGCAGGTGCCAGCCGGTCGTGGCCGGGATCCGCTCGGCGGCGAGCACGTCGGCCGCCCGGGCCAGGTCGAGCGACGCCGGCAGCAGCCCGCGGGCCGAGCCGAGCGCCTGCACGGCCCGGTCGTCCTCGGCGTCGGCCACGGCGAGCTGGATGCGCTGCCGGTCGGCGGCGATGATCGCCTCGGCCAGCTGCTCGGCGAGCAGCCGCTGCTCGGCGACCGGGTCGACGCGGTCCCGCTCGGTGAGGGCGGTGAGCCGGGGGTCGGTGGCGAGCGCCTCGATCTCGGCGAGCAGCGGGGTGCGCTCGGCGTCGAGGGTGGCCCGCCGATGGGTGAGCTCGGTGATCGACGACTGCACGGCGCTGCGCTCGCGCTCGTGGGCTGCGCGGTCCTCGGCGAGCCGGGCCGCGGCGGCCGGCAGCTCGCCCGTGAGCCGCTCGTCGGCCTCCCGGTCCTCGTCCCGCCCGGCCGCGAGGGCCGCGTCGAGCTCGCCGTCCGGCGGCAGGTGGCCGGCGGCGACCGCGGCGGCCAGGTCACTGTCGAATGCGGACAATGCCCGGGCGACGGTGCCGGCGCGGGCGTCGAGCCCGCCGAGCTCGGAGCGCAGCGCGTCGGCCTGGGCGCGGGCCGCCGCCTGCTCGGTGGCCGCCGCGTCCGCCGCCGCCCCAGCCGTCGCGACCGCGGTGTCGAGGCCGGCGCAGGCGGCGCGCAGCGCGGCGACGTACACGGCGGCGGCCGCCGAACGGGCCCGCCGCAGCGGTGCGGCGCCCTCCTCGGCCTCCTGCTGCTGGTGGCGCAGGGCGGCCAGCCGGCCGGCGAGCGCGTCCCGCTCGGTGAGCAGCGGCACCAGCTGCCAGGCCCGGTGCGAGCGGTGCCGCTCGTGGACGACCGTCGCCGACGCCCGCACGTGCAGTACCGCTGCCGCCAAATGCTGGCGGGCGGCCTGGAACCGCAGGTCCCGCACGCGCGCGTCCAGCGCCCGCGCCGTCGACGCGGCGCGCTCGGCCTGCGTGAGCGACGACGCCCCGCCGGCCCGCGCCGCCTCCGCCGCCTCGTCCGCGACCGTCGCGGCGAGCGCGAACGCACCGGCCAGCCGGGCCGCGGCCGCCCGCTCCGCCGCCGCCAGCTCCTCGGCCGCGCCGAGCGACGAGCGGGCCTTGCCGAGGTCGGCGAGCAGCCCGGTGGCCTCGTCGCAGAACGTCACCTCGGCCCGCAGCCGCGGCTGGCGGGCCAGGCGCTCGCGGGTGCCGCGCAGGATCGTGGCGACCTTGGTGGCCGAGGTGGGCTCGGTGACCAGGCTCAGCAGGTACTGCACGAAGTCGTCGGACGTCTTGAACTTGAAGTGGTGCTCGATGCCGCCCTCGGTGGCGTTGATCTTCAGGATCGCGGTGAACAGCCCCGGGTCGAGGCCGCGGTCCTGCAGTGCCTGCGCCCAGCGGTCCTGCTTCGCGGTCACCACGGCGTCGGTCTCGGGCGGCAGCGTCTCGACGGCCCGCACGAAGTCGCGCAGGTCGGTCGGCAGGCCGCCGAGCCCGGCGAACGGCAGCTGCTCGATCTCGACCCCGGCGGCGGGGGTGAACGCGTACCAGCTCTGCTTGAGCCGGTCGTGCGCCGCGTTCGGGTCGGCCGGCTGCGCCCGGTCGGTCCACTCGTAGACCGCGCCGGTGACCAGCCGCCGCCCGTCCGGGTCGGTCCACTCGACGACGACGTGGCCGGTGTCGGCGCCGAGGACGCAGTCCTCCAGGTGCCGGCCGGTCGTCGCGGTGGCCAGGAAATCGCGCCGGTCCGGGCGGACGAGGGCGCAGACGAGCGCGATGAGCGTCGACTTCCCGCCGCCGTTGCGCATCCACAGGATGGTGTCGAGCGGGCGGCCGTCGCGGCCGGTGAGGTCCAGCCAGACGTCGCGGAACCGGGCGGCCGGCGAGCCGACGCGGTCGAGGTGGATCCGGCGGATGCGCCACAGCCGGGCGGGCGCCGCCATCAGGCCGCCGCCCGCAGCGCGGAGAGCGCCTCGCCGCCGGCCATGTCGGCGACGAGCAGCCGGAAGCGGTCGGTGAGCTGGTACGTCGACGGGCCCATCTGCGGCATCGCGCGGGCGGCGCCGCGCTCGACGAGCCAGCCGAGCACCTCCTGCACGGCGAACTGGGTGCAGCCGCGGGCCGGCCCGGGCTGGCGGTCCTTCGGCCGGAACGCGGCCGTGCGCCGGTAGACGTCGGCGGCCCGGCGGTGCTCGGCGTCGCCGCCCTCGGGAAGCCGCTCGATCGCGTCGCGGATGAACCGGTCCAGCGCCGCCACCTCGACGATCTTCACCTCGGTCGCGTCGAGTTCGGCGTCGGTCGGGAACGCGTACGCGGCGATGCCGAGCACGGCCAGGCCCGCGACGAGCTTGTCGTCGGCGCCGAGGTTGCCGCCCCGCAGGTCGGCCATGCGCACCGCGAACACGCTGCCGGGCTGCGTGGTGAGCACCAGGCCGGTGCGCGGCGGGGCGCCCAGGACGACCAGGCCGAGGCCGCCGGCGACGGTGTCGACGGTGTCGCGGAAGGCGGTGCTCGTGCGGTACCGCTCGAGCAGCAGACCATAGGGGTTGCCCTCGGTCGGCCGGGCGCCGGGCCGCAGCCCGAACGCGACCAGCTCGGCCGCCGCCCACACGTCCTCCATCGGCACCGTCACGCCTCGGGCTCCTCTCGCCGGTACGTCACCATCAGGTCGTCGCCCCACACCTCGGGGTGGTCGAGGACCGCCCCGGACCGCTCGGCCGCCACGCCGGCGGTGAGCGCCGTCAGGTCGTCCTCCTCGTCGGCCGGCGTGCCGTCGGGCGCGTACGCCCACAGCGCCGACAGCAGCACCAGCTCGCGCTCGTCGGCGTCGCGGGCCTCGGCGAGCAGCGCGGACAGCGGGACCGGCCGGTCCTCGGCGCGGCGCAGGATGCGGGTGGCCGCCGCCACCACGGCCGGCGGGTACGACTGCAGGTCGACGCCCTCGGTGTCGCCCGGCAGCTCCGGCTCCGCCTCGGCCGGCTCGGTCACCCGCGGCGGGGCGAGCAGCATCTCGGTGAGCCCGTCCAGGTGCAGCAGCCGGGGCACGCGCAGGCCCAGGATCCGGTCGCCGAACGCCTCCGCCACCGGCTGCGCCCGCTGCTGGGTGAGCTGCAGCACCGGCCGGAACAGCTCGGCCTCGACGTTGAGCAGCCGCAGCTGGACCCGGCGGGCGAAGACCTGGCTCAGCTGGGCCTGCAGGAACACGCCGCGGGCGCCGGCCACCCGCTCGGCCAGGTCGAGGTGGACCTGGCGGATGCGGCGCAGCGTGTCGACGAGGTCACCCGACGCCCGCCGCACCGCGCCGTCGGTCTCGGTGTCGATGCCCGCGGCGACGTGGTTGAGCACCTCGGCGTCGGCGGCGATGCGGTCCTCGACGTGCTCGCGCGCCCGTTCGAGCCGGTGCGGCACGTCGGTCACCCAGTCGAAGGCCCGCACGTCGCGCCGGGTGGCGTCGAGCACGTCGGCGAGCGACGCCGACATGGCCACCGACACCCGCTCGGCCTGCGTCGCGGTGCGGCCGGCGGCCTCGAACCTCCGGTCGCGGAGCTGTCGCTGGAGTACCACGGAGAACGCGGCCTCGGCGTCGTCCACGTCCAGGTCCAGGCCGTTGAGGTACACCATGACCGCCTGCGGCGACGCGAGCACGACGGCGCCGTCCGGCCCGTCCTGCAGCTGGAGCAGCTTGAACGCGTACTCCTCGGCGGCGCCGCGCTGCGTGTCCACGAACGGGTAGACGAACGCGCTCTGGTTGTCGGCGTCGTTGAGCAGCCCCTTGATCACCCAGCGGGCCGCGTCGAGCGCCGCCGCCGGGTCGGGGTGCATGAGCGCCGCCAGCCCGGCGATCTCGTCGACCAGCTCCGCGAGGGTGACCTGGCGGGCGAACCCGAGCGAGGCGACCGCGATGTCGATCGCGGCCAGGGCCAGCTGGCGCAGGTCGTACGCCTCGTGCACGCCCGCGTGCGCCGCGTTGCGGACCAGCCGGGCGACCGGGTCGGTGAGGATGAGCGCCCGCCAGCGCGCCCGCATCGAGGCGTCGGCGACCGGCGAGCGGACCTCCGGCGCGTCGGACCGGACGACCGGCGACACGTCGAAGAGGTCCGGCTGCACCGGTGGAGGATATCGGGACCCGGGGTTTCACGATCGGGCGACGGGTATTCACCGGCCTGTGACCGGAACCGTGAACCCGGACCGCGCCGAGTGGGACGTCGTCGTCATCGGCACCGGGCCGGCGGGGGAGACCGCCGCCCTGTACGCCACCCGCTTCTCCGGCCTCGACGCCGTCATGATCGAGCCGGAGCTCGTGGGCGGCGAGTGCCCGTTCTGGGCCTGCGTGCCGAGCAAGGCGCTGCTCGCCCCGGAGCACCTGCTGAGCGCCGGGCGCGACCTGGGGGGCGTCCGCGAGCTGCTGGCCGACCGGCACCTCGACGTCGAGGGAGTGCTGCGCCGCCGCGACGCGCTCGTCGACCACTACGACGACACCGGGTTCGTCGGCACCGCCCTGTCGTGGGGCGTCGACGTCATCCGCGGCAAGGGCCGCGTCACCGGCGAGAAGACCGTCGAGGTCAACGGCCGGACGATCCGCGCCCGGCACGCGGTCGTCGTGGCCACCGGCAGCGTCCCGTACTGCCCCGACAACCCCGGCCTGGCCGAGGCCCGCCCGTGGTTCTCCCGCGACGTGACCGCGGTCCGCGAGGTGCCCCGCCGCCTGCTCATCGTCGGCGGCGGGCTGGTCGCCTGCGAGTCCGCCACCTGGCTGCGCGCCCTCGGCGCCGTGCAGATCACGATGGTCGAGCGCTCGGACCGCCTCCTGCCGTCGCAGGAGCCGTTCGCGGGCGTGGCGGTGGCCGACAGCCTGCGCGCCTCGGGCGTCGACGTGCGCCTCCGCGAGTCGGTCGAGCGGGTCAGCCGGGAGATCGTCACCGACGCGGGCGCGGGCCTGGTCCACGGCGGTCCGGCCGTGGTGCTCCTGGCCGGCGGCGAGGAGCTCGTCGTCGACGAGATCCTGGTCGCGGCCGGCCGCCGCCCGGCGTCCACGGCCGCCGGCCTCCCCGAGCGGTTCACCGTCGACGAGCACCTCAACGTCGACGGGCACCCCTGGCTGTACGCCGTCGGCGACGTGAGCGGCGAGTCCTACCTGACCCACATCGGCAAGTACCAGGGCCGCGTCGCCGGCGAGGTGATCGCCGCCCGCGCGACCGGCGCCGCCCTGGACGAGACCCCGTTCAACCGCCACACCGACCGCATCCGCGCCGGCAGCGTGGCCCAGGTGATCTTCACCGACCCCGAGGTGGGCGTGGCCGGCCTGACCGAGGCGGCGGCGCTGGCCCGCGGCCACGACGTCGAGACGGTCGAGACCGACCTGTCCCAGGTGTACGGCGGCCGCGTCCAGCGCGACCACTACCGCGGCCGCGCGAAGCTGGTGGTGGACCGCCGCACGGACACGCTGCTGGGCGCGACGTTCGTCGGCACCAACATCGCCGAGCTCACCCACTCGGCCACGGTGGCGGTCACGGCGGGCGTCCCGGTCCGGGCACTGTGGCACGCGATCGGCAGCTTCCCGACGCTGAGCGAGGTCTGGTCGTACCTCCTGGAGGCCCTCGACACCCAGCGCATGGCCTGGACGAGCCGCTCCTAGGCGCCTCTCCCGCACCCGTGCGAGAGCCGCGCCGGGACGGCGAGGCTGTGCGGGTCGAACCCGGTCGTCCAGGACACGTTCGCCTCGGTGCGGATCTCCACCGTGGCGTTGTCGGGGAACCGCGCCGAGGCGAACGTGTCCGCCGGCCCGAGCGGGTCGAACGGGAACGCGAAGCAGGCGACGTCGTCGCGCGACTCACGGCTCAGCAGCCCCGCCCGGGACCGCAACCGGTAGACGTCGAGCTCCCGCATGAAGACCGGGTAGTGCCGGACGGCGAGCTCGAACCGCCCGTCCGGCGACACCGCGACGATCTCGGAGCCGGCCTCCGGCTCGCCCCCGTACACCGACCGTGCGGTCGAGAGGTACCCGCCGGCGCACACCGTCACGATGGACAGGCCGGCCGCGACCCACCCCACGGCGATCCGGGCTGCGCGATCCCGCGTGAGCAGCCCCACGGCCACGGCGACGAGCACCGGCGCGACGGTGAGCACGGCCACCACGACCGGCGTCCGGCCCAGCTCCAGCAGGTAGACGTACCGCCACGGGTTCACCGCCGCGGCACCGGCCAGGGGTACCGCGACGGCGACCGATCCGATCAGGACGTACGCCGTGACCCGCCGCCTCATGCGGAGATCGTCCACGGCCCGGCGCACACCCCGCAACCCCGGGTCAGCCCGGGCGCTCGGCCGTGACGATGACGGTCGCCTCGGCGCGTGTCCATGTCGGAGAGGAGCGGCTCTGAACAGCAAGAATACGTGTGCCGGGTGCACTCGGGTACGGTGGTTCGTCGTGACGGAATATCTGCAGGTGTCGACGGCGTTCACGGCCCGGCAGGACGCGGCGTACGTCGCGCGGTCGGCAACCCACTCGCGGCTCGCCGCCGCCGCGCAGGTGATCGGACCGGTGCTGTCGATGCGGTGGCAGGACGGCGCGCTGGTCGAGACCGAGGAGTGGCAGCTCATGCTGCGCACGCGGGTCGATCGGTTCGACGAGCTGACCGCCTACCTGGTCGAGCGCCACCCGGAGCCCAACCCGGAGATCGTCGGCGTGCCGATCGTCCCGGGCACGCGGTCGTACCTCAACTGGCTGGACCAGCGGGTGACCCTTTAGGTCGCGGCGACGACACCGCCCCACAGCAGGGCGACGATGACGCCGCCGAGCGCGGCGCGGTAGTAGACGAACGACGCGATCGAGTGACTGGCGACGAACTTCAGCAGCCAGGCGATCGACGCGTACGCGACGACGAAGCTCACCACGAGCCCGACCCCGACCGGCACCCAGCCGACGGTCTCCGCCACCTCGCCGGCCCGCTGCACGCCCTCGAGCGCGCCCGCCGCGGCGAGGGCCGGGATGCCGAGGAAGAACGACAGGCGGGTCGCGGTCACCCGGTCGAGGTCGCGGAACAGCCCGGCGCTGATCGTGGCGCCCGAGCGGGACACGCCCGGCACCAGCGCGATGCACTGGGCGATGCCGATGACCAGCGAGTCCTTCCAGGTCACCTGCCCCTCGCCGCGCCGGTGCCGGGCCAGGTACTCGGCGGTGACCATGACCAGGCTCCACACGACGAGCGCGCCGGCGACGAACCACAGGCTGCGCAGCGCGCCCTCGATGAGGTCCTTGAACAGCAGCCCGACGATCGCGATCGGCACCGACCCGATGATCACGTTGACCGCCATCCGCCAGCCGTCCTGCTTGCGGCCCTCGGCGCTGGCGACCCCCTTGACGAACCCGGTGATGAACCGCCCGATGTCGGCCCGGAAATAGATGATCGCGGCGATGATCGCGCCGACCTGGATGATCGCGGTGAACGCGGTGACACCCTTGTCGTCGATCGGGATGCCCATGAGCTTCTCGGTGATCGTCAGGTGCCCGGTGGAGGACACCGGCAGGAACTCGGTGACCCCCTCGACCACGCCGAGCACAACCGCCTGCCAGATGTCCACCGGGGCAACCTACCGGACAATGGCGTGATGGCCACCCCCGACTGGGCGTCGCTGCGCCACGCCTACGGCCCGGCGACCAGGCCATGGGTGCCTGAACTTCACCGAGCTCATCGACGAGCACGGGCTCACAGCGCCTGTACCCCAACCGGGAGCGGACCGCTGGCCACGTGGTTGAGCAGCGTCTCGCGCATCGCCTGGGCGGCGTGGGACAGGACCGAGCCGCGGCGCCGGGCCAGGGCGATCGTGCGGTGCACGTCCGGGTCGGCGAGGGGCGTGGCGCGCAGCAGCGGCCGGTTGACGAGGGCCATGCTCGGCACCAGGGCCACGCCCAGGCCGGCCTCGACGAAGGCGAGCACCGCGTCCATCTCGCCGCCCTCGACGGCGTAGGTGGGCGTGAAGCCGGCCCGGCGGCACGCCTCCAGGGTCGCCTCGCGCAGGTCGTAGCCGGTGCGGAACATGACGAGCGGGGTGTGCCGCAGCTCGGCGAGGGAGAGCCGCTCCGGCAGCGGCGCGACCGAGGCCACGACCAGGCTCTCGCGCAGCAGCGGCACCGCCTCCAGGGCCGGGTCGGTGCCCCGCGCCGGCTGCACCACCAGGGCCAGGTCGAGCGCGTGCGCGACCAGGTCGGCGACCAGGTCCTGCGAGCCGCCCTCGTCGACGTGCAGCTCGATGTCCGGGTGGCGGGCGTGGAACTCGCGCAGGACGACCGGGACGAGCGACGTGCACAGGCTCGGCGTCGCGCCCAGCCGGACCCGGCCCCGGCGCAGGCCGACGACCTCCTGGACGGCGTCGCGGGCGGAGTCGGCGTCGGCCACCACGCGGCGGGCGAGCGGCAGCAGCGTCTCGCCGGCGGTGGTGAGCACGACCGTGCCGCGGGACCGGTCGAACAGCGGCGCCCCGAGGGTTGCCTCCAGAGTGTGAATCTGCTTACTCAGCGTTGGCTGGCTCACACCCAGCAGCTCGGCCGCCCGGGTGAAATGTCGGTGTTCGGCCGTGGTTACGAAGTATCGGAGCTGTTGGAGCTGCACCTTGATAGCCTACGGCTATCGCGGGTGCGGTCCTCATGCATTGGACGAATGGGACCTCCGACCCTAGCGTCGGGCTCGTGGCGGTACTCACGGCCCCGCGCGCGGTACCGAAGAAGCGCAACCGACCCGGCAGACGTACGTCTTCCGTCGGGCTCAAGCTCGTCATGGCGGCGAGTGGCATCCTGCTGGTGCTCTTCCTGTTCGCGCACATGCTGGGCAACCTGAAGATCTTCGTCGGCGCCGAGGCGTTCGACCACTACGCGGCCTGGCTGCGCGAGCTCGGCTCGCCGGTGTTGCCGCACCAGTGGTACCTCTGGATCCAACGCGGCGGCCTGACCGTCGTCGTCGTCGCGCACGTCGTCGCGGCCACGATCCTGGCCCGGCGCGCCCGCGCCGCCCGGCCGGTCCGCTACGCCCACCGGCCCAAGGTCCAGGGCAGCTACGCCGCGCGCACCATGCGCTGGGGCGGCGTCATCATCCTGCTGTTCGTCGTCTTCCACATCCTGGACCTGACCACCGGCACGGTGAACCCGGTCGGCGACCCGCACCACCCCGCCGCCAACGTGGTCGCCGACTTCGCGCCGGCGCGGTGGTACGTCACCCTCTTCTACACGCTCGCGCTCGTCGCCGTCGGGTTCCACCTGCGGCACGGCGTCTTCAGCGCGCTGCGCACCCTCGGGCAGCGCACCGCGCGCGGCGAGCGGTTCGCTCGAACCGCCGCGCTCGCCGTCGCCGTCGTCCTCGTCGCCGGCTACCTGTCGGTGCCGTTCGCCGTCCTCACGGGGCTGGTGTCATGACCATGAATCTCTGGAACGAGGGCGACCCGATCGCCGACACGGCCGCGCCGGACGGCCCGATCGAGACCCGCTGGGAGCGCCGCCGGTTCGGCGCCAAGCTGGTGAACCCGGCCAACCGCCGCAAGCTGTCGGTCATCGTCGTCGGCACCGGCCTGGCCGGCGGCTCGGCGGCGGCGACCCTCGCCGAGGCGGGCTACCGCGTCCGCTCCTACTGCTACCAGGACAGCCCGCGCCGGGCCCACTCGATCGCCGCCCAGGGCGGCATCAACGCCGCCAAGAACTACCGCAACGACGGCGACTCGATCTACCGGCTGTTCTACGACACGGTCAAGGGCGGCGACTTCCGGGCCCGCGAGTCCAACGTGTACCGCCTGGCGCAGGTCTCGGTGAACATCATCGACCAGTGCGTGGCGCAGGGCGTGCCGTTCGCCCGCGAGTACGGCGGCCTGCTCGACAACCGCTCCTTCGGCGGCACCCAGGTGTCGCGCACCTTCTACGCCCGCGGCCAGACGGGCCAGCAACTGCTCCTCGGCGCGTACCAGGCGATGGAGCGGCAGATCGCCGCCGGCAACATCGAGATGTTCGCCCGCCACGAGATGCTGGAGCTCGTCGTCCTCGACGGCCGCGCCCGCGGCATCGTGGTGCGCGACCTCGTCACCGGCGAGATCACCACCGACCTGGCCGACGCCGTCGTGCTGGCCAGCGGCGGCTACGGCAACGTGTTCTTCCTGTCGACGAACGCCAAGGGCTGCAACGTCACCGCGACCTGGCGAGCACACCGCAAGGGCGCGCTGTTCGCCAACCCCTGCTACACGCAGATCCACCCGACCTGCATCCCCGAGTCGGGCACGCACCAGAGCAAGCTCACGCTCATGAGCGAGTCGCTGCGCAACGACGGCCGCGTCTGGGTGCCGCTCCGCGCGGGCGACGACCGGGCCCCGGCCGACATCCCCGAGGACGAGCGCGACTACTACCTCGAGCGGATCTATCCGGCGTTCGGCAATCTGGTACCGCGGGACATCGCCTCCCGCGCCGCCAAGAACGTCTGCGACGAGGGCCGCGGCGTCGGCCCCGGCGGGCTGGGCGTCTACCTCGACTTCGCCGACGCGATCGGCCGGCTCGGCCGGGCCGCGGTCGAGGCGAAGTACGGCAACCTGTTCGAGATGTACCAGCGGATCACCGGCGAGGACCCGTACGTCACGCCGATGCGCATCTACCCCGCGGTGCACTACACGATGGGCGGCCTGTGGGTCGACTACGACCTGCAGTCGACGATCCCCGGCCTGTTCGTCGTCGGCGAGGCCAACTTCTCCGACCACGGCGCCAACCGGCTCGGCGCGTCGGCGCTCATGCAGGGCCTCGCCGACGGGTACTTCGTGCTGCCGAACACGATCAACGACTACCTGGCCTCCGGCCCGTTCCCGTCCGTTGCCGCCGATCACCCCGCGGTCGTCGACGCTCGCTCGTCGGTGCGGGATCGTCTCGCGAAGCTGCTGTCGGTCGACGGCGACCGGACCGTGGACTCGTTCCATCGCGAGCTCGGCCACATCATGTGGGAGTACTGCGGCATGGAGCGCACCGAGGAGGGCCTCACCAAGGCGATCAGCCTGATCCGGTCGCTGCGCGAGGAGTTCTGGACCCGCGTCAAGGTCCCCGGCACCGGCGAGCAGCTCAACCAGAACCTGGAGCGCGCCGGGCGGGTCGCCGACTTCTTCGAGCTGGCCGAGCTCATGTGCATCGACGCGCTGCACCGCGCCGAGTCGTGCGGCGGGCACTTCCGGGCCGAGAGCCAGACGCCCGACGGCGAGGCGCTGCGCCACGACGACGAGTTCTCCTACGTGGCCGCCTGGGAGTTCGCCGGTACCGGCGAGCCGCCCGTCCTGCACAAGGAAGTGCTCGACTTCGAGTACGTCCACCCCACTCAGCGGAGCTACAAGTAGATGGACATCACCCTGCGCGTGTGGCGCCAGGCTGGCCCCTCCGACCGCGGCCGGATGGTCACCTACCGGGTCGAGGGCATCTCGCCGGACGCCTCGTTCCTGGAGATGCTCGACGTCCTCAACGAGCGGCTCATCCTGGAGGGTGACGAGCCGATCGCGTTCGACCACGACTGCCGCGAGGGCATCTGCGGCATGTGCGGCATGATGATCAACGGCTCGGCGCACGGCCCTTCCCGGTTGACGACGACCTGCCAGCTCCACATGCGCGAGTTCAAGGACGGCGACACGATCGACGTCGAGCCCTGGCGGTCGGCCGCGTTCCCGGTGGTCCGCGACCTCGTCGTCGACCGCTCCGCCTTCGACCGGATCATCCAGGCCGGCGGGTACATCACCGCGCCGACCGGCGCCGCGCCCGAAGCGCACGCCACCCCGGTGCCGAAGGCCGACGCCGACGCCGCGTTCGAGGCGGCCACCTGCATCGGCTGCGGCGCGTGCGTGGCCGCCTGCCCGAACGGCTCGGCGATGCTGTTCACCGCGGCCAAGGTCGCCCACCTCGGCCTGCTGCCCCAGGGCCAGCCGGAGCGCGACACCCGGGTGGTCGGGATGGTCGCCGCCCACGACGACGCGGGCTTCGGCGGCTGCACGAACGCGGGGGAGTGCACCACGGTCTGCCCGAAGGGCGTCCCGCTGACGCTCATCGGACGCTTGAACAGCGACTACCGGAAGTCGGTGACCGGGCGGGGCCGATAGGGTACCGCCATGCACCTGTCCGAACTGCGCGGCCGCCGGGTGGCGGTCTGGGGCACCGGCCGCGAGGGCAAGGCGGCCGTCGCCGCGATCGCGCCGGTCGGGCCCGCGAGTCTGGTCGTCGTCCAGGACAAGGCGACGTTCCTGGGCACGCCCTGGGACGCGACCCTGGCGCCGCTGGTCGAGGGCGACGCCGCCTGGCCGGCGCTCGACGACGTCGAGATCGTGGTCCGCTCGCCCGTCATCGGCGAGTCGCACCCGTGGGTCCAGCGGCTGCGCGAGCGCGGCGTGCGGATCACCGGCGGCACCAGCCTCTGGATGGCCGACCGGGCCGGCCGCACGATCGGCGTCACCGGTTCGAAGGGCAAGAGCACCACCACGTCGCTCATCCACCACCTGCTGGTGGCCTCCGGCCGGCCGGCGGTCATCGGCGGCAACATCGGCATCGCGGCCTTCGACCTGCCGGACGCGCCGCTGTACGTCCTGGAGCTGTCGATGTACCAGTCGGCCGACCTCGACGACTCCCCGCGCGTGGTGGCGCTGACGTCGCTGTTCGAGGAGCACCTGGACTGGACCCGCGACGGCCTCCCGGCCCAGTACTATGCCCACAAGCTCAACATCGTCGCGCACGGCCCGTCAGCGGTCGTCTACAACGCGACCGACCCGGTCCTCGCCGCCGAGCTGGCCGCCCGCCCCGGCCTGCCGCTGCGCCCGGCGGCCGTCCCGGCCGGTTTCCACGTGCGTGACGGCCGCGTCCTGCTCGGCGCCGACGACCTGTTCCCGCGCGAGGCCTTCCCGCTGCGCGGCATCCACAACGACGGCAACCTGTGCGTGGCGCTGGGCGCGCTGCGGGCCTGGGGCGTCGACGTGCCGGGGGAGCGGGGCGCCCTGGAGGCGGGCCTACGCTCGTTCCAGCCGCTGCCGCACCGCCTGACCCCGATCTCCGACCCGTCGGGCGTGGAGTTCGTGAACGACTCGCTGTCGACGGCCCCGCAGACCGCGATCCACGCCATCGAGGCCTACGCGGGCCGCCCCCTGGTGGTCATCGTCGGCGGCCAGGACCGGGGCATCGACTACACGCCGCTGCGCGACTACCTGTCGTCCCGGGCGGTCTCGCTGACCCTGATCGGCGTCCCGGACAGCGGCGAGCACATCCTCGACGTGGTGGGCGACCTCCCGGGCGTCACGCGGGTCCTGGCCGACGACCTGCCGGACGCGGTGCGCCGCTCGCGCTCGATCGTGCCTCCGGGCGGCGTGGTGCTGCTGTCCCCGGCGGCGCCGAGCTACGGCCGCTACGACAACTACGAGGCCCGCGCGAGGGCCTTCCAGGAAGCCATCACCGCGACCGCGCCGTAGCCCGCCCACTTTTGCGTCGATCTTGCAGTTGTGGTGCCGCGACACTCCCGGAATGCCGGCTTTGCGGCCAACCACAACTGCAAGATCGACGCGGTCAGGAGTCCGGTGGGGCCGTCTCGCGCAGGGTGCGGGCGCTGAGCGTGA
This sequence comes from Dactylosporangium sucinum, assembly GCF_014647515.1. Lineage (GTDB taxonomy): Bacteria > Actinomycetota > Actinomycetes > Mycobacteriales > Micromonosporaceae > Dactylosporangium > Dactylosporangium sucinum. The sequence goes on along the minus strand of NZ_BMPI01000009.1, from coordinate 156,211 downwards.
GCCACCTGTCGACGGCTATGTCCCGCAGGAAGCGTTCGTCGTGGCTCACCACCACGAACGCGCCGCGGTACGCGGTCAGGGCCGCCGTCAGCTGCTCGACGCTCGTCAGGTCCAGGTTGTTCGTCGGCTCGTCCAGCAGGAGCAGGTGCGGGGCCGGGTCCGCGCACAGGACGCACAGCAGCGTCGCGCGGAGGCGTTCGCCGCCCGACAGGGTGGCCACCGGCTGGGCCGCCCGGTCCGGCTTGAACAGGAACCTCGCCAGCAGGTGCATCTGCTCGGTGCGGGGACGGTCCGGCGCGGCCGCGCGCAGGTGGTCGGCCGTCGACACCGACGGGTCGAGCAGGTCCAGGCGCTGGGAAAGGTACGCCACCCGGCCGTCGGCGCGGGTCACCGTGCCCGAGGACGGGGACTGCAGGCCGGCCAGGACGCGCAGCAGGGTCGACTTGCCGGCGCCGTTCGGGCCGGTGAGCGCGATGCGTTCCGGGCCGCGGATCGTCAGGCCGGCCCCGTCGAAGAGGTCGCGGACGCGCACGTCCGTGGCGGCGACGACGGTGCGGCCCTGCGGTACCACCGTGTCCGGCAGCGACAGGGCGAGCGTGTCGTCCTCGCGCAGGGCGCGGTCGGCCTCGTCGACGCGGGCCCGGGCGGCGTCGACGCGCTGCCCGTGCAGGTCGTCGGCGCGGCCGGCGGACTCCTGCGCGCGCCGTTTCAGGCCGCCGGCGATGATGCGCGGGATGTCCTGGCCCGCCCGGGCGCCGGCCGTCGCGCGGCGGGCCGCCCGCTCGCGGGCCTGCTGCAGCTCCCGCTTCTCCCGCTTGAGATCCTGCTCCGCGGTGCGCAGCCGCTGCTCGGCGACGTCGCGGGCGGCACGCTTCGCCTCGTGGTACATCGTGAAACCCCCGCCGAACATGCGCAGCTCGCCGCGGGTCAGCTCGGCGATGCGGTCGACGCGGTCGAGCAGGTCGCGGTCGTGGCTGACGACGAGCAGGGCGCCGCGGAAGTCGGCGAGCGCGTCGAGCAGGCGCGCGCGGGCCGCGCGGTCGAGGTTGTTCGTCGGCTCGTCGAGCAGCAGGACGTCCGGGTGCTTGAGCAGCTGGGCGGCGAGGCCGAGCGACACGACCTGGCCGCCGCTGAGCGTCTCCAGTGGCCGGTCGAGGGCGACGTCGCCGAGGCCGAGCCGGTCGAGCTGGGCGCGGGCGCGCTCCTCGACGTCCCAGTCGTTGCCGACGGTGGCGAAGTGCTCCTCGGCGGCGTCGCCGGCCTCGATGGCGGCGAGCGCGCGGACGACGGGGGCGATCTCGAGCGCGTCCGCGACGGTGAGACCGCCGTCGAGCGGGAGGTTTTGCGGGAGGTACCCCAGGACGCCGTCGACGGCGATGGTCCCGCCCGTCGGCGTCAGGTCACCGGCGACGAGCCGCAGCAGCGTGCTCTTGCCGGCGCCGTTGGGCGCGACGAGGCCGGTCCGGCCGGGGCCGACGGCGAAGGTGAGGTCGTCGAAGACGGGGGTCGCGTCGGCCCAGGCGAACGACAGACTGGTGGCGACGATGGAAGCCTTGGACATGAACCGATCCAGGAGAAGAGAGCGGAAAAGGGACGTCGAAAATCCGGGGCTCACCCGGAGATGTCGTCCTCGCTCAACACTGGTCTCGTCCTCACGTTTCGGGCGCCCGTCCCACCACGGTGGCCGGCGCCCCCCAAGATCTGCTCGCACCAGGTTACCACCAGCAACCGATACGGCAAGGTTTCCTCAAGGTCGTCTCGCTTGCCTGGTTCGCGTGCATCCGCGGCACCTACAGTCCTCGCGGCCGTCTCTCGGGATCCGGAGGACCAGTGACAATCAGTGCGACGCAGGCACACAGGGCGCGGTCGACCGCCGTCGTCCTGGTGGCGGCGGTGACCCTCGCCGGCTGCGGCACGAAGCGCGAAGGAGCTGGACAGGATCCGGACACCCCGGTCCATGTCCGGCTCTACGGCTCGGACGCCAACATGACCAACTCGCTGCGAAACAAGCTCGACGGGAACCCCGGCCTGCTGTCCGGCATGACCGGCACCGCGCCGCTGCTGAAGCTTCCCGAGACGTTCAAGACGCGGCTGCGCTCGGTCGACGCGTCGCTCGCCGACTTCGGGTACGCCGCCGAGGCCTACGACGCCGTGATGATCGCGGGACTGGCCGCGGAGTCCGCCCGTACCGTCGAGGCACCCACCGTCGCGAAGTTCATCGTCCCCGCCACGACCGGCGGCGCCGAGTGTGACAGCGCGGCCACCTGCCTGCCGCTCGCCAAGTCCGGCCGCGACTTCGCCTACCGCGGCGTCTCGCTGAGCCGCAGCGGCCTGACCGACCAGGGCGAGCCGTCGTCGGCCTCCTACGGCACGCTGCACTTCGGCCGCGACGCCACCATCAACGACAACCTGACCGAGTACGTGGGCGCCGGCGACGAGCGGTCGGCGAGCACCGCGGCCGCGCCGCCGCCCGCGGCGAACCCGAACTCGAGCTCGAACAAGAAGCGTGCCCTGAAGGTCGGCGCGCTCATGCCGCACACGGGCCGGCTCGCGTACCGCAGCGGCCCGCGCTTCGCCGGCGCCAAGCTCGCGGTCGCCGACCTCAACGCCGCCGGCGGCGTGCTCGGCGAGCCGGTCGAGTGGATCGACGGCGACGACGGCACCGACGCGGCCGTCGCCGCGGCCACCGTCGACCGGCTCGTCGGCCTCGGCGTGCAGGTCATCATCGGCGCGTCGTCGTCGAGCGTGACCAAGGCGGTCATCCCGAAGATCGCCGCCGCCGGACGCATCCTCATCTCGCCGTCGTCGACGTCGGACGAGCTGAGCGCGGTGCCGGACGGCGGCATGTTCTTCCGCACCGCGCCGCCGGACACGCTGCAGGCGCGGGCCCTCGCCGACGTCATCATGCGCGACGGCCCGAAGCGGGTGGTCGTCGTGGCGCGCGAGGACGCGTACGGGATGGGCCTGCAGCAGAACGTGAAGGCCGACCTCGTCGCGGCCGGGATGGCCGGCGACGACATCGCGCTGCTGAGCTACCCGGCCAGCGCGGAAGACTTCGCCGGGATCGCGGCCGGCGTGCGCGAGGCGCGGCCCGACGCGGTGCTCATCGTCGGCTACGAGGAGACGGCGACGATCGTGCGGGCCCTGGCCGCGCGCAAGGTGGGCACGGAGAGTGGCCTGGCCGGCTACTGAGCCGGTGTGATGCGGGCGCGGCCGGGCTGCCGGTCGCGCCCGCACCGGTGTCGGCTTCCCGACACCAGCCGTCCCTCGCCGGCCCGCTCCGGCAGCCGCACAGCCGTCAGCGTGCGGTGCCGTAGCGCTCCGCCGCGCGAGCCTTGGCCTTGGCCGCCTCGACCTCGCGGTCGCGCGGCGGGCTGTTGGTGACCAGGGCGTCGAGCAGCACGCGGGTCGCGTCGGCGACGGCGGCCACGGCGGCGTCGAACGCCTCCTGGTTGGCCGCCGAGGGCCTGGTCATGCCCGCGACCTTCCGCACATACTGCAGCGCGGCGGCCTCGATCTCGTCCTCGGTGGCGGGCGGCTCGAAGTTGTTGAGCACGCGGATGTTCCGGCACATGCCTCCACCTTGCCAGGTCTTTTCCAAAACTGTCGCACCCGATGGCTAGTCTCCCGGGGTACTTGATGCTGTTCCCTCATTTCCGCATCAATCCGATTGATCCCCCCTGAGATCGGTGAGGCAGTGATCGCATGACGTGGTTGGCGGCGAGTGGTGGCTACGAGGTCACCCTGGTGTCCGGGCAGATAGCCTGCCGCAACGCGAAGGGCAAGGTGCTCAAGTCGGTGCCACCGGCGCTGCGCGACGACCCGGCGGTGGCCGGGCTGCGGCAGCTCGTCGAGTGGCTGGGCCGCCACGAGGCGCAGGTCCGCGAGCAGGTCGACCTGTGGATGGTCCGGTCGCTGCCGGTGCCGGCGGCGGTCCTGGCCCGGGTCTGGGCCGACGAGACGTGGCGGGCGGCGCTGACCGACCTGGTCGTGGCCGTCCTCGACGACGACGGCGGCTGGGACCCCGACGAGGTCGGCTTCCTGCGCGACGCGTCACCTGACGGCGTCGGCATCGTGAACCTCGACGGCGAGACCGTCCGGCTGCCGGCCGAGCGGGTCGCGATCCCGCACCCGGTGCGCCTGCCCGACCTCGACGACCTCCGCGAGTTCGCCGCCGACCTCGGCGTCAGCCAGTCCGTCGACCAGCTGTTCCGCCAGACGTGGGTGCGCCCGGCGGTGTTCGACGCCAACGCGCGGGCCGTCCGTGACTACGCCGGCGGCCGGTTCGCCGAGCTGCGGCACCTGCTCGGCCGGGCTTCCTCGCTGGGCTATCCGGTGAAGGGCGGCTACGCGGTCTGCCGGGTGTTCGAGGGCGGCGACGTGGTCGAGGCCCGCAGCTGGGTCGGCGCCGACGACCCCTGGTCCGAGGCCGAGACCGGCGACCTGGTGTTCGTGCGGGGCGACGGCGCGGGCCTGCCGCTCGCCGAGGTGGGGCCGGTGGCGTGGTCCGAGGGCATGCGCATGGCGGCGGCGCTCTACGCCGGCCGGGTTGTCGAGGAGAGCGGCGAGGAGGCGGCGGCATGAGTGAGGCGATGCTGGATGCGGGAGCGGTGCTGCTGCCCGGGGCGGAGGCGGTGGCCGACACGGTCGACGTGCTGACCACCCGGGCCTACCGGCACCCGGTGCTCGGCGAGCGGACCGTGGTGCGGCTGGTGGCCCGCACGCTCGGCCCGGCCGAGGACCTGACGATGGAGTTCCTCGGCTTCGCCGCGCCCGAGGAGGTCGCCGAGGTCGGCGTCGTGCGGCAGCAGGCACTCGGCTTCCCGGCCTGGGCCCTGGTCCACGACCCGGCCAACGGCCACCACGCCCTCGCGCTGGTGAAGGACATCGAGCGGCTCTCGCGCGTGGCGAAGTCGCGCATCGGCCCGGCCCGCGACGGGTTCAACGAGCTCGGCGAGCGGCTCGCCCGGTCGGTGCCGCACTTCCTGCCGACGTTCTACGAGGAGGCGGCCCGCGCGTTCCTCGTCGCCGACAGCACCACCTATGCGGCCACGATGTTCGGCAAGGCCCGCGAGGCCGAGCGGCTCTTCGCGCTCACCATCGACGAGGAGCGCCAGCACACGGTCTTCCTGGAGTTCGCCCTCGCCGGCGCGCTCACCGCGAAGGCGCTGTCGGCCCACGCCCGCGACCTCGCCGGGCGCAGCGCGCCCGCCGTCGCCTACGAGCGGTTCCGCCGGCTGTGTGTCGAGCGCACCCTCGGCGGCATGCCGCCCTATGCGCAGATGCACGTCGACCTGCGCCGCCTGGCGAAGGCGGCCAAGGTCGGCGAGGACGACGAGGAGCGCCTGATCGCCGAGCTGCTCGAGGCGCCGTCGGTCCTGCGCGCCCCCGGCGGCTTCTGGACGGCATACCGGTCGTCCCTGGTCCGCCTGGCCCGCCGCGACCCGCGGATCCGCGGGCAGCTGCTGGGCATGTTCCCCCGGGAGTGCCCGGGCGACGTGTGGCTCGACATCCTCGACGAGTCCGGGGCGAGCGAGGCGCTCACCGGGCCGGCCGGGTCGGTCCCGGCCGAGGCCGAGCCGGCCGACGGCCCGGCCGGCTGGCTGTCCCGGCTCGACGACCACCGCGCCGGCTGGCGGCGCAAGCGGCTCCCGGCCCAGCTGCGGCTCATCGAGCGCATGGCCGAGCGGCTGCGCGCCGACGGCGCCCCGGTCGACCTCGGCAGCACCCGGCAGGCCGTCGACCTCGACGTCATCGACCTGTGCCTGGAGCTCGGCGTGCCGCTCGGTGAGTTCGCCGACGACGTGCACTGCCCCGTCGACGCCTGGCTCAAGGACGAGACCGAGGGCCGCCGCGACCTGGCCCACGTGGGGCGGTTCGAGCCGCTGCTCGGCCGCCTCGGCGATGCGGTCGAGAGCGTCCTGCGCACCGGCTGGGGCGACAACGTCAGCGTGTCCCCGGAGCGGGTCGCGGCCGTCGTCGCGGTGCCCGGCCTGCGCGCGGCGCTGCACCGCTGGCTCGACCGGCTCGCCGACCGCATCCTGCGCGAGGGCCTGACCTCGCTCGCCCCCGAGCTGGCCCGGCTCTCGCTGGTCGCCTGCCCGGAGGGCCTCGCGGTCAACCCGGAGGCGATCCGGCGCATCACCGAGCACGACCTCGGCCCGATCCTCGGCGCGTCCCTGCGGGCCGGCGTCTTCGACGAGTACGGCTGGCCGGCGCTGGAGGACGCGGTCACCCGGCTGCCGTCCGGCGGCAACGAGCGGCCCGAGGTGCAGGCCCAGTGGCCGCAGCTGATGCTGCGCTCCGGCGACCAGGTGGTCGTCACCGGCCCCGGCGGCGTCGAGCTGGAGCACCTGCTGCGCATCCCGGCCGCGCAGCGGCAGTGGCGGTGGCGGCAGACGCTGCGGTATGTCGACGGCCAGCTCCTCGTCACCTGGGACGCCGACGACAAGCGCGCCGGCTACTGGACCGGCGCCCCCGACGACGTGTTCGAGGCCCCGGAGGACGCGTTCTCGGGCAGCGGCGAGGGCTCGTTCGCGCTGCCCGGCGGCGGTCGCACCGGCGGGCACCGGCCGCTGCACGCGGGCGACCGGTCCGCGATCGAGCGGGGCACGGTGGCGACCGACGGCCTGCACTACTGGGTGCTGATGTACCACCAGAACGACTACACCTGGCGGTGGCGCGAGTTCGACGTCGCGACCGGCGACCTCGGCCGCGCGTCGATGCCGGCGTTCTTCGAGTCCGGCGGCGTTCCCGGCTTCGAGCTGGAGTCGCTCGCCTGCCGCCTGCGCCCCGGCGGCCCCGAGACCGCCGACAGCCCGCTCGGCCAGCGCGACGGGCTGGTCGGCTGGCGCCTGCGCAGCGGCCCGGGCGGTGCCCAGCTCGGCGAGGGCGTCGACGGCCGTTCGTTCACGGTGCCGGGCCAGCCCGGCGGCGGCACCACCGGCCAGCTCGTCGGCGCGATCCGGTTCCCCGGCGCCGAGACGCTGCACGGCCTGCTGCGCCAGGACTCGTACCGCAACAATGCCGTCGTCCTCACCACCGCCGACGGGCTGCGGTTCGCCCACGTCCGGCTCGAAGGGGAGAGCGGCCCGTTCGCCGAGGGCACCCCGCTGGTGCCGCCTCCGGCGTACTGGCACTACCTGCGGCCGCGCGACGAGGCCGGCTCCGCGGTGCTGCGCGGGCTCACCGACGCCGCGGCCGGCGAGCTGCTCGCCGCCGCGCTGGCCCAGACCACGACCGAGCCGGACGCCGACGTCGACGCCGAGGCCGTCCGCAAGCTGGTCGGCGACGCGCTGCCCGGGCTGACCCACCCGGCGCTCGTCACCGGCGTCGCCGGGGTCGTCCGGCACGCCGCCCGCTCCGCGCGGCGGCTGCGGCGGCTCACCACGGCGACCGCCGAGATCGCCGCCCAGTCGGTCGCCGGGATGACCGACCCCGACGCCGACAAGCCCTCCGATCGGCTGCTCAACGCGGCGCTCAGCGGGCTCATCCCCGGCTGCTACGACCACGGGCACGAGGGCGTGCGGCTGTTCCGGCTCACCGGCGCGGCGCTCACCGGCCGCGAGCCCGACCGGCCGCTCGGCGACGTGCTCGCCCGCGCCGACGTCGACTGGTTCGACACCATCGGGGCGCTGCCGGCCGTCCTCATGCGGGCCGTCTCGCCGCTCACCCCGGCCGAGCACCGCACCGCCCTGCTCGACCTGCTGGAGATCGTCGCCGACTCCGGCCTGGTGGTCGCGGGCGGGCGGTTCCGGCGGATGCTGCTCAAGTCCGACACCGGCACCCCGGTCCTGAGGGCCGGCGAGGTCGTCGACCTCGGCGACGGCCGGCGCCTGGTCCCGACCCGGGTCGACCGGGAGGACGGCGACGCGGTCGTGCTGGAGCTCGCCACGAGCGGCCGCTCCGGGCCGATCCCCGGGCACACCATCGGCGCCGAGCACCGGGTCATGCACAGCCACGGCATCGGTGCCGCGCAGGTGACCGCGTTCGTCGCGGCCGCCCGCGCCAACGGGCCGCTGCCCTTCCGGCCCGACCTCGTCCGGGCCGTCTCGACCGCGGCCGGGATCAGCCTCGCCGAGGCCACCGTGCTGCTCACCGGCCCGCGCGACAAGGAGGCGTGGGAGCAGCGGCCCGAGGGCTGGGAGCTCGACCCGGCGGTGACCCCCGCCACGGTCGAGCTGGCCGTCGAGCGGCTCCGCCGCGACAGGACGCTGTCCCCGGCCGCCGGCATCCATGCGGTGCTGCTGCCCGAGGACCCGGCGACGCTGTGGACCGCCGGCCCGGCGCTGGACCGGCTGGCCGCCTGGTGCACCGAGCGCGTCGGCGCCCGCACGCCGGTCGACGACGGGCTCATCCTGGAGCTGCACCGCTCCGGCTCGGTCACCGGCCTGAGCGCCTCGGAGTTCCTGCACGGCGTCGCCAACGCGGAGACCTGCCGGTGGCTGCAGGGCAACGTCGAGGGCGTCGACGTCGACGACGTCGTCGTCTCGGTCGTGCGCAGCGTGCCGTGGCTGGTCCGGCGGCTGCCGGTCGGCGACCCGATCCGCGCCGCGCTGCCCCGCGTGCTGGAGCTGGCCGGGCAGCGGCTGCGCGACCCGGAGACCACGTTCGTCGTCGGGCACAACGACACCGAGTCGTTCGAGAAGTTCGTCGCCGGCCTCGGCACCCCGGTGACCCGCGACGAGAAGGCCATCGACACCGGCCTGTTCTTCCAGACGCAGCACGGGTACTGGAACGCGATCCACCTCCGCCCGGCCCGCATCGCCGGGCTCGACGATCCGTTCCTCGGGGCGCTCGTCGCGTTCACCGGCGAGAGCCAGGCGATCGTCGCGACCCGCGCGGTGCTCGGCGACCAGCTGGCCGACTGGATCGCGGCCGAGCCGGTCGACGACGCGCACGACCCGTCCCGTTCGGTGCCGGAGCTGGTCGCCGTGGTCGCCGAGCGGCACGGCCTGGGCGCCGACGCCGCCACGGTCTACCTGCAGCTGCTCGCCCTGCCCGACCCGACCGACCGCAACGTGGCGGCCTGGACGGGCTGGAAGCCGGCCCGGCTCAAGAAGGCCCGGGCCGAGCTGGCCGCCACCGACCTGGTCGTCGAGGCCAAGCGGCCGCGCGCCGGCCGGTCGCTGTTCCTGCCCGGCGGTTGGCTCGCCCTCGGCGCGCCGCACGTGCCGCTGGAGCGGTGGAAGCTGCCGCTGCTCATCGGCGACGGCGAGGACATCGGCGGCCTCGGCGTCGTCGTGCCGGTCGCGCCCGCGCCGCGGCTGTTCGAGCTCGCCTGGGGCCGGATCACCGCCGGCGACCTTCCCCGATTCGAAGAACTCACCACGAACACGAAGGGACGCCGATGACGGCCTCGACCCTGACCCGGCAGATCGACCCGGCCGAGTTCGCGCACGCGACCGAGCTCGCGTTCCTGGCCGCCTTCGACGGCGGCCCCCGCCCGCCGGGCTGGCGACTCACGCCGCGCGCGGTGGTGACGTTCATCGCCGGCAGCGACGACCGCGAGCTGACGCTGCCCAAGGGCGTGCGGCCCGAGGGCGTGCCGGTGAAGCTCACGATCCCGCGGAAGTTCGTCGGCGACCGGGCCCTGGTCGAGCGCTGCGTGGTGACCCTGGCCGGCGAGCGCGGGCTGCTGCTCGTCGGCGAGCCCGGCACCGCCAAGTCGATGCTGTCCGAGCTGCTGTCGGCGGCCGTCTGCGGCACCAGCGAGCTGGTCGTGCAGGGCACCGCGGGCACCACCGAGGACCAGCTGCGCTACGGGTGGAACTACGCGCTGCTGCTCGCGTCCGGCCCGAGCCCGGAGGCCCTGGTGCCCTCGCCGGTGCTCACCGCGATGCGCAGCGGTGGCGTCGCGCGCATCGAGGAGATCACCCGCTGCCTGCCCGAGGTGCAGGACGCGATGGTGTCGATCCTGTCCGACCGGCGCATCGCCGTGCCCGAGCTGGCCGGCACCCCGGGCGCCACGATCCACGCGGCGCCCGGCTTCACGCTCATCGCCACCGCCAACCTCCGCGACCGCGGGGTGTCGGAGATGTCGGCCGCGCTCAAGCGCCGGTTCAACTTCGAGACCGTCGGCCCGATCCCCGACCTGGCCGCCGAGACCGCGCTCGTGGCCCGGCAGGCCCGGGCCGCGCTCGACCGGGTCCAGACGCCGTTCGCGGTCGACGACGCGGTCCTGGAGGTGCTCGTCACCGCCTTCCGCGACCTGCGGGGCGGCCGGTCCGTCGAGGGCTGGGAGGTCGAGCGCCCCTCGACGGTCATGAGCACCGCCGAGGCGGTCGCGGTGGCGACGTCGCTCGGCCTCGCCGCCGCCTACTTCCCGGGCGACCGTGACGTGCTGTCCCTCGTCCCCGCCCACCTGCAGGGCGTGGTGTGCAAGGACGACCCGGCCGACGGCGCGAAGCTGCTCGGCTACTGGGACGGGGCCGTCCGCCGCCGCGCCGAGGAGGGCGCGCGGCTCTGGCGCCAGCTGTGGGAACTGCGCGATGTCCTCCAGTCCTGACACCGCCCTCGCCGCGCTGGCCGGCTCCACCGCGCCGTATCTCATCGGTGTCCGGCACCACTCGCCGGCGCTGTCGGTCGTCGTCGACGAGCTGCTGTCGAAGTTCGGGCCGGAGGTCCTGCTGCTGGAGCTGCCGGCCGAGTTCGCCCACTGGCTGCCCTGGCTGGCCGACGAGGCCACCCGGGCGCCGGTGGCGCTTGCCGGCGTGGTCGGGGCCGGCGGCGGCCCGGCGTTCTACCCGTTCGCCGACTTCTCGCCGGAGCTGGTCGCGGTGCGCTGGGCGGCCCGCAACGGGGTCGAGGTGATCCCGTGCGACCTGCCGCTCGCCGACCGCCGCTGGCACTCCCGGGAGTCGTCGGCTGCCGAGGGCGCGTTCCCGTATGCGGACTCGCTGCGGCGGGCGGCGTCCGGCCGGTCCGACGAGGACATGTGGGACCGGATGGTCGAGGCGCGCGCGCCCGGCTCCGACGCCGAGTCGGTGCGCCGCGCCGCGCTGCTCGTCGGCTGGGCGATGCGGGAGGACGCCGCCGGCGGGGCCGGGGTGTCGCCGGTCGACCTGGACCGCGAGGCGTGGATGCGCCGCTGCCTGGCCGCGGTCGGCGGCCGGCGGGCCGCGGCCGTGGTCGGGTCGTTCCACGCCGCCGCGCTGCTCTCCGGCGATCCGGCCGGGGACGGCGAGCCGTCCCGGGAGGAGGTCGTCACCTCCCTCGTGCCGTACAGCTTCGGCCTCCTCGACGCCCGCTCCGGCTACCCCGCCGGGATCCGCGACCCGCGCTGGCAGCAGGCGGTCGTCACGGCCGGCGGGCAGCCCGAGGCGGTGGAGTCGGCCGCGCTGGCCTCGGTGGTCGAGGTCTGCGCCCGCATCCGCGCCGCCGGCCACCCGGCCGGTCCGGCCGAGGCCCGCGAGGTGTTCCGGCTCGCCGCCGACCTGGCGCGGCTGCGCGGGCTGCCCGCCCCGGGCCGCGGCGAGCTGGTCGAGGCGCTGCAGAGCGTCCTCGCCCACGGCGAGGTGCTCGGCCGCGGCCGGGCCGTCGCCGCGGCGATGGAGCACGTGCTCGTCGGCGAGGTCCGCGGGGCGCTGGCCCCCGGCGCTCCGCGCTCGGGGCTGCGGCCGGCCGTCGAGTCGCTCGTCGCCGGGCTACGCCTGCCCGGGCCCGGCGAGCCGTCCCGCGACGTGCGGCTCGACCCGCTGCGCTCCGACCTCGACCGGCGCCGCGAGGTGGCCCTGCGGCGCCTCGCCGCCTGTCACGTCCCCTACGGCGAGCGCACCGCCGTCGAGGGCACCGGCGGCGCCGACGCGCTCACCTCCCGCTGGACCGTCCAGTGGGCGCCCGGCACCGAGGCGATGCTCGACGTGGCCGGCCTGCGCGGCGTCACCCTGGCCCAGGCCGCCGAGGGCGCGCTGCGCGAGCAGCGCCGCGCCGAGCGGGCCGCGGACGGGCCGACGGCCGCACAGATCATCGCGGGCCTCCAGGCCGCGGCCGAGTGCGGCCTCGCCGAGCTGGCCCGCGAGCGGCTCGCCGAGTTCGAGGCCGAGATCCCGGCCAGCGCGACGCTCGGCGAGCTGATGACGGCCCTGGCCCTGGCCGACCGGCTGCGCCACGGCCACGTGCCGGGCCTGCCGGACGCCGCGTCGCGCGGCGACCTCGGCGCGGTTGTCGGGGCGCTGGAGGCGGCGGCGGTCCGCCAGGTCGACGGCCTGGCCGGCTCCGACGCGGTCGCCGACGTCCAGGCCCTCGTCGCGCTCGCCCAGCGGGTCGACGCGGCCGGGGCCGGCCTGCGGCTGGGCGACGCCCTGGCCCGGCTGGCCGCGACCGGCACGCCCGCGATGGCCGCGGGCGCGGGCGCCGTGCAGGTGCTGCTCGGCCTGTCCTCGGCCGCCGACCTGGGCGCGCGGGTGGCGTCGTGGGTGGACCAGGCCGTGGCCGACGAGAGCCGGCGCCGGCTGCTGGGCCACCTGCGCGGGCTCCTCGCGGCGGCCGAGCCGCTGCTGCAGTCCGGCCACGGTGTGCTGGACGGCCTGCTCGACCGGGTGGCCGGCCTTCCCGACGCCGGCTTCCTGTCCCGCCTGCCGGCGCTGCGCGGGGGCTTCCAGGTGGTCAGCCCGGCGGGGCGGGATCGGCTGCTCGCGGTGGTCGAGGCCCGGCTGGGGACGGACGAGCTGTCCCGCGACCCGCAGGCGCTCGATCCGGGGCTGCTGTTGACGCGGCTGCTCGCGGACCGGGCAGGCTCGGCCGCGGTGACCGCGCTGGCCCTGCCCGCCGCCGGGCGACCCGATCCGTCGGGGGCCGCCACGGCCGCCACGGCGGCTGCTTCGCCGCACGCGGGGTTCTCCGCCCCCGCCGATACCCCGACCGCCGCACCCTCGGTGCCTGACGATTCCCCTGCGGCCGCGGGCCTCGCCGCGCCTGGGTCGCCTTCCTCCGCCGCTTCCGCCGGGGCCGCCTCCACTCTGTCTACTGTGGACAGATGGCGGCTGCTCCTCGGGCGGCAGCCGGAGCAGCTGTCGGGGCGGGCCGGGCGGTATGCGACGGCGCTCGACGAGCTGTACGGGGCGGGGACCGGCGAGGGATCCCGGGCCGACGCCGCCGCCCGGGCCGGGCGCGAGGCTCCCTTCCCCGGCGTGCGGGAGTGGGCCGAGGAGCTCACCGCGCTGTTCGGTCCCGGCATCCGCGAGGAGGTCCTGGCCCGGGCCGTCGAGGGCGGCCGGCGCGACGCCGCGCTGCTGCTCGACCCGCAGGCGGTGACGCCCTCGGTGGAGCTGCTGCAGACCGTGCTGTCGCTCGTCGGGGCGATGCCCGAGTCGGCCGTGGCCCGGCTGCGGCCGCTCGTCGCCCGGATCGTCGACGAGCTCACCCGGCAGCTGGCCACCCGGCTGCGGCCCGCGCTCGCCGGGGTCACCACGCCGCGGCCGACGGCGCGGCCCGGCGGTCCGCTCGACCTGCCGCGTACGCTGCGGGCCAACCTGGCCACCACGCGGCGGGACGCGGACGGGCGGGTGACCGTCATCCCGGAGCGGCCCGTGTTCCGCACGCGGGCCCGCCGCGGCGTCGACTGGCGGCTGGTGCTCGTGGTCGACGTGTCCGGCTCGATGGAGGCGTCGGTGATCTGGTCGGCGCTGACCGGGGCGATCCTGGCCGGGGTGCCGGCGCTGAGCACGCACTTCATCGCGTTCTCGACCGAGGTCGTCGACCTCACCGACCGGGTCGGCGACCCGCTGGGGCTCCTGCTGGAGGTCCGGGTCGGCGGTGGCACCCACATCGCGGCCGGGCTGCGGCACGCGCGGTCGCTGGTGACCGTGCCGTCGCGGACGATGGTGGTCGTGGTGAGCGACTTCGAGGAGGGGTATCCGCTGGGCGGCCTCCTCGCCGAGACGCGCTCGCTCGTCGAGTCGGGCGTGACCGTGCTCGGGTGCGCGAGCCTCGACGACGGGGGGCGGCCGCGGTATTCGGTGTCGGTCGCCTCGCAGCTCGTCGCGGCCGGGATGCCGGTCGCCGCACTCAGCCCGCTGGAGCTGGCCCGCTGGGTCGGAGAGAAGGTGCGCCCGTGAGCGCCTCGTCCCTGCCGCCGATCGCGGCGCCGGTGCTGGTGACCGCGGTCGACGGGCTGCCGGCCCGGCTGCGCAAGAAGCTCGACGACGCCGCGGCGAAGCTGGCGGATCGGCCGGTGACGGCGGACGGCCCGCGGTACACGGTGGCGATCGACGACGCGACGACGGTCACGCTGGTAACCGAGCGCGGCGTGGTCCGGACCGCGGACGCGGTGACGTGCACCTGCCTGCTCGCGCCGAACTGCCTGCACCGGGCCGGCGTGCTCACCCTGGCCCCGGTCGACGCCGGCGACGGCGAGCCCGACGAGGGGCCGGCCGCCCGCGGTCCCGGGACCGGCGCGGGCGACGCCGAGGAGGTCGCGGGCGACGCCCGGCTTCACGCGGGTGACGCGGATGCCGACGCTCGTGCCGGCGATGCCGGTCCGGGAGCCGCGGCTACGGCCGTCGTGGTCTCCGGCGAGGAGCCGGCGGGGCTGACGACGCAGCAGACGGCGGCCGTCGCGCACCTGTGGCGGGCGGCGGTCGCGGTGCTGGCGTCCGGCGTCTCCGGCTCGGGGGCCGTCGCGCGCACCGCCCTGCTGCGGGCGGCGCACGACGCGCAGGCCTGCAAGGTGTACCGTCCGGCGGCCGCCGCCCGCACCGTCGCCACGCTGCTGCAGGCGGCTCGGGCGGGCGAACCGCAGTACCGGCTGGGGGACCTCGCCGACGCGATGCGTGAGCTGCTGGAAGTGACGCACCGGCTGCGCGTGGCCCCGGCGGCGGTGCTGCTGGGGACGGCCCGCCGCACGTACGAGCTGCAGGGCAGCCTGCGCCTCTACGGCCTGTGCACGACGGCGGTGGTCGCGGGCACGGGGTATGCGGGCGTCGTGACGTACGTCGTCGACCGCGACGGCGGGCTCTGGATGATCGCCGACCTCTACCCCGGCACGGCGCGGCGGGCAGCGACGGCCGGGAACGCGACCGTCAAGCTCGGCGAGACGGCGCTGAGCCACCGCGCGCTGACCCGCGCCGGCCTGGTCGTCTCCGGCGCCACCGCGGCCGCCAGCCGGCAGCTCGGCGCCGGCAGGTCGGTGCGGGCCGTGACCGCGAGCGGGGTGTCCTGGCACGAGGAGCCGCTCGCCGGGCTGTGGGCGCAGCCGGCGGCCGAGCAGGTGCACCGGGCGTTCGCGGCCCTGGGCCAGCCGGTGACCGACCGCCCGGCCGGCGCCGACCTGCTGTTCCTGTCGGTCTGCCTCGACGGGCCCGACGGCGACGCGGTCCGGGCCACCGCCGCCGACGGCACCCGCCTGACGCTGCGGGTGGCGTCGGACCATCCGTCGCTGGCGTACCGGGACAACCTCCGCCTGCTCGCCGCCCGCCCCGGGCTGGAGCTGCTGCTGGTGGGCCGGCCGGACCCGGGGCGGCCGGGCACGGTGTACCCGCTCGCCGTCGCCCCGCCCGCCGGCACGACGTGGCCGTTACCGGCGCCGCACCAGGGCCACGCCGACCTGGCCTTCGACCGGCTGCACCGCAGCCACGTCCCGCCGGCCGCCGCTCTGGACGAACCGGCGGAGGTGGCCGACGTCGCCGAAGTCGTGGCGGACGCCGGCCCGGACGCTGAACCGCCGGTGTCCGACGGTGCGGTGGAGCTGGACGTGCTCGACGGAGGCGACGGCGGGGCGTGGCGGCCGTCGGTCGGCGACCCGGCGCTCCAGGTGCTGCGGGTGCAGGTCGAGCGGACGGTGTCCGGCGGCCGGATGGTGGTCGCGCTGCCCGCCGGACGCGGGCCGACGGACGCCGACCGGCTGCGGCGGGCGCGGCTCGACGCGGGAGCGGAGCTGGTCGACCGGCTCGCGGTGGCGGCCGGCAACCGGCCCCGGGACGCGTTCGGGCGGCTGTCCGACGACGACGGCGCGGCGTTCGCGCAGGCGTGGCTGGCCACGGCGGTGTACTCGGACGCGGCCGAGCGCGCGTACGCGGAGGCGACCTGGCTCCCCGACCGGCCGGAGGTGGAGCCCGCCACCCACTGACGAGCGTCGGGCCCGCCCGCGGCCGGCGGACGGGCCCGCTTCACGTTGAGGAGCGTCGGGAGCGTCGGGACATCACCGCGAGGGGGCCGCCATCGGGGTCGTGGAGGTCCACGAGGGGCCGAGCCGGAAGTGGTCCATGGACGTCACTCCGGCACGAACACCGGCCGTTCGATGCCGTCGTGGGCGGCGATCGCCGCCATCGTGTCGCGGTACTCGGCGCGGTCGAGCGTTCCGGTCATCCGGCGGTACACGGCCTCGCGTTCGATGTCGGCGAGCCGGCGGCTGCGGCCGGAGTCCCCGCCCTCGGCCCGCGCCGAGCGGAGCTGCCGGGCGATGAGCATCACGTAGAGCGCGGCCAGGACGCCGGCCACCACCATCGTCGCGATCACGCGCGCCACTGTAGCGGCCCGGCCCGGCCCGGGCGGGACGGTCGGGTTCACGTCGCCACCGGGTCCGCGCCGGTGCCGGCGTGGCCTGCGGCGAGCTTCGTGGCGGACCGTTCGGCGGCGTCCATCGCCGCGTTCGTCGTGGTGCGCAGGCCGAGCAGGGTGGTCAGGACGAGCACGCCCATGACGGCGAACACCGAACGCACCCCGAACGCCTCGGCGAGCAGGCCGCCGGTCGCGGCGCCGAGCGGCATCGTGCCCCAGGCGACCAGGCGGTAGCAGCTGTTGACCCGCCCGAGCAGCCGGTCCGGGGTGATCGACTGGCGCAGCGACACCATGACGACGTTCGCGATCACGATCCCGGCGCCGCCGACGACGAACGCCGCGCCCAAGACGAACGGGTTCGCCGTCAGGGCCGGCACGCCGACCATCGCGACGGTGACCAGGGCGACGGCGAGCGCGCGGGCCCGCCCGAGCCGGCGTACGACGGGCCCGGCGGCCAGCGAGCCGAGGAGGCTGCCGCCGGCGAGGGACGTGAGGAGCCAGCCGTACTGCGGGGCGGACAACCCCATCGCCGAACCCGGCCCGACCGCGTACACGACGAGCACCGCGAAGGCGGCGTTCGACGCGAAGTTCGAGACGCCGACCATCGCCGCGAACGTCCGCAGGATGCGCTGCCGCCACAGCCAGCGGACGCCCTCCGCGATCTCCGCCCGGAGGCTGCCGCCGTCGGCCGCCGTCCGGGCGACGCGGAACGAGCCGCGCATCGGCAGCAGGGCGGCGGCCGCGGCCAGCCACAGCCCGGTCGCGCCCAGGAACGGGGCCGCGGCGCCCGCCACGACCAGCGCGCCGGCGAGCGGGGGACCGGCGAACTGGTTCGCGGTGAGCTCGGCCGCGTACAGCCGGGCGTTCGCGGCGGGCAGCCGCTCCCGGCTGACGACCTGCGGGACGATCGACTGCGCCGCGGTGTCGTGGACGGTCTCGGCGATGCCGACGCAGAACGCGACGAGGTACAGCAGCCAGATCGTCGCGACGCCGGCGAACAGGCCGCCGACCAGCGCGGCCAGCAGGACGGCGCGCAGCACGTTGGCGCCGGCCATCGCGCGGCGCCGGTCGATCCGGTCGACGAACGCGCCGGCCGGCAGCGCGAACAGCAGCCACGGCAGCGTGACCGCGAAGGCGAGCCCGGCCACGAGGGCGGGCGACCGCGTGACACCGACCGCGACCAGCGGCAACGCCACCTTGAGCACTCCGTCGGCCAGCCCGGACAGGGCGGCGGCACTCCACACGAGTCGATACGCGTGCCTCATACTGATGGAAAATACTCCATCGATGTGAAGATTTTCCATCGGTACCGTATGATGAGGCGTGAGCGAAGCACCTCGACGCCGTCCGGCGACCGCCCAGGAGGCCAAGGCGCTGGGTCATCCGCTGCGGCTGCGCATCCTGCGGCTGTGTCAGGGCCGCGAGCTGACGAACAAGCAGCTCGCGGACCGTCTCGGCCGCGATCCCGGCACGGTGCTCTACCACGTGAAGATGCTGGCGGCGGCCGGCCTGCTGGAGGCGGCGCCGGCGCGTTCGGGGGAGAGCGGCGCGTTGGAGAAGCCGTACCGCTCGACGGGCATGACCTGGTGGCTCGACGGCCCGCTGGTGGACGCGGATCCGGACACGGCGTACGCGCCGGTGGCCGCCTTCACGGACGAGCTGCGCGAGGCCGGCCCGGCATCGGTGCGCTTGTATGAACGGTTCAGCCTGCACCTGTCGCCCGAGGAGGTGGCCGAGCTGGACCGGCGGATCCTGGCGGTGCTGGACGAGTACGTGGCTACCGACCACGAGCGCCTGGACCGCCCGGCCTTGGGCGGCATCTTCCTCCTGCACCACCTCCCCGACTGACCGCGCGCTGGCGATGCCTGCAAACTAGGTTCCTAGGAAGCTTGAGGCGGTGTGGCGGGGCGCGTGGCTGGCGGTGTGGCGGCCCGTGGGCTCTCATGATCCATGGAGCGATCTGGTTGCCATGGCAGCCGGAAGTCTCCATCGATCATGGGGCGCGCCGCATCGGACGCGAGGCGCGGGGCGCGCCGGGGCTCGGGCGCTGGGCGCGAGGATGTCCGCGGTGCGATCGGCGCATTGCCGGGCGGCGGCGCCGGCGGCCCAGGCAGAGGGTTCGTGATCGCGGAAGTTCGTGTGTCGCCGGCGACGGGAAACGTCCGTGATCATGGCGGAGGAGTGGTGTCGCTCGCTGTTTCGGGGCGCCCTCTCCCGTCGGCCAGCGAAGTTAGGTTAGTCTTCCCTGACTTTGGCCCGGATGATCGACGTCTGGGCAGGGTCGTACGGCGCGGGGCGAGTGCCGGTGAACGTCGAGGAGGACTGCGCGATGCCGACCGGCCCGACGACTGGGGCGGGGGTTCTGCGGCGGGCGCTCCGGAGGAACACCCGGCGGCTCGGGCTCGGGACGCTGCTCATCTGTGCGCACCAGCTCTGTGAGGCCGCCGTCCCCATCCTCATCGGGGTCGGGATCGATCGGGCCGTCGCGCCCGGGGACGCTGTTGCCCTCGTCGTCTGGGTGGCGGCGCTCGGGGTGCTGTTCACCGGGCTGACCATGGCGTACCGGTTCGGGGCCCGGCAGCTCATGCACGCCATCGCCGACGAGGCGTACCTGCTGCGGGACGAGCTGGCCGCGAAGATTCTCCATCCGCGGGGGATCCGGACCGAGCTGCGGGCCGGGGAGCTGCTCACCGTTGCCTCCACCGACGCTGACAACGTCTCGTACCTGCTCGACTACGTGCCGCGGATCGCCGGAGCGCTCACCGCCACCGTCGTGAGCGGGGTGGTGCTCGTCGCGGTCGACTGGCGGCTCGGGGTGGCCGTGCTCGTCGGGACGCCCGTGGTGCTGGCCGGGTTGCAGCTCGCGGCGCCGCGGATCGCTCGGCGGGTCGAGGCACAGCAGGAACTGGCCGGGCGGGCGGCCGCGCTCGCCACCGATCTCGTCACCGGGATCCGGCCCATCAAGGGGATCGGGGCCGAACGTGCGGCGGCCAGGCGGTACCACCTGGTCAGCCGGGCCTCATTGCACGCCTCGCTGCGCGCCGCTCGGACCCAGGGGACCTACCTCGCCGCGTCCGCGGCGGCCAGTGGGCTGCTCGCCTGCGGGGTGGCGGTGCTCGCCGGGTGGTTCGCGCTGACCGGGCGGATCAGTGTCGGGGAGCTCATCGCCGTGATCGGGCTGGCGCAGTTCCTCATGGAGCCGCTCGGGCTGCTCGCCATCATCCCCAGCTGGGTGGCCGAGGCCCGCGGGTCCGGCGAGCGGGTCGCGCTGGTGCTCGGGGCCGAGCCCGTCCTGCCGGCGGGGACCCGGGAGGGTACCCGGAAGGCGACCCTGACGATCGAGCAGCTGCGGCACCAGTCGCTCGACGGGCTCGACCTGACGGTCGGCGACGGGGAGTTCGTCGGGGTCGCCGTGTACCGGCCCGGGGACGCCGACGCGCTCATGCAGGTGCTGGCCGGGCGGGCGGCGCCCGGGGAGTACGGCGGGCGGGTGCTCCTCGGGGGCGTCGCGCTGCCCGACCTCGACCTGGCCCACGCGCGCGCGACGCTGCTCGTGGAGCCGCACAACACCGATCTGTTCGCCGGTACCGTCGCGGAAAACCTCGACCCGGGAGGCCGCGCCGACGGGGACGCGGTGGGCGCCGCGGTCCGGGCGGCCGCGGCCGACGAGGTGGTCGGCGACCATGACGCCGTCGACGAGCGGGGGGCCGGGCTCTCCGGCGGGCAGCGGCAGCGGCTCGCGCTCGCCCGGGCGCTGCTGGCCCGGCCGCCGGTGCTGGTGCTGCACGACCCGACGACGGCGGTGGACGCGGTGACCGAGCAGTCGATCGCGCGCGGGGTGCGGGCGCTGCGCGCCGGGTTGACGACGCTGGTGGTGACCAGCAGCCCGGCGCTGCTCTCGGTCGCCGACCGGGTCGTGGTTGTCGACGCCGGGCGGGCGAGCGCCGAGGGCACGCACGAGACGCTCGGGGCGGCCGACGCCACCTACCGTGCGGCGGTGCTGCGATGACGCTGCCCGTTGCGACCGGGGGCGAGGCCTGGCGCTGGCTGCGCCGCGAGCTGGGCCGGCGCCGGCTCGAGGTGGCCGCGACCGTCGGGGTCGGGCTGCTCGGCGCGGCCGCGTCGGTCGTGCCGGTCAACGCGCTCGGCGTGCTCGTCGACCGGGTCCGCGCCGGCGCGCCGGCCGGGACGCTCGCCGGGATCGGGGCGGTCATCGGCGTCGCGGCGCTGGTGGCGGGGGCGACGACGGGCCTGGCCGCGTACCTCGTCGCGCGCGCCGGCGGCCGCATCCTGGCCGAGCTGCGCGAGGCGACCGTCGAGCGGGCGCTGCGCCTGCCGACCGCGACCCTGGACCGTGCCGGCCGCGGCGAGCTGCTGTCCCGCGTCGGGCCGGACGTGGCGGCGGTCGGCCGGGTGGTGTCGGAGATCCTGCCGACGATGATTTCCTCGGTACTGCTGGCAATCCTGAGCCTGGCCGCGATGACCGGCATCGACTGGCGCCTCGGGCTGGCCGGCGCGGTGGCCCTCCCGTTGTACGCGATCGGCCTGCGCTGGTACCTGCCCCGCTCCGCCCCCGTCTACCGGGCCGAGCGGGAGGCGATCGCCGACCGGTCCCGCCTGCTGGTGGAGAGCATGCTCGGCCGGCCGACCGTGCACGCGTACCGCCTGGAGGAGCGCCACCTGCGCGGCATCGACGGCGCCTCGGCCCGCGCACGTGATCTCGCGGTCGGCGTGTTCCGGCTGTTCACGCGGCTCGTCGGGCGGGTCAACCGGGCCGAGTTCGTGGGCGTGGCGGCGATCGTCGTCGTCGGCTGGTTCCTGGTGCGGGCCGGTCACGTCACGGTCGGCCAGACGGCGGCCGCGGCGGTGCTGTTCCACCGGTTGTTCAACCCGATCGGCGGGCTGCTGTTCAGCTTCGCGGAGATCCAGGCGGCCGGCGCGGCCCTGTCCCGGCTCGTGGGCGTGGTGACGATCCCGCGGGAGGACGGCGAGCCGGCAACGGCCGTACCGGAGGGGCCGGACCTGGTCCTCGACGGCGTCCGGTTCGGCTACGACGGCGGCGACGTCCTGCACGGCGTGACGGTCCGGGTCGAGCCGGGCACCCGCGTGGCCCTCGTCGGCTCGTCCGGCGCGGGCAAGACGACCCTGGCCGCGCTCGCCGCCGGCCTGCTGCGGCCCCGGGAGGGCACGGTCAGCGTCGGCGGCGTGGTCCGGGACCTCGACGGCCTGCGCGCCTGCACGGCGATCGTCACGCAGGAGACGCACGTGTTCGCCGGCCCGCTGGTCGAGGACCTGCGGCTGGCCCGGCCGGACGCCACCGAGGCGGAGGTGGAGGCGGCCCTGGAGCGGATCGGCGCGCTCGGCTGGGTGCGGGCGCTGCCCGAGGGCCTGGCGACCGTGGTGGGGGAGGGCGGTCACGCGCTGACGGCCGCGCAGGCCCAGCAGCTGGCCCTGGCCCGGGTGGTGCTCGCCGACCCGCCGGTGGCGATCCTCGACGAGGCCACCGCCGAGGCCGGCAGCCTGGGCGCCCGCGACCTGGAGCGCTCGGCGTTCGCCGCGACGGAGGGCCGCACGACGCTGGTCGTGGCGCACCGGCTCACCCAGGCCGCGGCCGCGGACCGGATCGTGGTCCTGGACGGCGGCAAGGTCGTGGAGGAGGGCGACCACGCCGAGCTGGTCGCCGCGGGCGGCGCGTACGCCCGGCTGTGGCAGGCGTGGGAGGCCCGCACCGCCGGTCCGCTATGAGGGCGGGTGGAGCCGGAGGATGCGGTCGTCGGTGTTCTCCGGCTCGCCGCGGCCGTCGCGGTTGGAGGTCAACACCCACAGCGAGCCGTCGGGGGCGGCCGCGACGTGCCGGATCCGCCCGTACCGGCCGGCCAGCAGGACCTGCGGGTCGCCGCCGTCGAGGCCCAGGCGGTACACCTTCTGCCCGCGCAGGCAGGCCAGGTACGCCCGTCCGCCGGCGATGGCCAGGCCGCTCGGCGACGCGTCGTTCGTGGTGAAGGTGGCGACCGGCTCGACGTACCGGGCGTCGTCGCCCTTGCCCTCGACCTCGGGCCAGCCGTAGTTGCGGCCCGGCTCGATCCGGTTGAGCTCGTCGTAGCGGTTCTGGCCGAACTCGGTCGCGTACATCCGGCCGTCGGCGTCCCAGGCCAGGCCCTGCACGTTGCGGTGGCCCATCGTCCACACCGGACTGTCGCCGAACGGGTTGCCCGGCGCCGGCCGGCCCTCGGGCGTGACCCGCAGGATCTTGCCGCCGAGGTTGGCGCGGTCCTGGGCCCGGTCCGACTGGGCGGCGTCGCCCGTGCCGACATAGAGCATCCCGTCGGGTCCGAACGCGATCCGTCCGCCGTTGTGGTTGCCGGCCTTCGGGATGCCGGTGAGGATCGGCTGCGGCGGCTCGCCCAGTCGCATGCGGGCCACGCGGTTGTCGTTCTCGGCGGTGTAGTAGACGTAGACCCAGTCGTCGCGCACGGCGATGCCGAGCAGCCCGCCCTCGCCCCGCGGCCGGGCCTCGGCGATCCGCTGCACCTCGGTCACCGTCCCGCCCGGTGTGACCTTGCGGATGCGCGCGCTGTCGCGCTCGGTGACCAGCGCCGACCCGTCCGGCAGGAACGCGACGCCCCACGGCGCCTCCAGCCGGCTGGCGAGCACCTCGACGTCGGCCGCGACGGTCGGCGCGTCCCGGACGGTCGGGTCGGCGAACCACCCCCGCCACCAGGCGACCGCGCCGATCCCGGCGACCACGACGAGCACGACCCCGCTGACGATCCACCACCGGCGCATGCTCCCAAGCATGCAGGAGTCCGGTGCTGGCACGAAATAGCGTTGCCCGGGTTGGGTGGGGGCGCGTACCTTGGTTGGTGTACGGCGAGAGCCCAAGCTTCGAAGGAGCAGACCGATGACGACGTGGACCGCCACCCAACCCCGGCTGCTGCCGGCGTTCGGTGCCGCGCTGCCCACGGCCGCGGCGCTCCGACCGAAGCATTTCGCCCCGGGACGGCGTCGAGGATAAGCGTTTCCGCTTCCCTCGACCGCCCGCTCCCTGACTGGGAACCGGGCGGTTCTTCTTTTCCCTGCAGGGACGGCACTTCGCCGGTCCCGCGAGCAGACGCGCCTTCGTTCGTTGACAAGTCCACAGTGGATGCAGCGTTCAGATCGGGAACGACCGGCTCGGTGACCGGACCTGGCCTGGGACCAGGAAGTGCGGGGTTCGACTCCCCGGTTCCCGACTGTGTGCCTCGCGCCGCCGGCGCGAGGCGATGGGGTTGTAGCTCAGTTGGTAGAGCATCGGCTCGGCAGACCGAAGGCCGGGGTTCAATTCCCCGCGACTCCACGATTCCCTTGCCCCGCAAGCTCAGCAGGCAGCAGCACCCGGAGGTTGCCCGTTCGATCCGGGCGCGGGGCACGACAGAACGGTGGTGGGAGCTCGGCTAACGGCAGGCCACCAGAGTGTGCAGCGCTGTCTTGCAAACAGCGCCCGTTCGGTTCGATACCGAGGTTGTCCATCCATGCCCGTCTGGCCCAACGGAAGAGGCGCCGCGCTCAGATCGCGGAGGTTCAGGGTTCGAATCCCTGGTCGGGTACGCAGTACGACGCCCCTGTAGCTCAACGGATGAGCAGCAGTTTACGAAACTGTGGGTATGCGAGTTCGACTCTCGCCAGGGGTACGCACGCGCCGTTAGCTCAGTCGGGTCAGAGCGGCTGGCTCTTAACCAGCGGGTCCGGGGTTCGAATCCCTGACGGCGCACGGTGTTCATGGTGTACGGGTTGTGCACGCCAGATTGTGGCTCTGGAGGTTCGGGTTCGACTCCCGGTGATCACCCTTCCGCGGACGCTGTCATCCACTGTGGACACCGGCACCGAACGGGAACAGCACCGTCGCGCCGTCCGGGGTGCGGATCGTCACCGGGAGGCGGCCCCGCGCCGGGGCCGCGCCCGTCAGGACGTCCGCCAGGGCGGTCAGCGACGGGGGCTGGTAGCCGTACGTTGCCAGGTACACCGGGGCCGACGGGAAGTACGCAATATCGTACGGGCCGCCGACCGACGCCACCACCACCGGCCGGCCGGTCGCCAGCAGGGCCGCGACCAGGCGTTGCTGCGTGGCGTCCGACCACGCGTTGGACGTCGTCACGACCGTCGCGTCGACCGTCGCGGACGCCGCCACGGCCTGGGCGATCACGGCGTCCGACGGGGAGCCGGTGTAGAGGCGGGTTGCCGCCAGGCCGCGGGCCGTCAGGGCCGTCGTCAGGGTCTGCGTCGTGGAAACGCCCCAGCCGGTGACCAGGACCGAGCCCGAGCGCAGGGGGAGCGGGGCACCGGTGCGCAGGGCCGTGATCGAGCCGGCCGCCGCGCCGGCCATCGTCGCGAGTGCGGCGGGGGTGCCGACGACGGGCGCCGGGACGTACCGGTGCTGCCACAGGCCCAGGTCCTGCTTCATGCGGAGGATCCGGCGCACCGACCGGTCGATCCGCGCCTCGGACAGCGTGCCGGCGCGGACGGCGTCGAGGACGGCCTGGTAGGCGGCCGGCAGGTCGCGGGGCATGAGGAGCTGGTCGACGCCGGCGTCGAGCGCCTGCAGCACGATCTGCTCGGTGGTCAGGTCCGCGAGGGCGGCCGCGTCGAGGGCGTCGGTGACGACCACGCCGTCGAAGTGGAGGCGGTCGCGCAGCAGGCCGGTGACGATCGGCTTCGAGAGGCTGGCCGGGCGGCCGGACGGGTCGAGCGACGGCGCCACGATGTGGGCCGTCATGATGCTCGGCACGCCGGCGGCGATCGCGGCCTGGAACGGCGGGACGTGGGTGGCCAGGATCTCGGCGCGTGACTCGTTGGTGACGGCGACGCCGTTGTCGGTGTTCACCGTCGTGTCGCCGAGGCCGGGGAAGTGCTTGGCCTGGGCGCCGATCCCGGCCAGCCGGTAGCCGCCGGCGGCTGCCGCCCCGAACAGCGCGACCTGCGCGGTGCGGTCGCCGAACGCCCGCGGGCCGTCGGCGGTGTTCCGCGGGTTGGTGTTCACGTCCACGACGGGGGCGTCGACCATGTTGATGCCGAGCGCGCGCAGTTCGGTACCGCTGACTCGGGCGACCCTCGAAGCCTGGAGCGGGTCGAAGGTGGCGCCGACCGCCATGTTGCCGGGGGAGACCGCGAGCGGGGCGCCGATCCGGTTGACGACCCCGCCCTCCTGGTCGGTGCTGATGAGCAGCGGCACGGAAGCGGCGCGCTGCAGGCCGTTGGACAGCTCGGCGATCTGGGCCGGCGTGCCCAGGTTGCGGCTCCAGCTGAAGTAGATCACGCCCCCGAGGTGGTACCGGGCGACGGCTGCGGCGCCGGTGTCGACGCCGAGGGCGGCCTGGTTCGCCGCGACGTCGGCCGCTTCGGTGCTGCTGGCGCCGGCCCCGTAGACGTAGGTGACGAACAGCTGCCCGACCTTCTCTTCGAGCGTCATGCCGCGCAGCGGGTCGGCGGCGGAGGCCGGCGCGGGCCAGCCCGCCAGGACGGTGACCAGGGCCGCGGAAAACGCCACAAATCGCCGGAAGTGCATGGCATCCACCCTCCATCCATCGACGAGCGTTGTCAACGTAGGTTGGCGGGATGTTCAGCGTTCCGCTTGCCGAAGGCGCCGAGCTGCGGCCGTTGGAGCCGTGGCAGGCCGGGGAGTTCCTGGCCCACATGGACCGGGCCCGCGCCGTGGTCGACCCGTGGATCCCGTGGGCCGGGCGGAGCACCGACCTGGAGACGACCCGGCTGACCCTCCAGCGGTATGCGGACCTGCAGGCGCGGGACGCGGGCCGGCTCTTCGGCATCTGGCTGGACGGGACGCTGGTCGGCGGCACGATGTTCGTCTCGTTCGACGCCGAGGGCGGCGTGGCCGAGGTCGGCGTCTGGCTGGAGCCGGCCGCGCAGGGCCGCGGCCTGATCACCGCCGCCGTGCGGGTGCTGATCGACTGGGCCTTCCGGGTCCGGGGGCTGCACCGCATCGAGTGGCACTGCCGCACCGACAACGTGGCCAGCTCGAACGTCGCCCGGCGCCTCGGCATGCGCCTCGACGGCGTGTTGCGGGAGTCGTACCTCTACAGGGACGTCCGCCACGACACGCAGATCTGGTCGATCCTGGCGACCGACTAGCCCTGCGGCGGCCAGCCGGAGGCGTTGAGGCGGCGCAGCCGCTCGACCTTCTCGGTGATGTCCGCGGTGATCTCCTCCGGGTCGCGCCCCTCGTCGAGGGCGGCCTGCCGGGCGCCGCGCAGCGCGTCGTGCAGCAGGTTCACCACCCGGTCCTCCGGGGCGTCGGGCTCCGGCGGCGAGGGCGGCTCGGGTAACGGCATGGTGGACCTCCGGGGCGTTTCTGGTACCGCCCAATACTGACGGACCGTCGCCCGGCCGACCACCGCACCGGCCGGTCGGGTGGCCGACCCTGCCCGGGTGGCGGCGAGAACGGCACCGTTGTGCCGTGCCGTCCGGTTCGCCTTGCCTCCAAGATGGCGTACGCGGAGTCCGCATGCCGTTACGGAGAGGGGACCGGGATGCCGCCGCGCGGTGACGAGGCAGCGATCGTCGAGGTCCGGGAGCTGAGCCGGCACGGCCGGCTCAGCGGCACGATCGCGGAGCACACGGGCGCACAGCGGCGGCGGCTCATCGGCGCCGTCTACACGATCGCGATGCCGGTCGTGTTCACGCGCGTGACCCGGCGCATGGAGCTGCGGCGCGGCCACCACGCCTGCGCGACCTCGGTCCGGCACCTGACCGACGACTGCATGGACCGCTTCGAGGACGACATGGAGGCGGTCGTCCTCGACGTCGAGCGGCGGGCGACGCTGCCGATCCGCGACCTGGAGGCGTGGATCGCGAGCCGGGTCGGCCAGGCGACCGTCGACGGGTACCGGCGGCGGCGCGGCGCGGTCGGCGCGCTGCAGCGGCCCCGGCTGCCGCGCTGGCTCGGCGAGGAGCTGGCCGGCGATCGCTGGCTGTGCGAGCTGGCCCTGAAGATCCTGTCCTGGGCGGGCAGCCCGGCGACGGCCGGCACCGAGCTGTGGCCGACCGAGGCGTGGCGGGTGGCGCGGGCCGAGTTCCGCGACGACCGGCAGGGCGCCGGCATCCGCGGCGACATCGCGGCCGTGCTGGCGGCGATGCGCACGCGGCCGGACTGGTTCGCCGCGTACGTCGAGGGGCCGCTCGGCTACAAGCAGACGCCGGTCGCGTGGCTGCTGGAGGACGACCGGGGCCACCCGGCCGAGCATGCGGCGTTCACGTTCGTCGACCGCGACGAGCAGGACGACGCGCAGCTGCGCGTGCTGGCCTACCAGGCGTTCGAGGCGATCCGGCTGCGGATCGGCCGGGGCGAGGCGGCGCACGCCGTGGTGGTCGACGTGATCGGCACGATGTTCGGCGGGACCGCCGCCGGCCCGGCCGACGACCGCCCGCTGGCGGCGATGCGCGACGATCCGGTCGAGCGTAACCGGATCGTGGCCGCCGTCCTCACGTTGCTCGACGAGCCCGGGGCGTTCTGAACCGGCGAGACCATCCGCCACCGGTCCCGGCGACCGGGCGCCGCTCGGCCCAGGCGCCGGCGAACATCGCGGCCCGGCTCACGGGCGGGCTCGCGCCGCGGCGGCCGGGCGGGCTCGCCGGCTGAACAGCCGGTTGGCCGCGTCGAGCAGCTGCTCGCGCAGCGTGTCGTCGTCGAGGTGCTCCAGGGCCGCGTCGATGCCGGCGACGATGAGCCCGCCGCTGATCATCGAGGCGGCGACGCTGGTCGCGGTGTCCGGGTCGGGCCCGGTGATCAGCTCGCGGATCCGCAGCATCGACACCATCGCCGGGTGGCTGGTGACGATCTGCTGGACGACCGGGTCGAAGCGCATGACCGCGGCCACCCGGCGGTGCGCCACGACCAGGTCGACGACGCCCCGCAGCGCGACGTCCCGCCGGGCGGCCGGGGTGCGCCGGGCCTGGGCCGCGTCGGCGATGCTCGCGAGCGCGTCCAGGGCGGGGCCGATGACCGCGAGGACGATCTCCTCCTTGGTCGGGAACTGGTGGTAGACGGCCGCCTTCGTCACGCCCAGCCGGTCGGCGATCATCTGCAGCGACGTGCCGCTGACGCCGTGCTCGGCGAACAGGTCGAGGGCGGCGTCGAGGAGCCGTTGCCGTGCGCTCATGCGTCCATCCTGCCCTTGCCTCTGGGTAGCCGATCGGCTAGCTTACCTGCCTAGCCGATCGGCTAGGCACTGGAGGTGGGAGCGGTGGACGAACGCTGGGACCGCGAGGTCGACGTGCTGGTGGTCGGCACCGGCGCGGCCGGGATGACCGCGGCGATCACCGCCGCCGACGCCGGCCGCACGGTGCTGCTCGTCGAGAGCACGGACAAGTGGGGCGGCACGACCGCGCTCAGCGGCGGCGGCCTGTGGATGCCGACCAACCCGCTCATGGCGAAGCTCGGCCTTGACGACTCGGTCGACAAGGCCCTCACCTACCTGCAGGCCGCGATCGGCGAGGCCGGCCCGGCCAGCTCGCCGCAGCGCCGGCGCGCCTTCGTGGAGACGGTCCCCGAGGTGTACCGCTTCCTGGAGCGCCTCGGCGTGCGCTGGACGGCGGCCAAGGACTACCCCGACTACTACCCCGACCGGCCGGGCGGCATGACCGGCCGGGGCATCGAGGCCGAGCCGTTCGACACCCGCAAGCTCGGCGACCGCTTCGCCACCTTCCGCGGCCGGGAGAGCATCCCGGCGCCGCTGAAGACCGACGACGTGTGGCTGCTGTCGCGGGCCTGGTCGACGCCGTCGGGCTTCCTGCGCGGTGCCCGCTTCGTGCTCCGCACGCTGGGCGGGCTGGTCACCGGCAAGCGGCTGTTCGGCATCGGCGGCGCGCTGACCGCGAACCTGATGGCGATCCTCATCCGCCAGCGGGTCGAGCTGCTCCTGGAGACCCCGCTGCGCTCGCTGGTCCTCGACGAGTCCGGGGCGGTCACCGGCGCCGTCGTCGGCGACCTGCGGGTGCGGGCCACCGGGGGCGTGATCCTGGCCGCCGGCGGGTTCGCCCGCAACACCGAGTGGCGCCAGAAGTACCACGGGATCCCCGGCTACACGTCGGCCGCGCCCGGCGACCTCGGCGAGGTGATCGGCATCGCCGAGGCGGCCGGCGCCCGGCTGGAGCTCATGGACGACGCCTGGTGGGGGCTGTCGGTGCCGACCGCCGACCATGGCGCCCAGTTCGTGCTCTCCGAGCGCTCGATGCCCTTCGGGATCATCGTCGACGGCAACGGCGAGCGGTACCTCAACGAGTCCGCCAGCTACATCGACGTCGGCCACGCGATGCTGGAGCGCGGGGCGGGTGCGATCCCGAGCTGGCTCGTGGTGGACGCCCGGCACCGCCGGCGGTACCTCTTCAACGCCTTCCTGCAGGGCACCAAGAAGCTGCGGGCGGCCGGCATCGTCCGCTCGGCGAAGACGCTCGACGAGCTGGCGGCCGCGCTCGACATCGACCCGGTGACGCTGCGCGCCACCGTCGCGCGGTTCAACGGCTTCGCCCGCCGCGGCGTGGACGAGGACTTCGGCCGGGGCCGGACCGTCTACGACAACTACTACGGCGACCCGCGCGTCAAGCCCAACCCCAACCTGGGCCCCCTGGAGAAGGGCCCGTTCACGGCGGTCCAGCTCGTGCCGGGCGACCTGGGCACCAAGGGCGGCCTGCTGACCGACGCCGACGCGCGGGTGCTGCGCGGCGACGGCTCGGCCGTCGAGGGCCTGTACGCCGCCGGCAACACCACCGCGTCGGTCATGGGCCGCACGTACCCGGGCCCGGGCTCGACGATCGCGCCAGCCGTCGTCTTCGGCTACCGGGCCGGCCGCGCGGCGAGCCGCCGCATAGAACCCGCCTGACCATCCGCCGGGTCCGTTCCCGCTCGCTCCGGATTGTTGACAATAGTGTCAGAACACTGCGAGACTGGCCGTCGTCAGCACCGTTTGCCTCGGAGAACGCATGCCCGACCCGTCCGCACCACCGCGCCGGCGCGCGCCCGGCGCCTCGGCCGCGGAGGCGCGCGAGCTGCTGCGCGCCGCGATCCTCGGCGGCGAGTACCTGCCCGGCGAGCGCCTCGTCGAGGCCCAGCTGTGCGAGCGGTTCGGGGTCAGCCGGTTCAACATCCGCACCGCCCTGCAGGAGCTGGCGGCCGACGGCCTGGTCGAGGTCCAGCGCAACAAGGGCGCCCAGGTCCGGAAGGTGTCGCTCGGCGAGGCGGTCGAGATCACCGAGGTCCGCATGGTGCTGGAGGGGCTCGTCGCCGCGAAGGCCGCGATCCTGGTCACCGACGAGCAGGCGAGCGAGCTCGACGAGATCGGCCTGCTGATGCGGCGCGCGGTGGCGGCGGGGGAGTTCCGGCGGTACAGCGACCTCAACCAACGCCTGCACGCCCTCATCCGCACCATCGCCGGCCACCGCACCGCGGACGGCATCATCGAGACCCTGCGCGGCCAGCTGGTCCGCCACCAGTTCATGCTGTCGCTGCACCCGGGCCGCCCGCTGGTCTCCCTGCCCCAGCACGAGCGCATCATCGAGGCGATCCGCGAGCGCGACCCGAAGGCCGCCGAGTCCGCGATGCGCGACCACATCGCGAGCGTCATCGAGGCGCTGCGCGGCATCGACACCCCGGGCCTGCGATGACCACGGTCGCCGTGCTCGGCCTCGGTGAGGCCGGCGGCCACATCGCGCGCGACCTGGTGCGGGCGGGCGCAACGGTCCGCGGCTACGACCCGCGCGTCACCGCCCCCGACGGCGTCCTCAACGCACCCGACGCGACCGAGGCCTGCCGCGGCGCGAGCCTGGTGCTGAGCGTCAACAGCGCCGCCGACGCGCTGGACGCCCTGGCGCAGGGGCTGCCGGGCTGCGCACCGGGCACGGTCTGGGCCGACCTGAACACCGCCGCCCCGGCGGTCAAGGAGGCCGTCCACGCGGCGGCCGGCCACCGGGCCGTGGTGGCCGACGTGGCGCTGATGGCCCCGGTCCCGCCGAAGGGCCTGTATACGGCGATGACCGCGAGCGGCCCGGGGGCGGAACCGTTCGCCGCGGCCGTGCGGGCGTTCGGTGCCGCGGTCGACGTCCTGCCGGGCCCGGTGGGCGTCGCCGCGACCCGCAAGCTGCTGCGCAGCGTCTTCTACAAGGGCCTGGCGGCGGCCGTGATCGAGGCGCTGACGGCGGCTCGCGCCGCGGGCCTGGAGGACTGGCTGGCGGCCAACATCACGGAGGAGCTGACCCGCGCCGACGCGGCGACGCTGGACCGCCTGGTGACCGGCTCCAAGGCCCACGCCGTCCGCCGCACGCACGAGATGGAGGCGGCGGGCGAGCTGCTCGACGGCCTGGGCGTCCCGGCGCGGGTGACCGACGCGAGCCGCGACTGGCTCAAGGACCTGGCTGATCCGCCGGCGCACCGGAACCGGATCGACTGACTAACATGCGGGGGTGACGAGCACCCCTCGGGAGGCGGAGGCGCGCCTCGGTCCGATCGGCGCGCTGCTGTGCCGACTGGCGTTCCTGGCCATCTGCCTGCCCGGGCCGGTCCTGCTCGCCGCCGCCGTGACGCTGGACCCGGCCCGGTCGCCCGCGGACTTCTGGGGCCTGCTCGCCGGTGGCGTGCTGGTGACGATCGCCGGTGTCGGGTTCGGCGTCTTCGGCTTGCGTCTGGTCACCCGCTCGCGCCGCGACGGGCGCCGGCTGTCCGCCGCCGGTGTCGCCGCGACGGCGGAGATCCTGGCGGTGGCGCACCATCTGGGCGGCGAGGATCCCGGGCTGGAACTCCACCTGCGGATCAGCGGGCCCGGATTCGCCGCGTTCGAGGCGGACACGATCCGCGCCGACGACCCGGCGCTGGTGCCCGGCGCGTTGCTCGCCGCCGTCGTCGACCCCGTTGATCGTCTCTTCTCGATCACGTAGCGCGAGCGTCGTGGTCCGAGCCTCGGCGTGGCTCAGCCGGTGCTGGTGAACCGCCGTTCGTGGTGGATCAGCGCCGGGCCGTCCGGGCCCGGGACGACGTCGGTGACCTGGGCGACGACGAGCGTGGAGGCGCCGACGGCCACGCGGTGCAGCGGGACGCACCGCAGGGCCGCGGGGGCGCCGGCGAGGCCCGGCTCGCCGGTCGGCAGCGTGATCCACCCCTGGCCGGCGGTGAACCGGGGGGCGCCGTTGCGGGCGAAGTCGCTGGCCAGCCCGGCGTGGGCCGCCCCGAGGAGGTTGACGACCACGCTCGATGCCGCCGCGATGACCAGGGCCGAGGGGGAGTCCATGACGGAGAACGACAACGCGGGCGGCGCGACGGAGACGGACGCGACGCTGGACGCCGTCAGGCCGACCGGGCCGTCCGGGCCGTGGGCGGTGATGATCGCCACGCCGGTGGGGTAGCCGCGGAACGCGGTCCGGAAGAGCTCCGCGAGCTCGGTACCGGCAATGATCGTCACGACCCCGAGCCTAGAACCTGAACCAATGTTGAGGTCAAGTCCGCGTTGACATGTGACCAAATGGTCACCTATTTTCGAACGCATGACCACCGCTGTGAACGTCCGGCCGTCCGTCGCCACGCGGCCGTTGCTGCTCGCCGGGGCCGTCGCCGGTCCGTTGTTCCTCGTCGTCGTGCTGATCCAGGCGTACACGCGCGACGGCTTCGACCCCGCCCGGCACCCGCTCAGCTCGCTGGCCCTCGGCCCCATGGGCTGGGTGCAGGTCGCCAACTTCATCGCCTGCGGGCTGCTCGGCCTGGCCGGCGCAGTCGGGCTCCATCGTGCGCTGGGCGGCTGGGGACCGGTCCTCGTCGGTGGCGGCGGCGCCGGGCTGCTGGTGGCCGGGCTCTTCCGGACCGACCCGGTCAACGGATACCCGGCCGGCGCCGCCGACACCGTCACCTGGCACGGCACCGTCCACTCGATGGGGCCGGCCGTCGCCGGGCTCACCGGTCTGGTCGCGTTCGTGGTGTTCGCCCGCCGGTTCGCCCGCCGTCAGGAGCGCGGCTGGCTCGCCTGGACCGTCGTGGCGCCGGTCGCGGTGCTGGCCGCCGACGTGGCCGCCTTCGCCGCCGGCGACTTCCGGCTGCTGGTGGTCGCTCAGGCGGTCGCGACGGCCTGGACGACCACGCTGTACGGCAAGATGCTCCGATGACCCTCAGCTACGAATGGCGCGGCGACTTCGGCGACCCCGAGGTCGCCGCGCTGCACGCCGGGTCGTTCGGGCCGGGAGGCCGCGACGCCTGGCGGGAGCGGCTCGAACGCCACGCCCTCGGCTGGGTCTGCGCCCGCGACGACGGCGAGCTCGTCGGCTTCGTGGTCGTCGCCTGGGACGGCGGCGCCCACGCCTTCGTCCTCGACACGATGGTTGCGCCGCAGGCCCGCCGGCAGGGCATCGGCGCCCGCCTGGTCGCCTGCGCCACCGAGCAGGCCGAGGCCGCCGGCTGCGACTGGCTCCACGTCGACTTCGAGCCCCACCTGCGCGACTTCTACCTGAAGGCCGGGGGATTCGCCCCCACCGACGCCGGCGTCAGGTCCCTCCGGGCACCGTGACCGCGGCGGGCGGTGCGCCGGCCACGGACAGCCGGCACGCCGGCGTCTGCGCGCGGTCGTGCTCCCCCGGATTGACGGCCATCGTAGAAGCGGGGGTGATGCGCTGCGGTACCCTACCCAGTCAGACCGGGTGAGACCGGGGAAACGGGGGAGTCGTGAGCGCGGGAGGCTTGCTGGATCCGGACGGCGCGATGGAGCAGGTCGCGGAGTGGCGCGGCCGCATCGAACGCATGGCCGCCGAGACCCAGGCGATGAGCGACCGGCTGCAGGAGCTGCGGATGAGCGCCGCCGATCCCAACGGGCTCTGCGAGGTGACCGTCGATGCCAGCGGGGCGCTTGTCGACCTGCGGCTCGGGCAGCGCATCCAGCGGGTCGCGCCCGACGTCGTCGCCCGCACGATCATGAGCACCATGCGGGAGGCCAAGGCGCGGCTGGCCGAGCGGTCCAGGGAGGTCATCGAGGAGACCATGCCCGGATCACCGACCGGGCGGGCCATCGCCGAGCGGGTCCGGGAGCGGCTGAACGAGCCGGGCCCGGCGCCGGACCACACGTCGGACCAGGGGCCGGACCAGCCGCGGGACCGGTGGTGACGGCATGGCCGACGGCATGCGGGTCGACACGGCCGAGATCCGGGCGCACGCCGGCAAGATCGAGGACCTGGTCGCGCGGTTCCACGCGGTGAAGACCGCCAGCGCGCACATCCAGCAGGACGACCGGGCCTACGGGCTGCTGTGCGGGTGGATCGCCGCGATCCTGGAGAGCCGGCACGCGAAGCAGGACGAGCTGATCGCGTACGTGCAGGAGAACCTCATGCTCGTCCTGCAGGGCCTGGACACGACCGCCAACGCCTACGACGCCGTCGAGAGCGACAACGGCGACATGATGAACAAGTACGGCAAGTCATGACCGACGGCTCCCTGATCGCCCCGGTCGAGTCGACCCGCCGTGCGTGGACCGGCTCGTCGATGGGCGAGAGCATCCAGGGCCTGGTCGACGCGATCCACAGCAAGGGCTGGGTCGACGACGTGCTGGCCGGCGCCGGCCTCGGGCTCGAGGTCGCCTCCACCGTCATGGACCCGTTCAGCGCGCTGCTGGCCAACGGCCTCGGCTGGGCGATGGAGTACTTCGAGCCGCTCCGCGAGATGCTCGACCAGCTCACCGGCATGCCCGACGTGGTCCGCTCGCACGCCGCGACCTGGAACAACATGGCCGACGAGCTGTACCGGATGGGCGAGGACCTGCAGCGGGCACTCGGCGCCGACATGCCGAGCTGGCACGGCGAGGCCTCCGACGCGTACCACGGGCTGATGCTCAACAACGTCGACGCGCTCAGCGGGCTCGGTGCCGTCTCGGTCTGCATGGCCGAGGCCACCTACGCCGCCGGCGAGCTGGTGCAGTTCACCCGCGAGCTCGTCCGGGACCTCATCGCCGACCTGGTGGCCCGGGTGATCGTGTGGGCCGTCGAGGCGATCTTCGTCGTCACCATCCCGGTGATCGCGGCGCAGATCGTCGCCGCCGTCCTCAAGTGGGCCGGGCGCATCCTGTCGTACATCTCCGCGCTGATCATGAGCCTCACCAACCTGACCAAGCTGCTGAACGGCTAGGGCGATGGGCAGACCACACGGACCGACCACGACCGGTGGCGGGGGCACGCACCCGCACGGCGGCGACGGCGACGGCGCCGACACCACCCACGGCGGTGACGGCGGCGACTCGCCCAGGCGGGTCCGGCCCGCCGACGCGCAGACCGTCACCCAGGCGCAGGAGACGACCGGTCAGGCGGCCCAGGCCGGCCGGCCGCCGCTCGCGCTGCCGCCCGGCACCACCTCCCGCACGCGCAGCCAGGTCCTCAACACGAAGGACTACCGGGAGCGCTGGCGGCGCGGCGAGGAGTGGGTCCGCGAGCTGTGGGGCGGCGACCCCGAGCAGCACTACCCGGTGGACATGAACGACGACCCGGACTTCCCGGTCACCACGCCCGGCGGCCGCTACGTCGACGTCCCGGTCCACGTCAACGGGCAGACGATCGCGGTCGAGGTGAAGACCTACGGGCCGTACCGCACGGTCGAGGTCGACGGCCAGGACGTCACCGTCAAGGTGGAGGTGCCGCTCAGCGACAAGATCAAGGAGCAGATCAACAAGGACGTCGCCTTGCGCAACGCCGATCCGACCTATGATCCGCGCTGGGTGTTCGTGGGTGCCCCACCGTCGCCCGAGCTCCTGAGATATCTCAACAGCGCTGGTATTATCGCCAATATTCATGGCTGAATGATGGGAATTGCATGAGCGAGAACGCGGCTCAGGCCCGCGAGGATCTGCCGGTCTGGGCGAGCGAGTCTCATCAGAACTTCGAGGCCCTGGTGCGCGGGCTGGACGCCCCGGCCCAGGCCGTCGCCGCCGACCCGTTCGTCCTGGTGCCCTATCTCCAGGCATACGTGTCGGGGCTGCCGCTGAGCGAGTTCCAGCAGGACGACTGGGTCACGCTGCACACCGACCTCGGCTCGTTCGTCGCCGAGTACATGATCGTGAAGCACGGCGCCCGCTGGGCGATCCGCGACGCGCCGCGCTCGCCGCGCGGCTTCCGCTACGTGATCGAGACCGCCAGCGGGTTCGTCGACCCGTTCGCGGTGGTGGCGACCGAGTTCCGCGCGCTCCCCATCGAGATCACCCGCATGATCGCCAGCGCCGAGCTCACCACCGGCGTCATCCGCCAGCGCGACGAGTGACGCCGGCGCACCGCCGGCCGGGTCACTCGTCGCCACCGGGAAGGGCCGCGAGGGCGCGCCGGCCCCGCTGACGGGCCCGGCCCTCGTGCCCGGCCACCGCGTCCAGTTCGGCGATGCGCGCGTGCAGGGCCGCCTCGGCCAGGGGCGCGCCCGCGTCGCCCGGATCGAGCGCCGCCCGCCGCCGTGACGCGGCGACACCCTGCCGGAACAGGGCGCGGGCCGCGGCGTGGTCGCCGGTGTCGCGCAGCCAGTCGCCCAGCCGCTCGGCCGCCGCGGCCAGCTCCCGGTGCCGGCCGGCGGCGCGCGGGAAGCGGTGCACGAGCCGCTCCGCGATCTCCAGCGCCCACTCCAGGTTGCCCCGCACCTCCTCCGGCCGGCCGTTGGCGGCGGCGTGCTCGGCCGTGCGGCGCAGCGCCGTCGTCAGGTCGCGCCACGCGTCGAGGCTGTCCGGGTCGGTCTCGGCGAGGTGCTCCGCGAGCGACAGGCCGCTCGCCACGTGCTTGCCGGCGCAGGCGAGGTCGCCCGCGTCGGTGTCCATGTCGGCCAGCCGCCAGTACGAGGCGAGCAGCTCGCGCTTGCGGGGCAGGCTCTCCGGGTCGGCCTCGGCCAGGCCCGCGATGATCCCGGCCGCCTCCAGGGTCAGCTCCCGGGCCCGACCGGGATCGCTCCCTTCGGCCCGGACGAGGTCGGCCAGGGCGCTCACCGCGCCGGCGAGCTCGTCCTGCAGCGACGGCTCGTCCACGGCGAGCCGGCGCCACAGCTCCAGGGCCTGCTCGGTCAGCTGCCGGGCCGCGGCGGTGTCGCCCTCGGCGCGCGCGACGGCGGCCAGCAGGCCGAGGGCGGTGGCGAGGTCGACCTGCGGTGCCGCCGTGTCCGGGTGGGCCTCGGCGAGCGCCCGGTGGATGTCCAGCGCCGCCGCGCCGGCCGTGCGGGCGTCGCCGAGGTCGCCGCCGTCGAGGGCGAGCTGGGCCAGCCGGCGGTGGCTCAGGCCGACGTTGCGCCGCAGCCGGTCCTCGCCGGGCTCGGCCGAGCTGAGTCGCTCGTCGATGTCGAGCGCCTCGGCGTAGCAGCGGCGCGCGTCGTCGGTGCGGCCGAGCCGGTGCAGCAGCCGGCCCTGCGTGTCGAGCGC
Source organism: Dactylosporangium sucinum (assembly GCF_014647515.1). Lineage (GTDB taxonomy): Bacteria > Actinomycetota > Actinomycetes > Mycobacteriales > Micromonosporaceae > Dactylosporangium > Dactylosporangium sucinum. Next base: position 118,328 of record NZ_BMPI01000009.1, on the reverse strand, counting down.
CGCACTCAGCTCCACCCAGGCGGACGCGTTCGGTTCCGCCTCGGCGGACGCGTTCGGTTCCGCCTCGGCGGGCGCGTTCGGCTGCGCCCCGGCCGCCGCGCGATGGCACGCGATGACCGTGTCACCGAGCGCGGCGGCGTCGGCGGTACGGCCCAGCGCCTCCAGCGCGTCGCGTGCGCGCTCGGCGAGGCGGGTGAAGGCGGGGTGCTCCGCCGGCAGGTACGTCGTCACCGGGTCGAGGAACGTGGCGACCGTCAGCGCGCCGTCGAGCTTCGGCAGCACCCGCCCGGCGAACGCGGCCAGCTCGTCGGCCGCGTCGAGGGCCCGCAGGTGGTGCACGGCCTCGGTCAGCGTGCCGAAGTCGGCCCGGTTCGCATCGAAGACGTGTGCGCACATCGCGGCGGCCCGCCGGTGCCGGTCGGCGAGCCGGTCGCCGTGCAGGCCGGCCAGCGCCTCGCGGACCCACGGCTCGACGAGGACCCCGTCGCCGCCGGCCGCGACGAGCGTGAGGCCCCGCAGCCGCACGAGGTGCGCGGCCGGGTCCGTGCCGTCGAGCGCGACGGCGAGGTCGGCGGCGGTCAGCGGTATCCGTACCACGGCGGCCTGCAGCAGCGTCTCGCGCTCGGCGGGGGAGAGCAGGCCGACCAGCTCCTCGATGAGCATGTCCCGGGCGGCGAGCGTGACCGCCTGCCGGGTCGCCGCGGCCGCGCCGGGCGCGTCGGCGGCCGAGCGGGCCAGCGCGATCCGCTCGCGCCGCGCGAGGGCGCGCAGCCGCTCGGTGACCTCGGGCAGCCGGGCCCGGCCGCCCTTGCCGCGCAGCAGCGCGTCGACGAACTCGACGAGCCGCGGGTGCCCGCCGATCGTCGCCAGGATCGTGGCCCGGTCGTCGGGGTCGACCTCGCGCAGCGCGGGCATGCGCAGCAGCAGCCGGCTCAGCTCGGCGTCGCCCATCGGCGGCACCTCGACCCGCCGCAGCGGCGCGTCGCCCGGCACCGGGTGCCGGCTGGTCACCAGGATCTTGCCGCGCTCCGCCGCCTTGCACAGCGCCGCGAAGGCGTCGGCGAACCCGGGCTCGCGGAACGCCTCGCCGCCGACGGTGAGGTGCCGCTCGAAGTCGTCGAAGAGAACCAGCACGCGCCGGGTGCGCAGCGCCTCGGTCAGCTCGGTCAGCTCGGCCACGTCGCCGAGGTCCGAGGCGGGCACGACGATCGTCCACGGGTCGTCGTCGTCCTCGCGCAGCCGGTTGAGGGCGCGGCCGGCCAGCGCGGTCTTGCCGATGCCCGCGACACCCGTCAGGACGACGCCGTTGACGAGCGCCGAGCCCTCCGCGGGCGGCAGGTCGTCGCGCAGCGTCCGCAGCACGGTGCGCAGCAGGGCGCGGCGGCCGACGAGCTCGCCGAGGGCCAGCTCCCGCACGCCCGTCCCGCTCGGCGGGTCCGTCGGGTTGCTCAGCGGTACCGCATCCAGGTCCGCATTCCACAATGGACCGTCGCCGGCGGCGAACAGCGTCGCCACCGCGTACTCGGGGCGCCCCTCGTCGTCGAACAGCGCCGCACGCGCCCCGGCGAGGGCGGCCGCCACGGGCCGGTTCTCCTCGGCCAGGGTCCGGTAGACGCGGGTGAGCAGGCCGGTCGCGTACCGGTCGCTGACCGACGTCTGCATCGCGATCACCCGCTCGGCGCCGTGCCGCAGCAGCGTCACCGCCAGCCCGGTGGACGCGTCGGCGGCACCGTCGCAGCTGGACAGCACGATGAGCGGCAGTGGACGGCCGCCGCGGCGCAGCACGCGCACCAGGTCCTCGGCGCCGACCTGCACGGCGTTGCCGTCGCGGTCCTCCAGCTCGACGCCGTGCGGGGAGCCGTGGGCCGACAGGTGCAGCACGTGGTACGCGTCGCGGCGCAGCGCCTCGGCGATCTCCTGCGGCCCGGCCACCTCCAGGATCGTGACCTCGACCCGGCGCAGCCCGTCGACGACACTCATGATGGCCTGCATCTCGGCCTCGATGTCGAGCGCCACGTTCTCGGTGTGCTCCGGCGCGCCGACCGCGACCAGGATCTTCAGCGGCCCGGGCGACGGCGGCTGGACGGCGGTGTCCACCCCGGCGACCGCCCGCGTGAACCGCACGCCGTCGACCGTGGCGAGGACCCGCTGGTCGGTCAGCCGGATCAGCTCGAACGGCAGCTCGTGGGCGGGCCCGTCGCCGGTGACCACGACGTCGACGGCCGCGCCGTCGCCGACGAGCGTCGTGAGCCGGTCCAGCGCGTCGGCGTCGAACAGCGCGGCCGACAGTCGCTGCCCCAGCCGGCCCAGCCGCTCGGCGGCGTCGGGCCGGTCGAGCAGTGTCCAGACCTCGTCGCGCCCGAACGGCAGCGGCTCGTCCCGCTCGCACAGCGGCGCTCCGTTGAGCATCGCGGTGCTGCGCATCCGGCTCTGCGCGACGCGGACGTCGAGCCGCAGTTCGTTCAGGTCGCTGCCATTCATGGCCGCCATCATGTCAGCCACTCGTCAGCGGGTCGGACCGGCCCAGTGCATAGGCATGAGCGGACTCCTCTCTGCTTTCACAGCACCGACAGGGCGGCCCAGGCGGTCAGCAGGCCGGTGACGAGGGCGACGGGTGTGTTCCGGCTACGCCACCACACCAGGGCACAGACGAAGGCGGCGGCGAGCGTCGGCAGTACCGACGCATCCCCCGCCGGCAGGAGCAGCGCGGGCGTCACGAGGGCGCCCAGCACGGCCGGTCCGATGTGCGGCAGGGCGCGCCGCACGGGCGCCGGCGCCGCGCCGCGGCCCGGCAGGAGGAACGCGACCCGCATCAGGTAGGTGCCGGCGCCGACCGCCGCGAGGACGAGCCACTCACGCATCGCCGCCGCCGGCGGACATCCCGGCGAGGGCGCCCGCGGCGCCGCCGAGGAGCACGTTGAGCCCGAGCGGCAGCCCGGCCGTGGCGAGCGCGACGGCACCGCCGGCGGCCGCGGCGGCGATCGCCGGGAGGTCCTTGAGCATCGGCAGGAGCAGCAGCAGGAAGCCGAGCGGCACCGCGAACGTCAGCGGCAGCGTGTCCGGCAGGAGCCCGGCCAGCAGCACGCCGGCGCCGGTGATCAGCAGCCAGCCGGGCCACAGGACGGCCGCGACGCCGGCGTAGTACCGCAGCCGCGCGGCCGGCCGTTCGCCGACGCGCTCGAAGCGGCCGATGGCCAGCGCGTAGACCGGGTCGGCGAGCACGTATGCGCCGAGCAGCCGCCAGCGGCGCGGCCAGGGCTGGGCGTAGGGCGCGATCGACGCGCTGTAGAGCAGGTGCCGCGCGTTGACGACGAGGGTCATCGCGACGATCAGGGCGGCGTGGGCGCCGCCGTCGAGCAGCTGCACGGCGACGAGCTGGGCGCCGCCGCCGACGATGAGCCAGGACGAGGACCACCCGGTGAACGGGCCCACGTCGCTCGCGGCGACGGCCGCGCCGACGGTGAGCCCGAACGGGACCAGCGCCGCGAGCATCGGTAACGCGTCGCGGACCCCGGTCGGTGGCCGCTGTCCGGTGATTTCCATGCCGGTTTCCATGCCACCGACGCTAGGCGCGGCACGGCCCCCGGGAATCGGAGCGATCCCCCAGATCGGGGCGGGGGGCTCCCCATGTTGGGCGCGGCGGCCCGCCCGTCGGCGTGCGGGCCGCCGCGTCCGGATCAGCCGTTGAGGATCTCGTACGCGCTGGCCGGGGCCTCGACGACGGCCTTGCCGGTCGGCTTGGCCGGGATGGTGACCGTGCCGTACTGCGTCACCTTGAGCGTCAGCTGGTGCGGCTTGGTCTCGCCGGCCGCCGGCACGTCGATCGTCATGTCGGAGAACCGGCCCTGGGCGTCGACGGTCGCGGTGAACGGGACGGCGGCGGCCTTGTCGGCGAGGGCCTTGACCACGGCCTCGTCGGTCATCGGCGAGTCGTCGCCCTTGGCCAGGTCGAGCGTGCCGGTGAACTTGCCGTCGCCGCTGGTCTTGACGTCCTTGGCGCTGTCGAGCAGGGCCTTGAGGTCGAGCATGTCCGACTCGTCCTCCTTGATGCCGAGGGTGTCGGCGTCGGTGATCTTCGCCTTGTCGAGGTGCATCCAGGTCTTGCCGGTCATCAGCGACATGCCCGGCAGCTGCTTGGCCAGGTCGCCCATGTCCATCTTCAGGTAGGCGTCCGGGTCCAGCAGCAGGATCTCCATCGTGAACGCGGCGTCCGGGTCGGTCGAGACCATCTTCATGTACGCGTGCTTCTTGGTCGCGTCGATCGCGCCCGAACCCTTGTTGTCCCGGCCGGTGAACTCCATCGCGTAGACGCCCTTGTCGTACTCCGCGAGCGAGCCGAGCAGGACCTGCTTCGCCTCCGGCGCCTTGGAGGTGGTCGCCGCGGCGCCCGGCGTGCCGGTGCTCTCCGTGGCGTCGGCGCAGGCGGTCGTGCCGAACATCAAAGTGGCCGCGGCGATTGTCGCCGCGGCCCGTCCCCATGCGAGCTTCATCGAGTTCTTCCTAAGAGTGGGATGGCGCGAGGATCGTACTGGCGCCAGCTGTCCGTGGTGTGTCCCGGACGATCACTTGTCGGTCACGGTCGTGCCGAGGTGACGCGGCTCACAGGGCTTCCCAGCCGTACAGTGACGTCGGGGAACGACCCGTCCCCGAACAGCACCCGGCGCGCGGCGGCCCGCCCGGCCGGCGTCCGCAGGGCCGCCACGGCCGCCTCGGCGACGGCGGGCCGCCGGATCCCGGCCAGCAGCCGCCGCATCGCGAGCCGCCCGCGGAACCGCTGCCGCAGGGCGTTCCCGTCGTACTGCCGGAGGACCGCGTCGTCGCCGCTGTGGAGGTACCGGACGACGACGTCGGCGGCCAGCTCGGACAGCCGCAGGCAGGGATCGAGCCCGCCGGCGGTGAGCGGTGACACGGCCCCGGCGGCGTCCCCGACGAGCAGCCCGCGCGGGCAGGCCAGCCTCCTCAGGATCCCACCGACGGGAATCGGCCCCCCGCGCCGCTCGACGTCGCCGGTGGGCTCGGACCTTCCGGGCGCGGTCGCGGCGAACACGTCGAGCAGCCGCTTCACGCCGCCATTCATGGCGCGCTGGTATCCGGCGACGCCGATGTGGGCGTGTCTCCCGTCGTCGATGACCCAGCCGAGGTACCCGGGCGCGACCCGCGGGTCGAGCACGCAGTGGAAGGCGGGTCGCCGGTCCCCGGGCCGGATCGGATGGACGATCTCCGCCCCGACGAGCAGCTGCCGGTTGACGTCAAGCCCAAGGTCCCTCGCCACCGCCGACCGCGCCCCGTCCGCCCCGACGACGAACCGCGCCCGGACCGCGTCGTCCCGCCCGAGCCGGACGACGTTCCCGTCGACCCCTTCGTACCGGACCCCGAGCCGCACCTGTACTCCGGCGGCTCCGGCGGCCCGCCGGGCGTGCTCGTAGACCCCGGGCATGTCGGCGACCCGGTACTCGTCCCGCTCACTGCTGAGCCGCACGGGCGCCCGCCGCGAGGGCGGATACAGGAGCACGTCCCGAACCCCGGGCCCGAGCAGGTGCTCGGGCAGGTCGAAGTCCTCGAGCGTGCGCCGCACGAAGATCCCGGTGGTGCGGATCCCGGCCGACAATGACCGCCGCCGATCAACGACGACCACGCTCAGCCCGCGCTGCCCGAGCAGCCGCGCGGTGTGCAGCCCGGCCAGGCCGGCACCTACCACGAGGACGTCAACACTAGGCACGCTACCGAAGCTACGGCCGCGGCGCCGGATCGCGGCGCTCCTGCACGCTACCCACCCGCGACCTTCACACGCCGGCCACACACCCAGCAGCGCGGCTTGACCGGACGGCCGGGGCGGCTGGAGGCGGCGCTTCCGGTGCGGGTGTGCCGCTGCCGCGACATTCATGCCTCACGAGTGACACCCATCGCCTCCCAGGCGGGTGGCGGCCAGCCGGTCAAGCGCACTCCGCACGGAGCGCGTCGAACGATCGTGCGTGCGGAATGCCCGTGGCGTGTGTCTGGCCGCCAGGCCGTGCGAGCCGGGCGCGCCGTGCGAGCCGGGCGCGTGCCGTGCCGGCCGGCCGCCCCCGTTGCCTGCTTGGGCGGGCGCCGCCGGCCGCCGCGCACGCCCGGTTCGTGTGGCGTGCGCGGCGGAGGGCGAGACCGGCCGTGGGTTACGCGTTGACGTACTTGGCCAGGTGTTCGCCCGTCAGGGTGGAGCTGGTGGCTACCAGGTCGGCCGGGGTGCCCTCGAAGACCACCTTGCCGCCGTCGTGGCCGGCGCCCGGGCCCAGGTCGATGATCCAGTCGGCGCGGGCCATCACGGCCAGGTGGTGTTCGATGACGATGACGGACTTGCCCGCGTCGACCAGGCGGTCGAGGAGGCCCAGGAGCTGCTCGACGTCGGCCAGGTGCAGGCCCGTCGTGGGCTCGTCGAGGACGTAGATGCCGCCCTTGTCGGCCATGTGGATGGCCAGCTTCAGGCGTTGGCGCTCGCCGCCCGACAGGGTGGTCAGGGGCTGGCCCAGCGTCAGGTAGCCCAGGCCGACGTCGGCCATGCGGAGCAGGATCGCGTGGGCGGCCGCGGACTTGGCCTTGCCCGTGGCGAAGAAGCCCTCCGCCTCGGCGACCGGCATCGCCAGGACCTCGCTGATGTCCTTGCCGCCCAGCTTGTACTCCAGGACGGACGCCTGGAACCGCTTGCCCTCGCACTCCTCGCACACCGTCGACACGCCGGCCATCATGGCCAGGTCGGTGTAGATGACGCCGGCGCCGTTGCAGTTGGGGCAGGCGCCGGCCGAGTTGGCGCTGAACAGCGCCGGCTTCACGCCGTTGGCCTTCGCGAACGCCGTGCGGATCGGGTCGAGCACGCCGGTGTAGGTCGCCGGGTTGCTGCGGCGGGAGCCGCGGATGGCGGTCTGGTCGACCGAGACCACGCCCGCGCCCTTGGGGATCGAGCCGTGGATGAGCGAGCTCTTGCCCGATCCGGCGACGCCGGTGACGACGCACAGGACGCCGAGCGGAACGTCGACGCTCACGTCCCGGAGGTTGTGCCGGGTCGCGTTGCGGATCTCGAGCACGCCGGAGGGCTTGCGCGGGTCGGGCTTCAGGGTGGCGCGGTAGTCGAGGTGGCGGCCGGTCAGCGTGTCGCTCGACCGCAGCCCGTCGACGGTGCCCTCGAAGCAGACCGTGCCGCCCGCGCCGCCGGCGCCCGGGCCGAGGTCGACGACGTGGTCGGCGATCTCGATCGTCTCCGGCTTGTGCTCGACCACGAGCACCGTGTTGCCCTTGTCGCGCAGGCGGACGAGCAGCCCGTTCATCCGCTGGATGTCGTGCGGGTGCAGGCCGACGGTGGGCTCGTCGAAGATGTATGACACGTCGGTCAGGCTCGAACCCAGGTGCCGGATCATCTTCGTGCGCTGCGCCTCGCCGCCGGACAGCGTGCCCGAGGGGCGGTCGAGGCTGAGATAGCCGAGGCCGATCTCCACGAACGAGTCGAGCGTCTGCTGCAGCGTGGCCAGCACCGGCGCGACCGAGGGCGCCTTGATCGCGCGGACCCACTCGGCGAGGTCGCTGATCTGCATCGCGCAGGCCTCGGCGATGTTGATGCCGTTGATCCGCGAGGCGAGGGCGGCCTGGTTGAGCCGGGCGCCGCCGCACTCGGGGCAGGCGGTGAACGTGACCGCGCGCTCGACGAAGGCGCGGATGTGCGGCTGCAGCGCCTCCTTGTCCTTCTGCAGGAACGACTTCTGGACGCGGGGGACCAGCCCCTCATACGTCATGTTGATGCTCTCCACCTTGACCTTGACGGGCTCACGGTAGAGGAAGTCGTGCAGCTCCTGCTCGGTGTAGTCACGGATCGGCTTGTCGCCGTCGATGAAGCCGGAGGCCGCGAAGATGCGCACGAGCCAGCCGTCGGCGTTGTAGCCCGGGATGGTGATCGCGCCTTCGTTGAGCGACTTGTCGCGGTCGAACAGCTCGTCGAGGTCGATGTCGCTCGCGGTGCCCATGCCCTCGCACCGCACGCAGGCGCCGGCCGGCACGTTGAAGCTGTAGTGGAACGCCGGGCCCGCGCTCGGCGCGCCGAGCCGGCTGAACACGATCCGCAGCATCGCGTTGGCGTCGGTCGCCGTGCCGACCGTCGAGCGGGAGTTGGCCCCCATCCGCTCCTGGTCGACGATGATCGCGGTGGTCAGGCCTTCGAGGAGGTCGACGTCGGGCCGGGACTGGCTCGGCATGAACCCCTGGACGAAGGCGCTGTAGGTCTCGTTGATGAGCCGCTGTGACTCGGCCGCGATCGTGCCGAACACGAGCGAGCTCTTGCCCGAGCCCGAAACCCCGGTGAACACCGTCAGGCGCCGCTTCGGGATCTCGACGCTCACCTCGCGCAGGTTGTTCTCACGGGCCCCGTGGACCTTGATCAGATCATGACTGTCTGCCGCATGCACCGGGTCACGATATCCGCCAGGTCTGACACTTTCCGGCAGCAAGACAGGCTTGACACCATCCGTGTTATCGCTAACACTCCCTCGTAACGAGCCGTCCGCCATACGGCCGTCGATGAGTCGACGCCCCCCATACGCACTGCCGACGACACCCCCGCCGCCGAGCCCTTCCCGCCGGTCCCGTCACGCATCGCAAGAATGTTAACGGTAACAGGCCGGTGCGGGCGCGCCCAGAGAGGACCGCAACGTGCACCTGAGCCGCCGAACGTTCGTCCAGCTGACCGGCCTGTCCGCCGCCGCCACCACGATCGGCGTCACCGCCACCGCCGATGTCGCCGCCGCCGCCAACAGCGCCTACGTCTTCGCCTACTTCACCGAGTCGCCCAGCATGACCGGCGCCAACTACGGCCTGCACCTCGCGGTGAGCACCGACGGCCTGAACTGGGCGCCGCTGAACCAGAACAACCCGGTCGTCACCCCGACCGCCGGCACGCTCGGCCTGCGCGACCCGTTCGTGCTGCGCAAGCAGGACGGCACGTTCGTCGTGCTGGCCACCGACCTCAACGGCACCGACTTCGGCCAGAACAACCAGTACCTGCACGTCTGGGACTCGACCGACCTCACCGGCTTCTCGGGGTACCGCCGGATCCGCATGCACACGCTCAACACCCACACCTGGGCGCCGACCGCGTTCTGGGACGCGGCGCGCGGACAGTACGGGATTGTGTACTCGGCGAACAACGGCGCCGACGTGTTCATGGTCAACTACACGTCGGACTTCCGCACCGTCAGTGCCAGCCAGGTGTACTTCAGCCCCGGCTCCGGCGTCCTCGACGGCGACATCGTCGTGGACGGCGGCACGTTCTACCTCTACTACAAGAACCTCAGCAACGGCCTGACCTACGGCGCGCGCTCGTCGACCGGCGCCGCCAACAGCTACACCACGTACACCTCCGGCCTGCGCCAGGGCAGCGCCATGGAGGCGCCGATGCTGGTGCGCAACAACGCCGGCACGGGCTGGTGGCTGTGGGGCGACTCGTTCAGCCCGGTCAACAACGACTACTACGCCTGGTCCAGCACCAACGTCGGCGGCAACGCGTGGAGCGTGCTCAACCAGCGCGACTACACCCCGCCGCTGAACGCCAAGCACGGCTCGATCGCCGGCATCACGTCGGCCGAGTACAACGCGCTCGTGTCCCGCTGGGGCCTGCCGGCCTGGGTGCGGCTCAAGTCGTCGAACTTCCCCGACCGCTTCGTCCGCCACGCCGACAACGTCGGCCGGATCGACGCCTACCCGTTCGACCCCTACCAGGACCAGCTGTGGAAGCTGGTGCCCGGCCTGGCCGACAGCGCCGGCGTGTCGTTCCAGTCGGTGAACTACCCCACGCGGTACCTGCGCCATTACAACTACGAGATCCGCCTCGACGCGAACGACAACACCGCCGCGTTCCGCGCCGACGCCACCTTCACCCGCGTCGCCGGCCTCGCCGACTCGACATGGTCGTCGTTGCGGTCGTACAACTTCCCCGACCGGTACCTGCGCCACTCCAACTACGTGCTGCGGATCGACCCGATCAGCACCGCCACCGACCGCCAGGACGCGACGTTCAAGGTCACCTCGTGAGCCGTCACGTCGTGCGGCGCGCCCTCGCCACGGTGGCCGCCGTGTGCTGCCTCCTGCTCGCGACCGCGACCCGGGCCGCCGCGCTCGACCCGTTCACCGGGTACCTCCTCGCGCACTTCATCGGCGAGTCGTCGACCGCCCAGCAGATCTACTTCGCCCACAGCAAGGACGGCCTGCACTGGACCGACCTGAACAACGGCGGGCTGGTGCTGCGCTCCACCGTCGGCACCAAGGGCGTCCGCGACCCCGCCCTGGTCCGCTCGCCCGCCGGCGACCGGTACTGGATCATCGCCACCGACCTGTGCATCTCCTGCGGTCAGGACTGGAGCACCGCCCAGAACAACGGCAGCCGCAACGCGTGGGCCCCGGAGGCGATCTGGAATCCGGCCACGAACGACTACGTCCTGTACTGGGCGACGAACGCCACCCTCAACGGCGTCCTGAAGCACCGCATCTACTACGCCCGGACGTCGAACTTCCGCAGCATCACCACCCCGCAGCTGTACATCGACCGCGCGGGCACGCAGGGCATCATCGACACGCAGATCATCGAGGTGCCGACCGGGAGCTACCGCTACGTGCGCGCCTCCGGCGACGGGCAGATCACCGTCGAGGGCAGCAACGCGATCCTCGGGACGTGGACGAACCTCGGCAACCTGTCCGGGATCGGGCTGACCGGTTCCCAGGTCGAGGGCCCGATGTGGATGAAGTTCAACACCGGCAGCGAGTGGGCGTTGTACCTCGACCAGTACGCGTCCGGCCGCGGCTACCTGCCGGTGCTGACCACCAACCCGGCCACGCCACCGGCGAGCTACCGGATCCCGGCGGCGGGCAGCTACGCGATGGGCGGCACGAAGAAGCGCCACGGCGAGATCCTCAACCTCACCGCCGCCGAGGAGAGCCGCGTGCTGGCCCGCTGGCCGAGCACGACGGCCGTCAACCGGATCCAGTCGTACAACTTCCCCGACCGGTACATCCGCCACTACAGCTACCAGCTCCGGCTCGACCCGATCACCGACGCGACGGGTCGCGCCGACGCCACCTTCCGCATCACGACCTGACCCGCTGACACCGGCGCACCGTCCCGCGCGGGCGGTGCGCCGGGCATCGCACGCCCTTGTGAACGCTCACATAGCCGATCGGATTGGAACAGGATGAGACACCGCACATCCGTACGCGTCCTGCGAACGCTGGCGATCGCCGCCACGGCGACGCTCCTGACCAACGTGGCCGTCGGCGTGTCGCCGGCCGGCGCCGCCGAACCGCCGCTGCCCGCGGGCGCGTGGGTCGACGCGTTCGACGGCACCGCCCTCGGCCCGGACTGGAGCGTCGTCAACGCCGTGCCGGAGGCGCTCGCCGTCACCGGCGGGCAGCTGCGGCTGACCTCGCAGACCGGCGACACGTACCGCACCGTCAACAGCGCCAAGAACATCGTCCTCGTCGACGTGCCGAACGGCGACTTCACCGCGATCACCCACCTCACGGGCGCGGTGTCCAAGACGTTCCAGGGCGCGGGCCTCATCGCCTGGCAGGACATGGACAACTACGTGCGGTCCGGGCTGACGTACGTCGGGACCCTGTCGCCGTCGGGCCGCGCGATCGAGAACGACGTGGAGGCCGCCGCCGCCTTCACCGCCAACAAGTTCACCGACCGGCCGGGCTCGTCCGCCGAGACCCTGCGGATGCAGCGCACCGGCAACACCGTCGCCACGAGCTACTGGGACGACGCCCAGCAGCAGTGGGCCGACGCGGGCGCCGTCACGGTGACGTTCCCGATCACGAAGATCGGCGTCTACGCGTTTGCCGCGGGCGACGGCACCACCCACGAGGCCGCCTTCGACTACTTCGCGCTGGACGCCGCCGAGGGTGCGGATGTGGTACCGCCGCAGCCGTTCACGTTCACCAACCCGTACCTGGCGGAGCGGGACGGCGGCCTGGCCCTCGACGCCACCCGCCCGGCGAACGCGGTCACGCTCACCGCGACCGCGGCCGGCACCCCGTCCGGCACGGTCAGGCCCGTGACGCTCAAGGCCGGCGACCGGCCGGTCGTCGCGCAGGCGGGCCGGCTCGCGCTCGCCGCCCCCGGCGCCGAGCCGACCCAGCTGCGGCTCACCGACGCCGGCGGCGGCAAGGTGCTCCTGCACAACGGCGCCGGCGCCTTCGCGGTGCGCCGGGCCACCGACGGCGCCCTCGTCCTCGGCGACCGCGCCAACGCGGCCAAGCTGACGATCACCGACGTCACCGTCGCGGAGCACGACCTGGTCGTCGACACCGCCGCGCCGCGCACCGACATCAGCGACGACCTCTACGGCATCTTCTACGAGGACATCAACTACGCCGCCGACGGCGGCCTCTACGCCGAGCTCGTGCGCAACCGCTCGTTCGAGTTCAACGCCTCCGACAACAGCTCGTTCACCGGGCTCACCGCCTGGGAGACGGTCAGCCGCGGCGGCGCGACCGCCACGCCGACCGTCGGCACCGGCAGCGGCCGGCTCAACGACAGCAACCGCTACTACCTGACGCTGACCACCACCGGCGCCGGAGCCGGAGTCCGCAACACCGGCTACAACACGGGCTTCGCCGTGCAGCAGGGCGCGCGCTACGACCTGTCGGTCTGGGCCCGCTCGGCCACCGCGCAGGACCTCACCGTGCGGGTCGAGGACGCGGCCGGCACCGGCGTGTTCGCCACCGGCACCGTCCACGTCGACGGCTCGAACACCTGGAAGGCGTACCCGGCCACGCTCACCGCGACCGGCACCACGGCCGCCGGGCGGCTCGCCGTCCTGGCCGGCGCCGCCGGCACGCTCGCGCTCGACATGGTCTCGCTCATGCCGCAGGACACCTGGGTCGGCCCGGTCAACGGCCGGTCCGTGCTGCGCAAGGACCTCGCCGAGAAGATCGCCGCGCTCCAGCCGAAGTTCCTGCGCTTCCCCGGCGGCTGTGTCACCAACGTCGGCACGTTCAACACGTACCTGGAGAGCAACGGCGCCGACCGCCGCCGCACGTTCCAGTGGAAGGAGACGATCGGCGCCGTCGAGCAGCGGCCGACGAACTGGAACTTCTGGGGCTACAACCAGTCCTACGGCATCGGGTACCTCGAGTACTTCAAGTTCGCCGAGGACATGGGCGCCACCCCGCTGCCGGTGCTGTCGGTCGGCGCGAACGGCTGCGGCAGCACGATCCCGGAGATGACCGACGCGGCCCGCATCCAGCGGTGGGTGGACGACACCGTCGACCTCATCGAGTTCGCCAACGGTCCCGTCACCACGGAGTGGGGCGCGAAGCGGGCGGCGCTCGGCCATCCGGAGCCGTTCCACCTGCGGTACATCGGGCTCGGCAACGAGGAGAACACCACCACGTTCGAGGCGAACTTCCCCGCCTTCCGCGACGCGGTCAAGGCCGCCTACCCGGACGTCACCGTCATCTCCAACTCCGGCCCCGCCGCGAGCGGCGCGCGGTTCAACACGCTGTGGAACTACAACCGCCAGCAGAACGTCGAGATGGTCGACGAGCACTACTACCTCGACCCGGCGTGGTTCCTGGCGAACAACCACCGGTACGACTCCTACGACCGCAACGGGCCGCACGTCTTCCTCGGCGAGTACGCCTCGCGCGGCAACACGTTCGCCAACGCCCTCGCGGAGGCGTCGTACATGACCGGCCTGGAGCGCAACGGCGACCTCGTGGAGCTGGCGTCCTACGCGCCGCTGCTGGCCAACGAGAGCTACGTGCAGTGGTCGCCGGACGCGATCTGGTTCGACAACCGCCAGTCGTGGGGCTCGGCGAACTACTACACGCAGCAGCTGTTCTCGGTCAACCAGGGTGACCAGGTCGTGCCGAGCACCGTCACGGTCGGCGCCGCACAGGCGAACGTGGTGCGCGGCGGGGTGTTCCTGTCGACCTGGAACACCAGCGCCGCCTACGACAACGTGAAGGTTGCCGCCAACACCGGCGGCACGGTGCTGTTCCAGGACGACTTCTCGGCCGCCCCGGCCTGGGCGACGCAGTCCGGCAGCTGGGCCGTGCAGAACGGCCAGTACGTGCAGTCGTCGACGACGGTGACCGACGCCCGGTCCGTCATCCCCGACGCGTACACCAGGAACTGGACCGACTACACCCTCGAGCTCGACGCCCGCAAGGTCGCCGGCTCGGAGGGCTTCCTGATCGGCTTCGGCGCCGGCTCGCCCGGCGACTACTACTGGTGGAACCTCGGCGGCTGGAACAATACCCGCCAGGCGCTCGAACGGGCCGTCGGCAACTCGCGCGGCGAGGTCGCGGCCGGCCCGGACACCGGGGTCGTGACCGGCCAGACCTACCACGTGAAGATCGTCGTCGAGGGCGCGAAGATCAGCCTGTACCTCGACGGCGCGCTCCAGCTGACCTACACCCAGCCGGCGCCGCAGGTCCTCTACCAGGTCGTCACCCGCGACGAGGACACCGGCGACATCGTGGTCAAGGCGGTCAACCCGACGGCGACGACGGCGCGCACCCGCGTCCAGGTCACCGGCGGCACGCAGATCGCGTCGCAGGCCACCGTCACCGAGATGAGCGGCCCGCCGACCGCGACGAACACCAAGGCGGCGCCGACCGCCGTGGTGCCGGTCGAACGGTCGTGGACCGGGGCGTCGAACGACTTCACCTACGACTTCCCCGCCTACTCGATCACCTTCATCCGCCTGCACCAGGCGAGCGACCCGGTCGGCCTGACCGTCTCCGCCGCGCCGAGGTGCATCGGCGGAACCGCATATCTCGCCGTCACCGCCGTGAACCACGGCACCGGCGCGGCGGCCGTCGGCTTCACCACCGCGTACGGCAGCAAGACCTTCCCCGCCGTCCCGCCCGGCAAGCAGGCGTACCAGTCGTTCAACGCCCGGGCCGCCGCGCTGCCCGCCGGCCGGGCGACGGTGACCGGCACCCGGGACGGGCAGACCGTCACCTACCACGCCGACTACGCCGCCATCAGCTGCGCCTAGGAGAGGTCCTACTTGAAACCGCACCACATAGCGGCCGCCGCGGCGCTGGTTGTCAGCGTCGTGGCGGCGGCCACCCCGGCCCCCTACACCGCCATCACCTGCAACTGAACCGACCGAGAAGGAGCACGGGCATGACCCCCTCGACCACCGCCCGCTTACTGGCCGCCTCGGCCCTCGGCGTCGCGCTCGGCGGCGTCGCGGCCGCGGCCCCGGGCCTGGCCGCGCCCGGCGACCCGGACGTCGACATCTCCGTCGTCATCGACGAGATCAGCACGCCCGGGCAGCTGACGATGACCGTCGCCGACAACAACGGCGTCACCCTCACCGAGAACGGCTCGAACGCGGCGGCCCGGCAGTTCACCGGCGTCACCCCGACCGTCACCGTCACCGACACCCGGAAGCCGGAGGAGATCCCCGCCGGCTCGTTCTGGGCCGTGGTCGGCCAGGCCAGCCAGTTCGTGCCGACGGGCGGCGGGGCCGGGTTCGGCCCGCAGTACCTGGGCTGGAGCCCGCGGCTGCTGACCGGGTCGACGACCGGCGCGGTGTCGCCGGGCGAGCCGGTCTCCAGCGTCATCTCCGACGGGACCGGAGCCCCGACGGTCGGCCTGCAGGGCCAGGAGCTGCTGGTGTCGACCGCGAACGCGGCCGACGAGACGGGCTCCTGGGACGTCAACGCCGACCTGGTGCTGCGCACCCCGGTCGACGTGCCCGCCGGTGAGTACCACTCGACGCTGACCCTGTCCCTGTTCGACCAGTCCTGACCCGCTGTACCCGGGGCGCGGCACGTCGCCGCGCCCCGGGCTTTCCTGTTGGGGAGCCCCGATGCGCAAGATCCGGCTTGTACTCGCGGTCCTGGTCGCCGTGCTGGGCGCCCCGGCCCAGGCGGCCCGCGCCGAGCCCGCGAAGGGGGACGTGACCTGGTCCGTCGTCCCGGCGACCGCCGCCGGGCCCGACTCCCGGCGGGTCATCGACCTCGCCCTCGCGGGCGGCGCGAAGGTCACCGAGCACGTCGCGGTGACCAACCACTCGGCCCGCCCGGTCGCCTTCACCGTCGACGCCAACGACGGCTACCTCACCGCGGGCGGGCTCTTCGACATGCGCGCCGCCGACGTCACCCCGACCGACGGCGGCTCCTGGATCACCGTGCCCGACACCGTCACCGTGGCCGGCGGCGCCACCGCCGTCATCCCGGTCGTGATCGCCGTGCCCGCGAACGCGACGCCGGGCGACCACCCGGCGGGCGTCACCGCGTCGCTCGACACCGCGGCCGGCCAGGTCCGCGTCCAGAACCGGGTCGGCGTGCGGATCAACCTTCGCGTCACCGGCGCCCTCGACGCCCGGCTCACCGTCGCCGACGTCCGCGCGACCCACCACCGCTCGTGGAACCCGTTCGCGGCCGGGGCGCTCGACGTGCGGTACACGGTGAGCAACCCCGGCAACGTCCGGGCCGCCGCCGACACGCGCGTCACCACCGCCCACCTGTTCGGCAGGCGCACCTGGACCGACCCGAGCAGCGCCCGGGTCCGCGAGGTGTTCCCGGGCGGCACCCGCGAGTTCTCGACCCGCCTCACCGGGCGGTGGCCGCTGGGCCGCATCAGCACGACGGTGACGGTCTCCGCGTCCGCCGACGGCGCCACGGCCGCCGCTCCGGCGGAGGTGACGGTGACCGGCTGGGCGCTGCCGATCCCGCAGCTGCTGCTGGTGCTCGCTCTGGTACTGCCGGCGTTGGCGGCCCGCACGTGGCTGCGCCGCCGCCGGGCCCGTTTGGAGCGGCTGCTCGCCCGGGCCCGCGCCGAGGGCCGCGCGGAGGCGGCCGGCAGCGCCTGACGCCGGGTCAGGGACAGGTCGTTGCGGAGTACGCCGCCTGGTAGGTGCTCGTGACCGGGGTGCCGCCGATCGTCGCCGTCGCGGTGACCGTGACCGTGCCGGCAGCGACCTGCCCCGCCCGCGCGCTGAACGACTGGTAGGCCTGCCGGCCCGGCGCCACGTCGGCGATCGTGCGGCTGCCGAACGGCGTCGTCAGGGTGATCGTCGCCACCGTCACCATCAACGGCACCACCCAAACCGCCACACCCGGCACCTACGCGAGCATCACCCGCGCCTGGGCGAGCGGCGACACCGTCACCGTCAAGCTCCCCATGCGCGTCGTCATGCGGGCCGCGAACGACAACCCGAACATCTCGGCGGTCACCTACGGGCCCGTCGTGCTGTCCGGCAACTACGGCGACGCCGCGCTCACCGCGCCGCCGCAGCTGACGGTCGCGTCGATCAGCCGGACCAGCACGACCGCGCTGCGGTTCAGCGCGACCGCGAACGGCGCAGCCGTCGAGCTCGGGCCGTTCTACGACGCGCACGGGCACAACTACGCCGTCTACTGGACGGCGCCCGGTGAGGGCGCGGTCCTCAGCACGCCGACGTTCCGGCTGGTGAACCAGGCCTCGGCATCCTTGCTCACCGGCCGGCGGCCAGGTCGGCCGTGCCCGGCCGGGTCAGGTCGGCGGGAACGACGACGCGGTCGAACAGGTCCTCGGTGACGCCGCGCTGCAGGGCCGCGTCCTTCAGGGTCAGGCCGTGGTCGACGGCGAGGTGGGCGATCTCCGACGCCTTGTCGTAGCCGATGACCGGGGAGAGCGCGGTGACCATCATGACCGAGCGGTCGACGTTCTCCCGCAGTTGGTCCTCATGGAGCTTGACCCCCTCGACGAGGAACCGGCGCAGGTGGTCGGACATGTCGGCGAGGATGCGCACCGAGTGCAGGACGTTGCTGATGACGATCGGCCGGAACGCGTTGAGCTC
Source organism: Dactylosporangium sucinum (assembly GCF_014647515.1). Lineage (GTDB taxonomy): Bacteria > Actinomycetota > Actinomycetes > Mycobacteriales > Micromonosporaceae > Dactylosporangium > Dactylosporangium sucinum. Next base: position 100,512 of record NZ_BMPI01000009.1, on the reverse strand, counting down.
GAAGTTGCCCTCGCTGCCGGCCACGGCCACGGCCGTGTCGGAGCCGATGACCTGGACGCAGACCATGAGCATGGCCTCGGCCTGGGTCGGGTTGACCTTCCCCGGCATGATCGACGACCCCGGCTCGTTGGCCGGCAGGTCGAGCTCGTGCAGGCCGGTGCGCGGCCCGGAGCCGAGCCAGCGCAGGTCGTTGGCGAACTTGAACAGCGCCACGGCGACGCCGCGCAGGGCGGCCGAGGTGCGCACGAGCGTGTCGAGGGAGCCCTGCGCCGCGAACTTGTTGGGAGCGGTGACGAACGGCCAGCCGGTCAGCGAGGCGATCGCCCGGGCGGCGTCCTCGCCGAAGCCGGGCGGGGCGTTCAGCCCGGTGCCGACCGCGGTGCCGCCCATGGCCAGCCGGTACAGGCCGGCCCGGGTGGCGGTGAGGTGGTCGGTGGCGTCCCGCAGCTGGGCGGCGTAGCCCGACCACTCCTGCCCGACGGTCAGCGGGGTCGCGTCCTCCAGGTGCGTGCGGCCGATCTTGACGACGTCGGCCCACTCGCGGCTCTTGCCGGCGATCGCGTCGTGCAGGCGGGTGAGCGCCGGCACGAGCTGCTCGTCGATCGCCGCCACGGCGGCGATGTGCATCGCCGTGGGGAACGTGTCGTTGGACGACTGGCCCATGTTGACGTCGTCGTTGGGATGGACCGGCGCCTTGCTGCCCAGCCGGCCGCCCGCGAGCTGGATCGCCCGGTTGGCGATCACCTCGTTGACGTTCATGTTGGACTGGGTGCCGGAGCCGGTCTGCCAGACGTACAGCGGGAACTCGCTGTCCAGCGCGCCCGCGATGACCTCGTCGGCCACCCGCGCGATGAGCTGCGCCTTCCACTCCGGCAGGCGGCCGGCGCGGGAGTTCACGACCGCGGCGGCCTTCTTGACGTAGCCGTAGGCGTGGTAGACCGCCTTGGGCATCCGGTCGTCGCCGATGTCGAAGTGCTCGAGCGACCGCTGGGTCTGCGCGCCCCAGTAACGGTCGGCGGGGACGTCGACGGCGCCGAGGGAGTCGGTCTCGGTGCGCGTGCCGGTGGCGTCGATGCCGATCGGCAGGTCGCGCTGGTGGGGTTTCAGCTGCTGGGTCACGGCGCCTCACCCGGCCTTGATCTCGCGGTACCGCGGCTGCCACATCGCCTCGCGGACCTGCTTGGCGGTGTCGGTCAGCCTGGCCCGCGCGACGCCCTCGACGGCGGCGTCGTCGGCGACCGCGGTGGCGACCGTCGCCGACACGTGGCGGAGGTCCTCGACGTGCGGCAGCACGGACGCGCCCGGCGTGCTCACGTCCACCATCCGGGCGACCGCGTCGGCGGCGGCGTGGAACATGTTGTCGCTGATCCGCGTCGCCCGGGCCGTGATCGCCCCGAGGCCCAGGCCCGGGTACAGCAGCGCGTTGTTGGCCTGGCCGATGGCGTACGTGGTCCCGTTGTAGGTGACCGGCGCCACCGGGATGCCGGTGGCGACCAGGGCCCGGCCGTCGGTCCACGGGATCAGGTCGCTCGGCATCGCCTCGATGCGCTCGGTCGGGTTCGACAGCGGGAAGATGATCGGCCGGTCGACGTGGCGGGCCATCTCCCGCACGATCGCCTCGGTGAACGCGCGGTGCGCGGTCGAGGTGCCGATGAGCATGGTCGGCTTGACCTGCGCGACCGTCTCGGCCAGCCCGATCCCGCCCCCGGCGACCTCGCCCTTGGGGCGGGCGTAGGCGACCTGGAAGTCGCGCAGGTCGGTCATGTCGTCGGTGAGCAGGCCCTGCCGGTCGACGCACCAGATCCGGCGGGTGGCCGTGTCGCGGTCGAGGCCGTCGCGGACCATCGCGTCGCGGAGCTGGTCGGCGATGCCGATGCCGGCGGTGCCGGCGCCGAAGACGACGATGCGCTGGTCCCGCATCCGGGTGCCGGCCACCCGCAGCGCGCTGAGCGCGGCGGCGAGCACGATGGCGCCCGTGCCCTGCATGTCGTCGTTGAAGGTGCAGATCCGGTCGCGGTACCGCTCCAGGATCCGCCGGCCGTTGCTGGGGCCGAAGTCCTCCCAGTGCAGCAGCGCGTTCGGGAACAGGCGGGTCGCCGTCGTGACGTAGGCGTCGATGAACTCGTCGTAGCGTTGCCCGCGGACCCGTTCGTGCCGGTTGCCGAGGTAGTCGGGGTCCTGCAGCAGCTCGGCGTTGTTCGTGCCCACGTCGAGCGAGACCGGGATGACCCGGGCCGGGTCGATGCCGGCGGCGGCGGTGTAGACGGCGAGCTTGCCCACGGCGATGTCGATGCCGCCGACGCCCCAGTCGCCGATGCCCAGGATCTCCTCGGCGTCCGAGGCGACGATGAGGTCGACGTCGTCGGCGCCCAGCCCGAGATCGGCGAAGGCGGCCTCGATCCGGTCGGGCTCGGCGATCGACAGGTACACCCCGCGCGGGCGGCGGTACTCGTGGCTGTAGCGCTTGATGGCCTGACCCACCGTGGGGTCGTAGACGACCGGCAGCATCTCCCGCAGGTGCTCGGCCAGCAGGCGGTAGAACAGCACCTCGTTGTTGTCCTGCAGCATCGCCAGGAAGACGTTCTTGTGCAGGTCGGTCGGCTGGTCGGCATACTGCTCGTACACCCGCCGGACCTGCTCCTCCAGCGACTGCACCGCGGCCGGCAGCAGGCCCTCCAGCCCGAGGTCCCGCCGCTCCTGGCGGGTGAACGACGCCCCCTTGTTCAGCAGCGGCGTGTCGAGGACCTCCGCGCCCCGCACCGTGGCGACGTAGCTGTCACCCTCGACGCGGAACTTCCGTCTCGCCGACACCAGCGTCGCGGCAGTCATGGCCACCCCCTGCGGCGTGTGGTTGTCGCCCCCGGACCGGGGCACGGTCCTAGCTACCCGCTGCCGGCGGGACAATCCTCCGGCCGTCAGTGGCGCTCGATGATCCGGGTCAGCTCGGCGGCCTTCTCGTCGTTGCCGACCCGGCGGAACAGCGTCCGCGCCTCCTCGAAGGCGGCCCGCGCCGCGGCCGGGTCGACGCTCGCGAACGCCTCGCCCAGGCTGCTCAGCGCGGACGCCTGATACGAGTGCCAGCCGCGGGTGCGCCACAGGGCCACCGACTGCTGGAGGTGCTCGATCGCATGCCGGGGCCGGCCGGCGGCCAGCTCCAGCTCGCCGAGCAGCCCCAGGCTGTCGGCGAGGTGGTGGGTCATGTTGTACTCGCGGCTCAGCGTCGACGCCAGCTCGGCCGTGTCGCGGGCGCGCGGGTCGCTGCGCAGCTGGTAGACGCGGGCCAGCGCGACGAGGGTGAGCGTCTCGGTGTAGTTGTCGCGGTACCGCCGGGAGATGGCCAGCGACTCGCCCAGCAGCCGCTGGCTGAGCTCGAGGTTGCCCAGCTCGCGATGGCCGATGCCCAGGTACTGCAGGACGGTCGCCTCGGCCCGGGCGTTGCCCAGCGCCCGGGCGTGGCCGAGCGCGGCGTCGGCGTGCCCGACCGCGGCGCCGAACGAGGCCTGATCGAACTTTGCCACCGCCAGGACCAGGTTGGCCCGCACCAGCCCGCCGACGTGACCGGACCGCTCGGCGCTGCGCAGGGCGCGCTCGCCCATGGCGACCGCCGGCCCGTGGTCGGCGGCGGCGACGAGCGCCCACGAGCACATGACGGCGGCGTCCGACTCGCCCCGCTCGTCGCCCAGCTCCTCGAACATCTCCAGCAGGCGGAACGCGTCGGTGCGCGACCGCGCCATGACCGTGCCGTCGGTGCGGTCATGGGTCCACATCATCACGTCGATCAGGCCGCGCAGCATGACCGCCTCGCCGAGCCGGTTGCCGGCGCGCCGGCAGGCCGCCAGCACGGCCGTGTTCGTGCTCGTCCAGTCGCGGTACATGCCGCGCATGTCGAAGTACTTCTCCAGGCAACCGGCCAGGTCGAAGGCCAGCGCGTCGAGGCCGAGCCGGCACGCCTGGTACACCGCGGAGAGCAGCGCCTCCCGCTCGGCGTCGAACCAGTCGACCGGCTCCATCGGATACACGTGGCCCTCGGCCCAGCCGATCGCCGGCCGCGGCGCGGGCCCCCGGATCTCGGCGAAGCAGGGGCCGGGGATGCGGCGGGCCATGTTCTCGGCGAGCGCGAGCCAGCCGCCGAGCCCGCGCGTCAGCACCTGCGCCACGTCGTCGGCGAGTTCCTCCGCCGCCGCGCGCTCGCGGGCGTAGAGGCGGACCAGGTCGTGGAAGCGGTAGCGGTACTGCCCGGCGGCGTCCGTCCCGGCGTCCGCGAGCAGCTGCGCGTCGACGAGCGCCTCGGCCAGCTCGGCCGCCTCCTCCAGCGAGCAGTCCAGGACGACCGCCGGCAGCCACACCGGGAAGTCGGGCGCGTCGAACAGGCCGAGCAGGCGGAACAGCCGCTGCGAGGTCCCGTTCAGCCACCGGTAGCTCAGCGCGAGCGAGGCCCGCACCGCGAGGTCGCCGGCGTCGAGGGCGTCCAGCGGGCGCGACGCGCCGCGCAGCAGGGCGACGAGCCGGGCGACCGGCCAGGTGGGCCGGGCCGCCAGCCGGGCGCCGGCGATGCGGACCGCCAGCGGCAGCCCGGCGCACAGCGCGACGAGCTCCGCCGCCTCGGCCGGCTGGCTGGCGAGGCGCTCCGCTCCGGCCATCCGGGCGAGGAGCCCGGCCGCCTCGTCGTCGGAGTAGACGTCGAGGTCGGTGAATCGGGCGCCCTCGATGCCCTTCAGCCGGGCCCGGCTGGTGATGACGACCGCGCACGTGGCGGCGCCGGGCAGCAGCGGCCGGACCTGCTCCTCCGACAACGCGTTGTCCAGCACCAGCAGGAACCGGCGCCCGGCCAGCCGGGTGCGCAGCAGCGCCGTGCGCTCCTCCGGGTCGTCCGGCATCGCCCGGCTGTCCACGCCCAGCGCCCGCAGGAACCGGGCCACCACGTCGGCGGGTTCCAGCGGCGCCGCCTCCACCCCGCGGAGGTTCACGTAGAGCTGCCCGTCCGGGTACGCCTCGGCGACGAGGTGGGCGACGTGCACGGCGAGCGCCGTCTTGCCGATGCCGCCCATGCCGGCCAGCGCGACGATGACCGGCGCCGTGGCCGGCCGGTCGCCGGTGAGCGTCGCGCACAGCCGTGCCACGAGTGCCGTGCGGCCGGTGAAGTCGGCGATGTCGGGCGGGAGCAGGGCCGGTACCGCCGGTACCGCCGGTACCGCCGGTACCGCGGTCGCCGTGGGAAGTTCGGCCGCGGCCGCCGGCTCGGCGACCGCCTGCACGGCGATCGTGTCCCGCACCGCGGTCCAGCGACCGGCCGACGCCTCGTCGAGGCCGCACGCGCGGGCGAACGCCACGACGAAGTCGCGTCTGGGCAGGCTCGACCGGCTGAGGGTCGAGGCGATGGTGCTGGCGGGCAGCGCGTCACCGACCGCGTCGGCGCGGGCCGCCAACTGCCGGTAGGTGTGCCCCGACCAGGCCCGCAGCTCGCGCAGCGCCGCGACGAACGACGCCGGGCCGGTCGCGGCAGTGGGGTCGGGTTCGCCGTCGTTCGCCAATCCCGCCTCCGCCGTTCAACGCCGCTGGGCATAGAGCCTAGTGGACGCCGGCCACGGGTCGGTACCGCGGCGGTGACCGCCCCCCGCACGGTCACCGCTGTGATGCCCAACGATGCCATCGGGCCGGCGCCCGGACACCCCGCCGGGCTGTTCGGATCTGTACGAGTCCGTTCGGAACACTTGAGACCGCGCCGGCCGGGCGGGAACCTCGGGCATGACCTTCCGGGTGCTCGTTCGTGGGGGCGGTGGCGTGATGGAGGCGGGACCGGTCCGGCGGGCCGCCATCCGTGCGGCGGCCGGTCGCCGGCCGCTCGGCGGCACGTCGGCAAGCCTGGTGGAGCTGCTGCACTCGACCGGTGCGTGGCCGGTGCGGCAGGCGTTGTCGCATCTGCCCCGGCTGGCCGGCGATCTCGACCGCTGCGCCGCGATCGCCTACCTCGCGCCGCTGACCCCGCGCGGCCTGCTGGGCGACGTGTGGGCCGCCGCGCGCGGGATCGCGGACGAGGACCGGTTCGTCGAGGCGGCCGTCGTCCTGGCCCCGTACCTACCCGCCGAACTGCTCGACCCGGCCAGGACGCGGCCCTGGCTGCTGGCCGCCCTCGTCCCGCACCTCCCGGCCCGGCTGCTGCCGGCGGCGCTCGCCGCGGCGGAGACCTTTCCCGTAGCACTTGCCGCCGTCGCCTTGCGGCTGCCCACCGACCGGCTCGGTCCCGTGCTGCGCACGATCGCCGCCGAGCCCGACGAAGGGTGCCGGGCCCGGGCCCTGGCGACGCTCGCCCCGGGCCTGCCGCCGGACCTGCTCGGGCCGGCGGTCGCCGCCGCGTCCACGCTCACCTCCCCGTCGCCGCGCGCCGAGGCGCTGACCGCCCTCGTCCCGCACCTGCCCGCCGGCGCCCTGCTGGACGCGGCGGTCGACGCGCTCGCCACCGGCCCGGCCCGGGCGAAGGCGCTCACGGACCGCATCCCGCACCGGTACGGCGCCGACCGTGCCGACGCGGCCCGCCGCGCGCATGCCGCCGCGCTGGCCGTCAGCGACGCCGCCGGCCGGGCCAGGGCGCTCGCCGGTCTCCTCCCGCACCTGCCCGACCCCGCGTACACGACCGCGTCGCGGCAGGCGCTGGCCGCCGCGACGGCCGTCACCGGCAGCCGGGACCGGGCGAGGCGGCTCACCACCCTCATCCCGTGGCTCGCGGGCCACCTGCGTGCCGACGCCGTCCGCGCGGCGCAGGCGGCCACCACGGCCGTCGTCGACCCCGCGCGCCGCGCGTCCGCCGAGGTGGACCTGATCCGGTTCCTGGACGGCGCGGACCGCGACGCCGCCGTCCGGCGCGGCCTGGCCGTCGCGGCGGCGACCGTCCGGGACGACCGACGCTGCCGGCTGCTCACCGGGCTCGCCGCCCACCTGCCGCCCGATCGGCACGCCGACGCCCTGGCGGTGGCGGCCGCCGCCCCCGCCGAGGGGTGGCGAGCACACGCGATCGCCGGCCTGGCCGGGCACCTGCCCCCGCCGCTGCTGGCGGAGGCCCTCGCCGCGGCAAAGGACATCGGCAGCGGCTACTGGCAGGCGGTCGCCCTCAACGGCCTCGCGCCCCACCTGCCGGCCGGCCTCCTGCCCGAGGCGGTCGCGGCCGGCCTGACGATCGCCGCCGCCTGACCGGGTGTCCACCAACCGGGGCCGGGTCAACGGCTGGACGAGCCCGGCGCGCGTGTTCGGCATCTGCGTCGCCGTCGACGGGGTCGCCCGGCTCCGCATCGAGGGCAAGGTGGCACGCAACGGGTCCGCTACAGGTGGGTCCGGAGGAAGTCGGTGATCTCCGCACGGGCCGCCTTCGCCTGGGGGACCACGCCGGGCATGCTCACGAACGCGTGGGGCGCGCCCGCGTGCTCGGTCAGGCGGGCGGCGGTGCCGGCGGCGCGGAGGGCCTCGGCGTACGCGCGGCCGTGGTCGGCCACCGGGTCGAGCGTCGGCACCACCACGAGGGCCGGGGCCAGCCCGCTCAGGTCGGCGGCGAAGAGCGGCGACAGGGCCTTCGCGTCGGTGCCGTCGGGCACGGCCAGGCGGAGGAACAGCTCCATCTGCGTCACGTTCAGGGTCGGGCTGTCCGCGTGCTCCCGCATCGACGGGTAGTCGAACGCCGACGGTGTCAGGTCCGCCACCGGGTTGACCAGGACCTGGGCCCGCAGCGGCAGGGCGGCGTCGCGGGCCCGCAGCGCCGACAGGGCGGCGACGACCGAGCCGGCGCTCTCGCCGACGAGGGCGACCCGCGCCGGGTCCGCGCCCCACTCGGCCGCGTGGTCCAGGATGTGGCGCAGCACGTCCCAGCCGTCGTCGACGGCCGCCGACAGCGGGGTGTCCCGGCTGACCAGGCGGTGCTCGACCGACACCACCACCGCGGGCAGCCGGGCGGCGAGGTGGCTGTTGATCCAGTCGCTCTGCGGTGCCGTGCCCACGAACCCGCCGCCGTGCACGTGGATGACCAGCGGGTGGGCGGCCGGGGTCGCCGGGCGGTACACCCGGACCGGCAGCGTCCGATCGGGGAGCGCGACCCGCTGCCAGCCGATCGTCGCCCCGCGGTCCGGGAACCCGGAGATGACCCGGACCAGCCGTGAGGACCGCCGGCGGTTCTCCGCGTCGCGGAAGGCGTCCAGCTCCGCGGGCGGCATCGCCAGCCAGTCGGGCTGCTTCCGCACGGCGTGCAAGAGCCGGATTCCCAGCGGTGGTCGAGCACTCATGACTCCCCCTCAATTACGCTACTTCAAGTATCGATACCAAAGGTAGCGGTATTCTGTGGGCATGTCCACGAGACCGCCCGGCCGCCCGCGCTCCGGGATCGACGACACGGTGTTCGCGGCGACGCTGCGCACGGTCCACGAGCTCGGCTACACGCGGGCGACGGTCGACCGCATCGCGGCCGCGGCGGGCATCGCGAAGACGACGATCTACCGCCGCTGGCCGTCAAAGGGTGCGCTGATCACGGCCTGCCTGGTCGACGCGTTCGGCCCGGCGCCGCTGGAGGGCGCGGACCGGGCCGAGATCGTCGCGTCGGCGATCCGCTGGATCGCTGGGAAGATCGGCGAGCCCGGCATCGGCGCGGCCTTCGCGGGCGTGTTCACCGACGCCGTCAACGACCCCGAGCTGCGGCACATCCTGTCGACGCAGCTGCAGGACCCGTACCGCATCGCGCTGCAGGAGGTCCTGGGTGAGCCCGAGCGGCGGGTCCTGTTCGTCATCGACGTCGTCGTCGGCACGCTGCTGCACCGGCTGGGCATGACCGGCGAGCCGATGGTCGACGTCGAGGACCTGGTCGAGCTGGTCGTGCGCGACTTCCGATAGACGAACCGCGCTACACCAGCGCGAGGACCCGGTCGGTGTCGAGGACGTCGCCGAAGCGTGGGAAGACCACCGACAGGGCGTGCTCGTGCTCTGCGGCGGTCATGCCGCTCATGGCGTCGGCGACGAACAGCACCTCGAAGCCGTGGTCGGCGGCGGCCCGCGCGGTCGACTCGACGCCCATCGTCGTGGCGATGCCGGTCATGACGACCGTGTCGATCCCGCGCTCCCGCAGGCGGTCGGCCAGGCCGGTGCCGTGGAACGCCCCGATGGTCCGCTTCACCACGACGACGTCGCCCACGCGCGGCTCGAGCTCCGGCACGAAGCCGCTGCCGGGCGGCTGCTCGGCGACGTTGGGGCGCTCCACCCGGACCAGCACGACGGTGCCGCCGGCCCGCCGGAAGGCCTCGGCGAGGCGGACGGTCCGTTCGACCACGTCGGCGCCCCGGTGCGGGCCCATGTCCTGCTCGACGATGCGCGGCATGAGATCCACCGCGATGAGCGCTGCCCGTTCCGCCGCAAATGCCATGCACGTGAGCCTAGGCACTTTCGCTTGCCCTCCGCCGGGCGGGGCGGGTTGGGTCACCTCATGGGGCTGATCGCATACAACGGCGTGGATGCGGCGGCGTTCGCGGCGAACCGGCATCTCGGCGACGACGCGCTCGGCGCCTGGCGGGGGGCGATCCTCCGGTACCTCGACCCGCGCCCCGGGCTGCGCCTGCTCGACCTCGGCTGCGGCACCGGCAGCTGGACCCGCGCGTTCCGCGAGTGGTGGCCCGGCGTCGAGGTGGTCGCGGTCGAGCCGTCCGCGGCGATGCGTGAGCGGGCGGTGTTCGAGCCGGTGCTCGCCGGCGACGCCGCGAGCATCCCGCTGGCCGATGCGAGCGTCGACGCCGTCTGGCTCTCCACCGTCGTCCACCACATCCCCGACCTGGCGGCCGCCGCCCGGGAGATCCGCCGGGTCCTGGCGCCGGGCGGGCCGGTGCTCATCCGCTCGGCGTTCGCCGGGCGCCCCGACGGGATCGGCCTGTTCCGGTACTTCCCCGAGGCCGTCGCGGTGCTCGACCGGTACCCGAGCGTCGCCCGCGTCGAGGAGGCCTTCGCCACCGCCGGTTTCACGACCACGGATTTCGCGCCGGTACCGCAGGTCACCGCGCCGTCGCTGGCGGACCTCGCGACCGGCCTGCGCCGCGAGGCCCACACGCCGCTGCAGCTCATCAGCGACGAGGCGTACGCGGCGGGCGTGGCCCGGCTGCGGGCGGCCGCCGAGACGACGCACGGCCCGGCGGTCGACGCGCTCGACCTCCTGGTGCTGGCGTGAGCCGCCTGGCCGTGGTGACCTACTCGGCCGGCCCGTCGTAGAGCTCGGCGAGCCGGGGGAGGCGGCGGCGCATCTCGGCTCCGTCGTCGAAGTCGAAGTCCCACGCCGGGTCCAGCGCGGGGTAGCGGATCGTGAAGGCGCCCGGGGGCAGCTCGCGGCCCGTCGCGGCCAGGTGTGCGTCCCAGGCGACGCCGAGGATCTCCCCGCACTCCAGTTCCTCGTCGTCCGCGGCGGCCCGCCGGACGACCGGGTTGCCGGCCAGGCGGTCCGGGTCGGCCAGGACCTGTTCGTACACGGTCCGGCCCTGCGCCACCAGCCAGCCGCGGAAGTAGTCGAAGCCGTCGTCGGAGGCGCCTGCGTTGATCAGGTAGGCGGCGGCCCACAGGTCGGCACGGTACGACTGGATGAGCAGGTCCCACAGGGGCTGGGCGAAGGCGACGATCTCGGCCGGGTCGCGCCGGGCCAGCAGCGCACTCATCCGCTCGGCGACCTCGCCGGCGTCGGCCGTCTCGGCCAACTCCTGGCGCGCCTGGTCGACCAGGCGCCACACGTCACTGGTGTCCACGGTCGACCAGTGTCGCTCATCGCCAGGCCGTGACGACCGGCAGGCGCTCGACCTTGCCCGGGGACGCCTCGACCGCGGCGGTCCACGCGCGGGTCGTCCGTCGGGGCACCCAGTCTCCCACGACCCGAGGGCGGTCAGAGGCGGTCGTACAGGCGGGACAGCGCGACGAGCATGTCCTTGCGGCGCTTCGCGGCCTTGAACCAGCCCGGCAGCCGCGAAATCATGGTCGTGTTGCCGCCGGGGCCGCGCTCGCGCAGTGTCGCGGTCGCATAGTCGCGCAGGATGTCCAGGTGGTGGCGGTTGAGGGCCCAGACGACATGGCTGCGCCAGCGGGTGCGCAGCCAGAGCGGGCGGGCGAAGTACGGGTCGACCGGGCGGCCCCAGACCGTGCCGCGCGGTGACGGGCGCCAGGTGGCCGTGTAGGCGCAGTGCCGGCAGGTGAGGCGGCGCGGGGTCGGGGTCACCAGCGCGTGCGCCGAGCAGCGGGGGCATACCACGTCGATGTCGTGGCCGGCCAGGTCGGACAGCCGCAGGCCCGGGTCGCGGTACCGGCGCTCGCTCACGAAGGGAGCCACAGCAGCGCCGCGAGCACCGCGAAGCCCGTCAGCTGGAGCGCGGCGCCCCCCGACAACCAGTGCTCGGCGCTCGCGAGGACCATCCGGTCGAGCGCGGTGACCGGGCCCTCGCCGGGCACTGCGCGCAGCGCCGAGCGGTTGGCCACGCCCACCGCGCCCTCGGTCGCGATCCAGCGGTGGAGAGCACCGACGAAGAAGCCGGTCGCGACCGACCGCACCACCGCCGCGGCGGCGAGCAGCAGGGCGAGGGCGCGGTACGGGCGGGGCACGGCTAGGGGGAGACTCAGGAGACGTAGCGCAGCTTCTGCGGCGGCACGCCGGCCGAGCAGAGGAGGTCGGCCAGGTCGGGCTGGGGGTTGTCGACGAAGACGGGGACCTCGTGGTCGTCGCCCAGGGTGCAGGCGGCCGCGAGGGTGCCGACGTTGATCGGGTCGATGGCACCGACGTCGGTGAGGTCGAAGACGAGCCGAAGCGGGCGGACGTGGCGGACCGTGCGGAGGATCAGCTGGCGCAGCTCGGCGGCGCGGTCCTCGCCGACGATGCCCCAGGGATGGATGATCACGCTGCCGTCAGGAGTGGTACGGACATCGAGGGACTGGGCACGCATGGAACCGCCTCTCGTCACCGAGTGTTCACCCTCAGGGCCACCATAGGGGGATCCCCCGCGGTTCGGAACCCGCCACATGACGGCACTGCCCTAACCGTGACCCGCGCATACTGTCCGCCGAGCTCGTCGAGCACCTCGCGACGCTGCCCGGGGTGACCGCCGTGGACTGGTACGAGCGGGAGGTCGTCCTCGTCGACACCCCCGCCGCGCCGACCCAGGCGGTGCGGCGGTGGTGGACGCGGCGCAGCGGGAGCGGCCGCCGTCGACCTCCCTGCGCTCGTCGCCCTGTCCACTGTGGACCAGCTTCTGCACCGGCCGACCGGACCGCGGCTGCACGCCCGGCTGCTCGTCGCGCGGGGGCGGATGGCCGAGTCCGCCGCGGCGTACCAGGAGGACCCCGGCTCGCCGCCGGGGCCCTGTCCGGCGGAACTAGTCGAGGTACTTCTGCCAGGGCCCGGTGATCGCGAGCGTGATGCCCGGGGTCTGGATGTTCACGAACAGGACCTTGCCGTCGGGCGAGAAGGTCGGGCCGGTGAACTCGGAGTACGTCGGGAAGCCGCTCGACGTGCCGTTGCTGAGCATGTTGCGGGCGATGGCGTACGTCGGGCCGCCCGGCACCGAGCTGAGCACGTGGGAGGCGCGCACGCCGTCCTCGGCCAGCACCAGCGTGCCCCACGGCGTGACGGTCACGTTGTCCGGCCCGTCGAACGTCAGGTCGGCGTACCTCGGCGACGCGCCCTCGCCCTCGGCGGCCGGGTTGTGCGGGAAGTACGTGACGAGCGTGATGGTCTCGTCGCTGTAGTCGTAGTACCAGACCATGCCGTCGTGCTTGGTGGCGTCGGCCGGCAGGTCGCTCGAGCCGAAGGCGAAGCTGTTGACGATGTAGCAGCCCTTGCCGGTGCTCCACACGCCCTCGAACTTCTTGCCCCGCGTGACGGTGCCGTCGGTGAACTGGCTGCGCACGCTCTGCGTCTTCGCGTCGCGCTCGGGCACCGCGATCCAGGTGACCTTGAACGGGCGGCCCAGCTGTGCCGAGGTGAGGTAGGCGACGTCGGGCAGGATGCTGCCGTCATCCATGCGGATCTGCATCGCCTCGAGCACGCCGGCGTCGTCGGCGAGCGTGGTCGCGGCGCCCGGGCCCAGCTTGCCGCCGCGGGGCGCGGTCCAGCGGTAGAACAGGCCGTTCGGGCCGCTCGCGTCCTCCGAGAGGTACACGTGGCGCAGGTTCGGCTCGACCGCGAGGGCCTCGTGGTCGTACCGCCCGAACGCCTTGATCGGCTTCGGCAGCTGGTGCGCCGAGTCACGCGGGAAGACCTCGAAGACGTAGCCGTGGGCCTTCTCGTAGGTGCCGGTCCGGCCGCCCGCGGACCACGTGGCGCCCGCGTTGATCGTGGTCTCCTCGCAGGTCAGCCAGGTGCCCCACGGGGTCACGCCACCGGCGCAGTTGCGGACCGTGCCGGCGATGCCGACCCACTCCGAGATCAGCTTGCCGTTGCCGTCGGTCGTGATGACCGTGCAGCCCCCGGCGTTGGCCGCGCCCGGGTCGTAGACGGTGCCCGCGATGTGCGGCACGCCGTACGTGGTCATGAACGGGGTCAGCTCGTGGTTCTGGATGATGGTCAACCGGTTGTGGCCCGAGCCGACGACGCCGGTGCCGTCGTGGAGGCCGGGCGTCTTGCCCTGGCCGCCCGACATGTCGGTGACGCCCTCACGGGTGACGATCTTGTAGGAGAACCCGGCGGGCAGCGCGAGGATGCCGTTCGGGTCGTCCTGCAGGGGCGGGAAGGGACGGCCGCCGGACGACGGGCGCTGCTCGTGGGCGGCGGCCGGCTCGGCGAGGGTCGGCAGGACGCCGGCGACGGTGAGCCCGACGCCGGCGGCGGTGCTGCCCTTGATGATCTGACGACGAGAAACTGTCACGGTCGAACGATTTCGCCGCGCTCGATGGCGTGCCAGGGTGTTCAGGTGGCCGGTTGGTGAACGCCGTGTAAGGGGTGAGGTTAGGCGGTCCTAAGCATGACCAGCTGTTGTGTTGCTCGCGTCATCGCCACATATCGATCGACGGCGCCCTCGATGCCGTCGCCGAAGTTCTCCGGATCGACGAGGACCACCAGGTCGAATTCGAGCCCCTTCGACAGCTCCGGGGTCAGCGACCGCACCCGATCCTGCGAGCGGAACTCGGGGGAGCCGATGACACAGGCGACGCCCTCGGCGTGCTCGGTAAGCCAGCGAGCCACGAGACCGTCGAGCTCCGAGGCCTTCCCGTGTACCACGGGCCGCCCGCCCGTGCGGATCGACGTCGGCACGTTCGCGTCCGGCAGGGCGGCCCGGATGACCGGCTCCGCCTCCGCCATGACCTCGGCCGGCGTGCGGTAGTTGACGGTCAGCGAGGCCAGCTCGATCGCGTCGAACCCGGCCCGCTCCAACCGCTGCGCCCACGACTCGGTGAACCCGTGCCGGGCCTGGGCCCGGTCCCCGACGATCGTGAAACTCCGCGACGGGCAGCGCCGCAGCAGCATCTGCCACTCGGCGTCGGTCAGCTCCTGCGCCTCGTCCACGACGACGTGCGCGAACGGGCCGGCGAGCCGGTCCGGGTCGGCGCCGGGCAGCGCGGCCTCGTCGACCAGCGCCTCCTCGAAGTCCTCGCCGCGCAGCATGGTGACCAGCCCGACGCCGTACTCGTCGTCGACCGACGCGATCAGGTCGTCGACCACCCGGCCCATGCGCTCGCGCTCGGCGGCGACGGCCGCGTCGCGGCGCCGGTTGCGCCGCTCGGTCTCCGGGTCGCCGAGCCGCTGCCGGGCCGCGTCGAGCAGCGGCAGGTCGGCCACCGTCCAGGCCCGGGCGTCGCGCCGCTGGAGCCGCAGCACCTCGTCGGGGCTCAGCCAGGGCGCGCACCGGCGCAGGTAGGCCGGGACCGACCAGAGGTCCCCGACGAGGTCGGCCGCCTCCAGCAGCGGCCAGGCCCGGTTGAACGCGGTGCGCAGCTCCCGGCTGCGGGCGAGGGCGTCGGTGTCGTCGTACCGCTCGCCCAGGATGGCCAGCAGCTCCTCCCAGATCTGCTCGCGCGCCTCGTTGTGCGGGGTGCCGGGCTCCACCGCCGCGAACGCCTCGGCCCAGTCGCCGGCGCTCACCCGGACGTCGTCCCACTCGGTCTCGATCGTCATCGCCTTGGCCGGCGGCTGCTCGTAGAACCGGACCGCCTCCTCGATGGTGCGCACCATGTCGGCGGACGACTTCAGCCGGGCCACCTCCGGGTCGGGCTCCGGCCCAGCCGCGGCGCCCTCGGCGACCAGGTCCCGCAGGGTGCAGGTCTGCACGCCCTCCTCGCCGAGGCTGGGCAGGACGTCGGCGACGTAGGCGAGGTACGGCTGGTGCGGGCCGACGAACAGCACCCCGCCGCGCCGGTGGTCGAGGCGCGGGTCGGCGTAGATGAGGTACGCCGTGCGGTGCAGCGCGACGACGGTCTTGCCCGTGCCGGGGCCGCCGTCGACGACGAGCGCTCCGCGGGAGCCGGCCCGGATGATGGCGTCCTGGTCGGCCTGGATGGTGCCGAGCACGTCGCGCATCCGGCCCGAGCGGGTGCCGCCCAGGCTGGCGATGAACGCCGACTGGTCGTCGAGCGCGGCGTGTCCCTCGAAGCCGTCGGGGGTGAACACCTCGTCCCAGTAGTCGGTGACGCGGCCGCGGGTCCAGCGGTACCGGCGGCGGCTGGCCAGGCCCATCGGGTTCGCGTGGGTCGCGCCGAAGAACGGCTCGGCGGCCGGCGAGCGCCAGTCGACGAGCAGCCGCTTGCCCGCGGCGTCGGTGAGGCCGAGCCGCCCGACGTAGACGGGCTCGGTGCCGTCGGTGCCGTCGGTGCCGTCCGGGCCGACCATGCGCCCGAGGCACAGGTCGAGGCTGTAGCGGCGCAGGGTGCGCAGGCGGGCGGAGAGCCGGCGGACCTCCTGGTCCCGGTCCAGCGCCCGCTGGCCCACGCCGGCGGGCGCCTTGCGCTCGGCGTCGAGGCGCCCGGACAGCTCGGCGGACACCTGGTCGAGCCGCTCGGCGATGGCCGCGAAGTGCCGCTCGTCCGCGGCGGTCAGCGCCGGGTCCGCCTTGGCGGCGAGTCGGTCGGGAAGGTCGAACACGCTGCTGTGCACAAACACCGTCCGTTTTGCGGGTTTCGGTTCGTTCGGTTGGTGATTGTGCGCCACCACCGGGGTCTTGCCACAAGCCCCCGGGTACGGTATAGCTTGAAAGTGGAGAGATCCGCTATTGCAGCGGGTCGGCCGGCCAGGCGCTCGGCGCTCCACCAACCCACACCACGCCCGTGGCGAGCCGCCGGACCCACGCCGGGTCGGGTGCGCCGCGGCGCCGCCGATCCGTTGCACCCGCGCTCCTCGTGATGCGCATTACCCCGGTCACCTGGCGGTGCCCCTGCGGAAACACGCCGCGGGAAGGATGGGCGCCGTGACTACCACCCAGGTCCGGGCCGCGACCCAGAACACGAGCGGGTCGGCCGGGGCCGCGCTGTTCGCGCTCGCGATCGGCGGGTTCGGGATCGGCACCACCGAGTTCGCCACGATGGGGCTGCTGCCGCAGATGGCCGGCGAGCTGCGGGTGTCGATCCCCGTGATGGGGTACGGCATCACCGCCTACGCGCTCGGCGTCGTCGTCGGGGCGCCGGTCATCGTGGCGCTCGCCGCCCGGGCGCCGCGGCGGGGGCTGCTGCTCGTGCTCATGCTCGCGTTCGTGGCCGGCAACGCGCTGACCGCCGCCGCGCCGGGCATCTGGTCGCTCGTCGCCGCCCGGTTCCTGACGGGTCTTCCGCACGGGGCGTACTTCGGGGTCGCCTCCGTCGTGGCCGCCGGACTCGTCCCGCCGGACCGCAAGGGCCGGGCCGTGTCGCGGGTCATGGTCGGGCTGACCGTGGCCAACGTGGTCGGCGTCCCGCTCGTCACGCTCGCCGGGCAACTGCTCGGCTGGCGCGCCTCCTACGCGGCGATCGCGGTCATCGGCGTGGTGACGATCCTCGCCGTGCGCCGGTGGGTGCCGCCCGTCGCCATCGAGGACGGGGCGAGCATCGTGCGCGAGCTGGGCGCGTTCCGCCGGGTGCACGTGTGGATCGCGCTGCTCACCGGCACCGTCGGCTTCGGCGGCATGTTCGCCGTCTACAGCTACGTCGCGCCGACCCTGACCGAGGTCGCCGGCCTGCCGACCGGGGCGGTGCCGTGGGTCCTCGCCGTGTTCGGCCTGGGGATGACGATCGGCGCGCTGCTCGGCGGCCGCCTCGCCGACCGGTCCGCGCTCGGCACGCTCGTCGGCGCGCTGGTGGCGATGACCGCGGTGCTGTCGCTGTACGCGCTGACGGCCTCGTCGCCGGTCGCCGCGGTGCTGCTCGTCTTCGCCGTCGGCCTGGTCTGCCAGGTGCTCGGCGGCGGTCTCACGATCCGGCTCATGGAGGCGTCCCCGGACGCGCCCGCGCTGGCCGCGTCGTCGAACCACTCCGCGCTCAACCTCGCCAACGCGATCGGCGCGTGGCTCGGCGGCGTCGTGATCGCGGCCGGGCACGGGTACCTGGCCACGGCCTGGGTCGGCGCCGCCCTCTCGGTGGCCGGCCTGCTGTTCGTCGGCGGCTCGCTGCTGGCGCCCCGGTTCCGGTCGTAGAACGTCCGGAACCGGCGGTACGGTGCCCGCATGGCTATCGCACGCTTTCCCGGCCTCGTCATCGACTGCCCCGACCCGGCCGAGCTCGCCCGCTTCTACGGCACGATGCTGGACTGGAAGGTCGAGATCTCCGACGACTGGGCCGACATCAAGGCCGAATACGGCCACACCATCTCGTTCCAGCAGGTGGAGGGGTTCTCACCGCCCGTCTGGCCGGGCCAGGAGCGGCCGCAGCAGATGCATCTCGACGTGATCGTCGACGACCTCGACGCGGGCGAGGCGGCGGTGCTGGCCCTGGGCGCGACGAAGCACGAGCACCAGCCCGGCACCACGTTCCGCGTCTTCCTCGACCCGGCCGGCCACCCGTTCTGCCTCTGCGTGGAGTGACCGCCGGCCCTTCCCGCACATAGTCTTCATATGTAGACTTTGGGCATGCCGCGCTTGCCGCACTCCTCCCCGCAGACGCTGCGGGTCTTCGACGCGTTGCTGGCCGAGCCCGCGACCTGGCGCTACGGCTACGACCTGAGCCGGGAGACGGGCCTGGCCTCCGGCTCGCTGTATCCGATCCTGATCCGCCTCGCCGAGGCGGACCTGCTGGAGACCCGGTGGGAGCCGGCCGAGCAGCCGGGCCGCCCGCCCCGCCACCTGTACCGGCTGACCGCCGACGGTGCGGCCCTCGCGCTGCAGCGCCGGCGCGAGGCCGCCGCCCGCGCGGCGGCCCGCCCCGCCACCCGCCCGGTCCCGCGGACCGCGTCGTGACCCGCGACCTGAGCCGCGACGGAAGCGGCGAGCGCCGCGGCATGAGCCACCTGCACCGCGCCGGCCGGTGGCTGCTCGCCCGCGCCGCCCGCGGCCCGTGGAGCGGGGCCGTGCTCGCCGAGCTGGACCAGGTGACCGGCCGCTGGGCGACCGTGCGCTGGGTCGCCGGCGGCCTGCGGGTCGCGTGGCGCGAGCGGTGGGCCGCCCGCCGCCGGTGGCCGCTGCGCGTGGCGGTCGCCGCGGTGGCCGCCGTGGCCGCGCTGACCGCGGTCAACCAGCTGCTGCTCACGGTCCGCTTCATCCCGAGCGGCGCGATGGAGCCCACGCTGCGGGTCAGCGACCGCGTCCTGGTCGACCGCGTCTCGTTCCGGGTGACCGGCCTGCGACACGGCGACGTGGTGGTCCTGACCGTCCACGACGGCGCAGCCACCTACACCGCCGTCGACCGCGTGATCGGCCTGCCGGGCGACCGCATCTCCTGCGCCGACGGCCGCGTGCACCGCAACGACACCCCACTTGACGAGCCGTACGTCCAGGGCGCCGAGACCCTGTGCATCACCGCGACCGTCCCGGACGGCGAGATCTACGTCCTGGGCGACAACCGCCCGGTGGCCCGCGACTCGCGCTACTACGGCAGCCAGCCGGTGTCGTCCGTCTCCGGCCGCCTCATCACCTGAGCCCGCCGCGCGGCGGTTTGAAATCGGGCCGGGCAGGTAGGTGGCCGGAATGGCACGCACCCCGCAGGACGTCTTCGAGCACCACGCCCAGGCGCTGATGGCCGGCGACCTCGACGAGCTCGTGGCGGACTTCACCGACGACGCCGTGCTGATCACCCCCGCTGGGGCGTTCCGGGGACGGCCGGCGATCCGCGAGGGCTACGCCCGGCTGTTCGAGGACCTGCCGGACGCGGAGTGGGACGTGCCGACGCGGGTCTTCGAGGGTGACGTCCTGCTCCTTGAGTGGTCCGCGGTGTCCGCCGATGCCCGGGCCGTGGGCGGCGTCGACACGTTCGTGTTCGGTGACGGCGGCATCCGGGTGCAGACGGTGCGGTACACCCTCGTGCGGTGAAGAACCTACTGGCTACCGTACCGCCCACGCTCCCGCGATCCGCCACCACCGCACGTTCGGCGGCCTGTCGGACGGTGCGTTTGCGATGATTCCCCTCGTCGAGTCGGTCGAGGACGGTCGCCGGCCGTTCTGAGGAGGCATCGTGGAGGTGGCGTTTGACGCGGAGCTGTGGGTGTGGGACGCGCGGCGCGACGAGAGCTGGACCTTCGTGAGCCTGCCGGTCGAGGCGTCGGAGGAGATCCGCGACCGGGCGGGCGGGCTGCGCCGCGGCTTCGGCTCGCTGCGGGTGCGGGTGTCGCTCGGCGGCAGCACCTGGTCGACCTCGATCTTCCCGGACAGTGCCCGGGGCGCCTACGTGCTGCCGATCAAGCGGGCGATCCGCAAGGCCGAGTCCCTTGCCCCGGGCGACGTCGCGTCGGTCACGGTCGAGCTGGTGGACCTGTGACGGGCGATGCGGTCGTCGTGCGGTACGGCATCGCCCGGATCATCGGGACCTTGTCGATCCGCTTGCACACGACCGGATGCGATGCGCCGGCGGCAGGCTGGACCTTGCCCCAGGGGTAAGCCCCACGATCGACGTGCCGACCCGTGGTCGGGCGATCGGGAGGAGGGGCTCCGTGAACCTGGGCGCGTACTTCGTCGACCGCCGGCCCTTGACGATTCCCAGCTTCCGCCGCCTCTGGGTGGCGTCGGCAATCACGGCGGTCGGTGGCTCCTTCAGCCTCATCGCGGTGCCGACGCAGCTCTTCACGCTCGGCGGGTCGTCGGCCATGATCGGAGTGTCGGCCGCGGTCTCGTTGTGCACACTCATCGCGTCGGCGCTGTGGTCCGGCGCCCTTGCCGATGCGATGGACCGTCGACGGCTGCTGTTGGCCGGCAACACCGGCCTCGGGCTGGCCTACCTCGGCATGTGGCTGAACGCCGTGCTCGGGCTCAACTCCGTCGCGCTCCTGCTCGTGCTTGTCGCAGCGCACGGTGTCAGCTTCGGCACCACCCTGACCGCAATGGGTGCCGCGGTGCCCCGCGTTGTGCCCACCGAGCAACTGGTCGCGGCGAACGGCCTCAGTTCGCTGACCCGCTACAGCGGCGCCGTCGTCGGGCCGCTGCTCGCCGGTGCGCTGATTCCGGCCATCGGACTCGGCACGCTCTACCTGTTCGACGCGCTTGCGCTCACCATCGTGCTGTGGGCGGTGGCCAGGCTGCCGGAGATGCCCCCGCCGGCGGGCGCACCGGCAATCCGGGTTGCGGGCACGCTGCGCGCGCTCGGCGACGGCTTCCGTTACCTCGCTGGACACCGGGTAATGATCGCGATCCTCGCCGTGGACCTGGCCGCGATGGTCTTCGCACTGCCGCACGCGCTGCTCCCGGAGCTGGCCGAGCGTACATACGGCGGCCCGGCCGGCGGCGGCGCGGAGCTTGGCGTGCTGTTCGCGGCGTACCCAGCCGGCGTGCTCCTCGCCGGGCTGCTGTCGGGAACATTCAGCCGCACCCGGCGGCACGGCGCGTTCATGGCATCGGCCGCGATGGCCTGGGGTTGCTGCGTCGTGCTGCTCGGCCTGGCCGCGAACCTGCGAATCGCGTTGGTGGCGCTGGTCGCGGGCGGCGCCGTCAACTTCGTGCTGAGCACGTTCCGCAACGCGATCTCCCAGGCGTACACGGATGACGCCCTCCGCGGCCGGATCCAGGGCTCGTTCACGGTCGTCCTGATGGGCGGTCCACAACTGGCCAACATGCTGCACGGCTTCGGCGGTGCCGTGCTCGGTGTTCGCTCGGCAATCGGCATCGGTGGAGCACTCACCGTGCTGACGGTCGCGCTCCTGGTCCGGGCGGTACCCGAGCTGTGGCGCTACGAGGCGGGGCCGGCCGCAGTGCGGCCGGCCCCGATTCCCCCGGCTGGTCGTCCCCAAGCGCGGCCAGCCTCGCAGCCGCCGCTCTCAGGACGCTCTTCGCCGGCTACGCCGTCCGGCGGGCCGGCAGCCGGCGGCCGGAGTCGGCAGGATGGTCGCGCTGGTCACTCCTCCAACTAGGTCGCGCGGAACCGGAAGGATCACCTCCCGGTTCCGTTCGTGTCAGGAACCCTGCGGGAGTGCCCGGCCCAGGAACGCGGCGAGCCGGTCGGCGGCCGTCGCCCCGGCGGGGACCGGCTGGACCGGGCCGAACGAGCCGCCGGGTGTGCGGGGCAGGTCGCGGTGCATCTCCTGGACCGGGCCGAGGAGCGCCGTCGCGACATCGGGGGCGAGGTCGGTGTCCTGCCCGGTCGCGGCGGCGAGGTCCCAGCCGTGGACGAGCAGCTCGATGGTGACCTGCTCGACGATCCGCCATCCTCTGGCCGGCCCGTACTCCTGGGTCAGCATGCCGGGCCGCCGGAACGCGATCAGGGCTCGGGTCGCCGCCTCGCGGAACGCGGCCACGTGGTCGTCGCCGAGGTGGTCCGCCGCGAAGTCGCTCCGGGGACTGCCCTCCGCGAGGCTGGTCCACATCAGGTTCTCGTAGACGAGGTGGTTCAGCAGTTCCCGGACCGTCCACCCGGCGCAGGGCGTGGGGTCCGCGAACTGCGCGCGGGTGACGGCCGCCACGATCGCGTCCACGTCGGCCACCACCCGTTCGTAGTGCGCCAACGCGGCGGCCGCGGACTCCTCCGCCTCCTTCGCGAGCGCCTCGGCGATGCGCTCGGCCCGGGCGCCCGGCGTCGGGTTGGCCCGCAGGGCGGTCATCAGCCACTGCCCCTCCCGGGCGATGCTCGCCCGCACCGGCCGGCCGTTGATCACGCACAGCAGCTGCCAGTACCGCTCGGCCCGCGGATCAGCGGCCATCTCCAGCTGTTCGAGCAGCTTGTGCCGCGGATGATCATGCACGTCGACGTCGGGCTGCAGGGGCAGCCACGCTTCGACCACCTCGGCGACGACCGCTTCGGCCGCCGGCGAGTCCGCGGGAGTACCACTGTCGATAGCGGCGGCGACCTTGCTCACCCAGAGGTCGGTCAGTGCCTCGGCGACCTCCACGTCCCGTTCGTCGTACGTCTCGGGAGCGTGCGCGGCGGCGTACTCGGCCATGCCCCGCACGGCTTCCTGCAGCCGCGGATCCTGGACGAGCTCGGCGAGCTCTATCCAGGCGTCGATCTGCTCGTCGCCGGGTTCGTCGGGCAGCTCGGGCATGACGGCGAGCAGCCCGTCCCGATATCCGCTCGCATCGATCTCCCCAACGGCGCCCACGAGGAACTCCTGCACGATCGCGTGCCGCTGCTCCGCGGAGAGCCGGGCGACGTTGCTCACGGCGGCGAGCTCCTCGGCGGTCGCCCCGCGCCGTGCGACGGCCCGCAGCACGGCGCACTGCACCCGCAGCGCCCGGATCTGCGTCGCCACGGCGTCGGCGTGCAGGGCGGCGACCTCGGCAACGCTGCGTTCCCCGTCGAGCAGCGCGCGGATGGCGGACATCCCGAGCCCGAGCTCCCGCAGTGCGCGCGCCAGTTCCAGCCGCCCGACGGCCGCCTCGTCGAACCGCCGGTACCTACCCGCGCTCCGCCCGGAGGCGGGCACGACCCCGATGTCCGACCAGTGCCGGACGAGCTTGACCGACAACCCGGTCCGCTCGGCAACTTCCCCGATGCTCATCAACACCAGGCCATCGTCACGTCTCCCAAGCAGGGAGAGTCAAGCCCAGGGGCGACGGCGCACCGTGGCGTTCACTGCTCATTCATTGCAACGAGAAAGTGATCGTTGCGTTGATTTCACGATCGTTGCAATGATTTTGTGGCTCTGAACTGCAAAAATGCTCCTGCTATGCAATGGGGATGTTGCCTGATGTGCGAAGGCAACGTAGCGTTTCTGGTATCAGAAACACGGATCGAATGTAGGAGCGCATGATGCAGCAGTTCGCCACCCCCGCCCCGATCGCCGCCGTCCTGGACATCCCCGCCGGCCGCGTCCAGTTCATCGCCGCCGACCGCGCCGACACCACCGTCGAGGTCCGGCCGGCCGACCCGGCCAAGGGCCGCGACGTGCGGGCCGCCGAGCAGACCACCGTCGCCTACGCCGACGGTGTCCTGCGCATCCACGCCCCCGAGCCCAGCAATCAGCTCTTCGGACCGTCGGGTTCGCTGGAGGTCACCGTCCAGCTGCCCGCCGGCTCCCGCGTCGAGGCCAAGGCCGCCAGCACCGAACTGCGCTGCGTCGGCCGCCTCGGCGACGTCAGCTTCGACGGCGCCTACCGCCGGATCAAGCTCGACGAGGCCGCCAGCCTCCGCCTGACCGCGATCGACGGCGACGTCGAGGTCGGCCGCCTCGGCGGCCCGGCCCAGATCAGCACCGCGAGGGGCGACATCCGCATCGCCGAGGCCGTCCGCGGCGCGGTCGTCCTCAGCACCCAGTCCGGCGACATCTCGGTCACCGCGGCGGCAGGCGTCTCGGCGGCGCTGGACGCCGGCACCGGCCACGGCCGCATCAGCAACGCCTTGAAGAACACCGGCACCGCGGACCTCGACATCCGCGCCACCACCTCGCACGGCGACATCACCGCCCGCAGCCTCTGAACGCGAAGGAGATCGCTCACCGGCATCCCGCTCACCCAGGTCGGCATGTCCGTCCCCGACTCGGCGCGCCTCATCCACGACTTCTGGACCACCCTCTAGCAGGCCATCGACGACTGAGGCGGGCCGGCTCCGGGTGCGACCGCCCGGCGGCCGGGCGCCGAGTTTCGACTCGCGCCCGGCCGTCGCGGGCGGGACTGTGGCGGACGTCACAGTGCCCTCGTCGGCCCCCGTCGGCCCCTTCGTACGTGACGCGGATTGGTCCACACGGGCGGCGGACGCGATCGGGGGATCTGGTGGGCGATGCCGGAGAGGGGCGGAGCCGGTTCGTGGGCCGGCTGCTGGTCATGGCGCTGTGTGCCGTGGCGCTGTTGCAGGCGGTGCGCCCGGCGCTGCACTCGGCCCGGGCCGGGATCCGCATCGTCTCCGATGGTAGCGAGCGCGCCTTTCTGGACCAGTTGGAGTATCTGAGCGACGAGTTCCAGCGGCAGGTCCCGGTCGGCGCGCGGGTCGCGGTCGTCGACGAGGACGCGGAGTGGACCATGCGGCTGAGCGAGCTCGCCACCCTGCACGGCGGCATCGTCGTCCTTGCTGCCGAACACCCGGACCTGGAGGTGTCGCGAGTCTCCGACCCGGCCGCGCCGCACGGGATCGGGCTGCTGACTCGCCGGCCGGTGGCGCGATGAGCAGTCTGCTCGGCGTCGCCCTGCTCGCGGCGGCGGGGCTGCCGCTCGCCTTCGCGCTGACCCGGGCGCTGCCCCTCGCCCTCGTGTTCGCGCCGCTGGCCGGCGCGGCGGTGGCCACCGCCGCCGTGGTACTGATGATCGTTGTCGGCGGTCCGATGCTGCTGTGGATGATGCCGGTGCTGCTGCTGACCGGCTACCTCGCGTGGCGGCTGCGCACCCTGCCACGGTTGGCCCACAGCTCCTGGCGCGACGCCCTGCTGTTGACGGTGCCGCTCGTCCCGCCGTTCCTGCCATTCCTGCAGCAACCCGCGTCGTGGGACGCGCACCTGATCTGGTGGCTGCACGCCGGATACTTCACCCACGGCGGCGGCTTCGCCCGCGACGCGATCGGCAGCCAGGCCCTCGCCTTCAGCCACCAGGACTACCCGCCCCTCGCTTCCGCCGCGGTGGCGCTGGTCTGGCTCGTCCTCGACACCCGCGACTTCTACCCGGCGGCGATCGCGACCGGGGCGGTGACGGCCGCGGCCACCGCCGCCGTGGTCCATGCGGTGCGGTCCGTCACCGCGAACGGGTCCGCGCTGCTGTCCTGGGTCGTCGCGGTCGCGGTCGGCTACTCGGCGTTCAGTCCACTGTGGCTGGTGCCAACCGCCGGGTTCAGCGACGCCATGTGCGCCACCGCCTTCGCCGCAGGTGCCGTGCTGCTGCTGCTCGCCCGGGAGCCCTTCGGGCGGATGCTGCCCATGACCCTGCTCCTGCTCAGCTGCGCGGCGCTGATGAAGAACGAAGGACTCAGCCTGGTCCTCGCCCTCGCCGTCGTCGGCACGGCGAAGCACCGCCGGACCATCCGCCGCGTCGGATGGGTCTGGCTGCCGGTCGCGGTCGCCGCGGCCTGGTCGGTCATCGCCCGGGTCTTCGGCGCCCGCACCGACGTCCTGGCCGGTCCCCGCCTCGGCGAGCTGCTGCACGGTGACCCCGGCACCGTCGGCCGCTTCCCGCTGGTCTTCGCCACGATGGCCGGCAGGGTGGACCAGATCGTGGTGTTCGCGGTCGCCGCCGCGCTGCTCGGACTGCTGCTGTTGCGCGACCGGCGGCGAGCGTTCGGCCTGCCGAGCGACCTGTGGCTCTGGGCCGTCGCCGCACTGTACTGGGTCGTCATCACCGTCATCTATCTGATCACGCCGATGTCGCTGCAATGGCACCTGGACACCTCGGTCGACCGGGTCGTCATCGCCTTCGTCGTCCTGGCCTGCGCCAGCGCCGCCTGCTGGGCCGTGACCGCCTGGGGCCGGCCCACCACCGCCGAGAGCCACGCCTCCGTCGCACCGGCAAGCCCGGTCAACACCGCTCTGGAGCAACGATGAAGCTGTCCATCCTCATGCCGGTCTACAACGAGGAAACCCGCCTCGAACGAGCCCTCAAACAGGCCCTCGGCGTGACCTACCCCTGCGAGATCGAACTCGTGGTCGTCGACGACGGCAGCACCGACAGCACGAGCGACATCCTGCACCGCGCCGACGACCCGCGACTGCGCTCGATCACGCATCCGAGCAACCAGGGCAAGGGCGCCGCCATCCGTACCGCGGTCCAGCACGCCACCGGTACCCACATGGTCATCCTC
This sequence comes from Dactylosporangium sucinum, assembly GCF_014647515.1. Classification (GTDB taxonomy): domain Bacteria; phylum Actinomycetota; class Actinomycetes; order Mycobacteriales; family Micromonosporaceae; genus Dactylosporangium; species Dactylosporangium sucinum. The sequence continues at coordinate 74,277 of NZ_BMPI01000009.1, read as the reverse complement.
GACGCCGACCTCGAATACGACCCGCTGGACATCCCAGGACTGCTCAAGCCGGTCCTGGACGGCGACCCGGACACCGTGGTCTACGGCAACCGCACCTTCGGCAGCCACAGCTCGTTCTCGTTCTGGTACGTCCAGGGCAACAAGGCCGTCACCACGTTCGCGAACATCCTGTTCAACTGCTACCTCAGCGACCTCGAGACCTGCTTCAAGCTCATGCCGATCGACCTGTACCACTCGCTGAACATCAGATCGAAAGGCTTCGGCATGGAAGCCGAGGTGACCGGCAAACTCCTGCGCCGCGGCATCCGCCCGTACGAGATCCCCATCGCCTACCGCGCCCGCACGCGCGAGGAAGGCAAGAAGATCACCTGGCGGGACGGCGTCGAGGCGCTGTGGATCCTCGTCCGCGAACGCCTCCGCAAGCCGCCCCGTCAGCCGGCCTCGTCTCGCTCGTAAGCGCGTCACCGCACCGCCGCGCCGGCAGGTTTCGCGCGAGTCAGCGGGCCTCGGTGAACACCTCCTCGACCAGGTCGCGTGGAATGCCGTGCGTGTCGTGCAGGTAGTGCAGGTCCTCGTCGGTGAGCGGCCCCCGCGCGAGCAGGCGCTCGACGATCGGCCGCCCACGGCGCAGCAGCGCGCCGAAGCGCCGCTCCTCGTACACCAGGACATCCTGGACATAGTTGGGGTCGACCCGCAGCCGGAACTGCTCGACGGTCGCCGCGATCGGCTCGACGGGCAGATCCCCGAGCGACCGCGTGGGATCGTCCCGCCACAGCCGGGTCAGCACCCGACGCACGAGCCGCCGCAGCACGTATCCGCGCCCGGTGTTCGACGGATGCACCCCGTCACCGACGACCACGACGGACGAGCGCAGATGGTCGACGACGACCCGGTCGGTGACCGCCCGCGTCCAGGGCTCAAACACGTCGATGTCGAACACCGAGGACCGTCCCTGCAGGACCATGGCCATCCGCTCGAGCCCCATCCCGGTGTCCACGCTCGGCCGCGGGAGGGGTCCTCGCGTGCCGTCCGGCTGCTGGAGGTACCGCATCATCACGTGATTCCAGACCTCGACCCAGCGAGGCTCGGTGGACGGCGTCCCGGTGGGCGGCCCGTCCCCGGTCCACACGAAGATCTCCGAGTCCGGCCCGCATGGCCCGGATGTCCCGTTCGACCACCAGTTGTCCGCTTCACCGAGGATCTCCAGCGGTACCCCGAGCGACTCCCACGTCGCCCGCGAACGCTCGTCGCCGTCGAACACGGTGACGTGCAGCCGCCCGTCCGGCACTCCGAACCCGTCGCGGAGCAGCTCGTACCCCCACCGCAGGCTGGTCTCGCCGGGATAGTCCCCGAGCGACCACGACCCGAGCATCTGGAACACGGTGAGATGGGTGTCGTCCCCGACCTCGTCCAGGTCGGTGGTCCGCAGGCACCGTTGCAGCCCCGTGAGCCGCTGCCCCGAGGGGTGCGGTCGCCCTTCGAGATAGGGCGTGAGCGGATGCATCCCCGCACTGGTGAACAGCACGGGATCCCGGTCGGGCGTGATGAGCGTGGCGTCGCCGACGAGCGCGTGCCCCCGCTCCCGGTAGAAGTCGAGAAACGTGTCGACGATGCGCTGGGTGCTGGTCATCGGGGTGGTCCTCTCGGGGAGTGGACCGGACCACGGCACGCACAGGACACAGAACAGCCGGCGAACCGTGTTCCGGTCGCCGGCTGAAGGAGGTCTTCAGATCAGGCAGCGGCGCCCGGCGAGCGGGAAGCTCGCGCGGCCGCGACGATGGATCGCCTGAACTGCATGGCCCCGACTATAGCGCACCCCCGCGCTCTCCCGCTGTCAGGACCTGTCCGTGCCGCGCCTCCTTCGCCGGGAGTGACTTCGGCGAAGGAGGCGCGGGTTCAGCGGTGCGTCAGCGGCCGGCGGCCGGGTTGGCCACCTCGACCTGGTTGATCTGCTCGCCCGTCAGGACGTCGAAGGCGCGCACGATCGTGCGGTCCGGGTACACCGCCACGGTCAGCACCGCCGGGGACTCGGGGCGGTCCGTGGCCGAGTCCTCGTCCCACGGGTCGTCCGGGCTCGGCGCGAACTCCATCGCCAGGGCGCCGGTGTTGATCGCGGTGTAGCCGTCCGGGCTGCCGCCCTCGGTGACGACCCGGGCGGACCAGTCGCGGCGGTACGGGGACCAGTGCGTGTGGCCGCTCAGGTAGATCACGTTCGAGTACTTGCCCACGACCGCCTCGAGCTCGAACTCGCGGGGGCCGTTCTCGTAGAAGTTGCCGTACGTGCCCGACACCGTCCACTCGAACGGGTAGTGGCGCATCACCAGGACCTGCTTGCGCTGGCCCGCCCAGTAGGCCAGGCGCTGCTTCAGGAACGCCATCTGGGCGTCGCTGATGTCCTGCTTCTCCTCCCCGGCGACGCCGGCCTCCGGGCCGATCACGATGATCGGGACGCCGCCGACGACCTTCTCGTAGTAGGTCTTGTCGATGCCGGCGCCCCACTTGTTGGCGAACGCGAGGAAGTTGGCCTGCTGCTGCTCCCGGGTCAGGACCCGGCTGCGGACGTCGTGGTTGCCGATGGCGGGCAGGACGGTGGGGAGCCGGTGGCGGGCGAACGCGGCGCTCACGTCCGCGTACTCCTTGACCTGCTGCTCCTGGGTCTGGTCACGCGGCCCGGAGATGATGTCGCCGACCAGCAGCATCGCCTTCGCGCCCGGGGCCTGGCGGCGCAGGAGCTCGAGCGCGCCGTCGGTGTACGGCAGGCCCTCCACCTGGATGTCGCTGAGCACCTGGAACGTCGTCGCCTTGGCGTTGCGGGCCAGCGCCGGCAGCGGCGTGCGGACCACGACGTCGTCGATCGCCCAGTACTGCTGCGGCCGGTTGTTGCTGTACGCGAACCGGAAGACAGCGGTGCGGGCCCGCGCCGGCACGTCGACGCGGAGCACCTCCTGGCCGGAGATGACGTCGCCGCCGCCGTTGGCGCTGGTGCGGGCCGCGGAGTAGCGCAGGACCTCCCGCTCCGCCCCGCCGTCGAACGCCACCGTCACGCGGCCGACGGCCTTGTGCGCCTGGCGGTACTGCGAGGAGAAGACCAGCTCGACGGCGCGCTTGCCGCCGACCGGCACTCCCGGGCTGACCAGCGTGCTGTTGACCGGGTGGTCCCCGTCGACGGCCGCGCCCTTGGCCGCCGCGACGCCGTTGTCGGCGACCGCCAGCACGCCGCGGGCGCGCGAGAACTGGTTGCGCTGGTCGAGGAAGCAGCGCGGGTCGAGCGGCCGGTTCTTCTCCGGGTCGCAGCCGACGCCGGCCGGGGCGGCCGCGGCGAACCAGTCGTCGCGCTGGGTGAACGTCCAGCCGCGCCAGCCGGCCGCGGTACCGTCGGTCTCGACCTTCCAGGCATTGCTGCCGCCGTCGAAGTTGCCGCGCCAGACCGTCTCCTGCCCCGACTGGCCGTGCCCGGGCTCACCGGCCTGCGCGGCGGAGGGCACGAGGGCGATCACGGCGGCCGCGAGGACCAGCAGATGGCGTTTGTTGGATAGAGGGTGGGCCATCACGTCTCCCTGACTGAGACAACAGGTGAGGCTCACCTTGCCGACATTGATCAACACGCCGGTGAACGCGGCACGTTGGCCGGATGAGAAGCCGACGATGCACGTCGGGTGCCCGGGTCAGGCCGGCGCCCGGCCCAGGCGGCGCAGGTGGCCGGTGATCCGTTCGGTGTCGGGCACGCCGAGGCCGGTGTAGAGCTCCAGGGACCGCTCCCAGTGCCGCCCGGCGTCGTCCAGGTCGCCGACGGCGTGGTGGGCGGCGGCGAGCCCGTCGTGAGCGTCCGCCTGCTCGTGGCGGTCGCCGGTGTGCTCCGCGAGTGACAAGGCGATCGCGTACCAGTCGCGGGCGGCCGCCGGGTCGCCGGCGGCGAGCAGCGCGGCGGCCAGCCCGTTGACGGCCTCCACCTCGTTGGCGCGTTCCCCGATCTCCCGGAACAGGGCCAGGGCCTGCCGGTGGTGGCCGATCGCGGCCTCGGGCCGGCCGAGCGCGACGAGGGCGCGGCCGAGGCTGTTCAGCGCGGCCGCCTGCCCGGCCTGGAAGCCGATCTCGGCGCAGATGGCGAGCGCCTGCTCGTGGTACTCGACCGCCTCCCGGTACTCACCGGCGTGCTGATGGGCCAGGCCCAGATTGTCCAGGGAGTGGGATTCGCCGAGCCGGTGGCCGAGCTCACGCAGCAGCCCGAGGGCCCGCCGATGGCCGTCGATGGCGGCCCGGACGTCGCCGAACTGCCGGTTGCCGATGCTGATGTTGTTGAGCTGCGTCGCCTCGCCGAGCCGGTCGCCGATCGCGCGGAACAGGTCGAGGGCGCTGTGGTGGTGCTCGCGGGCGCGGTCGTAGTCGCCGAGGCGCCAGGCCGCGACGCCGAGCAGCTCCAGGCAGCGCCCCTCGCCGCCGGCGTCGCCCCTGGCGCGGCAGATCTCCAGCGCCTGCCGGTGCAGGCCGGCGGCGTCGGCGAAGCGGCCGACGCGCCGGTACGCGATGCCGAGGTGGTTCAGCGCCACGGCCTCGGCGGCGGGGGTGCCCTGGTGCCGGGCCGCGTCGAGCGCGCGGGTGTGCACGATGAGCGCGTCGGCGTAGTGGCCGGCGTCGAGGTACCGGTGCATCGCCGCGGCCAGGGCGATCGTGTCGGCGGGCCGGCCGTGACCGGTGAGCGCGACGATGTTGGCGCGTTCGCGGTCAAGCCAGGCCCGGGCGGTGGCGGGGTGGTCGAAGCCGCCGGTGGGTGCGCCGTCCGTCTCCCCGGGGAGCGCGGTCCCGACCGCGGCCGCGGCTGTGCTGACGTAGTGCTCGAAGAGCCGGCCGAGGGCCGCGGCGCGGGTGGCCCGGCCGTCCTCCTCGCGGCCGCGTTCGGCGGCGTAGGCCTGGAGCAGGTCGTGCATCGCGTAGCGGCCCGCGGTGGGCTCGGCGAGCAGGTGTGCGCCGGTGAGCTCGGCCAGCAGCGACGCGACCTGCGCCGGGCCGAGGCCGGCGAGGCGGGCCACGGCGGCCGTGCCGAGATCGGGCCCGGGGTGCAGGCCGAGGAGCCGGAACAGGCGGGCGGTGGCGGGGGTGAGCTGGCGGTACGAGCAGCCGAAGACCGTCCGCACGTCCGTTCCCGGTTCACCGCCGCTCAGCGCGTCGAGCCGGACGCGGTCGCCGCCCAGATCGGCGGCGAGGTCGGCGAGCGGCAGGCCGGGGCGGGTTGCCGCCCGGGCGGCGGCGATCGCCAACGCCAGCGGCAGCCGGGCACATTGCTCGACGACGGTGTCGACCGCGCCGGGCTCGGCCGCGGTGCGGTCCGCGCCGAGCCGCTGGGTCAGCAGGGTCCGGGCCTCGTCGTGCGTGAGCAGGTCGAGGGGTACGGGCAGGGCGCCCTCGGCGGCGACGAGCCCGGTGAGGCGGTGCCGGCTGGTGACCAGCGCCAGGCAGCCGGCCGCGGCAGGCAGCAGCGCGCGGACCTGCTCGGCGTCGCGGGCGTTGTCGAGCAGCACGAGCATCCGGCGGCCGGTGAGGAGGGTACGGTACAGCGCCGAGCGCGCATCGGGGTCGGCCGGGATGCGGGCGGGCGGCAGCCCGAGGGCGGTGAGGAACCCGTGCAGGGCTTCCGGTCCGCTCACGGCGGCGCCGGTGGGGTGGAAGCCGCGGAGGTTGACGTACAGCTGCCCCTCCGGGAAGCGGGCGCGGACCCGGTGGGCCCAGTGCACGGCGAGGGTGGTCTTGCCGACGCCGGCGGTACCGGAGACGACCAGGACGGCCGAGGACTGGGCGTCGAGGCCGGCGGCGAAACGGTCGAGCGCCGCGAGGGCGTCGGCGCGGCCGGCGAAGGACCGCAGGTCCGCGGGCAGCTGCGCCGGCGCGGGCTGGGGCGGGCCGGGCGGCGGACGGTGCTGGGTTGTGACCATCGTTTCCTGCCGCAGGACCCGCCGGTGCGCGGCCGACAGCTCGGGGCCCGGCTCGACGCCGAGGTCGCCGACGAGCCGCCGCCGGATGCGGGCGTACACGCTCAGCGCGTCGGCCTGCCGCCCCTCCGCGGCCAGCACCGCGATCAGGCACGCGTGGAGCAGCTCGTGGAGCGGGTTCGCGGCGGCGAGCTCCCGCAGCGTCGGCAGGCACCGGCGGGCCTGCCCGGCGGCGAGGGCGAGGTCGGCGTACCGCAGTGCCATCGCGATGCGCTCGTCGAGCACGGAGGTGATGAGCGGATGGTCGCGCAGCTGCGGGATGTCGTCGAGCGGGCTGCCCCGCCAGCGCCCGGCCGCCCACTGCAGCAGGTCCAACGCCCGGTCCGGGGGTGCGCCGTCGGCCCCCTGCACGGCGCGGCGGAACTCGCCGAGGTCGAGCTGGCCGTCGGTGAGGTCGAGCAGGTAGCCGCCCGCCGTCCGGTGCGGCCCGGACGGATGCAGCGCCGACCGCAGCCGCGACAGGTGCGTGTGCAGCGCGTGGGCCGCGTTCGCGGGTGGCCGCCCGTCCCACAGGACGTCGGCGAGGTCCGCCACCGGCACCGCGATGTTGGCCGAGAGGGCGAGCCGCCCGAGCAGGGCGCGCCGGGCGCTGCGGCCGACCGGCACCGGCTGCGCGCCGCGGTGGACGGTCAGCGGCCCGAGGATGCCCAGCCGCACCGGTGCGCCGGAGTCGGCCACGGGACTCGGCCCGACCGGCTCGGCACCGGCGGCGCGACGGAACGCCGCCTCGCCGTCACCGTCCAGTCGCAGGGCGCCGACCAGGGCGTCGACCGAGCGCAGGTGCGGCCGGCGGCTGCGTCCCTGCTCGAGGTCGCGGATCGCGGCGACGCTGACCCCGACCCGTTCGGCGAGCTCACGCTGGCTGAGTCCGGCCGTGCGGCGGTGCCCGCGCAGCACCGCGCCGAACCCGTCGACCCTGTCCGTCTCCACGTTGATCCGTTCCGCTGCGTCCGCCCCACCCTAGTACGGGCGGAGTACGGGTATCGCATCGCAACCCAGCGGACAGACCCGCCCGTGATGATCGAGGAGGGGCGGATCGACCCCGGCTGATCACGGGGCAGTCGGGGCGCCGCTCAATCTTCACCGGTACGGCAGGCAACGCTGAAGCGCCGGTGGCGGCCGTGCCAGACGGCGGTCGGCAGGGCCACGGCGGCGATCCCGGCGGCCACGACGCACACCGCGGGGTAGAGCGACAGCGCGTCGCCGCGCAGGCCGACGCTGATCGAGGCGGCGGTCACGCCGAGGTACACGCAGGAGATGAACGCGGCCGTGACCTCGCCGCGGCGCGACTCCGGCGCGAGGCGTACCCGGCATCGGCGCCGCGAACCGCGCTCACCCAGTTTGTGGTGTATCACGGCGGCGCCCGGCCGCTCCGTTGGTTGCCTGTACCTCCGTAGCGAAAGGTCGGTCACCATGGGCGCTGGAATCCCGCTGTTACCGCATCCACCTGATCCGCGACGCCACCCGGCGGTGCGCGGCCCGGCGGCCATGGCCGCTGCCGCCGCCCTGGTCGCGGGCATGCTCGTCGGCCTGCCGCACGCTGCCCGGGCCGCGGCGACGCCGCCTCCGGTCAGTGCGGTGATCACCCTGACGATGGACTACTTCGAGCGTTTCGAGGTCCCCGACGACGGTATCGACGAGGAGGGCGAGTTCGCCCCCGAGGTGTTCATCGGCGACGCCGCGACCGGTGGTGGCGGCGGTCAGCGGGGCGGCGTCGTCTCCGACGACCACTTCCACCCCAAGAACCTGACCGGCTCGCAGCGGTGGGTCTTCTCGCAGCGGGTCACGATGCCCGAAGGTCGCCGGACGCTGCCGATCACGGTCCGGATGTGGGACGTCGACGACTTCCTCAACTTCGGCGGCGACAAGATGGACATCAGCCCGGTCAACCAGGACATCGAGCTGAACCTGACGTACGACATCCTCACCGACACGTGGGCCGGCGACTCGCTCTCCTCGCGGGAGCCGTCCGGGTGCATCGACCACGAGGGCAACCAGCAGGGGCAGGTGTGCGCGATCGGCGACGGCGACCCGAACTTCGAGGGCGACGGCAACGGCAAGCGTGCCCAGCTGGGCCTGACCATCGTGTCCGAGCAACACAGCGACGCCGACGGCGACGGGCTGTCGGACCGGGACGAGCGGTTCGGCATCCGGTACCCCGACGACGTGATGGCGGTCGACCTGCCCCGGTACGGGGCCGACCCGCTGCACAAGGACCTGTTCCTGGAGCTGGACTACAGCGACGGCCAGGCGCCCTCAGCGCTGGCGATCGAGGCGGTCAAGAACGCGTTCCGGCTGGCGCCACTGCCGAACCCGGAGGGCGGGCCGGGGCTGAACCTGCACGTCGACTCGGGTGGCCTGTGGGACAAGGGCGGCATGGAACGCACCGGGCGGCCGGACAGGACCTGCAACGACGGCACCGACAACGACGGCGTGGACGGTGCCGACGGCGCCGACCCGGACTGCTACTACCGCGACATCGGCGTCGAGGACTTCACCGCCAACTGCAACAACGGCATCGACGACGACGGCGACGGCAAGAGCGACAAGGACGACCCCGACTGCATCGTCGGTGAGGACCTGGGTGGCGGGAACCAGCTCGCCGCGCACCTGGACAACTGCGGCTTCGGCGACGTGTTCAACCAGGCGAAGGGCTCACCCGGGCACAACTTCAACGCCATGCGGGCGCGCGCCTTCAACTACGTGATCTACACCAGAAGTACCGCCGACTGCGACAAGGGCGGCCAGGGCTCCGGCACCGACATCATCCTGTACCGCACCGACGGCGGCGCCCTGCTGCACGAGCTCGGCCACAACCTGGGCCTGCGCCACGGTGGCGGCGAGGACGCCAACTGCAAGCCGAACTACGTGTCGTTGATGAACTACGACATCAACTCGGGCATCCCGCGCGCCGGCGGCGGCCTGCTCCTGGACTTCTCACCGCCCCGGATCGACCTGTACGACGGCACCTCCCGTCACCCGGCGCCGCTGGCCAAGCTCAAGGAGGACGACCTCTACGAGGACGTCGCGCAGGATCCCGGCGACTCGCAGAACCAGTTCGTGTTCCTGGACGGCATGCGGGTCAAGCGGACGATCCCGCTCAATGCGCTGCCGGACTGGAACGGCGACAACCCCGCCGGCAACGGTGACGACGGGCACGCCAAGCAGAAGGTCAACATCGACAACACCGGTGCCGACGACTGCACCGACCTGACCAGGACCGCACCGGCGACCGACGACAGCGAGATCAACGGCAGCGACGACTGGAAGACCGTCCTGGCGTACCTGCCGCACCGGTTCCCGCAGCCGGGTGCCGCACCCCCCGCGGTCGAGCCGGGAACGTTCCCGAACGCGCAGCAGGCCGCCCGGATTCTCGCGGCCAACAACACCACGGATCTGACGGTCGGGATCGCCGACTCGCCGGACCCGGCCGCCGCCGGCGAGTCGGTCACCTGGACGATCACCGTGACCAACCGGGGACCCAACTCGTCCACCTCCACCGAGGTGGTCACCACCCTGCCCGCCGAGGTCACCGATCCGGCCACGAGCGCGCCGTGCACGGTCGACGGTCGCCGGGTCACGTGCAACCTGAGCGAGCTCAAGCCCGGCCGGAGCCGCTCGTACACGATCACCGCGAAGATCCCGGCCGGCCTGGTCTACGACAACGGCGGCCCGAAGATCATCGAGGCCACGACCAGGGTGCGCAACCTGGCCGGGCCCGACTCGGCCGGGGCCGACAACACCGCCACGGCGCAGACCACGGTCATCGCCAAGGCCGACGTCACCATCAGCAACGCCACGGCGGCCACCCCGCTGGAGGTCCTGATCGGCGAGCCGGGCTCGGCGGCCCTCCAGTTGACCGTGGCGAACGGCGGGCCGTCCACCCCGGTCGACGCCAACGTCACCGTCGCCGCCACCGCCGACCCGGGCGTCACCGTCGCTCCGGCGTCCGCGACGACCGCGGTGCCGGCCCTCGCCAAGGGCGCGCCCCGGCAGGTGAGCTTCACCGGGCAGCTGAGCTGCACCACACCCGGCGTCAAGACGGTGACGCTGACCTCGACGGTCGCCCTGGCGAACGCCGCGGACGTGGACCCGGATCCGTCCAACAACGTGCGGGTGACCACGTTCCGGATCGACTGCGTCGTGCCGATCGCGATCAACGTGCGCCCCGGCAGTACCACAAATCCGATCAACCTCAACACGGACGCGAACCTGGCGGCGCTCACGACGACCGCGGGCGAGTACGGCCTGCCGATCGCCTTCGACGCCACGACGATCGACGTGTCCAACACCCGGTGGGGCCTGCGCGAGAACCTGTTCAACACCGCCAACCCCACCGGAGCGACGGAGCGCCACGGCAAGGGCCATCCGGAACGCTCGTACGAGCTGGACGAGCGGACCCGTGACGCCGACACCGACCTGGTGCTGCACTTCCGCCCGTCCGACTCCGGCCTCACCGCGACGACGACATCAGCCTGCCTGAAGGGCAAGTACCGGGCGGCCGACGGCAACGTCTACACATTCCTCGGCTGCGACACGGTCCACATCGTGCCGTGATGCCACCGCCGGCCCCGGCGTACCCGCCGGGGCCGCGCACCTCCCGCTCGACGAAGCCCTCCGCTACCGGAAGTTCCGCGATCATGAACGCGTCCGTCGCGATGGCACGTCCGGACCGAGGGCCCGCGCCGGCTCGGCCGTCCGCGTGACCGGGGGTGGCCGGGTCGGTGGCCTCAGCGTGCCGGTGCGACTCGCCGGTCCGCAACTGCGCGGGGGAGACGTACACCTGCGCGAAATGCCGACGTAACTCGCCGCTGAAGCGGCTCAGCTTGATCGCCTGGTGGGACGCCGGGCGGCGTGGTTTTGCCGGCTGGTCACCACGATCGGATGATGGGGTCGTCGTGCCCGCCCCGCCGCCACCGCTCGTTGAAGCGGCGGAGCCGGTCGGGGTCGGAGATGCCGCGCACGACCCCGATCCGGTCGCCGCGAACGTCCAGGACCACCACGCCCAGGACCCGGTCGCCGAGCGCGGCGATGAGGGCGGGGCAGGAGTTGACCACGCCGGCGTGCATCGCGGGGGAGCCGCCGGCCAGTCGCCGCTTCGCCGGCGTCGGCTTGAACCCGGCCCGCAGGGCGGCGGCGATCCGCTCGGGAGTCGAGAACCGCAGCCATCTCGTGCCCTGCCCGGCGCCGTCGGAGATCCCGGTGGCGTCGTCGGAGAGCAGCGCCACCAGCCGTTCTGTGCGGCCCGAGGAGGCGGCCTCGACGAAGGCCTCGACGATGCGGCGGGCGGCGGCGTGGTCGATGTCGCCGGCGACCCGCCCGGCGGTGACGCGGCGCCGGGCGCGGTGGGCGTGCTGCTGGCTCGCGGACTCGGTGATGTCGAGGATCTCGGCGATCTCGGCGTGGCTGTAGGCGAACGCCTCGCGCAGCACGTAGACGGCCCGCTCGACCGGCGAGAGGTGTTCCATGAGCGTCAGCACCGCCAGGGTCACCGATTCGCGCTGCTCGACGGTGTCGGCGGGGCCGAGCATCGGGTCGCCGTCCAGGAGCGGCTCGGGCAGCCAGTCGCCGGCCGCACGTTCCCGCCGCGCCTGCGCCGACCGGAGCCGGTCGAGGGACACGTTGGTGACCACCTTGGTCAGCCACGCCTCGGGCACCTCGATGTGTTCCCGGTCGGCGGCGTGCCAGCGCAGGAACGTGTCCTGCACCGCGTCCTCGGCGTCGGCGGCCGAGCCGAGCAGGCGGTACGCCAGCGAGGCCAACCGGTCCCGGTTGGCCTCGAAGCGCTCCACGGTGGCAGCGTCCATGCGGTTCACGCTAACCAGCGACCTCCGCGGGTGCGCGGTGGCGCACAGCGGTCAGGCGGCGCCGTCGGGCCGGCAGTCCGTAGGTCGGGTGGCTCATGTTCCATGCGGCCCCGCTGAGCACGAATGCCTTGAAGCGCGCGGCCGTGCGGCCGCGCAGGGACCAGGGCTTCGACCGCGCGTCGCCGTCGACCGCCTGGAAGATCGCGTCCTTCCCGCCGAGGCTGATGCAGTTGCCGAGGTACTCGAGCGGGGTCTTCGAGATCCGGTGGCCGGTGAGGTCCCCGATGATCGCGGCCGTCGCCTGCATCCGGGTGAAGCCGGCCGACGCGCACGACATCGGCAGCGGCCGGCCGTTCGCGCCGATGACGTAGGCGCTGTCGCCGGCCGCGTAGACCCCCGGGTGCGAGACGGACCGCATCATCCGGTCGACGGTGATCCGGCCGTCGGCTTCGACGGCCAGGCCGCTGGCGGCGGCGATGGGGTGCACGGCGAAGCCGGCCGCCCACACGGTCGCGGTGGCGGCGAAGACGGTGCCGTCGGCCGCGACGGCACCGGCCCGCTCGACGCGTTCGACGGTGGCGTGCTCGTGGACGGCGATCCCGAGCCGGTCGAACGCGCGCAGCAGGTGCCGGCGGCCCTTCGGGGCCAGCCAGCCGCCCAACTCGCCGCTGGTGGCGACGGCGACCCGCAGCCCGGGCCGGGACTCGGCGATCTCGGTGGCGGTCTCGATGGCGGTCAGGTTGCCGCCGACGACGAGCACCGTCCCGCCCTCGCCCAGCTCGTCCAGGCGCCGGCACAGGCGCAGCGCAGCCGGCTGTCCGGCGACGTGGAAGGCGTGCTCGGCGACGCCTGCGACGCCCTGGCCGTCGATGGTGCTGCCGAGCGTGTAGAGGAGGCTGTCGTACTCGATCCGCTCGGTGCCCTCGCCGTCCGCCACGGTGACCGTCCGCTGCTGCGGGTCGACGGCGGTGACGCTCGCCACTCGCAGCCGGATGCCCGTGCCCGCGAACATCTCCGCCAGCCCGTGGCGGCGCAGCGGCCGGCCGGCGGCGAGCTGGTGCAGGCGCATCCGCTCGACGAAGTCGGGTTCGGCGTTGACGACGGTGATCTCGAAGTCGTCGGGCTGCAGGTGGCGGGCGAGGTATCCGGCCGCGGAGGCGCCGGCGTACCCGGCCCCGAGGACGGTGATGCGGTGCCGCATGTGCTTCCTCCCGTCTTTCGCTTGACCTCAGAACGAGATGGCGCACGGATTCCTGACAGGTCGGACTGTGGCGTGGGTCACCATGCAGGGCGGGCGGGCGAACTGCGCCAGGATGCTGCGCGACACCTGCAGCGGTGCCGCTGTCACCGAATCACCGGATCAACCCTCCATAGAATCTGACGAAAGCAGAAATTCGACTAAAATAGCCTCAATGCATGTCGGTTCGCTGTCCCGGCTGGTGCGACCGACACCCCCGCCCTATTGGCTGGGGATCGCGGTCGCCGCGTCACTGATCGTGGTGGAGACCCTCCTGGTCTATCCACTCCGGGGGCTCATGGCGCCGTTTTACCCGGGCATGATCTACATCTTCGGCGTGCTGGTCGCCTCGATGGTGTGGGGAATGTGGCTCGGGATGGCCACAGCGGTGGTGAGCACCGGGGCGTTCGTCTATTTCCACGTTCAGCCGCTCGACCGGTTCGCCGTCTCCGACGTGCGGCAGGCCGTCGGATTGGCGCTCTTTCTCGTCGTCGCGGTGGCGACGAGCGCGGTGGCGGACCTGTCCCGGCTGCGCGCCGTCCAGGCCGAGGAGTCTGATCTCACCGCTGAGATGGCCCGCCTGCTGCTGCACGCGGACGACCTCCCCACGGTGCTGCCCGCGGTCGCGCAGTGCATCGCGCGATCGCTCAAGCTGCCGGACGCGGTGATCCACCTCGCCATGGTCCCCGCCGACGACCGGCACTCGGCGTTTCCGCTTCGCGCCGGTGCCGTCTCGCTCGGGACCCTGGTGGTGCCGGCCGACGTGCCCGAAGTGACGATGCGGCGGCTGCGGGAGCGCGTTGTGCCGGCGTTGGCGCCGCTGCTGCACGCCGGCCGCGAACGTGCGGCCGTGCTGGACTCCCTGGAGGCAAGCCGGGAGCACCTGCGCCGGCTCGCCGCCGAACAGGCGGCGCTGGGGCGGGTGGCGCACCTGGTGGCCAGCGGCAGTGATACCCGCGCCGTCTTCGACGCGATCACAACGGAGCTGTACGGGCTGATGGGTGAGCAGTACCGGGCATGGCTGTGCCGCTTTGAGAACGACGCCACGGCCAGCCTCGTCTCGGCCAGCATGTCCGACCTGAGCAAAGATCAGATGCGCCTGTCGTTCGAGGGCGACAATGTCCTGGCGCTGGTGTGGGAGACCGGCCGCACCGCCCGGATGGACAACTTCGACAACGCCGCCGGCCCCGTCGGCACGTTCGCTCGTGCCACGGGCATCCGCTCGGTGGTCGGTGCGCCGATCGTTGTCGAGGGGCGGCTGTGGGGCGTGGCGGGCGTCGGATCGACCCGGCCCGAGGCACTACCGCCGGACACCGAGGCCCGCGTCGGCGCCTTCGTGGGCCTCGCGGCCATCGCCATCGCCAACGCCGACAGCCGGGCCGAGCTCACCGCGTCCCGGGCCCGGCTGGTCGCCGCCGCGGACCAGGCCCGCCAGCGCATCGAACGCAGCCTGCACGACAGCGCACTGCAGCAGTTCCTCGCCGTCGCGATGCAGGTCGGCGCCGTGCACGCCAGCCTGCCGCCGGAGCTGGAGCAGACCAGGGCGGAGCTGTCGCGCGCCCTGTGCGGCCTGAACAGCGCCGTGGACGAGCTGCGGGAGATTTCCCGGGGCATCCACCCGACGGTGCTGTCCGCGGGCGGTCTGCCACTCGCCCTCAAGGCACTCGCCCGCAGATCGGCGGTGCCGGTCGACCTCGACCTGCGCACCTGCCTGCGCATGCCGGCGGTGGTCGAGGTGGCCGCGTATCACATCGTCTCCGAAGCGCTGACCAACGCGGCCAGATACGCCAACGCCACGGTGGTGCACGTGGAGGCGGCAACCCGCGATGCCGCCCTGCACCTGTCGATCCGCGACGACGGCGTCGGGGGCGCCGAACGTCACCGCGGGACCGGCCTCATCGGCCTCCAGGACCGCGTCGAGGCGCTCGGCGGACACCTGACCATCACCAGCCCCACCGGCGGCGGCACGCTGCTGCTGGCCACCATCCCAACCGCATCCGCCGCCAGCGTTCCGCCCGAGTAGGCGAACCGGCTCGGCGGGGTCGGAGCCCCGCGGTCGATCACGGGGGGCCGCTGCCGTACGGGCGCGTGAGGATCTCCAGGTTGTGGCCGTTCGGATCGTCGAAGTACACACCGCGGCCGCCGTCACGGTGGTTGATCTGCTGCGGCTGGGCGTGGTGCGGATCGGCGTAGTAGGCCATCCCAGCCTCCCTGATACGACCGAAAATCGCGTCGAACTCGTTCTCCGAAACCAGAAACGCGTAGTGCTGAGCGGTGATCGGCTCGCCGCCGGTGTCGATGAAGTCCAGGGTGACGCCGTTGCTCATCTCGACCGGCACGAACGGGCCGAAGCGAGGACCCACCGGCACCCCCAACACCCCGGACAGGAACTTGGCGGACGTCTCCTTGTCGCGGGCCGCGACAATCGTGTGATTGAGCTGTATGGACATCGCGTGCCTCCAGACTCGTGGCGCTTTCATCCTCTTCCTACCTACCCCCGAACACCCGGGGAAACGGACCGGACCGCCGGAACCGGCCGGCGCAGCCCGGTCAGGCGCCGGGCTGGACGAGCCCGCACTCGTAGGCGAAGACGACCGCCTGGACCCGGTCGCGCAGGCCCAGCTTGGCCAGGATGCGCGTGACGTGCGTCTTGACCGTCGGCGGGCTCAGGTACAGCTCCGCGCCGATCTCGGCGTTGGAGCGGCCGCGCGCGATCAGGCCCAGCACCTCGAGCTCACGCGGCGTCAGCGCGCCGAGCTGGGAGCGGCGGGCGGAGTCCGGGCGGGGACGGCGGACGTACTCCTCGATCATCCGCCGCGTGATCTCCGGGGCCAGCAGCGCCTCGCCGCCGGCGACCGTGCGGGTCGCCCCGGCCAGCTCGCGCGGCGGGGCGCTCTTGAGCAGGAAGCCGCTCGCGCCCGCGCGCAGCGCCTGGTACACGTACTCGTCCTCGTCGAACGTCGTCAGGATGAGCACCCGGGCCGCGCAGCGGCCGCCCGCCAGCAGGCGGCGGGTCGCCTCGATGCCGTCCATGCGCGGCATGCGGATGTCCATGAAGATGATGTCGGGCTGCAGGTCGAGGGCGCGTTCGATGGCCTCGACCCCGTTGGCCGCCTCGCCGACCACCTCGATGTCGTCCTGGCCCTCGAGGATGGAGCGGAAGCCGCCGCGCACCAGGGCCTGGTCGTCGACCAGCAGCACGCGGATCATCGCTGGGCCGCCGGCAGCGGCAGGCGCGCCTCGACGGTGAAGCCCGCCCCGGGCGCGTCCGCGGTCTCGAGCGTGCCGCCGTAGAGGCCGACCCGCTCGTGCATGCCGATGAGGCCGTGCCCGACCCGTCCGGGGACGGGGTCGCCCGGTCCGCCGTGCCCGCCGGCCGGGCCGGAGTCGCGCACGCTCACCCGCACCGACTGCTCGTCGTACTCCAGCACGACGCGCGCGGTCGTCGGCGCCGCGTGCTTGAGGGCGTTGGTGAGCGCCTCCTGCACGATGCGGTACACGGTCAGGTCGACGCCGGGCGGCAGCGACCGCTCCGGGCCCTCCACCGTGAGCTCGACCGGCAGGCCGATCCCGCCCATGTGCTCGACCAGCCCGGCCAGGTCGGCCGTGCCCGGCTGCGGCTTCAGCGCGAGCTTCGACCGCTCGCCGCGCAGCAGGCCGAGCATCCGTCCGAGCTCGCCGACCGCCTGCCGCCCCGTCTCCTGGACCGACTGCAGCGGCGCCCGGGCGCGCGGCGGGTCGCGGTCGAGCAGGTCCTCGGCGGCGCCCGCCTGGACCACCATCACGCTGACGCAGTGGGCCACGATGTCGTGCAGCTCGCGCGCGATGCGGGCGCGCTCCTCGGCCAGGGCGGCCCGGATCGCCTCCTCCCGCTCCGCCTCGAGCCGCTGCGCGCGTTCGCGGTCGTCGGACTGGCTGCGGGCCCGGGCGCGCAGCACCCTCCCGGCGACGTAACAGGCCGCCAGCGGTACCGCCACGAACGGAATGTTGGCGACCGTGCCCGACTCGGGGTTGCGCAGGAACACGACGACCAGCCCGGCGACGATCGCGCCCGCCCCGGTGGCGGCGCGCTCCCGTGAGCTGTGCCGGGCGACCGAGTAGCCGGCGATGAGGATCGGCAGGAAGTCGCCCCACAGCGTGACGGTCAGCGGGGTGACGAGCATCGGCCCGCCGACCGCCAGGGCCACGGTCACGGCCGTGGCCAGGGGCGCGACCCGGCGCAGCGCCAGCACCGCCGTCGCGACCAGGGTGGCGGCGACGACCGCGGGCAGCGGCCCGTACGGCGTGGAGTTGTCCAGCCGCACCGCGACGTCGATCTGGGCGAACACGGTGACCGCGAGCGCGAACAGCGCATCGGGCAGCAGGCCCATAGGCCACACTCGCTTCGTCGTCACAACCGGCAAGCTACCGGCGCCCGGAGCTGCGCGGCGTCATCCGGAGGTCGCATATTCCGGCGGCCCGGTCGCCGACCGTGGCACGACGATTTCCCGCCCGGCCGGCCCGACCCTGGGATCCGCGCCGCCGAGGGGCGGCATCGTTGGAGGGGAACCATGACCGTGAACCTGAGGCGCCTCGCCGGATGGGCGCTCATCGTCGGCTCGATCGTCGCCGTGGTGGGCTACCTCGCCGCCAACCTGCTCGCGCCGGGCAGCGGCGAAGACGTGTTCCGCTACGAGGCCTGGCCGCTGTTCGAGGGCATCGCGCTCGTCGGCGACGTCATCGTCGCCCTCGGCCTGCCGGTGATCCTGACGTTCGCCGGCCGCGCGCCGAAACTGCACATCATCGGGTACAGCGGGATCTTCGCCGCCCTGGTGATGCTCAACCTCGGCGAGGGCACGACGGAGGCGTTCGTCAAGCCGTACCTGGTCGCCCACGGCGGCCTCCCCGCCGAGGAGCCCACCGGCTTCGCCGTCTTCGAGGGCGTGGCCCTGCTGGCCCTGGTGATCGGCTCGATCTGCCTCGGCATCGCCGTGCTGCGGGCGCGGGTCCTGCCGTGGTGGATCGGCGTGGCACTGATCGTCTCGTGCCTCGTCGGCGCGCTGGGCCTGCCCGGCGCCTGGTTCCTGCTGCCCGACTGCATCTTCTTCGCCGCTCTGGTGGCGATCGGCACCGTCGCGGTGCGCCCGGCCCCGGCGCCGGCCACCGCCGAGCTCGCCGGCGCCCGCACCGCCTGATGCGCTCGTCGACCGCCGGTGCCGGGCCCGGCACCGGCGGACGCGCCCTCAGGAACCTTCGCTACCCGGAACAACGCTGAGGGCGCCGGACGGGCAGCCCGCCACGGCCTGGCGGACGGTGTCCGACAGCTCCGGCGGGGGAGACTCGTCCAGCACGACCACCACGCCGTCGTCCTCGCGCTGGTCGAAGACCCGGGGGAGGAGCAGGGCGCACTGACCCGACGACACGCACACGTCCGGGTCCGCGCTCACCCTCATCGTCACCATGTCACCGGCACCTCGTCCACGCCCCCGGTCAGCCGGTTGTGCCGGATCTCGATGTCGTCGACCGCGACCGCCAGCCGCAGCGTGGGGAAGCACCGCAGCAGCGCGGGGAAGACGGTGCGCAGCTCGGTGCGGGCCAGGTTGGCGCCGATGCAGACGTGGGCGCCGTGACCGAAGGCGAGGTGCGCGTTCGGGCGGCGGGCCGGGTCGAACTCGGCCGGGTCGGCGAAGACCGTCGCGTCGCGGTTGGCGGCGTTGCTGGAGATGATGACCGCCTCGCCGCGGGCGATCGTGACGCCCGCGATCTCGACGTCCGCGTGCGCGTACCGGAGCAGGCCCAGGCCGCCGGGAGCGGTGATCCGCAGGATCTCCTCCACCGTCGGGCCGACCTCGGTGTGCGGGTCGGCGGCGAAGCGGTCGCGGCGGCGCGGGTCGGCGAGCAGCAGCAGGACGCCGAGGTCGATGCGGGTCGACGTGGTCTCGTGCCCGGCGAAGATGAGGCCGGCGGCCAGGCGGGCCAGCTCGTCCGCGGTGAACGTCGGGTCCTCGGCCTGCGCGGCGACGAGGTCGGAGATGACGTCCGGGCCGGGCGCGCGCCGCTTCGCCTCGGCCAGGCCGGTCGTGTACTCCTGGAACTCCGCCATCGCCGCCCGCGCGTCCGCGCCGCCGTCGATCAGGCCGATGCGCTGGGAGAGCCGGCGGAAATGGCCGCGGTCCGCATACGGCACGCCCAGCAGCTCGCAGATGACCAGGACCGGCAGCGGGAACGCAAGCAGCTCGTGCAGGTTGACCGGCGCGCCGGGGCGGGCGTCGCGGGCGGCCTGCATGTCGTCCAGGCAGCGCTCGGTGAGCTCCTCGATCCGGCCGGCCAGGCGGCGCATCCGGGGCGCGGAGAACGCCGGCACCAGCAGGCGGCGCATCCGGGTGTGCTCGCGCTCCTCGGTGGCGTAGTCGCCGGACGGGCCGTCGAGCACCGCCGCGTGCGAGACCCGGGCCGCCTCCTGCGGGGCCGGGTGGGAGCGGCCGAAGCGCCGGTCGCCGAAGATCTGCCGGGCCGCCGCATAGGCGGTCACCAGCCAGGCGGGGTCGCCGGCGGGCGTGGTGATCCGGGTGAGCGGGGCCTCGCGGCGCAGCACGTCGTAGAGCGGCGCGATGTCGAGCACGTTGGGCCGGTCGAACGGCAGCTGGGGCCGGGCCTGGGCGGTCGCGGTCATGGACGCTCCTCCCCGATGAGCATCGAAGACATCGGTAAATGTCGATGCAAGGCTAACATGGTGTCACGTCATCCAGGCTCCCCGTGACCGACGTGCACGCCCTCACCCGTGACCTGAGACCCGGGTCACAATTGCGGCCATCGCCTGTCAGTGATCCCGGCGCCGGCCCGGACGCGGCCGTCCGGCACGGGCGTCCTCGGCCTGTGCGATGCCGCCGAGCAGCTTGGCGAACGCGAGAACGTCACCCGCGGCGGCGAGGCGGTCGGCTTCGGCGTGGGCTTCGTCCTGCCGGTTCGCCACCGCGAGGACGTAGCCCAGCGCCCGGTACGCGGGGAGCTCACCATCGGCGATCGCGGCCCGCACCTCGCGGATCGCCTCGTCCAGCTGACCCCGGTCGAGCAACAGCCGCACCACCCGGCTGCGGACGTTGGTCTCTCCGGCCGCGACGGCCCCGCGATAGACGTCGAGGGCCTCGTCGGTGCGGCCGTGCTGCTCCAGCACCTCACCGAACGGCCAGTGCGACCCGGCCTCCTGACCGAGCGCCGCCCGAAGCTCCGCGACCGCTTCGTCGAGGCGGTCCTGCCCGGCGAGCAGGTGGGCGAAGGCGTTGATCGCCGAAAGGTCGCCGCCGGCGATCGCCGCCCGGTGCGCGGCGACGGCCTCGTCGACGCGACCGAGCTTGCCGAGCAGCGTGGCCAATCCCGCCCGGGCGCCCCACCAGCCGGCATCGATCGCGCCCTGCCATGCCGCGACCGCCTCGTCGTGGCGGCCGAGGCCCTCGTACAGTCGCGCGAGATCGATCCAGCCGCTGGCCTCCCCGGCGGCGATTCCCGCCCGGTAGATAGCCTCGGCCTCCGCAACATACCCGTGCTCCTCGTCGGTCGGGCCGGCACGATCGTTCACGGCCTGACCTTAGGCCTGCTCCGTCGGTTGCGCGTCGATGCCGCCATCGACGCGGCCGTGATCCAGGAGCCGGATGTCGGGGCGGTGACGCGTGGGAGGATGGGCCTATGGGCGGTGAGGCGAAGCTGGGCACGGTCGGGCTCGTGCTGCACCCGCGCAAGCCGGTGCAGGAGTCCGTCGAGGCGATCCTCGCCGCCGCCCGGGACCATCCGGTCCGCGTCATCGCCCGCGACGGCGACCGCGCCCGGCTGCCGCAGGCCGTCGGCACCGTGTCCGACGCCGTGTTCGCGGCGCAGGTCGACGGGATCGTCGCGCTGGGCGGCGACGGCACGATGCTGGGCGCGATGCGGCTCATGGCCGACCGGCCCGTGCCGATCCTCGGCGTCAACCACGGCAACCTGGGCTTCCTCGCCGAGGTGGCGCCGCCGCAGCTCCCGGCGGCCCTGGCGCGGCTGGCCGACGGGGACTTCACCATCGAGCGGCACGCCGGGCTCGAGGCGCATGCCGACCGGGTGGAGCTGGCCGCCGGCTTCGGCTTCAACGACGTGGTCCTGGCCCGGGCGGACCGCACCGGCGCCGTCTCCGTCGACCTGTCGGTCAACGACGTGCGATACGGCTACTACCGGGCCGACGCCGTGGTCGTCGCGACCCCGACCGGCTCGACCGCGTACAACTATGCGGCCGGCGGCCCGATCCTCTCGCCGTCCTCGGACGCGGTGGTGGTCACCCCGGTGGCGCCGATGTCGGGGATCGCCCGGCCCGTGGTGCTCGGCGCGGAGGATCGGGTGACCCTGGCCGTGGCCGCCGACAGCGCCCGGATCGCGGTGGACGTCGACGGCACCGCCAGCGGCTCGCTCGCCCCCGGCGACCGCCTGACCACCACGCTGCGCCGCGACGCCGCCCAGGTGGTCCGCTTGTCGGCGACCGAGCACGCCCGCCGCAGCCGGATCAAGCTGAGCCTGCTCGACCTGCCGCTGCGCCCCGACCAGCTCATCGAGCTGATCCCGCCCGAGCTGCGCCAGCGCGCCGACGACGCCATCGCCCGCCGCGAGCCCTGACGCTCACCAGCACCGCCTGGATCACCCCGACTAGGCGGGCCGGCCCGGGGCGGGCGCCGGGCCGCTGGTGAGCATCTCGTTGCACAGCTGCGGCAGCACCCGCGCGAAGCCGGCGCTCGCGAACTGCCAGTTGTGCCCGCCGGTGTCGACGAACCGGTGGGTGACGATCCCGTCCCGGATGGCGGCGGCCGCCAGCTGCTCGCCGACGGCGATGTCGCGGGCGTCGTCGGCACCGGCGCCGAACCACAGCGTCACCCCGGGGTACCGGCGGGTGCTCAGCAGCCGCGCGGGGTCGTGCGCCTGCTCGGCGGCGAGGTTGCCGCCGAACAGCGTGCTCAGGGTGTGCGCGGGGTTGCCGAGGTTGGGCCGCGCGTCGCCGCCGAAGTCGACGACGTGCCGGTAGATGTCGGGGTGACCGAGGACGAGGTCCAGGGCGCAGGTGCCGCCCTCGGAGAACCCGACGATGCCCCAGCTCGACGGGTTGTGCCGGATCCGCAGGGTGCCGGTGATGAACGCCGGCACGTCGGCGGTCAGGTAGGTCTCGGCGTTGCCCTGGGGGCCGTCGATGCACTCGGTGTCGCCGGTGGCGGAGCCGTTCTGGTCGACGACCACCAGCACGGGCGCCCGTCCGTCGTGCGCCGCGGCGTAGGCGTCGTCGGTGGACTGGCCGTGCCCGGACCTGAGCCAGTTGATCGGGGTGCCGGGCGACCCGACCAGCATGATGAGGACGGGCAGCGTCGCGCGGCCGGGGCCGAAGTAGGCGGGCGGCAGGAACACGACGCCGGGGCGGTGCCTGAAGTGCGACCGGGTGGCCGGGGCGTCGAGGCTGACGATCACGCCCTTCGCGGGCGGGGCGCCGCCGGGTGTGGCGCCGCCGACCAGGTCGTGCGCCTGCTGGCCGCCGATCGCCCCGGAGTGGCCGAGCACGTCGCCGACCTGCGGCCAGATGCCGTACTGCTGGTCGATGAGCATGAACGCGCCGACGACCGTCGCCGGCACCGCGACCATGGCCGCCGCTTTGCGCCAGGCGAGGGCCCGCCCGGCAGCTCGCCCGACCGGGCGACGGCGCAGGACGAGCGGGCATCCCGCGAGCGCGGCGAACCCGGCGCCGATCCAGATCGCGAACGACGGCGGGTAGGCGTCCGTCACCGTGCCGGTGATCCACAGGGTGAGTGCGACCAGGCCGACGAGCCCGGCGGCCGACAACAGCAGGATCGGCAGCGTGCGGGTGATCCACCGGCGCTCCCGGCTCCACAGCGCGGCGAGCAGCAGCGCGCAGCCCACCATCTCGAAGCCGACGGCCACTCCGCGGTCGAGTAGCGGCACGTGATCGAACGCCCCGCCCCAGGCCGCCGAGGCGAGCCCGGTCGCCGTGAGCCCGGCGGCGAAAGCGGCCACCACCGCGCCGGCCCGCGGGCCTCGGGGCCGTCGGTGCCTCGTGCGCTCGGGCGCGGCGGGAACCTCGTGCGTGGGCTCCGCCGCGTGGTAGATCCTCATGACCCTTAGCCCCCCGGCCGAGAGTCCACCATGGCAGACCAGCGAAAGGTATCTACCCGCCCGCGTCCATGGCAACAGCGGACCGTAACCGAATGGTGTCGTTTACGAGCGGCTGCCGTCGGCCAGGATGAATTTCATCGCCGATCCGCAGGTCACGCACTCGATAGCCCCCGGCGGGTGAGGGCGCCGGGGCGCGAACGACCCGGCGAGACTACCGTAGCTCCGCGTGACCCACGCCGAGATCGAGATCACCGCGGAGCTGGTCCGGGACCTCGTCCGCGACCAGCATCCCGACCTCGCCGATCGCCCGGTTCGGCTCGGCGCGCGCGGATGGGACAACCAGCTGTGGCGGCTCGGTGACGACCTCGCCGTCCGGCTTCCCTGGGCGACCGGGTCCGCTGACGCGCTGCTGCGCAAGGAGCACGCCTGGCTGCCCACGCTTGCCCCGCGCCTCCCACTGCCGATCCCTGTCCCGCAGCGATTCGGCGAGCCCTCCGAACGGTTCCCCCGGCCGTGGCTCGTCACCA
This sequence comes from Dactylosporangium sucinum, assembly GCF_014647515.1. Lineage (GTDB taxonomy): Bacteria > Actinomycetota > Actinomycetes > Mycobacteriales > Micromonosporaceae > Dactylosporangium > Dactylosporangium sucinum. Next base: position 50,612 of record NZ_BMPI01000009.1, on the reverse strand, counting down.
CCTGGGTTCCGGGCACACCCGCCGACCTCACCCCCGTCACGCGAGCCTCCGACGCGGCCGAATCCCTGGCCATGTTCCTGACGGCGCTGCACCAGCCCGCCCCCGGCGGCGCGCCCGCCGGCCGGGACCGTGGCGGACCCTTGGCCGACCGCGCCGAGGGGTTCGCCAGGGGGCTCACGTCCGCCACCGAGCGGGGGCTGATCGACGACCCGGACGCCGTCCGCGCCGTCTGGCACGACGCGGTCACGGCGCCGCGATGGACGGGCCCGGCGCTGTGGCTCCACGCGGACCTGCACCCCGCCAACGTCCTCACCGCCGACGGCACCTTCTGCGGCGTGGTCGACTTCGGCGACCTCTGCGCGGGCGACCCGGCATGTGACCTCGCCGCCGTCTGGCTCCTGCTGCCGGACGACACCACCGACCACTTCTACGCGGCCTACCAGCCGACCCCGGACACCGCCACCATGCGCCGCGCCCGCGGCTGGGCGATGGCGCGCGCCCTCGGCGGCATCCTCATCGGCGACGCCGGCGTCCACGGCCGCCCCGGCGGCAAGCCCACCTGGGGCCCACCCGCCCACGCCGCCCTGCGACGCCTCATCGCCACCATTCGCTGAGCCGGCGATCGCCACCATATGGTCGTGCGGTGAACGTGGAGCAGGTTCGGCGCGCCTATGCGTCCGTCGCAGACCTTTACATCGAGCTGTTCGGTTCAAGGCAGCAGGTCCACGCCGACGACCTGGCCTTCATCGCGCGACATCTGGCGGGCCGGCCCGGCACGGTGCTCGATCTGGGCTGCGGGCCCGGCCACATCACCGATTACCTTCGCTCGCAGGGCGTCGACGCGACGGGAATCGACATGGTCCCCGAGTTCATCGCCCATGCGCGGGCGGTCCACCCGGGCGGTAGGTACCAACTCGGGTCGATGGAGGACCTCGACGTCGCCGACCATTCGATCGCCGGCATCCTGGCCTGGTACTCGTTGATCCATCTACCGCCGCAGCGGCTCGACGGCGTGCTCGCCAGGTTCCGTCGGGCAATGGCCCCGGCCGGAGCGTTGGTGCTCGGCGTCTTCGACGGTGACGAGGTTGCCGCCTTCGACCACAAGGTCGTGACCGCTTATCGCTGGCCCGTGGACGAGCTCGTCGAGCGGCTGACGCGAGCCGGGTTCACGGAGGTCGAGCGCCTGCACCGGCCCAGCGACGGCACGCACCGGCCGCACGCCGCCCTCGCCGCGGTCGCGACCGGAGGATGAGCGGAGCCGCTCATGGGCGACGTTCACACCGGCGACCCGTTCAGGAGCCGAAGTGCGCGGCGTCGAGCGCGGCCTGCAGGGAGCGGCGGTAGCCGTCGCTGGTGACGGTGGCGCCGGACACCGAGTCGATGTCGGCGCTCTGCGCCTGCAGGACCTTCTCGCGCAGCATCGGCACCGCGTAGTCGTTGATCTCCCGGTCGCGCCGGTTGCCGCTGGGCACCTGCAGCGCGACGACGTCGGTGATCCTTCCGCCGGAGATGGTCACCCGAACCTGGACCGGGCCCCAGCGGGTCTGCGCGACCGTGCCGTTGACCAACGTGGCGCCCGACGGGGCTGCTGAGCCCGCCGGGCCGCCGGCGGCGGGACCGTTGGGCACCAGGCCCGGCGCCGCACCGACGACGCCGGGAGCGTTCGGTGCCGTCGCGCCCATCGTGCTGGTCCGGTAGCTGAACAGCAGTACGACCGCCGCCACCGTGGACAGCATCCACAGCGTGATCCGCCTCATCCGGGGTTCTCCTACCAGCTGAATCGCTCGGTGTGCAGGCGCCGCGGGGGTACACCGGCGCGCAGTACCGCCGCCGCGGCGACGGACATCCAGGCGTCGGGCCCGCAGACGTAGACGTGATGCGTGTGGATGCCGGGCACCCATCGGGGAAGCTGGTCGTCCCGGAAACCCGCCGGAACCCAGGAGCCCTCCCCGGCGCGCGGCCCGATCAGGTACCCCACCCGGAGCCCTCCGGCAATGACCGCCGCGTCCAGCTCGTCCTTGAACAGGAGGTCGTCCGCGGTACGCGCGCGGTAGAGCAGCGTCACCGGCACCCGGACCTCGTCGAGGATCGCCCGCAGTGGGGTGATGCCGACCCCGCTGGCGAGCATGGTGATCGGGCGGCCGTCGGCGGGCGGCGCGGTCAACCGGCCGTACGGGCCCTCGATGACCACCTTCGTGCCGGGCCGGACCGTGGCCACCCGCCGGCTGCCCTCGCCGAGGTCCTTCACCGTGACCCGCAGCAGGTCCGGCCGGGGCCCGGCCGAGAGCGAGTACGGGTTGGCGCGGGACCGGCCCGGCCCGTCGAGGAAGCGCCACAGGAAGAACTGCCCGGCGCGCGCCGGCAGGCGGTCCAGGTGCCGGCCGCGCAGGTACACCGAGAACACGCCGGGGCCCTCGGGCACGACGGCGGCGACGACCGGCCGGTGCCGCAGCGTGCGCCAGGCCGGCAGGCCGATCCGGAACAGGACGAGGCAGCCGGCCGCGGTGAGATAGATCGTCCACCAGTACGCGCGGGCCGCCGGCGAGGCGACGAAGTCGGTGCCGGTCCACAGCTCGTGCGGGATGGCCAGGGCCACGCCGAGGTACGCGTACAGGTGCAGCAGGTGCCATGACTCGTACCGCAGCCGGCGGCGGGCCGCGCGGACCGACGTCACCACGACGATGGTGAGCGCGAGCGACGCCGCGGCCGCCAGCAGCATCCCCGGGTACGTGGTGACCAGGTGCCACAACTCGCCCAGCGGGCCCGTGTCCTCGCTCGCGGCGTAGCCGACGGCGACGAGGACGACGTGCGCCAGCATGAGGTTGAAGGAGGTGAACCCGGTCCACCGGTGCCACGCCGCCAGGCGGTCCTGGCCGAAGCTGCGCTCGATCCACGGCACGCGGGCCATGAGCAGCACCTGGACCAGCAGCAGATCGGTGGAGACGAGGCCGGTGAGCCGGCCCAGCGAGGTCAGTCCGGGCGCCACGCCGGTGAGGTCCTGCACGCCCCGGTTGCGCACCCAGAGCGCAACGACCACCAGCATGCTGAGCACCGCCGCGGCGCCCACGAGATCGGCCCGCCACGCGGGTGGCCCCGGGCCGCGCCCCCGCCGTCGTCCCGGTCGCACTCCGCCACCCGACGCGGGCGGCAGCCACCACCGTGCGGGGTCATGCTGCGCGCCGTGCACCACGATCGGGTGCGGCGGCGCGCCACTGACGGTGTCCGGCACGAAACGACACCTCCTCGTCCGACGAACTCGTGCCCACTCTGCCGCGCCGTTCTTCGAGGATTCTTAGCCGCGGCGAGGTGTCGCCGGTTCGGGACCTTCGGCCTTGGAACGGAGGCCGCGGCGAGTGGACCATGAAGTGAGGCCGGTCCGCTGTGCCGACCGGCTCCTCGGGGGAGAGGGGTACTGCGATGTCCAATCGGTACGGGCCGCTCGTCGTCGGTGCCGGCGGTGCAGCGCTCCGTGTCGGCCGGCCGCGTTCGGCTCCTGTCACCGCGCCATGAACGAGCAGGGCGACCGCGCGTCGCAGCCGCGAGGTTCCCGGCTGTGGGCCGCCCGGGAGACCATCCTGTTCTGGCTGGCGACGCTGCTGCTCATCGCCGGTGTGGCGGCCGCCGGCGCGGGGGCGCGGGGCTGGGCGTCCGCGCTGTGGACCGCCGCGACGCTGGTCGGGCTGGCCTACTCGACGATCACCATCGCCGTCGCGCTGCTGCGCCGCCGGCCCTCGGTGGACGTCATCGCGTGGCTGGCGCTGGCCGGCGCCCTGCTGGTCGGCGAGCCGCTCGCCGGTGCGGTGATCGCTGTCATGCTGTTCACCGGAGGCGTGCTGGAGGCGCGCGCGTCGGCCCGGGCCCGCCGGGAACTCGGCCGCCTGGCCGCCGGCGCGCCGCGGATCGCTCGCCGTGAGGGCCCGGACGGCGTGGCCGAGATCCCGGTGGACCGGGTCGCGGTCGGCGACCGGCTGCTGGTCGGCTCGGGCGAGCTCGTCCCGGTCGACGGCCGGCTGCTCGACGACGGCGTGTTCGACGAGGCGGCACTGTCCGGCGAGTCGCTGCCGGTCGAGCGCCGGGCCGGCGACAACATCCGCAGTGGTGTCGTCAACGCCGGGGCGGCGGCGCGGATGCTGGCCACCGAGACCGCGGCCGCATCGACCTACGCGGGCGTGGTGCGCCTGGTCGAGCGGGCCCAGGCGAGCAGCGCCCCCTTCGTCCGCCTCGCCGACCGGTTCGCGCTGGCCTTCGTACCCCTGACGCTGCTGGCCGCCGGGCTTGCCTGGGCGATCTCGGGCGAGGCGGTGCGAGCGGTGGCCGTGCTGGTCGTGGCGACTCCCTGCCCGCTGTTGCTGGCCGCCCCGATCGCGATCATGTCCGGGGTGTCCCGGGCGGCTCGGTACGGCGTGATCCTCAAGGGCGGTGCGGCACTCGAGCAGCTGGCCGCCGGACGGGTCCTGCTGTTCGACAAGACCGGCACCCTGACCCGCGGCCGGCCCGTCCTCTCCGCGGTGATCACCGGCCACGACCTGCCGGCCGACGAGGTGCTGCGGCTGGCCGCCTCGCTCGACCAGTCGTCGGCACACGTGCTCGCCGCGCCCATCGTGACCGCCGCCCGCGACCGCAGGCTGAGCCTGCCCGTGGCGTCGAACGTGCGGGAACGGCACGGTTTCGGCATCGAAGGAACGGTGGAGGGCCACCGGGTACGCCTCGGCAAGGCGGCCTGGGTCGTCGACGGCCCCACACCGGACTGGGTGCGCCGGGCCCGGCGCCGGGCCACGCTGGACGGATCGCTGACCGTGTTCGCGGCGGTGGACGGCCGGCCCGCCGGGGTACTGCTGCTCACCGACCCGCTCCGGCCCGACGCGCCACGCATGATGCGGACGCTGCGCGACGCCGGCATCGAGCGCACCGTCATGATCACCGGAGACCGCGCGGACATCGCGGACACCGTCGGGCGGGTCGCCGGCGTCGACGCGGTGTATGCCGACCGCGACCCCGCCGACAAACTCGCCATCGTCGCCGCGGAACAGCGCGCCGCACCGACCGTCATGGTCGGCGACGGGGTGAACGACGCCCCAGCGCTCGCCGCCGCCGGTGTCGGTGTGGCCCTGGCGGCACGCGGTGTCACGGCCGCCGCCGAGGCGGCCGACGTCATGCTCACCACCGACCGGGTCGACGGCCTCGCCGACGCGATCCTCGTCGCCCGGCGCGCCCACCGCATCGCCCGCCGCTCGGCCGCGATCGGCATGGCCCTGTCGCTGGCCGCGATGATCCCCGCCGCGGCCGGGCTGCTCACACCGGTGGCCGGCGCGCTGCTGCAGGAGGCGATCGACGTCGCGGCCATCGGCCTCGCCCTGACGGTCCTGCTGCCGCAGCGCACGCACACCGTCACCCTGCCGACCGCCGACCTCGCCGTGACCCGGCAGCTGTACGCGCAGCACACCGCCATCCGGCCACTCGTCGAGCGGATCCGAGCCGTCGCCGACGACCTCTCCGTCACCGGAGGCGACCTCGAACCCGTCCGTGAGCTGCTCGACCGCCTCGAGACCGACCTGCTGCCGCACGAGCGGGCCGAGGAGGCGCAGCTGCTGCCGATCGTCGCGCGGGCCCTCGGCGGCCCCGACCCGGTCGGAGCGCTCAGCCGCACCCACGCCGAGATCGAGCACCAGATCCGCCGGCTGCGCCGCACCCTGCCGGAGACCGGCAACCAGCCCGAGCCGGAAGACGTGATCGACCTGCGGGCCGGCCTCTACGGCCTGTACGCCATCATGCAGTTGCACAACGCCCAGGAGGAGGAGAACGCGTTCAGCCTCATGCCGCCGGCGTCCGCCGCGACCTGAGCCGGGGCCGGGCTACCGCCTATCGGGCGCGGCGGCGGATCGAGCGCAGCGCCGACAGGACGAGCGCCAGGAGCGCGCCTTCGACGACCAAGCTCGTCACGCCGAGCGGCTCCGTCCAGTTGCCCACATCCGAGGTGTAGTCGGGCAGGCCCGGGCCCCGGGACAGGATGTAGCCGACCAGCGGCCCCAATGCCACGCCACCGGCCAGCAGCCACCCGGCCGGCGAGCGCGAACGCAACAGGAGCACGGCAGCCACGACGCCGGCCGCTTCGAGCACGTAGTAGCCGATGCCGACGTAGCGCGGTGTCTTGCTGCCCGGGAAGCCGCCCTGGTCGAGGACGTGGATCACGGCGACGGCGAGGCACAGCAGGGCTGCCCCGGTTCGCGCGGCGCGGGAGGCGGCCAGTGAGGTTCGTCGAGCGACCTGGGCCATGCCGGCCTCCTCAACTCGATCGAGGCCGGCCCAACCCGCGAGACCAGCCTCGTGACCAGGCCGGCGACGTCTATCTACCTACTCTGCCTCGGACCACGCCCCCGGGTGTAGCTCGCATGCCTCACCACCGGGCCACTGTGCACGGTGCCGGTCAGGTCAGCCAGAGGTTGTCGTGTTCGAGGTAGAACGCGGTGCGTTCCTCCTCGCTCAGCTGCGCAACCCGGACCAGGCCCTCGAAGTAGCCCTCGCGGGGCGCGCCCGGCGAGAAGTGCAGCAGCATCGACACCGGCGCTCCGGACTCGTTCTTGAACCCGTGGATACCACCCGCCGGAACGTGCACGTAGTCCCCGGGTTCGGCGTCGATCCAACGCCTGCCGTCATAGATTCGCATGGTGCCGGACAGGATGTAGAAGGACTCCGTGATCGACCGGTGGAAGTGCGGGTCCGGCCCGGTCACGTCGGGGCCGCACTCCCACCGGTACAGGCCGAACAGGCCGCCGGTAGACGTGCCGGTGGACAGATAGTGCACCCGGGTGCCGTTCGGATAGACGAGCTCCGGAGCGGTGCCGTCCGGACGGTAGGTTGCGCTGATCTCGCCCTCTTTGCCGTGGTACAGCGGGGGAGGATAGGTCATGCCCCACATCATGCATGGCAGGCGGCCGCGGGGTGGTTGTCCCGTGGGGACGTTCATCGAGTGCCGTTGGCGATGTCGGCCCGGATGGTGTCGCCGGACCTGCTTCGTCCTGCTTGATCAGTCGCCGGCGTTACTGTCGCGGATTGCTTCCCGCGTGAACCACGCGAGCGGCAACGCCAGCAGGATGAGGGTGGCGGCGGCGCAGCAGCTGCCGATGGCGACGACGTTGATCCAGCTCGTGACGCCGTCATAGTTCGCGGTCACGGACGACACTCCGACGAGGCACAATGCGGCCGCGCCGATCAACGCCACGGCGAGGGCAACCGCGGGCCAGAGCCACTCGGGACGGCTCGCGGTGGACCGCCGACCTTGCACGAGGCGACTCTATGTCCTGGCGACGTTGCCGTGGGTCCGCATCGACCCGCGACCGGCGCTCGTCGTCACCCCCCATGACAGTACCGACTGGCAGCGTGGCGGTGGCGGATCCGCCGGTTTAATCTATGCTAACGATTAGCCTTGAAGGAGGTCGGGATGATCATTGATGTGCACTGTCACGTCTGGCCGGACCACATTGCGCCGAAGATCCTCGCGAGCCGGCCGGCCGCCCTCGACCCGGTCTTCGACGGCACCGTCGGCGGGCTGCTGAGGACCATGGACGCGGCGGGCGTCGACCGGGCCGCCTGCCTCGGCATCGCGAACGTGGCCCGGACCGTGCACCGGACCAACGAGTTCATCGGCTCGATCGACCGGACCCGGCTGATCCCCTTCGGCACGGTACATCCGGATCTCACGCCCGAAGAGAACCTCCGGTCGCTGACCGACAACGGCATCGGCGGCGTCAAGCTGCATCCGCTCTTCCAGGAGCTGTCGCTGGCCGACCCGCGGGTGATCGCCATCGCGCACGCCCTCGCGGAGGCCGGCATCGTGGTGATCACCCACGCGGGCGCGGGCGGCGACGCCGCGGCCAACGAGCGCGGCGCGCCCCGGAACCTCATGACGCTGCACACCGCCGTGCCCGGGTTGCAGCTCATCGCCTGCCACTACGGCGGCTACCACCGCCTGGACGAGGCCGAGGCGGCGGTGCTCGGCTCGCCGATCGTCCTGGAGACCTCCTGGCCCCCGCGCCTGGCCGACCTGGACCCGTCCCGGCTGCGGTCGATCATCCGCCGCCACGGGGCGGACCGGATCGTGTTCGGCTCGGACTGGCCGATGGCTGACCCGGCGGCGGAGATCGCCACCATTCGCTCGCTGGGCCTGGAGGCGGCCGAGGAGGCCGCCATCCTCGGCGGCACCCTGGCCGGCCTGCTGGGCGTCAGCGGCCACGCCACTCGGGAGTGCGCTTCTCCGTGAACGCCCGCGCGCCCTCGACGGCGTCCTCCGACGACCGGACCGGCTCGTAGATCTCCTGCTGGCGCGCGAACCGTTCGGCCGCGGGCCAGCCCGGCGCCTCGACGGCGATGCGCTTCGCCGCACGGATCGCCAGCGGCGCGTTGCGGGCGATCTCCTGCGCCAGCTCCAGCGCCGTCCCCAGCGCGGCGCCCGGCGGGGTCAGCCGGTTGACCAGGCCCGCGGCGTGCGCCTGCTCGGCCGTCACGACGGCGCCGGTCAGGATCCACTCCATCGCGAGGGCCTGCGGGATGCGGTTCGGCAGCCGCAGCAGGCCGCCCCCGCCCGGCAGCAGTCCGCGGCGCACCTCGGGCAGGCCGAACTTCGCGTCCTGCGCCGCGACGAGCAGGTCGCAGGCCAGGACGATCTCGAAGCCGCCCGCGACGGCGAAGCCCTCGACGGCCGCGATGAGCGGCTTGGCCGGCGGGCCTTCGACGATGCCGGCGAAGCCGCGCCCCGGCACCGCCGGGCGCTCGCCGGCCAGGAACGCCTTGAGGTCCATGCCCGCGCAGAAGCCCTTGCCCGCGCCGGTCAGCACGCCGACGCTGAGGTCGTCGTGCGAGTCCAGCTCGGTCAGCGCGGCGGCGATGCCTTCGGCCGCGGCGGCGTTGATCGCGTTGCGGACCTCGGGGCGGTCGATGGTGATGAGCAGGACGCGGCCGTGCCGCTCGGTGCGTACGGCGCTCACTTGGCCTGCATCCGCACGGCGCCGTCGAGCCGGATCGTCTCGCCGTTGATCATCGGGTTGTCGACGATGTGCAGGGCCAGCCGGGCGAACTCATCCGGGCGGCCGAGCCGGGCCGGGTGCGGGACCTGGCGGGCCAGGCCGTCCTTGATCTCGTCGGAGAAGCGGTCGAGGATCGGGGTGTCGAAGATGCCGGGCGCGATCGTGGCGACCCGGATCAGCCGGCTCGCCAGGTCCCGCGCGGCCACGATCGTCATGCCGACCACGCCCGCCTTGGCGGAGGCGTAGGGGATCTGGCCGATCTGGCCCTCCCAGGCGGCGACCGACGCGGTGAGCACGCACACGCCCCGCTCGCCGTCGACCGGTTCGTTGGCGGCCATCCGGGCGGCGGTCAGGCGCAGCACGTTGAACGTGCCGACGAGGTTGATGCGTACGAGCGTCTCGTAGAGGTCGAGGTCGCCGGGAGAGCCGTCGCGGCCGACCAGCCGCACGGTCCCGCCGCGGCCGGCGCAGTGCACCAGCGCGCGGATCGGGCCGAGCCGCTCGGCGGCGTCGAGCGCGGCGCCGACCGCCGCCGGGTCGGTGACGTCGGCCGGGACGAAGGTGGCGCCGATCCGCTGGGCCACGGACGAGCCGTCGGAGGTGGGCAGGTCGGCGACGACCACCGCGGCGCCGGCCTCGACGAGGCGCGTGGCGGTGGCGAGGCCGAGGCCGGAGGCGCCGCCGGTGACGACGGCGCTGCCGTTGGCAAGGTGCATCTGAACCCCTCAGAGTCGTTCGATGATCGTGGCGTTGGCCATGCCGCCGGCCTCGCACATGGTCTGCAGCCCGTACCGGCCGCCGGTCTGCTCGAGATGGTTGATCAGCGTGGTCATCAGCCGGGCGCCGGACGCGCCGAGCGGGTGCCCGAGCGCGATGGCGCCGCCGCGCGGGTTGAGCCGCGCCGGGTCGGCGCCGAACTCGGCCAGCCATGCGAGCGGCACCGACGCGAAGGCCTCGTTGACCTCGACGGCGTCGATGTCGGCGATGGTGAGGCCGGCCTTTCGCAGTACCTTGTGGGTCGCCGGGATCGGGCCGGTCAGCATCATGACGGGATCGTCGCCGCACACGGCGGACGCGACGATCCGGGCCCGCGGGCGCAGCCCGAGCGCGGCCGCCCGCTCCTCGGTCGTCAGCAGCAGCGCGGCGGCGCCGTCGGTGAGCTGCGAACTGTTGCCCGCGGTGACCTTCCACTCCAGGTCGGGGAACTGCGCGCGCCAGCGCTCGGTGTCGAACGAGGTCCGCAGCCCGGCCAGGCCCTCGGGCGTGGTGGCCGGGCGGATCGTCTCGTCGGCGCGCACGCCCGCGATCGGCACGATCTCGTCCTCGAATCCGTTGGCGGCGGCGGTACCGGCGGCGAGCCGGTGCGACCGCGCCGCGAACGCGTCGAGGTCGGCGCGGGACAGCTGCCACTTGCGTGCGACGAGCTCGGCGGCGACGCCCTGCGGCACCAGGTCCGGGTAGCGCCGCCGCACCGCCGGGCCGAACGGGTCGGCGTCGCCGCGCGCCGAACCCATCGGCACCCGGCTCATCGACTCGACGCCGCCCGCGATCGCCAGCTCGTAGGCGCCGGCGGCGATGCCCCAGTGGGCGAACTCGATCGCCTGCTGGCCCGAGCCGCACTTGCGCTCGATCGTCACCGACGGCACGTGGTCCGGGTAGCCGGCGGCCAGCCAGGCCTGCCGGCCCGGGGTGGCGGACTGCTCCAGGTTCTGCCCGACGCAGCCGACGAGCACGTCGTCGACGGTGGCCGGGTCGATCCCGGTGCGCTCCACGAGCGCCCGCAGCGCGCCCGCGAGCAGGTCGACCGGGTGGGTTCCGGACAGCGCACCGCCCGGCTTGCCGCGGCCCATCGGGGTCCGGACGGCGTCGACGATCACGGTCTGTGGCGCGGCAGCTCCCATGCTTGACAAAGTATCTCTGCATACGAATAGCATCAATAGCAGGGAGGCCTACGTGACAAATCTTGACGGAACGTCCTGGAACGCGGGGCGAGAGGACATCCAGGACGCGGCCCGGCAACTTGCCCGAGAACGCTACGCACCCCGGGCCGAGGCGTGGGACCGCGACCGCACCCGCTTCCCCAAGGACGAGCGGCGGTACCTCGGCTCACTCGGCCTGCTCGGCATCGCGCACCCGGAGCGGTACGGCGGATCCGGCCGGCCGATCATCGACGCCCTGGTGGTCATCGAGGAGCTCGCCAAGGAGTGCCGCCCGGCCGCCTTCCAGGTCTTCGAGGCCAACACCGGCCCGGCGCAGGTGCTCAGCCAGCTCGGCACCGAGGAGCAGCGGGAGCGGTTCCTGCCGGCCATCGTCCGGGGCGAGACGACGATGGCGGTGGCGATCTCCGAGCCGGACGCCGGCTCCGCCGCCACCGACATGGCCACCCGGGCGAAGCTCAGCGACGGCATGTACACGGTGAACGGCGTCAAGCGGTGGATCTCCAACGGCAGCGAGGCCGACAGTTACCTCGTGTACGTGCGGGTCTCCGACGCGCCCGGGGCCAAGGGCATCGGCGCGCTCATCGTCGAGGCGGACCGCCCCGGCGTCAGCTTCGGCACCCCCGAGCGGCTGATGGGCTTCCGCGGCATCCCCAGCGCCGACGTCATCTTCGACGACGTGCGCGTGCCGGAGGAGAACCTGCTCATCGGCGCCGGCGGGTTCCGCAGGCTGTTCACCGCGTTCTCCATCGAGCGGCTCGGCAACGCCACGATGAGCCTGGCGATCGGGCAGGCCGCGCTGGACCGCAGCCTGCGGTACGTCCAGGACCGGGTGCAGTTCGGCAAGCCGCTCGTGGAGTTCCAGAACATCCAGCTGACCCTGGCCGACATGATGTTGCAGGTGGAGGCCGCGCGGCAGCTGCTGTTGCGGGCCGCGCTGCACGCCGGCACCGGCCTGCCGGTGTCGCTGGAGGTGTCGCTGGCCAAGTGCACCGCCAACGAGATGGCCAAGCGGGTGTCCGACCTGGCGATGCAGCTGCACGGCGGCAACGGCTACACGGAGGAGTACGGCATCGAGCGGCTGCACCGCGACGCCCACGGCTGGGCGCTGGCCGGCGGCACGCCGACGATGCAGCGGATGCGGATCGTGTCGGAGATGCTGGGACGATCCTTCGACCAGCGACGGTAGGGGACAGGAACATGGTCAGGGAGTACACCGGCACCACGCCGACCTTCCCGCAGGACGAGTGGTCGCTCGCGACCGTGCTGCGCGCGCACGTCCGCACCCGCCCGGACGCCACCGTGCTGGTCTGCCCCGACGAGGGCGCGCGGTGGACCTACGCGGAGGCGCTGCGCGACGCCGAGGCCATCGCCGGCGCCTGGTACGCGGCCGGCGCGCGGGCCGGCGACCGGGTCCTCGTCATGGCCGCCAACTCCTCGCAGTTCGTGCGCAGCTGGTTCGCCACCGCCGTCGGCGCACTCGTCGAGGTGCCGATCAACACGGCCTACGAGGGCGAGTTCCTGCGCCACCAGAGCCAGACGGTGCGGCCGCGCTGGGCGGTGATCGACGACGCCTTCGCCGAGCGGTTCGTCGCCATCGCCGAGCACACCCGCGGCATCGAGCAGTTCTGGGTGATCGACACCGGGCAGGCCGACAAGGCGGTCGAGCTGCTGCGCACCCACGGCTGGCGGGCCGAGCGCTGGGAGACCCTGCTCGACGGCGAGCGGCTCGTGCTGCCCGACCCGTCGCCGACCAGCCTCGCCTCGATCTTCTTCACGTCCGGCACCACCGGGCCGTCCAAGGGCGTGGCGATGCCGCACTCCCAGATGTACTTCTTCGGTCAGGAGGTCGTCTGGCTGACCCGGCTGACCGCGGACGACGCCTACCTCACCACGACCCCGCTGTTCCACGGCAACGCGCAGTTCATGGCCGCCTTCCCGGCGATCATCGCGGGCGCGCGGGTGGTGGTGCGCAAGAAGTTCAGCGCCAGCCGGTGGATCGACCACGTGCGCGACGACGACGTGACCGTCACCAACTTCGTCGGCGTGATGATGGACTTCGTCTGGAAGCAGCCGCCCCGCCCGGACGACGCCGACAACCGGCTGCGCTGCGTCTACGCCGCGCCCACCGCCAGCTCGGTGCTGCGCCAGTTCATGGACCGCTTCGGCGTCGAGGCGTTCGTCGACGCCTTCGGGCTGACCGAGACCAGCGCGCCGATCCTGTCGCCGTACGGCGAGATCCGCCCGCCCGGCGCCGCCGGCCTGCTCGCCTCCGAGTGGTTCGAGGCGCGCCTCGTCGACCCGGAGACCGACCGCGAGGTGCCGGTCGGCGAGATCGGCGAGCTCGTGGTGCGCTACAAGCACCCGTGGACCTGCAGCCTCGGCTACTACGGCATGCCGGAGAAGACCGTCGAGGCCTGGCGCAACCTGTGGTTCCACACCGGTGACGCGCTGCGCCGCGACGAACACGGCTGGTACTACTTCGTCGACCGCTACAAGGACGCGCTGCGCCGCCGCGGCGAGAACGTCAGCTCCTACGAGGTCGAGCAGGCGATCCTGCAGCACCCCGCGGTGAGCGAGTGCGCGGTCATCGGCGTGCCGGCCGGGGTCGAGGCGGGCGAGGACGAGGTGATGGCGGTCGTGGTGACGGTCGCCCCGGTCACCGCCGCCGAGCTGTGGGACTTCTGCGCCGGCAGGATCCCGGCGTTCGCGACGCCGCGGTTCGTCCGGTTCGTCGACGCGCTGCCCAAGACGCCGAGCGAGAAGGTCCGCAAGGCGGCGCTGCGCGAGGACGGCATCACCGCCGACACCAGCGACCGGACCGCCGTGGTGGGGGCCTGAGGATGCGCCCGTACCGCTCCGTCCTCTTCGTGCCGGGTCACCGGCCCGGCTGGGTGGAGAAGGCCGCCGCGGCCGGCGCCGACGCGGTCGTGCTCGACCTCGAGGACTCGGTCCCGGACGCCGAGAAGGCCGCCGCCCGCGCGACGGTGGCGGCCTCGGTGGCGCGGCTGCGCGCGGCGCACGGCCGCATCGGCATCGGCGTGCGGGTCAACCCGCTCGCCACCGGCCTGGCCGGGGCCGACCTCGAGGAGGTCGTCGTGCCCGGCCTGGACTTCGTCTTCCCGCCCAAGCTGACCGGGCCCGACGACGTGATCCGGTTCGACGCGCTGCTCGACCACTTCGAGCGGCGCAACGGCGTCGCCGGCCTGGAACTGCTCGTGCCGACCGAGACGATCGGCGCGATCGAGCACTGCGCGGCGATCGCGGCCGGGCCGCGGGTCGGCGGCATGATCGGGCCGACGGCCGAGCACGCCGACATCACGCGGGTGGTCGGCTTCGAGTGGACGCCGGAGGGCGACGAGACGCTGTACCTGCGCAGCCGCATCCTGCTGGCCTGCCGCGGCGCCGGCGTCCACCCGGTGACCGGGCTGTGGGAGCGGCTCGACGACCTCGACGGCCTGCGCGACTTCGCCCTCCGCGGCCGCCGGCTGGGCTTCCGCGGGATGATCGCGATCCACCCGCGGCACGTGCCGGTCATCAACGAGGTGTTCAGCCCGGGCCCCGAGCAGGTCGCGTTCTACCGCGGGCTCGCCGAGGCCTACGAGCGGGCGAGCGCCGCCGGCACCGGCGCGGTGCGGTATCGCGGCGTGCACGTCGACAAGGCCCACTACGACACCGCGCTGGAGTGGCTCGCCACCCACGCCGACGAGGGAGACCGATGAACGAGCGTCCGCTGTCCGGCATCCGGGTCCTCGAGCTCGGCACCATGTACGCCGCACCGACCGCCGGTCGGATGCTGCGCGACTTCGGCGCCGACGTGGTCAAGGTCGAGGACCCGGTCGTCGGCGACTACGCCCGGCAGTGGACGCCGCAGAAGGACGGGCTGTCGCTGGGCTTCAGCCGGCTCAACGCCGGCAAGCGCTCGGTCGCCGTCGACCTGCGCCGCGCCGAGGGGCGGGACCTCGTCCGGCGCCTCGCGGCCGGGTTCGACGTGGTGATCGAGTCGTTCCGGCCGGGCCGGCTGGAGGGCTGGGGCCTGGGCTACGACGTGCTGTCGGCCGGCAACCCGGGGCTGGTGCTCACGCGGGTCTCCGGCTTCGGCCAGACCGGCCCCTACCGGCAGCGGCCCGGCTTCGGCACCGTCGCGGAGACGGGCAGCGGCTTCGCGTACATCAACGGCTGGCCCGACACGCCGCCGACCTCGCCGCCGTTCGGCTTCGCCGACTCGATCGCCGGGATCGCCGCCGCGATGGGCACGGCGATGTCGCTCTACCGCCGCGAGCGCACCGGGCTGGGCGACGTCGTCGACGTGGCGCTGTACGAGCCGCTGATGTTCATCGTCGGGGACATGATCCTCAAGTACCAGACGAGCGGCGAGATCCAGGGCCGGGTCGGCAACGGCACCGGCTCGGCCTCGCCGCGCGGCGTCTACCGGGCCGCCGACGGCGGCTGGCTGTCGATCGCCGCCTCCAACCAGACCATCGCCGAGCGGCTCTTCGCCGCGATGGAGCGCCCCGACATCCCGCTCGACCCGCGCTTCGCCACCAACGTCGCCCGGATGGCCAACAACGACGCGATCCAGGCGGAGGTCAGCGCCTGGGTGGCGACCCGGCCCCGGGACGAGATCCTCGCCGTGCTCGACAAGCACGAGGTGGTCGCCTCGGCCGTCAACGACGCCCGCGACATCCTCGCCGACCCGCACTTCCGCGAGCGCACACTGGTCGAGCTGACCGGCAGCGAGGTGCTGGGCTCCGTGCTGATGCCCGGTCCGGTCCTGCACCTGGCCGGCTCCCCGGACCCGTCCTACGCCGGCGTCCCCGCCATCGGCGAGCACACCGACGCGGTGCTCGCCGACGTGCTCGGGCTGGACGACGACGCGCGGGCCGAACTGCGCGCCGCCGGCGTCACCGCGCCCGCGCCGTAGGGCAGGCCGCGGGCGCTGCGCGCCGCCGGCACGCAGCGCCCGCGCCTACGGCTGGCCGCCGTCGACGGTGACCAGGGCGCCGGTGGTGAAGCTCGACGCCGCCGAGGCCAGGTACAGCACGGTGCCGACGATCTCCTCCGGATGCCCGCCGCGGCCGAGCGCGAACGTGGCCGCGCGGGCGGCGAACGCCTCGGCGTCCCAGTGCCGGCTGACGTCGGTGAGGAACGTGCCGCAGACGACCGCGTTGCAGCGCACCTTCGGCCCGAACGTGTGCGCCAGGCCGGCGGTGAGGTTGTTCAGCCCCGCCTTCGCCGCCGCGTAGGGCAGCACACCGGCCCGCGGGCGCACGCCGACGCCGCTGGAGATGTTCACGATGCTGCCGCCGTCGCCGGCCGCCATCCGGGTGCCGACGAGCGCGGAGAGCCGGAACGGGCCCTTGAGGTTGACCGCCAGTACCTTGTCGAACAGCTCCTCGCTGACCGACTCGAGGGTGTCGTACAGCGGCGCCATGCCGGCGTTGTTGACCAGCACGTCGACCCGGCCGAACCGCGCGTAGGCGGCGTCGACCAGCCCGGGCAGCTCGTCCCAGCGCCCGACGTGCACCGCGTGGGGCAGGGCGGCGCGGCCGGTCTCCGCGGTGATCAGTTCGGCCTGCCGGCGGCACGAGTCCAGGTCGCGGCTGGCCACCACGACGTCCGCGCCGGCCCGCGCGAGGCCCAGCCCGATCTGCGCGCCGAGGCCGCGGCTGCCGCCGGTGACCAGCGCGACCTTGCCGGTCAGGTCGAACGGGGTGCCGGCGAACGGTGTGGTCATGGATCTCCCTCCCGAGGGCTATTCCTTGTTATGGTAATCATTAATTGCCCCGGGTTGGGAGATGGAGGTCGCCGTGTCCGACGCGCTGTTCGATCTGCCGGAGCGCTACCGCACGCTGCAGGCCGAGGCCCGCGAGCTCGCCGAGTCACTGCGCGAGCGCGCGGCCGAGGCCGACGAGCGCGACGACGTCGACCCGCACATGCGGGCGGCCCTGGCCAAGAGCGGGCTCGTCGGGCTGATGGTCCCGGCCCGGTTCGGCGGGCGCGCCGAGCTGGTCGACTCGCTGGCCGTCACCGCCGTGCGCGAGCAGCTCGCCGCCGTCAGCGCGCACCTCGACTCGCTCTTCGCGATGCAGGGCATCGGCGGCTACGCCCTCGGCGTCGGCGCGGCGCCCGCCGTGCAGGAGCGCTGGCTCGGCCCGATCGGCCGCCTCGACGCGATCGCCGCCCTCGGCCTCACCGAGCCCGACGTCGGCTCGGACCTGCGGGCCATCACGACCACGCTCACCCGCGACGGCGACGAGCTGGTGGTCGACGGCCGCAAGTCGTTCATCACCAACGCCGGCGACGCCGACGTCTACACCGTCCTGGCCCGCGCCGGCGACGAGTACTCCCTCGTGCTCGTGCCCGCGGACACCCCCGGCGTCGCCGTCGAGCGGCCGCACCAGATCATCGCCCCGCACGTCCTGGGCGACGTCGTGCTCGACCGCGTGCGGGTCCCGGCCGACCACCTCGTCGGCGCGGCCGGCGAGGGCTTCGCGCTGATGCTGGCCACCCTCGCCACGTTCCGGGTCTCCGTCGCCGGGGCCGCCGTCGGGCTGGCCGAGGCGGCGCTGCGCGAGGCGGTCCGGCACACCACCGGGAGGTCGCAGTTCGGCACCCCCCTCGCGCGGCTCGGCCCGGTGCCGGCCCTGCTGGCCACCTGCTGGACCGAGATCGAGATGGCCCGCGCGCTCACCTACCGCGCGGCCGCCGCCGCGGCCCGCGACCCGCGCGCGAGCCTGCACCTGTCGTCGATGGCCAAGGTCGGCGCGACCGAGACGGCCGGCCGGGTGGTCGACCGGTGCGTGCAGGTGATGGGCCGCTTCGGCCTGGTCCGCGGCTCGGTGATCGAGCGGCTCTACCGGGAGGCCCGGCCGATGCGCATCTACGAGGGCTCCACCGAGGTGCTGCTCGACGCGCTCGCGAAGCAGCTCGTGAAGCGCTTCTCCTGACCGAATCCCGGGGTACCGCTGGATCCCGACGTACCGAATGGAGCCCAGGCATGCGCTTCGGACTGGCCGTGCAGAACGACTTCCCGCCCGACCGGCGCCCGGCCGACCTGATCGGGCCGATGCGCGAGCAGGTCGCCGCGGCCGCCGACGCCGGGCTGTCGTCGGTCTGGATGCTGCAGCACTACCTCGGCAACATGCCGACGCTGCAGCCGATCCCGACGCTCGCCGCGATCGCCGCCGAGGCCGGCGAGATGGCCGTCGGCACCAACATGCTGATCCTGCCGCTGCACCACCCGGTCGAGGTCGCGGAGCTGTACTCCACGCTCGACCACATCAGCGGCGGCCGCGCGATCGCCGGGTTCGGCCTGGGCTACCGCGAGAACGAGTTCGAGTCCTTCGGCATCCCGCTCGACGAGCGCGTCTCCCGCTACGAGGAGTCCGTCGCCGTCGTCCGCGGCCTGTGGTCGGGAGCGCCGGTCGACTTCGCCGGGCGGCACTACACGCTCAAGGGCCAGCGGATCAGCCTGCCGCCGGTGCGGCCGGGCGGGCCGCCGATCTGGGTCGGCGCCGGCGCCCACCGCACCGGCGCCCGGCGCGCGGCCCGGCTCGGCGACGCCTGGATCATCCCGCCGCACGTGACCCCGGAGCGGCTGGCGACGGTGCTCGGCTGGTACCGGGCCGAGATCGCGGCGGCCGGCACGCGCGGCGACCGGGACGTCGTGGTGCGGCGGGAGCTGGTGCTCGACCACGACCCCGAGCGGGCGATGGCGATCGGCGCCCGGGCCCGCGGCAACCTCACCCGCGCCTACAGCGCCTTCAACGCCCCCGACGCCACCGCGAGCTACCGGCAGCTGAGCGACGCGCAGGCGGCCGAGGACGTGGCCGCGCACTCGTACATCTTCACCACCCCGGCCGAGTGCGTCCGCCGGCTCAAGGACCTGCAGGAGCTCGGCGTCACCTACGTCATCCTGCGCATGCAGTGGCACGACCTGCCGCAGGAGCAGGTGCTCGCGACCCTCGCCCTGTTCCGGAACGAGGTACTGCCCCACTTCCCGCGTCACGGAGGCTGAACAGATGACGGATGTCGAGGTCGAGCGCCGGGGCTCCGCGGTGTGGATCCGGCTCAACCGGCCCGAGCGGCGCAACGCGTACGACGCCCCGATGGCGCACGCGATCGCCGACGCCCTGGAGGATGCGGCCGCCGCGCGGTCGGTGGTCATCACCGGATCCGGCGGCAGCTTCTGCGCCGGGGGAGCCCTCACCGGCCTGGCCCAGCCGACCATGGAGAACATGCGCGGGCTGTACCGCGCGTCGCTGCGCCTGCTCGACGCCGTGCGGCAGTGCCCGCGGCCGGTCATCGCCGCGGTCGGCGGGGCCGCGGCCGGCGGCGGCAACGAGCTCGTGGTCGCCTGCGACCTGGCGGTCGCCGCCCGCTCGGCGACGTTCGGCCAGACCGGGCCGCGCGTGGGCAGCTCGCCGGTGATGGGCGCCACCAACGTGCTGGCGACGCAGATCGGCGAGAAGCGGGCCAAGGAGATGGCGATGCTGTGCCGGCGGTACAGCGCCGAGCAGGCCCTTGGGCTCGGCCTCGTCAACGAGGTGGTGGACGACGACGCGCTCGAGGCGCGGGTCGCCGAGGTGTGCGCGGAGATCGAGGCGCTCAGCCCGCGGTACCTGGAGATCACCAAGGTCAGTTCGAACGTCTGGTGGAACGCCGCGCGCGACTCCTTCAGCACCGGGCTGGGGATGCTGGTGCAGGCGGTCGGCAGCCCCGACATGGTCGAGGGGGCCACCGCCTTCCTGGAGAAGCGCCGCCCGCGGTTCCCGGACCCGGCCTGAACGGCGGTCCGCCGGGCCCCGGCGGACCGCCTGTCGCGTCACGGCATGCGCTCGTAGGCGGGCAGCGTCAGGAACTCGGCGAACTCGTCCGCGAGGGCCATCTCGGTGAACAGCGCGCGGGCCTCGGCCCACCGGCCGCCCTCCGGCGCGATCGCCGCCATCTCCTCGTCGATGAGCCGCTCGACGAGGGCGCGGTCGACGACCTGGCCGTCGTCGAGCCGGACCGCGGTGTGCAGCCACTGCCAGACCTGCGAGCGGGAGATCTCGGCGGTCGCCGCGTCCTCCATGAGGTTGTTGATGCCGACCGCGCCGGTGCCGCGCAGCCACGCCTCCAGGTAGCGCACGCCGACGCTGATGTTGCTGCGCAGCCCGGCCTCGGTGACCGCGCCCGGCGTGCTGCGCACGTCGAGCAGCTCGGCGGCGGTGACGCGCACGTCGTCGCGGGTGTTGCCGAGCTGGTTCGGGCGGTCGCCGAGCACGCCGTCGAACACCTCGGTGCACAGCGCGACCATCGCCGGGTGCGCGACCCAGGAGCCGTCGAAGCCGTCGTTCGCCTCGCGGGTCTTGTCGCCGCGGACCTTCTCGAACGCGGCCGCGTTGACGGCCTCGTCCTTGCTCGGGATGAACGCGGCCATGCCGCCGATCGCGTGGGCGCCGCGCTTGTGGCAGGTGCTCACGAGCAGCTCGGTGTAGGCGCGCATGAACGGCACGGTCATCGTCACCGAGTTGCGGTCGGGCAGGAGGAAGTCGTCGCCGTGGGTGCGCAGCTTCTTGATGACGCTGAACATGTAGTCCCAGCGGCCGGCGTTGAGCCCGGCCGAGTGCTCGCGCAGCTCGTAGAGGATCTCCTCCATCTCGAACGCGGCCGGGAACGTCTCGATGAGGACGGTGGCGCGGATGGTGCCGCGGGGCAGCCCGAGCGCCTCCTGGGCGTGCAGGAAGACGTCGTTCCACAGCCGCGCCTCGAGGTGCGACTCCATCTTGGGCAGGTAGAAGTAGGGCCGGGTGGCGTGGTGGTTGTGGAAGCAGTACAGCGCGAAGTCGACCAGGGAGCCGGACACGGGCTGCCCGTCGACGAGGATGTGCTTCTCCGGCAGGTGCCAGCCGCGCGGGCGCACCACGATCGTCGGCCGGGGGCCGTCGGTCAGCCGGTAGTGCTTGCCCTCGGGCGAGGTGAAGCTGATCGTGCCGGCGACCGCGTCGCGCAGGTTGAGCTGGCCCTCGATCATGTTCTCCCAGAGCGGGGTGTTGGCGTCCTCGTGGTCGGCCAGCCACACCTTGGCGCCGGAGTTCAGCGCGTTGATCGTCATCTTGCGGTCGGTCGGGCCGGTGATCTCGGCGCGGCGGTCGACCAGGCCGGGGGCGGGCGACGCGACGCGCCACGACTCGTCCTCGCGGACGTCCTTGGTCTCGGCCAGGAAGTCGAGCGTGCCGCCGGCGGCCAGCTCGGCGTAGCGGCGGTCACGGGCGGCGAGCAGCTCCCGTCGCCGCGGCTCGAACCGGCGGTGCAGGCCGGCCAGGAACTCCAACGCGGCCGGCGTGAGGATCTCGTCGTAGCGATCGTGCAGCGGGGCGACAACCTGAGCGGACAAGGCGGACCTCCTCGGGATTCGCCGTCATCGTGGCCCCCCGAGGTACTTTTCCGCAATATGCTCCTAGTTTTCCGTTAGTCGGAAAACCGGTCCGTCCTCAGGGCGGTGGCCGCCGCGGTGAGCACCGGCACGGCCGACCGGATCAGGTCGTCGGTCATCCGGGTCACCGGGCCGGAGATCGAAACGGCCATCGGGACCGCGTCCGACGGCGGCAGCGCCACCGCCACACACCGGACCCCGGCCTCCTGCTCCTCGTCGTCGATCGCGTAGCCGTCGCGGCGCACCAGCTCCAGCTCCGCCGCCAGCGACGCCGCCGCGCTGGGAAGGTGCTCGGCCAGCGCCTGCAGCCGGCGCGGCGGCAGCTGCGCCAGCATGGCCTTGCCGACCGCGGTCGAGTGCGCGCCGGCGTGCCGGCCCACCTCCGTGAACATGCGCATCGAGTGGCGGCCGGGGACCTGCGCGACGTAGACCACGCGCACGCCGTCGAGCTTGGCCAGGTTCGCACTCTCGTCGAGCTGGTCGACGACGCGCTGCAGGTGCGGGGTGGCCCACCGGGCCGTCGACCAGCCGGAGGCCTCGCCCAGCCGGGTCAGCCGGGCGCTGAGGGCATAGGCCCGGTTCGACTCCTGCCGCACGTAGCCGGCGGCGACCAGCGTGCGCAGCAGGCGATGAATGGTGGCGAGCGGCAGCCCGGCGGCGTCGCGCAGCTCGGTGACCGAGGCCGTCCCGCCCGCCGCCGCGAGCGCCTCCAGCAGCTGGAAGGCGCGCAGGATCGACTGGACCGGCGCGTCGCCCGGCGCGGCGTCGTCACGCATCGGTGGCCGCCGGGTCGAGGTGGGCCCGGGGGATCCGGTGCGGCGGCAGCAGGCGGTCGGGCACGCCGAGGCCGATGAGGGCGAACCGGGCCGAGCGCCGCCAGTCGTCCTGGGTCGTGGCGCGGTCGGTGGCCAGCCGCACCGACAGCCCGCCGACGAACAGTGCGACGTCGTCGTCGGTCACCTCGGCGCGGACCACGCCCGCGGCCCGGCTCTCGTCGGTGAGCTCGGCGATGGTCAGCCGGGAGGCGACGTGCACGTCGCGCATCTCGGCCGTCGGGCGGCCGCCGAACAGCTCCAGATAGAGCCGGTTGGCCTGGTTGTACTCGAACGCGCCGAACACGAAGTCGACCAGGCCGGACCCCCTGCCGTCGGAGCCGGCCTGCGCGTCGAGCGCGATGCGGTGGATCTGCGCGAACTGGCTCGTGGCGACCGCGATCTGCAGCGCCTGGCGGGTCGGGAAGCTGCGGTAGACGGTGGTGCGGCTGACCCCGGCCCGTTCGGCGATCTTCTCGACGGTGCCCATCATGCCGTCCTCGGCGAAGATCTCCAGGGCCGCGTCGACGACGAGGTCGCGGTTGCGCTGCCCGTCGCTGCGCAGGGCGCGGCCGTCCTCGGCCGCCAGGCTGCGCACGATGGCCTCCGCCGTGGTGCTGCGTCTCATGCCTCGCAGTATGACCCAGCCCCTCGCCTTGTCGAGACCACGCAAACCCTTGCCATGGAACGATCCCGCTCGTACGCTCCGAAACGTACAGTGGTGTTCGTTTACTGCGGGAGGTACCGATGAAGGCCCGCGTTGATGCCGAGCGCTGCCAGAGCCATGGCGTGTGCGTCGTGACGGCGCCCGAGCTGTTCCGGTTCCAGGACGACGGCACGGCCGTCGCCGTCGACCGCGAGCTGGGCCGGGCCGACCTCGACGGGGCCCGGGCGGCCGAGGCCAGCTGCCCGGAGCTCGCGATCGTGCTGGAGGACGCAGAGGAGAGGGTGCGATGACGCCGGCGATCGCCGACCACGTCGAGATGACCCGGGTGGTCGCCTATCACGAGGTGCAGGAGGTCCTGCGCTCGTCCGGCTTCTGGCCGTCGATGTTCGTGCGGGTCAGCGGCCCGCTGCTGGAGGGCACGCTCATGACGCTCAGCGTCGAGGAGCACCTCAAGCGCCGCCGCACCGAGGTCGTGATGTTCTCCCGGGCCCAGCTGATGGACTACGAGCTGCGCACGGTCGTGCCGGCGCTGCGCGAGCAGCTGGAGGCGGCGTTCGACGGCGGGGCGGCTGCTCCGAAGGTCGACATCATGCACGTGATGCGCGACGCCCTGCTGCGGGTGACCGCGAAGGTCGTCGGCATCGACGACCTGGCCGGCCCGGCCGACGTCGACGAGCTGCGGGAGCTGGCCGAGCACTTCGGCGAGGGCTCGTCGGCCGAGTGGGCCATCCACGACCGCGAGGCCGTGGTCGCCGCCGCCGTGGCCGCCAAGGACCGCTTCGGCGAGCGCTTCTTCCGCCCCGCCATGCAGCGGCGCCAGGCGCTGCTGGCCGCGGCCGCCGAGGTTCCCAACGACCTCACCACGCTGCTGCTGCGCAACTACGGCGACTGGGAGCCCGAGAAGCTGCTGCGCGAGGTCATCTTCTACGTCACCGCGTCGGCGAACACGACCACGCACCTGGCCCCGCACGTGCTGCAGGAGGTGCTCGCGCACTTCGAGCGCCGGCCGGAGGACCGGGCCAAGGCGGGCGACCTGTCGTTCCTGCAGCGGGCGGTGAGCGAGGGCCTGCGGCTGCACCCGACCGTGCCGGCCCTGCTGCGCCTCGCGCTCGAGGATGTAACGCTGCCGAGCGGGCGGACGTTCGCGGCCGGGGAGCAACTGCTGCTCGACCTCAACGAGGCCAACCGCGACGAGACCGTCTTCGGGCCGACGGCGCAGGAGTACGACCCCTACCGGCCGCTGCCGCCGCGCACCACCGCCTACGGGCTGGCGTTCGGCGACGGGGCCCACACGTGCCTCGGCCGGCAGGTCGCCGTCGGGGCGGGCAACGGGTCGGTCGACCGCGACGACGTCCCCGCGGGCGTGCTCACCCGGCTGCTGCAGGAGGTGCTGCGGTACGAGCCGGCCATCGACCCCGCCGACCCGCCGGTGTTCCGGGAGAACACCGCGACCATGCGGTTCGCCCGGTTCCCGGTCGTCCTGCGGGCCCGGCCGGCCGCCGCCGCGGGCGGTTGCCCGTTCCACGCCACGTCCGCGGAGGGTGCGCCATGACCGAGATGTACCGCATGCCGATCGGCTTCGGCCCGTCGCTCGGCCCGCGCCAGGGCCCCGGCGGCCGCCGGTTCACCGGCGAGCCGATCCGCACGAACCTGCTCACCTGCGCCTACCGCACCGACCCCGACCGGCTGGCGGCCGTGCTGCCGGCGCCGTTCGTCCCCGCGCCCGACCCGGTGGTGACCGTCCGGGTGCTGCACAACCTCGGCTTCCCGTGGCTGGCCGGCCGCGGCTACAACTACTTCGAGGTGCTCTTCCGCGCGGTCCACCGGGGCGCCGCGGGCGAGACCCTCGGCGACTTCGTCGCGGTGATGTGGGAGAGCATGGCCGACCCGATCATCGTCGGCCGCGACGAGGCCGGGCATCCGAAGCTCTTCGCCGACGTCTCCGCGCCGCACAACATCGGCGGCGGTGTCGAGGTCACGGCAAGCTGGGAGGGCTTCGAGTTCGGCCGGCTGCGCCTCGACGGCGCTTCGCTCGGCGACTGGCCCCACGAGCTGGAGCAGACGACCGCGTTCGCCGACCCGGCCGGCGCCACCCCGCTGCCGCGGTTCAACTACAAGTACTTCCCGAGCACCACCGAGCCCGGCAAGGCCGCCGTCGGCGAGGTGGTGATGATCCCCGCCGGGGTGTACCGCCAGCAGGTCCTCACCCGGTGGACCGGCACCGGCGGCGTCAGCTGGCGCGAGGCCCGCTGGGAGGACCTGCCGACCTTCGCCCAGGTGGTCAACGGCCTGGCCGCTCTGCCGCAGGTGGAGCCGCTGCCCGCGAGCCTGACGCAGCTGGTCAAACTGACCAACGACCTCCGCGACGAGCTCCAGCTCCTGCACTAGCCCTGCCCGCCCGCCCGTCCTGCCCGCCCGTGGTGCCCGCCCGTGGTGCCCGCCCGTGGTGCCCGCCCGTGGTGCCCGCCCGTGGTGCCCGCCCGTGGTGCCCGCCCGTGGTGCCCGCCCGTCCTGCCCGCCTGCTCCGCGCGGACCGCCCCGCCCGTCCCGCCCGCTCCGCTCCGCCCGGACCGCTTTGCCGCCCCGTCCGTCCCGCGCTGCCTGCCTGCCCGTCCTGCCCTCCCCGTTCCGTTCGTCGATCTTGGAGTTGTGGTGCCAGGACACTCCCAGAATGCCCGGTTTGTGAGGCACCACAACTCCAAGATCGACGCACCGGGGGCGGCGGCCGGGACGGAGCGGCCAAGCGGAGGGGGAGTGGCAGGCGAAGTGGAGGGGGGCGGGCGGCGCGGCGCGCGGCCGGGCCGGCTGAGGCGGGCGGAGCTGGCCGGGTGAGCTTCGCAGGCAGAGCGGAGTGGGTGGGCAGTGCGGGCAGAGCGGGGCGGAGCGGCGGGCAGAGCGGGGCGGGTGGGCAGCGCAGGGCGGGCGGGGTGGAGTGGCGGGACGGGCGGGGCGAGCAACACGGGCAAGGGCGGAGCGGGCGCAGGAGTGACCGCAGCGGGCGGTGCGAGCGGAGCGGCCGGAGCAGGCAGGCGGCGCGGGCAAGGGAGATCCCTTGACCGCATTCTATGCGCATCATTAATCTGAAATGGTTCTCGGGGAAGGAGTGGCCCATGACCTTCGTCATCGACGCCGACCGCAACTCGGCGAACATCGCCGGCAACGTGCTACCACGGTTCAACCTGGCGCTCGACCACGCGCGGGACCCGTTCCGCCTGTTCGCCGAGTACCGCACGCACGACCCGGTGCACTGGGGACTGCCGAGCGACCCAAGGCTGCCCGGGCTGTGGTACCTCTTCCGGCACGCCGACTGCTCGACGCTGTTCCGCCTCAGCGTCGAGCGGCCGGACGTGCTCGGCGCGACGCCGGCCGGGCTCGGCTGGGACTTCGGGGCCGGCGCGCCGCCGGAGACCCAGTCCTACTTCACGCTGCGCAAGTCGTTCCTGACCGCGATGAACGACCCCGACCACGCCCGCGTCCGGTCGGTCATCGCCGGCTACTTCACGCCCAAGCGCGTGGCGGAGTTCCGGCCCCGGCTGGAGCAGATCGTCGCCGGACTGTTCGACGACATCGAGGCCGAGGCGGCGGCCACCGGCGGGTTCGACTTCGCCGCGCTGCTCGCGCACAAGCTGCCGCTCATCGT
Source organism: Dactylosporangium sucinum (assembly GCF_014647515.1). GTDB lineage: Bacteria > Actinomycetota > Actinomycetes > Mycobacteriales > Micromonosporaceae > Dactylosporangium > Dactylosporangium sucinum. The sequence goes on along the minus strand of NZ_BMPI01000009.1, from coordinate 24,116 downwards.
GATGTCGGAGCTCATGGGCGTCCCGCCGGAGGACCGCGACACCGTGCTGAGCCTGTCCGACCGGCTCATGCAGGGCTTCGACGTCGACGGCTCGTTCGACCGTATCCTCGTCGCGGCCGAGGGCGCCGAGGGCTTCGCCCACTACCTCGACGCGCTCTTCGCCGCCCGGCGCCGCGGCGGTACCGACGACGTCATCGGCGCGATCGTGGCCGCCGCCGACGAGGACCGGATGTCCGAGCCGGAGCTCTACGGCACGATCTCGACGCTGCTGCAGGCCGGGCAGTCGCCGGCGATGGGCCTGCTCGGCGTCGGCACCCTCGGCCTGCTGCAGCAGCGGGACCGGTTCGAGGAGCTGGCCGCCGACCCGGACCGGCTGGTCGTGCCGGCCACCGAGGAGCTGCTGCGCTGGGTCAGCCCCGCGCAGGCACCGCCGCCGCGCTGGCTCTACGCCGACGTCGAGATCGGCGGCAAGCTGCTGCGCCGCGGCGAGGCCGTGGTCGCCCTCATCGGCGCGGCCAACCGCGACCCCGAGGTCTTCCCCGACCCGGACCGCATCGACTTCACCCGCCGCCCGAACCCGCACCTGGCCTTCGGCGGCGGCATCCACCGGTGCCTCGGCTCGACGCTCGCCCGCCTGGAGGGGCAGGTCGTGCTGAAGGAGCTGGTGACCCGGTTCCCGACCGTCGACCTGCGGCCCGGGGGCGGGCTGGTGTTCCAGGACCGGCACATCGCCCGGGCCCTGATCCACCTGCCCCTGCAGGTCCGCTAGCCGTTCCACCGAGAGGACAGGTGACCTCGTGAGCCCCGACCAACTGCGCTGCCCGGTCAGCCACACCGACTACCGCCACGACGGCCCGATCCTCTCGCACTACGCGATGGCGTCCGCCGAGCGCGAGGCCGAGCCGTTCTACCTCAACGACGCGACGAGCCATCCCTTCTGGATGCTGACCCGCTACGAGCACGTGCTCGAGGCGATCCAGATGCCGGAGTACTTCTCCAACTCGGTCTCCAACGCGCTGAGCCCCGACCGCAAGGTCCGGTTCATGCCGAACAACCTCGACGGCGAGGAGCACCTGCGGCTGCGCCGGGTGCTCAACCGCTGGTTCTCGCCGGCCGCCGTGCGCAGCCTCGACGGCCTGGCCAAGCAGCGGGCCCGGGACCTCATCGGGGAGATCGCCCCGCTGGGCCGCACCGACCTGGTCGACGGCTTCGCGCTGCGCTACCCGACCGAGATGTTCCTGGCGACGATCGGCATGCCGGTCGAGGACGGCCCGAAGTTCCTGGACTGGGTCGGCGCGCTGTTCTCCAACCTCTACAAGGGCCCGGAGGCCGAGGCGGCGGTCGCGTCGATCCGGCAGTACTTCGACGACGCGATCGAGGACCGCCGGCGCAGCCCGCGGGACCCGGAGACCGACTTCCTCAGCCGCATGCTGCACCCCGACCACGGCCCGCAGTGGCTCGACCAGGAGGACCTCAAGACGGTCTGCCTGTCGCTGGTCACCGCCGGGCTCGACACCACCCGCAGCGGCCTCGGTTACGTCTTCGCCCACCTGGCCACCCACCCGGAGGACCGGCAGGCCCTGGTCGACGACCCCGAGCTGATCCCCAAGGCCATCGAGGAGTTCATGCGGCTGTACTCGCTGATCCTCCAGGAGGGCCGGCTGGTGCTCAAGGACATCGACTTCCACGGCCTGCCGATGAAGGCCGGCGACATCGTCTGGCTCGGCATCGCCTCGGCCAACCGCGACCCGCGCAAGTTCGAGTGCCCGGAGGAGTTCCGGCTCGACCGCGCGAACACCGGCCACCACCTCGGCTTCGGCGCCGGGCCGCACCGCTGCCTCGGCATGCACCTCGCGCGCCACGAGCTGGAGGTCGTCGTTCGCGAGTGGCACCGGCAGATCCCGCAGTACGGGCTGGCCCCGGGCACCGAGCTGATCGAGCGCGGCCACCAGCTGAGCCTGCGCTCGCTGCCGCTGGCGTGGCCGGCCCAGCAATGACGGGGCCGGGGATCGTCGTCGTGGGCGGCGGGCTCGGGGGCCTGCGCGCCGTCGAGTCGCTGCGCCGCCTCGGCCACACGGGGCCGGTCACGCTCGTGAGCGACGAGCGGCTGGCCCCCTACGACCGCCCGCCGCTGTCCAAGCAGCTGCTGCACCCCGACCGGCTCGGCGAGCCGCCGTTCCTGTGCGCGCCGGAGGCCTACGACGGCCTGTGCGAGCTGGTCCTCGGCCGCCGTGCCGTCCACCTCGACGTGGCCGCTCATACGGTACTGCTGGACGACGGCACCGCCGTGCCGTACACGGCGGCGGTCCTGGCCACCGGCACCAGCCCGCGCCGGCTGCCCGTCCTCGACGGCCTGTCGCACACCGTGCGCACCTACGACGACGCCGTGCGGCTGCGCCGGGCGATCCTCGACCACGAGCGCCTGGCCGTGGTCGGGGCGGGCTTCATGGGCTGCGAGATCGCCTCGGCGGCGACCGCCGCCGGCACGCCGGTCACGGTGATCGAGGCGGCGCCGACGCCGCTGTTCGGCGCCCTCGGCCCGGCCGTCGGCGCCCACGTCCGCGACCTGCTCGCGGCCGACGGCGTCGACGTGCGCTGCTGCGTCTCGGTGACCGGCGTGGGCGGCGACGGCGGCCATCGTCGTCTCGTGCTGTCCGACGGCGGCACGGTCGGCGCGGCCGTCGTGGCGGAGTGCGTCGGCGTCCGGCCGGCCGTGGACTGGCTGCGCGACGCCGGCCTGGAGCTCGCCGACGGCATCGTCTGCGACGCCTACGGCGAGACCTCCGCGCGCGACGTCTACGCGGTCGGCGACGCGGCCGCCTGGCGCTACCCGGGTGCGGCGGCGCCGGTGCGGGTCGAGCACTGGACCACCACCACCGCCCAGGCCCAGGCCGTGGCCCGCAACCTGCTGGCCGGCCGCGACGAGCGGCAGCCGCTCGACGCGCCGCTGCACTACTTCTGGAGCGACCAGTGCGGCACGAAGCTGCAGTGCTTCGGCCTGCCCGGCGCGGCCGACGAGGTCGAGCTGCGGGCCGGCGCCGACGGTCGCTCGCTGCTGGCCGCCTACGGCGACGGCCGGCGGGCCACCGCCGTGCTCGGCATCGGCCGGCCCAAGCAGGTGCTGCACCTGCGCACCCGCCTGGCGTCCGGTGCCTCGTTCGCCGAGGTCGCCGGGGCCGTCCGCGAGCTCGCGGCGGCCTGATGAGCCCGAACCGAAGGGAGCGGACATGACCGTGGACAACGGCGACCTCACCGTGGAGGTGGACCGGGTCGCCTGCGAGGGCCACGCCCTCTGCCTCGTCTACGCCGCGGAGGTGTTCGACATGGACGACGAGGAGCGCGCGGTCGTGCTCGTGGACCCGGTGCCGGGGTCGCTGCGCGGCGCGGTCGAGGACGCCGCGAGCAACTGCCCGGTGCAGGCGATCCGGCTGCACGCCCAGAGCGCGGCGAGCGCGTGACCGCCTCCGGCGACGTCGCCGTCGTCACCGGGGCGGCCAGCGGCATCGGCGCGGCCACCGCGCGGCTGCTGGTGGGCCGCGGCTGGCGGGTCGTGCTGGCCGACGTGCAGGCCGACCCGCTCGTCGAGCTGGCCCGGGAGCTCGGCCCGGCCGCGCTGCCGCTGCGCGTCGACGTGGCCCACGAGGCGGACGTCGCCGCGGCGGCGGACCAGGCCGTGTCGGTGTTCGGCCGGCTGGACCTGATGTTCGCCAACGCCGGCGTGTTCGGTGCCTACGGGCCGATCCACACCGCCGACCTGGCCGCCGTCGACGCCACCTGGGCGATCGACCTGCGCGGGGTGTTCCTGTCGATGAAGCACGCCGCCCGGGTCATGCGCCCGCGGCAGCATGGCGTCATCGTCGTGACCACCAGCCCGGCGGCGGTTGCCGGCGGCGTCGGCAACCACGCGTACAGCGCCGCGAAGGCCGGCGTCCTCGGGCTCATGCGCTCGGTGGCGGGCGAGCTGCGCCCGCACGGCATCCGGGTCAACGCGGTCATGCCCGGCCCGACGGCCACGCCGATGAACGCCGACCTCGCCGTCGGCGACGTCACCGCCATGGACCGCACGATCGAGCTGCTGCAGGCCCGCACGGACGGCAAGCGCCCGATCTTCGCCGAGGACATCGCCGAGGCGGTGGCGTTCCTGGCCGGCCCGGCCGCGGAGATGATCACGGCGCACACGCTCGTGGTGGACGGCGGGTTCACCGCGATCCCGGGCGACTCGCGGTGGGCCCGCGGCGACCACGAGGCCGGCGGCGCGATCTTCGAGGCCGGGCGGCGGGCACCCTGACCGGGGCCGGCCCGGCGGACACCCGGCTCCGCGTCGCGGTCGTCGGCGCCGGGGCGCTCGGGCAGCTCGTCGGTGCCCTGCTGGCGCACGACGGGCGGGCCGCGCCGACGATCGTGAGCCGCCGCCCGGAGGCGGTCGAGGCCATCCGGTACCGCGGGATCGAGGTCCGCCGGCTGGCCACCGGCGACCCGCCGCTGCACGCCCGGCCGGCGGTGGTCGCCGCCGCGGACGCCCCGTCGGCGGCGTTCGACGTGGTACTGCTGCTGAACAAGAGCTACGACACCGGCTGGGCGATCGGGCTGGCCCGCACCCTCGCCGCCGCCGACGGGGTCGTCGTGGCCCTGCAGAACGGGCTGAGCTCCGCCGAGCGGGTCGAGCGGGCCGACCCGCGCGGCGTCGCCGGGGTGATCTACCAGGGCGCCGAGTACGTGGGCCCGGGCGTGGTCGACCACACCGTGGCCGGCGCGCTGGTGGCCGCGCCGCCGCCGGCCCGGGCCGCCCGGGCCGCCGCCCTGCTGGGCCGGCTCGACTCGCCGGCGCTGCCGGTGCGCGTCGTCGCCGACCGCGACGCGATGCTCTGGGAGAAGGCCGTCGGCGCCGTCTCCAACGCCGTGTCCGGGGCGCTGTTCCTGCCGGTGCGGGCGATCACCCGCAGCGCGTCGGCGTGGGAGGTCCTGGAGCGGGCCCGGGCCGAGGTGCTCGCGGTCGCCGCGGCCCGGGGCGTCCGCGTCGACTTGGAGGTGCTGCGGTCGCGCTTCGCCGGGCGGCCGGTGGCCCGGGACAACCCCGGATCGACGTACCAGTCGCTGCGCAGCGGCCGCGGCACCGAGATCGGCGACTTCATCGGCGAGATCGAGGCGTGCGGCGCCGAGCGGGGCGTGCCGACGCCGGTGCTCGCGACGCTGCGGCTGCTGGTGCGGGCCCGCGAGGAACTGTCCGCTTCGGTCCCGGCACACCCCGTCACCAGCGAGGACGCGCCGGACGGGAGCAACCGGCCGAACGCCTGACTCTGCGCTGGTCAAGTCGATCGAGAGTGTTACGGGGCAGTGTCAGTTCCTTGACACCCCCGTTTCAGTCATACCATTATCAGTAATTACGAGATCGCCCCCAATCAACGTTGCGAGGGGAAGCCCCGATGACCCAGCAATTGATCAACGGAGCTGTGCTCTGTGCGGTATATATCCTGTTCAGCCTGGGTCTTACGCTCTCCTGGGGCGCCTTGGACGTGCTGAACCTGGCGCACGGCGCCCTGATGATGTTCAGCGCCTTCACCGCCTACGTCGTGACGCAGTACATCGCGCTGCCGCTCTGGCTGCTCTTCGTCATCGGCGTCGGCACCGCCGGCGTCCTCACGCTGCTGCTCGACGTCGTCGTCTTCCGGCACATCCGGGCGAGGGTCCCCGACAAACGACAAGCCGAGCTGCTCACGCTGATCGCGGGCGTGGGCGCCGCGGGCATCCCGGTCACCCTCGCCGTGGCCTACACGCACGACAGCCCGTTCGGCATCGGGCACCTCGACTGGAGCACCTACAAGCTCGGCGAGCACACCCACATCTCCACGGTCCAGGCCGCGATCATCCTGGCCGGCGCGGTGCTGTGCACCGTGGTGGCGATGTGGGTGTCGCGCACCCGCACCGGGCGGGCGCTGCGGGCGGTCGCCTACGACGGGGAGACGGCCGAGCTGATGGGCGTGAACACCCGGGCGCTGTCGGCGGTGACGATGCTCATCGCCGGCTCCCTGGCCGGGCTGGCCGGCATGCTGCTGGTGATCTACCTCGGCGCGCTGACGCCGGGCAGCGGCGAGCCGTTCATGCTCAAGGGCTTCGCGATCATCATCCTCGGCTCGGTCGGCAGCGTCTGGGGCACCGCGATCGGGGCGGTCGTGCTGGCCGGCACCGAGACGATCGTCATCTCCCAGACGTCGGGCACCTGGGTCGACGCGATCTCGTTCGCGATCATTCTCCTGGTCATCGTGCTGCGCCCGCAGGGCGTGGTCGGCAAAGGATTGGCGGAACGGGTATGAGCAGCTGGTACTTCGGCCATCTCACGCTGATCCAGGGCATGCTGATCAGCATCCCGCTGGCGATGAGCGTCCAGATCGCGCTGCGCTCGGGCGTGTTCAGCTTCGCCAGCATCGGCTTCTACGGCATCGGCGCCTACGGCACCGGCATCCTCGTCATCCGCGACTGGCCGGTGCTGCCGGCGATCGCGCTGATGGTCGTGGTCTCCGGGCTCGTCGCGTACTTCATGTCGATCCCGCTGATCCGGCTGCGCGGGCTGTATCTCGGCATGGTCACCTTCGCCTTCGACCTCATCCTCACGGTCGTGGCGACCAACGGCGGCGAGCTGACCGGCGGCGCCCTCGGCCTGCTGGGCGTGCCGCTCGGCGTCGGCACGGGCGGGCTGCTGGCCGCCGCGGTCTTCGCCGTGCTGCTGGTCAGCCAGCTGGAGCGGCGGGCCGTCGGCCGGGCGCTGGTCGGCATCAAGAACAGCGAGGAGCTGGTGATGAGCGTCGGCGTGGACCTCAAGCGCCGCAAGCGGATCGTCTTCGCCATCTCCGGCGCGCTGGGCGCCCTGTCCGGCTCGCTCTACGTGCTGACGTTCAGCACCGTGCAGCCGACGTCGGCCGGCTTCACGCTGATCATCACCACGCTGACGATGGCCGTCATCGGCGGCACCTCGTCGTGGATCGGCGCGGTGATCGGCACGATCATCATCACCTGGCTGCCGTCGCTGGCCGCGACCATCGGCGAGTACCAGCACCTGGTCTACGGCGTCGTGCTGGTGCTCGTGGTGATGTACGCGCCCGAGGGCGTCCTCGGCGCGCTGCGCTGGCTGTGGCAGCGGGTCGCACCCGGCCTGCGGGCGGCGCGGCCACCGGGACCGGCGCCGGCCGGGGTGGCACCGGCTGCCCCGCCGCCGGTGGGCGACCCCACCACGACGGCCGAGCCGGTGGCCGCGGACCGGGCGAAGGGCGCAGCGCGATGACCGACGCGATGACGCAGGCCGCACCGGACGCCGGCGGCGCCCCCGCCACGGCCGTGCCGGCGCTCGAGGTCCGCGAGGCCGCGGTGAACCTCGGCGGCGTGAAGGCCCTCGACGGGGTGTCCCTGACCGTGCACGACGGCCGGCTCTACGGGCTGGCCGGCCCGAACGGCTCCGGCAAGAGCACCCTGCTGGCGGCCATCTCCCGGCTGCTCGACCTGACCAGCGGCAACATCCTGATCGGCGGCGCGGACGTCATGCGCCGCTCGCCGTTCCAGGTCGCGCAGCTGGGCCTGGCCCGCACGTTCCAGACGGTCCGGCTGATGCCGCAGTTCTCGGTGCTGGAGAACGCGATGTTCGGCGCCGACCAGGCCGTCTTCGGCTCGTCGTTCGTCAAGCAGTGGCTCATGCCGTGGTGGACCCGCGGGCGCGAGGCGCAGGTGCGGGCCCGGGCCGAGGCGGCGCTGGACCGGCTGCACCTCATGGACCTGCGCGACGAGCTGCCGCTGAACCTGTCCTACGGCACGCAGCGCAAGGTGGAGATCGCCCGCGCGCTCGCGGCGGAGCCGCACCTGCTCCTGCTCGACGAGCCGACGGCGGGCATGAACCGGGCCGAGCGCGACGAGATCGGCGAGCTGCTGCTGCGGCTGCGCCACGAGGGCGTCACGCAGATCCTGGTCGAACACGACCTGAAGATGATGGTCGACATCTGCGACCACCTGTACGTGCTGGACTCCGGCCACCGCATCGCGTCCGGCCGGCCCGCGGAGGTCATCCGCGAGCCGCAGGTGGTCGAGGCCTACCTGGGGAGGGGTCGCCGTGCCGCTGCTTGAGATCTCCGACGTGGTGGTCCGCTACGGGGCCGTCACCGCCGTGCAGGGCTTCTCCGGCTCGGTCGGCGACGGCGACATCGTGGTCGTGCTCGGGCCGAACGGCGCGGGCAAGACGTCGCTGCTGCGCTCGGTGGCCGGGCTGGTGCCCAAGGCCGGCGGCCGGGTGATGTTCGACGGCACCGACATCACCCGCTGGCGCACGCACCGGATCAGCCGGGCCGGCATCGCGCTGGTGCCCGAGGGCCGGCGGATCTTCAGCCCGCTGTCGGTGCAGGACAACCTGCTGATCGGCGCGTACGCGCGCACGTCCACGCAGGACAAGGCGAAGCTGCTGAGCGACATCTACGACCGGTTCCCGGTGCTGGCCGAGCGCCGCAACCGGCAGGCGGGGCTGCTCAGCGGCGGCGAGCAGCAGATGCTCGCGTTCGGCCGGGCCCTCATGAGCTCGCCGAAGCTCATGATGATGGACGAGCCGTCCATGGGCCTGGCGCCGGTCGCGGTCGACATCGTGATGACCACGGTGCAGTCGATCGCCGCCTCCGGCATCGCCGTGCTCATGGTCGAGCAGAACGCGGCCATGGCCCAGGAGCTGGCCACGAAAGCCATCGTCATGGAGCGTGGCGAGATCACCGAGGTGGACACGACGGGCCGGATCAAGTCCGGCGTCGGCAGCCTCAGCGGTTTCGTGGACCTCGACACCTCTGACACCTCTGACACCCCGGACGAGCCCGTCGCCCGCTGAGTGCGCCCCGCCCACCGGCGGGCCTCGGCGGCGGCAAAATCTATGCGCATCTTACGACGACTTACCATTGCCCGGCCGTCACTGCCAACTCTATGATGCGAATCATAGGTCTAGATAGGCCGCCGGGTGCTCAACGATGAGGACGGTTCTCGTGGACAGCTTCGACAGACTCACACGGCGGCCCCGGGCGCTCGTCGCCCTCGGTGCCGCGGTCACGCTCGTGCTCGCCGGCTGTGGCAGCGATTCGGGCGGTGGCGACAGTGCCGGCGGCGGCCTTCCCGCCACCGTCAAGGTCGTCGCGATCTCGGAGACCACCGGCTTCGCCGGCCCTGCCGGCAAGGCCAGTGAGAACGGCCAGAAGGTCGCGATCGAGGAGATCAACAGCAGCGGCTTCCTCGGCAGCTCCAAGCTGGAGATCGACTTCAAGGACACCGGCAGCCAGCCCGCCCAGGGCGTCGCGCTGCTCAACCAGGCGATCCAGTCCGGCGCCAGCGTGGTGCTCGGCTCGATCCTGTCGACCGTGGTGGCCGCCGAGGCGCCGCTCGCCGAGCGGGCCAAGGTGCCCATGATCTACCTGTCCAGCAGCGGCGAGTTCGCCCAGGGCAGCCAGTACGTCTGGGCCGCGACGCCGCCCGCCGACCAGTACTTCCACTGGCAGGCCGAGTACCTGCGGGACAAGAACGCCAAGAACGTCGCCGTCATCTACAACTCCGACGTCTCCAGCACCCAGAAGTGGGCCGACTCGGTCTGGCCGCAGGCGTCCCAGGCGGCCGGGCTGAACATCGTGGCCAAGGAGGCCTCGCCCACGTCGGCCACCGACGCCTCCGGCGTGGTGTCCAAGGTGGTCGCCAAGAACCCCGACGCCGTCGTCGTGCTCGCCTCCGGTACCGCCAACAACGCCATCGTCCTGGCGCTGCGCCGGGCCAACTTCACCGGCATCATCGCCGGCTCCATCGGCATGGCGGGCGCCGTCAACCCGCTCAAGGAGCAGGGCTACGGCGTGGTGTGGCCGACGAACTTCAGCAACCTGGTCGAGACCCAGGAGGCGAAGAACTTCGTCGACCGCTACCAGAAGATGTTCAACGCCCTGCCGAACAACTACGCCGCCGCCGCCTACGACGAGGTGTGGTTCCTGGCCCGGGCGCTGAAGGAGGCCAACAGCACCAACCGCGAGGCGATCAACAAGGCCTTGCAGAAGGTCGGCGCGGCCGGGTTCAGCGGTGCGCTGGGCAAGCTGCAGTACAAGGACAACGTCTCGCAGGCGCCCGGTCTGCTGATCGAGTGGCGCGACGACAAGGAAGTCCCGATCAAGGGGTACGGCAACTGACCTGCCGCCCGAGCCGAGCCCGGTGGTGCCCGTGTTCCCCGCGCACGGGCACCACCGGCCGCCACCGTCGAAGGAGCCGACGCCAATGCCCGTTGCCAATCCGGTCATCGAGAGGATGAGCCGGGCCGACCTGCTCGGCTTCGTCGAGCGGGCCGCCGTCGCGGCGGTGCGGCGCGCGGCCGAGACGTCGCCGCTGCACCGGTGGCGCTACGCCCGCACGGACCTGCGGCCCGAGCGCCTCCGGACGCTCGACGACGTGCGGCGGCACGTGCCCACGGTGACCAAGCTCGACCTGCTGGAGTTCCAGGAGACGCTGCCCGGCGGCGGTGCCGAGCCGGCCGATCCCACGGTCCGGCAGCTGCACCTGACCAGCGGCACCAGCGGCGTCGGCCGGGAGATCTACCCGCGGGGCAGCCACGACCTGGCCGGCCTGGGTATCCCCGGCGCCTACGAGTACCTCTGGGGCGGCCTGGTGCCGGGCGACCGGCTCATGCTGACCATCCCGTACGGCCAGACCATGGCCGGGCCCTACTTCCAGGAGACCTGCGCCGCGGCCGGCCTCGTGCCGATCAACGCGTTCGCCGGCAGCACCGCCGACCGGCTGCGCGACCTGCAGCGCTTCGCCTGTGCCGGCCTGTCCGGCACGCCCTCCTACGTGCACCGGCTCACCCTGGAGGCCCGGGAAGCCGGGCTGGACCCGGCCCGGGACCTGCCGTCGCTGAAGGCGATCTTCCTGTCCGGCGAGCCCTACGGCCCGGCCTGGGCCCACGACGTCGCGACCTTCTGGCGGGCGACGGTCTGCGAGGGCTGGGGCGCCACGCAGACCCTCGGCGTGGCGATGTGCACCTGCGAGCGGGGCGCCGTGCGCCTCGACGAGGACGGCACCGCCCGGCACGCGCTGCTGCACGGCCTGGACCACCGCTGCTGGATCGAGGTCCTCGACCCCGACGGCAACCCGGTCGGCCCGGGCGAGACCGGCGAGATCGTGGTGACCATGCTGCGGCCCAGCGCCCAGCCGACGATCCGCTTCCGGATGGCCGACAAGGTCCAACTGCTGGAGCCCGGCTCGTGCGGCTGCGGCCGCCCGCTGTCCTGCTACGCGGCCGGCACCATCGGCCGGGTCGACGACATGATGAAGATCCGCGGCATGAACGTCTGGCCGGACGCGATCGACGCGGTGCTGCTGCGCTCGCCGGTGGTCGACTACCGCGGCCGGATCTACAGCGACGACCGCGGCCGCGAGTCCGTCGACGTGACGATCGCGCTGGAGTCCGGCACCCCGCCGGAGTCCGCGGCGGCGCTGCCGGAGCGGCTACGGCACGCGGTGAAGCGGGCCGTCGGCATCACGGTCGACATCTCGGTGGTCGACGTGCGGCAGATGCCCGTCCAGCAGTTCAAGTCCCGGCGCTGGCGCGACGACCGGGCCGTGCGGATGGCAGGAGCGACCAATGGCTGACGACACCGCGACGGACGCCACGCAACGGCTGCAGGCGGCGACCGTGCAGGCCTGGCAGGCGGTCGAGCGGATGCGCGCCCGCCTCGGCGAGCTCGGCGACGCCGGGGTGCTGTCGATCCTCGGCGAGCGCATCGCCGCGCTGCTCGGCGAGTTCGCCTGGGAGGCCGGCATCGTCGACCCGGCGCTCGCGGCGGCCTCGCTGCCGGCCGGGGTGCGCCTCGACCACGTCGGGCTCGTGGTGGGCGACCTGCGCGCGGCCGCCGCCCTCTACGGCGACGCGCTCGGCGGGACGCTCGTCTCCGGCGGCCTCCACAGTGGACTCGGCGTGCACAGCCTGCACTACACCTTCGCCGGCGGCGGCAAGGTCGAGCTGCTCCAGCCGGTCCAGGACGGCCCGATCAGGCAGTTCCTGGAGACCCGCGGCGGCGGCATGCACCACCTCACGTTCTTCACCGACGACCTGACCGCCACCATCGACGGCCTCGACCGCGGCGGGCTCAAGGTGGTCGACGTCGACCGCAGCGCACCCGAGTGGCACGAGGCGTACCTCAGCCCGCGCAGTACCCAGGGATGCGTCATCCAGCTCGCGCAGAGCCCGGACCTCCCGCCGGTTCCCGGCGTCTCCGTCGACGGCGTCCTCGCCGGCGAGTGGGAGTGGCGGGACCACCGCGCCCAGCGCACCACGATCGAGACAGGACGGTGAGGACGTGTACGACGTACTGAACGGCGTCCGGGTGGTGGAGCTGTCCACCTGGACGATGGTTCCGTCCTGCGGCGCGGTGTGCGCCGAGTGGGGCGCGGACGTCATCAAGATCGAGCATCCCAGCGGCGACCCCCAGCGCCGGGTGCGGTTCACCCCGTCGGCGGACGAGCCGGCCGCGCTGACCATGACCCACCTGCCCAACCGCGGCAAGCGCAGCGTCGCCCTCGACCTGCACGCCGAGCGCGGCCGGGAGGTGCTGCTGCGGCTGGTCGAGTCGGCCGACGTGTTCCTCACCAACTTCCTCGCCCCGGCCCGGCGCAAGCTGCGCGTCGACGTCGAGGACCTGCGCGCGGTCAACCCGCGGCTGGTCTACGCCAAGGCGACCGGGCAGGGTCCGAAGGGGCCCGACGCCGACCTCGGCGGCTACGACATCTCGGCCGGCTGGGCCCGGCCCAGCATGGTCCAGCAGATGATGGCGTTCGGTGCGGACGAGCCGCCGGCCATGCCGCCCGGCCTGGTCGACCTCCAGGCCGGCTTCAACCTCGCGGCGGGCATCGCGGGCGCGCTGTTCAAGCTGGAGCGCACCGGGCAGCCGTCGGTGGTCGACGTGTCGCTGCTGTCGGCGGCGCTGTGGATGCTCGGGCCGAACCTGTCGGCCGCGTACTACGACTCCGAGATCCTGCACGCCACCGGCCGGTACGATCCCGCGCACGGCGCGCTGACCAACAGCTACCGCACGCGCGACGGCCGCTGGCTGTACCTGGTCTTCATCGAGCCGGACCGCTACTGGCACGACTTCTGCCGCCGCATCGACCGGCCCGACCTGGCCGCCGACCCGCGCTTCGCCACCGCCGAGGTCCGCGCGCAGCACGTCAAGGCGTGCGTCGACGAGCTCGAAGCGGTGTTCGCCACGCGCACGCTCGACGAGTGGCGGGCCGCCCTCGACGGCATGGAGGGCCCGTGGGCGCCGGTGCAGACCGCCGCCGAGACGGTGCGCGACCCGCAGGTCGTCGCCAACGGCTACCTCGGCTTCGCGGGTGCGGGCGACGCGGCGTTCGCGCTCGTGTCGAACCCGGTGCAGTTCGACGGGCAGCCGGTGGGTCCGGTGGCGCTCGCGCCGGCGGTGGGGGAGCACAGCGACACGGTCCTGGCCGGACTCGGTTACGACCCGGAGACGATCCGGGCGCTGCACGACGAGGGAGTGGTGGGATGACACCGGGTGAGGTGGTCGCCAAGACGGTCGGCGCGGAGGAGATCTCGGCCTCGGCGATCCGGCGGTACGTCGAGGCGCACGAGATGCGCTGCCCGCTCTACAGCGACGAGGCCACGGCCCGCGCGCACGGCCACGACTCGGTCATCGCGCCGTGGTCGATGCTGCTGACCGCGGCGATGCCGGCCTACTGGGAGCCGGGCCAGGAACCGCTGCCCCCGGGCGCGCTCCCGCCGTTCATGTGGACGAAGCTCGACCTGCCCGGCACCGAGATGGTGACCACCAGCGTCGACCTGGAGTTCCTGGCGCCGCTGCGCATCGGCGACCGGATCGAGACCACCTACCGCATCGTGCGCACGACGCCGAAGACGACGCGGGTCGGCGAGGGCGTCTACGTCGACTTCGAGCTGGAGTTCCACCGGCAGGACGGCACGCTCGTCGCGGTCGAGCGCACCTCGATCTACAGCTACACGCCGTTCGGGAGCGCGTCGTGACCGCGCCCGCCGTGGGAGCCGCCGTCGGCCCGCTGTCGATGTTCCTGTCGCTGCAGCGGCTCATCATGGTCTCCGGCGCCAACCGCGACTTCGCGCCGACGCACATCGACAACGAGGCCGCCCGCGAGGGCGGCGCCCCGGCCGCCTACGCCGACATCATGTTCGTCTTCACGATGATCGACCGGCTGCTGCTGGAGTGGGCCGGACCCGCCGCGGTGCTGCGCCGGATCGGGCCGGTGAAGCTGCACGACTTCGTGCTCTGCGGCGAGCCGCTCGAGGTGACCGGCACGGTCGGCCGCGTGACGCCGGCCGCGGCGCCCGACGGCCGGCCGGGCACCGAGGTCGAGGTCGAGATCGCGTTCGTGCAGGGGGAGCGGCGGCCGGTCACCGGCCGCGGGCACGTCTGGCTGCCGGCCTGACCGCGCGCGGGGCCGGGCCGCCACCGTCAGGTGATGGTCCGGTCCCAGCGGATCACGTGGTCCATCACCTCGGGGAACTTCAGCTCGGCATACTTCACGTACTCGTTGATGTGGTCGCGCATGCGGTCCTCGGCGGCCTGCGGGTCGCGCGACATCAGCGCGTGGTAGATCTCGTCGTGCGCCTTGACGATCGCCGCGCGGCGCGGGCTGGGGTATTCGATGCCGATGACCGTGCCGTCGAGGATGCCCAGCAGCGAGTCGACGATGTAGCCGAACAGGGTGTTGCCCGACGACCACGCGATGATGTCGTGGAAGCGCTGGTTGGCCTCCAGGAACAGGTCCTGGTTGTCGAGGTGGTCGCGCATCTGGTCGATGGTGCCGCCGAGCTCGGCCAGCGACTCGTCCGAGATCCGCTCGGCGGCGAGGCGGCTGATCATCGGCTCCAGCGCGGTGCGGACCTCGACGATGTTGCGGAACGGTGCCTGCTTGAGCTGCATGAGCAGCACGAGCGTGCTGGCGAGGTGGGAGGCGTTGGGATCGGTGAGGATCGGCCCGCCGCGCGGGCCCGGCTTGATCACGATGACGCCCTGGAACTCCAGGAAGCGCAGCGCCTCGCGCAGCGTGCCGCGGCCCGTCTCGTAGCGCTCCAGCATGGTGCGCTCGGGCTCGAGGTGGTCGCCGGGCTTGAGTCGCTCATACTGCACGTCGCGGATGATCCGCTGGGCGAGGAGCATGGCTGCCTTCTGCGGGCGGTGGCCCCCGTTTGCGGGCGGGCTCATCATCGGATGCATCGCTCCTCCAGCGTCACAATTCCATGGCAAACATTACCATCGTTACGCCGGATCCGGTGACTCCGTGTTACCGGGTTCCGGGTCCGACGTCCAGCCCGCTGCGAGGTCCGTCGACAGGTGCACGGTGATTGTCTTCGATAGGAACAAGGGCCGCTGACCCGACACGTCGATCCGGTCGTGGTATTCGCCCCAGCCGATCACCGAACGGGCGGGATCGCGGCCGACGAAGTGGAAGTGGGCCGCGGCGGCGACGACGTCGTCGCTCTCGGCGCTGAGGCCGGGGCTCGCGACGAAGTGCCGCTTCCGCGACGGGTCGAGATCCCACGCGGCGCGGAAGGCCTCGGCGATCTGCGCCGCGCCGGTGAACGTGCCGCGCGGGTTGCGCAGGACGGCCCGCTCGTGGAACAGGGCCGTGACCGCCTCGACCGACCGGGTGTCGACGGCGGCCGCGTAGGCGTGCAGGAGGCCGCGGGCGAGCTCCAGGCGCTCCAGCCGGCGGACCCGCGCGGCCAGGTCGCGCAGCGCGGCCATGGCCGCAACGGTCTCGGCGTCGTCCATGCCGGGCCTCCCATCACGTCGGGCGAACGCCGATCGTACCGTATAATCATGTTCACGATTAGTATGAACTGCCGGTCCGGTCGGTGATCATAGCCACGGGCAAGCCGGGTCGCGGGGCGCTCGTGCGCCGGCTTCGCCGACCTCGACCGGGCCGACCTCGAACGCGGTGTACCGCCCGCCGGCGCGCCCGGGTGTCCGTCCCGGCGCGGGCGCGCGCGGCGGGACCTGGAGCAACTGGCCGAGCCGGTGGCGCACCCGCGCCCTCGTGCGGTGCGCCTGCCTGTCGAAGCCACCCGGAGCTACGCGCGATCCTCGAGCACGGGCCGGCCTCGCGCGTGCGGGCTCGTGCGATCCTCGCCGCCGCCGGGGCGAGCGACCCCGGCCAGGCCGGGCAACCGAGCCGCGGCAGTGGGTCAGGAGGCTGTGGCGGGCTTCTTGGTGGGATCGGCCGAGGTGGTGCCGTGCGTGGGGCGGCGGGTCAGGACCCGGGGCCCGGAAGCCGTGATGGCGACCGTGTGCTCGGAGTGGGCGGTGCGGGAGCCGTCGGCGGAGCGGATCGTCCAGCCGTCGTTGTCATACCTGATTTTGGCGGTGGAGCGGCAGAACCAGGGCTCGATGGCGATGGTGAGGCCGGGATCGAGTTTCATGCCGCGGCGGGCGCGGCCGTCGTTGGCGACGTGCGGGGCCTCGTGCATGGTGCGGCCGATACCGTGGCCGCCGAACTCGCCGTTGACGCCGTAGCCGTAGGAGTGGGCGACCTCGCCGATCGCGGCGGAGACGTCGCCGAGGCGGCCGCCGGGCTGGGCGGCGGTGATGGCGGCCTCCAGCGCGACCTCGGTGGCCTCGATCAGCCTCAGGTCGGCCGGGTCGGGGGTGCCGACGATGACGGAGAGCGCGGAGTCGGCGACCCAGCCGTCGATGCCGACCGCCATGTCGATGCTGAGCAGGTCACCGTCCCGCAGGACGTAGTCGTGCGGCAGGCCGTGCAGCACCGCGTCGTTGACCGACAGGCACAGCACGTTGCGGAACGGGCCGCGGCCGAACGAAGGGGCGTAGTCCCAGTAGCAGGACTCGGCGCCGCGTTCCTTGATCCGGCGGCGGGCGTGGTGTTCGAGGTCCATCAGGTTGACGCCGACTGCCGCGACACCGCTCAGCTCGGCGAGCAGCTCGCCGACGAACTGGCCGGTCACCGCCATTCGGTCGATCTCCTCGGCGGACTTGAGCTCGATCACGACAGCCTCCCTTTCCGTTTGCGGTATTTTTATACCACGCCCGGTCGGGGGCGCTCGGAGGGATATCCTGCTGGCATGGTTCGCCAACCGCTCACCCCCGAACAGATCGCAGCGGGCCAGCGCCTCGGAGTCGCCCTCCGGGCCGCGCGGGCCGACCGCAGCCTTGTCGAGGTGGCCCTGGCGGCCGGCATCTCCCCCGAGACGCTGCGCAAGATCGAGGCGGGCCGCCTTCCCGCACCGGCGTTCGGCACGGTGGTCTGCCTCAGCCAGGCCCTCGACGTCCCCCTCAGCGACCTGGCCGACGTCTGGCTGGCCGACATGCCCATCCGCCAGGCGTCCTAGCGGGCCGTCCCAGGGCCGTCCCGGGGCAATCCCAGGGCAATCCCATCGGCTCACCGGTCGGTGGCGTGACCGCCGGTCACCTTCGTCGTTGTTCATGACGCCATGACAGGTATGCCGGTTTAGCCCTATATGCGGCTTATCGGGAAGCGCCGAAGGGATGTCGCCATGACCCAGCTCGACGGTCCTGGTGTGTTGCCGCAGTACGGCAGCGGCGAGTACTACGAGCGCAACGCCGGCTACGACCTCGACGGGCCGTTCAAAGCGCGCGACATGCTCCGCGTCCTGCATCCCGTGCTCGCCCAGCATGGCTACAAGGTCAGATCGTTCGCCGACGTCGGCTGCGGTGGTGGCCGGTCGACCAAGGCGATCCTCGACGGTCTCGTCGACGCGGGCCACCCGGTGGAGACCGCCCTCGGGTACGAGGTGAGCCCGCACGTGCTCGGGCTGCGCCATGAGGGCGTCGAGTTCCGGCACGAGGACTTCACCGAGTCGGGCGCCGACGTCGATCTCGTGGCGCTGTTCGACGTGTTCGAACACGTGCCGGACCCGATCGGGTTCGTGCGCAGCGTCGCGGAGCGCTGCGACCTGCTGGCCATGCACATCCCGCTCGACGACAACGTCGGCAATGCCGTGCTCAACCGGTACCGCAGCCTGATGGACGACCCGGGGCACGTGGTCTTCTTCGACACGGCCAGCGCGCTGACGTTCGTCGCGATGGCCGGGATCACGGTGCAGAACTTCCGCTACACCTACCCGCACCGCTGGCCGAGCTCCCGCACCAGCGCGGCGCACCGGCTCGCCAAACCGCTGCGGGCGATGCTCGTGGCGGTCAACCCGTGGCTGGCGTACAAGCTGGTCGGCGGGGTGAGCCTGATGGTGCTCGGGCTGACACCGCGCGGGCACCGGACCATCGCCCGCCGGTGATCGCGCTCGTCACCGCGGACGCGCCCCCGGCCCCGCCGCCGCCACGACCGCTGGCCCGCTGGTGGGTGGCCTGGCTGCCGCCCGTCGCAGCCGCGCTGTTCACCGTGTGCTTCCTCGACTTCCACGGCGTGCCGATGCGCACCACCGCCCGGTTCGCCGGCTACCTCGGCGGCGGGGTCCTCCTGCCCGGCATGCTGCTGTGGCGCTACCTCCAGGGCCGGTCCGGCCGGCTGGTCAGCGACGCGGCCGCCGGGCTCGCGCTCGGCTACGCCTGCGAGGTCCTGACCTACATCGCCGCCCGGTCGGCCGGACTGCCACGGCTGGCCCCGGCATGGGCCGTCATCACCGTCGTCGCGTTCGCGGCCGTGCCGGGCCTGCGCCGGTACTGGCGAGGACAGGGGCCGGGGGAGCGCACGCCGGCGATGTGGTCCGCGGTGCTCTCCGCGGCGGCGATGGTCCTGCTGTGGTGGAGTGGCGTGGCGTTCTTCCGCACCCACGACCTGAACGAGCCCGGCATGCGGGCCCCGGACGGCGACTCGATGTTCCACCTCGCCCTGATCGGCGAGGCCCGCCACCACATGCCGATCATGTCGCCGTGGCTGCCGGACCAGCCGCTGCTGTACCACTGGTTCGCCTACGCCGACATGGCCGCCACCTCGTGGGGCACCGGCATCGAACCGCAGGTGCTGCTCCTGCGACTCTCGCCGCTGCCGATGGTGTTCGGCCTGCTCGCCCTCATCGGCGTGCTCGGCGTGCGGCTGACCGGCCGCTGGTGGGCCGGTGCCGCCGCGGCCCTCGTCGCCTGGTTCGCCCTCGCCCCGACCCCGTACCCGTGGCGGCTGCACGGCTGGTTCAGCACCTTCGCCACCAACGCCTACGAGGACGGTTCCCTGCTGCGGGCCCAGATGTGGACCAGCCCCACCCAGACGTTCGGCGCCGTCCTCTTCGCCGGCCTCGCCCTCGCCCTCGTCGAACTGCTCACCGCCCCCACCGCGCGCCGATGGGCCGCGGTCGTCCTGCTCATGGCGGCGGTGACCGGCGGCAAGGCCACCTTCCTGCCGATGCTCCTCGGCGGGCTGCTGCTCGTCGCCGCCGTCGAACTGGTCCGCCGGCGTCGCCCGCACCGCACCGCCCTCGCCGCGGCCGGGCTCACCCTGGCCGCGATCGCCGTCGCGCAGCTCGTCCTCTTCCGCGGCGCCGTGCAGGGCATGGCGATCCAGCCGCTGCACTTCGCCCGGATCTCCGGCGCCCCCTACACCGCCGGCTTCGCCACCCCGGACGTCGGCCCCGCCTGGCGGCTGCTGCTCGTCGCCGCGATCACCCTGCTGTGCTGGGCCTGCATCTGGCCCGGCCTCGCCGCGCTGCGCCGGCTGCACACCGACCGGCAGGTGCTGGCCGAGCCGGTCGTCATGATGCTCGGCATCGGCCTGGCCGGCGTGGCCGCCCTCGCCGTCTTCGGCCACGAGGGCGGCGCCGAGGGCTGGTTCATGGTCTCCGGCCGCCCCTACCTCACCCTCGCCGCCGTCGCCGGCATCGTGCTCGTCACGCCGGCCGCCGTGCCCGCGCGCCGGCTCGTCACCGCCGCCGTGATCGCCGCCGCGGCCGGCGGCCTGGCGACGCTCGTCGTCAGGGAACAGCTGAGCCGGCGCATCCCAGCACCCGCGGCCACCGGCGGTCCACTGTGGACCGCCTGGGCGCTGCTCTGGCCGTACCTCGCCGTCGCCGCGCTCGTCGGCCTGCTCGCCGTCGTCGTGCGCCTCGCCGACCTGCCCGGCAAGCGTGCGCTCTGCGCGGCCTTCCTCGCCGGGACGTGCGCGGCCACCAGCGTCGTCCACCTGTACCGGTGGACCCACGACGCCACCCGGACCGGCTGGCGCGGCGCCGTCGTCGCCCCGATCTACATCCCGCACGGCACCAGGACCGCCGGCCGCTGGCTGCGCGACCATTCCCAGCCCGGCGACCTGGTCGCCACCAACGCCCACTGCCTCCTGCTGCCCGGCACGCCACCCGACGCCTGCGACAACCGCCACTTCGCCTTCTCCGCCTACACCGAACGGCGCTTCCTCATCGAGGCGTGGGGCTTCACCGACCGCACCCACCGGGCCGGCCAGCACCACGGCGTCAACTTCGTCTACGCCCCGTACTGGGAGCCCGCGAAACTCGCCGACAACGACACCGCGTTCACCAGCCCCAGCCGCGAACGCATGCATCGCCTCGCCGACCACTACGGCGTGCGCTGGCTCTTCGTCGACGAGTCCTACGGCACCGTCGCACCGGACCTCGGCGACTACGCCACGTTCAGGTTCCGAGCCGGCGCGATCGCCGTCTACCAGCTCACCAACCGCTGACCTGCGTGCCGGACCCCCGGAGATGCAACAGCGCAGACGTGCGCGTGGCAGGCTCGGAACGGACAATCGCTCGGTCCGGGTGAGTCTGGCGGGACCCCGTGGATATTGGTTTGTACGGGTACGGCTCCGGGACGCGACGCGCCGATCCAGGCGCGGCGTGACGCCAAGATCCACGATCCATGGAGGTCATCGTGACCACCACGGCCATCGATCTGGACACGCTCTCCGTCAACACCATCCGCGGCCTGTGCATGGACGCGGTCCAGCGGGCGGAGTCCGGACATCCGGGTACGCCGATGGGCCTCGCGCCGGTCGCATACACGCTGTGGCAGCGGTTCCTGCGGTTCGACCCGGCCGATCCGATCTGGCCGAACCGGGACCGGTTCGTGCTGTCCGAGGGCCATGCCTCGGCCCTGCTCTGGTCGCTGCTGCACCTGGCCGGGGTACGCACGGTCGACGCCGAGTACGAGGTCCTCGGCCGTCCGTCGGTCACCATCGAGGACCTCAAGACCTTCCGGCAGCTCGACTCGCGCTGTCCGGGCCACCCCGAGTACCGGTGGACGAGCGGGGTCGAGACCACCACCGGGCCGCTCGGCCAGGGGGACGCGACCTCGGTGGGGATGGCCATCGCCGGCCAGTGGCTGGCCGCGAGGTACAACCGCGACGACTTCCGGCTCTTCGACTTCGACGTGTACTCGATCACCGGGGACGGCGACCTGATGGAAGGCGTCGCCTCCGAGGCGGCCTCGCTCGCCGGTCACCAGCGGTTGGCCAACCTGTGCTGGATCTACGACTCGAACCGGGTGACCATCGAGGGCCACACCGACCTCACGTTCACCGAGGACGTGGCCGAGCGCTTCCTGGCATACGGCTGGAACGTGACGACCGTCGCGGACGCCAACGACCTCGGCGCGGTGGAGCGGGCACTGCACAGCTTCCGGGCCGAACAGGAGCGCCCGACGCTGATCGTGGTGCACAGCCACATCGGGTACGGCTCCCCGGTCGAAGGCACCGCGCAGGCACACGGCGAGCCACTCGGCCCGCAGGCCGTCCGGGAGACCAAACGGTTCCTCGGCATGCCCGAGGACGCCGACTTCTACGTCCCGGACGGGGTGTACGACTGGTTCGCCCGAGGCATCGGTGCGCGCGGCAGCGCCGCGCGTGACGCGTGGCGGTCGACCTTCGAGGCGTACCGCGGCAGGTACCCGCAGCTGGCCGACGAGATCGAGCGGATGCAGCGGCGGGAGCTCCCGGACGGCTGGCAGGAGGCGCTGCCGACGTTCCCGGCCGATGCGAAGGGGCTCGCCACCCGGGACTCCTCGGGTCAGGTGCTCAACGCGCTCGCACAGGCGGTGCCGTGGCTGTTGGGCGGGTCGGCCGACCTCGCCCCGTCCACCAAGACACGCCTGGTGTTCCCCGGCGCCGGCGATTTCCAGGCCGATGACCGGTCGGGGCGCAACTTCCACCTCGGTGTCCGCGAGCACGCGTCGGCGGCGATCGCCAACGGGATGGCGCTGTCCAAGCTCCGTCCCTACTGGTCGGGCTTCCTGATCTTCTCCGACTACGCCCGTGCGGCGATCCGGCTGTCGGCGTTGATGGAGATCCCGACCGTGCACATCTTCAGCCACGACTCGATCGGGGTCGGCGAGGACGGACCCACCCATCAGCCGGTCGAGCAGCTCGCCTCGCTGCGGGCCATGCCGGGCCTGCTGGTGTTCCGCCCGGCCGACGCGAACGAGGTGGTCGAAACCTGGCGGGTCGTCGCCGGACTGCGCCGTGCACCGGCGGCGCTGGTGCTCTCCCGGCAGCCGCTGCCCACGTTGGACCGCAGCCGGCTGGCCGCCGCGTCCGGGGTCGCGATGGGCGGGTACGTGCTGGCCGACGCGCCGTCCGGCGAGCCGGACGTGATCCTGCTGGCCACCGGCTCGGAGGTGGCGCTCGCCCTCGCCGCGCGCGACGAGCTCGCCGCCGGCGGGATCGGGGCCCGGGTGGTGAGCATGCCGTGCTGGGAGCTGTTCGACCGGCAGCCACGCCGGTACCGCGACGAGGTGCTGCCCCCGTCGGTGCGGGCCCGGGTCGCGATCGAGCAGGCGTCCACGCTCGGCTGGGAGCGGTACGTGGGGGACGCCGGCGCGGTCGTCGGCATGCACACCTTCGGCGCCTCCGCGCCACTCAAGCAGCTGCTGAGGAAGTTCGGGTTCACGCCCGAACGGGTGACCGAGGTCGCCCGGGAACAGGTGGCCGCGAACACCTGACCGCCGAGGCGGCCTCATCCGGATCCGGCAAGGAGGGAGGGGACGTGAAAGCAACCCAGATCCTGCACGAGCACGGGCAGAGCCTCTGGCTCGACAACATCACCCGGGGCATGCTCGACTCCGGCCAGATCCAGCAGTACATCGACAAGTACTCGGTCACCGGGCTCACGTCGAACCCGTCGATCTTCGACAAGGCCATCGAGTCCGGCTACTACGACGACGCGATCCGGCAGAAGTCCGCGACCGGGTGTTCCGACGAGGAGTTGTTCGTCGAGCTGGCGATCGAGGATCTGCGCCGGGCGGCGGACGAGTTCCTGCCGGTGCACGAGCGCACCGACGGCGTGGACGGCTGGGTGTCGCTTGAGGTGTCGCCGCTGCTCGCGTTCGACACGGCGGCCACGATCGAGGCCGCCAAGACGCTGCACGCGAAGGCCGCGCGGTCCAACGTGATGATCAAGATTCCGGGCACGGCCGAGGGCCGGCCGGCGATCACCGAGTGCGTCGCGTCCGGGGTGCCCGTGAACGTCACCCTGCTGTTCTCACCGGAGCAGTACGAGGCCGCCGCGGACGCGTACCTCGCCGCCGTCGAGCGCCGGCTTGACCACCAGCTCGATCCCGCCGTGGGGTCGGTCGCCTCGGTCTTCATGTCCCGCTGGGACGACGCGGTGGCCACCCGCGTGCCGGAGGAGTTGAAGGACCAGCTCGGGCTGGCCGTCGGACTCGCCACCTACCGGGCGTACCGGCGGCTCATGGACTCCGACCGGGTACAGCGGGTGCAGAACTCGGGCGGGCGGATCCAACGGCTGCTGTGGGCCAGCACCAGGACGAAGGACCCGGCCGCCTCCGACACGCTCTACGTCCACGGGCTCGCCGCGCCGTTCACGATCAACACCATGCCCGACACCACGCTGCAGGCGTTCTACGACCACGGCGAGATAGGGGAGCCGATGCCCGCCGACGGCGACGACTGCGACGCGATGCTGGCCCGGTTCCGTGACGCCGGCGTCGACGAGGCCGCCCTCGCCGCGAAACTGCAGTCCGACGGAGCGAAGAAGTTCGTCGCCGCCTGGAACGACCTCGTGGAGAGGATCTCCGCGCAGCGCGCCGCGGTCGCCTGACGCGTGCAAAGAACCGGTCCCGGACCTCGGGTGAGGTCCGGGACCGGGTGCACCGGGCGCGCGGGTCAGGCGTTGACGAGTTCCTGCTGCG
>NZ_BMPI01000008.1:223776-240073 GCF_014647515.1 Dactylosporangium sucinum | reverse complement strand
GCTGTGGCGAGTTCGTCCAAAAGCGCTGGCGGCAACAGGGTGTGCAATTCCCATACGGCCGACACCTACCCATCCAGGAAAAGGACGCCGTTGTGGGCGAGGCTGATCGCGCCCGGGCGGGCCAGGCCCGCGCCGCCGCCCACCAGCGCCGCCACCGAGGCCGTGTGGTGCGGGGACTGCAGCGGCGGGCGGCGGATCAACGCGCTGCCCGGCGGCAACGTGCCCGCCACCGAGTGCAGCGCCGTCGCCTCGATCGCCTCCTCGTCCGCCAGCGGCGGCAGGATGCCCGGCAGCCGGTGCGCGAGCATCGTCTTGCCCGCCCCCGGCGGCCCGAACATGGCCACGTGGTGGCGGCCGGCCGCGGCCAGCTCGATGACCCGCCGGCCGCGCTCCTGCCCCAGCACGTCGGCCAGGTCGAGCGGCGGCGGCTCCGGGACGGACGGCTCCGGCGGCGGGTCGAGCAGGTGCTCGGTGCCGTGCAGATAGCCAATGATGCGGCCCAGGCTGTCGGCGGCCCGCACCTGCATGCCCGGCACCAGCCGGGCCTCGGCCACGTTGGCCAGCGGGACCACCGCGGCGCCGACGCCCGCGCGGCTGGCCGCGAGCACCGCCGGCAGGACGCCGCGGACCGGGCGGACCGTGCCGTCGAGGCCGAGCTCGCCGAGGACGACGGTGTCGCCCAGGCGGCCGACGGGCAGGCCGGCGCCGGCGGCGAGGACGGCCAGGGCCATGGCGGCGTCGAAGCCGGAGCCGTGCTTGCGGATGTGCGCGGGCAGGAGGTTGACCGTGATGCGCTGCTGCGGCCACGGCGCGCCCGAGTTGTGGACGGCCGCGCGGATGCGGTCGCGGGCCTCGCTCAGCGCCGCGTCCGGCAGGCCGGACACGACCAGGCTGGGCAGGCCGGGGGCGACGTCGGCCTCCACCACGATCACCTCGCCGACCACGCCGGACAGCGCGACCGACCGCACCTGTGCGTAGCCCATCAGAAGGCCCCGCGCAGGTGCTGGACGGCGATCGGGCGGCTGAGCAGGATGCTGACGACGTCGAAGCGGACGTTGCGGTAGCTCGCGTCGTTGCTGGCCAGCCACTGCAGGGCCAGCCGCCGCACGCGGCGTGCCTTGCTGGGGACGACCGCCTCGGCCGGGCCGCCGTAGCGGACGCTGCGGCGGGTCTTGACCTCCACGAAGACGACGTCGGGGCCGTCCCGGGCGATCAGGTCGAGTTCACCGCGGGGCGTGAGCCAGTTGCGGTCGAGGATCACGAGGCCCTGGGACACGAGATAGCGGCCGGCGAGGCGCTCCCCGTAACCCGCGACGATCTGGTTGTGGTGGGTCATGGCCCGGGACTCTGCCAAAAGCCGGCCCGGCGCGACGGCGGATGAAGATCAAACTGTGGACAACGGGTCGCTTGTGGACAACTCCCGCCGCCAGTGCTGGTGCACGAGGTCGTGCCCGTACGCCGGTGCCCGCTCGGAGCTGTCCAGCTCGAACCCCGCCCGCTGGTAGATGCGGCGGGCGTCGGCGAGCACGTCGTGCGTGAACAGCACGATGTCGCGATACCCGGCCCGGGTGGCGAACCGCAGGCACTCGTCGACGAGCCGGGTGCCGACGCCGAGGCCGCGGGCCTTCCGCTCGACGAACAGCAGGCGCAGCTTGGCGGTCGTGTCGGTGTCGCGCACGCAGAAGATCGAGCCGACCGGCTCCCCGTCGACCTCGGCGATCCAGGCGTTCTCGCGGCGCGGGTCGTGCCCCGCCGCGAAGTCGGCGACGATGCGGGCCACCATCGCCTCGAACGTCCCGTCCCAGCCGTACTCGTCGGCGTAGAGCAGCCCGTGGCGCTGCACGACCCAGCCGAGGTCTCCCGGGCCGACCGGCCGGAGCAGGACCGTCGGCGACAGGGGACCCGGACTCCCGAGGATCGACTCGATCGCGCCCATCGCGCCGACGAGCCGGCGCTGGTCCGCGGAGCTCACCTCGGCGAGCAGCGCGGCGGCCTGCGTGTCGGAGCGCCGGCTCAGGTCGGCCGCAGCGACGCGGCCCGCGTCCAGCAGCCGGATCCGCTGCCGGCGGGCGTCGGCCGCGGACCGCTCCCGGACCGCGAGGCCGTCGGCCTCGAAACGGCCGAGGATCCGGCTCAGGTAGCCGGCGTCCATGTCGAGCCGCTGCCGCAGTTCGGAGACGTCGAGGTCGCCCTGTGCCAGCTCGAAGAGCACGCGGCTCTCCGACAGCGAGTAGGGCGAGTCGAGCAGGCCGGCCCGCAGCGCGCCGATCATGTTGGTGTAGAAGCGGCTGAACCTCCGCACGGCCGCCACTGCCTCAAGAGTCATACTTGACATCGTCAAGCAATTCCTTGACGAAGTCAACGAACACGAACGACGTGGCGTCGAAATCGCCCGGAAACGCACGTTCGGAAGGGTCGGTCCCATGAGACTCATCGTGGAGCTTCCCGACCGTCCCGGATCTCTCGGACAGGTGACGACCCTGCTCGGCCGCCTCGGCGTGGACATCCACCAGCTGCGGGTGCTGAGCCGCGACGGCGCGGTGGCGACCGACGAGTTCACCGTCAGCGTGCCCGGGCCGGTCATCGGCCGGTCGCTGCCCACGCTGCTGGAGGAGATTCCCGGAGTGCGAGTCACGAACATGTCGATGGCGGCCGCTATCGTGGAGGCATGACGGCGCCCGCCGAGCAGCCAGCGGCGGTGACCGCGGTCATCGAGGCGTTCGCCCGCCACCTCACCGCCGAGCGGAACCGCTCCGCCCACACCGTCCGCGCCTACGTCGGCGACGTCACCGACCTGTTCCAGCACGCCGCCGCGGCCGGCGCCGACGGCCCGCAGGACCTCACGCTCGCCGTCCTGCGCGGCTGGCTGGCCCGCCGCCGGGCCGCCGGCGACGCCCGGGCCAGCCTGGCCCGGCACGCGGCCGCCGCCCGCACCTTCACCGCCTGGGCCCACCGCGAGGGCCTCATCCCGACCGACCCCGGCCAGCGCCTGGCCAGCCCGAAGCCCCACCGCGACCTGCCGACGGTGCTGCGCCAGGACCAGGCCGCGACGCTCGTCACCGGCCCGGCGGCCCGCGCCGACGCCGTCGGCCTGCGCGACCGCCTGGTGCTGGAGCTGCTCTACGCCACCGGCATCCGGGTCAGCGAGCTGTGCGGGCTCGACCTGGCCGACGTCGACCGGATGCGGCGGGTCGTGCGGGTGGTCGGCAAGGGCGACAAGGAGCGGTCCGTGCCCTACGGGCTGCCGGCCGACCAGGCCCTCACCGCCTGGCTGCGCCACGGGCGCCCGGCGCTGGCCACCACCGCCAGCGGCAACGCGCTCGTGCTGGGCGCGCGGGGCGGCCGGCTGCAGGCGACCGCGGCGCGGCGGATCGTCGACGGCTACGCCCGCGCGGCCGGCCTGCCGCACACCTCGCCGCACGACCTGCGGCACTCGGCGGCCACGCACCTGCTCGAGGGCGGCGCCGATCTGCGCTCCGTGCAGGAGTTGCTCGGACACGCTTCGCTGTCGAGCACGCAGATCTACACTCATGTGTCGATCGAGCGATTGCGTGCCGCATATGAACAAGCCCACCCGCGTGCCTGACCGGCCCGAGCCGATCCCCGGTGCGCGGCTGCTCTTCTCCAACGACGCGACCGTCGCCCAGCTCAACCACGGCTCCTTCGGCATGGTGCCGGTCCCGGTCCAGCGGGCCCAGCAGCGCTTCCGCGACGAGATGGAGGCCAACCCGCACCGGTTCTTCAGCGTCGGGCTGGAGGAGCGCATCGCGCACGTGCGGCGCCACCTGGCCACCTTCGTCGGCGCCGACCCCGAGGGCACGGCGCTGGTCGACAACGCCACCACGGGCAGCTCGATCGTGCTGTCGAGCATTCCCTTCGGTACCGGCGAGGAAATCGTCACGACGGACCACGGCTATGGCGCCGTGGACCTCGCGGTCGACGAGACCTGCCGGCGGACCGGTGCCGTCCACCGGGTGGCCCCCGTGCCGCTGACCGCCGACGACGCGACGGTGACGGCGGCGGTGCTGGCCGCGATCACGCCGCGGACCCGGCTGGTGATCGTCGACCGGATCACCGCCGCGACGGCGCGGTTGTTCCCGGTTCGCCGGATCATCCAGGAGGTGCGGGCAACGGCCGGCGACCGCGTCGCCGTCCTCGTCGACGCCGCCCACGCGCCGGGGATCGTCGACGACCCGGTGCGCGAGCTGGGCGCCGACTTCTGGGTCGGCAACCTGCACAAGTGGGCCTTCGCGCCCCGGGGCACGGCGCTGCTCAGCGTCGCGCCGGCCTGGCGCGCCCGCATCCGGCCGCTGGTGCTGTCCTGGTCGACGGAGGCGGGCTTCCCGGCCAGCCTGGAGTGGGTGGGCGCGCACGACTACACGCCCTGGCTCGCCGCCCCCACCGGCCTGTTCGTCCTGCGCTCGCTGGGCATCGACGCCGTGCGGGAGCACAACGCGGCCCTCGCCGAGCACGGGCAGCACGTCGTCGCCGCCGCGGTCGGGGCCGAGGTGCCCGCGCCGACCGGCCTGCCGATGACGCTCGTGCCGCTGCCCGAAGGGGTCGCCGCCGAGCTCACAGCGGCCGTGGCCCTCCGGCGGCGGATCTCCGACGAGCTCGGCGCCGAGGTCGGGCTGTCCGCCTGGCACGGCCGGGGATACCTGCGGCTGTCGGCCCAGGTCTACAACCGCGTGGACGACTTCCAGCGGCTGGCCGAGGGACTGCCGAAGCTGATCCGCTGACGGGGAGCAGGCGGACGCGGCCGCGGCCCAGCAGGCTCAGCGGGTCCAGGTAGGTGTCGCCGTGCCGCAGGCCCCAGTGCAGGCAGGCCGCGGCCGGACAGCCGGGGTGGCCGGACCGCAGCAGGCCGATCGGCGTCCCGGCCACCACCGTGAACCCGGCGGCGACCAGCGGCTCGACGGGCTCGTAGGTGGTGCGCAGGCCGCCCGGATGGGCGACGGTGACGACCCCGCGGCCGGCGACCGGCCCGGCGAAGGTCACGACGCCGGGCCCGGCGCTGGCCACTCGGGCGCCGGGAACCCCGAGCAGGTCGACGCCTCGGTGGCCGGGCGCGTAGGGGCCGGGCGGCGCCTCGAACGGCCGCACGACGGTCAGGGGCAGCGGGGCGCGGAACCCCGAAGGGGGCGCGAGGGCGAGCAGCAGGGCGAGGACGAACCGGAGCACCCCGGCAGCGTCCCGCAGACAGGACGGCCGCCGTTGCCCCGACCCTCAAGATCTGTGGACAACGACGGCCTTGTGGATTACGAGCCGAACCCGTTGTCGGGGAGCGAGATGTCGGGCTTCTCCAGCTCCTCGACGTTCACGTCCTTGAAGGTCATCACCCGCACGTTCTTCACGAACCGGGCCGGACGGTACATGTCCCAGACCCATGCGTCGTGCATCTCGACCTCGAAGTAGACCTCGCCGTCGGAGTTGCGCACGTGCAGGTCGACCTGGTTGGCCAGGTAGAACCGGCGCTCGGTCTCCACCACGTAGGAGAACTGGCGGACGATGTCGCGGTACTCCCGGTAGAGCTGGAGCTCCATCTCGGTTTCGTACTTCTCGAGATCTTCGGCGCTCATCGCGGTCCGCCTTCCATAGCCACATTGTCGCCCACTTGCGCCGGCACCCGTGCGGGCGCGCCGGGCGCCACGCCGACGTTACCGCGCCTTTGGCCCGGGCGCCCTACCGCCGCCACGTTCGCGTAGGAGAAACGGTGCTCGGCGCACGGCCCGTGCGCCGAGAGCGCGGCTTGGTGGTCCGGGGTCGCGTAGCCCTTGTGCTCGTCGAAGCCGTACTCGGGGTGCGCTTTGTGCAGGTCCTGCATGATCCGGTCCCGGGTGACCTTTGCCACGACGCTGGCGGCGGCGACGCAGGCGGCGACCTGGTCGCCCTTCCAGACGGCCAGCCCGGGCACGCCCAGACCGTCGACCCGGAAGCCGTCGGTGAGCACGTAGTCGGGGCGGACGGACAGCCCGGCGAACGCCCGGCGCATCCCGGCCAGGTTGCACACGTGCAGGCCGCGGCGGTCGATGTCGCCCGGCGGGATGATCACCACCGACCAGGCCTCGGCGCGCCGCACGACATCCTCGTAGATCCGGTCGCGGGCGGCGGCGGTCAGCAGCTTGGAGTCGTTGAGCTCGTCGATCTCGCCGCGGCGGCCCTGTGGCAGCACGACCGCAGCAACCACGAGCGGCCCGGCGCACGCGCCCCGGCCGGCCTCGTCGGCCCCGGCGACCCGATCGAAGCCGCGCCGCTGCAGCGCCCGCTCCAGGGCCCACAGGCCCGCGGCGCGATGCACGACGGTGCGTGGGGGCGCCAGCACGCTCACCCCACCTCCCGCAGGAGCGCGACGAGGTCCTCGGGGTAGTACCGCTCCGGCGTCTCCCGCAGCTCGTCGGCCGACCACCACCGGCCGACGTCGATGCAGCCGACCTCGTACTCCCCCAGGTGGGTCAGGTCGACCTCGAATTCCAGCGTACGCACGACGAAGAAGGACTGCTCCTGCGTGTACCACCGCCCGTCGAACGGGAAGCGCACCATGTCGGTGCGGACCGGCCCGCTCAGGTCGGCCGGCGCGACGCGCAGCCCGGTCTCCTCGTAGACCTCGCGCACGGCGGCGTCGCGCAGCGACTCCCCGGCCTCCAGCCCACCGCCCACGGTGAACCAGTAGCGGTGGTCGGGACGGGCCGGGTCCCAGCCGTGCAGCAGCAGGACCCGTCCGGCCGGATCGATCAGGAGCACCCGGGCCGCCCTGCGATCGATGACCCCCGCGCCGTCCGTCATACCGACGAGACTACGACGTGGTCACTTCGTGGCGGGATCGGGCACCTTCTCGTAAGTGTCCGGGACGCTGAGCCATTTGGCTCTGGAGAAGGGCCAGAAGACGACGAACGCGCGTCCGACCACGTCGTCCTCGGAGATGGTCGCCTGGACCGGATCTTTCATGCGGATGAAGTTGTACCGCGAGTCCCCCGACCGCGACCGATGGTCCCCCATCACCCACAGCCGCCCCTTCGGCACGGTGACGTCGAACTGCTCCTCGCTCGGCAGGTCCTGCAGCCCGTCCTCGTTGGTGTAGACGTACGTCTCGTCGAGGGGGGTGCCGTTGACCGTGATCCGCTGCTTGTCGTCACAGCACACGATGTGGTCGCCGCCGACCGCGATGACCCGCTTGATGAAGTCCTCTTCCGACGGGTCGTTGCGCCAGGAGTTGGGCGCCTCGAACACGATGACCTCGCCCCGGTGCGGCGAGCGGAAGTCGTAGACCAGCTTGTTGACGAGCACCCGATCCTTGATCAGGAGGGTGTTCTCCATGGACTCGGAGGGGATGTAGAACGTCTGGAGAACGAAGGCCCGCACCACGACGGCGACGATGATCGCCACGCCCAGCAACACCGGCAACTCACGCCAGAACGTGCCGGGTTTCTTGGTCTGCTCGTCAATCACGCCCTGAAGGGTACGTGCTCGTCACGATCGGCGACGCCTCAACCGCTCCGGACGCGCCGAACGGGTCGAAACCATGGCAGAAGCCGCCAACGGGGCGACGAAAAAGTCCGGCGTCAATGGAAACTCGGGGACGCGGGTCACCCGCGGGCCCGGTGCGGGCGGCGCCGCCGCGCTCTTCGGCACGTTCTTGAACGTTTCCGGCACCGAAAGCCACCCCCACCGGCTGCTCGGCCACAGGATGACGAAGGCGCGCCCGATGACGTTGTCGATCGGCACCTGGCCCTGGCAGCGCGAGTCCTGCGAGACGCCGCGATGGTCACCCATGACGAACATCTGCCCCGGCTCCACCTTCACCGGGTCGAAGCGCCGGGCGGTGCACTGCCGCGGGTTGGGCGTGGCGTCGAGCGGCGAGTCCTCGTAGACGTACGACGACTCGTCGAGCGGGAAGCCGTTGACGGTCACCCGCCCCTGCACGTCGCAGCAGGCCACCATGTCGCCGGGCAGGCCGATGACCCGCTTGATGAAGTCCTTCTCGCCCGGCTGGGAGAAGCCGACGAGGTCGCCGACCGTGCGGCCGAGCTCGGCGAAGAAGCCCGCGTCCTTGTCGACCTGGTTCTCGGGCGCCCAGTTCGCCGGCCCCTGGAAGACGACGATCTCGCCCCGCTGGGGCTCCCGGACGTCGTACAGCACCTTGTTGACCAGCACCCGGTCGCCGACGAGGAGGGTCTCCTCCATCGAGCCGGACGGGATGAAGAACGCCTGGACCAGGAAGGTGCGGATGAGCACCGCGAGGCAGAACGCCACGATGAGCAGCAGCGGCAGCTCCTGCCACAGCGGCATGTTCTTGCGCTTCTTGCGGACCTTGCTGCGCCACGACTGGGAGGAGCTGTCGTCGTAGTCGTCGCGCGCCGCCGAGCGCCGGCGGTCGAAGCTGCGCTCGTAGCGGTCGTCATACTGCGAGCGCTCGTCCTCGAACGCGCGGTCGCGCACGATCGGCGGCTCGTCGTAGCGGTCCCGGCGACCCCGGCCGCCACCGTAGGGCTCCTCGTATCCCCGGCCCGCGTTCCAGCCGCCCTGGGGCTGCTCGTCGTAGCGGTCGTCGTGCCGCTGCTCCGTGCCATGCCCGTCGCGGTTCCAGCTACCGTCATACGACCGCTGGTCGGGGGCGCTCTCGGGCCGGCCCGTGGTCGCCCAGTAATCGTGTCCCGGGTAACTCACGCCGCCGAAACCGAACTGCCCACGCTGCCCGCCCTCCTGGTCAAGGGGGCGCTGACGCGGGGATGAATCATCGCCGCGATCGTCGTAACCATCGCGGGCGTAGGGGTCGCTTGCCATCGGCGTCAGCCTAGAGGCACAAGACCACTTTGGGGAGACCAGTCCTCCGTGACCGAAAAAGCCACTCCGGGACATGGCTCAGGGAGGGTGCGCGAGGCGCCCCTCCCTGACGAGCTCCTGGCGAACCGCGAGGTCAGCTGCTGACCTTGGTCTCGCGCTTCTCCTTGATCTTCGCCTTCTTGCCGCGGAGGTCACGGAGGTAGTAGAGCTTGGCGCGGCGCACGTCGCCACGGGTCACGACCTCGATCCGGTCGACGGCCGGGCTGTTCACCGGGTAGGTGCGCTCGACGCCGACGCCGAAGCTCACCTTGCGGACCGAGAAGGTCTCCCGAAGGCCGGCGCCCTGGCGACGGATCACCACGCCCTGGAAGATCTGGACCCGGGACCGGTTGCCCTCGACGACGCGGGCGTGCACCTTGACGGTGTCACCGGCGCGGAAGCTCGGGATATCGGTCCGCTGCGACTGTGCGTCCAGCGCGTCCAGCGTGTTCATCGCGGCTGTTCCTCGTCACTTCAAGGCACGCCCGACTGAGGGACGCGCGAGGGCTTAGGTTCCAGGGCACGCAGGCTTCCGCCCGCGGCAACCTCACTACTTTGCCACATCGACGCCCGGAACCTGAAATCAGGTCCCTTGATCGCCGTCCTCAAGGGCGGCGAGGAGGTCGGGCCGGCG
Source organism: Dactylosporangium sucinum (assembly GCF_014647515.1). Lineage (GTDB taxonomy): Bacteria > Actinomycetota > Actinomycetes > Mycobacteriales > Micromonosporaceae > Dactylosporangium > Dactylosporangium sucinum. Next base: position 230,619 of record NZ_BMPI01000008.1, on the reverse strand, counting down.
CTCGGCGGTGCGCAGGAGTGCCTGCTCACGGCGCCAACGGGCGATCTTGCCGTGGTCACCCGAGCGGAGGATCTCCGGGACGTCGAGACCGCGCCAGGTCGGGGGCTTGGTGTACATCGGCGCCTCCAGGACGCCGTCGGCGTGCGACTCCTCCAGCAGCGAGTCGGCGTTGCCGAGCACCCCGGGCAGCAGGCGGGTGACCGCCTCCAGGACGACCAGCACGGCAACCTCTCCGCCGAAGAGCACGTAGTCGCCGAGGGAGATCTCGCTCACCCGCATCCGCGTGGCGGCGTGGTCGATGACACGCTGGTCGATCCCCTCGTACCGCCCGCAGGCGAACAGCAGGTGCGGGTCCCCGGCCAGGGCGCGGGCGGTGGCCTGCGTGAACGGGGTCCCGGCCGGGCTGGGCACGACGAGGTGGGTCTCGGGGCCGGCCAGCTCGTCGAGGGCCTGGCCCCACGGCTCGGGGCGCATGACCATGCCGGGGCCGCCGCCGTAGGGCGTGTCGTCGACCGTGCGGTGCACGTCGTGCGTCCAGCGACGCAGGTCGTGGACCTCGACCTGAAGCGTGCCCGCCGCGCGCGCCTTGCCGATGAGCGACAGCTCCAGCGGCGCGAGGTAGTCGGGGAAGATCGTGACGACGTCGACCCTCATAGGTCGAAGAGGCCTTCCGGCGGGGTGACGACGATCCGCCCGCCGGGCACGTCGACCTCGGGGACGATCTCGCGGACGAACGGGACAAGACCGGTGCGCCCGTCGGTGAGCCGCACGACAAGCAGGTCGTGGGCGGGCGCGTGGTCGATGCGCAGCAGCTCGCCGAGGCGCTCGCCGTCGGGGCGGACCACCGCGAGGCCGATCAGCTCGTGATCGTTGAACTCGTCCGGGTCGTCGCTGGGCGGGATCGTCTCGCTGTCGACGCACAGCAGCACGCCGCGCATCTCCTCGGCGAGGTTGCGGTCGTAGATGCCGTCGAAGACCACCAGCAGCCGGCCCTGGTGCGGCCGGACGGACTCGACGCTGACCGTCGCGGGCGGGCGCCAGGCACCCGCGGGGACGGTTTGCAGCCGGCGAACCGCCGTCGAGTCGGTCGTGAGGACCGACCCGACGGCGAAACGTTCAGCCGGAGCATCCGTGCGGACGTCGACCACGACTTCACCGTGGACGCCGTGCGCGCGGATCACCAGACCGACGACGAGGAGCATGCGGGTCAGTAGGCGTCGACGATCTCGACGCGCACGCCGCGGCCGCCGATCGACGTGATGACCTGCCGCAGCGCCTTGGCGGTGCGCCCACCGCGCCCGATCACCGTGCCGAGGTCCTCCGGGTTGACCCGGACCTCGAGACGCTGACCGCGACGGGAGTCGACCATGCGGACACGGACATCGTCGGGATTGTCGACGATGCCCTTGACCAGGTGCTCCAGCGCGGGACGCAGCACGTCAGGCCTCCGCGCCGGCGCCGGCACCGGACTGCTCCTCAGCCTGCGCGGCCTCGGCGGCGGGCGCCTCGGCCTTCTTCTTCGGCTCGGCGGCCTTCTTGGCCTTCGGCGCGTCCGCCACACCGGCGGCGGCCTGGGCCTCGGCCTCGTAGGTGGCGCGACGGTCGGGCGCCGCGGCGCGCACCTTCAGCGGCTCGGCCGGCGCGGGCAGGCCCTTGAACCGCTGCCAGTCACCGGTCTTGCTGAGAATCGCCAGCACGGGCTCGCTCGGCTGCGCGCCGACCGACAGCCAGTGCTGGATGCGCTCGGAGTTGACCTCGATGCGCGAGGGCTCCTCCTTCGGGTGGTAAAGCCCGACGAACTCGATCGCACGGCCGTCGCGCTTGGTGCGCGAGTCGGCGACGACGATGCGGTACTGCGGGTTGCGGATCTTGCCCATCCGCAGGAGCCGGATCTTGACGGCCACTTGGTTGCTCGCTCCTGGATCTGTTGGAAGCCGAGCGACCGCCCGGACGTCGTGGGGATGACGCCGTCGGCTGCTCTGTTGGACTGGCGCGACGCCGGGTTAGAGGGCTCGGACGCACACCGGATACCAGCCAACCATTGTGCCAGACCCACTACCGTGCGCAAAAACCGGGGCTCACCTCAGCGGCGGCCGGTCCCAGCCGGGCACCAGGCCGGGGAGCTCCCAGGCGGCGGGCGGCTGCCAGCCGATCCAGGTGCCGTCGAAGGGGAACTCCCCCGCCTCGATCTCCTTGATCACTCGCTCGCCCTCGGCCCGCACCGCCGCCTCGTCCGCCACCCAGTAGTGCTCCGGGATCGCGAGGCGCTCCAGGAACTCGTCCTCGTCCTTCCACTTCCAGCTCCGGTCGGGGTGCACGACGATGTCGAGGTCCTCGTCGGTCACGTCGACGCCGGCCGCCCCGCCCTCGTCGCTCCAGCGGATCGCCGGGCGCTCGAGGTTGACGTACCACCCGGCGAACCGCTCCTCCTCGTCGCGGAACCACCAGACCGAGTGCGCCGGGCCGCCGGGCCGGTGCAGCTTGAGCACGCCCGGCCCGCCCCACGTGCCGTGCTTGAGCGTCGGCGCGCCCAGCTCGACGTACTCGGCGAACGGCATCGACCGCATCCCGCGCCCGTCGGCGGAGACCTCGTTGACGACGGGCGTGCCCCGGGCGACCCACACCAGCAGCCCGCGCTCGTCGTCGGAGACGACCCGGGCCGGGCGCACCCAGCCGAGCCGCCCGCGCCGCACGTTGCGATGCATGATCACCTGTCCGGGCGTGAAGACGACGCTCAACCGCGCTCCCTCGGTCGGTCCCAGCCCTCGGTGACGGGGTCCGGGATGGTCCAGCCGGCCGGCGGCCGGAAGTCGGTCCACGTGCCGTCGAACGGCCAGGCGCCCGCCTCGATCGCGGGGACGATCGCGCGGCCCTGGGCCCAGACGGCGTCGGGATCGGGGACCCAGTAGGCGTCGGGGAAGGCGAGGCGCTCCTCGAGCTCGTCCTCGTCCTTCCAGCCCCAGCGGCGGTCGGGCCACACCCAGATGTCGAGGTCCTGGTCGGTGAGGTCGATGCCGGCGAGCTCGCCGTCCTCCCAGGTCACCGATGGTTCTTCGAGGTTGACGTACCACGCGCGGAAGGTGAGCGACGGGTCGAAGAGCCACCAGACGGAGTACGCGGCGCCGCGGGGGTTGAACTTGAGGCAGTGGGGTCCGCGGTACACATCCTGGATGATCTTCTTCGGGGTGTCGATCCAGTCGGCGAAGGGCATGTCGCGCGGACCGTCGCCGGCGACGGTGACCTCGCGGATGAGCGGGCTGCCGGTCGCGAGCCAGAGGCGGGTGCCCTGCTCGTCGTCGGACACGACGCGGGTCAGGGGCGCCCAGACCAGCGTTTCATGGGTGAAATGCCGGTGCAGAACCGGTCTTCCGGGACGCAGCGGCACCCCCGAATCTTACGCGATCACCCGTCCGCGGAGCACGATCCGCTGCGGGCGCAGGAGGGTGGTCAGGTCCGTGCGCGGGTCCTCCGCGTAGACGACCAGGTCGGCCAGGCCGCCCTCGACCAGGCCGGGGAAGCCGAGCCACGCGCGGGCACCCCAGGAGCCGGCGCGCAGGACCGCCTCGGCGGGCAGGCCGCCCTCGCGGTGCAGCAGCAGCATCTCCTGCGCGGCCAGCCCGTGGTCGATGCCGCCACCGGCGTCGCTGCCGACGTAGATCGGCACGCCGGCCTCGTGGGCGGCGCGGACCACGGCCGGGAAGCGGTCACGAAGGGCGACCATATGGCGGGCGTACCCCGGGAACTTGTCCTCCGCCTGCGCCGCGATCTTGCCGAAGGTGGCGATGTTGATCATCGTCGGCACGAGCGCGGTCCCCCGGCGGGCCATCTCGGCGACGTCGTCCTCGGCCAGCCCGGTGCCGTGCTCGACCGAGTCGACCCCGGCCCGCACCAGGGCGGCCACGGACTCCTCGGCGAACGTGTGGACAGCGACCCGCGCGCCGGCGGCGTGCGCGGCCGCGACGGCGCCGGCCATGGCCTCGACGTCCCACGCCGGGGCGAGGTCGCCGACCCCGCGGTCGATCCAGTCGCCGACCAGCTTCACCCAGCCGTTGCCGACGGCGGCCTGCCGGGTCACCTCGGCGTCCAGGTCCGCCTCGCCCACCTCGACGCCGATATCCCGCAGATACCGCTTCGGCGGCGCCACGTGCCGGCCCGCCCGCACCAGCCGGGGGACGTCGGGGTCGTCGTCGAGCTCCGCGTAGGGAATCGGGGAGCCGGCGTCGCGGATCGCGAGCACGCCCGCGTCACGGTCGACGACGGCGAGCGACCGCGCCTGGCCGACCCCTGCCGCCGGAGCGCCGCCGGGGGCGATGCCCAGGTGACAGTGCGCGTCGACGAGGCCCGGCAGGACGAACCCGCCGTCGGCCACCGTCAGCGCGCCGGCGACGGGCTCGAACGTCACCCGGTCGCCGACCAGCCAGAGGTCGCGCCGCTCCCCGTCCGGCAGGATGGTCCCGCGGACGTGGAGTGGCTCAGTTGTCCTTGTCACGCTTCTGCAGCTTCGAGAAGTCGAGCTTCGGCAGCTTGAAGCCCGGCGGCAGGCCGGCCGCGTTGGGGTCCATCTGCGCCGGGTCGAGGCCGGGCGGCAGCTGCGGCATCGCGGGCATGCCGCCGCCGAGGCGGGGCTGGCGGTTGTTGCCGCTCTTGGTGCCCTTGCGCTTGTTCTTGGGCGACTTGGTCGCCTTGCGCCGCCCGCCGGGCAGGCCCATCATGCCGCCCATCTGCTTCATCATCTTCTGCGCGTCGGCGAAGCGGTTGAGCAGCTGGTTGACGTCGGTGACGGTGGTGCCGGAGCCGTTGGCGATGCGCACCCGGCGCGAGGCGTTGAGGATCTTCGGGTTGACCCGCTCGTTCGGGGTCATCGAGCGGATGATCGCGACGACCCGGTCGAAGTGCTTGTCGTCGAGCTCGGCCAGTTGGTCCTTCATCTGCCCCATGCCCGGCATCATGGCCAGCACGTTGGCGATCGGGCCCATCCGGCGCACCGCCTGCAGCTGCTCCAGGAAGTCCTCGAGCGTGAACTGCTCGCCGCCCATGAGCTTGGCGGCCATCCGCTCCTTCTCATCGTCGGCGAAGGCCTGCTCGGCCTGCTCGATGAGGGTGAGGACGTCGCCCATCCCGAGGATCCGCGAGGCCATCCGGTCGGGGTGGAAGACGTCGAAGTCCTCCAGCTTCTCGCCGGTGGACGCGAACATGATCGGCTGGCCGGTCACGTGCCGCACGGACAGCGCCGCACCACCGCGGGCGTCACCGTCGAGCTTCGAGAGGACGACGCCGGTGATGCCGACGCCGTCGCGGAAGGCCTCGGCGGTCGCGACCGCGTCCTGACCGACCATCGCGTCGATGACGAACAGCACCTCGTCGGGGTCGACCGCGTCGCGGATGTTCGCGGCCTGCTGCATCATCTCGGCGTCGATGCCCAGCCGGCCGGCGGTGTCGACGATGACGATGTCGCGCATCTGCCGCCGCGCGTGCTCGATGGACTCGCGGGCGACCGCCACCGGGTCGCCGACGCCGTTGCCCGGCTGCGGCGCATACACCTCGACGCCGGCCCGGCCGCCCAGCACCTGCAGCTGGTTGACCGCGTTGGGCCGCTGGAGGTCGGCCGCGACGAGCAGCGGCTGGTGGCCCTGCCCCTTGAGCCAGCGGGCGAGCTTCCCGGCGAGGGTCGTCTTGCCGGAGCCCTGAAGGCCGGCGAGCATGATGACGGTCGGCGGGTTCTTGGCGAACTGGAGCCGCCGGGCCTCGCCACCGAGCGTGGCGACGAGCTCCTCGTGGACGATCTTGATGATCTGCTGGGCCGGGTTGAGCGCCTGCGACACCTCAGCGCCGCGCGCCCGCTCCTTCAACCGGGCGATGAACGCCTTGACCACCGGCAGCGCGACGTCGGCCTCGAGCAGCGCGAGCCGAATCTCCCGCGCGGTGGCGTCCACGTCGGCATCGGTGAGCCGGCCCTTGCTCCGCAGCTTCGAGAAGATGCCGGAGAGCCGGTCACTCAGGGTGTCAAACACGACGATCCGTCCTCGGGTGTAGGAGTCCCTTGAAGGGTACGCGACGCGGCGCCACCCTTCGCGCCACGCACGGTCAGGCGCTGGTCGCGGCCTGCAGGACGGCCGCCTCGATGCGGGCCCGCGCGTCCGCGTCCCACGAGCCGGCCAGGTAGAAGGCGTCCACCACGGCGCCGCCCAGGGTCGAGATCCGGGCCGACCGGACGTCCGCGCCCACGTCCTCCAGCGCGCTCGCCACCCGGAACAGCAGGCCGGGCGTGTCGGTCGCGCGGAGCTCGAGCACGGTGGCGTCGGTGGCCGCCGTGGACGGCTGCCACACCACCCGCGGCGGGGCGGAGGCGCTGCGGCGCGCGGACCGGTCGCGGGCGGCCAGGCGCTCGGCCAGCGGAAGGTCGCCGGTCACGGCCCGGCGCAGGTCCGAGACGATCGCCTCGCGGTCGACCTCGCCGCCGTATCGGGGCTGGACCGCGCACACCATCCGCGCCACCCCGTCGACGGTGAGTGTGTCGGCGGTGACGACGTCGAGCCGGTGCAGGGAGAGACACCCGGCCACCGCCGCCAGCAGGCCGCGTCGGTCCGGCGCGGTCACCGACACCGCGTCGTCGTCCAGGTGTACCGCCGGCAACCGCGCCGGCACCGGCAGCGCCGCGGCAGGCGAGCGGGGCGGGTCGACCACGCCGGTGTCGAGCGCGCGGTCGACGTGGCGGACCAGCTCGGCGATCAGCCGGCCCTTCCAGTCCGACCAGGCGGCCGGGCCGGTCGCGGCGGCGTCGGCGCGGGCCAGCGCGTGCAGCAGGCCGAGGGTGGAGGCGTCGCCGACCGCGGCGGCGACCGT